>NZ_CYGY02000009.1 GCF_900007165.1 Paraburkholderia piptadeniae
CACACCGCCAATACTTGACGTTTACCCACGGGCTCTCAACGGCCCCACATTTCTTGCGGCAACGTACTGGCTAGTGCGCGTTGCCAACGCGCTATCTGAACGCCTCACCCGCTTCACACACCCGCGTTGCGGCTCACGACAGCGAATATCCTAGGCCCCTTTGCGGCAAACTGTGTGTAGGGATTCGCGCCGCACGGGAAACTTTCGCTACTCGATACGCCACAGATTGCGGGCGTTGCCCTGTACAACACAGCAACCCACATTCACTACCGACATGCGGCGCTGAAACGTTCGATACCCTTAGCCGTGCCACACGTGCATGAAGCGGGTGAGGCGTTGAGCCAGCACGTTGGCAACTACATAAGCCAGCACACCGGTGTGCGAAGCGTGGGGACGTTGAGAGCCCGTGGGTAAAGGCCAAGCACTTTCGGTGTGAGCCCGCTTTCTTTTGCCTACTTTTCTTTGCGGCGGCAAAGAAAAGTAGGTGCCGCCCCGCACAGGGGCAACGTCCGCGCCGCGAGGCGCATCGCGGATGCCCGCGCAAGGGCAAAGAAAACGAAAGCAATCGCGGATGCCAGCGGCACGCTGAAATAACCCGCGACAACGGCAAGAACCCAAACAGCGTCGCAAGACATTAAGCCGCAAGACACGAGCCGCCAGACATTAAAAAGAACCCGTCGCTTCCACGCAAGACGCCTCGCGCCATGTCACCTAAACTAGGAACCACTACTGTGAACGAGCCCCAAGGACCCGCCATGAACGACCAGAACGTAACCCGCCAGACCTTCGACGAAGTCATGGTCCCCGTATTCGCGCCGGCGTCTTTCGTGCCGGACCGCGGCGTCGGTTCCCGCGTGTGGGACACGCAAGGCAAGGACTACATCGACTTCGCGGGCGGCATCGCCGTGACGGCGCTGGGCCACGCGCATCCGGAGCTGCTGAAGGTTCTGCACGATCAGGGTGCGAAGCTCTGGCACATCGGTAACGGTTACACGAACGAGCCCGTGCTGCGTCTGGCAAAGCGTCTCGAAGAGCTGACCTTCGCCGACCGCGCGTTCTTCGCGAACTCGGGCGCGGAAGCCAACGAAGCCGCGCTGAAGCTCGCGCGCCGCGTCGCCTTCGAGCGCTTCGGCGCGGAGAAGGACGAAATCATCTCGTTCACGCAGTCGTTCCATGGCCGCACGTTCTTCACGGTGAGCGTCGGCGGCCAGCCCAAGTATTCGGAAGGCTTTGGCCCCGTGCCCGCGGGCATCCGGCATCTGCCTTACAACGACATCGACGCGGCGCGCGCGGCCATCGGCCCGAAGACGTGTGCCGTGATCGTCGAGCCGGTGCAGGGCGAAGGCGGCGTGATTCCCGCCGATCCCGCGTTCCTGAAGGCGCTGCGCGAAGCGTGCGACCAGCACAACGCGCTGCTGATTTTCGATGAAGTGCAGACGGGCGTGGGCCGCACGGGTTTCTTCTACGCGTACGAGGACACGGGCGTGACACCCGATGTACTGACGACGGCCAAGGCGCTCGGCAACGGCTTCCCGATCGGCGCGATGCTGACCACGAAAGAACTCGCCGCGCACTTCAAGGTTGGCGTGCACGGCACGACATATGGCGGCAATCCGCTCGCGACGGCGATCGCGCTGAAGGTGGTCGAGCTCGTCAGCGATCCGAAGCTGCTCGAAGGCGTGCGTGCCCGCAGCGAAGCGCTGAAGGCGACGCTCGCGAAGATCAACGAACGCTTCGGCATTTTCAGCGACGTGCGCGGCAAGGGCCTGCTGATCGGCGTCGAACTCACGGACGCCTACAAGGGCCGCGCCAAAGACTTCGTGACGGCAGCGGGCAAGCACGGCGTGATCATGCTGATGGCGGGTCCCGATGTGCTGCGTTTCGCGCCGTCGCTGATCATTCCGCTCGACGACATGAACGAAGGTCTCGCGCGCTTCGAAAAGGCGATCGAGGAAGTCGTCGGCGTCACGGCGCTGGCCAAGTAATCCGTCGAGCCACATTAAAGCTTCATTACACGAGACCACGATGCTCTTCGTCCGCCCTGGCCGCCTGGCCGATCTCGACGCCTTGCAACAGATGGCGCGCAACGCGCAGCCCGTGCTGCACTCGCTGCCGCACGACCGGCGCGCGCTGGAGGCGCGCGTCGCGTTGTCGGAAGACTCGTTTCGCGCGGAAGTCGATTTTCCGGGCGAGGAGTTCTATCTCTTCGTGCTGGAGGACAGCGAGACGGGCAAGCTGCACGGTACGGCGAGCATCGTCGCGGCAGCCGGCTACTCGGAACCGTTCTACGTGTTCCGCAACGATGCCTTGATTCATGCGTCGCGCGAGTTGCACGTCAACCGCAAGATTCACGCGCTGACGATGTCGCATGAACTGACGGGCAAGAGCCGTCTCGCGGGCTTCTACATCGACCCGGCGATGCGCGGCGATGCCGCCGCTCACCTGATGTCGCGCGCGCGCATGATGTACGTCGCCGCGAACCGCAAGCGCTTCACGTCCGAAGTCTTCTCGCTGCTGCTCGGCGTGACCGACGACGCGGGCGTGTCGCCGTTCTGGGAGGCCGTCGGCCGCAAGTTCTTCGGCCGCAATTTCGCGGACATCGAAGTGCAGTCGGGCGGACGCAGCAGCACGTTCATCGCGGAAGTGATGCCGAGCTATCCGATCTATGTGCCGCTGTTGCCCGAAGCCGCGCAGCGCGTGCTCGGCGAGCCCGACGAAAAGGCGCTCCTCGCCTACGACATCCACATGGAAGAGGGCTTCGAGACGGACCGGTACGTCGATATATTCGATGCGGGCCCGGTGCTTACCGCACAGGTCGATCGCAGCACATGCGTCGCGCGCAACGAGACGCGCACGGTGCGCGAGGCATCGGCGCAGCACGGCGCGACGTATCTGATCGCGAGCAACAGGCCCGGCGAATTCCGCTGCGTGCTCGCCGATCTGCCCGCGCAGAAAGACGAGGGCGCGCCGCTGCCGGCGGCCGCGCGTCATGCGCTCGGCGTGCGCGACGGCGAGGCCGTGCGTTGCGTGCCGCTGCATCAGCAGGAACAGAAACACACTACGGGAGAAGCACAATGATCGTCGTTCGCGTCGTGCAGACGGGCGATGTGGACGCGCTCGTCGCGCTCGCTCAGGAGACGGGGCCCGGTCTCACGACCTTCAAGCCGGATCGCGATGCGCTCGCCGCGCGCATCGCGCGTGCGCGCCGCACGATCGAGGACAAGGCCGCGTCGCACGAGAAGGGCTACTTCTTTGTGATGGAAGATTCGCAGACGAAGGACATTGCCGGTGTCTGCGGAATCGAAACGGCCGTGGGACTCGAGCAGCCGTTCTACAACTATCGCGTGAGCACGGTCGTGCATGCGTCGCAGGACCTCGGCATCTGGACCCGCATGCGAGCGCTCAACATCTCGCACGACCTGACGGGTTACGCGGAAGTGTGCTCGCTGTTCCTGAGCCCGCGTTATCGCGCACATGGGGTGGGCGGCTTGCTGTCGCGCTCGCGCTTCATGTTCATCGCGCAGTTTCGCGACCGTTTCCCGCAGCGCATCTGCGCGGAGCTGCGCGGCCATTTCGACGCGGACGGCACGTCGCCTTTCTGGCGCGCGGTCGGCTCGCACTTCTATCAGATCGACTTCAACGCCGCGGACTATCTCAGCTCGCATGGCCGCAAGTCGTTCCTCGCGGAGCTGATGCCGCGCTTCCCCGTGTATGTCGAACTGCTGCCCGAAGACGCGCAGCAGGCGATCGGCCTCACGCATAGCGATACGCTGCCCGCGCGCAAGATGCTCGAAGCGGAAGGGCTGCGTTACGAGAATCACGTCGACATCTTCGATGCAGGCCCCGTGCTCGAATGCCACGTCGCCGACTTGCGCACGGTGCGCGAGAGCGTCGTCGTGCCCGTCGAAATCGCCTCGGTTCAAGCGCAAGGAGACGCCGCGCCGGAAAGCGGCCCGCGTTCGCTCGTTTCGAACACGTCGCTTGCCGATTTCCGCACGGGCGTGGCGGCGGGCGTCGTCGAGGACGGCGTGTTCCGTCTGTCGGCGGACGAGGCGGCCACATTGAATGTGAAGGCAGGCGAGCCCGTGCGCGTGCTGCCGCTGAAACGCAATTGAGCGTAAGTGACACAGAAACAAGGACTGACATGAGCGAGCTTTTCATCGACGGCGAATGGATCGCCGGCACAGGACACGCATTCGCATCGCGCAACCCGGGCACGGGCGCGACGGTGTGGGAAGGCAATAGCGCATCGGCCGAAGATGTCGATCGCGCCGTGATGAGCGCGCGCCGTGCGTTCGCGATGTGGTCGGCCGTGAGCCTCGACGAGCGCATCGCCATCGTGCGCCGCTTCGCCGCATTGATCAACGAACGCAAGGAAGCGATCGCCGAGGCGATCGGCCGCGAAACGGGCAAGCCGCTGTGGGAAGCGTGCACGGAAGCTGCGTCGATGGCGGCGAAGGTCGAGATTTCGATCCAGTCGTACAACGAGCGCACGGGCGAGCGGCGCGCTGCGATCGCGGACGGCACGGCCGTGCTGCGTCATCGTCCGCATGGGGTGGTGGCCGTGTTCGGTCCGTATAACTTTCCGGGGCATCTGCCGAACGGGCACATCGTACCCGCGCTGATCGCGGGCAATGCCGTTGTGTTCAAGCCTTCGGAACTCGCTCCGGGCGTCGCGCGCGTCACCGTCGAAGTGTGGCGCGACGCGGGCTTGCCCGCTGGCGTGCTGAACCTCGTGCAAGGCGAGAAGGACACGGGCATTGCGCTTGCGAATCATCGACAGATCGACGGCCTCTTCTTCACGGGCAGTTCGGATACGGGCACGCTGCTGCACAAGCAGTTCGGCGGCCGGCCCGAGATCGTGCTCGCGCTGGAGATGGGCGGCAACAATCCGCTCGTCGTCGCGCCCGTCGCCGATATCGATGCCGCCGTGCATCACACGATTCAATCGGCGTTCCTGTCGGCAGGCCAGCGCTGCACGTGCGCGCGCCGCATCTTCGTGCCGAACGACGCATTCGGCGACAGTTTCCTCGAGCGCCTTGTCGACGTGACGTCGCGCATCGCCGTCGGCGAATACAACGCCGATCCGCAGCCGTATATGGGTGCCGTGATTTCGGCGCGCGCGGCGGCGCGTCTCGTCGAAGCGCAGGCGCGCCTGATCGCCGACGGCGCGAAGCCGCTCCTGAAGATGGAGCAGCGCGATCCGAAGCTCGGCTTCGTGACGCCCGCGATTCTCGACGTGACGAACGTGCAGAGCCTGCCCGACGAAGAGCACTTCGGCCCGCTCGCGCAGATTGTTCGCTATGGTTCGTTCGACGAAGCGATCTCGGGCGCGAACGATACCGAGTTCGGTCTGTCGGCAGGGCTGCTCGCCGACGACGAAGCGCTGTGGACGCACTTTCAGCGCGCGATCCGCGCCGGCATCGTGAACTGGAACCGGCCGACCAATGGCGCATCGTCGGCGGCGCCGTTCGGCGGCACGGGGCGCTCGGGCAACAACCGGCCGAGCGCGTACTACGCGGCCGATTACTGCGCGTACCCGATGGCCTCCGTCGAAAGCGCGCAACTGCAAATGCCCGCAAGCGTGTCCCCGGGTCTTCACTTCTAAGGATCGACGATGCAAGCCACTGAAGCGAATTTCGACGGACTCGTCGGACCGACCCACAACTATGCAGGGCTGTCGTTCGGCAACGTCGCGTCGCAGACCAACGAGAAGTCCGTTGCAAACCCGAAGGCCGCTGCGAAGCAGGGCCTGCGCAAGATGAAGCAGCTCGCGGACCTCGGTTTCAACCAGGGCGTGCTGCCGCCGCAGGAGCGTCCGTCGATGCGCCTGTTGCGCGAGCTGGGTTTCTCCGGCGATGAGGCGAGCGTGATCGCGCGCGTCGCGAAGAATGCACCCGAATTGCTCGCGGCGGCGAGTTCCGCATCGGCGATGTGGACGGCGAACGCCGCGACCGTCAGCCCGTCCGCGGACACGCACGATGGCCGCGTGCACTTCACGCCCGCGAACCTGACGAGCAAGCTGCATCGCGCGATCGAACACGAATCGACGCGCCGCACGCTGCGCGCGATTTTCGCGGACCCGTCGCGCTTCGTCGTGCACGAAGCGCTGCCCGGCACGCCCGCACTCGGCGACGAAGGCGCGGCGAACCACACGCGTTTTTGCGCGCAGTACGGCGCGAAAGGCGTCGAGTTCTTCGTCTATGGCCGCAGCGAATATCGCCGCGGACCGGAGCCGAAACGCTACCCGGCGCGTCAGACGTTCGAGGCGAGCCGTGCGGTTGCCCATCGTCATGGCCTTTCCGACGATGCAACCGTGTACGCGCAACAGACGCCCGACGTGATCGACGCGGGCGTGTTCCACAACGATGTGATCGCGGTGGGCAACGCGCGCACGCTGTTTTGTCATCAACTGGCGTTCGTCGATCAGCAGGCCGTGTACGACGACCTGCGCGCGAAGCTCTCGAAGCTCAACGCCGAGTTCAACGTGATCGAAGTGCCGGACGCGCAGGTGAGCGTCGCCGATGCCGTGACGTCATATCTGTTCAACAGCCAGTTGCTGTTGCGCGGCGACGGCCGCCAGGTGCTGGTGGTGCCGCAGGAGTGCCGCGAGAATCCGCGTGTCGCGGCGTATCTCGACGACCTGGCATCGGGCAAGGCGCCCATCGACGACGTGCTGGTGTTCGATCTGCGCGAGAGCATGAAGAACGGCGGCGGCCCCGCTTGTCTGCGTCTGCGCGTGGTGCTCAACGAAGCGGAGCGTGGCGCGGTGACGCCGGGTGTGTGGATCGACGACAGTCTCTTCACGCGGCTCGATGCGTGGATCGAGAAGCACTATCGCGATCGCCTCGCGCCCGTTGATCTGGCCGACCCGCAGTTGCTCACGGAGTCGCGCACCGCGCTCGACGAACTGACGCAGATTCTGGGTCTGGGATCGCTGTATGACTTCCAGCGCTGATACGCCCGTGCCGGCGATGCTCGACGATTTCCTCGCGTTCACGCTCGCGGGCACGCAGCCGGCCGACGATGCGCGCGCTGGCGCGTGCGCGAACGGCGTGCAATGGTCGTGGATCGACGATGGCGTGCTGCAGTTCGAGCCCGCTGCGTCATCGCGCGGCGGGGCGCGCAGCGTGCTTGCATCGGCGGGCGTTCATGGGGACGAGACGGCGCCCATCGAGTTGCTGTCGTTTCTGGTTCGCGACATTGCGCACGGACGCGTTGCGCTCGCGTGCCGGTTGCTCGTGATTCTCGGCAACGTGCAGGCGATGCGCGAGTCGTGCCGCTATATCGACGACGATCTGAACCGGCTCTTCAGCGGGCGTCATGCGCAGTTGCCCGAAAGTCATGAAGCGCCGCGCGCTGCCGCGCTCGAGCGCATCGCGATGCGGTTTTTCGCCGATGCATCGGATGCGCCCGGCGCGCGCTGGCACATCGACATGCACACGGCGATTCGCGCTTCCGTGTTCGAGCAGTTTGCATTGTTGCCACATACGGGCGCGCCGTTGTCGCGTTCGATGTTCGAGTGGCTGCGCGATGCGCGTATCGCGGCTGTGCTGCTGCACACGACGAAGGGCAACACGTACTCGCATTTCACGGCCGAGTCGTGTGGCGCGGATGCCTGCACGCTGGAGCTTGGAAAGGTGAGGCCCTTTGGGCAAAACGACTTGTCGCGGTTTGCTGGCGCGGATCATGCCGTGCGGCAGCTCATTGCGGGTGAGGCGGGGGATGCTTCGCTGGCGTTGCCGCGCGTGTTTACCGTGATCGATCAGATCACCAAGCAAAGCGATGCATTTGAATTGCTGTTCGCGAAGGACGTGGCGAACTTCACTGCGTTTGAGCGCGATACGGTGCTCGCGCGGGATGGGGACTATCGGTATGTCGTGCGGCACGATGAAGAGCGGATCGTGTTTCCCAATGCGACCGTCAAGCCTGGGTTGAGGGCAGGGCTTTTGGTTGTCGAAACGACTGATGAGACGCATTCGGTACTGATGTAGGTTTTTTGTCTGCGACGCTTTGGTTTTTCGCCTTTGTCGCTGGCATCCGCGAATGCGTTCGTTTGCTTCGCGCCTCGCGGGCATCCGCGATTGCGCCTCGCGGCGCAGGCGTCGCCCCTGTGCGGGGCGGCACCTACTTTTCTTTGCAGCGGCAAAGAAAAGTAGGCAAAAGAAAGCCGCTCACACCGCCAGTGCTTGACCTTTACCCACGGGCTCTCAGCGTCCCCACACTTCGCGCGGCAACTTGCTGGTCCGCCTTCGTTGCCAGCGTACTGATCAAATGCTTCACCCGCTTCATATACCCGCGTTGCGGCCCGCGACATCGAACGTTCCCGCGCCCCTTTGCGGCAAACTTTGTGTCGGCATTCGCGCCACACGGGACACCGTCGCTACGCAATGCCGCTACAAGTGCGGGCGGCGTCCTGTACGTCACAGCAACCGCATTCACTACCGGCATGCGGCTCTGGAACGTTCGATACCCTCGGCCGTGCCACACGTGCACGAAGCGGGTGAGGCGTTTAGCCGGAGCGTTGGCAACGAACATAGGCCAGCACACTGCCGCGTGAAACACGGGGACGTTGAGAGCCCGTGGGTAAACGTCAAGCACTGGCGGTGTGAGCCCGCTTTCTTTGCTTACTTTCTTTGCGGCGGCAAAGAAAGTGAGTGCCGCCCCGCACAGGGGCAACGCCCGCGCCGCGAGGCGCAATGCGGATGCCAGCGGCAAGCCAGGCAAACCACAAAAGAAAGGCCGTCGCAGACAAAAGGCCGTCGCAGACAAAAAGCCGTCGGCAGACACCAATTCCATTGCCCCTTTCCGACAAGAACTTGCAAATTCGCGCGCAGCAAGAACCCTCATAGCGACGGCCAAAACACCGCCACGCGGAGCGAACACCGCAGACCCTGTAAAATCCACCGCCTTGTGCGCCGCACCAAGCCCCGCGCATGCGTTTGAACCGCATTTCTGGCGTTGCAATGATCACGCGCACGCCCAACGCGGGGCGTACCGCATACCAGCACTTCTTGAGGAAAGCATCGATGAAAATGAGTTGGCAAAAGATGGCCGCGCTCGCCGCATTCGCGGGCGCGATGATGGCAGTGAACGCAACGGCCGCCGAGATCAAGGAACTCCGCTTCGGCGTCGAAGCGTCCTATGCGCCGTTCGAATCGAAGTCGCCGGCCGGTGAACTGCAAGGCTTCGATATCGACATCGGCAACGCTGTCTGCGCCAGGCTCAAGACGAAGTGCGCGTGGGTCGAGAACGCGTTCGACGGCCTGATCCCCGCGCTCCAGGCCCGCAAGTTCAACGCGATCAACTCGGATATGTCGATCACCGACCAGCGCCGCGCCGCCATCGACTTCACCGATCCCATCTACGTGATCCCCAACCAGATGATCGCGAAGAAGGGCAGCGGCCTGCAGCCGACGGCCGCATCGCTGAAGGGCAAGCACGTCGGCGTGCTGCAAGGCACGATCCAGGAAACCTACGCGAAGGCCAGGTGGGCGCCCGCCGGCGTCGACGTGATTCCGTATCAGACGCAGGACCAGGTGTACGCCGATCTCGTCGCCGGCCGTCTCGATGCATCGTTCCAGGACGCGGAAGCGGCCTCGAAGGGCTTCCTCAAGAAGCCGCAGGGTGCAAGCTTCGAATTCGCCGGCCCGCCCGTTTCGGACGAAAAGCTGCTCGGCTCGGGCGTCGGCTTCGGCATCCGCAAGGGCGACACCGCGCTGAAGGACGCCGTCAACCAGGCGCTGAAGGAACTGAAGGCCGACGGCACGATCGACCGCCTCGCCGCAAAATACTTCGACGTGAAAGTCGTGCTCAAGTAATACGCGCGTCATCGGCTGCATATAAGCTCGCCGATGTTGTTCGACTACGGCCGCTTCGAGCGGCCGTTTTGTTTTTTTGCCCTTGTTTTATGGTCTTTTTCGAGCAGCCATGCTCCGGGGCCATTGTGGCTGCGCTAAAATCGGCGAGCGGGGAAAAGGGCTCGATGCGCGGCGCTCGAGAAGCGGGCGCTTCGAAGCCTCAAGAACAACACTGAACACGATGAGAGTACGAAGCGCCACGCTTCGCCGCAACCACATGCATGGGACCAGGTAGTCATGGGAAGGAGCACGCGCCAGAGTGCCCACTCCCATCGACACGCCGGGTCTGGTCGACAGGGGACCATGAATGACCACCAACGCAGTCGCTGAGGAACGCCAGGCCGAGGGCGTTCCCGGCATCGCGCAGGACCAGGAGGCAAACGTTTCATTTGCCCGCCAGCCTGTTCTGAATCGCGACAACATGTTGTGCGCGTTCGAACTCAAGGTGCACCAGCAGCCCGTCGCGCAAGCGAGCGAAGAGCCGGCAGCGGCAGACGAGCCGTCATCGAGGAAGCCCCGGCGCAGCGCGACGGAAGCCATCATTCACGGCGTTTTGCAGGCCGATGTGCGCGCCGCGCTCGCCGGTCATCCGGGCTATCTGCAGGTCACGCGCGAACTGCTGTTCGACGACGCGCTCCGCCAGATTCCCGCAGGGCGCTTCATGTTCGAGCTGCCGCCCGAAATCGGCGCCGACGATCAGCTGATCGCACGCGTCGTCGAGCTGCACGCTCGCCGCTATCGCTTCGTGCTCGACAACGTCGCGCTGGCCGACGAAACGTTTGCGCGTCTTCTGCCGTATGCGGAGGCCGTGAAGATCGACATGAACCGCATCCCGCAGGCGATGTTGCCGAAGTTCGCGAGCGTGCTGAAGTCGGCGGGCAAGCTGCTGATCGCGCTCGGCGTCGAGTCGCAAGCCGTGTTCGAGCAAGCGTTCAATCTCGACTTTGACCGCTTCCAGGGCTACTACTTCGCGCATCCGCAAGGCGCGGCCGCGCGCAAGGTCAGCGCGCCTCGTCATGCGCTGCTGAACCTGCTGCAACTGCTCGGCGGCGAGCCGACGGTTGCGCAACTCGAAGCGGAACTGAAGTTGAACCCCGTGCTCGTGATGCACCTGATGCGCCTCGCGAACTCAAGTGGGCTCGCGATTGGGCGCAAGGTCACGACGCTGCGCGAGGCGATCAACGCGACGGGCACCAACCGCATCGCGCGCTGGACGCAACTGCTGCTGTACGCGGACGGCCGCAAGGTCGCGCTCGAAGACGATCCGTTGCTGCAACTCGCCGCCACGCGCGCGCGCTTCATGGAACTGGCCGTCGAGCGCCTGCCCGAGGCGGGCCGCCACGAAACGGATGCGGCGTTCCTCACGGGTGTGTTCTCGTTTGTCGATTCGGTGTTCGGCGGCTCGCTCGAACAGACGCTGAACGTGCTTACGCTGTCCAAGCCGATCCGCGACGCGATTCTCCAGCGCGAAGGCGTGCTCGGCACGTTGCTGACCGTGATCGAAGCGCTGGAGCGCGGCGCATGGGCCGACATCGAAAACGGCTGCGCGCGGCTCGAAGGCCTGCAGGTGCACGATATCGCGCAAATGGGCCTGGTCGCAGCCGCGTGGGCGGGCGTCGCCGATCGCAGCGCGGAAGCGGCGGGGCTCGAGCGGATCGAGGATTGAAGACGACGCGCGGCTCGAAGCGTGAGCCGCGCATGTCGATGTCAGAAGGCGCGCGCCAAACCTCTCGGCCTGAGCAGGTCAGCGCGGTCTTCCGTGCTTCACAGCGTTTCCACTTCGCTCACCGGCGCGTGCGCGAAGAACCGTCCCAGTTCGCGCGCGAGTTCGTTGAGCGCGGCCATTTCCCGCTGCGAGATGCGGCGCGGCATGTCGTGACGTGCCCAGTCGCCATAGAGCAACGCGACCGTCGATTTGTTCTCCAGTACCACAGGCAGCAATACGAACGAATGCACGTCGTCGAACGCGCGGCGATACCACTGTGGCAAGCGCGCGTGCATCTTCGGATCGCGTGCGTTCTCGATGAAGATGCCGACTGAGTTCGCGATCGCGAGATGAAACACGTCGGGCTCGAACGCCGTCGCGAAGCTGAGCTTGGGCAACGCCCCTTCGATCTTCGCGCCGAAGCCCATCGTCGCCTTGAAGATGCCGTTGCCCTGACGCACGAACACGACGGTGCGCTCGAAGTTCAGTCCTGCGAGCACGGTCTCCGATGCCATCGCGAGCGCGGGCGCGAGCCCGCTGTCGCCCGGCAGCGCCTGTAGCTCGCTTACGCCCGCAAGAATGCACGATTCGGGGTCGAGCGACGCGCGCGCGATCGCATCGGCGTTCGCGCGCAACTCGAAGATCTCGCGCATCACGCCGTCGCGGGTCTCTTCTTCGGCGAGCGTCAGGCTCATGTCGACGAGCACTTCGGGCTCGGTGCCGAGCGTGCGGCTATAGCGCTGCGCAAGCTCGGCGATGCGCACGTCGCGCTGCGATTCGGGCAGATGCGCTTGCGTGAGCACGTTCGCGACTTCCGTCGAATAATTCGTGATCGCGCGCAGCCATTGGGCCTGGCGCGGTTCGTCGTGCTGCTGCGGATCGAATTCCGTCATGCCGACGCGGATCAGGTCCGGCAGGCGCCAGCGCGTAGCCGCTTCGAGTCCGATCTCCTGAAACGTCACGCCGAGTACGCTTTCGCACGCTTCGTTCTCGCCCATGCCCGTATCGACCTGACGGCGAATCTGGTCCCACTCGGCATCGAGATAGAACACGACGAGCAGCTTGCCGACCTGACGCATCAGCGTGCACACGACGGCCTCTTCGCCCTGGCGCAGGTCGCCGCGTTCGGTGATCTTGCGCGCGACGCAGCCCGAGAGCATCGTGCGGTTCAGTTCGAGCTTCGCATCGATGCGGCGCGGCACGCTGTGATGAAAGTGATCGACGATTTTCAGGCCGACGACGAGATGGCCGACGGCGTCCATGCCGAGCACCATCAGCGCGCGCGAGACAGTCGTGATGTTGCCGCCGAACGCCATGTACATCGCCGAGTTCGCGAGACGCAGCACTTTCTGCGTCAGCGCGAAGTCGGAGAGCACGATCTGCACGAGCGCGCTGAAGTCGAGGTCGTCGCTGTTCATCGCGGCCATCGTCGTGCGGAGCGACTGCTGCAGCATCGGAAAATCGCCGCGCTCGTTCATGCGAGCCCAGAGCCGGTCAAGCAGCGCAGCCTTTAGCATGAGAATTCCGCGAAAGCCATACAAGTTCCAGTTAGCGGCACGAAGCGTCGCCGATGCGCAGTGCGCACACACGTCAACTCAGTCACGCTTCACCATGCACGTGAAGCGCGCGCGATTCGAAGCGCTGCGCAAGCTCTTCCGACGGCAGTGCCTTGCAGACGAGCCAGCCCTGAATGTGATCGCAGCCCATCTCGGTGAGCAGATTGCGCTGTTCTTCCGTCTCGACACCTTCGGCGACGAGCTCCAGATCGAGCGTCTGCGCAAGGCCCACGACAGCGCTGACGATGGCCTGATCGTTGCGCGAGGTGAGCAGATTCTCCACAAAGCTCCGGTCGATTTTCAGTTTGGCCAGCGGAAAGCGTTGCAGGTACGCAAGGCTCGAATAGCCCGTGCCGAAGTCGTCGACGGCGAAGCGGATGCCGAGGCCCGTCAGTTCTTCGAGCAACGTGGTCGCGTGCTGCGGGTCGTGCATCAGCAGGCTTTCCGTGATTTCGAACACGACGCGACGCGGATCGATGCCCGTCAGCGCAAGTGCTTCGCGCACGCTCTCCTTGAAGCGAGGATCGCGGAACTGTTGCGGCGACACGTTGACGGCGACGTATTGCAGCCGGATGCCTTGCGTGTCCCAGCGGATCAACTGCATGCACGCGGCCTTCAACACCCAGTTGCCGAGGTAGTTGATGAGGCCGACCGATTCGGCGAGCGGAATGAACATCGACGGCGGCACGAGTCCATGCACCGGGTGCTGCCAGCGGATCAGCGCTTCGACGCCGACGACGCCGCGCGTCTGGCTGCTCGTGATCGGCTGGAAGTGCAGCGAGAACTCGCCGTTGCGCACGCCGTCGTACAGGTCCGATTCGAGCTTCAGGCGTTCGGCGTCGGCGGGGCTGTCGTCGGGCACATAGAAGGCGAGCGTGTTGCCGCCCGCCGCCTTCGCGCGCAGCAGCGCATGATCGGCCCAGCGCAATAGCTGGCTGTCGCGCGGCGAGGCGTCGTCGGACGAGTCGGGCGTGCGCTGCGTATCCGGTGTGCGCTGCGCGTCGGGATACAGCGCGATGCCGACGCTCGCCGACAGATGCACGGGCTGGCGGTTGAATGTGTAGGGCTGCTGGATCGCCGTCAACAGACGCCGCGCCAGGGCTTCGGCGGCGATCGCTGCATCGGCGCGCGCATGCACGGGCGGCAGCAGGATCGCGAACTCGTCGCTGGAGATGCGCGCGATCACTTCGCCTTGTGTCGCCATGTTGGTCAGGCGCCGCGCGGTGTCGCGCAACATCTCGTCGCCCGCGTCGTAGCCGAGCGCGCGGTTCACGCGCTGATAGTCGTCGAGATCGAGCAGCAGCAGCGCGGCCGCCTTGCCCGTCGCATCGGCCTTTCGCTGTGCGTTGCGCATGTCCTCGATCAGCGCGGGCAAGGTCGCGAGGCCCGTCAGATGATCGTGGTGCAGTTGATGCCTGAGATTCGCTTCGGCGGTGCGCCAGCTCGATACGTCGAAGCCCGCGATCGCGTAGCCTTCGATGCCGTCGTGACAGTTGCGCACGATGCGCAGCTCGACGGGCACGGGGTAGGTCAGAGACTTGATCAGATCGAGCGTGACCTTTTCGACGGCGCCCGTTTCGTCGGCGCGGCGCAATGCGGCATCGAGGCGCACGACATCGGCGGGCGCGACGAGTTCGTGCAGCGTGACCGTCTGCAGGTATTCGCGGTGGTAGCCGATGAAGCGCAGGCTTGCTTCCGACACATACAGGAACGTGAGATTGCGCGCCACGTGCGCGAGGAAGTCGACGGCACCCGCAGCCTGCTCCAGGCCGGCCGCGAGGCTTTGCGCGACCGTCGCGCGCGCGGGCTGACGGCCCGCGCGGAACCGGTCGATAGCCGTGCGCAGCAAGCCCCGGCGGGCTGGGGTGATCCTGGTCGCTTCCATGTATGTCGCTGACTACCCGGGTTCGTCGTGAGGCGGGACGGCCGCACGATGCCCGCGGCACGACGGGTCCGTGCGGGGCGTAAGGCCATCCATCAGAACGGGATAACGACCCTCGCGGCGGAATCTTTAGCGTTCGCACATAAAAAGCGCCTTAACGTGTGCCAGGGGCAGCCGGCGCATGCATGCGCTGATGAATTCCGTTAAAGTCGCGGCGATCGCGCACCGTTAACGCGTCTGATCTGCCGCTTTGCCGAAGCACGCGCGTTGCCGAAGGGTGGCGCGCGCCATCCCCATTCAACTCGCTATGGAATTCAAGCCGCCGGGAAAAATATCCGATCCGCCCCACGACAACGACGAAGCCGCTCGCCTCCAAACGTTTGCGCAAGCGCATGGCGAGGACGACGCACCGCAGTCCGCCTCGCAGTTCGTCTATGTGGGACGTCAGCCGATTCTCGACCGCAACGGCGCATTGCATGCATACGAACTGCTCTTTCGCGGCAGCGCGCGCAACTACGCGGAAGTCTTCGACGATGCGCAAGCGACTGCACAGGTCGTCGCGCGCACGATCGGCGGCATCGGCGTGCAGTCCGTGCTGGGCACGCATCTCGGCTACGTGAACATCGGCCGCAAGCTGCTGTTCGACGACATCGTGCATCTGATGCAGCCCGAGCGCTTCGTGCTCGAAATCCTCGAAACGGTCACGTTCGATGCGCGGCTCATTGCACGCATCGCCGAGTTGCGGCGGGCGGGCTTTCGAATCGCGCTCGACGACGTGTGCGAGCTGTCGCCGAATCTGCTCACCGTGTTGCCGCACGCGGACATCGTCAAGATCGACTTCCTGCAGACGGACCGCGCGCAGCTGCGCACGCTCGCTCGGACGCTGCGCATGCACGGCAAGACGCTGATCGCCGAAAAGGTCGAAACGCGCAAGGACTTCGCGCTCGCCCGCGAGTTGGGCTTCCATCTGTTCCAGGGCTATTTCTTTGCGCGGCCGCAAGTGCTGTCGACGCGCCGCAACCGTTCATCGCACACGTCGCTGCTGCGGCTGCTTGCGCTGCTCGCTCGCGACGCGGGCATCGTCGAGCTCGAAGACGAATTGAAGCGCAATCCGAATGTGGTGATGCAACTGCTGCGGCTCGTCAATTCGAGTGCGTTCGGGCTCGGACGCAATATCTCGTCGCTGCGCGAAGCGATCATCGCGACGGGCACGCGGCAGATCGCGCGCTGGGCGCAACTGCTGTTGTACGCGGGTGGCGGCGACATGCCTTGGCGTTCCGATCCCCTCGTGCAGCTGGCGGGCACGCGCGCGCGCTTCATGGAGCTGGCCGCGCGCTGGATACGCCCGAACGACGAAGGCTTCGCCGATGCAGCGTTTCTGACGGGCGTGTTTTCGCTGGTGCATGTGCTCGTCGATTCGACGCCCGATGAGACGCTCGATCCGCTGGACCTGTCGCCCGTCATTCGCGATGCGATCGTCGGACGTGAAGGACCGATGGGCGCACTGCTGCGGATCGCGGAAGCGGCGGGCGAAGCACGGGATGCGGGTTCGATTGCAGTGGCAACGAGTGCGGAATCGCGGGCGGAATTTGCGGCGCTGACGCCCGACGTGCTCGCCGAGTTGAACCTGTCGGCGGCGGCGTGGTTTGGCGCGCACCTCGCGGATTAAAGTCCGCATCCCATTCGTTTCATGCATCGGCGGGTGATGGTGCACGATGTCAGCGGACTGCAACCTTCATGTCCGGTTCGACAGCATTCGTGCTGCGCGCCGACGCGCATTCGCCAAACGTGGTCCAATATTGAACTGAAGGTCAAGATTGCGACGGCTCGCATGGCTGATGCGCGGGCTTCGCGCGGCATCGCACGGGCATCGTGCGCTCACGATTCGAGGACTCGACATGAAGAAGAAGATTGCGCCGCTCGCGCTGGCGGCTACGCTGTGCGCGAGTTTATCGCTGTACGCGCTGACGGCTTCCGCCACGCTCAAGCCCGGCGACGACGCGCCGGACTTCACGACGCAGGCGTCTCTGGGAGGCAAGACCTATCAGTATCAACTCGCCGATGCGCTCAAGAAAGGGCCCGTCGTCCTGTACTTCTATCCCGCCGCCTTCACGAAGGGCTGCACGATCGAGGCGCACGAATTTGCGGAAGCCGTCGACGAGTACAAGAAGTATGGTGCGACCGTGATCGGCGTGTCGCACGACAACATCGACAAGCTGACGAAGTTCTCGGTCAGCGAATGCCGCAGCAAATTCCCCGTTGCGGCCGATCCCGATTCGAAGGTCATCAACGCGTATGACGCGGGCCTGCCGATGCACGTGCCGATGGCGAACCGCGTGTCGTATGTGATCGCGCCCGACGGCAAGATCATCTACGAATACACGAGCCTGTCGCCCGAAAAGCACGTCGAAAACACGATGCAGGCGCTCAAGGAGTGGGCCGCGACCCACAAGCAGCCTTGACGCTGCTTCGTTGCGCGCAGTCCGCGTGATTCCACTTCTGATCGACGATACGCGATGCCCATAGTCGTCGGACTGCTCGTACTGGCCGCGCTGATCTATGGCGCCGTGCAGGCGTTTCACACGCTATCCGCGCAGTTCGGGCTGGGTGTGGCGGTCGGCGTCGCGGTGCTCGTCGCCGCGCTGCTGCTCGCGGCGCTTGCATGGTGGCGGCGTCGCCGCAAGGAAGTCGCGGCGAATATCCGCGACGGCGACTGGACGCACGAACTCAAAGGCGAGTGGGGCGACGTGCGGCTCGCGGCGGGCAAGCGTCTTTGCGACGTTCAGGTGAGCGGCACGCGCGGCTCGTACATCTTCGCGGACCTTCGGCAGGCGCAGCCGGTGCGCGATGGCGAGCGCTGGCAGGTCAAGCTCGATGTACAGGATGCGGTGCATCCCGAATGGCGCTTGCCGATGACGTCGGCGCGCGAGGCGCGTCAGTGGACGCGCATTTTCACGCTGGCGATGGCGCAGAAGCTTTGAAACGCGGCGGCGGGGCTTGTAGCTAGCCGAACGGTTGGGCGAACCGTTCGCTGAACGCTGGCATCCGCATGATGCCTTGCGGATGCCAGCGACGGGCAATGCAAACCGCAACACAAGCCACCGCGTGCAGCGAACCGAACGGGATCAGCTTCCCGAAGCAGCCGGCTGCGCCCCCTTGTTCTTCCTCGCCTCCCATCGCACGCGGAGGCGGTCCATATACAGATAGACGACGGGTGTTGTATAGAGCGTGAGCATCTGGCTCACGATCAGCCCGCCGACGATCGCAAGACCCAGAGGCGCGCGCAGCTCCGCGCCTTCGCCGCGCCCGAACGCGAGCGGCAGCGCGCCGAGCAGGGCCGCACAGGTCGTCATCATGATCGGGCGGAAGCGCAACAGACATGCCTGCTCGATCGCATCGCGCGACGACAGCCCTTGCCGCGACGCATCGATTGCGAAGTCCACCATCATGATCGCGTTCTTCTTTACGATGCCGATCAGCAGGATCACCGCGATCAGCGCGATGATGCTGAACTCCGTGTTGAAGAGCAGCAGTGCGAGCAGCGCGCCGACACCCGCCGACGGTAGCGTCGACAGAATGGTCAGCGGGTGGATGTAGCTCTCGTACAGGATGCCCAGCACGATGTAGACGGCCGCAAGCGCCGCGAGAATCAGGATCGGCTGATCGGACATCGATTGCTGGAACGCCTGTGCGGTGCCCTGGAAGCTGCCGTGGATCGTCGCCGGCATGCCGATCTCGGCCATCGTCTGGTAGATGATCTGCGTGGCCTGCGAGAGCGACTTGCCGGGCGGCAGGTTGAACGAGATCGTCGACGAGACGAACTGGCTCTGGTGGTTCACTGCGAGCGGCGTGTTGCCGGGGCCGAAGCGGGCGATCGCGGAAAGCGGAATCATCGTTTCCTTCGAGGTCGACACGGCCGCGCCCGTCGATGCGCTCGACTTGCCGCTCGCCGCAATCGAGTTGTTCGCCAGGTTGCGCGCGGAGTCGGCGGCGATGGCGGCCGCGCTCGACGCCGCCGTGCCCGCGGTGCCGCCCGCGGACGATCGCGCAGTCGCCGTCGTGGCCGACGTGACCGTGCCCGCCGTCGCGTTGGTGGACTGCGAGCCGCTCGCGCTGCCGCCCGACGTGCTGACCCACACCTGATTCAGCATGTCGGGGCTCTGCCAGTATTTCGGCGCGACTTCCATCACGACGTGATACTGGTTCAGCGGGTTGTAGATCGTCGAGACCTGGCGCTGGCCGAATGCGTCGTACAGCGTGTTGTCGATCTGCGCGGGCTTGATGTTGAGGCGCGCCGCCGTCGCGCGGTCGATCGTCACCATCGATTCAAGACCGGCTTGCTGCTGGTCCGAGTTGACGTCGGTCAGCTCGGGACGCTTTTGCAGTGCTTCCGTCAGGCGCGGCGCCCATTTGTACAGGTCGGCCGTGGTGTCGGAGAGCAGCGTGAACTGATACTGCGCGTTCGACTGCCGGCCGCCGACGCGTATGTCCTGCACCGCCTGCAGGAACGTGCGCGCGCCCGCGACGCCCGAGAGCGGCCCGCGCAACTGCTGGATCACCTGATCGGCGGAAATCTTGCGCTCCGTCTTGGGCTTGAGCGACACGAACATGAAGCCCGAGTTGGTCTGCCGTCCGCCCGTGAAGCCGACCACGCTGTCGACGGCGGGATTCGCCTGCACGATGCGCATCATCTCGGAGAACTTCACTTTCATCGCCTGGAACGAGGTCGCCTGATCGGCCTGGATGCCGCCGACCAGACGCCCCGTGTCCTGCTGCGGGAAAAAGCCCTTCGGCACGATGATGTAGAGCGCGATGTTCAGCCCGATGGTGAGGAACAGCACCATCAGGATCAGCATCGGATGACGCAGCGACCAGCCGAGCGTGCGCGCGTAGCCGCGCTGCATCGTGTCGAAGCCGCGTTCGAGCCAGCGCGCGAAACGGCCTTCTTCCCGCTTCTCATGTGGCTCGAAGAGCAGGCGCGAGCACATCATCGGTGTGAGCGTGAGCGATACCATCAGCGACACGCCGATCGCGAGCGACAGCGTCAGCGCGAACTCGCGGAACAGTCGCCCGACGATGCCGCCCATCAGCAGGATCGGCAGGAACACGGCGACGAGCGAGATGCTGATCGACATCACGGTGAAGCCGACCTCGCGCGCACCGACGAACGCCGCCTTCATGCGCGGCATGCCGCTCTCGATATGGCGCGTGATGTTTTCCAGCACGACAATCGCGTCGTCGACGACGAAGCCGGTTGCAATCGTGAGCGCCATCAGCGACAGGTTGTCGATTGAAAACCCGAGCAGATACATCGCCGCGAACGTGCCGATGATCGAAATCGGCACGGCGACGCTCGGAATCAGCGTCGCGCGCCAGTTGCGCAGGAACAGGAACACGACCATCACGACGAGCGCGACGGCGATCATCAGCGTGTGCTCGGTGTCCTTCAGCGACGCGCGGATCGTCGTCGAACGGTCGACCGTCGGCGTGATCTGGGCGGCGGCGGGCAGCGAAGCCTGCAACTGCGGAATCATCGCCTTCACGCGGTCGATCGTGTCGATGATGTTCGCGCCGGGCTGCCGGTACAGGATCACGAGCACCGAGCGCTCGTTGTTCATCAGGCCGAGGTTGCGCAGGTCTTCGACGGAGTCGACGACCTCAGCGACATCGGACAGATGCACGGCCGCGCCGTCGCGATACGCGATCACGAGGTCCTTGTACTGCGAGGCCCGCTTCGCCTGGTCGTTCGTGTAAAGCTGCACGCGGTTCGGGCCGAATTCGATCGAGCCCTTCGGGCTGTTCGCGTTCGCCGAAGCGAGCGCCGCGCGCACGTCTTCGAGACCGATGCCGTAGTGAAAGAGGGCCTGCGGCTCGAGCTCGACGCGCACGGCCGGGTTCGCCGAGCCGCTCACGTCCACTTCGCCGACGCCATCCACCTGCGACAGCGACTGTTGCAGCACCGTCGCGGCAGAGTCGTATAGCTGGCCCGCCGTCATCGTCTTCGACGTGAGCGCGAGAATGAGGATGGGCGCGTCGGCGGGATTGACCTTGTGATAGGTCGGGTTCTGCCGGAGGCTCGTGGGCAGGTCCGCGCGCGCCGCGTTGATGGCGGCCTGCACGTCGCGCGCGGCGCCGTCGATGTTGCGGTTCAGGCCGAACTGCATCGTGATGCGCGCCGAGCCGACCGAACTCGTCGACGTCATTTCGGTGACGTCGGCAATCGTTCCGAGATGCCGTTCGAGCGGACTCGCCACGCTCGTCGCGACGGTCTCCGGGCTCGCGCCCGGCAGGCTCGCCTGAATCGAGATGGTCGGGAAATCGACTTGCGGCAACGGCGCGACGGGCAGCTTTGCGAACGCGAACAGGCCCGACAGCGCAATGCCGATAGCGAGCAGCGTCGTGGCGACGGGGCGCTTGATGAAAGGGCGCGACAGGTTCATCGTTTCGGCCTCTTCATTCAGACGTCCGCGTCGGTGACGGGCGGCGTCGGATGGCCGTCACGATGAAAGCGCGCGCGCAGGCGCCGCGCAATCGAATCGAAGCCGAGATAGATCACGGGCGTCGTGAAGAGCGTCAGCAACTGGCTGACGATCAGACCGCCCGCAATCGCGATACCGAGCGGCCGGCGCAGCTCCGAGCCCGCGCCTGTGCCGAGCATCAGCGGCAGCGCGCCGAGCAGCGCCGCCATCGTCGTCATCAGGATCGGGCGGAAGCGCAGCAGACACGCCTGATAGATCGCTTCGCGCGGCGGCTTGCCGTGCTCGCGTTCGGCTTCGAGCGCGAAGTCGATCATCATGATCGCGTTCTTCTTCACGATGCCGATCAGCAGCACGATGCCGATGATGCCGATGATGTCCAGATCGTGGCCCGTCAGCAGCAGCGCGAGCAGCGCGCCGACGCCCGCCGACGGCAGTGTCGACAGGATCGTGACGGGATGCACGAAGCTCTCGTACAGCACGCCGAGCACGATGTACATCGTGACGACAGCGGCGAGGATCAGGAACAGCTCGTTCGAGAGCGACGCCTGGAACGCGAGCGCCGCGCCCTGGAAGCGCGTCTGGAACGACGCGGGCAGCCCGATGTCCTTCTCCGCCTGCTGGATCGCCTTGACGGCCGCGCCGAGCGACGCGCCGGGCGCCAGATTGAACGACACGGTCGTGGCCGGGAACTGGCTCAGATGCGTGACGAGCAGCGGCGCGGGCTTCTCGTGGAAGCTCGCGATGGACGCGAGCGGCACCTGGCCGCCCGTCGACGTCGACGACGGCAGATAGATCGAGTTCAGCGAGTCCGTGTAGTGCTGCATCTGCGGCTGCGCTTCGAGAATCACGCGGTACTGGTTCGACTGCGTGAAGATCGTCGAGATGATGCGCTGGCCGAATGCGTCGTAGAGCGCGTTGTCGACGGTCGCGGGCGTGATGCCGTAACGCGCCGCCGACGCGCGGTCGATTTCCACGTACACCGACTGGCCGTTGTTCTGCAGATCGGTGGCCACGTCGACGAGTTCGGGCGACTGTTGCAGGCGCTCCATCAGCTTCGGCACCCAGGTTGCGAACTCTTCGATGTTCGGATCGGTCAGCATGAACTGATACTGCGTCGGGCTCACCGTCGAATCGATGGTCAGGTCCTGCACGGGCTGCATGTAGAGCGTTGCGCCCGGAATGTGCGACGTGTCGCGCTGCAACTGGCGGATCACTTCGCTTGCCGTCGCGTCGCGGTCGTCGCGCGGCTTCAGGTTGATCAGCATGCGGCCGCTGTTCAGCGTGATGTTGCTGCCGTCCACGCCGATGAACGAGGTCAGGCTCTCGACGTTCGGATTCTTCAGGATCTCGGTGGCCAGCTGCTGCTGGCGCTCGGCCATCGACGCGTACGACACCGACTGCGGCGCCTGGGTGATCGCCTGGATCACGCCCGTGTCCTGCACCGGGAAGAAGCCCTTCGGAATGAACACATACAGCACGCCCGTGAGCACCAGCGTCAGCACGGCGACGACGAGCGTCGAGCGGTGCCGGTTGAGCACCCATTCCAGCGCGACGGCGTAGCGCGCGATGATCCAGTCGATCGCCGCGTGCGCCTTCGCTTCGAAGCGGTGGCTTTCCTTGGACGGCGTATGGCGCAAGAGCTTCGCGCACATCATCGGCACGAGCGTGAGCGACACGACGGCGGAAATCACGATGGTCACGGCGAGCGTGATCGCGAACTCGTGGAACAGGCGCCCGACCACGTCGCCCATGAAGAGCAGCGGGATCAGCACGGCGATCAGCGAGACCGTCAGCGAGATGATCGTGAAGCCGATCTGCTTCGAGCCCTTCAGCGCGGCTTCGAGAGGCGTGTCACCTTCCTCGACGTAGCGCGCGATGTTCTCGATCATCACGATCGCGTCGTCGACCACGAAGCCTGTCGCGATGGTCAGCGCCATCAGCGAGAGGTTGTCGAGCGAGAAGCCGCACAGGTACATCACGGCGAGCGTGCCGATCAGCGAAAGCGGCACCGAAAGGCTCGGGATGATCGTCGCGTAGATGTTCGCGAGGAACAGATACATCACCAGCACGACCAGCACGACCGACATCAGCAGCTCGAACTGCACGTCGCGCACGGACGCGCGGATCGTCGTGGTGCGGTCGGTGACGATCTGCACGTCGAGCGCGGCGGGCAGCGACTGCTGGAGCGTGGGCAGCAGCTTCTTGATGCTGTCGACCGTCTGGATCACGTTCGCGCCCGGCTGGCGCTGCACGTTCAGGATGATCGCGGGCGTGTTGTTCACCCACGCGCCGAGCTTCGTGTTCTCCGCGCCGGAGACGATGCTCGCGACGTCCGTCAGCATCACGGGGCGGCCGCTCTTGTACGCGACGACGGCGCTCTTGTACGCGTCGGCGTCCGTCAGCTGGTCGTTCGCGTTGATCGTGTAGGCGCGCGTCGGGCCGTCGAAGTTGCCCTTCGGCGTGTTGACGTTGAGGTTCGAAATCGTCGTGCGCAGATCGTCGAGATTGAGGCCGTACGACGCGAGCGCGCGCGGGTTTGCCTGGATGCGCACGGCGGGGCGCTGGCCGCCCGACAGGCTCACGAGGCCGACGCCCGCGACCTGCGAAATCTTCTGCGCGAGGCGCGTATCGGCGATGTCCTGGACCTGCGTGAGGGGCATCGACTTCGACGTGATCGCGAGCGTGATGATGGGCGCGTCGGCGGGATTGACCTTCGCGTAGATGGGAGGCGCGGGCAGGTCCGACGGCAGCAGGTTGCCCGCTGCGTTGATCGCGGCCTGGACCTCCTGCTCGGCGACGTCGAGGGGCAGATCGAGACTGAACTGCAGCGTGATGATCGACGAGCCCGCCGAGCTTTGCGACGACATCTGGTTCAGCGACGGCATCTGCCCGAACTGACGCTCGAGCGGCGCCGTCACCGACGACGTCATCACGTCTGGGCTCGCGCCCGGATAGAACGTCTGCACCTGGATGGTCGGGTAATCGACTTCGGGCAGCGCGGAAAGCGGCAGGAAGCGCAGTGCGACGAGACCGACCAGCATGATCGCCGCCATCAGAAGGGCGGTGCCGACCGGGCGCAGGATAAAGGCGCGGGATGGATTCATGCGAAAGCCACTGCCTTATTCCGCCGACGTCTGCGACGCGTGCCGGCGACGATGCGCGCCCGATGCGCCGGCCGCGCCCGATGCGCCCGCTGTGCCCGATCCGGCGCGGGCAGCCGATGCACCCGAGGCACCCGATGCGCCCCGCGGCCGGTCAGCCGGAATGGTGATCTTCGCACCTTCCTTCAAACGGTCCGAGCCGTCCGTCACGACGCGCTCGCCGACCTGCAGACCCGATGCGATGCTGGTGCGCTCGCCGTCGACGGGGCCGATTTTCACGGTGCGCACCGTCACCGTGCTGTCCGGCTTCACGACATACACGAACGACCCCATCGAGCCATTGAGCACGGCCGACGTCGGCACGATGATGGCGTTCTTCACGACGTTCACGAGCAGGCGCGTATTGACGAACTGATTCGGGAACAGCAGGCCTTCGTTGTTCTGGAACGTCGCGCGCAGCTTCACGGTGCCCGTCGTCGTGTCGATCTGGTTGTCGACGGTCTCCAGATAGCCCGCTTCGAGCGACGTCGTATTGCTGCGGTCATACGCCGTCACCGACATCTTCGTGCCCGCGTGCAATTGCTTGAGGATGGCGGGCAGGTTGTCTTCCGAGGTCGTGAAGATCACGCTGATCGGCTGAAGTTGCGTGATGACGACGACGCCGTTCGTGTCGCTCGGCGTCACGTAGTTGCCGGGGTCGACCTGGCGCAGGCCGACGCGGCCCGACACGGGCGCCGTGATGCGCGCATAGACGAGATCGAGCCTGAAGGTATCGATGTTCGCCTGGTCGGACTTGACCTGGCCTTCGTACTGCCTGACAAGCGACGCTTGCGTATCGACCTGCTGGCTCGCGATCGAGTCTTGCGACAGCAGCGTCTGATAGCGCTTCAGGTCGAGGCGGGCCGTTTGCAGGAGTGCCATGTCCTTGGCGAGCGTGCCTTCGGCGTTGGCGAGACTGATCTGATAAGGACGCGGATCGACCTGTGCGAGCAGATCGCCTTGCTTCACCATCTGACCTTCCTGGAACGCGACTGTCTGCAGCGTGCCCGTCAGTTGAGTGCGCACCGTGACGTTCGCGAGCGGCGTGACGGTGCCGAGCGCGTTCAGCACGACGGGCATTTCGCCTTGCATGGCGGTAGCCACATGGACGGGCTGCGGCTGGTTCATGCCGCCTGCGCCGCCGCGTCGTCCGCCGCGCGCCGCCTGTGCGCCGCTCGCGCCCGCCGCCGCGCTCGCGCCGGCGTCGCTGCTGTTCCACGGATGCCAGCGCACCAGCACGATCGCCGCGACGATCACGACGGCGACGATCAGCGCGATCGTGCGGCCGCGATGCCGCCTGACGGCGCCGGGTCCGGGTTCCTGTCCGGGAGGAGGGCTGGACGGACGGGCGTTGCGTGAAGGTTCTGGCTGATTTTTTTGTTCGTCCATCGGTTCGTTCAAATGGCTGGCGTGAATTGAAGCAAACGTACGATGCGCGGCGCGCGAACGGGACCCTGCCGCGCGCGGGTTGTCGTGCTCGAGTTTGTCTGCGCGATGCTACGCGATGCGTGGCTCATCGAGATGACCATGACGTGTGACGGTGACGGCGGCCGCGCTAGTGGCCTGACGCGTTGTCGACATGAATGACGGCTCCTCCCTGATGGCCGTGCTTTTGCCCGCTGCGCATTCGACGTCGCATTGCCGCGTCAGCGCTCGCGCTGCTGCAACGAAAGACCCGTCCGATGATCGTTTCGACGGGGCTGGCCGTTGCCGATGCGCGTCGCGTCGCATGTGACAGGCGTCGTGGCCGGTCGCGACGCAACCGGCCACACCGAGCGTCGGCGCGCGGGAAAGCATGATGCTACGTCCCCGGCCGAGTTACAGTCCAGCGGCGTATCTTTCGGCGGATTACGGCCGTTACATGCGGCTGGGCGAATTGAAAGCCTGGATTAGCCGAGTGGCGCGCAAGGTGGCGCGGCAACCGGCGCGCAGCGTGGAGATCGGCTGCGAGTCACCGCCTCGCGCGGCGCGAAGCTCAATCGTCGAGTCGGCGGCCCGGCGTTCCGCCGATCTCATGGACGATTTTTTCGATCGTTTCGAGCAGCACGGGCGCCGCGCGCGACACGAGCCAGTCGCGCGGGCACTGATGCGCCGAGCCGCCGCAATTGACCGCGTAGCGCTCGCCCGACGGTCCGATGAAGCCGGCCGCGATCGCGTTGAGCCCCTCGTACCATTCGCCCGTCGCGATCGCGAAGCCTTGCGCAGCCGTTTCGCGCAGCGCTGCTTCGAGGCGACTGCTGATGTGCCCCCACTCGTCGCCTGCCGCGGCTTGCAGGCCCGACAGCAGATTCTGGCGATCCGTCTCGCTGAGCGCGGCGAGATACGCGCGGCCCACGGCCGTGCGGCTCAGATCCATCCGCGAGCCGACGTCGAGGCGCGACACCAGCACGGCCGAGCGCGGCTTGATCGCATCGATGACCACCATGTCCAACCGGTCGCGCACGGCGAGATGCACCGATAGCGACGTGCGTTCGGCCAGTTCGATCAGGAAGGGCCGCGAACGCGCGCGGATGTCGAAGTTGCGCAGGAAACCGTTGCTCAGTTCGAGCACCGACGACGTGAACACGAAGCGCTCGCTGTCGGGCAGACGAAACAGAAAACCTGCGCTGACGAGCGTCGCGGTGATCCGCGAGACGGTTGGTTTCGGAATGCCCGTGAGCTCCGTCAGTTCGCGGTTGGACAGCGGCGCGTCGGCGGCGGCAATGCGCCGGAGCACGGTCAAGCCGCGCGCGAGCGCGGTGACCTCGTCGCCGGAGCCGTCTTTTTCCTTCAGCGGATCGGTGGCGGACGGACGCGTCGATGACTGGTTCATGTGGCTTTTATGAAACGTTATTTCACTATAGTTGAACTCGCGTCGGGAGACAGACGCCTCCAGGCCGCGCTCGGCCCTCTCTCAGCAAGGCCTAAGTCCCTTTTTCGTACGACCATTCATTGTATCGAATTGTGAGATGCAGGCCCGTCCGAGTGCTCAAATTTTGCTTGACTTAGTCAGCATTACCATAAAAAATGGAACTATATTTCGAAACCGGAAAAGTGGGCCCGCGCCCACAGATCATTGCGCGTACAACCAGCGTGCGCGCCGGCATTAGCCCGGTTCCGCTCGCTTCGCAGCGGCTTCGAAGGCAGGATTTCTTCAGTACCGTCTCTCAGGTTCTAGCACGGCCCTCGGAATGGCTAGAACTTTTTGAAGGCGCCATGGCAACATGGCGCCTTTTTTTTGTCCCTATTGGCACACAACAAAGTCTGCAGCAACGTAAGGCCGCTCGTGGCGCTTTTGATGGCTTGGCTCTCGTGGCGCTCCGCCTTTCTCGTGCTTGCCGTAGTGACGGCGGTCTGGCTAGTCTGGTGGTGCATCGCTTTTCGGGAGTTTCCTCATGCGGCAGTCTCGAAGGCTAGCCAGCGTGTCCAGCCAAAGGGCCCGACGCCATGGGGACCGTTGTTTAAGCGCATGCTGCCCACCATCTTCGTTTACTTCTGCTATGGGTGGACGGCGTGGCTCTTCTTTACCTGGCTACCGACCTTTTTCCTTCACGGTCAAGGTCTCGACCTGAAGTCCTCGGCGCTTTTCGCCTCCGGTGTGTTCTTTGCTGGTGTGGTTGGTGATACGGTTGGAGGTTGGCTGAGTGACAGACTGTTGCGCAGAACCGGCAGCCTCACAATTGCCCGTGAGGGCGTCATCGTTGCAAGTTTCCTTTGCGCCCTGGTCTTCATTCTCCCGTTGCTGTTCGTGCGTTCCGGCTTCGGAGTGGCCCTTTGCCTGTCCGGCTCGTTCTTCTTTCTCGAACTGACGATCGGGCCGATCTGGGCCGTGCCAGGTGATATCGCCCCGGAGCACGCCGGTATCGCGAGCGGAATGATGAACGCAGGCTCTGCTGTCGCCGGGATTCTCTCGCCAATCATATTCGGCCTGCTGGTGGACACGACCGGCGGTTGGACCCTGCCGTTCGCGGGTTCAGTCGTCATGCTTCTGGTCGGCATCATCGCGGCGCTGCGTATACGCCCGAGCGTGACTTTGGAGACGAGGATGCTCGCAACGCAGGGGCCGCTGACCGCGTCATCGAGCCGTTGATCGGAAGTGCAAACCGAAAGTGCGGCGCGTGAAGGTCGTACAATCTGCCGTTTAGAGCTCCTGTCCTTCCGCACCACGTAATCGTAGCGCCTTCACTATCTTCATAGTTTGCACGCGCAAGCATCGCGCAACCGGCGCCGTTGCTCCGCGTTCAGCCTATCATTGATGGGCGGGTCAATAAAATGGTTTCGCCTGGACGAAAGACATGAAAGTGGCGTTATCAATCGCGAGCGCAGTACGCGGGACGTGATGGCGATTGAAACAAGCTTGGAAAGATAACCTCACTTCCGTTTAGTGACGACCTGGCAAGGTCAACCAATTCCTGGTGCGTGCGGCAATGCTTCACAGGTTCTGAAAACGCTCTAAAAATGTCTTTTGATCTGGGTTGTAACTGCAATACGATGCACTCGATTTCGATGTTAGAAGCGTCGATTCCCGCGTTGTGATGTACCACCGCTCTCGCATCGCGGATACGATCGTGTCTATTGCGACCCGGTCGTATCCAAAGGGCGTATCAATCAAAGAACACTTCATATGGCGAGGGCGGGTCGTTTGCTTCGCTTCTGGCTGTCACGGATGCGAGCTTGACGGGCTGCACTCCTATCGTGCGCGACATGGCGCCGCGCGGGTTGGCGGATCTTCCTACTCGCACCGCCCGACGACGGCGTACACTGCTAATACGGCGCAGCTGCCGTATCGGAGGTTGCTATGGTCCGAAAGTTCTCAGATCTGTTCAGGCGGCATCCAATGACAGGTGCCCCTGATGACACGGCCCACGCGGAATCTCAAGCTCAACGGGATGAACACGCACGGTTTGCCCAGACGCAGGCGAAAAAACTCTGGGAAACAGTCAGTCGTCGTCGCCACAGGGATATGAGAGGCCGTTAAGGGGTCGAAATGGACGAGCCCATCGTCCGGAAAGTCGAAACGCGTAATTCCGTGCCCCAGTGCGCTCCGGCTACTGGGGCCTCCGGCGTCTTGTTTCGGTATTCGAGCAGTCAAAAAGCACGCAATTCCGATTCCGCAACCTTCAATTGACGCCATGCAAGCGGGGGCTGCCTGAGTTCGGATCGGTGATGGGGTCGTCGCATCGGTGTGGAACGGCGGAGCCCACCGCGCTTCGCCGGAGGTTATCGACGTCGAATCTCTGCGACAGCATGCCAGATCTACCCGCTGCGTAGGTCCACGCGTCGCCGCCAGCGTGGCGCCAATCGCGTAGACGCCGATGCAATCCTCGCGGCGCAAATCATCTGACATACGCACACCGGGTGTGGAAAGTTCCGTCGACGACACGACCCTTTGCCGTTCCTGCGTGCGCGCGCAATGAACGATGGGCGCTGGTTTTTCTCAAAAGCCGGTTATTTGTACCGTACCGCGGCCATTCTGGTGACGGCGGCGATTGGACAAGTGGAGGCGGGTATGCACTTCGACGCGTTTTCCTTCGGTTCCATCCGTATAGATGGCGTCACTTACGCGCATGACGTGGTGATCGACCGCGGGCAGGTTCGCAAGCGCAAGAAGAAACCATCCAAGGCGTTTCGCGAAGCGTTCGGCCATACTCCGGTATCTACGGCTGAGGCCATCCCGTGGAATTGCCAGTGCCTCGTGATCGGCACCGGCACCGGGGCTCTGCCGGTGATGGAGGAGGTAAAGCAGGAAGCCGAGCACCGGAAAGTCGAACTGGTTATCGTGCCGACGGAGGAGGCCATCGCCAGACTCAAGGAGCAGACAAGCCGAACCAACGCGATTCTGCATGTCACGTGCTAGGGGCGCTTCTTGCGCTGCGTTTCAAAGGCGAGCCAGCTCGACCGAAACACCGTGGGGCGCCACGGCGCCTTGTCACGAAGTGCCCGGTGAGCGCGCAAGTCCGGGCACACTACAGAGAGAGATGAACAGCGAGGCTACAGCGCCCCGATGAAATCCTTCCACACAGTCGCTTGCATGGTCTCGGTTGCGGCATGACCATAACCCCGGATGATCAACGCCGCGAGCTCAAGCTGTTTGAGATCGTTCGACTCGACAATGTCCACGACGTCGAATCGCCCGAGTGTCAGATAGCTGTCTTTCCAGATGACGGCGGGGCATTCAGCTTTGATCTTCTCCGCCACGGAGTCGGCGATCTGTTTGAGTTCCTTGGGATCCTTGAACGCGTCAGGAGCGAGACGGCTGAGGATGACGTAGGTTGCCATGGAATACCTCCGTGCAAAATTGCTCCAAGATCAGGTACGGCCCTCACGCTGAAGCTGAGGGCCACTAGTCATGCGGTGCGCGTTCCTGTGCCTCTTCATTATAGTAAGGTCCCCTGCCGTTAAAGTCTGAGATCGTGGGTCTCGCTCGTCGTTTGCCCGCCGGTAATACGCGACGGGTCGACGGCCTTATGCGACGCCCGTCCATGACGGGTGGAAGGGATTTTCACTGTCCGCAGACGGCCTGGCGACAGGATGTACCCGGGACGGCGCAACGGCCGGGCGAGTTGCGCGCGACCCGGGTCATGGCAACCCCCAGAGCGGGGGGCTCATGATCTCGTCATAGTCGGCGAACATGATGTTGAAGCTGATGCTCACGCGAGCCTGCGCGCTCGTATTTGCCGAGACCGAATGCGGTAGCCAGGCCGGGAATATTAACAACGTGCCTTCGCCGACCGGCAAGACCACCTGATCCGTGTTGTATGCCGTTAGCTCAGTGACGGGCGGACGAATAATCGCCGTCTGCGGGCGCGGATCATGAAAATTGATCGTGTCCGCGCCCGTTTGCGAGCGCAGGTAGTAGACGCCGCTCAGGAAGTTGTTCGGATGACTGTGTATCGCGTGTGACCCGCCTGGCGCGAGCACATTGATCCAGCATCCGGTGATGCGAAATGGGGCATCGGCTACTTTGAGAAAGATGAGTACGTCGCGCGCTGCCTGTTCGATCAGCGCAATCAGCGCAGCGAGCTCGGGCTTTCCATGCTGCTGGTGTCCGGATTGCCACGCAGCGCCGCTACGGGCGCCATCGCTGCTCCGGATCAGGTCGTCCACGTATGCCATCAGATCCCGATCCAGGGGCTCGTAACACGCGGGCTCGAGGCGGCGCTGCCATACGAAAGTCGGAAAGATGCGGATGACATCTGGAGTGGAAGTGGAGGCCACCATTGCCGTGCGCGTGCCGCGTTGTATGGGATACCCACTTGTCACTATAGGTCGGAAGTCGGCGCCGGGTTGCCGCATCAGGTAACCAAGAACATCGGAGGCAGAAAATGAATTCTCCTGAAAAGCAAAGCGTGATCGTTTTTGTGGCGCACGCCAGTCTGCACGGCCGCCGCCGGCGGGGCGCCCAAAGGAAAGAGAATCGGAGGCGCCCGTCTGGCTGCGCGACGTGAGGGTGCCTGTCAGAGCCCGCGGTCGCGCACCATCGTCGGATCGACGGAAGTCGTGGTCCAGTACGGATCACGGTTGTAGTACTTGTGCATCTGCGTGCCCCAGGTCTCGTCGGCCATCGACGGCCAGTGGTCCTTGTCGAAGCCCGGTTCGTCCTTGATCCGCTGCGCGGTGATGTCGACGCGGAAGACTTTTTCGTCCGTATCGAGCGTCAGCGCGCTCCACGGGATTGCATGCAGATTGCCGCCCATACCGAGGAAACCGCCTTCCGACAGCACCGCGTACGCGATGTGTCCGCTGCGCACGTCGAGCATGATGTCCGAAATCTTGCCGACGTGTTCGCCATCCGACGAGACGACCTTGTTGCCATCCAGCGTAGCCGCGGCCATCACCTCGGGCCCCGGACCTTCGCCGACTCCACCGCCGACAATGCCTGCGCCGGCTTTCGCCCGGTTCATTTTCGGGTCCAGCGTGGTCATGATTTCCTCCCTGGAAAAGTCCACGGGATGCGATGTGCATCCGCCGTGCCCGCGAGTGCCGTTCACGTGAAGTCGAATGCACGCGAGCGTGCATCGTCACGAACACGACAGGTCCCAACTCGAACCCCGCGCCCCGAGATGTACGGCGCTGCGGGGCGAAAGTGCGGCGGCAGAAACTTCAGGCACCAGTGTCAAGCTGACAGTGGCTCCCACGCGTTGGCTGGCCGACTGCCCGCGCGACGCTATCGGCGGTAGCCTGCGGCGAGCGATGGCACACATTGCGCAGTCCGGTGACGCACCTGTCGATGGGTAATGACGCGCGCGATCCATAGCGGTGTGCCTGGTTGGTTGCGGCTCTCGGTAGCACCTTGCTTTTGAAGCGATATGGAAAGCGTATGATGTCGTTTGCATCGGTCGATGCATCACAAGTCATCTTGTTGTCGCTCCCGATACGAGGCCAGATGAAACACGACGATCGCGCTCACGACGTCGCGGTGCCGGGTGAAGAGCCGCATGCCGAGTCGACGTTCTCCGCGCTGGCGACACCCCTGATCGACGAAGCGCTCGCGCGCGTCGCCTCCATCCACGCCGACGCTTCTCCCGAATCCCTGCATCAGCTGCGCGTCGCGCTGCGGCGCCTGCGCTCGCTGTGGTGGGCGTACCGGCCGCTGCTCGACAAGGAAGAGAACGCACGGCAGCGCGCGCTGTATCGCTATCTGGCCGACGCCGCGGGCAGAACGCGCGATTGGGACATCCTCCTCGAACTGCTTGCCGGCGACGAAGACAGTCCCCGCGACGTGCCGCCATGCCTGCGCGAAGCGCGCGAGCAGGCGCTGGCGGCGAGCCGCGAGACGCTGATCAACGCCGATATCCACAACGTGCTGCACAGCGCGCTTGCGAGCACGTCGAAGGAACTGAACACCGCGCCCGAACGGCACGCGCTGCAGAAGTTCGCCGCGAAGCGCGTGCGCGCCGCCGAACGCTCGCTGCGCAAGACGCAGCGCGGCGCATCGCATGCGAAGCGCTTCGATTACGAAGCGCTTCATGATGTGCGCAAGGCGGGAAAGAAGGTCCGCTATCTGCTCGAGTTTTTCGGGCCGATGCTCGACGACGACGGACATGGGCATACGCTCGCGCACATGAAGAAACTGCAGCAGTGCTTCGGCGAACTCAACGACGTGATCGCGAGCGTCGCGCTGTTGCGCGACAACACAGGTCTTTTCGCCGACGAGCAGGACGCCAGCGCGGCGCTCGCGTATCTGAAGGAGCGGCGCAAGCATCGTCAGCGCGAAGCCGTGCGGCTGCTGCGCAAATCGTAGCGTCCGTTGCTTCTGCGCATCGGGCGCGCGAGGGCGCAAGTCGCGCCTTTGAAACCGTATATACTGTTTATACCGTTAACGAGGAATCGACATGAGCACGCCACGAATCAAGGAACCCACGAAGAAGGCCTTCCACTTCCCGAAGAGTGCGAAGGAACCGTCCGCTGAAGCGAAGAAGCCGTCCGCGAAGGCATCGCGGGCGTCGGACGCGAAAAAGGCGCCGCAGGATGGACAGGCGGCCGCGAGCGCGCCGGAAGCGGCGCCGACGCAAGCGCAGGCACCGAAGGCCGCGCCGAAGAGCAAGGCCGCGAAGACGACGAAGACAGCCAAGGCGACGAACGCGACGAACGCGACGAAGCCGACCAAGGCAACGAAGCCGGCGAAGGCCGCCAAGCCCGCGCAGACGGCAGAGGCCACCAAGCCTACGGTGAAGGCGCCGAAGGCAGCGAAGCCGTCGAAGGCGACAGCGGCGCCCACCGCCGCCGCGGAGAAGAAGCCGCGCGTGAAGAAGGAAAAAGAAAAAGAAAAAGTCGTCCGCGACAGCTTCACGATGCCGAAGTCGGACTACGCGAAGATCGCCGAACTCAAGCAGCGCTGCCTCGATGCGGGACTCTCCGTGAAGAAGAGCGAATTGCTGCGCGCGGGTCTGAACCTGCTCGCCGTCTCGCCTGCGAAGCGGCTGATCGCGGCCGTGCAGGAGCTCGAAGCGGTCAAGACGGGACGTCCCGCCAAGTCGTGATCATGCGGCGGCCGCAGGCGCCGCCGTCATCCCGCGTCGCGCGGATAGTGCCCGGCGAAAGCCGAGTGCATGCGCTTGAGCAGCGCGATATACGGACGCCCTTGATCCGTCATCATCCATGACGCGGCCAGGGCGTTCGTCTCATCCCACAGGCGCTCGAACTTGTCGCGCGCGATGTCCGCGGGAATGCCGGACATCATCAGATCCAGAAAGTCCTTTTCGATCGCTTCGGCTGAGCGGGGCGCCCGCGCTGGCGGGCTCGCCTGTATGTCGCCGGACTGATCGGGGGACACGATCGCCTCGCCTGCTAGTTCATCGATGGCAGGAACCGCCAGCGCTGGTCCATCCTGTGCAGCAGCGCGATATACGAAAACGCGGCATCGCTGTCGACGCACGACTGTGCCGCATCGTTGACTTCGTTCCACAACGTCTCGAAGCGCGCCGCCGCTTCGGGCCGGCTGAGCGGCTGCGTGAGCAGCACCGAAAAGGCAAACGACAGTTCCTCCGCGCTGCGCCGCAGCGGGTAGCACGATCGACGCGATAGATATCTGTACTTCAAAGGGTCTCCGGCTGACGTGTCGGTATGTACGCGTTCGAAAGCGGCGCCGATGTCGCTGGCATCGCCAGTGGCTGACATCACATTGCCCGCCGCATATGACGCCGATGATACAGCCGCGCGAAACGTGCGCGGCGGCGATCGTCCGTGATGTTTTGGTGAAGGGCGGATGTCTGTCATCGCCGTTCGCAGCGACGCGGCAACGTGCTGCGCTCAGCGCGCGGCGACAGCCACCGTCGCGATGCCGAGCACCGTCGCGATCACGGAAGCCATCACGTGAATCGCGATCTCGCCCGCGGCCCAGTTCAGCCGTCCCTGTTGCAAGTGCTGGACCACTTCCGCTGAGAAAGTCGAGAACGTCGACAGCCCGCCCATCAGGCCGGTGATGATGAAGAGGCGCCATTCGGGCGCGATCTGCGGATTGCGTCCGAAGTACGCGACCGCGACGCCGATGATGTAGCCGGCGATCACATTGGCCGCAAGCGTGCCGAGCGGCAGCGCGGGAAATAGCGCATTGAGACGCAGACCGAGAAACCAGCGAAACAGCGAGCCGAGTGCGCCGCCGATGCCGACGGCAAGAATGGACAGATACATGGGGAAGCCTGGAAAGCCGAACGTCGACAAACCGGCTGCGGCGGGGCGTGAGGCTGCAACGTCCGCAGTGATCCGGGCGAAGCAGGCATCATCAGCCACGAGGGCGGTTCAGGAGAATGCCATCTCCGGCGCGCGCAAGTCTAACACCGGCGCGCGCGTTGTATGAAGCGTGAGCGGCTCGACAGGGCGGGCCGCGCGCCAGCATCGCGAGGTTGCACCAGAAGCGCGGACGCTGTCAGCGGACGCACGCAGCCGCGCTGTGCTTCCGGCGAGGCGGCTCCGCCTTTCGCCGGTCCGTTCAATCCCATGACGATGATCCGATCTCGCGCCGTTCAGCCGACCGTCTCGCGCTCCGGCGTCGACGTGATCTTGTGGATCGACAGGTCGGCGCCGTTGAACTCGTTCTCCTGGTCGATCCGCAGTCCGACGCTCATGCGGATCGCGCCGTAGACGATCGTGCCGCCCAGCGTCGCGAACACGACGCCGCCGAGCGTGCCGATCACCTGCGCGACGAGCGACACGCCGCCCAGGCCGCCCAGCGCATGCTGGCCGAAGATGCCCGCCGCGATGCCGCCCCACGCGCCGCACAGGCCATGCAGCGGCCAGACGCCGAGCACGTCGTCGATGCGCCAGCGGTTCTGGACGATCGTGAACATGCGGACGAACAGCACGCCGGCAACGGCGCCCGTCACCAGCGCGCCGAGCGGATGCATCACGTCCGAGCCGGCGCACACGGCCACCAGCCCCGCGAGCGGGCCGTTGTACGTGAAGCCCGGGTCGTTGCGGCCCGCGAGCCACGCGGTGAGCGTGCCGCCGACCATCGCCATCAGCGAGTTGACGGCGACGAGGCCGCTGATCTTGTCGATGGTCTGCGCGCTCATCACGTTGAAGCCGAACCAGCCGACGGCGAGCACCCACGCGCCGAGCGCGAGAAACGGAATGTTCGACGGCGGATGCGCGGCGATGCGTCCGTCGCGCGTGTAGCGGCCATGGCGCGCGCCGAGCAGCATCACGGCGGGCAGCGCGACCCAGCCGCCGAACGCGTGCACGACCACCGAGCCCGCGAAGTCGTGAAACGGCGCGCCCAGCGCGTGCGTGAGCCATGACTGGATGCCGAAGCGGTCGTTCCACACGATCCCTTCGAAGAACGGATAGATGAATCCCACCAGCACGAAGGTCGCGAACAGTTGCGGGTTGAACTTCGAGCGCTCGGCGATGCCGCCCGAGACGATCGCGGGAATCGCTGCCGCGAACGTCAGCAGGAAGAAGAAGCGCACGAGCGCGTAGCCGTTGTGGGCGGCGAGCGTCTCGGCGCTGCCGTAGAACTGAACGCCATAGGCGATCGTGTAGCCGATGAAGAAGTACGCAATGGTCGACACCGAGAAGTCGACGAGAATCTTCACGAGCGCGTTGACCTGATTTTTCTTGCGGACCGTGCCCAGTTCCAGAAATGCGAAGCCCGCGTGCATGGCGAGCACCATGGCCGCGCCGAGCAGCAGGAAGAGGGTATCGGTGCCGGTTTTCAGACTATCCATCGGTAGGAATCCTGCGATGCGCAAAAAGCGGGCATCGAATGCAAGAAGCGGGCCAAAGCGAGGCGCGCACGCGTTCTGCCGGTGCGAAGCCGCACCGGAATGGGACGCGAGAATTCTGTAAGGCGATTCGTCAGGAATGGCTATGTGGTGAATCGGGCGCGATAAGCACCGTCTGTGTGCGGTTGATCCAAATTAGGGCATTGAGTGGTCCCAAAAACGTGCGAATTCCTATGGTTTGCTTGATAAAACCCTACGTTTGCATAACCGATGCGACGGTCGACAAGCCGCACAAATAAGAGTGGCGACCTGGTGCGGCCGGCATTCGCCTATGCCGCCCACGTTTGCACCAGACTGGCGAGCTATCCTGGCTGGACGGCCTTTTGTCATCGGAACCGATCGCCGACATAATGTGCCGTCCCCGGCTCAACCCGCCGGCTTCCGACTCTTCCGGCGCGCGCATGAGACTCACCACCAAAGGGCTGTTGCTGATCGCGATCCCCGCCGTATTCGAACTCGCGCTGCTGTCGGGGCTGCTGAAGGCGCAGTCGGACGCCGATCAGGCCGAACGCTCGAGCATGCACAGCCAGGGTGTGCTGCGTGAGACCGCGGACATTCTCGCGCCCGTGCTGCTGGAATCGGTGCGGCTGCGCGGCGCCGTCGTGAGCGGCGCGCGCGATATCGCCACGCCCGTCACGCTATGGATGGATGTCGACCGGCGCATCGACCAGCTCGCCGAACTCGTCTCCGATGACCCGGCGCAGGTCGAGCGCGCGGTGCAGATCCGCCAGTCCGTGCAGGCATACCGGCAATGGTCGGACCGCGTGCAGGACCTGATCCGCTCGGGGCGCCGGCGCGACGTGATGCAACGCTTTCGCGACCTCGCCGTGACCGACGTGCTCGACCGCTTCCGTTCGCAGGTCGCCGACTTCCAGGCGGAGGAGCGGCGTCTCGATTCGCTGCGCTCGGCGGCGGCGGCTGCGGCACGCTCGCGGCAGCAGTCGCTGATCGTCGCGGCGGAGGTCAGCTCGCTCGTGTTCGTCGCAATCGCGTTCTGGATGTTCGCGCGCGGCGTGCGCGGCCGGCTCGCGCGGCTGTCGGACAACGCGAGCCGCCTCGCGAGCAACGAGCCGCTCGCGCCGCTCACGCCGGGCAGCGACGAGATCGCGCGGCTCGACCTGATGCTGCACGAGACCAGCCGGCGGCTGCTCGAATCGGAGCGCCAGCAGGCGCGTTTCCAGTCCGATCTTGGCCGCCATGCCGCCGAGCTCGCGCGGACCAACGAAACGCTGCGCCAGCAGACGCAAGAGAACGAGACGTTCGTCTACAGCGTGTCGCACGATCTGCGCGCGCCGCTCGTGAATTTGCAAGGTTTCTCGAAGGAGCTGATCCATGCGTGCGACGATCTGCGCGCGGCTGTGCGGCAGTCGTCGCTGACGCGGCAGCAGCGCGAGCATGTCGAGCAACTGATCGACGAAGACATCGGCGAAGCACTGCATTTCCTGCAAACGGCGGTGCTGCGCGCATCGCACATCATCGACGCGCTACTTCGGCTGTCGCGCGTCGGCCGCGTCGAGTACCTGCGCCAGCAGGTCGACGTGCGCGACATCGTGCAGCGCGTGATCGACGCAATGCAGGCGACGATCCGCGATCGCGGCGCGCGCATCATCGTGCAGACGCTGCCGCCCGTGTGGGGCGATCCGACCGCGCTCGAACAGGTCTTCGCGAACCTGATCGGCAATGCGATCAACTATCTGAGCCCGGCGCGCGCGGGCGTCGTCGAGATCGGCACGACGGCCGCGCCGCCCGGCGTGCAGACGCTGCGGATCTTCTATGTGAAGGACAACGGACGCGGCATTCCCGACATCGCGATGCCGCGCCTCTTCAACGCGTTTCAGCGGCTGCACGGCAACGTCGCGGCGGGCGAGGGGATTGGTCTTGCGCTCGTGCGTCGGATGGTCGAGCGGCACGGCGGGCGGGTGTGGGCGGAATCGACGGAAGGCGTCGGAACGACGTTTTATGTGGCGTTGCCGGATGCCGCACCGGCGACGTCGGGCGACGAGCAGCAAGATGTCGCGGTCTCAGGCGCTGCGCAGGCGCTGCGGGCCGAAGCGCGGTAGCGCGGGGCGCGCAGGGAGCGAGCATCAGGTTGCCGAAAACAGCCGACGCGGCCTGAGCAGCTTGCTGCCGCGAATCGACCAGTAGCAGCTGGCCGCGATCAGGAGCAGCGCGCCCGCCAGAATGAACGAGGGTGAGACACGGAGGGCCCCGGCGCCCAGCGCGAACAGCCCGCGCACGACGACGAGCAGCGCGGCCCAGAACGACAAGACGGCTTGTGCGAGCAGACGCGTGCCCGTGAAGCGCCGCGCGCGGTTTTCAATCGACCAGCTGGCCGGCGCGCGCGAGCAGAAGAACGTCAGCGAGATCAGTGCGACTGCGAGAATAATCACCCAGTTAGTGAGATCCATGGTAGAGCCCTTCTAAAGTCAACCTGCGACTTTAGGGGGCGCTACGCGTAGGGAAAATCAGAGAAATCTCAATCTCGACGATGTCGCGTAACCAGACCGGGCGCGAACCCGGCCATCGAGACGCGTCAAAGTTCGATGCGCGTGCCGAGCAGGACGAGGAACTGCCGCAGCCATTCCGGATGCGCGGGCCAAGCGGGCGCGGTGACGAAATTCGCATCGGTGACGGCCGCGTCGATTGGGATGTCAGCGTAGTCGCCGCCCGCCAGTTTCACTTCCGGCGCGCACGCCGGATAGGCCGAGATGCGTCTGCCGCGAATCACGTCGGCGGCGGCCAGCAACTGCGCGGCGTGGCAGATAGCGGCGATCGGCTTGTTGCCTTGCGCGAAGTGACGCACGAGATCGATCACTTTCGCGTCGAGGCGCAGATATTCCGGCGCGCGTCCGCCCGCGATCGCGAGCGCATCGTATTGCGACGCGTCGATGTCGTCGAATGCGGCGTTCAGCGTGAACTGGTGGCCGGGCTTCTCGGAGTACGTCTGGTCGCCCTCGAAATCGTGGATCGCCGTCTTAACGCGCTCGCCTGCGCGCTTGCCGGGGCAGACGGCATCGACGGTATGGCCGACTGCCTGCAGCGCCTGAAACGGCACCATCGTTTCGTAATCCTCGGCGAAGTCGCCCGTGAGGAACAGAATCTTCTTTGCTGCCATCGCATGCCTCCAGTTGTTGAGGGGATACGTCGAACGTCGGCCAGTCTACTCCAGCACATTTGAAAACACCGCGAAGGATCGGCTGACGGCCCATTGCGAACGGAGCCGGTGACAAGCAACGGCGTATCATTGAGGCGTGTTCGCATCACGAAGCCGCTCGACGCGGCTCAAACGCAACGATGACAACGATCAAACCCATCTCACACCGTCCGCTCGTCCGTTCGACGCTGTTCGCCGCCATGCTGCTCGCTGGCCTCACTGCCTGTCAGAAGAACGATGCGTCCGCAGGCCAGACGTCGCCGGGCCTCAACAATATCGGGCAGCAGGCCAGCCAGAAGCTCGATCAGGCGGCAAGCTACGTCGGCCAGCAGGTCGATGCCGCGAAGGCGACGGCGCAGCAGAATCTGGACGCAGCCGCATCCGGCCCGTCGATCAAGCTCGATCCGGGCGATCTCGCGTCGCAGGCGCAAGCCAATTTTCAAGGCGCAGCCAGCGCGACGAACGCGGCCGTCGCCAGGGCGATGAGTTCGACGGGCGCCGGCCTCGAGTCGGCGGGACGCAAGCTCCAGCAATGGTCGAGCGAAACGTCGTCGAACTCGCAGCCGTCTTCCACCGACAGCGACGCGCAGAAGCAGATGGACAAATGAGCCCGCGCTTGACTGTGGCCCGTAAATGTAACTATCATGATTGCACATCGTCGATCGGGACGATGCCTATGTGTGCGCGTGCTAAGCGCATCGGATGATCTACCGCTGTGAATACGAGTAGCCGATTTGCCTTCGCGGTTCATGTGCTCGCGTTGCTGTCATTGCAGCAGGGCGTGCCGTTGTCGTCGGAGATGATCGCGGGGAGCGTGAACACGAATCCCGTGCTGATCCGCCGGCTGCTCGCGATGCTGGCCGAAGCGGGCCTCACCACGTCGCAACTGGGCGCGGGCGGCGGCGCGCTGCTTGCGCGCGAGCCGCGCGACATCACGCTGCTCGACGTCTATCACGCCGTCGACGATGCGCAACTGTTCGCGCTGCATCGCGAGACGCCGAACCCCGCATGCATGGTCGGCCGCAACATCCAGACGGTGCTGACGGGCATCATCGATGATGCGCAGCAGGCGCTGGAGTCGTCGCTTGCGTCGCGCACGCTGGCGGACGCGACGGCCGACGTCGTGCGCGCGGAGCGTTCGCGCGAACGCAAGCGAAAAGCCGCGGACGGCTGAACGAAGCCGGAAGCTGCAAACAAGGGGCCAAGCCCCGATTTTTTTAACGAAATATGTAATCAATAAAGTTACATTTAACGAAAGGACTATCGACATGAGCAAGACACTGAAGATCGCGCTGTTCGGCGCAACGGGCATGATCGGCTCGCGCATCGCGGCGGAGGCGGCGCGTCGCGGGCATCAGGTGACGGCGTTTTCGCGCAATCCGGCGCGCGTGCCGGCGGATGTCGCGAACCTGAAGGCAGCGCAGGCCGACGTGACGGATGCGGCAAGCGTGGCGGCAGCGGCGCGCGGCCATGATGTCGTCGCGAGCGCGTATGCGCCGCCGATGGACGACGTCGCGCTGATCGGCAAGGCGACGCGCGCGCTGGTCGACGGCACGCGTGAAGCGGGCATCAGGCGTCTCGTCGTGGTGGGCGGTGCGGGCTCGCTGGAAGTGGCGCCTGGCAAGCAACTCATCGATAGCGAGGGCTTTCCGGAGGCCTACAAGGCGATCGCGCTCGCGCATCGCGACGTGCTGCCGATCCTGCGCGCCAGCGACCTCGACTGGACTTTCTTCGCGCCCGCCGCGCTGATCGCGCCGGGCGAGCGCAAGGGCACATTCCGCACGGGCGCGGGGTCGCTGATCGTCGACGCGCAGGGCAACAGCAGCATCTCGGCGGAAGACTACGCGATCGCGTTCGTCGACGAGCTGGAGCAAGGCCGTTTCGTTCATCAGCTCGCGACGGTCGGGTACTGACGGCTTGGAAGCATCGGCCGGCACGCGCGCGAACTGCACGCAGCGTGCCGGAGCGCGTCCGACGACGTCGCGCAAGTGCACTAACATTCGGTTACGCATCGGGGAGGTTTCCCTCGACGACACCCGCTAAACTTGGCGTCTCTCCCGTTCTGTCACGGATTGCCATGAAGTCATGCCTTGCGCGGCGTGAATCGCGGGCTGCGCCGTTATGCGGCGGGCTTCTGGCGATTGACGCCGTCTTTTGCTTTGTTTTCCCTATTTTGTCGCTTGAGCGCCTGTTCGGTCTCACGCGCGATTGCCTTCGCGTGCGCTCGCTTGTGTATGCCGTTTGCGTATGGCTTGCGCTCGTGGGCGCTGGTGTCACGCTGCCGGGCGTCGCGCACGCCGCCGGCGCGGCCAGCGGCACGCCGATGATTCCCGCGCTGCAAAGCCTGATCAACAGTGCAACGGTCTCGACGGCGGCGCCCGCGTCGGGCGCTTCGGCGGCGGATGCCGCGTCGGCGCCGTCGCCTGCCAGCCAGGCCGAGATGGCCAAATCGCTCGACAGCGTGATCACGACGCTCGACAACGACCGCCAGCGCACCGCACTCGTCGCACAACTGAAGAAACTGCGCGATGCAACGAAAAACGTCGCGCCCGCTGCGGCCGCACAGCCGAGCCCTGGGCTGCTCGGCGCAATCGCGGCAGGCATCGCGTCGTTCGAATCAGACGTGCATCAGGGCCGCTCGCCGCTCAACTACTGGTCAGGCCGCTTCAACGCGGCAGCCAACGAGATCTACACGATCGTCACGAGCGAGGGGCGCGAGCACTTCGGCCGGGTGCTGCTGAACATGTTCGCGGTGCTGGCCGGCTGGGGCGCGTGCGCGGCCGGTCTCATTTACATTCAGCGCAGGGTGCATGAGCGTTTCGGCATCGTGGTGCGGCTCGATGCCAATCCGACCACGCGCGATCTGCTGATCTTCGCGCTGCGTCGCGTCGGACCGTGGATCATCGCGTTCGTCGCTGCGCTGATGTTCGTGCGCGCGATGCCCGATTCATTGGGCCGCACGATCGCGATGGTGATCGCGTATGCAATCGTCGCGGGCGCGGTGTTCTCGGCGATCTGCCTGATCATGTTCTCGCTGTTCGGCTCGGGGCACCGGCGCGCGGCCGTGCGCATGCTGATCGAACAGGCGCGCCGGCTGCTGTTCGCGATCGGCATCTGCAGCGCGCTCGGCGATGCCGCCGTCAACTACGACGTCGCGCATGAACTCGGCACGAATCTCGCAGCGCTGGTGTCGACGGTATCGAACATGACGGCGGCGGCGCTGACCGCGTATTTCGCGCTCGCGTTCCGCCGGCCCGTCGCGCATCTGATCCGCAACCGTGCGTACGAACAGCGGCACGACCACAAGGCCGCCACCGACGCATTCGACGTGCTCGCGTCGCTGTGGCACGTGCCGATGCTCGTGCTCGCGACGGCATCGGTGATCGCGACGATCGGCGGCATCGGCAGCGGCGAGAACGTGCTGCAGATCTCCGTCGTGACGGCGCTGCTGCTCGTGCTGGCGTTTTTCCTGTCGGCGATCGTGCTGCGCGTGACGCGGCCGCGCAACGCGCGCCGCCGACGCCGCTCGCCGTATCTGACACGCCTGTTGCGCTTCGTCGGCACGTTGCTGACGCTCTTCATCTGGCTCGCGTACTTCGAGTTCGCGTCGCGTCTGTGGGACGTATCGCTCGCGCGGATCGTCGAGGAGAGCGTGACGGCGCGCGGCATCGCGCACGCGCTGACGGCGATTCTGATCACGGTGTTCGTGTCGTGGCTGGTGTGGATTCTGATCGACACGGCGATTCAGGAAGCCGTCAATCCGAGCAGTCCGCGCAACAAGTCGAAAAACCCGAGCATGCGCGCGCGCACGATGCTGCCGCTCGTGCGCAACGTGCTGTTCGTGACGATCCTGACGATCGCCGGCATCGTCACGGCGGCCAATCTCGGCATCAACGTGACGCCGCTGCTCGCGGGCGCGGGTGTGATCGGTCTGGCGATCGGCTTCGGTGCGCAGTCGCTGGTGAGCGATCTGATCACGGGCCTTTTCATCATCATCGAGGACACGATTTCGGTCGGCGACTGGATCGATATCGACGGCGGCCATGCGGGCACGGTCGAGTATCTGTCGATCCGCACTGTGCGGCTGCGCGACGGTCAGGGCGCGATTCACGCGATCCCGTTTTCGCAGATCAAGATCGTAAAGAACCTGTCGCGCGATTTCGCGTACGCGGTGTTCGAGGTGCGCGTGCCGTTCTCGGCGGACGTCGATCAGGTGACGCAACTGATACGCGCGGTCGGCGCAGATCTGATGGCCGATTTCCGCTACCGGCGCGAGATGCTCGGGCCCGTCGAAGTGTGGGGTCTGGACCGTTTCGATCCGAACTGGATGGTGGTCAAAGGGCAGATCAAGACGCGTCCGCTGCAGCAATGGAGCGTCGCGCGCGCGTTCAATCTGCGCGTCAAGCGCAAGATGGACGAGGCGGGTATCGAGATTCCCGTGCCGCAGATGCGTATTCATTCGTCGCGCGACGACGCCGAAGGTGAGGCGATGATGAACGAGGAGGCCGTGCGGCATGCGGCTCGCGAGCGCGAAGCCGCGACGGGCACTACGACGCCGTTCAGATCGAAGCCGACGAGCGCGATGCCACCCGCGCGCGACGTGTCGCATGAGCCTCGGCCGGCGCCGCAGTCGACGGGGCAAACGGCGTCAGTGCCGCCGCAGATTCCGACGGCGGGGGACGGCGGGAAGACTTGAGTAGGGAGTTGGGGCTTTCGATGGAAAGGATGGAAAGGCGTCACGTGTGACAGCTTTCTTTTCAACCGGAGAAGCAGCGCGCGGACTTCAGGCAAGCAGGGCTTGCGCGCTATCGGCGATACGCACGATGTCGTTCACGTGGCTCGCGATCCGTTCGCCGGGCACGCCGTAGATGTGCAGCGATACGGCGGCTCTGCCGCTGCCGTTGCCGAGTCGATGGATGCCCGTGCGTCCCGCACGCGTGAACGAGACTGCGCCCGGCTCGCGCGACTGGTCGCGCAACGGCGTCGCGCACTCGCTGGCTGGGTTCCATTGGTAGACGGTCTCCGTCAACGTGCCGTCGATCACCGCATATCCGCACCATGTGTGATGCGCGTGAATCGGGCTTGCCTGGCCGGGCATCCAGACGAGCGCGGCGATCGCGTAGCGGCCGAGCGGATCGGCGGCGAGCAAATGCCGCCGATAACCGTTGGCTGCGCCTTCACGCTGCGCGTCGGTGAGCAGCGCGGTATCGGCGGCGGCTTCCGCGAGGGCCGCGCGCACGCCGCGTGCAAAACTTGCGTGCAGCGACGGATCTCGCGCGTCGTCGCACGTGTCGAAGGCTGCATCGAGAGCCTCGCACAGGCGCGCGATCGCGCAGTCGGGCGATGCCGCATGAGAGAACGATGCGGGCACGGCTTGTGTCAGCGAACGGTCGAGTGTGCTCAAGCCGGTTGTGTGGTTCATGAAAGGCTCCGCGGATGTTGTTTTTAGAGAACGCCACTGCCCACATTTATACCGATTTGCGCGGAGAAAGAGTTTTCATATAATTCCCTCGTTTTGACGAGAAATAGAATAATTTTCTATCCGGGTGCAAAGATGGGAATGGACATCATTGATCGGCGGCTGCTCGAACTGCTCCAGGAAGATGCGACGATGCCGATCGCGGAACTCGCGGCCCGGGTGAATCTGTCCCAGACGCCGTGCTGGAAGCGGGTGCAGCGACTCAAGGAAGCGGGGGTGATCCGCGCGCAGGTTGCGCTGTGCGACCCACGCAAGCTGGGGGTCGGTACGACCGTGTTCGTCGCGGTGCGCACGAACCAGCACACCGAGGCCTGGGCGCAAACTTTTACGCGCGCGGTGCAGGATATCCCCGAAGTGGTCGAGGTCTATCGGATGAGCGGCGAGACCGACTACCTGCTGCGCGTCGTCGTCTCGGATATCGACGACTACGATCGCGTCTACAAGCAGTTGATCCGCGCGGTACCGCTCTACGACGTCAGTTCCAGCTTCGCGATGGAGCAGATCAAGTATTCGACGGCGCTGCCGGTGCGTGCTGCCGTGGTCGCGGACGGGCGTTGATTCATCGGGCATTGCGCTTGCGCTTCGGCCAGAGGCGCAGCGGACGCGTGCGACGGACCGCAAGCCGCGCGCAAGGTGCTTCGTCGTAGAATGCCCGCTTTGTCGAATCAATCAGCCAGCAGAGCCAGACTCATGAACGATCCGCGCAAGAAAAACCCGACGCTTGGCATCGCCGTGTTCATCGTTGTCGTCGTGTTGCTCGTGATCGCGACGATCCTTTACAACGCGATCTCCGAAAAGCACGAGTACGAGCGCGAGAATCCCTCCAGTTCGTCGACGTCGGCGCTATCGGCGGCGGCGTCGGCGGTGAATGCGGCCAAGGGCGCATCGCAGTAAGAGGTTGCAACCCCGGAGGGGGGGCAGTTCGTGTCTCACCCCGTGTCGCAACCCGCCACGCAACAAGCGACGCAAACACTGCGTCAGTTCTCCGGCAGCCGGATCACGCTCGCGTCCTTGCGGATCAGAAACGACGCCGCCAGCATCTGCTTGCACTGATGCGCGAGCAGTTTCAGTTCATGCACGGCATCGGCCGAATAGCCGGGCGCACGCTCCGCTTCGACGACCATCGTATCGAGTTCACGCGTCAACTGCTTCGAGATGTCGGCCTGATCGGCGGGCGGCGCGCTGCCTTCTTCCGCTTGCGTGAGGTTGTCGTGGATCACCGTCAGCGCGCGTTGCAGCGGCTGATGCGATGGACCGCCCATCTGCTGCGACGACGTGCGCAACAACGGCGCCGCCGCCGTGATCTGCGATGCGAGCACATGCGAGCGCACGAGCAGATCGTTCAGTTCGGGCACGAACTTCTGCGCGGACTTGGGCTCCAGCATCATCCGCTGGAACGCCTGGCCGAGATTGGCGAAGGCGACGTGCACATTCTTGCGCGCGAGCCGATAACGATAGTCGCGATCGAGCGCACTCGCTGCCGCTGCCGCCGCGGGCGTCGGCGCCGATGTTTTCGCTGGCGTCGTCGATGTCGGGCTTCGCGGTGCGGCGTTGCTTCCCGCGTCAGGCGCCGGCATGGACGATTGAGTCGTCGCCGTCGCCGTCGCCGTCACCGTCGCCGTCGCCGATCTCGCATCGGCTTGCGCTGCATTCACCGGCGCCTCATTCACCGGCGCCTCATTCACCGGCGCCTCATTCATCGACGCCCCATTCATCGGCACATCACTTGCCGCGACTTCCGCCATCGCCATGGCGGGCGCGAGCGCTGCCGCTTCCGTCAGCGCGGCGGGCGCGGCGACGGCGGCGGCCGGCTTGCCGCTCCACCACCAGCTCGCTTCGAGATAGCTGCGCATCGCCGCGATCATGTTGTTGACGAGCTTGCCCATCAACCGGTACTCCCAGTACGGGAACAGATGGCTTGCCGCGATCGCGATCGCGCAGCCGACGACGGTATCGATCGCCCGCTCGCCGATGATGTGCAGGCTGCCCGGCGCGAGCAGATGGAACATCAGCAGCACATACGACGACGTGAACACGACGCTCGCCGTGTAGTTGAAGAGCAGCAGGCTATAGCTCATCACCATCGACGCGAACATCACGACGAGCAGGATATGCGGCTCCTTTACGCTGAAGATGAGCGCGATGCTCGCCGCGCAGCCGATCAGCGTGCCGACGATACGCTGCCCGTTGCGTTGCTTGGTAAGCGAGTAGCCGGGCTTCAGGATGATGACGGTCGTCATCACGATCCAGTATGCGTTCGTGAGCGGCAAGAGACGCCCGAGCCAGAAGCCGATGGCCACCGCGATCGTCACGCGCAGCGCATGCCGGAAGCTCGGCGAGGCCATCGTGAGATTCGAGAAGATCGAGCCGAACGGCACGCGCCGGCTCGACACGAAACGCGTGAGCGCCTGGTCGATGCGCAGCTCGGTTTCCTTCGCGCTTTCCTCGTTCGCAAGGTTCTTGCGCATCTTGTCGATCAGGCGCGTCGCGCTCCAGATGCGCCGGAACGTAGCGGAGACGGCCGAATAGGCCTCCGGGTTCTTCGCGGGCAGATCCTGCTTGCGCATCAGCTCGATCTCATATTCGATTGCGCGCAATTCCGCTTTCACGCTGATCCGAGCGCGCGGTGGCTCGTTCTGCAGCACGGCGAGGCCGATGTCCTCGAGATCGGACGCGGCCTTGCGGATCAGATCGCGATAGAAGATCAGCAGGTCCGAGCCGCCGAACGTGTTGCGCACGAGCGGATAATCGGTATGCGCGCCGACGAACTGCTCGTGCAGATCGACGATATGGATGAACAGGTTGAAGAGCGTCGCGCGGCGCGGCTCGAGCCGGCCGCTCCTGAGCTTGGGCAGATTGCGCAACACGATATCGCGCGCGGCATCCTGCATCGCGACGGCATCGATCTGCTTCGCGACGAGGTTGCGATAGCACTCGTCGAGATCGTTGTCGAGATCGTAGAAGTTCGCGCGCGCGAGCAGATAGTCGGCGAGCGCGAACACGCTTTCGGCGAGCGCCTGCTGCTCGATCCGGTACAACATCCAGTGGCTCACGAGCGTCGACCAGTACGTGAACCACAGGCCGCCCACGAGTATCCACGACGCGTTGACGAGCGCCTGCAACGGCGTGAAATGCTCTTCGAGCGTCACGATCATCATGAAGAGCGTCGCGAAGCTGATCTGCGGCCAGCGGTTGCCATAGACGACGATCAGCGACAGCACGAACGTGAGCGGCACGACGGTGCACCACAGCGCGATCGAACTGACGGTGGCGAGCCCTGTGGCCAGCGCGGCCAGAAAGCCGATCACGCTGCACGCGAGCATCTCGTTGTGCTTGTACTTGAGCGGTCCGGGCATGTCGACGACACATGCGCCGAGCGCGCCCGTCGCGATCGTGAAGCCGAGTTCCCGGTTATGAAAGACGATCAGGCAAAGGATGGCCGGCAGCGAAATGCCGACCGCAATGCGCAAGCCGCCATAGAAGTACTGGCTATACAGAAACTTTTTGATTTCGACTGAATAGCGCATCGACTGCCTGATGTCTCGTACCGTATGTTGACGAAAGCAGATGAGGACGTGCCTGACGGCTTTCATCCGAGCCCGAACTGCCGTCGAGTCTAACTGATTTGCCCACGCCCGGACCATCGTCCGAATGGCCAGGTTTCGCGCCGGCAAGTGCCTTTGTTATGCTGTCGGCTCTTCCCTATGCGGGCTGCGCACGGCGCGCGGCGCCGCTTCTTCGCACAGGCTTTATGCTCCAGCTTTTCTATTCGAACCGGTACGATGTGCTCGTCGATGCGCTGCTCGACGGACTCGCTCAGGCACCGTCGAGTCCATGGACCGCGCAGCCTGTGATCGTGCCGAGCGCGGCTGTGCGGCGGCGGCTCGAACTGGACATCGCCGCGCGTCAGGGCGTGTGCGCGAACATCGACTTCGGCTATCTCGCGCAATGGCTGTGGATGCAGATCGGCGGCGTGATCGAAGTGCCGCCGCGCTCTCCCTTCGCGCCGGACCGGCTCGTGTGGCGCTGCTATCGCTTGCTCGGCGACGCGGATGAGGCGCGGTCGTGGAACGCGTCGCCGCGCCTGCGCAGCTATCTCGACGCCGCCGACGCGCCGATGCGTTACGAGCTTGCGCGCCGCGTCGCGACGGTGCTCGACCACTATCTGACCTATCGTCCCGAGTGGCTGTTGCAATGGCAGAAGGGCGGCTCGATCTTCGCAGGCAGCGCGGCCGACGATACAGGTCCGCGCCTCGTCGGCGCGAGTGGCGCGGCGCGCGAAGACGAGCGCTGGCAGGCTGCGCTGTGGCGCGCGCTGCTCGGCGAAGTGGCGGGCGACGCGCATTCCGCCGACGCCGCCACGCCGCCCGCGTATCGCTTCCTCGACGAAGTGCGCTCGCTCGATCTCGAAGCGATTGCGAACGCCGACTGGCCCGAGTCCGTCAGTGTGTTCGCGCTGCCGACCATGCCGCCGCTGCACATCGCGTTGCTGCGTGAGCTGTCGCGCTGGATTGACGTGCGCCTGTACGCGATGAATCCATGCCGCGAGTTCTGGTTCGATATCGTCAGCGAAGGTCGCGTGCAGGCGCTCGACGTTGCGGGCCAGCTCGACTATCAGGAAGTCGGTCATCCGTTGCTCGCGGAATGGGGACGGCAGACGCAGGCGCAACTGCACATGCTGCACGAACTGACGGAGAGCGCGGCATCGGGCGAGGCTTCGTACTTCGCGGAAAACGCCGCGCCCACGTGGCTCGCCGCCGTGCAGAACGGGATGCTCGATCTGCGCAGCGAGCGCGATCTCGACCCGAAGCCGCAGGAGCGCGGCATCGAAGTGCACGTGTGCCATAGCCTCGCGCGGCAGCTCGAGGTGCTGCACGACCGGCTGCTGGGCTGGTTCGACGAGTTCGACGATCTGCAGCCTTCGGACGTGCTCGTCACGTTCCCCGATCTCGGCGCGGCCGGGCCGCTGATCGATGCCGTATTCGGCACGGCGCCGACGGGAGATACACGCCGTATTCCGTATCGCGTCACGGGCTTGCCGCCTTCGCAGGCGAACCCTGTTGCGCGCGTGCTGCTCGACTGGCTCGCGTTGCCCGAACGCAATGTCGGCGCGCCGGAGCTGATCGAATGGCTGCGCGTCGATGCGATCGCCGCGCGCTACGGCATCGATGCGGCGGCGCTCGAAGACATTCAGGAATGGCTCGCGGCAGCAGGCGCGCGACGCGGCCTCGCGCCCGTCGTGCCCGCCGACAGCGCCGTTCCCGTCGCGCGCCACACGTTCGCCGACGCGCTCACGCGGCTCTTTCTCGGCTACGCGATGCCAGAAGGCGGCGAGCCGGTGGATGCGTGGCTGCCCGTCGAAGGTGCCGACGGCTCCGATGCGGAACTGCTCGGGCGCCTCGCGAGCTTCGTCGACGACGTCGACGCGTTCGCGCGCCGTTGCACCGACGACCTGACGCCCGCCGAATGGACGCAGCTTCTGCTCGAAGTGCTCGGCCGCTGCTTCGATGGCGGCGTCGACTTCGCGGATACTCTGGCCACCGTGCGCGATGCTGTCGACGCGATGAGCGAAGCGATGCGCGCGGGCGCGGGCGACATCGCGTTGCCCGCGGCCGTCGTGCGCACGGCGCTGTCCGAAGCGCTCGACGATCCGGCGCGCGGCGGCGTGCCGTGGGGCAGCGTGACGTTTTCATCGTTGACGAGTCTGCGTGGCTTGCCGTTCAGAATCGTGTGCATGCTGGGCATGGACGACGGCGTGTTGCCGAGTCTCGCGCGCGCCGACGAGTTCGACCTGATGGCCGAGTTCGGCAAGGCGGGCGACCGGCAGCGCCGCGACGACGAGCGCAATCTGTTTCTCGATCTGCTGCTCGCCGCGCAAGACCGGCTGCTGATCGCGTACACGGGCCGAAGCATTCGCGACAACGCGCCGTTGCCGCCTGCCGCGCTCGTCGATGAACTGCTCGATCACCTCGCGCGCGTGTCGTGCGACGAGGATGCGTCGCCCGCCGATCTTGACGCGGCGCGCCGCGCGTTCATCGTCGATCATCCGTTGCAGCCGTTCGCTTCCGAGTACTTCGATGCGAAGAACAATGGAAAGAGCGGCTTGTTCACCTACGACCCCGACCGCGCGGAACTGGCCGCATTGCTGGCTGCGCCGGCGCGCGACGCGACGCCGCCATTCTTCGCCGCGCCGCTGCCCGCCGAGCCGGACGAACGCAACCAGCCAGTTGCGTTCGACGACTTCCAGCGTTTCTGGCGGCATCCGGCGCGCGCGTTGCTGCGCGGCCGGCTTGGCATCGTGCTCTCCGATGCGCAAGGCGAGCTGCTCGATATGGAGCCGTTCGAACTCGACTTCGCGGGCCGCGATGCGCTCGCCGAACGGCTGTTGCCCGCGCTGCTCAATGCGAGTCCCGGCGACGATGCATTGGCGCGCGCGCGCCGGGTCGCGGAAGCGAGTCCCGAACTGCCTGGCGGCGCGACGGGCGCCGTGTGGCGCGCGCGCGAGCTGTCGGCGTTGCGGGGGCTCGCCGAGCGCGTGCGGCGCGAGGTGGCGTCGGGTGTCACGCGCTTGCCGTTTGCGCTCGACATCGACGCGCGCTGGCCCGGTACGGGCGACGTCGCGCTCTTCGGCCCATTCGACGAGCCGCTGCGCGAACGCTCGGAAGGCCCGCTGCATCTGCAAGGCACGCTCAATCTGTTGACTGAAACGGGGCAAGTCATTTTCCGTTACGCAAGACCCAGCGCACGCGACTATCTGGCCGCGTGGCTCTCTCATCTCGTCTATTGCGCGGCATTGCCCGAAGGCCCGCGTCGCACCGTGTGGCACGCGAGCGGCGAGTCGTTCGAACTCGCGCCCGTCGAACAGCCGCTCGATCAGCTTGCGCCGCTTGCCGCGCTATACCGGGCAGGGCGCGCGTTCCCGCTGCGCTTCTTCCCGAAGAGCGCGTGGGCGAAGATCAGCGACAGCGACTCCGTCGCGCAGAACGAGTGGGCAAGCGACCGCGTGCGCGCCGAATCCGACGATGCCGCGTTGCGCATCGCGTTCCGAGGCACGCCGCTGACGCTCGACGAACCGTTCGGCACGCTGGCGTCGCTTGTCTTCAAGCCGCTCGTCGCGCATCTGAGGAGCGCATCATGAGCGGCGCAGCCTGGATGCATGAGCCCGCCGCGCAAGAGCTCGATGTGTTCGCTTGCGATCTGGATGGCGTCAACCAGATCGAGGCGTCGGCGGGCACGGGTAAGACATGGAACATTTGCGCGCTTTACGTGCGGTTGTTGCTGGAGAAGAATCTGAGTGCCGATCAGATTCTCGTCGTGACCTTTACGAAGGCGGCGACGGCGGAACTGCATGAGCGTATCCGGGGCCGTCTCGCCGAAGTGCAGCGCGCGATCGAAACGGGCGACGATGGCGGTGATCCGTTCATCGCGCGGCTTTTCGAAACGACGCTTTCCGAAGCGCGCGGCGCCGATCTCGAAGCGGCGGCAAAGGTCGTGCGCCGCGCGCTGCGCACCTTCGATCAGGCCGCAATTCACACAATTCACGCGTTCTGTCAGCGCGCATTGCAGGAAGCGCCGTTTGCTGCCGCGATGCCGTTCGCGTTCGAGATGGAAGCCGACGATGCCGCGTTGCGTTTCGAACTCGCGGCCGATTTCTGGCGCGAGCAGGTCGAACCCGTCGCCGCGGCGCATCCGTCGTTCGCCGCGTGGCTGGTCGAAAGGCGCGCGGGCCCTGCGTCGCTCGATGAACAGCTTGCGCGGCGTCTGAAGAAGCCGCTCGCGCAACTGCGCTGGGGCCAGACAGACGATATCGGCGAGCCGGAAACGGACGCGTCGGACGACGCGCGCGAGCGCTTCGATGCAGCGTGGGCAATGTGGCGCGACGAGCGCGACAACGTCGTGCGTCTGCTCGACGAGACGCAGGCGCGTCTGAAGCAGACTTCGCACAAGCCCGACGCGATTGCCGCCGCGATTGCAGCGTGGAACGACTACTTCGCGCAGGACGACTGTCACGCCGCGCCGCCGAAAGCCGCGCTGAAGCTGACGGCGAGCGCACTGACGAAGGGCACGAAGAAGGATTTCGAGCCGCCCGCGCATCCGTTCTTCGCGACCGCCGACGAACTCGCGGCCGCCGCCGTCGCCGCCGAAGCGGCTCAGCACGCGCGCTGGCTTCGCCTCGTGCAGAAGTGGCTCGACTATGCGCCGCACGAACTGGTCGCGCGAAAGCGCACGCGGCGCGTCGTGTCCTTCGACGATCTGCTGTCGAACCTGCATCGCGCGCTCGCCACGCACGTATGGCTCGCGGACGCGTTGCGCGCGCGCTATCCCGCGGCGTTGATCGACGAGTTCCAGGATACCGACCCGTTGCAGTTCGCGATCTTCAATCGCATCTTCGCGCCTGCGGGGCCGCTCTTTCTCGTCGGCGATCCGAAGCAGGCGATCTACAGTTTTCGCGCGGCCGATCTGCACACCTATCTCGCGGCGCGCGCGCAGGCATCGGCGCGCTATACGCTCGCCGTCAACCAGCGTTCGACTGCACCCATCGTCGACGCGTGCAATCGCTTCTTCGAAGCAAACCCGCAGGCATTCGTGCTCGAAGGGCTCGACTATCACCCGGTGCGCGCGGGCGAGCGTCAGCGGCCGCCGCTCGTCGATCGAGCCGGACCCGATGACGGCGATTTTCGCGTCTGGATGCTGCCGCCCGGCGACGCGGCGCGGACCAGGCGCGACGCGCAGCGCGTGGCGAGCGAGGCATGCGCTGCGGAGATCGTGCGTCTGTTGCGCGGCGCGCGCGACGGCAGCGTGACGATCGGCGACAAGCCGCTCGCGCCCGGCAATATCGCGGTGCTCGTGCAGACCCATAAGCAGGGCAGTCTGATCAAGCGCGAGCTGTCCGCGTGGGGTGTGGGCAGCGTCGAACTGGCGCAGGCATCCGTGTTCGAATCGCTCGACGCCGAGCAGATCGAGCGCGTGCTAGCCGCCGTCGATACACCCGGCGACTTGCGCCGCTTGCGCGCCGCGCTCGCGACGGACTGGTTCGGGCTCGACGCCGCTTCGCTATGGCGACTCGAGCACATCGACGACGGCGCGTCCGCATCGGGCGATGCCGCGCAATCCGTCGATGCGATGAGCTGGGTCGAGCGCCTTTCGCGCTACCGGATGTTGTGGCACGAGCGCGGCTTCGCCGTGATGTGGCGCACGCTGATGCGCGAACTGAACGTCGCGCAGCGCCTCGTCGCGGGTGTGGAAGGCGAGCGGCGACTCACCAACGTCAACCATCTTGCCGAACTCGTGCAGGCACGCGCCGCGACGCAGCCGGGCATCGCGCCGACGCTGCGCTGGCTGGCCGCGCAGCGTGCGGGCGGCGCAGGCGGTGGCGAGGAGGCGCAACTGCGGCTCGAATCGGACCGCAATCTCGTGCAGATCGTCACCGTGCACAAGTCGAAGGGTCTCGAATACGCGGTCGTGTTCTGTCCGTTTCTCAACGACGGCGGCATGCGCGAGCCGCCGTCGTCGGGCTTGCCCGATGCACGCGAATATCACGACGACGACGGCGCGGCCGTGCTTCACTATGGCTGCGACGACGAGCAGAAGGACTACGCGAGCCGCCACGCCACGCGCGAGCAGGCGGCCGAGCGCGCGCGCCTCGTCTATGTCGCGTTGACGCGCGCCGTGTATCGCTGCTACCTGGTGGCGGGCACCTATCTGTCGCACAACTCGGCGAAGGAATCGGCGCGCAGCGTGTTGAACTGGCTCGTCGCAGGCAGCGGACGCGATTTCGACGAATGGCTGGCGAAGCCGCTCGACGAAAGCGCGATCTACCAGCGTTGGCAGGCGCTCGCGGGCGGGCCGGTGGCCGTCGGCGCACTGCCTGCCGTTGGGCGGCGCGTGCCGCTGGAAAGCATCGCCGACGGCACAGCGCTGATGCGCGCGCGCACGAACCGGCGCACGCTGCGCGACGCGTGGCGCATGGCGAGTTTCAGCTCGCTGATCGCGGCCGGTTCGCGCGCAGAAGAAACGTCGGCGGCGAGCGACGAAGCGCGTCCCGATCACGACGAACTGGCCGATGTTCCGGCACCGCTGCACGCCAGCGCATTCGACGCCGCACCGGCTCCCGTCGAACTCGCGCCCGACGATATCCTCGCGTTCCCGCGCGGCGCGGCGGCGGGCGAATGTCTGCACCGCATGTTCGAACTCGCGGATTTCTCCGATCGCAGCACATGGGCGCATGCGATCGAACGCGCATTGCACGAGCGGCCGGCGCCCGCCACGCCCGATCTCGCGCAACGGCTGCCCGCGATGATGCATCGTCTGCTCGGCGACGTCGTGAGCGCGGAACTCGTGCCGGGCATGACGCTCACGGCGCTCGATCCGAAGCGGCGGCTCAATGAGCTGGAGTTTCTGTTTTCGGCGACATCGCTGGATTTTCCGGCGCTGCGCGCGCTGCTCGCCGGGCACGGCTTTCCCGATGTCGCGCTGGAGCCCGGCACGCTGCGCGGCTATGTGAAGGGGTTCATCGACATGATCGTCGAGCATCAGGGGCGCTACTGGGTGATCGACTGGAAGTCGAACCATCTTGGCGATACGCGCGAGGACTACGCCGCCGCGCCGCTCGACGAAGCGATGACGAGTCATGCCTATCACCTGCAAGCGCTGCTTTATGTCGTCGCGCTGCATCGGTATTTGCGCGTGCGCCTTGCGGACTATGAGTACGACAGGCATATCGGCGGCTATTTGTATCTGTTCGTGCGCGGCGTGCGTCCGGCGTGGCGCGACGCGGACCGTGCGGCGGGCGTGCATGCGCGGCGGCCCGGCTACGCGCTCGTCGCCGCGCTCGACGCGTTGATGGATGGAGGCACGGCATGAGCACATTCGATCAGCCATTGCCCGACGTCGAAGTGAACGTGCCCGCGCCGGCGGACTTCAGCACGGCGCTCGCCGAAGGTTTTGCGCGGCGGGTGAGCGCGCTCGCGCAGCGCGGTCGCGCGCCGGCGGACGGCGTGCGCTGGGCCGCGCGCGCCGCATTCGCCGCGAGCCGCGCGACGTCGGAAGGGCACGTCTGCGTGTCGCTCGACGAGCTTGCGCAGCGCTACGATGCGAACGCCGACGATGTGCGCGCCGCGTTGCTCGCAAGCGGTGTCGCAAGTGAGGGCAAGGAGACGGCGCAGGCGCTGCGACCGCTCGTCGTCGATGGGCAAGGGCGGCTTTATCTCGCGCGTTACTACGATTACGAGCGGCGGCTCGCGCGGTCGCTCGTCGGCCATGCGCAAGCGCCGCGCGGCGAAGCGCAGCAAGCGGACTCTGTTTCTCGCAGCGCGTCGCCGCACGCGTTGCGCGAAAGACTGCTGCGTTATTTCGGAGAGCCCCGGGACGACGAGATCGACTGGCAGCGAGTGGCTGCCGTGATGGCGCTGTCCGGACGGCTCACGATCGTCAGCGGCGGGCCGGGTACGGGCAAGACCACGACTGTCGTCGGCGTGCTTGCGTGTCTGCTGGATGCGCGCGCCGAACTGCGTATCGCGCTCGCCGCGCCGACGGGCAAGGCCGCTCAACGCATGCAGGAAGCGCTGCTCGCGCGTGCAGGCTCGCTGCCGGCGGAGCTTGCCGTGCGTCTGCCGCAAACGTCGTTTACGCTGCATCGCCTGCTGGGCACCGGGCCGGACGGGCGCTTCAGGCATCATCGCGACAACCCGCTGCCTTATGACGTGATCGTGATCGACGAGGCATCGATGATCGACGTCGCAATGGCCACGCATCTGTTCGATGCGCTCGCACAAGAGACGCATCTCGTGATGCTCGGCGACAAGGACCAACTGGCGGCCGTCGAAGCAGGCGCTGTGTTCGCTGAGCTGAGCGTGCAGCCGGCGTTCAGCGACGAAGGTGTAAGCGCGATTGCGACAGCGCTGGGAATCGGCGAAAGCCGGCTGCGCGCTGCGTTGCCGGCCGCCGGCCGCGATACTTCGCAAAACGATGTGCCGCCGTTCATCGACGATCTGTTCGGCGCGCCGTCGGAAGCGATGAGCGACGCGCGATCGCAGCCCGCGCCGTTAGCCGATTGCGTCGTCTGGCTGGAGCGCAACTATCGCTTCGGGCTTGAGTCGGCGATCGGCCGGCTGTCTGTCGCGATCCGGCGCGGCGACGCGCAGGCCTCGCTCGACGTGCTGGAGACCGATCCCGTTGGGCATTGCGCGGCGGCGTTCCACGTGGACACGGACGCGGCGCCTTCGGAGCGCACTATCCAGCGGCTTGCCGCCGGTTTTGCGCCGTATGCCGACGCGCTCGCCGCGACGCTCGGCGAAGCGGCATCCGGCACGGCGCCGCAGCCGCTTGCGCTGTTCGACGCGCTCAACCGCTTTCGCATCCTGTGCGCGACGCGTCTTGGGGCGCGCGGCGTCGATCAGATGAATGCCGCGATGGCGGCGCAAGTGCGCCGTGCCGCGCGCGTGCCGCTGACGGCGGGCGCGCAGTGGTTCGCGGGCCGTCCCATCATGGTCACGCGCAACGACTATGCGCTGGGTCTCTTCAACGGCGATATCGGCATCGCGCTGCCGGGCGCGGACGGCTCGCTGCGCGTGTACTTCCGTGGCGCGGACGGCAGCTTGCGCGCGGTGTCGCCCGCTGCGCTGCCGCCGCACGATACCGCGTTCGCGCTGACGGTCCACAAGTCGCAGGGATCGGAGTTCGATCACGCGGTGCTGATGCTGCCTTCGACGTTCAGCCGCGTGCTGTCGCGGGAGCTCGTCTATACGGCGATCACGCGGGCGCGCGAGCGGGTCGAAGTGATCGGCTCGCGGGCGGTGCTGATGCGCGCGATCGCGACGCCGACGCAGCGCGATTCAGGTCTCGCCGCGCGGATCGCCGAAGCGGCGCAAGAGGGCGGTTGCTGATTCGAAACGGGGAAGGCGCGACGAATACGAAGAAGCCGCGAGGCAAAGGGGAAGCCGCGAGACAGACGAGAATGCCTCGAAGCAACCGAAGAAGCCGCGAGGCAAACGAGGAAGCGGCGAGGTAGACGAGGAAGCCGAAGCAACCGAAGAAGCCGCTCAGTTCGCGGCCGTCCCGCGCTGCGGTTGTGCTTCGGATTCCGGCGCCTGTCCGGCAAGGTCGCGCATCGTGCGTCGATACCAGAACGTCCAGACCATCAGGCCGCCGAAGATCCCATAGCCGACGACGGGCGACACCACCAGCACCTGCTCGATCGGCCAGTGCCACGCCATCCAGATGCGCAGCGTGGTTTCGCTGATGAGGCCGACGCCCCATGTGACCGTCAGCACCCGCAGCGCGCGAGCGAAAGCGGGCTGCTCGCGCCACAGCATGTCGACGTGCGCGGCGCCGTTCGTCATCTCGCGGGCCACGAAGGCGCGCGTCAGGTAGAAGATGATGGGCCGGCGCAGCAGCAGCGACAGCAGGAACGCGGCGCCGATCGCGCCCGACACCAGCGACTCGCGCATCAGCAGCACGCGCGAATCGCCGCCGAGCGCCATCGCGCCGATCGACAGCACGATGCCGAGCAACACCATCAGGGCAAGCGCATCGACGCGCCGAAAGCGCACGAGTTCGATGACGCTCCAGATGACGGGCGGCACAGCGGATGCGATCAGGCCACCCGTTTCGCCCCAGTACGGCTGCGCGAGGCGATACGTGACCCAGGGCAACAGCAGGTTGACCACGAGTTCCAGCACCTGCGCGGGGCGCATCTTCATCACGATGATTGGCCTATGAGCTAAAAGTGTCAGTATCCGCGAGATCGGCGAATCGCAGCAAATGCGTCGCGCGTACGGCGAGCGTGCATGCCGTGCGGCGCATGCGGTTTCGTCTGATCCAGCATAGCCGGTACACTTACTTTGCATCGTCCGACCATTTGACATGACTACACGCTATCCGATCCCGCCGAACGAAATCGAACTCACGGCCGTGCGCGCGCAGGGCGCGGGCGGGCAGAACGTCAACAAGGTGTCGAGCGCGATCCATCTGCGCTTCGACGTGCGCGCGTCGTCGCTGCCCGACGTGCTGAAGATGCGCCTGCTCGCGTTGCAGGATCATCGGTTGACGCGCGATGGCGTCGTCATCATCAAGGCACAGGAATACCGGACCCAGGAAATGAACCGCGCGGCAGCGCTCGCGCGGCTCGATGCACTGATCGACAGCGTGAGCGTCACCCGCAAGGCGCGCTTCGCGACGCGGCCGACACGCGCATCGAAGGAGCGCCGGCTGGAGAGCAAGGCGAAGCGCAGCGATGTGAAAGCCACCAGGCGGCGCTTCGTGCACGAGTAGTGCAAATGCAGCGCATGGTTCGCCGTGCGCGAGTCAGGCGAGGCGAATCTCGTCGTTGAAAACCGCGCGGAACCGGACAATCCTTCAGACAGGACTCGCGTTGCGCAGCTCGGGCAGAAAGTCGACGCAGAATACGCGCGTGACGCCGTCACGCTCGACGGTCACGGCGGCTGTGTAGCAATCCCGGCCATCCATCAGCGAGCAGTGCGGCCCCATCATCGCGACGCGTCCCGGCGCCGCGAGCGCATGCTTGAAGTAGGCGCGCCGCGACCAGTTGTTGCGCGTGTCGGGCACGAGGGGCGCAAGCCGCGCGGGCGGAGGCGGCGTGCCGCAAGCGGCGATCGACGTCTCCAGCTGCTCGCCGCGGTCGCTCAGCACGAAAACGCGGCGCGCGTCGGGCACGAGAAAAACGGGTAGCGCGGCCCGCGCGAGATCGCCCGTCTGCATGTACACGTTCGCGCCAGCGAGCACCGCTTCCGTGAAGCCCTCGAAACCGGGACGCTGATAGCGCGAGTGCGCGTACTCGAAGCTCTCGAAGCGCTGCCACATCTCATCGATCAGGTCCGGCACGCGCGCATTCGCGGCCTGTATCGATGCTTTCGGATGACCGAACCAATAACCCTGGACGAAATCGACGTCGGCCTGCATCAGCGTCATCAGCTCGTTTTCCGTCTCGACGCCTTCGGCCAGCACCAGCGTGCCTGATTGATGCAGCATGTTGATCAGATGACCGATCAGCGAATTGTCGTTGTCCTGGCGGCCGGCGCGCGCGACCAGCGAGCGGTCGAGCTTCACGATGTCCGGCCTGAAGCGCCACACGCGATCGAAGTTCGAAAAGCCCGTGCCGAAGTCGTCGATCGCGATCAGGAACTCGCGCGGCTGCGATGCCGCGAGCATGCTGGCGACAGCGGACTCGTCGTCGGCGGGCTGTTCGAGCACTTCGATCACGATGCGTTCCTGCGGCAGTCCGAAATGATCGGACAGTTCATCGATGAACGGGCGCTGCGGCCAGCCCGTTTCGAACACCTGCGGACGCGTGTTGAGAAACAGCCAGCCCGACTCAATGCCTTGCGCCATGAAGTTCGCGACATGCAGGCAGCGCGCGAGCCGGTCGAGCGCGCGCGCATCGGCCGTCGAGCGGGTGCCCGAAAACAGCACGGCGGGTGAGATGGGGTGGCCGACGGGATCGAAGGCGCGCAGGAGCGCTTCATAGCCGACCACGCGCTGATGCGTCACCGAGATGACCGGCTGGAAGACGCTGCGCAACGTAATGGTTCGCCACGGCGCGGCCCATCCGGCTTCGTCCTGCACCATATGCTGCAGGAGGCCAGGGAGCGTCGTATCTTCGACGTTTGGCATGACGGCAGATTTGTCCTATGCAGCGTGCGGCGCGCGCCCGGAAGAGGCGCCATGTCCGCGGCAGGCATGCGCAACTTCGGCGCAATGGAGGTCGGGCCTGAAGGCAGTCGGATCAATGCCCGTCACGCGCGACTCCGCTCAGTTGTGCAGCTCGGGTGCAGTCCAGTTCGTCGAATCAGTCTAGCAGTTCGCATGCGTAATGAATGTTCGGGTAATCACAGACGGAGTGAGAGTCTGTGCCGTTTCGTCTTGATGTTGGCGCTGAGGAACGGTGCATCTATGGCAGCGGCGTTATGCTGCTGATTTCTCAAAAATGGAGTCCAGCATGTCGGAAATCGCAGTGGTGGCGATCTCGGTGGCGAAGCCGGGGCACGAGGAGCAGTTGCGCAAGGCGCTCGAAGGCATCGTCGGGCCGACGCGCAAGGAACGCGGCGCATTGCAGTACGACTTGCACCGCGATCTGCGCGAGCCGCGCCGCTTCGTCTTCTTCGAGCGATGGGAAAGCGAAGAGGCGCTCGCTGCGCATGCGAAGTCCGCGCATATCGAGGCGTACAGGAAGGTGTCGGCGGACTGGATCGAGTACGCGGAGCTGCGCATCGTGTCGAAGATCGCCTGAAGCGAAAGGGCAGCGGGCGAAGCCGAAAGAGAAAAGCCCGGCAATGCCGTTGCCGGGCTCGAGCATGCTGGCGTTGGCAGCACCGTGGATGGTTGCGGCTTCTCTATGCGCATTTCGTTTTCGTGCGCTTCGCGCGGGGTCATGCGGCCTTCACGCGGCCTTCGTGTGGTCGATGCCATTTCCGCCGGCGCGCGCATGAGGCGTCATGCGATCAATGCGTCGAATGCGGCACGTCGAGGATCAGGATGATGGTCCAGTCCGCGTCGCCGTCGTGATGGTACTGACGTTCCGCGACGATGAACGGCTGCTGCTTGCCGGCCGGTCCGAGAAACAGCACATCGCCTTCCATCGGCAGACATTCGACGGGCGGCAGCGCAAGGAACGCATCCTGACTGCCGCGCGGCATGAGTTTTTCGATCTTGCGGGATGCTGCTTCAGTCCATTCGATGTCCAGCTGGATGTTGCTCATTCTGTCCTCCGCACCAGGGTGCGCACGGGTTGGGTGGGTTCTTCGGTGCGCGACTTTAGCATACCGTCAGCGCGCATCCCGCGACATGCGCTGCGCGGCTGGCCGCTCGCGGAAAGCGCGCGGCGGCAATGAAAAAGCCGAGGCCGTGCGGGACGGCTTCGGCTTCTGTTCGAACGTTGGCATCGAGCGACGACAGCGGGCGCGACATGCCCGCCATCAACGCAGCCGCGCGCGGTTGCGCATAGAGCCTAACTGCGAGGACTTGCTGCAGCGGCAGCTTACTGCGCCGGCTCAGCCTGCTTCTTATGATGCGCCGAGCCCTTGTGATGCTTCATCGGCGCAGGCGGCGGCGCGCTTTCCATTGCCTGCTGCTTCGATTGCAGTTCTTGCGCGCGCTGCTCGACGTCGGCGGCCTTCGCCGGATCGGTGCTCATCGTCACCCCTTGGTCCTGCTGCGCGTACGCCGCGCCCGTCAGTGCCGAAAAGGAAACCAGGATTGCCAGGGACACTTTCTTCATCGCTGCCTCCGTAGAGAGTGGTTGTGGACCCGAGTATGGCTGTCCGTTGGAACGACAGTGCATTCTAGCCAGCAATGTTTGATCCAGCGTATTGTCTGTAACAGAATTCACAGACGGTTACGTTTTGTTACATCGGCGGATCGTCGTCACAGAGCCGCTTCCCAGAAGCCATTGCGCATGAAACGTATTGTGCTTCTGTTCGCCGCATCCGTCTCGACAAGTCAGATTTTCCCGTTCGTGAGTGTTGTGCCGATGATTCTTCAATGGGCTCAAAAATTCCATCGGATAGCTAAGCAAATCGTGGCGCGACTGTCGGTTGGCCGCGCTCAGAACCAGCCGATCTCCCTGTAGACATGGAACTGTGCGAGGCCGATCAGTTCGTGCAGCGCGATTTCCGCGTCAAACAGGTTTTCGCCGCGCGGCAAGAAGCCGAGTTTCGCGTGACGCGTGTTCGACACGACAGGCAGCGGCTGCATCCCGAAACGGTGAAAGTTGAGCAGCGCCCTCGGCATGTGATAGGCGGATGTGACGAGAATCAACGAACCGTAATATCCGTCGTGCAGAATCGCTCTGACGTTGCGTGCGTTTTCGTAGGTCGTCAGGCTGCGGTTCTCGAGGATGATGTCGCCGCGCGGCACCTGATCGCGCAGCAGGTAGGGCAGGTAGGTGTCGGCTTCCGTCGCCTCATGCTCCTGCGGATTGCCGCCGCTTACGATCACGTGGCAAACGGGACTGACCTGCTTGCAGTGGGCGTAGAGGTCGGCGCTCTTGGCGATGCGGGCGTAGGCGTCCCTGGGCGGAACGAGCTTGCCGTCATGGTCATGGATGGTGCCCGTGCCGAGCAGCACGATCGCCGTATGGGGCGCGTACGTTGCGGGGGCAACCGTCTGCCCGCCGGGTGGCGCGTCACGCTGGGTGAGATCGAGCAGCGGCTGGGTCAGCCAGCCCGAGCCAAGCGCCCAGTAGAACGCAATCGCTGCCGCGCCGATTATCGTGCGTGCGCTGCGCAGCAGCACGAAAGCTGCAAAAAAAAGCAGCAATAAAGTTAAGAGAATCAATTTTATTGGGGTAACGTATGGTATTCGGACATTTCCGCCCGCGGGCCATCGCGCCGATACGGTCGCATCGCCGCCGGTTGGAAGCAGAACGCTAGCACAGCGTTCACACGGGGACCGAAAAAAACGGCGGCCAATGCCGAAATCGCGGACCTACGGGGGAAATCTCCGGCCATCCGCGATGCGCGCGTCGACAGGCGCGCCATTGTGTCGCGAACAAATAAGTCATGGCTGCACTTAAAGAAAGAAGTGAGATGACCACTTATTCCAACGAAGCCGTACTTGAGGCGCTGCGACGGGCGCAATACCGTCAGGTGCCATGGGCCAAGCGCCCAGGCGTTTTTGAATATCTGCGTTCGCTTGGCATGATGGACACCGTTCGTCAACGGACGGTCGCTCCCGCGCCGGGTTTCCATGCTCCCGTGGACATCGCGGTGCTGACCGAAAGTGGCCGCTCCGAATTCGCGCGGCTCGCTCGCGACGAGCGTTCGCTCGACTGGGACGCGCGCCGCATGCGCAACTACGTTTTTGCCGGCGCGGTCGCCGGAGAGAGGGCAGCTGCCGTCTAGACGACGGGCTCTTGCTGGACGCGCGCTCACCATGACAGTGCGGCGTGCGGAAAACGCGTCGTGCGGGGCGCGTCGAGGGCATGTCGCCGCCATTTCTGCGTTTTAGCACTTTCTTTACACATGCCGGGCGGCGTCGCGCGGCATCCGCGCCGACTGGCTCCGCAGAAAAATTGGACGAAAAAAAGCCCGTATCGCGAGGATACGGGCGTACCGGAATTACTTCTGCCACGCTGTGCTTATGGCATTTGTGAGACTGGCGACCCGGCAGGTGGTTCCCGATTTCGCACATCTTCGTTGCCGCTGCTGCGAAAGCGGCGCAGCGGCAAGGCAATCCGCCTGCTCGCGGCGCGGTTCAGCGCGCGTCCGCCGCCCGCCGTTGCACGGGCTCGTCTCGCTGCCCGTCGGGCCGCGCGCGAACGTTGCTGGCGATATCACCGCGCAAATCCCCACGCGGCGAGGGTGGCGTGAACCCCTGATTACGCGCTTCCGTCTGCTGCCACGCCTGAAGCGTGGCCGGCTGTTCCGGCCGCCAGTTCCAGCCCTGCTGCGGGCGTTGCTGCGCGAACGCAGTCGCGGCAATCACTGAAGCGACCATGCCGCAGACACGCAGTGACATTGGCCTCATGATCGACTCCCGACAAGCCAGTCGGGGCTTGTTTGCATACTTGTACGGTATGCCGCACTGCGAAAGCGTGCTGTAAATAAAAGTAAATGGATGTTTCGTCCCGTCACGGCGGGCATGCAGGCCGCAAAAACGGAGTTCGGCGGGCGGCAAGGGCAAGCGCGTGCAGTACGAGGAAGAACTGCGAAGCTGACCAACGCGCGTGGTAACGGGTGGAAAAATCCGCGGCACGCGTGATGCGCCGTCAGCGAAGGGTGCGAGGCGTCGCGATTGGAATGGGCGTGCGGCGCCGTCGATCCCTCAGCGGGTCGTTTTCAGTTCGGAAGCGGGAGGCAAGGGACGAAACTGGGCGAAAGCCCGGTCCCGGAAACGCACCGGGCGCCCCAAGGGGCGCCCGGCGGCGTGATGTAGTGCCTCAGGCCATCTTGACGGGTGCGCGCCAGGATTCCGGATTGGTCCAGAACGCGCCGCGCAGACGGTCGCGGCTCGGCGGTGCCGGTGGTTTGGCCGCCGTTGCGCCAATGCGTCCGCGCAACGAAATCTCACGGCCGCTCGTGCCCAGCCGCTTGACTATCTCAGCGAGTGTGCCGTCGGCTTGCCATTCGTCGAAACGGCGACGGCACGTCGGCGGCGACGGATAGCGGCCCGGCAGCTTGGACCAGCCTTCTCCCGTCGACAAAACCCACAACACGGCGTTGACTACCGCGCGAGCTTCGACGCGTGGTCGACCACGGCGTTCGCTCCGTGCCGGCTCCGCACAGAACAACGCCTCGACCAGCGCCCACTCGTTGTCTCTCAAATCGTCGAACACCATCATGTTTCACCTCAGCGAAGCTAACTCCGGTGCGCTGCCCCGCGCTGCGCACTCTTCATGCACCCAAATCCATATCGGGCGCCGGCGGAGAGCCGGCCTGTACCTTTGCGAACCGCTTTTTTCGCCAGTCCGAATCGGCGCCGACTCTTGTGCAGGAGGAAACGCACGAAGCGTGCCATCTTTCACCCAACCGCCTCGAAGCCTCGCCGCATCAAGCCGTTACGGGCGTTAGCCTGGCCCGTATGAGAATCCAAAAAAACCATTCAGCAAATCGGGACAATCACCAATCTTGTGCAATCAGGCCCGCCCCGCGTGCGTTTGCGCCTTCTTGCTGCATTGCAGCGACACGAAACAAGCGATGCGTAAACCCATCGCAGGTCATAAAATCGGCATCAAACAACATCATTCATGAGGGGAGCGGATGAATGTGACGCTGCGTCAACTGCGCGTGTTCATCGAGGTGGCGCGGCTGCAGAGCTTCAGCCGGGCGGGGAGCGAAATCGGGCTGACGCAGTCGGCCGTGAGCCGGTGCGTGCGCGAACTCGAAGCGGAAATCGGCCTGAAGCTGATCGACCGGACGACGCGCGAAGTGCAGCTCACCGACGTCGGCGGCAATCTGGTCGCGAGCGTGTCGCGGCTGCTCGGCGATCTCGACGACGCGCTGCGCGAGATCCGCGAGATCGGCGAGCAGCGGCGCGGCCGCGTGATGGTGGCCGCCAGCCCGACGATCGCTTGCCGGCTGATGCCGCCGATCGTCGCGGCTTGCGGCAAGCAGTATCCGTTCATCACGCTCGGCCTGCGCGACGACGTGCAGAGCGATGTGGTGCGCAAGGTCAAGTCGGGCGAGGTGGATTTCGGCGTGATCATCGGCCCCGTGTCCGCCGACGATCTGATCGCCGAGGCACTGATGACCGACTCGTTCTGCCTCGTCTCGCGCGACGATCATCCGCTCGCGGGGCGCAGCGAGGTGGCGTGGCGCGAGCTGGAAGGCGAGCGTCTCGTGTTGCTCGACCATGCGTCGGGCAGCCGGCCGATCATCGATGCCGCGCTGGAGGAGTACGGCGTCAGCGCCAACGTCGTGCAGGAGCTGGGTCATCCGTCGACGGTGTACGGACTGGTGCAGGAGGGTATCGGCGTGAGCGTGCTGCCGTGGCTCGCGATGCCGTTGCCGGCGGGGTCGTCGCTGGTCACGCGGGCGCTCGTGCCGCGCGCCGAGCGGACCGTCGAGCTGGTGCGGCGGCGCGACCGCTCGCTGTCCCCGGCTGCCGACGCCGTGTGGAACCTGATCCACCAGGTGCCGGGCCGCACCGAGGACTTGCGCTGAGCGCGGGCCTGGCCGCGTTGCCGGCTTCCAGGCCGCGCGTTTTGCGGCACGCTACACTCGCATTTTTCACCGACCCGCCGGGATCTTCGATGAGCGAAACCGATTTGCCCCAGTTCCCCAATGCACGCGATGCCGTGCGCTCGCTGCGCGCGTCGCAGATCCGCGAAGTGGCGAACGCCGGCTTCGGCGTGCCGGACGTGCTGCCGTTCTGGTTCGGCGAATCGGACCGCGTGACGCCGCCGTTCATCCGCGATGCCGCGAGCGCAGCGCTTTCGGCTGGCGCGACGTTCTACACGCACAACCTCGGCATTGCGCCGTTGCGCGAGACGCTCGCCCGCTACGTGAGCACGCTGCACGGACCGACGTCGGTCGAGCATGTGGCCGTCACGAGCGCGGGCGTCAACGCGCTGATGCTGGCCGCGCAGCTGGTCGTCGGGGCGGGCGACCGCGTGGTGGCCGTGACGCCGCTGTGGCCGAATCTCGTCGAGATTCCGAAGATTCTCGGCGCGCACGTCGAAACCGTGTCGCTCGTCTACGGTGCAAACGGCTGGCAACTCGATCTGGAGCGGCTGCTGGCGGCGCTCACGCCCGACACGAAGCTGCTGATGCTGAACTCGCCGAACAATCCGACGGGCTGGGTGATGAGCCGCGACGAGCAACGCGCCGTACTCGAGCATTGCCGACGCCTGGGCATCTGGATCGTCGCCGATGAAGTCTACGAACGTCTCTATTACGCGGGCGAGCCCGGACAAAGCGCGCCGTCGTTCCTCGATCTCGCTGGCCGGGACGAACGCGTGATCTGCGTGAACTCGTTTTCGAAGGCCTGGTTGATGACGGGCTGGCGGCTCGGCTGGATCGTCGCGCCGGCGTCGCTGATGGACGATCTCGGCAAGCTCGTCGAGTACAACACGTCGTGTGCGCCAGCGTTCGTGCAGCAGGCGGGCATCGCCGCCATCGAGCAGGGCGGGCAGTTCACGCGGGAGCTGGTCGGCGAGCTGCGGGTGTCGCGCGATCATCTGGTCGGGGCGTTGTCGGCGCTGCCGGGCGTCGACGTGAAAGCGCCGCCGGGCGCGATGTACGTGTTCTTCTCGTTGCCGGGCGCTTCGCGCAGCCTCGATCTGTGCAAGGCGCTCGTGCGCGAGGCGGGGCTCGGCCTTGCGCCGGGCAGCGCGTTCGGGCCGGAGGGTGAGGGCTTCGTGCGCTGGTGTTATGCGTGCGACACGGCGCGTCTCGATGCGGGTGTCGCACGGCTCAAGGACTATCTCGCGCGCTATTGAGCGCATCGTCAGAGTTCAGAACGCGGGGCGGTGCAACGGCGCGGCGCTCCGCACCGTGATGCGCAGCGGAGTATGCGATTAAGGTGCAGTTTGGATTTCGTCTTTACGCACCGATTGTTTTTGCGTAATATGGCAGCCAGTCACGCGGTTCCCTCGCGGAATTTCGCTGCTCCGTCGTCCGGCTGGGTATGGCTCGATGCCTGTTTCGCCTCCCCCCGGTGCGTGCTCCCATCAATATGACCGATCAAAATCGGGCGAGCGCGTCTTCAGTTCCACATCGTCTGTTTGATCCGGTTCTTTGACCACAGGGTCTGACCTAGCTGCATGAATACCCAAGAGGCGAAGATCGTCCTCGAGACTGCCTTGATCTGCGCGCAGGAGCCGTTGAAGATCGGCGATTTGCGTAAGCTCTTTGCCGACGGCGTGTCGGCAGACACGGTTCGCACGTTGCTTGAAGACCTGAAGCAGGACTGGTCCGGACGCGGTGTCGAACTCGTCGGACTCGCTTCCGGTTGGCGTTTCCAGAGCAAGCCCGCGATGCGCACGTTTCTCGACCGCCTGCATCCCGAGAAGCCGCCGAAGTATTCGCGCGCGGTGCTCGAAACGCTCGCGATCATCGCGTACCGGCAGCCCGTCACGCGTGGCGATATCGAAGAGATTCGCGGCGTGACCGTGAACACGCAGGTCGTCAAGCAGCTCGAAGACCGCGGCTGGATCGAAGTGATCGGCCATCGCGACGTGCCGGGGCGCCCGGCACTGTATGCGACGACGCGTTCGTTTCTCGACGACCTCGGCCTGAAGTCGCTCGAAGAGCTGCCGCCGCTCGACGATCCGTCGGCGCAGTCGAACATGGATCTGCTCGCGCAGCACGCGATCGAATTCGCAGACGGCGAAACGGGCGAAGAGAGCGTTGCAGCGGATATGGGCGACGTCGATGGCACGGCTCATGCTGCATCGGAAGCAGCGGAACCCGCCGGTCTCGCGGAAGCCGACGCTCAAGCGGAGCAGGCCGGCGAGCAATCGGAGCCTGCGGAAGAAGCGCAAGCAATGCACGGCACAACGCAAGATGCACAAGACGCCGCGCCCGACGACGCTAAAAGCAACATTGGGCAAACGGATGTGTTGCGGCCCGCTGAACAGCACGGCGCCGCACAGGCGGCGCATGAAATGGAGCCGGCTCACCGGGCCGGATCTGCCGCGCAGTCGGAAGACCAACACGAAGACACGCGCGAATCGCATAACGAGACCGGGCACGCGCTGCGCGCCAATCCGGCCGGAACAGACCAGACTCACGCGGTGCATGACGATCTGCACGATCGCCGCGACACCGCTCAGGACGCAGGCGAACTGACCGACGACGAAGCCGAGTCGCGCAGCGCTTGACGTAACCATACCTTTTAACGCGCCCGCAACGGGCGCGCGACCAGACATTTTGAGGTTGTTTTGACAGACATCCACGACACCGATTCGCCCGAATCCGAGCGCGCCGTTGCCGCCGCGCGCCCCGACGAGACGCGTACGGCGCAAGCATCGGCCACCGACAGCGAGCGGCCCGCGCAATCGCACGACGCCGAAGGCGAAGAGCGTCCGCGCCGCGGCCTGCGCCGTGGTCCGCGTAGCCTGATCGCGCGTCGCCGCGCCGGCACGAAGGCGAAGACGGCCGAGGCGAAGACGGGCGAAGCCGCCGACGCGCAGCCGGCGCCCATCGCGGCGGAAGCGCCGCCCGACGGCGAAGTCGTCGCGCGGGTGCGCATGCCGCGCAAGGACGCGGGCGCGAAGGGACAAGGCGGCCAGGGCGGACGCCGCGCGGGCGGCAAGCAGGGTGGGCAGCAAGGCGGCCACCAGGGCGGCCAGCGCAAGAATCGCGGCGGCAGCGTTGCGGCGCCCGCGGCAGCCGATGGTGAGAAGCAGGACGATCTGTTCGCGTACGTGACGTCGCCGGCGTTCGATGCGGACAACTCCACGACGGGCGGCGTGCGCGCGCCGATGCTGCGTCGTGGCCGCGCCGCTGCGCCCAAGCGCGTGCTGGCGCCGGACGACGACGCACCGAAGCTGCACAAGGTGCTCGCGGAAGCGGGCATGGGCTCGCGCCGCGAGATGGAAGAGCTGATCGTCGCGGGCCGCGTGTCGGTGAACGGCGAGCCGGCGCACATCGGCCAGCGCATCATGCCGACCGATCTCGTGCGCATCAATGGCAAGCCCGTCAAGCGCAAGCTGCAGAACAAGCCGCCGCGCGTGCTGCTGTATCACAAGCCGACGGGCGAGATCGTCAGTCACGCCGATCCGGAAGGCCGTCCGTCCGTGTTCGACAAGCTGCCGCCGATGAAGACGGCAAAGTGGCTCGCCGTCGGCCGTCTGGACTTCAATACGGAAGGCCTGTTGATGCTCACCACGTCGGGCGATCTGGCCAACCGCTTCATGCATCCGCGCTACAGCGTCGAGCGTGAATACGCGGTGCGCGTGGTCGGCGAGCTGACGGAAGGCAACCGGCAAAAGCTGTTGCACGGCGTCGAACTGGACGACGGTCCGGCGAACTTCCTGCGTATCCGCGATGGCGGCGGCGAAGGCACGAATCACTGGTATCACGTCGCGCTCGCCGAAGGGCGCAACCGCGAAGTGCGCCGCATGTTCGAGGCCGTCGGCCTGATGGTCAGCCGGCTGATCCGCACGCGTCACGGCCCGATCCTGCTGCCGCGCGGTCTCAAGCGTGGCCGCTGGGAAGAGCTCGAGGACAATCAGGTGCGCAGCCTGTTGGCGTCGGTTGGTCTGAAGGCGCCGACCGAAGAGAAAGGCGGCGGCCGCCGCAACGAGCAGGAGCGTCGTCAGCCTGATCCGATGCAGACGTCGATGGGCTTCATCAGCCGCGAGCCCGTGCTGATGTCGCATGGTCGCTTCGACCAGCAGCCGCCGCGCGGCGGGCAGGGTCGCCGCGGCAAGGCGCCGGGCACGTTCGGCGCGTTGAATTCCGGCTTGGGCGGATTCGGCAACACGAACGGCAATCGCGAAGGGCGTGGCCGAGGCCGTGATGTCGACGGCAATCGCGCGCCGTCGGGCAACCACGCGGCAGCGGGCGGCAATGCGAAGCGTGGGGGCGGCGGCAATCGCACGCCGAACGGTAATCGTGCGAACAGCGGCAATCGCGCTGGCGGCAACCCGAACGCCGGGGGCAACCGCAGCGGCGGCGCTCCGCGCAACCGTTCGCGCGGACGTTGATGGTTCAGTCGCTGCGGACGGTCTCCGGTTCCAGCCGAGCCGTCTGCGGCGATGCTGTGATTGCGCCGTGTTTGTGTCTGGATGCACCTCCACCGTTTGCAGCACTTTCAAGTCGTTTCAAGCGCGGCCGCAAGCCTGCGCGAACCGCACGAAAAGGCCCGGCTTTAACCCTTGATTGCGGCGAAATCAGCCGCAAGTGCGGTTGGTGAGCCCGCAGGCGGTTTGCGTTTGTCCTGAAAAATGGCTACAATCGCAAAGTCACTGGGCGTGCGGTTTCATGTGCGGCTCAGGTGCGACCACCGGCAATAAGATGATGGGCGTTTCGCCCATTTTTTTTTGCCGCTCAGTTCTTACGTGGGTCGGCATCTCGGGTAGCACGAACGTGCGCCGGCTTGGCGCGCAGCCCGCGGGTGTATCGCAAAGGCTTGCAGCGCGAACATCTTAAAGGGCAGCACTGTGCAACTGACGGAACTGATTGAAACCACGGTCGTGGGCCTCGGCTACGAGCTCGTCGATCTCGAGCGCACCGGGCGCGGCATGCTGTGCGTGTATATCGACCAGCCCGCGGGCATCGCGATCGAAGACTGCGAAAAAGTTACCCGTCAGCTCCAGCACGTTCTGACGGTCGAAAATATCGATTACGAGCGGCTTGAAGTATCGTCGCCGGGTCTCGACCGCCCGCTGAAGAAACTGGCGGACTTCGAACGCTTCGCGGGCAGCGAGGCGGTCATCACATTGAAAAAACCATTGGACGGACGGAAATCGTACCGGGGCATCCTGCATGCACCCGAAGGCGAAACGATCGGTCTGGAATTTGAAGGGAAGGAAGGCGCCGCGATGCTGGATTTCACGCTCGCGGATATCGACAAGGCACGCCTCGTTCCGAAAGTTGACTTTAGGAGCCGCAAACAATGAGTCGCGAAGTGTTGATGCTGGTGGATGCGCTGGCACGCGAAAAAAATGTCGACAAGGACGTGGTTTTTGCCGCGCTCGAGGCAGCGCTCGCGTCTGCATCCAAGAAACTCTTCGACGAGGACGCGGATATCCGCGTCCATATCGACCGTGAAAGCGGCGAGCACGAGACGTTCCGCCGCTGGAAGGTCGTGCCGGATGAAGCGGGCCTGCAGGAGCCGGATCAGGAAATCCTGTTGTTCGAAGCGCGCGAGCAGAAGGCCGACGCGCAGATCGACGACTTCCTGGAAGAGCCCGTTCCGTCGATCGAATTCGGCCGTATCGGCGCGCAGGCCGCCAAGCAGGTGATCCTGCAGAAGGTGCGCGACGCGGAACGCGAGCAGATCTTGAACGACTTCCTCGAGCGCGGCGAAAACATCATGACGGGCACCGTCAAGCGTCTCGACAAGGGCAACTTCATCGTCGAATCGGGCCGCGTCGAAGCGCTGTTGCGCCGCGACCAGCTGATTCCGAAGGAAAACCTGCGCGTCGGCGACCGCGTTCGCGCCTATATCGCGAAGGTCGACCGCACTGCGCGCGGCCCGCAGATCGAACTGTCGCGCACGGCGCCCGAGTTCCTGATGAAGCTCTTCGAAATGGAAGTGCCGGAAATCGAGCAGGGCCTCCTGGAGATCAAGGCGGCGGCACGCGATCCCGGCGTGCGCGCGAAGATCGGTGTCGTCGCTTATGACAAGCGCATCGATCCCATCGGCACCTGCGTCGGCATTCGCGGTTCGCGCGTGCAGGCCGTGCGCAACGAGCTCGGTGGCGAAAACGTCGACATCGTGCTATGGTCGGAAGATCCGGCCCAGTTTGTGATCGGCGCGCTCGCGCCGGCAGCCGTCCAGTCGATCGTCGTCGATGAAGAAAAGCATTCGATGGACGTCGTCGTCGACGAGAACGAACTGGCCGTCGCTATCGGCCGCAGCGGCCAGAACGTGCGTCTTGCCAGCGAGCTCACCGGCTGGCAGATCAACATCATGACGCCGGACGAGTCTGCGCAAAAGCAGAACCAGGAACGCGGCGTACTGCGCGACCTGTTTATGGCTCGTCTCGATGTCGACGAAGAAGTCGCCGACATCCTGATCGACGAAGGTTTCACGAGTCTCGAAGAGATTGCGTACGTGCCGCTCAACGAGATGCTCGAAATCGAAGCATTCGACGAAGACACGGTTCACGAACTGCGTAATCGCGCTCGTGACGCACTGCTGACGATGGCGATTGCGAATGAGGAAAAGGTCGAAGGCGTTGCGCTCGACCTGAAGAGCCTGGAAGGCATGGATGCCGACCTGCTCGCGAAGCTGGCTGAACATCAGATCCAGACGCGCGACGAACTGGCAGAACTGGCTGTCGACGAGCTGGTCGAGATGACGGGGATGAATGAGGACGCCGCGAAGGCGTTGATCATGAAGGCCCGTGAACACTGGTTTCAATGAGATCCACGACCATGAACCACTGATCTGATCGCGGCCGCAAGGCTGCATGACCCGATGCTAACCGCAAGGAATCGGTCCTTGCACTAAGAGGAATGAATGGCGAGTAACAACGTAGCCCAATTTGCCGCGGAACTGAAAATGCCTGCAGGCGTGCTGCTCGAGCAGCTGCAGGCGGCGGGCGTCCAGAAAGCGAGTGAAGACGATGCTTTGTCCGAGACGGACAAGGCGCGTCTGCTCGACCACTTGCGCAGGTCGCACGGCTCGAACGATGCTGACAAGCGCAAGATCACGCTGACGCGCCGGCATACGTCGGAAATCAAGCAGTCCGACGCCACGGGTAAAGCTCGCACCATTCAGGTCGAAGTGCGCAAGAAGCGCACGTTCGTCCGCCGCGATGAAGCGGCCGAACAGGCGGAAGTAGCGGGCAACGGTCAGGAAGCGGAAGATCTCGAACTGCAGCGTCGCGAGGAAGAAGCGCGTCATGCGGCGGAGCTGCTCGAAAAGCAGGCGCTGGAGCTGAAGGAGCGCCAGGAGCGCCTCGCGCGCGAAGAAGCCGAGCGCCAGGAACGCGAACAGGCGGCCGAGGCGGAGCGTCGCCGCGCCGAAGAGGAATCGGCGAAGAAGCGCGCAGCGGCCATGGCCGAAGCGGCGGCTCGCGAGCAGGCCGAGCAGGAGCGCGCATCGCAGGACGAAGAGCGCGCGGCGGCGGAACGCGCTGCGCAGCGCGAAGCGGCGAAGAAGGCCGAAGACGCTGCACGCGAGCAGGCCGAGAAGGCACGCCTCGAACAGGAAGAAATCGCGAAGCGCCGCGCGGCGGCTGAAGCCGAAGCACGCGCGATCCGCGAAATGATGAGCACGCCGCGCAAGGCGCAGGTGAAGGCGCCGGAACCGGCACCGAAGCCCGCCGAGCCGGCCAAGCCCGCCGAAGCGAAGGGCACGCTGCACAAGCCGGCGCGTCCGGCTGGTGAAACGTCGGCACGCCCCGCAGCGAAGAAGCCGGCGCCCGCAGCAGCGGCGCAACCGGTGGCGACTGCGCAGCCGGCGGGTCCCGGCGGCGACAAGAAGAAGGCGGGCGGCAAGGGCGGCACCTGGCAGGACGACGCTGCGAAGCGTCGCGGCATCAAGACGCGCGGCGACACCAGTGGCGGCGTCGATCGCGGCTGGCGTGGTGGCCCGAAGGGCCGTGGCAAGCATCAGGAAGCCACGACCTTCCAGGCGCCGACCGAGCCGATCGTGCGTGAAGTGCACGTGCCGGAAACCATTACGGTTGCCGACCTTGCTCACAAGATGTCGGTGAAGGCTTCGGAAGTCATCAAGGTGATGATGAAGCTCGGCCAGATGGTCACGATCAACCAGATGCTGGACCAGGAAACGGCGATGATCGTCGTCGAGGAACTGGGCCACCATGCCGTCGCGGCGAAGCTGGATGATCCGGAAGCGATGCTGATCGAAGGCGAGGTCTCGGACGCGCCGCAACTGCCGCGTCCACCCGTCGTCACGGTCATGGGTCACGTCGACCACGGCAAGACCTCGCTGCTCGACTACATCCGTCGCGCGAAGGTCGCGGCGGGCGAAGCGGGCGGCATTACGCAGCACATCGGCGCATATCACGTCGAAACGCCGCGCGGCGTCATCACGTTCCTCGATACGCCGGGTCACGAAGCGTTCACGGCAATGCGTGCGCGCGGTGCGAAGGCAACCGACATCGTGATTCTCGTCGTTGCAGCCGATGACGGCGTGATGCCGCAGACGAAGGAAGCGATCTCGCACGCGAAAGCGGGCGGCGTGCCCCTCGTCGTCGCGATCAACAAGATCGACAAGCCGGAAGCGAATCCGGAACGCGTGAAGCAGGAACTCGTCGCGGAAGGCGTGGTGCCGGAAGAATACGGCGGCGATTCGCCGTTCGTCCCGGTGTCGGCGAAGACGGGCGCGGGCATCGACGATCTGCTCGAAAACGTGCTGCTGCAAGCCGAAGTGCTGGAACTGAAGGCACCCGTCGAAGCACCGGCGAAGGGCCTCGTGATCGAAGCGAAGCTCGACAAGGGTAAGGGTCCGGTTGCAACGATCCTCGTCCAGTCGGGTACGCTCAATCGCGGCGACGTCGTGCTGGCAGGCAGCGCCTACGGCCGCGTGCGCGCGATGCTCGACGAAACCAGCAAGCCGACCAAGACGGCGGGTCCGTCGATCCCGGTGGAAATCCAGGGTCTGTCGGAAGTGCCGGCGGCGGGCGAAGAAGTCATCGTCATGCCGGACGACCGCAAGGCTCGCGAAATCGCGCTGTTCCGTCAGGGCAAGTTCCGCGATGTGAAGCTCGCGAAGCAGCAGGCCGCGAAGCTCGAAAACATGCTCGAGCAGATGGGCGAAGGCGAAGTGCAGCATCTGCCTCTTATCGTCAAGGCCGACGTGCAGGGTTCGCAGGAAGCACTGGTGCAGGCGCTGCTCAAGCTGTCGACGGACGAAGTGCGCGTGCAGATCGTGCACAGCGCGGTCGGCGGCATCAGCGAGTCGGACGTCAACCTGGCGACGGCGTCGAAGGCGGTCATCATCGGCTTCAACACCCGCGCGGACGCCCAGGCTCGCAAGCTGGCGGAGACCAACGGCATCGACATCCGTTACTACAACATCATCTACGACGCAGTGGATGAGGTGAAGGCGGCGATGTCGGGCATGCTGGCCCCGGAGAAGCGCGAAGTCGTCACGGGCATGGTCGAAGTCCGTCAGGTCTTCAAGGTGCCGAAGGTCGGCACGGTGGCGGGCTGTATGGTCACGGACGGTTTCGTCAAGCGGACGTCGTCGGTGCGCGTGCTGCGCAACAACGTCGTGGTCCACACGGGCGAGCTCGATTCGCTCAAGCGCTTCAAGGACGATGTCAAGGAAGTGCGCCAGGGCTTCGAATGCGGTATGTCGGTGAAGAACTTCAACGACATCCAGGAAGGCGATCAGTTCGAAGTCTTCGAAGTCACAGAAGTCGCGCGTACGCTGTAATTCAGGCGTCGAGCGCATGAGGGGCGGGGCGGGCGCTAGAGCCCAATCCCGCCCCTTTGTTTTTGCATCGAGTTGTGTTGTTGTGTTTGCGTTGGAGTCCGTGGCTCGTTGCCGCCGAATGCGCGAACACATTGCCACCGGATTACGGATTCACCATGCCTAAGAAACGTACTTCTCCCAACCGCAACGTGCAGATCGCCGATCAGATTCAGCGCGATCTGTCCGAACTGATTCGCGAGGTCAAAGACCCGCGCATCGGTATCGTCACTTTTCAGAGCGTCGAGCTGACGCCGGATTATGCGCACGCGAAGGTCTACTTCACGACGCTGACGGGCGATCCGCTGCAGACGCAGGACGCGCTCAATCACGCGGCCGGTCATCTGCACAACCTGTTGTTCAAGCGCCTGCACATCCACACAGTGCCGACGCTGCATTTCCACTACGACAAGACGATCGAGCGCGCGGTGGAGATGTCGCGTCTGATCGACGAGGCGAACGCCACGCGCGCGAAAGACGACTGATCGAAGGTCGAGGCACGCGCGCATATGACTCAGAATCCACGCCCCAAGGTGCCGCGCCGCGCGCTCGATGGCGTGTTGCTGCTCGACAAGCCAGTGGGTTTGTCGAGCAACGACGCGCTGATTCGCGCGAAGCGTCTGTATCTCGCGAAGAAGGCGGGACACACGGGCACGCTCGACCCGCTCGCATCCGGGCTCCTGCCGCTCTGTTTCGGCGAAGCGACGAAGTTTTCGCAAGACCTGCTCGACGCGGACAAGACCTACGAAGCGACCATGCGCTTAGGCATACGCACGACGACGGGCGATGCGGAAGGCGAAGCGATCGAAACGCGCGACGTAGCGTGCGACCTGCCCGCCGTCGAACGGGCGCTCGCGCAATTTCGCGGCGGCATCGTGCAGGTGCCGCCGATGTATTCGGCGCTCAAGCGCGACGGCAAGCCGCTGTACGAGTACGCGCGCGCCGGGCAGACGGTCGAGCGCGAAGGGCGTCAGGTGACGATCCATGCGCTGGAACTCGTCGCGTGCGCGCTGCCCGACGTGACGTTTCGCGTGACGTGCAGCAAGGGCACCTATGTGCGCACGCTGGCCGAGGACATCGGCGAGGCGCTCGGCTGCGGCGCGCATCTGGTGATGCTGCGGCGTACGGGCGTCGGCGCGCTGACGCTCGAGCATTCGGTCCCGCTCGACGCGCTGTCCGGCGCGACAGAGAGCGAGCGCGACGCGTGGCTGCAGCCTGTCGACGCGTTGCTGTCGACGTTCCCGTCCGTGCGGCTCGATGCGGAAGCGACACGTCGTTTCATGCACGGCCAGCGCTTGCGGCTTGCCGATCTTTCCGTGGGCGACGATGTGCTGCAAGCCGCCCGCACGCGCGTTTATGCGAGCGAAGGCAAATTGCTTGGCGTGGCGAGAGTGGGCGAGGGCGTGCTTGCGCCCGAACGCCTGATCGTGACGGCGTGACGACCTGACGGCAGCAAGACCCGCTACCAGACAATCTGCGCAAGAAGCAAAAAAGGCGGACCGCAATCGAGCGGCTCCGCTTTTTTCTTGCCGACCAATGCCGCGACGAATCGAGGCATCAGTCGGCCAACAGCAGAATCAATGCGCCGCTGAAGCCGCCGCGCTCGCATCGCCGCTCGCCGCGCGTTCGGGACGCGTGACCCAGATCAGCGCGATCAGCGCGACGAAAATTCCCGCCGATACATAGAACAGGTCGTTCACACCGAGTTGCGCGGCCTGCTGTGTCGTCATCGAGTTGAAGAGTCCGTACGCTTGCGCCTGGTTCAGCCCGACGCCGCCCATCTGCGTGATCGACTGGTCGAACACGGGGTTGTACGCGTTCGCGCGCTCGGTCAGTTGAGCGTGATGCAGGATCGAGCGATGGTCCCACGCAGTTTCGAAGATCGACGTGCCGATGCCGCCGCACATGATCCGCACAAAGTTCGACAGGCCCGAAGCCGCTGGAATCCGGTGGCCCGGCAAACCGGACAGCGTGATCGACACGAGCGGGATGAAGAAGCCAGCCATGCCGATGCCTTGAATGAGCGTCGGCAGCATCAGCGAGTAGGTGTCGACGCCCGTCGTGTAGCGCGAGCGCATCCAGAAGCACAGCGCGAACACGAGGAACGACGCCGTCGAGATATAACGCGGATCGGTGCGCGGCAGGATCTTGCCCGTCATCGGCGAGAGCAGGACTGCGAACAAGCCGACGGGCGCCATCACGAGACCGGCGTCCGTCGCCGTGTAGCCGATGTCGGTTTGCAGCCAGAGCGGCAGCAGCACCAGATTGCCGAAGTACAAACCATAGCCGATCGCCAGCGCCACCGTGCCGCCCGTGAAATTGCGCAGCTTGAAGAGCGACAGGTCGACGACGGGATGCTTGTCCGTCAGCTCCCACACGATAAAGAACGCCAGCGCGATCAGCGCGGTGAGCGCCAGCACGACGATCGTCGTCGACGAGAACCAGTCGAGGTCCTTGCCTTTGTCGAGCATGACCTGCAGTGAGCCGACCCACGTGATCAGCAGCACGAGGCCGACGATATCGATCGGCGCTTTCTTGATGACGGAATCGCGGTTGCGGAAGATCGCCCACGTCGCGGCGGCGGCGATGATGCCGACGGGGATGTTCACGTAGAAAATCCACGGCCACGAGATGTTGTCCGAGATCCAGCCGCCGAGAATCGGACCGGCGACGGGCGCGATCAGCGTCGTCATCGCCCACATCGAGAGCGCCATCGGCGCCTTCGCGCGCGGATAGCTCGCGAGCAGCAGCGTCTGCGACAGCGGAATCATCGGACCGGCGACCGCGCCCTGCAGCACGCGCGACGCGAGCAGGAAGGGTAAATTCGGCGAGAGGCCGCACATCCACGACGAGATCACGAACAGCACGATCGACGCCATGAAGAGCCGCACCTGACCGAGGCGGTCGGTGAGCCAGCCGGTCAGCGGCACGGAGATCGCGTTCGCGACCGCGAACGACGTGATCACCCACGTGCCCTGATCGGCCGACACGCCGAGGTCGCCGGAAATCGACGGAATCGAGACGTTCGCGATCGACGTGTCCAGCACATTCATGAAAACGGCGAGCGACACCGCGATGGTGCCGATCACCAGTTGCGCGCCCTCGAGCGGCGGATGAAGGGCGTGCGCTTGAGCCTGAGCCATCTATTGTTCGAACCTTGTTGAATGCCGACGGACGCCGTTCACATCAGCTTCGGCGTGGCCTTCGCGCCGGATGCCGCTTTCTGCGGCACGCCGGCGTTCGGACCTGCGTTTTCCGAAATGATGCGTGCGATTTCCGTGTCGGCTTCGTCGCCGTACTTGTCGAAGACGTTGGTCTGATAGACGGTGTTCTGCGCGCTGCCGAGCTCGCCGCCCGTATCGTCCTTGATGCTCACGTCAACCTGCATCGACAGGCCGATGCGCAGCGGATGCTTTTCGAGCTCCTGCGGATCGATCGCGATACGCACGGGCAGACGCTGCACGACCTTGATCCAGTTACCCGTCGCGTTCTGCGCGGGCAGCAGCGAGAACGCCGAGCCCGTGCCCGCCGAGAAGCCGACCACCTTGCCGTGATACTTGACCGACGAGCCGTACACATCCGCCGTCAGTTCGACGGGCTGGCCGATGCGCATGTGCTTCAACTGCACTTCCTTGAAGTTCGCGTCGACCCACACGGCGTTGAGCGGCACGATCGCCATGAGCGGATTGCCCGGCGACACACGCTGGCCCACCTGCACCGAGCGCTTCGCGACATAGCCCGTGACGGGCGCGGGCAGCGTGTTGCGCGCGTTGTTCAGATAGGCATCGCGGACCTTGGCGGCCGCGGCCTGCACGTTCGGGTGACTCGCGATCGTCGTGTTGGCCGTCAGCGCGCGGTTGGACGCGAGCTGCTGCTGCGAGGCGTCCAGTGCGGCTTGCGCGCTCTTGACGGCATCGCGCGCGTGCGAGATTTCTTCCTGCGACACCGCGCCCGTTTGCGCGACGGTCATACGGCGCTTCAAGTCGTCCTGGGCACGCGACAGATCGGCCTGACGAACGGCGACTTGCGCCTGGTATTGGCTGTCGTCGGCGTAGAGGCCGCGCACCTGGCGAACGACCTGGCCGAGATTCGCTTCCGCCGATTGCAGCGCGATCCGCGAATCGGCGGGATCGAGCACGACGAGCGGGTCGCCGGACTTGACGGTCTGGGTGTCGTCCGCGTTCACGGCGATCACTGTGCCCGTGACCTGCGGCGTGATCTGCACGACGTTGCCGTTCACGTACGCGTCGTCGGTGTCCTCGTGAAAGCGCGCGACGAGGAAGTAGTAGAGACCGTACGCGATCGCGGCAATCAGGATCACGATGACGAGCAGCGTCATCATGCGCTTGCGTTTGCCGTTGCTGGCCGGCTGCGCGTTAGCGGGTTGTTGGGGCGTGCTCATGAATAGGCTCCGGATTCTGTCAGTCTGTATCGTTTATTCGGATCGCAATGTGCTGTGCGTGTGCTTGCTCGCTTGGCGCGCTCAGTTCGCAGCATGGGCCGTCGATGCCGCAGCCGCCGACGCGGGTGCATCCGTCGGGACGACGAGGCCCGTCTGCGTGGCGTCGAAGCCGCCGCCGAGCGCCTTGATCAGCGCGATCTGCAAGTCGCGCCGGCGCATCTTCAGGTTCGTCACCGTCTGCTCCGCGGCGAGGCGGTTCTCGTCGGCGTTCAGCACCTGCAGTTGCGGCGACAATCCTGCCTTGTAGCGGATCACGGCGAGTTCGTACGCTTTCGTCGAGGCGTCCAGCGCGCGTTGCGCATCGCCTTGCTGGCGGTCGATCGAACGGATCGACGAAATCTGCGTGGCCACGTCGGACAGTGCGTTGATCAGCGTCTGGTTGTAGTTCGCGACGTCGAGATCGAAGTCGGCGTAGCGGCCCTTCAGTTGCGAGCGCAGCGCGCCGGCGTCGAAGATGGGCAGATGGATCGCGGGGCCGAACTGGATCTGACGGCTCGATGACGTCAGGAAGCGGCTCCAGCCGAACGCATCGAAGCCGAACGCGGCGGCGAGATTCACGTCGGGGAAGAACTCGGCCTTCGCTTCCTTCACGTCGTGCATCGCGGCTTCGACCTGCCAGCGCGCGGCGACGATGTCGGGGCGACGCGAAACGAGATCGGCGGGCACGTTGTCGGGCAGCGTGACGGCGCCGCCCGGATTGAACACGGGCTTGGCGATCTGCAGGCCGCGGTCCGGGCCCTTGCCGAGCAGCGCGCCGAGCTGGTAGCGCGTGGTCGTGATCTGGCCGTCGAGTTCGGTCAGGTTCGACTGGCTGGTCGCGATGTTGCCGTTCGCCGTCTGACGTTCGACGTTCGTATCGAGACCGGCGGCGACGCGGCCATTCGTGATCGAGCCAACCGTCTGGCGGTTCTTGATCTCGCGCTCGGCGATGTCGCGCAGCGCGTACAGCTGCGCGAGCGAGTTGTACGTGCGCGCGACGGACGCGGCGAGCGTCACGCGTGCCTGCTGCATGTCCGCTTCGGTTGCCTTTTCCTGCGACACGGCCTGGCCGAGCCGCTCACGATTCTTACCCCAGAGGTCGAGATCCCAGGAGGCGCTCGCGAGCACATTGTTTTCGCTGTACCACGTCCCGCCGAAAGGCGGCGGGAAGAGGGCATTTGCCGAATAAAGCTCACGGGTCCACGAGTAGCTGCCTTCGACCTTCGGATACAGCGCCGATTTCGACGATTCGATATAGGACGATGCCTTCGCGATCCGCGCCTGCGCCTGCGCGATCGACGGACTGCCTTCGAGTGCTTCCGCGATCAGCTGAGACAGCTGCGGATCGCCGAACTGATTCGCCCAGTCGAACGTCGGCCACTGGCCGCCTTCGGACGGCAGGCTCTGCGAGGCCTCGAACTGCGAGCTGGGCGCGATCTGCTTGTCGTCCTTCAGATCGAAGTAGTTCGCGCAGCCGGCCAGGGCCAGCGCCGCGACGGCAGCGACAGCCGCCCGGTACGACGATGCGTGCGCCCGCCTGGACAGGAATTTCATCGCTGAACTCTTTGCGTGTAATGGCATTTTTTCTTTAATGGACGGTGCAACTATTTTCTTACGATTTGCTATCGACATTGCTTGCCGAGTCACGGTTTTCGCCGAGTAATTCGCAGCTGTTTGCTAGGACACGTCTCAAAAGACTCTTGAGGAATCCTGTTTCCTCCGGCGTGAAACCGGATAGCAGCTTCTCCGTCACGCCTGTGAAGACAGCCGGCATGCGCGCGGCGATTGCGTGGCCTTCGCCCGTCAGCGCCAGCCGGACGACGCGCCGGTCCTCGTCGCTGCGCACCCGCGTAAGCAGCCCGCGTTTTTCGAGGCGATCGACAAGGCGCGTGACCGCGCTCGCGTCGATGCCGTACTCGCGCGCCAGTTCGGCCGCGAGCAGGCATTTGCCGCTCGCGACCATGAACAGCACGCTGGCCTGCTGACTGGTGATACCGAGTTCGGCCATCGTGCGTTGCGTCACGAGGTTCGACATCGCCGATTTCACGCGCGAAATCAGATAGCCGACGCTTTCGCCTAATTGGTATTCGCTGACCTCGGGCGATGGCGTGTTGGACGGTTCGGTCATGATTCTCGTGCGACTGCAATGGTTGACTATGCACGATTGTAGAATCGATTAATTGACGCGGCAAGCGTTATTACAGCTTAGGCAAGGATCTATCTCATGCCGGGTGAAAGCCGGGAGAAAGCTTGTCCGGCGCGGCGGGCGGGCAGGGCGCGCGCGTCGCGTTATCGAGACAATGGGGCACGCCATCGGGGAATACCAGAAACGCGTCATGCGCGCGTGCTATAATTTTTGGCTCCCAAAAGTGCGCTTTGGGCTTGGCGAGGTAGCTGGGCAGGTGGCGCACTCCACTCGTATCAAGCGTCTCCAGGTTCCTATGTCCCGCGCTCTCCGCAACATCGCCATCATTGCTCACGTCGACCACGGCAAGACCACGCTCGTCGACCAGCTGCTCCGCCAGTCCGGCACCTTCCGCGAAAACCAGCAGATCGCGGAACGCGTGATGGACTCGAACGACATCGAAAAAGAGCGCGGCATCACGATTCTCGCCAAGAACTGCGCAGTCGAATACGAAGGCACGCACATCAATATCGTCGACACCCCGGGCCACGCCGACTTCGGCGGCGAAGTGGAGCGCGTGCTGTCGATGGTCGACTCGGTGCTGCTGCTCGTCGACGCCGTCGAAGGCCCGATGCCGCAAACCCGTTTCGTCACGAAGAAGGCGCTCGCGCTGGGCCTCAAGCCGATCGTCGTGGTCAACAAGATCGACCGCCCGGGCGCGCGCATCGACTGGGTGATCAACCAGACGTTCGAGCTGTTCGACAAGCTCGGCGCGACGGAAGAGCAGCTCGACTTCCCGGTCGTATACGCGTCGGGCCTGAACGGCTACGCCGGCCTCGATCCGAGCGTGCGCGACGGCGACATGCGCCCGCTGTTCGAAGCGATTCTCGAGCATGTGCCCGTGCGTCCGGCCGATCCGGACGGCCCGCTGCAGCTGCAGATCACGTCGCTCGACTACTCGACGTACGTCGGCCGTATCGGCGTGGGCCGCATCACGCGCGGCCGCATCAGGCCGGGCCAGCAGGTGGCGCTGCGCTTCGGTCCGGAAGGCGAGAGCCTGAACCGCAAGATCAACCAGGTGCTGTCGTTCAAGGGCCTGGAGCGCGTCCAGGTCGATGAGGCGCAAGCGGGCGACATCGTGCTGATCAACGGCATCGAAGACGTCGGCATCGGCGCGACGATCTGCGCGCCCGACAATCCCGAAGCGCTGCCGATGATCACCGTCGACGAACCGACGCTGACAATGAACTTCCTCGTCAACTCGTCGCCGCTCGCGGGCAAGGAAGGCAAGTTCGTCACGAGCCGCCAGATCCGCGATCGCCTGATGAAGGAGCTGAACCACAACGTCGCGCTGCGCGTGAAGGACACGGGCGACGAAACGGTGTTCGAAGTGTCGGGCCGCGGCGAACTGCACCTCACGATCCTGGTCGAGAACATGCGCCGCGAAGGGTATGAGCTGGCCGTGTCGCGTCCGCGCGTGGTGCTGCAGGAAGTCGACGGCGTGAAGCACGAGCCGTACGAACTGCTGACGGTCGACGTCGAAGACGCGCACCAGGGCGGCGTTATGGAAGAACTGGGTCGCCGCAAGGGCGAAATGCTGGACATGGCGTCGGACGGCCGCGGCCGCACGCGTCTCGAATACCGCATTCCGGCACGTGGCCTGATCGGCTTCCAGGGCGAATTCATGACGCTCACGCGCGGCACGGGCCTGATGAGCCACGTGTTCGACGAGTACCTGCCGCTGAAGGAAGGGTCGCTCGGCGAGCGTCGCAACGGCGTGCTGATCTCGCAGGACGACGGCGCGGCTGTTGCCTACGCGCTGTGGAAGCTGCAGGATCGCGGCCGCATGTTCGTGAAGCCGGGCGATGCGCTGTACGAAGGCATGATCATCGGCATTCACAGCCGCGACAACGACCTCGTCGTGAACCCGATCAAGGGCAAGCAGCTGACCAACGTGCGCGCGTCGGGCACCGACGAAGCCGTGCGTCTCGTTCCGCCGATCCAGATGTCGCTGGAATACGCGGTCGAATTCATCGACGACGACGAACTCGTCGAAGTGACGCCGCAAAGCATCCGTCTGCGCAAGCGTCACCTGAAGGAGCACGAGCGTCGCCGCGCGAGCCGCGAAGCAACAGCCAGCTAAGGTCGCGTGCCTGTGCGGGCATGTGTTTCATGCGTCAGTAAAAAGCCGCCTTCGGGCGGCTTTTTACATTGCGCGTGGCACCTCGTCGGACGGTGTTCGAATATGCGCCTAGAATATTCTTGCGCAGTGCGGCAAAGACTGTTGCGAAAGCATAAAACTTGCCGCAAAGCCCCGTGGGACGGGGATTTCAATTGGGAGCTGTCCTATATCAACCATTGGTTATGTGATATGCTCCGGCGAATGCAAGTTTTAGGTCCTTCCAAGCAAGACTTGATTCGCGCAATCCGCTAAACGGTCAGGCCGTGTCGCGGAAGGTTCAGTAACCCGCTATTTCTCGAGAAGCTCGAAGAAAGGTGAGCGTAAAATGATGAAGCAATTCCAGTCGAACTCGTATCTGTTCGGCGGCAATGCTCCGTACGTAGAAGAGTTGTACGAAGCATATCTCGACAATCCCGCGTCAGTGCCCGAGACCTGGCGCAACTATTTCGACGCATTGCAGAACGTCCCTGCATCGGATGGCACCGCGGCCAACGATGTGGCCCACGGCCCGATCGTCGAATCGTTTGCTCAACGCGCGAAGGCCAATGCGTTCCTTCCGCGAGTCGCCGGCGAAGACCTCACGACCGCGCGAAAGCAGGTTTATGTGCAGTCCCTCATCGGCGCATATCGCTTCCTCGGCTCGCAATGGGCCAACCTCGATCCTCTGAAGCGCCGCGAACGTCCGAACATTCCCGAGCTCGAACCCGCGTTCTACGACTTCACCGAAGCCGACATGGATCAGGTGTTCAACACGAACAACCTGTACTTCGGTTTTGAGCAGGCTTCGCTGCGCGACATCGTCAAGGCGTTGCGCGACACGTACTGCGGCACGATCGGCGCCGAGTACATGTACCTGAGCGATCCGGAGCAGAAGCGCTGGTGGAAGGAGAAGCTCGAGTCGATCCGCTCGACGCCGAACTTCTCGAACGACAAGAAGAAGCACATCCTGAACCGTCTGACGGCGTCGGAAGGCCTCGAGCGCTTCCTGCACACCAAGTACGTCGGTCAGAAGCGCTTCTCGCTGGAAGGCGGCGAAAGCTTTATCGCGTCGATGGACGAAGTCGTGCATCACGCAGGCAAGAACGGCGTGCAGGAAATCGTCATCGGCATGGCGCACCGCGGCCGTCTGAACGTGCTGGTCAACACGCTGGGCAAGATGCCCGCCGACCTCTTCGCCGAATTCGAAGGCAAGCACGTCGACGACCTGCCGGCAGGCGACGTGAAGTACCACAAGGGCTTCTCGTCGGATATCGCCACGGAAGGCGGCCCGGTTCACCTGTCGCTCGCGTTCAACCCGTCGCACCTCGAAATCGTGAACCCGGTAGTCGAGGGCTCGGCGAAGGCCCGCATGGACCGCCGCGGCGACGAGCAGGGCCTGCAGGTGCTGCCCGTGCAGATTCACGGCGACGCCGCCTTCGCGGGCCAAGGCGTCGTGATGGAAACGCTGAACCTCGCGCAAACGCGCGGCTACGGCACGCACGGCACGCTGCACATCGTCATCAACAACCAGATTGGCTTCACGACGTCCGACCCGCGTGACGCGCGTTCGACGCTGTATTGCTCGGACGTCGTCAAGATGATCGAGGCGCCCGTTCTGCACGTGAACGGCGACGATCCGGAAGCCGTCGTGCTGGCGACGCAGCTGGCCATCGACTTCCGGATGCAGTTCCACAAGGATGTCGTGCTCGACATCATCTGCTTCCGCAAGCTGGGCCACAACGAGCAGGACACGCCGGCTGTCACGCAGCCGCTGATGTACAAGACGATCGCGAAGCACCCGGGCACCCGTGCGCTGTACGCCGAAAAGCTGGTGCAGCAGGGCGTCATCACCGCCACCGAAGGCGATGAGTTCGTCAAGGCTTACCGCAAGGCAATGGACGAAGGCCACCACACGGTCGACCCCGTCCTGTCGAACTACAAGAGCAAGTACGCGGTCGACTGGGTGCCGTTCCTGAACCGCAAGTGGACGGATGCCGCCGACACGGCTGTGCCGCTCGCCGAGCTGAAGCGTCTGGCCGAGCGCATCACGACGGTTCCGGAAGGCTTCAAGCTGCACCCGCTCGTCGAGCGTGTGATCAACGATCGCCGCGCGATGGGCCGTGGCGAGGCGTCCCTCGACTGGGGCATGGGCGAGCATCTGGCATTCGCATCGCTGGTCGCATCGGGCTACGCCGTGCGCCTGACGGGCCAGGACTCGGGCCGCGGCACGTTCACGCACCGTCACGCGGTGCTGCACGACCAGAACCGCGAGCGCTGGGACGGCGGCACGTACGTTCCGCTGCAGAACATCGCTGAAAACCAGGCGAAGTTCTCGGTGATCGACTCGGTGCTGTCGGAAGAAGCCGTGCTCGGCTTCGAATACGGCTACTCGACGGCGGAACCGAATACGTTCGTCGCATGGGAAGCGCAGTTCGGCGACTTCGTCAACGGCGCGCAGGTCGTGATCGACCAGTTCATCTCGTCGGGCGAAGTGAAGTGGGGCCGCGTGTCGGGCCTGACGATGCTGCTGCCGCACGGCTACGAAGGCCAGGGTCCGGAGCACTCGTCGGCGCGTATCGAGCGCTTCCTGCAACTGTGCGCAGACCACAACATGCAGGTCGCCCAGCCGACCACGCCGGCGCAGATCTTCCATCTGCTGCGCCGTCAGATGATCCGTCTGTTCCGCAAGCCGCTCATCGTCTTCACGCCGAAGTCGCTGCTGCGTCACAAGGAAGCCGTGTCGGATCTGTCGGAACTGGCGAAGGGCTCGTTTCAGCCGGTGCTCGGCGAAACGGACGCGTCGATCGATGCGAAGAAGGTCAAGCGCGTGCTGGTCTGCTCGGGCCGCGTGTACTACGACCTCGTCGCGCATCGCCGCGAAGCGAAGGCACAGGACGTCGCGATCTTCCGTATCGAACAGCTCTATCCGTTCGCGCACAAGCAGTTCGAAGCGGAACTGAAGAAGTACGACAACGCAACCGAAGTGGTGTGGGTGCAGGACGAGCCGCAGAATCAGGGCCCGTGGTTCTACATCGAGCATCACCTGCGCGAAGGCATGAAGGAAGGACAGAAGCTCGCGTACAGCGGCCGTCCCGCTTCGGCCTCGCCGGCTGTCGGCTACTACGCGAAGCACTACGAGCAGCAGAAGGCGCTGGTCGAAGGCGCGTTTGGCCGCCTGAAAGGCGCGTCCATCGTTAAATAACCAACGAGAGCGAACCGGGAAAGCGCTGAGCGCTTTCCCGCCCCGCGTCTGAAACACCCATGTAAGCGCGATAGCACGCGCACCAATCAGACGCGGCTCGCACAAGGTTCGTTGTCACCCGATACGTATTCAGAGAAATCAAATGGCTATTGTTGAAGTCAAGGTTCCCCAGCTGTCCGAGTCGGTCTCGGAAGCGACGATGCTGCAGTGGAAGAAGAAGCCGGGCGAAGCCGTCGCCCAGGATGAAATCCTGATCGAAATCGAAACCGACAAGGTCGTGCTCGAAGTGCCGGCTCCGTCGGCGGGCGTGCTCGCGCAAGTCATCAAGAACGACGGCGATATCGTGGTCGCCGACGAAGTGATCGCGAAGATCGACACGGAAGGCAAGCCGGGCGAAGCGGCTGTCGAAGCCGAAGTGAAGCCGGCTCCGCAAGCCGAGCCGGCAACGGCGGCTGCCGCTCCTGCGCAGGCCGCGGCTGTTGCAGGCGCAAGCGCGACGGCATCGCCGGCCGCGACGAAGATCATGGCCGAGAAGGGCATCGCAGCAGGCGACGTCGCCGGCACGGGCCGCGACGGCCGCATCACGAAGCAGGACGTGCTGGGCGCAGGCGCCGCGGCACCGGCTGCGAAGGCTGCGCCGGCACCCGCCGCAGCGCCCGCACGTGCCGCGAAGCCGTCGCTGCCGCAAGTCGGCGCGCCGGCATCGGCCGAGCAGTGGCTGAAGGACCGTCCGGAACAGCGCGTGCCGATGTCGCGTCTGCGCGCGCGTATCGCCGAGCGTCTGCTCGAGTCGCAGCAGACCAACGCCATCCTCACGACGTTCAACGAAGTGAACATGGCGCCCGTGATGGATCTGCGCAACAAGTACAAGGACAAGTTCGAGAAGGAACACAGCGTGAAGCTCGGCTTCATGTCGTTCTTCGTGAAGGCGGCTGTCCACGCGCTGAAGAAGTTCCCGCTCGTGAACGCGTCGATCGACGGCAACGACATCGTCTATCACGGCTACTTCGACATCGGTATCGCGGTCGGCTCGCCGCGCGGTCTGGTGGTGCCGATCCTGCGCAACGCGGATCAGATGAGCCTCGCCGACATCGAGAAGAAGATCGCCGAGTTCGGCGCGAAGGCACGTGACGGCAAGCTGTCGATCGAAGAAATGACGGGCGGCACGTTCTCGATCTCGAACGGCGGCGTGTTCGGCTCGATGCTGTCGACGCCGATCATCAACCCGCCGCAATCGGCGATCCTCGGCGTGCACGCGACGAAGGAACGCGCCGTTGTCGAAAACGGCCAGATCGTGATCCGCCCGATGAACTATCTGGCGCTGTCGTACGACCACCGTATCATCGACGGCCGCGAAGCCGTCCTGTCGCTGGTAGCGATGAAGGACGCGCTGGAAGATCCGGCTCGTCTGCTGCTCGACCTGTAATGCCTGTCTCGCGACGCGGCCGCGGCTTGAAACCGCGCGCCGCCGTCGTGATATGAGGACAGTGCCTCTCGCATTTCCGCAGTACCTGAAGCCACGCGCGCCGCGAAGCGCGGCCGCGTCGGCTAGCCATCAAAAGGATAGTCATGTCCAAAGAATTTGACGTCGTCGTGATCGGTGCCGGTCCCGGCGGCTATATCGCAGCCATTCGCGCCGCGCAGCTCGGCAAGACGGTTGCCTGTATCGAGAAGTGGAAGAACCCGGCCGGCGCGCTCAAGCTGGGCGGCACGTGCCTGAACGTCGGCTGCATTCCGTCGAAGGCGCTGCTCGCATCGTCGGAAGAGTTCGAGAACGCGTCGCATCACCTCGCGGACCACGGCATCGTCGTGGAAAACGTGAAGGTCGACATCACGAAGATGCTGGCCCGCAAGGAAGGCATCGTCGACAAGATGACGAAGGGCATCGAGTTCCTGTTCCGCAAGAACAAGATCACGTGGCTCAAGGGTCACGGCAAGTTCACGGGCAAGACGGACGCCGGCGTGCAGATCGAAGTGTCGGGCGAAGGCGAAACCGAAGTGGTCACGGCGAAGAACGTGATCATCGCGACGGGCTCGAAGGCGCGTCACCTGCCGAACGTCCCCGTCGACAACAAGATCGTCGCCGACAACGAAGGCGCGCTGTCGTTCACCGAAGTGCCGAAGAAGCTCGCCGTGATCGGCGCAGGCGTGATCGGCCTCGAGCTGGGCTCGGTGTGGCGCCGTCTGGGCTCGGAAGTAACCGTGCTCGAAGTGCTGCCGGAATTCCTCGGCACCGCCGACCAGGCGCTCGCGAAGGAAGCCGCCAAGCAGTTCAAGAAGCAGGGCCTCGACATTCAGCTCGGCGTGAAGATCAGCGAAGTGAAAAACTCGGGCAACAGCGTGTCGCTCGCGTACACGGACAAGGACGGCAACGCGCAGACGCTCGACGCCGACCGCCTGATCGTGTCGATCGGCCGCGTGCCGAACACGGATAACCTGGGCCTCGAGGCGATCGGCCTCAAGGCGAACGAGCGCGGCTTCATCGACGTCGACGACCACTGCGCGACGTCGGTGCCGAACGTGTACGCGATCGGCGACGTGGTGCGCGGCCCGATGCTCGCGCACAAGGCCGAAGACGAAGGCGTGCTGGTGGCCGAGATCATCGACGGCCAGAAGCCGCACATCGACTACAACTGCGTTCCGTGGGTCATCTACACGGAACCGGAAATCGCGTGGGTCGGCAAGACGGAACAGCAGCTGAAGGCGGAAGGCCGCGAGATCAAGACGGGCCAGTTCCCGTTCATGGCGAACGGCCGCGCGCTCGGTATCAACAAGGCGGATGGCTTCGTCAAGATGATCGCCGATGCGAAGACGGACGAGCTGCTCGGCGTGCACATCATCTCCGCGAATGCGTCGGATCTGATCGCCGAAGCCGCCGTGGCGATGGAGTTCAAGGCTGCGTCGGAAGACATCGGCCGCATCTGCCATCCGCACCCGTCGCTGTCTGAAGTGATGCGTGAAGCGGCGCTCGCCGTCGACAAGCGCGCGCTGAATATGTAAGTAGCTTCTGCCCGGAGTCTTATCCGGGCAAACGCGAATCACGACGAAGGCGGGTGGGTTCAATCCCTCCCGCCTTCTTCATTGCTGCGTCACATAATGAACGTCACCGAATACTACGAACAGGAACTGCAGACACGGGGATACGAGTCCGATCCGGCGCAACGCGCCGCCGTCGATCGTCTGCAGCGGTGCTATGAAGAGTGGACTGCGTATAAGGCGCGTCGTCCGAATGCCTTTATGAAGCTGATCATGCACCCTGATCTGCCGAAGGGCGTCTATATGTGGGGCGGCGTGGGGCGCGGAAAGAGCTTCCTGATGGACAGCTTCTATGCGGTTGTGCCGCTCGTGCGTAAGACGCGTCTGCATTTTCACGAGTTCATGCGAGAGGTCCATCGCGAACTCGAAGAACTCAAAGGCCAGGCCGATCCACTCGACGAACTCGCGCGGCGCATCGCGAAGCGCTACCGGCTGATCTGCTTCGACGAGTTCCACGTGTCCGATATCGCGGACGCGATGATCCTGTATCGCCTGCTCGACCGCCTGTTCACGAATGGCGTGCAGTTTGTGATGACGTCCAACTACGATCCCGACACGCTGTATCCCGATGGTCTGCATCGCGACCGTCTCTTGCCCGCGATCGAGCTCATCAAGAGCAGGCTCGACGTGGTCAATGTCGACGCGGGCATCGATTACCGCAGGCGCACACTGTCGCAGGTGGAGGTGTATCACACGCCGCTCGGCGCCGCCGCCGACAAGGCGTTGCGCGATGCGTTCGCGAAGCTCGCGGCCGTGCCCGACGAAAGCCCGCTGCTGCACATCGAGAAGCGCGAGCTGAAGGCGCTGCGGCGCGCGGACGGCGTCGTCTGGTTCGATTTCGCGACGCTGTGCGGCGGCCCGCGTTCGCAAAACGACTACCTCGAGCTGGCGAGCCGCTTCCATGCGGTGATCCTTTCCGGCATTCCGCAGATGACGCCTCGCATGCAATCGGAAGCGCGGCGCTTCACGTGGCTCATCGACGTCTTCTACGATCACAAGGTCAAGCTGCTGATGTCCGCGGCCGTGCAGCCCGAAGAACTCTACACGGAAGGGCCGATGGCCAATGAGTTCACGCGCACGGTGTCGCGTATCGTCGAGATGCAGTCGCAGGAGTATCTGGATGCGCCGCGACGGATCGTCGATACATCGCTCACCTGATCGATCTGCTTCGGACGGCACGCCGTTTGGGATAGCGCAACCCGCGCTGACCCTTGTGGCAGCGGCTAGCCGTGCATTTTCAGGATTCGGATTGGTCTGATATCCGGTAGTGGGTCAACTCTATATCGTCGAGGCACCCTTGACGAAGGAGAAAACATGACCCCTTACCGTGATATCACCGACGAAGAATGGCAGCAGGTCGCGCCGCTGCTGCCGGAACTGCGCCCGCGTTCCGAGCTGCGCGGCCGGCCACTCGCCAACACCCGCTCCGTGCTCAACGGCGTGCTTTGGGTGATCTATAGCGGCGCCACCTGGTCCGCAATGCCGCGCAAATACCCGTCGTATCAAACCTGTCACCGCCGCTTCAAGGCGTGGCATAAGGCAGGCGTGCTGAAGCGCGTGATGGACCAGCTGTTCGGCGATGCCGGCAGCGAACTGTGCAACACGATGGAAGCGCGCATGCGCATCCACGGGCCGAACGCAGTTGGGTCAGCCGAAAACGATGCGGCCACCGCGCAACCGGTCACGCCCGCCACGCCGTTGTTCCCGTCATCGGGCGCGCCCGCGGCGCCGCTGGTGTTCGACTACTCCAGTCCCTTCATGAATGCGGCTTGACGGATCGAACGAATTGAACGCACGCAATAACGAAAAGCCGGCCTCGCGAGAGTAATCGCCAGGCCGGCTTTTTTGCAGTCGTGCTTCGTCGTCGAGAACGAAGCGCCGCGCCGCTGCATCAGTTCTGCCGGACCCACGTCTGCGAGCGTCCCAGCAGCGATACGCCGATATAGCCGCGCACCACGAGCTTCTGTCCACCGTCTTCTACATGCATCTTGCACTTGTAGAGCTTGCCGTTCTCCGGGTCGAGAATCTGCCCGCCGTCCCAGTTGTCGCCGTCCTTTTTCATATCGTTGATGATCGTCATGCCGAGAATCGGCTGATCCTTGCGCGCGTCCGTGCAGGAGGTGCAGCGCCGGTCGGGCTGATCGTTCGGGTTGAGTCCCTTGATGACCTTGCCGCTCAGCGTGCCGTTCGCGTCCTGCGTGATCTGCACGAGCGCCTTGGGCTGGCCCGTGTGATCGTCGATGGTTTGCCATGTGCCGACGGGACTGTCGGCCTGCGCGAATGCCGTGACGGCGCCGGCGAGCAGCACGCCCGCAACAGCCACCTGTTTCAACGTCTTGCCGAGCGCGGAATGCGCGAGCTGGGCGAGTGATGTCATCGTCTTCCTCCTTGTTGAAAATCGTCGCGATCGGGACTCGCGCGGCGCCGTGAGAATATCGATGCGAGGTGGCGCCCTGCCTTTTATGTGTTGCGTTGGAGAGGGCAGAATACGTGAAAGCGTGCGCGTCGTTTGATAGTGAAGCCTCTAATCGAAGCCGCCATTTCGCGAGCGCTTCATGGTTGCGATGCCGCCGTCAGTTCAGCTGATACGAGAACGTCGCATTGACGCGCGGACTGCGCGACGCGCTTTCGATGGGCGCATCGCCGACTGCTTTCGCCAGCGAAAGATCGAGGCTGTAGTACTTCGCGTCGGAGAGCCGAAAGCCGATCGCAACGGATGACAGCCTGTTCGGCTGTGGCGTGCCCGCATGCAGATAGACGCGCGCGATGTCGAACGAAGCATACGGCGTGAGCGTGCGCAGATACGTGAACCCCAGCGCGACCGCGCGATTGATTTCGAACGATGCGCCCCAGCCCGAATCGCCCGATGTCTCGCCCGGCTGATAGCCCTGCGCGAAGCGTTGCGCGCCGAACGAAATCTGTTCGGAAGTCGGCAGCGTGTCGGGGCTGTATTGCGCCGTCGCGGCGACCGACGTGCCGATGCCGAACGGCCACTCGTTGGTTTGCGACACGCTCGCGCCCGTGCGCACGAACGTGATCGAAGCGGGATTGACGGTCGTCGTGCCGGGGATGTTCGAGTCGCCGGCCTTGCCTGCGCCGAGTATGTCGAACGCTTTCGCGACGTTGATGCTGACCTTGCGCACCTGGCCTGTCTGCACTTGCGCATAGTCGGCTTGCATCTGAAGCACGCGTACCTGCGAGCGCAGCCCGATGGCCGCGCCCGTGATCGTGTTGTTGAAGCGGTCTTCGTCGTGCGATGCATACGCCGTCATGGTGCCCGTCAGGCTGCGCGTGTTGCTCAGCATCAGCGGATACGACAGCGAGCCGCCGATCCTGTCGTTGATCACCGTGCGTTCCACGAACGAGGGCAGGCCGGGGTTGTTCTTCGGATTGCCGCGATAGTGCGATGCGTCGATCTTCGCGGTCATGCCGCCCGTGCCGATGGGCAGCGCGCCGTGCGCCGCGAGATACGTGACGTTGTCGCGGCCCTTCGGCAGCAGCGCCGATACGCTGAGCTGCTCGCCAAGCGACGTGAGCCCGTTCTCCGTCGCCGTCAGCAGGCCCTGGACGCCCGGGTGATTGAAGTCGATGCCCGTGCTGATGTCGAAAGGCTTGCTGTCGACGCTCAGTTCGAGCGTCGTCGCGCCGTCGGTGCTTTGCGGCGGCGGCACGTTCGCCGTGACTTTCACGCCGGGCAAGAGACCCATCACGTTGATAGTGCGCTCGAAGGTCGCGCGGCGCAGCGGCCGGTCGGCCGTGATGTGCGCGGCGATCGCGCGCAGCTTGTCCTCCGTCTTGCCGGGCTTGCCGGTGATCTTCACGTTCGAGACGTAGCCCTCGACGATCGTCACGCGCACGACGCCGTTTTCGAACGTCTGCGCCGGCACGAACGCGAACGACAACGCATAGCCGCGCTCCTGGTACAGACGCGTGACGCCGTTCGCGACTTCGATCAGTTCGCCGATCGTGATGTCCTTGCCGACGAGCGGCGTGAAGCGCTGCGCGACCTCGTCGAAGGGAATCGACTTCACGCCTTGGACCTGAAACTTTGCGGGCGTGAGATGCCGCGCGAGCAGTTCCTGAAGCTGCGGCGCTTGAGGCTGGATCTGCGTCGTCGCGCTGGGTCCTTTGTCGGGCGCCTTGATTTGCGGAAGCGCATCGAGCGGATTGCCGCTGACGATCGGGCGCGTTTGCGCGTGTGTCTGTGTCGTGCTCACGATTGCTGCCGCGAGCAACAGTGTCCATTGCTTGTGACCGAGTTTCATCGGTTGGGTCCTCGTTGGCCTGTTTTTGTCGTTGCGGGTGCGGTGCCTGGCTGGGCGTCGCGCCTGCTTATGTGACGCGTGTCTTGTTTTGTGTGCTTCGTGTGGTGGTGCGGCTGCGGCTTCTTTCGTGCTTCGTTGCTTCTGCTGCTGCTGCCGCTCGCGTGCGCGAGATCGTTGCCCGCGCATCGGGCACGCGCGCATTGCGACGCCGGGTTTCGCGGTTGCCGCAGCGTCGCGTGCTCCGTCTGGCGCGAAGCACGCGCTTCGTTTGCGTGAGCGCTTTACTTCTTCACCGACGGCACGAGTCCGCCGATCAGCGATGCACCGCCGCCTGTCGTGCCGCTTCCGGCCGCGGCGGCGAGCGTGCCTGTGAGCGCGCCGACGATGCTGGTCACGGGCGCGAGCGGACTGCCGCTCGACGCACCGCCGCCGGGCGCGCTCGTCACCGTCGACAGCGACCCCGCGCCCGTCGCTGCGCCCGTCGTCCCCGTTGCGCCTTGCACCGGTGCACCACCGAGCAGCGTCGTCGCGGAGCCGAGCGGGTTGCCGCCCAGGCCGATGCTCGACAGCACGCCATCGAGCGGGCCAAGCGGACCGAGCGCGGACGAGGGCGGCGGCCCCGGTCTGACGACAGCCGCCGGTCCGCCGACGAGGCTCACGATCAGCCCGGGAATCGGCGCATAGCCATTCGGCCCGTTGGGATTCACGAGGCCGCCTGCGTTCGTCACCGTGTTGCCCAGCGAGCCGACGAGCAGGCCCACATCCGCGCCGAGCGGATTTTGCGTGGTACTGCCAACGGTCGCGCCCGTGTTCTGCAACGCGCCGCCGATCTGCGCGAGCACGCCCGAAACTGGCTGGCCGAGCCCCGTCGTCGTGCCGACGGCTTGCGTCGCCTGGCCGAGCGCGATCACGAGCGGGGTGATCGCGGTGCTGAGCGGTTGCGTTACCTGCTGAACGGGCACCGACGACAGCGACGCGCCGAGCGGACTGGAGCCACCCGCGCCGGCTGCGTCGAGTGCGTTGCCCACGCTGTCGAGCACGCCGGCCACGGGTGTCGTGACGGGCGAGAGCGGCGCGAGAGTGCCCGTGCCGAGACCATCGACGGTCTCCGCAAGGCCGTGCACGACGCCGCCCGTCGAGCTGACGACGGGGCCGAGTCCCGCGACGGTGGTGCCGACCGGGTCGGAGGTCGAGCCGATTTGCCCGAGGCCGTTGCTGACGGCGTCCGCGAGCGCGCCGACCGTCCCGCCCGCGCCGGATACCGTGTTGCCGAGCCCTTGCGTGACTTGCGGCGAGACGCCCGGCACGCTCGTCGAGCCGATCGTGTCGCCGAGGTCGTCAACTGTCTTGGCCAGCGTCGATACCGCGCCCGACGTGCCCGTAGTCGCCGTGCCGCTGCCGCCCGTCGTGCCCGTGCCGCTCGACGGCGTGGGCGCGGGCGACGGCCCGGAGGTGACGCTGTGGCCGCCGCAAGCCGCGAGCAGGCACGCGAGCGCGAACGCGGAAAGCGGGGCGCGCAGCGACGGGACCGTGGCGCGCGCGGCATGAGAAATAAGAAGACGTTGCGTGTGCATGGAATGCTCCTCTTTGTCTTGTGGATGTCGCCTGAAAACTTCGTTGGCTTGAAGCGTTGGGTGAAAGGCCGCGGCGGTTGCCGACGCGGCCGCGCACGACGCAGGCAGCGTGCTGCCTGTATCGACGTGCGCCTGGGGGGCCGGGACGCGAGCAGGCTGCCGCGCCCCGACGCGGCCGCTACTTCTTCGCGCCGCCGCCGAGCACGCCGCCGACGAGCGACGTGACCGCGGAAAGCGGATTCGACGGAGCGCTCGCGTTGACGCCCGCCGTCGACGTGAGCGACAGCCCGCCGGGCGCGGACGAAGCCGACGGCGTTGGCGCGGACGAGGTCGACGGCGTCGGCGCGGCGATGGCGGGCGCGTTGAGCGTGCCCGTTACCGTCGAGACGACGACCGTGACGGCGCTCGTCACGGCGGACAGCGGATTGCCGCCGCTCGCGTTGCCTGCGCTGCCCGTCAAGTTGCCTGCCGCGCCCGTGACGGCACCCGTGATAGCGCCGAGCGGACTGGTGCCGCCCGCACCGCCTGCAACGCTTCCGAGCGCGCCCGTCACCGCGCCGAGCGGGTTGCCGCCGCCCGCGCCGCCTGCGAGCCCGCCAAGCGCGCCCGTTACTGCGCCCAGCGGATTGCCGCCAGCCGCGCCGCCTTGCAGCAGTCCACCGACTGCGATCGTGGTCTTGCCCGTATCGGCGACGACGTTGCCGAGACCCGTCGATACGGGATTGCCGCCCGTCGAGGCGACGATGCCGCCCGTCTTCGCGAGCTGCCCGCCGAGCGTCGACAGCAGGCCGTCGACGGGCGCGCCGATGCCCGTCGTGTTGCCGACCGTCTGCGTGGTTGCCGCGAGCATCGACGTGATCGGCGTGATGGCCGTGCTGACCTGTTGCGTGACCTGCTGCACGGGACCCGACGACAGCGCGCCTGTCAGCGTGCCGCCGCCGTTCGTCACCGCGCCGCCGACCATCTCGACCGCGTCCCCGAGCGGGTTCGTCACGGCTGCGAGCGGTGCGAGTTGTCCGCTGCCGAGGCTTTTCACGAGATCGCCGGTGCTCGTCACCGCGCTGCCCGCATTGCTCACCACGCCGCCGACGCTTGCGACCGTCGTGCCGACGGGATCGGCCGATGCGCCCAGTTCACCGAGCCCCTGCGCGACGCCGTTGCCCAGCGTCGACACAGCCGCGCCGAGATCCGAGACCACGGCGCCCGCCGCCTGAGTCGTTCCGTTGCCGACGCCCGGCAGCGTCTGCGCGCCGATCACCTCGCCGACACCCGATACCGTCGAGCCCGCGTCGGCAACGACGCCACCTGCGCCGGCAACGACGTTGCCGATCTGGTTGGCTGCCTTCGGCGTCGGATTCGATCCACCGTTGCCGCCTGATCCGCTGCCCGATCCGCTGCCGGAGCCATCGCCCGAACCGTTGCTTGCAGTGCCGCCCGCGCCCGCCGAACCGTTGTCGCCCGAAGCGCTGCTTCCCGAACCGCTACCGTCCGAACCGCCTGAACCGCCGGCTCCTAAACCGCTCGTGCCTCCCGTCGAAATCGCGCCTTTGCCGCCGCTCCCCGTGCCTTGGCTCAACGATCCCGAGCCGCCGCAAGCGGCAAGAGACAACATTGCCGTCACCGCGGCTGCGATCATCGATGCACGTACCAGGCCTTGTGTCGTTTGAATTTTCATTTCGTCCTCGGATATGCCGTTTGTGTCGAGTGATGCCGGGCGCCCTATCTGCAACGTCTGTGCCAACCCGTGTGGCGATTTGCGGCATCGACTTGCGCAGCGCGTTTCAACTCAGCACGGGCGCGCGTTCGCGAGCCATCGCGCGGCTCGCATGAAAACTGATAAGGAACGCTAACGTGATTGGAAGACAAGGAGGCGAACGGCGGCGTAACGTAACAGCAAGGGGGATTCGTTACGTGAGGACGGGTAACGCTGCGTAACGCGATGCTTGAAACAAACGGCTTAAACGGGTGCTTAGTGCAAGCGTTCTAACTCATGGTTAGCCCTATGTGCTGCGACGCACAGACTGCCGGTACGCTAAAGCAAGTGCTAAATGTTCAAACGCAACAGGCACGGATAGTCGTCACGCGTCAGGATTGCTTACAAATCGTTGCTCGGTTATAAAGCCGGCACATCTCGCGCAGGAAAAAATCTGTAAACGCCAGCGTAGAGAAACATAAAGGGCACACGAGAACGCCCACGACAATGCCACTGCGGGCGGCGCGAGCCGCATCCCCAGTAACGAATATGGAAAGTCCGAGGGTTACAACGTGAAAAACATCATCAGCCGGTTTCTGACAAACAACGAGGGCGTGACGGCAATCGAATATGGCCTGATTGCGGGGGTGGTAGCCATCGCAATCGCAACGGCTGCCGGTTCGGTCGGGACCAATCTGTCGAATCTGTTCGACTCCATTGCTGGAATCATTTCGTCGAGCACACCGGCGAAATCGTCGTAAAGACTCAATCAGGTTATTTCCAAAGCATCACGATGCGAGCGTCCGCGCACGACGCTCGCGGAGTCTTTGCGTCTGTTCAAACGATTTGATGTCATGCGAGCTTTCAGAAAGCTTCGCATTGCTCGCTATTGCCTGCTGGATTCTTATGGCTGCATGGATCGAAATTCTTCTGTTCGTTGCATGGACAACGACGGCGGCGGTGAGCGACCTTCGTCATCGACGCGTCGCGAATGCGTGGATCGCCGTTGGGCTGGCCGCGGCGTTCGCATGCGCGTTCACCGTGCGTGCGCCGTTCGGCGTGCCGCCTGGGCGAGCCGCGTTGGGCGCGCTGCTCGGCTTCGCGGCGCTGCTGCCGTTTTACGCGCTGCGCGTGATGGGTGCCGCCGACGTCAAAGCGTTCGCCGTGCTCGGCGCGTGGTGTGGCGCGCATGCGCTGCCGGGGCTCTGGGTCGCGGCGACCGTCATGGCCGGGCTGCATTCGCTCGCGCTGCTAGTCGCGACACGAACGTGGCCTGCCGCGCCTGGCAGCGGCGGCTTGGCCACATTCGCGTTGCGCGGCCATCGCGCGACGCCTTATGTCACGTGCCTCGGCGTCGCGGCGCTCGGCGTGCTGGCCTCGCGATGCATCCGGGGAGGCTGACGTTGAACACGCCGATGCAACCGCTGCCGCCCGCTCCTCGACGCCATGGCGCGCGCGGATCTTCGTCCCGTCAGCGCGGCTCGAGCGCGGTCGAGTTCGCGCTGGTGTTTCCGTTCTTCTTCATGATCTTTTACGCGATCGTGACGTTCAGCCTGATTTTCGTCGCGCAGCAAAGCCTGACGCTCGCAGCCGAAGAGGGCGCGCGCGCTGCGCTGAACTACCAGCAGGCGCAAGACGTGAAGACGGCGCTCGACGATCGCACGGCGGCCGCCTGCCAGGCCGCGTCGAGTCTGACGAACTGGCTCGCGGCCAGGGCGAACTGCGACGCGAGCTGGGCGGCATGTACGTTCGACGCGACGATGCGCTGCGTCACCGTCACGCTCACGTACGACTACGGGAGCCATCCGCTCGTCCCGCCGATTCCGCTGCTCGATGCGGCGTTGCCGTCGCGATTGACGAGCACGTCGATGGTTCAACTCAACCCGGGGTATGTGCTGTGATCGCGACACTGCGCTTGCATCGTCCATATCACGCACGCGAGACCCGTGAATCCGCGCGCCGTGCGCCGTACCGGAAAGGCAGCGAATCATGCCGAATCTGACTCGTATCGCCGCAGGGGCGCTGATCGTGCTTGCCGTGGTGCTCGGCGCGCTGGCGATGACGCTGGCCCGTCGCCAACCGCCCGCGCCGGCGCCCGTTGCGCAGACGCAGCCGGCGTTTCCCGTCGTCGTCGCGATGCGCACGCTGCCTGCCGGCCAGACGATTCCCGCCGACGCACTGCGCATCCAGCGGCTTCCCATCGATCCGTCGGGCGCCTTCGCCGATCCGTCGCTGATCGCGGGCCGTGTTCCCGTCGCCGATATCGGCGCGCAGGCGCCTGTGCTCGAAACGCAACTGTCGTCGGGTATTGCCGAGCGCATCGAGCCTGGCGAGCGTGCGGTGGCTGTGCGCGTCGATGAGCAGACAGCCGTCGGCAACCGGTTGCGTCCCGGCAATGTCGTCGATGTGTTCTTCACGTTGAAGCGCGATGGCCTGAGCGCCGGTCCAGCGGGCCAGGCGGAAGTGGAGCGCACGCAGGCGCGTCTGCTGCTGTCGCGCGTGCGCGTGCTCGCGTGGGGCAATGTCACGGCGAGCGGCGCGCCCGATGCGAACACGCCCGCGCGCACGGCCGTTCTCGCGGTGCCGCTTGCCGATGTCGACCGGCTCGTGCTGGCCGAAGGCGCGGGCCATCTGATGCTTGCGTTGCGCAATCCACGCGATACCGACGTGCTCGACGCCGCTGCGTTGCCCGCTTATGCCGGCGTGCTGAAGACTGCGGCGAGCGCCGATGCGCCCGCATCGACGCGCGCGGCGGCAGGCGTGGCGCTCGACGAACTGTCGGGGACCAGCGCGCGTCATGCGTCGTCAGGTCCTTCGAAAAGCGCGCCCGTGCCGGCAAGGCTCGTCGCGCGCACTCACGACGCAGGCGGCGGAATCGAAGTGATACGGGGCGGCCGCTCGGAAACGGTCGCATGGTAATGGCGCGCCAGGTGCGACGGGAAAACGAGCAAAAAGCAGGGCAAACAGCGAGACAATCCGGCGACGCATTCGCCGGCGAACGAAAAAAGAGTGTTTAGGGAGAGGGCGCAAATGCGCGTCCAGGGGAACATGAGGAAACGGATTCTTGCGTGGCGAGTGGCCGCCCGCGTGTGCATGCTGCCGATGATCGCGTGGCCCGTCGTGAGCGGCGCCGCCGACATCGCAGCAGGTTCGCCAACGCCCGCCGCTGCGCCGGCGATCGATCTCGCCGTCGGCGCGCAGCGGACGCTCGCGGCGGGGCACACGCTGCAGCGCGTGGCCATCGGCGATCCGAACGTCGCCGATGTGCTGATCCTCAAAGGCGGCGCGAAAGCGGACCCGCGTGGCGGCGTGCTGCTCGTCGGCAAATCGGCGGGCACGACGAGCGTGATGCTGTGGGAGCGCAACCGCGACACGCCGCTCACCTATACCGTCAACGTGGCGACAGCCTCGGCGGCCGATCTGCTCGACGGCGGCACGCCTGAAGTGAGAGTGCTCGGCGGCACGGCCGTGATCAAGGGCACGGCCGCGTCGATGCAGGCGCATCAACGCGCGGCAGGCGTGGCGGCGGGAGCCGTCGCGTCAGTCGCATCGAATGGCAAAGGCGGCGATGCCAAGAGCGCCGGCACAACAGTCGGCACGACAGTCGATACATCGACGCTCGCCATGCGCCCCGTCGTGCAGGTGGATGTGCGCGTCGTCGAATTCAGCCGCGCGGTGCTCAAGCAGATCGGCTTCAACTTCTCGAAGGGAAGCAACGGCTTTGCGTTCGGCTCGTTTGCGCCGTCGTCGCTGAACAAGGCGACGTTCACGCCGGGCCAGGGCGCGTCGTTCGATTCGACGATGCCGATCGCGTCCGCGTTCAATCTCGTGTTCGGCTCGGTCGCGCACGATCTGTTCGCGGACCTGAGCCTGATGGAGAGCAACAACCTCGCGCGCATCCTCGCCGAGCCGACGCTCGTCGCGCTGTCCGGACAGAGCGCGAGCTTTCTCGCGGGCGGCGAGATTCCCGTGCCGGTGCCGCAAGGGCTCGGCACGACGTCGATCGAATACAAGCCGTATGGCGTCGGCCTCACGCTCACGCCGACGGTGCTGAGCCCGCAGCGCATCGCGCTCAAGATCGCGCCCGAGGCGAGCCAGCTCGACTTCGTGCACGCGGTGACGGTGAACGGCATCTCCGTGCCCGCAATCACGACGCGCCGCGCCGATACGACGGTCGAACTCGGCGACGGCGAGAGCTACGTGATCGGCGGACTGATCGATCGCGAGACGGCGTCGAACGTCGACAAGGTGCCCGTGCTCGGCGATCTCCCCATACTCGGCGCGTTCTTCAAGCAACTGAACTATTCGCAGAGCGACAAGGAACTGTTAATCATCGTCTCGCCGCATCTCGTGTCGCCGCTCGCAAGGGGCGCGGCGTTGCCGTCGACGCCGGGCGAACAGTCCGAGCAGCGCGATGCACCCGTTTGGCGGTCGCTCTTGGGCGGCGCAGCGTCGCGCGATGCCGCGCCGGGGTTTTCGAAATGAACGCGCGATACGTGGCGAGCAGCGCATGCGAAACGCGGCCGACCGAAAGCGAACGACAGTCGCGCAGGCAACGGCCAGCAAGGAAAGCACACCATGAACGCGAGAACCGACGCTTTGGCTGAGCGCGCCGTCAGCGACTGCTTCGTGTTCGCGACGCTCGCCGACGAACACGCGCGCTGGCTCGCCGAGTCGCTCGTCGCGGCGGGCGCCGTCGACCGCGTGAGCCTCGATCCGAAGGCGTTCGTGCAGCGCATCGGCACGCTCAATCCGTCACTCGTGTTCGTCGATTTTTCGGGCGGCCAGATGGCGGCCGCGAGCGCGGCGGCGAACGCGGCGCGCGCCGCGTATCCGGGCTTGCAGATCGTCGCGGTCGGTGCGGTGAGCGAGCCCGAGAGCGCGCTCGCCGCGCTGCGCGCGGGCGTGCGCGATTTCATCGACCTGTGCGCGCCCGTCGCGGACGCGCTGCGCATCACGCGCCAGGTGCTCGACAACGTCGTCGAGCCCGTGAGCCGTCAGGGCAAGCTGACGGCGCTCATCGGCGCGCGCGTCGGCGTGGGCGTGAGCACGCTCGCCGCGAATCTTGCCGTGCGGCTGCAACGGCGCGATGCCGCGCAAGGGCGCGAAGCGCTGCTGCTCGATCTCGGCCTGCCCGCAGGCGACGGTACGCTGCTGCTCAACACGCGCAGCGACTTCAGCTTCGTCGAAGCCGTGCGCAACGTGCGCCGCATCGATCAGACCTTCGTGCACACGGCGCTGTCGCATCACGCGAGCGGCCTCGCGCTGACGAGCTTGCCCGTTGATCTCGCGGAGATGCGCGAGGTCTCGCACACGTCGTCGATCGGATTGCTGAACCGGCTGCGCGCGTTCTTCGATCAGTTGATCGTCGATCTCGGCGGCTTCACGAATAGCGAATTCATCGCGAACGTCGTGCAGGCCGCCGACGAAGCGTGGCTCGTCTGCGATCAGGGCGTGCCGTCGGTGGTGTCGGCTGCCGCCGTGCTGGACGGCTTGCGCGAGCACGGCATCGACATGGAGACGCTGCGGCAGAAGGTGCGGCTCGTCGTCGGCAAGTACGAGCCGGAGCTGGGACTCACGGCGGCGCAGATCGCGCAGCGGCTCGAGCTCGAACTGATCGCGACGCTGCCCGAGCGGCGCGTCGCGCTCGGGCAGTCGATGAACCAGGGCAATCTGCTCGCCGATGCCGCGCCGCGCGACGCCTACGTGCGCGCGCTCGATGCGCTCGTGACGCGCGTCGCGGGCGCGCCGTCCGCAACGGGCGCGGGGGCGCGCACTGCGAGCCCGCACGGCAAGGCCGCGCTCGATGCGTTGCGGCGCTTCATTCCACTTTCCAGCAAACGGTCATAGACGATGGCAAAAGAAATCGAATTTGCCGACGACGCACCCGCGTTCGCGCAGAGCCAGCTGTTCCAGGACATCAAGAACGCGGCGCACGAACATCTGCTCACGCGCATCGAGGAACTGGGCGCCGAGTTCGGCCGCTGGTCGCGCAACGCGATTCATCAGTTCGTCGATCTGGAAATGGACAGCTTCGTGCGGCTGCGCCGGATTCCCATCAACGAGAGCGAAGTGCGGCTGATCGCGCAGGCGCTGACGAAGGAACTGGCGGGCTTCGGGCCGATCGAGGATCTGCTGGACGATCCCGCCGTCGAGGACATTCTCGTGAACGGCTACAACGACGTGTACGTGTCGCGTCAAGGCATCCTCACGAAAATTCCCGTGCGCTTTTCGGACAACGCGCATCTGCTGCGTATCGTGCGGCGCATTCTCGCGCCCATCGGCAGACGGCTCGACGAATCGAATCCGATGGTCGACGCGCGTCTGCCCGACGGCGGCCGCGTGAATGTCGTGATCGAGCCGCTGTCCATCGACGGTCCCGTCGTGTCGATCCGCAAGTTCCGCAAGGACCCGCTGCGTCCCGACGATCTGCTCGCGAACGGCACATACAACCCCGAGATCGGCGCGCTGCTCGACGCGGCCGTGAAGGCGCGCTGCAATATCCTCGTGTCGGGCGGCACGAGCTCGGGCAAGACGTCGCTGCTCAATGCGCTCGCGTTTCATATCCCCGATGTCGAGCGCGTCGTTACGATCGAAGATACAGCCGAACTGTCGCTCAACCATCCGCACGTGGTGCGGCTCGAAAGCCGTCCGGGCGGCTTCGACGGCAGCGGCGTCGTGACGATCCGCGACCTGTTGCGCAACACGCTGCGCATGCGCCCGGACCGCATCATCGTCGGCGAAGTGCGCGGCGGCGAAGTGCTCGAAATGCTGCAAGCGATGAACACGGGCCATGACGGCTCGATGGGCACCGTGCACGCGAGCTCGCCGCGCGAGTGTCTCTACCGGCTCGAAATGCTCGCGGGCTTCGCGGGCTTTCAAGGCACGGAATCGAGCCTGCGCCGGCAGATCGCGAACGCGATCGACTTCATCGTGCAGATCGGGCGGCTGTCGAACGGACGGCGCCGCATCCTGTCCGTCACGGAGGTCACGGGGCTGTCGGACAACATCATCGCAACACAGGAGCTGTATCGCTACGAGCCGCTAACGACGCCCGAAGGCGAAGAGGCCGACAACTGGACGTCGCTCGGCATTCATCCGCATTCGCCGAAGCTTGCGCGGTTCAGGCAGGCGCTCGGCGGCGGCATGGGCGGCGGCATGGGCGGTGGCTTCGGCGGCGGATTCGGCGAGCCGATGACGAGCGGATTCGGTGGCGGCTTCGGCGGCAGAGGCGGCGACGGAGGCTTCAATGTCTAGCGATAGCGCCGCGCTGCTGGTTGCCGCGCTTTCGCTGCTGTGCGTGGCGGGCGCGCTGCTCGTCGTGCGGCGCGGCGCGCAACGCAAGGAGCGTGCGGGCACGGAGCGCTTCATCGACAGCCGCATGGTACAGATGGCGTCGGCTTCGGCATCGGCGGGTGCAGCGGCGGTGGGCTTGCATCCGGCGGGCATGCATCCCGTGGGCGCAACGCGCACGCAGCCACGCGCAGCGCCTCACACCACGCAGCCGATGCGCGCGCAACCGCTCACACAGACGGCCACCGATTCGAGCCACTGGCGCAAGCTCAACGCACGCGTCGCGCTCGTGCTCGATCACTCGATGAGCCGCGCGGGGATCTCGAACGCAAAGGTCGCGGCGCTTGCCCCGGTGCTCGGCTCGCTCGCGCTGTCCGCATTCGCGGGCAGCCGCGGCGGCGCGGGCGCGTTCTTCATGACGCTCGCGATGTGCGTCGTATTGCTCCACGTGCTGATGTCGCGCCGCATCCTGAAGCGGCGTCAGACGATCGTGCGTCAGTTGCCGTCGTTTCTCGACGGCATCGTGCGCCTGATCGTGCTTGGCAACAGCGTGCCCGCTGCGTTCCAGGCATCGCTGCAGACGACGGAAGCGCCGCTGCGCCAGTGTCTCGATCACGTGTCGCGGATGCTGCGCGCCGGCGTCGAGATCGACCGCGCGCTGTATCACGTCGCGCAGGTCTACCGCACGAGCGAACTGGAGCTGGTGGGCGCGGTGCTGCGCCTGTCGGTGAAATACGGCGGACGCGCCGACGTGATGCTCGATCGGATGGCGTCGTTCATGCGCGATCTCGAACAGGCGGAGCGCGAACTGGTTGCGTTGTCGGCGGAGACGCGGCTGTCCGCGTGGGTGTTGACGCTGCTGCCGCTCGGCATCGGCGGGTTCCTGATCTCATCGAACCCACACTACTTCGCGTGGATGTGGAACGATGCGACGGGCCGCAAGCTCGTCTGGCTCGCGTTCGCGCTGCAGATGTTCGGCGCGTTTTTGCTGTACCGCCTCGCGCGGCTGAAGGGCTGACGATGAGCGCGTTTTCGCTTGCTGCTCTCGCGCTCGCGTTTGCCGCGCTCGCATCGCTGCTGGCGGGCGTGACGTTATGGAAGCGCCATCTGACCGGCCGGCGCAGCGCGCGCATGCTCGCCGACGTGCTCGGTCAGCGCGCGTCGCAGGCGCAGGCGGCGGCGATGCGCGCGGCGTCGAGCGCCAATGCAGGTGCCAACGCCAACACGAGCACAACAGGGGCTGTCCACGGCGCGACGCAGCGCGATGCCGATGCCTCCGCGCAAGTCGCAAGTCCGCATCCGCTGCTGGAGCGGGCGTCGCGCGCGGGCATGCGCTGGCTCGATTCGCCGCTTGGCCGCCATGTCGTCGCCGATGAGGACCGGCGCCTGCTCGAGCAGTGCGGATTCGTCGACGCGCGGGCGCGAGGCCTGTTCCTCTTTGCGCGGATTGGCGGCGCGCTTTTGCTGCCGCTCGCAGCGCTCGCGCTGATGGGCTTCGAGCTGCATGGACCGCGCGCGCCCGCCGTCGTCGTGATCGCGCTGCTCGCGGGCTTCATGTTGCCGAAGATCGCCGTGCAGCGGCGCGCGACCGCGCGGCGCGCGGCCGTCGTCGACGAACTGCCGATGCTCGTCGATCTGCTGCGCCTGCTGCAAGGCGTCGGCCTGTCGCTCGATCAGAGCCTGCAGGTGATGGTCAACGATTTTCGCGGCGTGCTGCCCGTGCTGTCCGGCGAACTCGCGATCGCGCAGCGTCAGGCCGCGGCGGGCCGCACGCGTGAGCAGTCGTTGCAGCGCCTCGCGTCGAGCTATGCGAACGAAGACCTGCGCGCGATCGTGCGTCTGTTGATCCAGGTGGACCGCCACGGCGGCGCGGTGCAGGAGCCGCTCAGGCAGTTCGGCGACCGTCTGCGCGAAGCGCGCCGCTCGATGCTGCGCGAACGGATCGGCCGTCTCACCGTGAAGATGACAGGCGTGATGGTGGTGACGCTTCTGCCCGCACTGCTGATCGTGACGGCAGGGCCGGGCGTGCTCGCCGTCGTGCATTCGCTGGCGGCATCGTCAGCCGTGCATCGCTAGGGATACGAAACATCATGGACGATCGAATGAACCCATCTCGCCGCACGGTGCGCGCACATGCGATCCGGCTCGCTGCGCTTGCCGCTGTCTGTGGGCTTCTCGGCGCGTGCGCCGTGAAGGAAGCGGGCTATGGCGTCGGCGTGCAGGCCGAGCGCGAAGCGAAGCTCCAGCAGTCCGCGCGCGATGCCGCGCCTGATACGCCCGGCATGTATCTCGGCCTGATCGACGGGATGCAGCGGCAGGGGCTGTATTACGCATCGCTCGCGCATATCGACGCGTACGAAAAACAGTACGGCGCGTCGCCCGATTCGATCCTGCTGCGCGCCGACGCATTGCGCACGACCGATCAGCCCGCGGCGAGCGCAGCCGCCTACACGCAATTGCTGAACACGCCGCTCGCGGCGCGCGGCTATCGCGGGCTAGGTCTGCTGGCGGGCGCGTCGGGCGATTTCGAACGTGCGTCGCAGGCGCTGGAGACGGCCGTCGAGCTTGCGCCGACGGATGTCGCGACGCTCTCCGATCTCGGCTACGCGCGGCTGCGCGCGGGCGATATCGCGGGCGCGCGCGTACCGCTGATGAAGGCCGCCGAACTCGACGGACACAACCAGAAGGTGATTGGCAACGTGGTGCTGTACCTGCTCGCCGACGGGCAGACGGCGCGCGCGCAGGCGCTCATCAAGGACCAGAAGATCGCGCCGGACGTGCGCACGCAGATTCGCGACGAAGCGGCGAAGGTGACGGCCGCGAGCCGCGCGCGCCGGAACAGCGAGCCGCGCGCGCAGAAGCCGCACGCGGCGTCTGCATCCGGTGGGCCCGTCGCGAGCGTTCAGGACGTCGATCAGTCGCAGCGCATGCTGCAACGGTTTGCACAGTGAAGGCGCGCGTGACGCGATTGACGGGCTGCGAGGCAAAGGAGCGAACGATGAAAACGGCTATGGGATGGCGAGGTGTCGCGGCAGCGTGCTGGGTAACGGCGGCAGCCTGTTGCGTAATGGGCAGCGCATGTGCGCAGGACGCGAGCAATGGCACGGCGAGCGCCAGCGTGAATGGCAGCGCGAGCAGCGCAGGCGCACCCATGCTCGCCAGCGAAATAGGCCACTCGACCCACGACTGGCTCGACCTGCAGCGCAGCGGCGCGGCGGCTGCCCCCGCGCTGCCGATGCTCGGCGAAGAAGCGGGCCTCGCGTATCAGCGCTACATGGACTCGTTCAGGACGAAGATTCCCGCATCGTTTGGTTCGTCGTTGAACGGAAACGGCAACATGCTGCACGTCGATTACACGAACGTCGGCGGGGCGTCGCAGAACTGAGATGGCGTTGACAGACATTCGTTGCCGTCCGTCGATGCCGTTGCGGCGAGAGCGCTTCCTTCGCGCGAGCGTGCGCCGTCAGCGCGGCGCGGCGGCCGTGCTGGCGGCCGTGTGGATCGGCGCGGCCGTTGCCGCGCTGGGCGTGATCGACGTCGGCAACGTGTACCTCGTGCGCCGTCAGTTGCAGCGCGCGGCCGACATGGCCGCCGTCGCGGGCGCGCAGACCATCGGCATGGCGGGCGGCTGCGCGACGGCGACGGCCTCCGCGCGACAGAGCGCGGCACAGAACGGCTACAAGGGCACGGACCCAGTCAGTGTCCTATGCGGCAGATGGAGCGCGACGGGCGGCGCCGCGCAATTCGATACGTCGGGCGCGGCGCCGTTGAACGCAGTGCAGGTAACGGCCACGCAAAGCGTGCGTCACTTCTTCATCGGGCCCGCGCGCGACGTACAGGCGGTCGCAACGGCAAAAGCCGTCGATACCGCGTCGTTCGCGCTGTCGACGAGCCTCGCCACGCTGTCAGGCGGCGCGATCAACGGATTGCTGGGCGCGCTGCTCGGCGCGAACGTGTCGCTGGATGTCGCGGCATGGCAGGCGCTCGCTTCCGCGAACGTGAAGCTCGGCGATCTGGCGACGCAGCTCGGCGTGGCCTCGATGAACGATCTGCTCGATTCGAACACGACCGTCGCCGATCTTGCGGGCGCGATGGCGACGGTATTGAGCCGCAACCGCGCCGCGAGCGCGAGTGTGACGTCGGCGCTCGCCACGATCCAGGCGGCGGCGAACGGCGGGCCGAAGCTCGCGCTCGGAGACAGCGCGGGCGCGCCTGGACTGCTCGCGATCGGGCTCGCCGATAAGCAGGCGGCCGCGTCCGCGACGATCAGCGCGCTCGATGCACTGCTCGTCGCCGCTGAACTCGCGCATGGCAACTCGGCTCTCGATCTGGGCGCGGCGCTCGATCCGTCGGCGATACCGGGCGTCACGCTGCCGGTCGGCCTGACGGCGAAGGCCGCAATCCTTCAGCCGCCCGTGATCGCAGTAGGCGAAGCGGGCGTGGACAGCAGCGCCAACTACCGCACGAGCGCGCACGCCGCACAGGTGCGCGTGTATCTGGACCTCAAGTTGCAGGTGCCGCCGATCCTGCTGCTGCCCGGCGTGACCGTCGATCTGCCGCTCTATGTCGAAGCCGCGCAGGGAACGGCGGATCTGGCCGCGACGCAGTGCGCGGCATCGAGGGCGGCGAGCACGAGCACAATCGTCGTGCACACTGGCATCGCGAACGCATGCATTGGCGGCGATGCCGCGTCGAACATGAGCAACCCGACGTCGCCGTCGACGTGCCAGCAGCCGGCCACGATCGCATCGCTGACGGTGCCGCTGCTTCTGACGTCCGTGTCGGCGAATATCAATGTCGGCGGCTTTTCGCCGCCGTCGGGTCTGCCGGCCACGCTGCAGGCCGCGGAGCCGGCGACGCTCACGTTCAACGGCGTCGCAGGTGACGCCGACGACTATCAATCGGCCAACACCAACGGCCTTGGCTCGGCGACGAGCGGACTGCTGGCCCAACTCGCGGCACGACTGGAACAGCCGGACACGCTCTTCGTGACAGTGGGCGGCGCCACGGCGAATCCGGCGGTGTCGAGCGCGGTGCAGCCGCTGCTGACCTTTCTGGTCGGCGCGCTGACGCCGCTCCTCAACGGACTCGACACGCTGCTCGTCCCGCTTTTGCAGCTGCTCGGCGCGCAGGTCGGCGTGAGCACGGTCCACGCGATCTCGCAGACGTGCAGCGACGCGCGGCTCGTCAACTGAACAGATCAACGGATCAACAGAAAACGCCCATGGCCATCCCATCAATCGAAGGTGAACGGATTCTTCGCCTATGAGAACCACGACCAGGATCGAGGAGCTGGACCTGTATGTCTGGGAAGGCAAGGCCGATATCGTCGATCGCGTCGCGCGCTGCATGGCGAGCTTTGACGTCGAAGTGATTCGCGCCGACGATATCGCGCTCTCGCCGGAGCGCACGTCGGCGCGACCGTCGCTCGCGATCATCAGCGTGTCGGTGATCGATACAGCGGGCTTCGCCGTGCGCGATCTGCAGGCGACGCACGCGATGCCCGTGATCTGGGTCGGCGCGGCGCCACGCGACCACGATCCGGCGATGTTCCCCGCCGAGTACTCGCACGTGCTGCCGCTCGACTTCACGTGCGCCGAGTTGCGCGGCATGGTGTCGAAGCTTGTCGCGCAACTGCGCGCGCATTCGGCGCAGACGCTCGATTCGGGCGCGCTCGTCGCGAACTCCGAATGCATGCAGGCGCTGCTGCACGAAGTCGAAACATTCGCCGACTGCGATACGAGCGTGCTCGTGCATGGCGAAACGGGCGTCGGCAAGGAGCGCATCGCGCAACTGCTGCACGAAAAACATTCGCGCTACGGGCAGGGACCGTTCGTCGCGGTGAATTGCGGCGCGATTCCTGACGGGCTGTTCGAATCGCTCTTTTTCGGACACTCGAAAGGGTCGTTCACGGGCGCCGTCGGCGCGCACAAGGGCTATTTCGAGCAGGCCGACGGCGGCACGCTATTCCTCGACGAAATCGGCGATCTGCCGCTGTATCAGCAGGTCAAGCTGTTGCGCGTGCTCGAGGACAGCGCCGTCACGCGCATCGGCTCGGCGACGCCCGTGAAGCTCGACTTCCGGCTCGTCGCGGCGACCAACAGGAACCTGCCGCAGCTCGTGAAGGACGGCACGTTCCGCGCGGACCTGTACTACCGGCTCGCGGTGATCGAACTGAGGATTCCGTCGCTGGAAGAGCGGGGCGCCGTCGACAAGATCGCGATCTTCAAGGCTTTCATTGCGGCCGTCGTCGGCGCCGAGCGGCTCGCGACGCTGTCCGACCTTCCGTATTGGCTTGCGGACGCCGTCGCCGATACGTATTTTCCCGGCAACGTGCGCGAACTGCGCAATCTCGCCGAACGGATCGGCGTGACCGTGCGGCAGATCGGCGCGTGGGACGCGGCGCGGCTGCACCGGCTGCTGGCGATCGCGCGCAGCAGCCAGCCCGTGCCCGCCGAGAGCGCGGCGGAAGTGCTCGTCGACCGCAGCAAATGGGACATGGCCGAACGCAGCCGCGTGATCGCGGCGCTCGATGCGAACAGCTGGCGCCGCCAGGACACGGCGCACTATCTCGGGATCAGCCGCAAGGTGCTGTGGGAGAAGATGCGCAAGTACCAGATTTTCGACGAGGAACCCGAAGCGCGCGAAAGTGAGTAATAATTAGCCGGTTTTGCAAAACTACAACACGATACGGGCAGAATTACATGGACCAGAAGTCGAAAGTTCGACACATCGCGCTGTCGGCATGCATTCTTTTCGGGGCTGTTCACGCAACACACGCGCAGGCTTCAGAGGAAAACGGCGCAGTGCTTGCCGCCACCGCCGCCACCGCCGTGGCTCCCGCCTCATCGGCGGGTCAAACGCTTGCACTCACGCCCGACGAGGCCAGGCAGTCAGCGACGGGCAACGTCGCGGAACTGCAACAGATGATCCACGGCGGCGACATCGCTGAATTGCGCACGACATACAACGGCAGCTACGGGGCAAGCCTGCTGTTCAACGCGAAGGAGATGACGTACTACGTCGCGCTGTTCCAGCAGAAGAACTTCTGGCGCGTCATCAAGACGCAAGACGACGTGCGCGCCGAGCAGATCTATCGCGACTTCGCGCGCCAGACGGTGCAACTGTCCGACATCGAAATTCGCCGCGCGAGACTCGAAGCGCAAAAGGCGTATACGGATCGCCTCGTCGCGCTGTCGCAGGAACGCGCGAACCGTCTGCAAGCCGACCTGAATGTCGCGCACGAGCAGCAGACCATCGTCAACAGCATGCAGCAGCAGACCCGCGCGGAAGCGGCGACGCTTGCGCAGCAAAAGGTGCAGGCGCAGGAGCAGTTGCGCGCCGCGCAGCGCCAGGTGCGCGATCTGCAGCGGCAACTCGAAAGCGGGTTGCCTGCGCACTGATTTCGTGCGGCCACTTCTGTGCGAGCCGCGCAAGCCTTTTGTGGTCGCGCGGCTTGTTCACGGGTCGTTCGCGGCTCGCTCGCCGATCGGCGTCGCCGGAGATCATGCGCGTGTTTGCGTGCGTGTTTTGTGCGCGATCGTTCACGCGTCCTAGGCGCCATTGCCTGAATGCGCGGACCGCGAGCGCATTATTGCCGCGCGCGCGTCGGACTGCTCGCTCCTGTTCGAAAGCCGCTCTCAACGCGACTTCTTCTGCTTGCGCTGATGGCTCCCTTCGTCGGGTTCGTCGGGATCGACGGCGATCGGATCGCTCGCGGGAAAGGTTTCTTCGAGCGCCTCGTCGAGGCGATCCTCCGTGGTGTGGGGTTCCTCGGCTGGCTTCGGTGCTTTCGGCTTCGTGTTTGACATGACGTGCTCCGCTATGACGTTCTACGGTATCGAGCAATCAGAATAGCTCAATCGCGCGAACGCGACCGCCTCGCCGAATGGCATAGGACGATGCGCATGCGCACTCGTCGCGCGCGCCGTCATTCGACATTCGGAAAGCGTCATGAAGTGGCAATAGGCAGAAGAGGCTGTCGATGCAGGCCGATGGAATTGCTCGCCTGACGATTCGTTCTTTCCGCATCGGGACGGCGGCGCGCGCAGCGTGCCGATGTGGCGGCGGACATGCGAGGAGACCCATGCAACCGGACGGATATCACAGCAGGAGGCAGCGCCTGCACGCGACGCACTTCGTCGAATCGGAATTGCAGCATCTGGAATGGGCGACGCGTCAACCGATGATGCGCAGGCTCAACGCACGCTATTGGCGTCGCAGGGTGCTGGAAGTGAAGGGCGGCTATGAGTTGACCGCGCAGCAGGGCGTGCGGATCGAGAGGATGCTGAAGCAGCTGGCCGATCGCGCCGGCTCGTCCGTCGCTTGAAACGCCGGCGCGCCGCGCGCGCCGGTTCTCGACGTGTCGCCGCCCGTTCGTTCGGCGGCTCGTTCGGCCGCTCATCGAGCGCGGCGCGTTGGGTGGTGGCTTTGGGGTGGGCTATCGGGCGGCTCGGGCCGCTTATTCCGCGTTCCCGCCGTTGTTGTTGCCCTGATCGTTGCCCGCGCCATACAAGCGCCGGCGGCGCGTGACGACCACCGGGCCGTCCGACGACGACCGGTCCGAGGGCGCTTGCGGCGCGCCGCCATACGGCTCGCGCTGTTCGCGCGGCTCGCGATGCTCACGCGCGCCGTGCGGACCGCGCGCGGCATGTTCGCCATGCGACGGCCGTCCTCCTGCGCGCGGCGCGGGACGCGTGCCCGTGTCGAGCTGGATCGTCGAGATGGCGCGCTTGTAGATGCCTTGCAGCCCGACGGGCGTGCGCAGCATCACCAGGTACTGATCGAACGACTCGATGCAGCCCGTCAGCCGGATACCGTTGACGAGGTAAATTTCGACGCGCTTGCGTTCTTTGCGCGCCGCGTTCATGAAGTCGTTTTGCGGATGCGATTCTGCGGGAGGCATGGACAGTTATGTATAGAAAATCGGTTGTTCGCCGGGGATTTTACCCGTTGTGGCCGCGGGCCGGCGTGACGGGCGCCAAACGCGAACTGACTGACGCCCACTATAACCACTTGTGAGCGCGGAAGCATCCTTTAAAGCCCATGTGTAACGTTGAGTTACCAAATCTTGCCCCGCAATGCGCGCCATCCAACGTTCGCGTGCGTCATCGGGCAATGAGCATGCCGCGTGCAAAGCATGTAACTCAGGGCAAGACCGGAAGGCGGAAAGGTAATAAATGGCCGATGCTCCGGAATAAATCGCATGCCATGAGCGTTCATCAATCAGGCATCGCACACAAGGCTGCGGCATTCGCTGCCGGCATCGTGCGATTCCGCATGATTTGTCCATTCAACGCATGGCTGCGTCACGTATGGCGTGGTCCATACAGGAGGGTCTTCATGAAAGTGTCCAGATTGGTATCTGCAGCATTCGTGATCATTGCGTTAGGGTTTGCTTCGCTGTCGTTGAGCGCGTGTCAGTCCACCGGCGACATGAATTCGTCGGGCGCGAGCAACAGCGGCACGAGCGGCAGCAGCGGCGGCTATTGATGCGCGCTCGCTTGACGGCTAGCGCCGGGTGAAGAAGTTCGAAGCGGAGGTGATTTCGTGGCTCCCGCAGTTGCGCCGCTACGCGCGCGCACTGACGGGCGACCCGGCTTGGGCGGACGATCTGGTTCAGGATACGGCCGAGCGCGCGCTCGCGCGATGGAAGGGGTTCCGACCCGACAGCAATCTGCGCGCGTGGCTCCTCACGATCCTGCGCCACCTTTACATCGACCAGTTGCGCGTGCGCCGCGAGATCGCGGTGGACGACGAAAGCGCGCCGTGGCGCAATCTCGAAGCGCCGCACGGCGAAGTCGACGGGCTGGTGTTGCGCGACGTGCAGCGCGCGCTTTATTGTCTGCCCGTCGAGCAGCGTGAAGTGATGCTGCTCGTGTGCGTGGAGGAGTTGAGCTATCAGGAGGCGTCGGCCGCGCTCGGCGTGCCGATCGGCACGGTGATGTCGCGGCTGTCCCGCGCGCGGGAGCATATGAGGGCGCTGTTGACGGAAGGGCCAGTGCAACACAAGTCGCCGTCGCTGAAAGTGGTGAGAAACGGGGCGGGGAACGGGCAATGAACAACGACGAACATTCGAGCGGTTCGACGGGCGCGCCCGATCTGCGCGCGCTGTCGGCATTCGTCGATAACGAATTGCCGGAGAGCGAACGCGCGGCCGTGCGCGAGCATCTTGCGAAAGATCCGCAGGCGGCCGCGCAGGTCGCGTCGTGGCGCGCTCAAAAGGCCGCTTTGCAGGCGCTGTGCGGCGTAAACGAGCGCGAGCGCGAGGAGCCACCGGTGATCGTGCTGCGTGCCCGCGTGCCGTGGTGGCGGCGCGTGGGCATTGCGGCGTGCTGGGTGATCGCGGGCGCGGGGCTTGCGCTCGCGCTGGGGCCGCTCGTCCCGCATCTGACGGGCGGCAGCAACGGCGACGTCATGTCGTTCGCGAAGCGCGCGGATATCGCCTACGCCGTCTACACGCCGGAGAGCCGGCATCCCGTCGAAGTCGCCGCGAGCGAGGAAGAGCATCTGATCGCGTGGCTGTCGAAGCGGCTCAACCGTCATCTGTCCGTGCCTTCGCTGCAGGAATACGGCTATACGCTCGTCGGCGGGCGGCTGCTGCCGGGCGAAGCGGGGCCCGCCGCGCAATTCATGTACGAAAGCCAGAGCGGCGCGCGGCTCACGCTCTACGTGACGGGTATTCCTAAGGACGAAACCGCGTTCCGTCTGTTCCGTGACGGCAATCGCCGCACGTTCTACTGGATCAGCGACCACATGGGCTACGCGCTCTCGGGACCGATCGAGGAAGCCAAGCTGCGGTCCATTGCGATCGAAGTCTGCGGGGAGCTCGGCGGACGTCCGGAGGCGTGGCAGTAGCGCGCGCCGGGCTTCTCTTCGCTTCGCCTTGTCTGGCCCATATAACCGAAATACCGGGTAACAAAACCGGCCGCGCCGCAATCCGCGCCCCAGGAATAGCGCCGCACGCGTGTGCGTTTATGTCGTTATGCAGGCGGGTGTTCCGCCGGCTTCGACGGGCGCGAAATAGTGGCTTGTCGCCTGCCTGCAAGGCGAATCGATGGCGTCTTCACGGCGTCGGCGCGCGACGCGTGCCGCGACACCGCACCGTCGAAGCAGGATCAATCATGCGTACTTTGTTAGGAATGGGCGCGGCGATGTGCGTATGCGCCAGTTGCGCGGTGCCCACCGCGCAGCCCGTCGCCGCGCAGGAGCAGTTCATCGACAACGCGAGCGACACCGTATGTCAGCCCGTCGTGGGCCAGGCGGAAATCGACGGCACGATGCAGCAGATCAGCGGCATCGCGTGCAGGCAGCCGGACGGCACGTGGCAGATCCAGCAGGGCGACGGCACGGACGCGACCGTCGTCTATCCCGTTCCGGCCTATCCTTACTATGATCCGTGGTATTGGGGACCGCCTGTCGCGATTGGTATCGGCGGATCGTTCGTGTTCGTCGACCACTTCCATCATTTTCACCACATGCATCACGTGCATTGGGGGCATCCGGGCGGCGGCTTCAACGGGCACGGCGGCTTCGTCGGACACGGCGGCTTCAACGGACACGGCGGCTTCAACGGACACGGTGGATTCCACGGTGGGGGCGGCATGCACGGCTGGGGCGGCGGATCGCCCACGTGGGGCGGCATGGGCGGCATGCATGGAGGCGGCGCGCGCGGACGCTGAACACGCCGTCTCGCGTGCCGCATGGGCGCCGTCTGCCGAATGCCGCCACGAGCAACAATAACTCGACGCAGAACTCAACGCAGCATGGCCGACGCCATATGGAGGCGCCTTGACACGCACTTTGCCGCCGGACGTTTCCGCCGCGACATTCGATCGCGCGCTCGCCGCATTTGAAGCGATCGTCGGCGCGACGCAGGTCGCGTCGTCGGCGGCGAGCCTCGCGCCTTATGCCGACCCTTTCGCGCCGGGCACGCTCGCCGCGTCGTTCGTGCCGTCGGCGGCGCTGCTGCCCGCGAACGTCGACGAGATCCGCGCGATCCTGCGCGTCGCGAACGAATATCGCATTCCGCTGTGGACGGTGTCGACGGGGCGCAACTTCGCGTATGGCGGTGCGGCGCCCCGGCTCACGGGATCGGTTGTGCTCGACCTGCAACGGATGAACCGCATTCTCGCCGTCGACGAGCAACTCGCGTACGCGCTCGTCGAGCCCGGCGTCAGCTACTTCGATCTGCATCACTATTTGCGCGAGCGCGGCTACAGGCTGTGGGTCGATCCGCCCGCGGCGGGCTGGGGCAGCATCGTCGGCAATACGCTCGAGCGCGGCTTCGGCACGACGGCCTACGGCGATCACGCGGCGACACAGTGCGGGATGGAGGTCGTGCTCGCGAACGGCGACATCGTGCGCACGGGCATGGGCGGCATCGAGATCGGCACGTCGTGGCAGGCCTTCAGGTACGGCTATGGGCCGTCGTTCGATCCGATGTTCATGCAGTCGAACTACGGCATCGTCACGAAGATGGGCGTCTGGCTGATGCCTGCGCCGAGCGCGTATCTGCTGGGCGAAATCCAGTTTCAGCGCGACGGCGATCTGGAAGCCATCGTCGAGACGCTGAGGCCGCTGCGCCTCGACGGCACGATAGCCAATCATGCCGTGATCGAAGGCGCGTTGCGGCGCGCGGCGGGCCTCGGGCCGCGTTCGCAGTGGTATCGGGGCAAGGGCGCGATGCCGGAAAGCGCGATCGCGTCGATGACCGACGCGCTGAAGATCGGCCGCTGGAACCTGCACTATGCGCTGTACGGCGATCGCGACGTGATCGACGCGAAAGAGACGCTCGTGCGCCGCGCGTTCGGCCGCATTCCGGGCGCGCGGACGATGTCGAAGGTGTACGACGGCAAAGCGGAGCCCGAAGCGGGCGGCGATCGCAACCTGGCGGGCATTCCGGCGATGACGGCGTTCAGGATGCTCGACTGGCGCGGCGGCAGCGGCGCGCATGTCGATTTTTCGCCCCTATGTCCGGCGACGGGGCGCGATGCGATGCGCCAGTACACGATGGCGCAGGCGCGCGCGAACGAATACGGCTTCGATTACTACGGCGGCTTCACAGCGGGCGAGCGGCATCTGCATCACATCGCGGCGGCGATCTTCGATCACAGCGACGCACGGCAAAGCGAACAGGCCGGCGATCTGCTGCGCGCATGGATGAGCGATGCGCACGGCGCGGGCTATGGCGAATACCGCTCGCATCTCGTCTACATGGATTTCGCGGCGGCGCGCTACAACTTCAACGATGGCGCGCTGCTGCGGCTGTCGGAGACGATCAAGGACACGCTCGATCCCGCGGGCATTCTGTCGCCGGGCAAGCAGGGCATCTGGCCGAAGGCGTATCGCGACAGGCGCGGTTATACGTGATTGGCGTGATGACGCCGCATGCAGGGGGAAGGAGGTAGCGTCGACATGAAACGTCGCACATTCATCGCGGCGGGCGCGTGGCTATCGGCGACGGCGGCCTGGGGCGTGCCGTGGCTTCATGCCGATGGCCTGCTTGCCGACATCGCGTTGATCGATACGAGCTTGCCGGAATCCGCGGCCTTGTCGGCGCATGCGGCACGCGTACGTCTGCCCGCCTTCGACATCAACGACGCGCCGCACGCCGATATCGCTGCGCTGTGGTACGAAACGCTCGCGCCGCGCGCGGCGCAGGCGGGCGGGCGCCTTACGCTGATCGGCGTCACGCGCGCCGCCGACTTTTTCGTGCTTGCGCGTCTCGCGCTGCAGCCGGGCGCTGCGCTCACGCGGGCACATGCCTCGATGTCTGCACAGGCGCAGAGCGCGGCCGTCGCCTTCGCGCTCACGACCTGATCAGAACTTGTACTCCGGGTTCTTCGGATCGAACGCCATGTCGTCGAAGGTCTTTGGCGTGATCGTCACGAACACGATGCGCTCGAAGATCTGTCCATCGTTGCCATACGATTCGACCATTCTGAAATACGGATGCCGCAGATCCAGCCCGAGCACTTCCTTCTTCGCATAGAACTCGGGCTGGCCCGTCGGCGTCTCGTACGTGAACGCGACGACGCGCACGCCGTCGAGCGTCTTCACCTCGATCTGCGCGGGATGCGTGATGCCGGCCTCGGCGAACTTTCTGCCTTCGTCGAGAAACTGCTGCGCGATGAATTCGGTGCCGAGATCGCGCACGCGATGATTCGACTGCGCGCGCGCCAGTGATCCGTCGATCGACGTCCACAGCGGCATGATGTTGAACAGGCCGCCGAGGTGGCCGTACATTTCGTCGCTGCGCCTGGACTCGTCGTAGATGATTTCCTGGCCCGAGTGCGGGCCGCCCGGCAGCCACTTGCTGTAGATGCGCAGCGGATCGCGCGTGAGCCGCACGAGCATATGATCGGGCTTGCGCGGCCACACGCCGCGAATGCGCTCCTGGCGCAGCATCGTGAACTCGTACGACGGATAGCCGTTCGGGCCTTCCTCGATATAACGCGGCACGGTCAACGGATCGATCGATTCGAACAGCGCGACGAGTTGCGCATCGTCCATCTGTTCGAGCGCGCCGCTTTGGGCGGCGCGACGCAGCCATTTGACCTGCCGTTCGAGCGGCAGCTTCGCGACTTGCGCGGCGGCATCGTTTGCGATCTGCGGGGTATTCGGCGCCAGTGCTGCTGCCTCGGTCTGCGCGAAGGCCGCGCCCGCCATGCCCACCATCAGCGCGCAGACGAGATGGGCGGCGCGAAGCCGGGTCCAGCGCGAGCGTTTGTTCACAAACATCGGTTGATGCATGCATCGCTCCAAAAAGCGCGGACGGCTTCGTCGCCCCGGCTGCGCGTTCAGACGCGCAAGGGCACGCGTCAGTCAGGCCGTCACGATGATTTCAGCTTCGCCAGCTCCTGCTCGCGCAGCTCGCGCCGCAGGATCTTGCCGACATTGGTTTGCGGAAGCTCGTCGCGGAACTCGACGACTTTCGGCACCTTGTAGCCCGTCAGATTCTTGCGGCAGTGCGCGATCACCTGCTCTTCAGTGAGCGACGGATTGCGCCGCACGACGAACACCTTCACGCGCTCGCCCTGCGCGACATCGGGAATGCCGATCGCGGCCACTTCGCGGACGTCGGGATGCATCGCGATCACGTCCTCGACCTCGTTGGGATAGACGTTGAAACCCGACACGAGAATCATGTCCTTCTTGCGGTCGATCAGACGGATGTAGCCGCGCGAATCCATCACGCCGATATCGCCCGTCGCAAGCCAGCCTTCGTCGTCGAGCACCTTCGCGGTCTCCTCGGGTCGGTTCCAGTAGCCCTTCATCACCTGCGGTCCCTTCACGCACAGCTCGCCCGCCTCGCCGATATTCGCCCAGCTGCCGTCGTCCTTGCGAAAGCGCACTTGCGTCGACGGCGCGGGCAGGCCGATCGAGCCGTCGAATTCGCGCATGTGCTTCAGATCCACCGGATTCATCGATACGATCGGTGAGCATTCCGTGAGCCCGTAGCCTTCGATGATCGGCTTGCCCGTCACTTCGCGAAAACGGTCGGCGACGGCTTTCTGCATCGCCATGCCGCCCGCCATCGCGAGCTTGAGCTTCGAGAAGTCGCGTCGGCGGAATTCCTCGTCGTCGAGGAACGCGTTGTAAAGCGTATTGACGGCCGTGATGCCCGTGAACGTCTCGTGGCGCAGGATCTTCATCACGCGCTTCGTATCGCGCGGATTCGCGATCAGGATGTTGCGCCCGCCGAGCCCCATGAAGATCATCGCGTTCACGGTCAGCGAGTAGATGTGATAGAGCGGCAGCGGCGTGAGCACCGTTTCGATGTCGTCGGTGAGCTGGCTCTCGGCCCATACCTTCGCCTGCAGCAGATTCGCGACGACGTTGCGGTGCGTGAGCATCGCGCCTTTCGCGACGCCCGTCGTGCCGCCCGTGTATTGCAGGAACGCGAGGTCCGTGGGCGCGATCTGGACAGGCGTGAGCGCCCGGCCGTAGCCGGTCGCGAGCGCGTCGAGCAGTTGAACGGCTTGCGGCAGTTCGTACGCGGGCACGAGCTTCTTCACGTGCCTGAGCATGAAGTTGATCAGCTTGCCCTTCAGGTTCAGGCCGTCCTTCAGCAGATCGCCGAGCGCGGTGACGATCACGTGCTGCACCCGCGTGCCCGCGAGCGAATCCTGAACTGTCTTTGCGAAGTTCTCGAACACGACGATCGTCTGCGCGCCGCTGTCCTTCAGCTGATGCGACAGCTCGCGCACCGTGTACAGCGGATTCACGTTGACGACGATCGCGCCCGCCTTCAGCACGCCGAAGAGCGCGATCGGATATTGAAACGTGTTCGGCAGCATGATCGCGACGCGCTCGCCGGGCTTCACGCCGATGCTCTGCAAGTACGAAGCGAAGGCCGTCGCCTTGCGCGCAAGCTCCGCATACGTGAGGCTCTCGCCGACGCTCACATAGGCGACGCGCTCGCGAAAGCGCGTCGTGCAATCGTCGAAGAACTCGACGAGCGACGCGTACTGCGACGCGTCGATCTCACGCGGCACTTCGGGCGAGTACGACGCGAACCAGATACCGTCCGTGTTCGGCGCGGCGTGGGCGGAGGAGGGCGCGGCAGGTGGCTGTGTGGATGGCTGCAACGGCGGCTGTGCCGGCGACGGCGACTGGGATTGCGACGGCGACCCGGACTGCGTTTGCGTCTGCGTCTGCGCGGAATGCGAAGCGGTGGGCTCGGTCATGGTGGCGTCTCCTGGGTCTCTGGGCGTCGTTGTGTGCTGGTTGGGCATGAACCGTTCGGGTTGCCAAAGGTAGCCGGCGATTGGGTGGCAACGGTCGGGAGCGCGATTCTACCGCTCCAGGATCGCGACGACGCCCTGGCCGCCCGCCGCGCAGATCGATATCAGGCCGCGCGCGGTGCCCGCCGGCTTGTCGAGCTGCGCGAGCAGCTTTGCGAGGCCCGCGACGATGCGCCCGCCCGTTGCGGCGAACGGGTGGCCTGTCGCAAGCGATCCGCCGTTCACGTTCATTTTCTCGCGATCGATCGTGCCGAGCGCGCCCTCGAGTCCCAGTTGCGTGCGGCAGTAATCATCGTCCTGCCAGGCCGCGAGCGTGCAGAGCACCTGCGCGGCAAACGCCTCGTGAATTTCGTAGAAGTCGAAGTCCTGCAACGTCAGGCCCGCGCGTTTCAGCATGCGCGGCACGGCGTACGCAGGCGCCATCAGCAAGCCCTCCTTTTTGTCGAAGAAATCGACGGCGGCCGTCTCCGACCATGTCAGCCATGCAAGCACGGGCAGGCCGCGCGCGGCCGCCCACTCTTCGCTCGCGAGCAGCACGGCCGATGCGCCGTCCGTCAGCGGCGTCGAGTTGCCCGCCGTCATCGTGCCCGCGTCGCGGTCGAACACGGGCTTGAGCGACGCCAGCTTTTCGAGCGTCAGATCGCCGCGCAGATTGTTGTCGCGCGCGAGTCCGCGATACGGCGTCATCAGGTCGTTCAGGAAGCCGCGCGCGTAGGCCTCCGTCAGCTTGCGGTGGCTATCGTAGGCGAGCACGTCTTGTGCCTCGCGCGAAATGCTCCAGCGCTTGGCCATCCGCTCGCAATGCTCGCCCATCGACAGCCCCGTGCGCGGCTCGCTGTTGCGCGGCAGCAGCGGCTTGAAGAACATGCCTGGCCGCAGCTTCGTCAGCGCGCCGACGCGTTGCGCCGCCGATCTGCCGCGATTCGCTTCGAGCAGGATCTTGCGCATCCGTTCGTTCACGCCGATGGGCGCATCGGAGGTCGTATCGACGCCGCCCGCGATACCCGCGTCGATTTGCCCGAGCGCGATCTTGTTGGCGACGAGAATCGCCGCTTCGAGGCCCGTGCCGCACGCCTGCTGGACGTCGTACGCGGGTGTTTCCTTCGCGAGCGTGGTCGACAGCACGGCTTCGCGCGTCAGGTTGAAATCGCGTGAATGCTTGATGACGGCGCCCGCCGCGACTTCGCCGAGGCGCTCGCCGTGCAGGTTGTAGCGGTCGATCAGACCTTGCAGCGTGAAAGTCAGCATGTCCTGGTTCGAGGCCGTCGCGTATGCCGTATTCGAGCGCGCGAACGGGATGCGGTTGCCGCCCAGTATCGCGACGCGGCGCGCGGCGGGAAGCGGTTGTGACGGGTGAGGCATCGGGAAGCTCCGTGGTCGCGTCCGTCTGTGCGACGGATCAGGTCGGCATGAAACACCCGGCGCCTGCTTCAGAACGAATCAGGCGGGGCGATGATTCCATCGTGATGGCGAATTGCGTGCGTGACGGGTTTGCGGGGGGTGCGGGCGCGATTCTGCGCGGTCTGCGCCGAACATCGGCCGCCTCATAGCGGATTCCACTGGAACCGGCCCCGCAGATGCGGCTTGCCGCTCTGCGGATCGCGCACTTCGAACTCGCGCGCAGTCGGCGACGGCGATGCCGTCCACAGCGACGCTTCGCCGGGCAGCAGCATCGGCGCCCTGAATTCGCCTGCGAGCGTCGCATCGGCGAGCCGCTTCGGCGGCTGCAGCGCGGCGGCCGTGCGCGCGAGCGTCCACATGCCGTGCGCGATTGCGCGCCGAAAGCCGAACGCCCTTGCGGAGAGCATCGACAGGTGGATCGGGTTGTAGTCGCCCGATGCGCGCGCGTAGTCGCGGCCCAGTTGCGCGGGCAGCTGCCAGCGCGAGTTGCGCGCAAGCGCGCTGCCGTCCGTTTCGAGCGGGCTCAGCGGATCGCCGTTCGCCGCGACGCCGCGCTTCAGGTACACGCTGTCGCCGTCCCAGACGGCTTCGCCGCGCCGGTAGATGCGCGTCTGCATCACGAACGCCTGACCTTTGTCGTGACGCAGGCGCGCGCCGAATTCGACTTCGACGCGCAGGGTGTCGTCGAACGAAAGCGGGCGGCGCATGCGCACGCTGTTCGCCAGATGGACGATGCCGAGCGCGGGCCACGGAAATGCCGGGTCGGTCAGCAACAGCAGATGCAGAGGAAACGCGAGCAGATGCGGATACGTGAACGGAATGCCCTGCTCGGGAAAAAAGCCGCAGACGCGCGCATAGCGTTCGATCGCGACGGAATCTAGCGCGACGGCAGGGCGCACGAGGCGCAGCGCGGGCAGCTCCGTCGGCCGGTTGCGCTGAAAGCGCTTGGCCACGCCCGACAACGCGCGCGCATACAGCTTCGCGGGCTGCGGCAGTTCGGGCAGGACCACTGTTTTCGGGCGCGGCGCGCCGAACATCGGGCGGGAGTCGAACAGGGCCATGACCGTCACGCTCCTATCAGGCTTTGGCCGCACACGCGCACGACCTGACCCGTGATGCCCGCCGAGCCCGGATGCGCGAGCCACGCGATGGTCTGCGCGACATCGACGGGCTGGCCGCCCTGGCTCATCGAGTTCATCCGGCGGCCGGCTTCGCGTATTGCAAGCGGCATCTTCGCCGTCATCTGCGTTTCGATGAAGCCGGGCGCGACGGCGTTGATCGTGATGCGCCGTTTCGCCAGATGCGGCGCCATGCTCTGCACGCGTCCGATCACGCCCGCCTTCGATGCCGCGTAGTTCGTCTGCCCGAGGTTGCCCGCGATGCCGCCGATCGACGAAACGCAGACGATGCGTCCGCCGTCGCGCAGCGTGCCCGCTTCGAGCAGCGCGTCGTCGATGCGTTCCTGCGCGGACAGATTGATGTCGATCACGTCGCGCCACGCCGGCTCGGCCATCTTCGCGATGGTTTTGTCCTTCGTGATGCCCGCGTTGTGCACGAACACATCGGCGCCGAGCTCGTCGAGGGCCGCCGCGATCTGCGCGGGGGTTTCGGGCGCGGCGATGTCGAATGGCAGCGCCGTGCCGGAGATCTGGCGCATCGTGGCGTCGAGTGCGTCAGTGGCGGCGGGCACGTCGATGCCCGTCACGTGCGCGCCTTGCGCGGCGAGCACGTTCGCGATCGCCGCGCCGATGCCGCGCGCCGCGCCCGTCACGACGGCGCGTTGGCCCGCGAGCGGCTGGGTCCAGTCGAAATCCTCGCCGGGCGCGGAAGGCGCCGTGCCGATCCGCACGACCTGGCCCGACACATAGGCCGAGCGCGGCGACAGGAAAAAGCGCAAGGTCGATTCGATGCCGCTGTCGTTGTGATGTTCGACGCTGCTTGTGGTGCTGCTTTCGGCGCTGCTTTTGGACCCTTCGGCGACATAGACCAGATTCGACGCGATGCCGCGCCGCGCTTCCTTGCCGAGCGAACGCGTCACGCCTTCGAGCGCGCGCTGCGCGGTCCATTGGCGCGGGCTCGCGCAGGCCTCGGGCGGGCGGCCCAGCACGACGATCCGTCCGCACTTGTCGAGCGAGCGCAGCGCGTCGTGAAAGAACGCGTAGACGGTGTCGAGCTGCGCGCTGTCCGCGATGCCGCTCGCGTCGAACACGAGCGCCCGCACGCTCGCCTGCGAGCCAGCGGCGTGACCGGCGAGCTGGGCGGGCTCGAAGCGGCCCGTCATCAGGCCGTGGCGGTTCGCGAGCGGCATCCACGCGCTCGCGCCCGCGTGCGCGACGCTCGTCATGCCGATACGCGCGATCACGCCGGCGAGCGCGTCGAGCAGTTGCGGCGACGGCCCCGCGCCGACGGCCACGATGCCGTCGAATTCGGGCGCATCGGCGCGGTAGCGGCGCAGCACTTCGGGCTTCGGCAAGTGGAGCGAGCGCGCGACCCGCGCGCCCAGCGGCGAATTGACGAAGTTCAGGTAGGAATCGTTCATCGCGTTGTTGGCTCCTGGCCTGACGGATGGCGTCAGTGTGCACGGTGCGCGTGACTTGCCGCAAGCGTGGCTAAATCGTGCATTCGTCCCGCGTTCATCGAATGTTCATCGCACGGCCATCAGGATGCCATCGAGGTGACTGACATCAGGCGGCCAGCTGCGTCGCGTTGTCGAGCGCGTCCTTGCGCCGCTGCAGATCGGCGAGCATGCCGAAGTCCGCGGGGAAATCGTCGACCTTCACGATCTCGGCCGCAAAGCGCGCGTAGTCGTCGAGCACCTTGCGCTCGTCTTCGTCGATGAAACCGCGCTGCTGCGCCGCTTCGTTCCAGCCAGCTAGATCGGCGAGGCTTTGCGGAAGCGGATCGATACGGCCATGCCGGATTGCTTCGCGCAGGCGCTGTTCGATCTGCGCGACACGCGGCGCAAGCGCCAACGCGAGTTCGCCGCAACCGAGCGCGTCGACCTCGACATGCGGCACGTACGAGTCCGCGAGCAGCCGGTCGCGCGCGGCGCCAGGCGTCTGCATCAGCTCGGCGACGGCGCTGCCGAGTGCGTCGGACGGCGCGCGATACGGCAGCCCGAACGGGAACGCGAGCGCCCGCACGAAGCCCGCTGCGACGCGGCTCGGATAGTTGCGCAGCACGCCATCGAGGGCTGTTTGCGCGCGATGCAGCGCGTCTTCGACGCCCCATTGCACGAGCGGCAGATCGCTCGCCTCGCGGCCTTCGTCCTCGAAACGTTTGAGCGTCGCCGAGATCAGATAGAGCTGCGACAGCACGTCGCCGAGCCGCGCCGAAATACGCTCGCGCCGCTTCAGGTCGCCGCCCAGCACGAAGATCGACACATCCGCGAGCAGCGCGAATGTCGTCGACAGGCGTGTTGTCGCGCGATAGTAGCCCGCGAGCGGCGCATGTGCGCGCTGCGGCTTCGCGATCAGCGCGCCGCCCGTCACGCCATCAACGAAACAGCGCACGACGTTCGACAGCGTGAAGCCGATGTGCCCGAAGAGCGCCTCGTCGAAATCACGCAGCGCGTTCGCGTGGCCCGCTTCATTGCCCGCCTCGCGCGCCGCGGCCATTTCCTTTAGCAGATACGGATGGCAGCGGATCGCGCCCTGGCCGAAGATGATCAGGCAGCGCGTGAGGATGTTCGCGCCTTCGACGGTGATCGAGATGGGCACCTGCTGATACGCGCGCGCGAGGAAGTTCGACGGGCCCATGCAGATGCCCTTGCCGCCGAGGACATCCATGCCGTCGTCGATCACTTCGCGGTTGCGCTCGGTGATGTGGTACTTCGAGATCGCCGAGATCACCGACGGCTTCTCGCCGAGATCGACGGCCTGCGCGGACAGGCGGCGCGCGGCGTCCATCACGTACAGATTGCCGCCCATGCGCCCGAGCGCTTCCTGCACGCCTTCGAACCTGCCGATCGGCGTGCGGAACTGCCGTCGCACGGCGGCATAGGCACCGACTCCGCGCACCGCGACTTTCGACATGCCCACATTCGACGACGGCAGGGAGATCGCGCGCCCCGCCGCGAGGCATTCCATCAGCATGCGCCAGCCGTTGCCAACCTGGTCGCGTCCGCCGATCACCCAGTCGAGCGGGATGAACACGTCGTTGCCCCAGTTCGGGCCGTTCTGGAACACGGCGTTCAACGGCCAGTGACGGCGTCCGATGTTCACGCCCGGGTGGCTAGTCGGAATCAGCGCGCACGTGATGCCGGGCTCGTCTTCGCTGCCGAGCAGATGATCGGGATCGAGCGCGCGAAACGCGAGGCCGAGCACCGTCGCGATGGGCCCGAGCGTGATGTAGCGCTTGCTCCACGTCACGCGAAAGCCGAGCGTCTCGCGTCCTTCGAACGTGCCGTTGCAGACGATGCCGATGTCGGGAATCGCCGCGGCGTCAGAGCCCGCGTAAGGGCTCGTCAGCGCGAAGCAGGGTATTTCGTCGCCGCGTGCGAGACGCGGCAGATAGTGGTTCTTCTGCGCATCGGTGCCGTATTGCAGCAGCAGTTCGGCGGGGCCGAGCGAGTTCGGCACCATCACCGACACGGCGGCCACCGAGCAGCGCGAGGCGAGCTTCATGATGACCTGCGAATGCGCGTACGCGGAGTAGCCTTTGCCGCCGTATTGCGCCGGAATGATCATCCCGAGGAAACCCTTGTCCTTGATGAACTGCCAGGCCTGCGGCGACAGGTCTTGCCAGACGGCCGTCGTTTCCCAGTCGTTCGCCAGATCGCACAGCTGCTCGCATTCGTTGTCGAGAAACGCCTGCTCCTGCGCGGTGAGCTTTGCCGGGCCGTGGCCGAGCAGCGTGTCCCAATGAGGGCGTCCCGAGAAGAGTGCCGCGTCCCACCAGACGGTGCCTGCTTCGATCGCGTCGCCCTCGGTCTGCGACATGTCGGGCAGGGTCTTGCGGAAGACGTCGAGCACGCGCCGGCTCACCCACGCGCGGCGCAGCGGCCTGATCGTCAGCACGAGCGCGGGAACGATCAGCACGATCGCGAGGCAAGTAGTCGTCAGCGCGCCCGCTGCGCCCGTCAGGCGCGCGGCCGCGACCCACACGATCAGAAACGCGAGCCACCACGACGTACGCGCCCGCGCGTAGACGAGCGCCCCGGCAGCGACGATCAGTGCAACGATGAACCACGGCATGACGACCCCTCCTGTTCGACGACGCGAACCTGGCCGCGTGCGCGTCCCTCGATGCGCGGGCGGCTCGCGTGTTCTTCGCGTTGTTCTCGAGTTGTTCGATGCGCGGCGAGTGTGTCTGCCGTCATCTGCGGTTATCCGTTGCAGCCGGCGTGCCCGCGCGGTTCCTCGCATCGTCGCGCGCCGTGGATGGCTGATTCGCTGGCCTTGGGTTTGGCCATTCTTTCAGCCCGTGCTGCGCTGCGCCGCGCGAGAGAACCGCGCGCTATCTACCCACGCAAGGGATGATCCGCCGCGTCAACCGTGCGCGGCGAAGCGTGAGCCGGCATCGTGTGCGTCCGCTTGCTCGCCGCCGTGCGCCGGCTCCCCGTACGGTTGCGCGTCAGGCCTGGGTTCGGCGCGCATCGGCGGTCGCTGCGGTGTGCCAGGTGCTGGCATCTGCGCGTGAACAGCGGCCGGCGACGTGCCGTTTGTCGCGACATCCGCTTGTGCGTCGCGGACGGCGTCGCAAGCGATGTCGGCGCTGCCCGCGTCGCCGAGCACGGAGGCAAACGTGGCGAGCTGGCTCGCATCGGGCAACGGCGCCTTCAGTGCGGACACGATCAGCGACGCGAGCCGCGCGATCAGTTGCAGATCGCTCATCGACTTGCCTTGCGAGAATTCGGTGATGAGGTTGTTCGTGTCCGCGCCCGCGAGCACGCCCGACAGCGCGCCGATCGCGAAGTGCAGACGCCAGCCGAGTTCCTCGCGCGGAAGATGCGGCAGCGCGCGCTGGAACGCTTCGAAAAAGCGCTCGGATACCGATGCGTAATGTGCGCTCAAAAAGTCGCGGATGAACGAGGAGGGATCGGTGTACGCGCGGCCGAGCAGCCGCAGGAACGCCTTGCCGCCGATGCGCGTATCGCGCGACACGCGCAGCGCCGGAATGAACATCGCGCCGAGCACGTGCTCGCAGGTGAGCCGCGGGCCGAGCAGCGCGTCGAAGCGGTCGAGCAGCTTCAGGCGCTCCTGGTTCAGCAGATCGAGACGCCGCGACAGCATCGCGTGCATCAGCGCTTCCTTGCTGCCGAAGTGATAGTTGACGGCGGCCAGGTTGACCTCGGCCTTCGATGTGATCTGCCGCAACGACATCGCTTCGTAGCCGCATTCGATGAAGAGCGTTTCGGATGCGTCGAGGATGCGCGATTTCGTGTCGCCGGTGTGCCGGCTCGTCGTGCGAGTTGCCATGTTGCGTCTCCCTCTGTCGGCTTTTTTGCCGGCCGCAAACGATCGATTGAATTTCGATTTTGAAACGTGCGTTTTTTTCAGGATAAAAATGGAGCTCGTGATCGGGCAAGAGATGAGTGTCGATGGACTCCTCTAAAAAGCGTCCGACCGCGCATCCCCTCGCGGACGACGCGGACAAAAAAGGCCGCTCCGATTCGGATCGGAGCGGCCTCGTGGTTGCTGCGTTGGCTGGGGCGCCGCGCGGCGCCCTTATGTGATGTCGTGTGCTGCTGTGTGTCGTTACGGCGCGGTGCTCAGTCTACCGTCGCTGTGACCTGTTCGGCGGATTGTGTCATATCGATGCCACGCCGTTCACGGCTGAAGAGGATCAGCACGGCGATCACGACGGCCACCACGCCCGCGACGACGGCCATCGCCATCGCGTAGTTGTTGTTGTTGCTGACGGCAAACGACGCCTGCATCGTCGCGTTGACGGAAGCGAGCAGGTTGCCGAGCTGATAGACGAGTCCGGGGAACGTCGCGCGGATTTCGTCGGGCGAGATCTCGTTCAGATGCACGGGGATCACACCCCACGCGCCTTGCACGGAGATCTGCATCAGGAACGCGCCCGCCGCGAGCGCGATGGCCGTGCTCGAGAACGCCCACAGCGGCAGCACGGGCAATGCGATCAGCGCGGCGATGAAGATCGCGCGCCGGCGGCCGATGCGCTCCGAGAACGCGCCGAACGTAAGCCCGCCGACGATCGCGCCGATGTTCAGCGTGATCGTGATCAGGGACACCGTGTGCGGATCGAAGTGATGCTGTTCGCGCAGGAAGGTCGGATACAGATCCTGCGTGCCGTGCGAGAAGAAGTTGAAGGCCGTCATCAGGACGATCGCGTAGATCGACAACACCCAGTTGCGCTTGAGCGTGACAAGCAGGCCGGGACGCGCATGCTTTTCCATCGCGACCCACGCGGGCGATTCCTTCACGTGCGCGCGCACGTACATGACGAGCAGCGCGGGCAGCACGCCGACGAAGAACATGCCGCGCCAGCCGATGTATTGATAGAGCACGCCGAACACGATCGACGCCAACAGATAGCCGCTCGGATAGCCCGCTTGCAGCAGGCCCGATACGAAGCCGCGCGCTTTCGGGGGCACGGTCTCCATCGTCAGCGCGGAGCCGACGCCCCATTCGCCGCCCATCGCGATGCCGAAGAGGGCGCGCAAGACGAGCAGCGTCGTGAGATTCGGCGAGAAGCCGGACAGCAGTTCGAGCAGCGAGTAGCACGCGATGTTGACCATCAGCGTCGGACGGCGGCCGAATTTATCGGCGAGACGTCCGAAAATCAGCGCGCCGAGCGGGCGCATCGCCAGCGTGAGCGTAATGCCGAATGCGACTTCCGGGATTTTCGTATTAAATTCGGCCGCGATATCTTTCAGAATAAAAACCATCAGAAAGAAATCGAATGCGTCGAGGGTCCAGCCCAGATATGCAGCGATCGTGACGTTTCTCTGTTCCCGAGTCCAGCTCATTTCAATTGTTCTCCTGTCGACCGGAGTCAACGCTTTAACGCCTGCTCTGGTCCCATGCAACCTGGTTGCAGTCTCCGATATCCCGTGCCGCCCAATGCCGTTTAAAGGGCAATTGCACGGGACGCCGCGCCCCGTATGCGAAGGCTTCGAGCGAGTGTACGCCGACCATTAAGCGGCTGCATGTAACGACACCGCTTTGTCGATGGTAATCCCCGGGAAATCAGATGTGGAAACGGGAATAATGTTTGATGAATGTAATTAATGTAGTTGGTTTGATTGTTTGGTATTTTTATTTTGTAATTATCGGGAATGAGAAATGCTCAATTTCCGGTCCTTCTGTTTGCGATGGCAGCGCGATGGGAATCAAGTCCGGCGTGACAGGGCGTCTTGCGATCAGAGTCCGCAGAACAAGAACCGCAAAAACAAAAAACCCCGCTGGCTGTTCGCTTTGCGGGGTGATCTGTTTTAGCTGTGCTAGCGTGGTCCCAGGAGAGGACTCGGTCGGCTTTGCTTCCTGGTCCAGAAATGAAAAAAGGCCGGCATGTGCCGACCTTTTTAAATACGTGGTGCCCAGGAGAGGACTCGAACCTCCACGGTGTTGCCACCGCTAGGACCTGAACCTAGTGCGTCTACCAATTCCGCCACCTGGGCACGTCTCAAGCTAGACCGCTATTTTAGCGAGAAGAATCTGCGTGTCAATCGGTATTTCGAAAAACGCTTCATCTTTTCGCCGGTTGTTCGCGCATCAAATGACTCGATGCGACGCGGTGAACAACCGACCTGCAACTTCCACAGCGCTTTGTGCTGCGGTTCCTGAACCGCAGCACAAAGCGCTGCTCTCACAACAATGAAAAACCGCCCGAAGGCGGTTTTTCATTTGAATCTGGTGCCCAAGAGAGGACTCGAACCTCCACGGTGTTGCCACCGCTAGGACCTGAACCTAGTGCGTCTACCAATTTCGCCACCTGGGCAAGGTGCGTTTGAAGCAGAGACAGCGATTATAGCGTGTCGGCGAACCGTGTCAAGCGTTTCTCGAAATCGCCTGCGCGGCACGCGCGATGCCGGTGAACACGCCGCACGCATGTCGCGCAATCGCCCGCCGGGCGGCGCGTGGCGGGCAAGACGGGTGTTAGAATCCCCGCAATAGTACGCAGGCACGGCGCATGGGCCCGTCGCGCGCATGGCAGGCAACGGGGGCCGCGCCGTCGTCTTCCGTCAGAAAGAGCAGTCGCAGTCACGAGTGCAGTTGCAGTCAGATAGAGCAGCGTCATCACACCCGCCGACGTCCACGCAACGAGAACAATCATCGACAAGCCCTTGAGCAAATATCCGTATCCGATTCCAAGCCGCGAAGAAATCCTCGGCGTGCTGCGCACGAGTGAAGCGCCGCTTGCCGCGAACGACATCGCCGAAGCACTGTCGATCAAGCGCCAGGAGCGCGAAGGGTTCTTCAAGCGCCTCGCCGCGATGGAGCGCGATGGCCAGATCAGACTCGATCAGCGCGGGCATTATCAGTTGACCCATCCGTCGAACTTCGTCGCGGGCCGCGTGCAGGGCCATCGCGACGGCTACGGTTTTCTGATCCGCGACGACGGCCAGGACGATCTGTTCCTGCCGACGGGCGAAATGCAGAAGGTCATGCACAACGATCGCGTGCTTGCGCGCATCGTCGGCTATGACCGGCGCGGTCGGCCCGAAGGCCACATCGTCGAGGTCACGGACCGCGCGAACAAGCGCGTGATCGGGCGCCTGCTGAACGAGAATGGCGCGCTGATCGTCGTGCCCGAAGAGAAGCGCATCGGCCACGACATCCTGATCACGCAGAACACGAAGAAGGCGAAGGTCGGGCAGGTGGTGGTCGTCGAGCTGACCGATTTTCCGAGCCGCCATTCGCAGCCGCTCGGGCGCGTCGTCGAAGTGCTCGGCGATATCGACGATCCCGGCATGGAAATCGAAATCGCCGTGCGCAAGTACGGCGTGCCGCACGAGTTCAGCCAGGCCGCGCTCGACGATGCCGCGAAGCTGCCGGACGAAGTGCGTCCCGTCGACATTAAACATCGCGTCGACTTGCGCGACGTGCCGCTTGTGACGATCGACGGCGAAGACGCGCGCGACTTCGACGATGCTGTCTACTGCGAGCCGATCAAGGTCGGACGAGGCGATGGCTTTCGCCTGATCGTCGCGATCGCCGACGTGTCGCATTACGTGCTGCCCGACAGCGGCCTCGATGTCGATGCGATCGAGCGCAGCACGTCGGTGTATTTTCCGCGCCGCGTGATTCCTATGCTGCCGGAAAAGCTGTCCAACGGACTCTGCTCGCTCAATCCGCAAGTGGACCGCTGCGTGCTCGTGTGCGACATGGTGATCACCGCGCGCGGCGAGATCAAGGCGTATCAGTTCTATCCGGGCGTGATGCATTCGGCCGCGCGTCTCACGTACACGGAAGTCGCCGCGATCCTCACTAACACGAAGGGTCCGGAAGCCACGCGCCGCGCCGCGCTGCTGCCGCAACTGCAGCACCTGTACGGCGTCTACAAGTCGCTGTTCGCCGCACGCCAGAAGCGCGGCGCGATCGACTTCGACACGACCGAGACGTACATCGTCTGCAATGCGCAGGGCAAGATCGAGCAGATCGTGCCGCGTCACCGCAACGACGCGCACAAGCTGATCGAGGAGTGCATGCTGGCCGCGAACGTCTGCGCGGCCGACTTCATGAAGCGCAACAAGCATCCGGGCCTGTATCGCGTGCACGCGGGTCCGACGGCGGAGCGCCTCGAAAACCTGCGCACGTTCCTGCGCGGCATGGGGCTCACGCTCGGCGGCGGCGACACGCCGCATGCAAGCGATTACGCCGCGCTGATGGCGCACATCCGCGACCGGCCCGATGCGCAGATGCTGCAGACGATGCTGCTGCGCTCGATGCAGCAGGCCGTCTACAGTCCGGACAACATTGGCCACTTCGGTCTCGCGTACGAGGCGTATGCGCACTTCACGAGCCCGATTCGCCGCTATCCCGATCTGCTCACGCACCGCGCGATCTACGCGATCCTGCAGGGCCGCAAGTACGAGCCGAAGACGCCGCATGGCGTCGAGCTGAACACGGCGCTGTCGCAGCGCGCCCGCGCACTGCAGGCCGAAGACGAAAAACGCGGCGGCCGCGGCCGCCCGAACACGGCGATCTGGGAAGAACTCGGCTTGCACTGCTCGTCGAACGAGCGCCGTGCCGACGAGGCATCGCGCGATGTCGAAGCGTGGCTCAAGTGCTACTTCATGCGCGACAAGCTTGGCGAAGAATATGGCGGCATGGTGAGCGGCGTGACGTCGTTCGGCATCTTCGTGCAGCTCGATGCGCTCTTCATCGAAGGGCTCGTGCATGTGACGGAACTGGGCTCCGACTACTTCCAGTACGACGAGATCAAGAACGAACTGCGCGGCGAACGTACGGGCATTCGTTATCGCCTGTCGGATCGCGTGCGCGTGCAGGTAAGCCGCGTCGATCTCGACGCGCGCAAGATCGATTTCCGTCTCGTGCGCGATCTGCCCGTGAAGCCGCAAGCGCATCGCGCGACGTCGGCGGAGAAGGCAAGCGATCTCGGCGGTCCGCGCGTGCGTTCGATCGACCGCGCGGAGCCCGTCGACGGCGCGCGCCGCAAGAAGGCCGCGCCCGCGCAGACGGCGGCCGTAAAGGAAGCGCGTGCGGCGCGCAAGGCGGGCGCATCGAAGAAGCGCGCGGCGTCGAAGTCGTCCGCGAAGCCCGCGCGCAAGAAGCGTTGATTCTGTTGTAACGCCGCGCGCGTTTTCACTGCGCGCGGCGCCGTTCTCATCGGGTGCGCCTCAAACGTTTTCGCCAGGCGCGCTCATTCAAAGGTTGTTTCAGTCATGTCACGTCTCAAGGTTCTCTACGGTTTTCACGCGGTGACGGCACGCTTGCGTCACGATCCATCGACGGTCGAAGAAATCTTTTACGACCAGTCGCGCCGCGATCGCCGGATGAACGAGTTTCTCGCCGTGGCGAAAGAGGCGGGCGTGCGCGTGATCGCCGCCGACGAAACGCGCCTGTGGGGCCTCGCGCATACGGAGCGGCATCAGGGCGTCGTCGCGCGCGCCGGCGATCTGCCGCTCGCGCAGAACCTGGCGGAACTGCTCGACGGGATTCAGGGCTCGGCGTTGCTGCTGGTGCTCGATGGCATCACCGATCCGCACAATCTCGGCGCGTGTCTGCGCGTCGCCGATGCGGCGGGCGCGCATGCCGTGATCGCGCCGCGCGATCGGGCAGTCGGCCTGAACGCGACGGCGGCGAAAGTGGCGAGCGGCGCAGCCGATACGGTGCCGTACATCACCGTCACGAATCTCGCGCGCGCATTGCGCGAACTGAAGGATGCGGGCGTGTGGGTCGTCGGAACGGCGGGCGATGCGACGGCGTCGTTGTACGAGACGAAGCTCGATGGTCCCGTTGCGCTCGTGATGGGCGCGGAGGGCGAGGGCATGCGCAGGCTCTCGCGCGACACGTGCGATGAGGTGATGCACATTCCGATGGCCGGCTCGGTCGAGAGCCTGAACGTTTCCGTCGCTTCGGGCGTGTGCCTGTTCGAGGCTGTGCGGCAGAGGTCGGTGAAGAAGTAGCCCTCACGATGCAAAGCCACGACCGGGGCCGTAGCGCCCGGATTTCATGAATCGACAAGCTGCTTTCCAGATCGAAGCCGTCCTCCGCGCGGTCGTCGTTGCGCTCGCGGCGCTGCTCACGGCCGCGTGCACGACGAACATCGTCGAGCGCGGCACCTATTACGCCGACACCTCTCGCCACGCGCAGTACGCCGACACCCGCATCCGCTTCCTCGTGATGCACTACACCGAAATCGACGAGACGCAGTCGCTCGACGTGCTGACGAATGAGCAGGTCAGCGCGCACTACGTCGTGCCGGATCATCCGCGCGAGAAAGGCGGCGAGCCCATCGTCTGGCAGCTCGTCCCCGAGTCGCAGCGCGCGTGGCATGCAGGGCTCAGCTACTGGCAAGGCACGACGGAGCTGAACGCCGCGTCGATCGGCATCGAGAACGTGAACCTCGGCCCGGTCGACACGCCGCAAGGCCGCACGTGGCAGCCGTATCCGCCCGAGCAAGTGGATGCGATGATCCGCCTCGCAAAGGACATCGTCACGCGCTATGGCATTCCGCCGGCGCGCGTCGTCGGCCACAGCGATATCGCGCCCCAACGCAAGATCGATCCGGGTCCGCTCTTTCCGTGGAAGCAGTTGTACGACGCGGGCGTCGGCGCGTGGCCGGACGATGCGACGGTCGCGAAAGAGCTCGCGGGCCGCGATCCGCACGCGAGCGCCGATGTGCGCGCGCTTCAGCAGAAGCTCGCGCGCTACGGCTATGAAGTCGCGACGGACGGCGTGCTCGACGACAAGACGCGCCGCGTCTTCGCCGCGTTCCAGATGCACTTTCGTCCCGCCGACTATTCAGGCGATCCGGACGCGCAAACGGATGCGATTGCGCAGGCGTTGCTCGACAAGTACATGCCGCAGGCGGCGTCAGAACCGGCTCAGCCGGCGCCATGAATGCACTTCGCGCGCGATGGGCACGTGCGCGACATCGGCGACGAGCCGCGAGCAATAAATCCGGCTTCGCGCTCCGACTCCGGTAAACTTGCGCTTTTCCGCCTGCCTTCGCATTTCCTCACCATGACTCAAGACGAACTCAAGCAACTGGTCGGCCAGGCCGCCGCCGACTATGTCCTCGCGAACGTACCGCAAGGCGCCGTGATCGGCGTCGGCACCGGCTCGACCGCGAACTGTTTCATCGACGCGCTGGCCGCGCACAAGTCGCGCTATCGCGGCGCCGTGTCCAGCTCGGTCGCGACGACGGCGCGCCTGCAATCGCACGGTATCCAGGTTTTCGATTTGAACGACGTCGAATCGCTGCCCGTGTACGTCGACGGCGCCGATGAAATCGACCACGGCGGCGCGATGATCAAGGGCGGCGGCGGTGCGCTGACACGCGAAAAAATCGTTGCGTCGGTAGCGGAGAAATTCGTGTGCATCGCGGATGCGAGCAAGCGCGTCGATGTGCTCGGCCAGTTTCCGCTGCCCGTCGAGGTCGTGCCGATGGCGCGCACGGCGATCGGCCGCCGCATCACGGCGATGGGCGGCGTACCCGTCGTGCGCGTGACGAAGGACGGTTCGCCCTATATCACCGACAACGGCAACGAGATCATCGACGTCAAGGGGCTGCGGATCGGCGATCCGCGCGCCGTCGAAGCGCAGATCAACGCGTGGCCGGGCGTCGTGACGGTGGGCCTGTTCGCCGCGCGCGGCGCGGACCTGTGCCTGCTCGGCACGGAGAAGGGCGTCGAGCGGATCGAGTACGAGGCACGCTGAGCCGCACCGCCGTCAGTGCCAGTCGATCTCGTAGAGAATCTGCCCCTGCCATGCGTGGCCGGTGGCCTGATACGCTTTCTCCCAGATGCCGTCTGGCGTGTAATACGCCACTACTTCGCGCTTGGTGAAGCCGTTGCCGTCGCACAGATTCAGCAGGATTTCGAATCCCGCGCATGACGCGGCCTCGCCAGTACCGGGCCGTGCTGGCGGATACGGCAACACCAGCCATTCGATGCCTTCCTTCCGCAGGTACTCGGCCGTTTTGCCGGCGAACAGGTAGGGCGTGAATTCGCTATCGACCAGCCCGCCGAGGTCGTAGATTCGCCGGTGGCTGTAAAAGCCGATGCCGCCGATGTCGAACGACGCGACCTTCGCGTCGGCTGGAAGGTGGTCCGCGAGCCACTCGCCCATCCGTACGTGAGTACCGTTGATGTGCTGAATGCCGTCGTCGGCGATGTTCGACCATTCGACGAGCGAAGCGAGCGCCAGCGCGAACGTGAAGCAGAGCGCGAGTGAGTCATAGCGGCGCCGCGCCTGTTGCGACCAGCCCGCCGCGCCCCTTTTCCCCCCGCGACGTGCAAGAGCACGGCCGAGTTCGAGCAGTCCCAGCGCGATCATCGGGAGCACGAACACGAGCAGCATCGCCTGATACCTCATGCCGTGGCCGATTGTCGGAAAAAGAAAGAAATACGCGCCGAAGTTCGCGAGCGAGAGGGCGATCAGGAACAGCGTGCGCCACGCGCGCCTCCTGACGAGCCTTATCGTGGCGAATACGGCGAGTGCGCCGATCGCAACGGAGATGACGATGCGGGCGACAGTCGACAGTTCGCCCTTGCCAAAATCGACGAATGTGCTGGCCACCTGGAAAAGACAGGCTTTGATGAAGTGGAGAATGATGCCGAGCCGGAACGTATCGGTGGTGCCGAAGTTCAGCCACTTACGGCCGCTCACCGTGACGGGAAGCAGCGAATGGGACGTCAGCCAGTTGTTCGCGACGACGAACGAAATCGCCGCGACGCATGGTAACGCGAGCACGAAGAGCGAGCGCCAGCGCCTCGTGGTCAGGTAAGCGCCAGCGAGGAACAGCGGTACGAAAACGACGGCTTCCGGACGCGTCACGATCGCGCCGCCCAGCAACACGCCCGCCACGAGGATCGGCGGCAGACCCGCAACGGGTCGCCGCGTGAACAGGAAATGGGCGGAGAGGAAGGTGGTTGCCACCAGCAGCAAGTGCTCCATGCCCGTCGAGACAAGCCACGCGAAATTGCCGTACAGCGCCGGCAGCGCGACGAGCGCCATGCGTTCCAGCGGCGGCAACTCGTCCCGTTGCGCCGCGAACCACAGCGCGACCAGAACGACCGCGAACAGCGCGACGTTCAGCGCGAGCAGGAAAGTCGAGGGCTCCACACCCGGCAGGAACCGGTAGTTGACGGCGATGATCCATGGCCAGATGGCGCTCGACGAACCCGAGGACGCGATGCCGGGAATGAATCCCGGGATGCCGTATTCCGCCGCATTTCGCCCGACCACCTGGTGAATCCAAGAATCGTCGAGTGGAAAGCCGTGGTTCTTCAGCACGGGCCACCCGATGGCGATGACGCCGGCAACAAAGCCGCCGATTGCAACGAGCGCGGGGAAAATGTGCGTGCGGCCGCGTTGACGGGTGGCGGCGTCGAGGGTGGTTTCCATTGGCAGGCGGGGGCGGGTGTCAGTGGATAAGCATGGCGATGCTAGGCGGTTTCGTTGCCAGGGAAAGTGCTCCGGCGCACGAAAGTCAGGCTGTGCGTGCGATATAAATGAGTCGCTAAAGAGGGGATTCACGCAACGATGCGAACGGCTCAGCTTGACTCACGACCGCGGGACGAAAAGTCCAGGGAACGCTGGTACTCGACGAAATCCGCGTACCCGCTGGCGATATTGGTCGTGCTGGCTTTGGGCGCAGCGATCGGGGCGGCATTCGGCTTCCTGACGCACGACTCGTGGAATTACCTGCTTCTCGCGCAATCGCTCAAGCGCGGGGAAGGGTGTTCGATCGCTGGCTCGTATTTCGCGATGTTTCCGTGCGGTTATCCGCTTGCGATCGCACTGACCGCGCCTTCCGCCGACATGGCGAGCCTGATGATGAGCAGCAAGGGCACGAACGTAATCCTGCTGTTCTTCGCGTTCCTGTTGCTCAAGCGTACGTTCCACAACGTGCTCGTTCCCACATTCGTGATCGTCAACCCGTTCACGATCGCGTTGTTTCTGTATACGTGGTCCGAGAACCTGTTTCTGCTCGCCTGCTGCGGTAGCCTGTTCGCGCTCTCGCGCGCGCATCGGGGCGGCGCGCGATATCCGTATGGCGCGGTCGCGCTGCTGACGTTCTTCCTGCTCGTAGGCGTGTCGTCGCGCTACTTTTTCGCGCCTTTCGCGGCGGTTGTTTTCTTGTGCGCGTGGCTGGTGTATGGCTCGCGCACCGCGATCAGGACATTGCCCGCGTTTGTCGTCGCGGCGCTGTTCTTCGTGGCCTACCTGAAGTTCAACATGGCGCTCACCGGGATGGCCACGGGCATGCCGCGCATCCCCGCGCCGGAGACGCCCGCTTTCCTGGTGTTCCGCTTCGTTCGGCAACTGACGAAGGAGGTGGTGGTCCTGGGCGTTTCGGTCTCGGCGCTGTTGCGGATGACCCGGAAATATTGGTCGAAGCGATCGGAGGACAGAACCGGGGGCGAGACCGGCGTGCCCGAATCACGGTTGCTGGCCCTCGTGGGTGGGGGCTTTCTGCTGCTTGCTTTCTCTCTACGGTTGCGGACCCAGTACGACCTGTACGACCCCCGAACGCTCAGCTATGGGCTGACGTTCGTCGTCGCCGGGATGGCCGGATTGCGGACGCACATCCCGACGCCCAGGTTTCCGGCCGGGCCGGTGCTGATCTACGGCCTGCTCGTCGCGCTGGCGGCCCCGGCCGACGCGGTGGCGTACTCGGGTAGTGCATTGCTGCCGATGCTGAAGGACGCGCTGGCGAACGGGTACGCATCACCCGTCGCCCCGTTGGCGCGCTATCACAGCCCTGCAACGAACGCTGACCTGATCGTGACAGTGCGGCGGCCCCCCCGCGTCGCCGAGACCGTGGACGATGAAGCGCGCCTCTACTATCCGAAACATGCAACAGTCGTCGAGATTCGTACCGGCCCGTACTCGAAGCCCGATAGCGTGGCGGATATCAGGAAGGACATCGCCAGCCGTCATGCCCATGCGTGCGTGATCGATTTCACGTCATTCGCGACGCGCGAGGATTTAAAGCGTCACCTCGACGGGTCGTTTCCCGTCGCGTTTTCGTCCGGTTCGGGCGGATGGTTGCCCGCTACCGTGTATCAGCGGAGTTTCGATCCGGGCATGAGAGATTACCTCCTGTCGATCTTTCAGCCAGGACGATTTGTTCCGTGCCCTTCATGAGAATGCGATTCAATGTGGTTTGCTGAACAGAGTCACGCCGACCGTGGGAATTACCCTTGCTGGCCGAATTCCATCGCACGGGCAGGCGACGATGAATCACAAAGCACCTGGCAAGCGCATTTCCGACCGCTTCGTGGAGCAGGTAGCGCGGGCGCCTGACGCGATCGCCCTATCGTCCGTGGCGGGCGAGCTGACGTATCGCTCGCTTCATGAGCGGGCGACGTCGCTTGCGGATCGCATCCGCGACAGCTGCGAGTCGCCCGTGCGCCGTGTCGCGGTCATCGCCGGGCGCGGGGCTGACTTCGTCGTAGCGGTGCTCGCTTGCAGCCTCAGCAATGGAACGTTCGTCGTACTGGATGCCGCTTATCCCGATGCACGTATCGGACAGTTGCTCGACATTTGCCGGCCAGGCCTGATACTCGCGGCTGGCGGAGCCGGTCTCGTCGAGCGGTGTCGCAGCATCGCGCGTGCTTCGGGTAAGGCCGTCATGAGCGTGCAGAGTGTGCAGTCAGAGCTGGCGTGTCCGCCCATCCCGCGGTTGCGCCTGGACGACAGGCACGACGAACCGGACCACAGCATTCCGGGGCAGCCCGCCTATCTTCTCTTTACGTCGGGTTCGACGGGTGCGCCCAAATGCGTGGCGGTTTCACACGCGCCGCTGATTCATTTCGTCGAGTGGCACGCGCAAAAAGCCGGCGTGTCGCGATCGGATCGCTTCAGCCTGTTGTCGGGCCTCTCGCACGACCCTGTCATGAGGGATATCTTCACGCCCCTATCGGTCGGCGCGCGGCTGATGATTCCGGCTCAGGAAGCGATCGTCGCACCGGGACAGTTGCGTCAGTGGTTCCATGAGCAAGGGATCACGATCGCGCACCTCACGCCGTCGATGGGCCGCCTGCTATGCGCGCAGGCAAAGGCGGCGCCGGAGTTGAGCGCGTTGCGCCGGGTGTTCTGGGGTGGAGAACGGTTGACTCGGGACGTCGTGAAAGCCCTCCACGGCGTAGCGCCTCGCGCGTTGCAGACAAACTATTACGGTTGCACGGAGACGCCCCAGGCCATCTGCTGTTTCGATGTCGAGCCGGACGCCGTAGGTGAGGACATTCCGATCGGCCGGCCCGTCGATGGCTTCGAGCTTTTTATCTCCGATGAAAGCGGCGAACCCGCGGCGCCGGGAACGCCGGGGGAAATCTGCGTGCGCTCGCCGTTCCTGTCGATGGGATACATGTCGAAGGGCGAACTCGTCGCGGCGGAGCAGCCGGATTTCTACCGCACCGGCGATTTTGGCGCACGCGACAAGCATGGCATTTTCAGCGTGATGGGGCGCCGCGACGATCAGGTCAAGATACGCGGGTTTCGCGTCGACCTGAACGAGATCAGCGCGGGATTGCGGGCCCTTGACGGTGTCGAATGGGCCATGTCGCTGCCGTTCGACGAAGCGAACGGTCAACGCATCGAATCGTTCTTGCAGGTGTCGGGCCATCTCTGGGACGCGAATGGATTGCAGCGCGCGCTGGCTGGGCGCCTGCCATGGCTACATGGTGCCCGCGCGCGTGCACTTTCTTGACGGGCCGCCCCTCCTGCCGAACGGCAAGGTGGACCGCCTCGCATTGAAGCGCCTCGCGCAAGCGCACACGCCGATGCCAGCAGTAGTGGAAAGCGCGCCTCAATCAGGCGAGGAGGCCGCGCTGATCGGTAAATGGGCGGCGATTTTTCCCGGCGAGACGCTTTCGGCGCGCAATACCTTCAAATCGCTCGGCGGCGACTCGCTGAGCTATGTGGAGGCTTATCTGGCAGCAGAGGCGTTGCCGGGAACGCTCCCCGCGGATTGGGCCGACCAGCCCATCGCCCGGCTCGCGCGGCTGCGGCGCACCGGGCATTCGTTCTGGGCCGTTATCGACTCGACGATCGTGATCCGCTGTGTGGCTATTCTGATGATCATCGCCTATCACGCTCAACTGTTCCCGGGAGGGAACGGGCTGACCAGCGTGTTCTTCCTGATCAGTGGCTACGTGTTCGGCACGCTCAAGCTCCCAGCCGATCTACGCGAGTTCCGCGCGGCCGATTCGCTGAGCGCGATGAAGCGGATTTTCGTGCCGGCGCTGGTCTTCGCGCTATTGACGTGTGCGATCAAGGTGGCCCTGGGCAAACGGTTTCCGACAGAGGCGCTGCAGTTCTACGCAAACTGGATTGACTACGCCGAATTGACGGCGCACGGCGGGCAGGTGGAGCCGCTTGCCTCGATCTTCTGGTACGTCGATAGCCTGCTGCAGGTGATCGCGCTGACCACCCTGGCTGCCCTGGCGGCGAAATTCCTGTCAAGGGCTGCCTCGGTCACGATCCGCGCGACGCGCTTTGCGGTCTGCCTTTTCGCGCTCGGGGTGGTGTTGCGGGTCGCGTTTCTGCTCGCGCTGCATCCGGAATATTTCAGGACCGGGATCGAAGAACTGTCGGTTTGGCAGCTCTCGTCACTTGGCAATCTGGCGCCTTTCGCGTTAGGCATGACGCTCACGCAATGGATACGCGGGGGCAACCGCGTGATGGCCACGATTGTGCTTCTCGCATATGGCCTGGTCGATGCGCAGATCTTCGGGCTTTACCGTGGGTTGGCGATGGCCTTCACCGGATTGTGCATGGTCTGGCAGCCAACCATACGGGTGCCGCGTTTTGCTGCGCGATTCATTCGCACGATCGCGGGCAGTGCGCTCTTTATCTACCTATCGCACCAGATTTTCTTCGCGACCGCCAACGGGCTGCTTCGCAAGGAGATGCTGGTCGTCGACCTGCTTGCCGGGATTCTTGGCGGGGTTGCGGTGAGTCTGCTGTGGTCGCGGTTCGAAAGAGGGCTGAACGCGATGGGCGGATTCGTTTTGCGGATGACTGGCGTGGATCGTCAGGGGTAAACGGTTTCACTTGCGGGCGCTTCGGGTTGGTGGCAGCGCATAAACGCGTACCCAGTCGACAGCGAACGTGGAGCCGTCCACCACCTTGGAGAGCGGCCAGCCGCCGCCGAGCGCGTAGTCGATCATCATGTAGTACGGCCCCGTCATATAGCCGGCGCTGCCCGAGGTCGGAATCTGGTTCGTCTTTACGCCGTCGATGTACCAGGTAATGTGCTCCGGATCGATCTGGCAGCCGTAAATGTGGAAATCCTCCCAGGGCTTCGCGCCGTTCGGCATGCGCGTGAACGGCGAATAAAGCTGCTTGCCCGTCGGCTGCGCGCCACCTGCCGGCCAGTTATGGCTCGCCTGCTGGATGACGGCGTTGCCGTCCGTGTACGTATTGCCGTACCACTCGAAAATGTCGATTTCGGACGTGTTTTGCGAGCCGAAATTCAGGTTCGTCGAACTCACGAGCCAGAACGCGGGCCATGAACCGGTGCCCGATTGCGGCATTCTCGCGCGCACTTCGAAATAGCCGTAAAGCTGGGAAAATCCGTTGCCTTGTCCGTCAATCGACGAGATATTGCCCGAGCGCCAGTTGCCGGCCGTGTCCTTGAACGCCTTGATCGACAGCACGCCATTCGCAACGCCAAGTGCGCCAATGTCCCACCGCGACGCGGAGTAGTTTCCGGCCGGCCCATAGGGCGGCGCGTAGTACCACGTCGCATTGCCCTTCGGCGATTGGGTGGTTGCGCTCAGGCGGTCGAACTCGTCGGAAAAGGTCAGCGTGTAGCCGGTCAGGTCGATGTCGCCATGCGCCGTTGTCGAGTCAGTTGCCCCGATGGCCGGATTTCCCTTCATCACGCAAGCCGCGATCAACACCATCACCATCGACACCGGACGGTTCATCGCCAATCTCCTTTCTCTGTCTTTCGCTCAACAAGGCGGCATGTAAAGCGTGCCTTGCATCATGCGTTTTTTTGCGCGAGCGCTTTGTTATGCAACGCACTCTCAGAGATTGATCCAGATGGCGGCCGGCCGTGGCGCACGATATAAACGGATACTGGAAAATGCGTCTGCGAAGGATCGACAACATGGAAATTCATATATTCGGCGTGCTCGTGCTCGTGTTGGGCCTGCTCGCGCTGAACGTCGATTCCCGGTGGTCCATCTACTTTCTCGTCGTAAGTTGGCTTTTTTCGAGCGCGGCCAGCCTTTCGCTGCCGGCACTGGGCGGCATGGGCATTCCTGCCGATAATCTGTTTCTTCTCTTCATCTTCATCCGCGCGTTCAATATAGGCGGCACGGCGGGATTGTGGCGGCCGCTGGCGCCCGGCAGCCCCGGTTTTCCGCTGCTATGCCTCGCCATCGTGGCGCTGGTGGGCGCGTGGTTCCTGCCGCGCGCGTTCGCGGGCGCCACCAACGTGTTCGCGATCAGCCACGGCCCCGCCGATCCCAATGCGATTGGGCCAGTGCCGCTCGGCCCGGTGTCCGGAAACTTCACGCAGTCGGTGTATTTCATCAACGACGTGGCGGTCTATTGCTGCATGACGATTCTTCTCGTCAGGAAGGACGGCTACCGGCATCTTGCGCAAGCCATGCTCGTGCTCGCGGGGTTGAACGTGGTCGCAGGCGTCATCGATATGGTGTCGGGTGCCGCCGGGATGAACGTGCTGAGCGTGCTCAAGACTGCGGACTACGCAATTCACGACGGCGAGGAAGTGGGCGGGCTTCGGCGCCTTACAGGGACATTTACGGAGGCGTCCACGTTTGCCGGTTTCACGATGCTGTTATTCGCGTTCACGGCCAATATGTGGCTGTTCGGTTACCGGCCGCGTGTCACCGGCCTGATTGCCTTCGGGTCGGCCGTGCTGGTCTTGCTGTCCACGTCGGCCACCGCATATGTCGGATTCGTCGCCTATCTGATGGTGCTGCTGTTCAGCCGTTGCGACCGGATTTTCCCGCGAAGCCGCGCGAGAAAGGGATATTTGTTCGCCGCCGTGGGTTGGATCGCCATCGTTGCGCTGATATTAGGTCTGGTATTCAAGCCGGGCCTCGTCGAATCGGTGGCCAACTTCTTCAACGACTCGGTTGTTGCCAAGGCCGACAGCGATTCTGGACGCGAACGCGGCGCGTGGAACCAGCAGGCGCTCACCAATCTGGTCGAGACCTATGGGTTTGGTATCGGGCTCGGTAGCGCGCGGACCTCCAGTTTTGTCCTCGCGCTGCTTTCGAACCTCGGCTTCGTCGGCGCAGTGCTGTTCGGCGTGTTCGCGTGGAACTGCCTCGCCGCCGCGATCCCGGCGCGGGCGCCGCTGTTCGATCGCATGGTCTGCTACGCCGTGCGGCAGTCCATGTTCGCATCGCTGATCATGGGGTCCATAGCGGGCACGATGTTCAACCTCGGATCGTGTTTTTATCTGTTCGCCGCTGCGGCGACCACGGTGTCGTTCACCGCGCGCAGGGCAGCGCCCGTTCGTCGCGCGAACGGCGCCCGTCTTGACGACCCGCCACCGGCAGCGCCTCTGCCGCGGCACGCGTGGCTGCCGCCGAAGGTGCCCGGCGATACGGCGAGTCCCGCGGCGCCACTGCTTGAAACCAAACGCGAGAGCCGCCTGCCCGCATGGCCATACAAAGGTTGACCCAACAACAACGCAGCAATGCCGGCTGACAAAGCATCGTGAATTCAAGCCCTAGCCTGACGCGAAACGCGATTTTCAATCTGTTGGGGAGCGTGCTCCCGCTCGTCGTTTCGCTCGTCACCGTCCCGCTCTACCTCGACCACGTCGGCACGGCCCGCTACGGCGTGCTCGCGATCGTCTGGATGTTGCAGGGCTATTTCGGCTATTTCGACCTCGGTCTCGCGGCCGCGACATCGAACCGTGTGGCGCAGCTCGCCGATCACGCCGAACGCGAATCGCTGATCTGGACGGCACTCGCGTTGAACGCCGGATTCGGCGCGCTGGGCGGCGTCGCGCTGTTTGCAGTGGGCGACCTGCTGCTTGCGCAGTTTCACATCAGTCCCGGCATCTATACGGAAGTCATGGCGGCGCTGCCGTGGCTCGCGGGCGCGGTGCCGCTCGCGACGATCAGCGGCGTGCTCTACGGCGCGCTGATCGGGCGCGAGCAATTCGCGGCGCTCAATGCCGTGCAGGTGCCGGCGGGCATGCTGTTCCAGATCGTGCCGCTCGCGACGGCCATCGTCGCCGGGCCGAAGCTTCAGTTACTCATTCCGTCCGCGATCCTGTCGAGCGCGGCATCGGTGGTGCTGCTCGCTGTCGTGGTCTGCCGGGTTACGCCGTTGCGCTTCGCGCACGGACCGCAACGGCGATTCGTGAAGCCGCTGTTTTCCTACGGTGCGTGGGTGACGGTCACGAATCTTCTGAGCCCGCTGCTCTCGACCGCCGATCGGTTGCTGATCAGCGGCACGATAGGCGCACAGGCCGTGGCCTATTATCAGGTGCCGTTCAATCTCGCGATGCGCGCGCGGATTCTGCCTGGCGTCATCACACGTACGCTGTTTCCGCGTCTGTCAGCGCTTGAATCGAAGAGTGCGAAGGAATTGTCCATTGCTGCCGTGCGCGGGCTGGCCGCGGCGACCACGCCGATGATCGTCATTGGCATCTTCCTGATGCGGCCGTTCCTGACTTTGTGGACAGGGGACGAATTTGCTGCGAAAGCCAGTGTCGTCGGCGAAACGATCATGCTTGGCGTCTGGATCAATTCACTGGCTTTCCTTCCGGCCAACCACTTGCAGGCAATGGGGCGGCCCGACGTCATCGCGCGACTCCATCTTGTCGAACTGGTCCCGTTCGTCGCGCTGCTGTGGTGGGCGCTGCATAGCTTCGGCCTGGTCGGCGCCGCTATCGCGTGGAGCGCACGATGTGCGTTCGACGGCATCCTCCTGTTCGGCGCTGCGGGATTCGGCAAAAAGGTCATGCTGCACCTCGCCGCACCGGCATTACTGATTCTCGCCACTTACGGCGCGGCCGGACTCCTTACGTCGCCTTCGTGGCTGCGCATGGCCGCCTGGCTCTTCTTCACCGCGTTGGCGCTCGCGTGGGCGGGCAGGGCCGAACCGCAGGCCCGTGTGCGTCTGGTGCGCTTCATCACGCTGGTGTTCCGACAGACACGGCGATGGGCGACGGGTCAGTGACGGACGCGACAAACGCATTGAATGAGAGTGACATAAGACTTGATTAGCCTGTTGTTAGACGAATGACTCGTGTTACGGATTTATTTCATGCAAGGTCTTTGCCGTTTTTTTTAACTTCGGTATCCGGAACGATTGGCGTTCAACACGCTTCTTCCTTTCGCGTTCCCTTCGTGAACCGCATTGGAATATTCAAATGGCGCTGCGAAAAGTCGCTGATGCAGATCTGCTGATCCTGCATGAATATGGCGAACCCTCTCACTACGTGGGCGCAATGAGTGCTGCCGTGGCGCTCAACTACGCATCGGTGGCGCAGCTCGAATTCACGCCGCTGCGAAAGCTGAAGCATGCTCTCAAGCATGGCGATCACGACACAATGAAGAAGGCCCTTAGAGATGCCTGTTTTCTTGTTTTCTGGATACTGTTTCCTCAGGCGCTCAAGGGCAAGACAGTGATTCTGGGCATGGCCCCTCTCGACTGGCGAATTGCCATGCTTTCTCGTGCATTGAAGCGCGCACGAGTCATCTACCATTCGTCGTGGACCGATTGGGGAGGGGCGCGCTTTGCAAAGAATCCGCCTGTTCTCAGAAAAACGATCGGCAGGGTCTGGTCTAATTTTCTAACTCGAAGAGTCGAGCGCTTCGCGTTGGTGACGCCACGCGTCGCGGAGCAGATCCAGAGTCGATTCAAGATCGACAGGAAGCGTATCTTCATCGTTTTTCATTCTTATGATCAGGTCATCTTTCGACCTGCTTGCGCACGGAAGCAGGCGCCGTTGAAAGTCGTTTTCGCCGGGCGGCTCGATGATTCGAAAGGTGTGGAAGATGTGCTCGAACTCGCGAGACGATTGCCTTCCGTCGAGTTCGGACTGGTCGGTGACGGCCCGCTCAAAAGAAGGATCGAATGGACTGGCTTGCCTAACGTCACGCTGTTTGGACGCGTCAATGGTCGCGCTGCCATCTCGTCCATTTACAGACAACACCATGTCATTGTTCTTCCGTCGAAGCGGACCACTGCCTGGGAAGAGCTATTCGGTATGGTCCTCGTCGAGGCGATGGCATGCGGGTGCATCCCCATGGCGACGAATCATACCGGTCCGAGCACCATCGTTCGCGATTCCGCCTTGAAGGAATTCATCTTCGCCGAGAACGAGTTTCTGGAAGGTGCTACAGCCGCGCTATCGAAGTTGCAGCACGACAGTGTGCGACTGATGCTCCTGACGAAAAATGCCATCGAAGATTCGCAGCGGTTCGCACTTCCTGAGATCGAAAAAATCTGGATAAGCGTTCTGCGATGAGCGCGGCCGATTAGACATACGCGCGGAAAAAGACCGTTCGGCAGTACACACAACCCGTTGCTTGCGAACTATATACGAGACGAAACGGCGGCCAGCTTCACAAGGAAATTGTCGGTTGAAATTCCAGCGCTAATCGGGTGATTGCCTCGTATCGCCGCGCTATCGCCTTTCCCAACTCATGTGTTGAGGACCGCACACTTGCTCATCGATCTCGGTGGTGCTGGTTGCACGCTCTACGATATAAATCAATTGCCGACATTCAGAAGGTCATGCGCGCAGTACCCAGGCTGCGCAAATGTCTGACCACGATGTGATCGTGTCGTCTGATCGTCGCAACAGGTAGAGGGAATCGACGTTTTCTACTTTGGATAACTGATCGTGCATGCCAACACCTCGCGAATCTACGGATCGCATACGCCATGTGAAGAATTCCGGCCTGCGGCGCGTCGAGTCGGGGTCGTCGTGGCTGATGGATTTTCGCTGCTCAGTCTCGGCATGCTGCTCGAAGTGTTCAGGCTTGTGCAAGAGATGAAGGGCGCAGGCACGGGTGAAGGGCGCATGGCAGGCGCGATATACACGGTGCAGATATTGTCGAAAGACGGCGGGGCTGTGACGGGTTCCGCGGGCGCAAGGATCTGGACTTGCGCCCCCGACGACTATAGTCAGGAATGCGGCGATACCCTGCTGGTGGCAGGACCGTTCAAGGCGCCGGATGTGATGGGAAACGAGATCGCGTCGTCGGTCGGCGGTGCGGGTAATCGAACCAGGACGGCATGCCCGGCCGTGAGCGGTACCGTGCATATCCCATCCGATGCCCGATGGAGCGAGTCGTACGAAACAGTGCGTGACGCACTGGCGATCGTCTCGCGCGACTTCGGGGAAACGGTCGCTTGCGAAATTGCCGAGCGTCTCCTTCCCGGTGCGGCAGGCAGGCTGCTTCCGGCGGCGAGTGGCGGCGACGCCGTCAACCGTAAGGTGCGCTGGGGCGCACAGTGGTTGATGGAAAACTGCGACCGGCCGATCACAATCGAAGATGCGGCTCAGGAGGTCGCAATGAGCAGGCGCAATTTCTTGCGCAGGTTCAGGCTCGAAATGGGTAGTACGCCATCCGAATACCTGCTGCGGGCGCGCCTTGAATTGGCCTGCAGGTTGCTGGCTGAGACAGAGCTGCCCGTCGACAAGATCGCACGGCGCTGCGTAATGGGTAACGGGGACAACCTCGCGAAGATCTTTCGCAAGCGTTTGTCGATATCGCCGACTGAATATCGCGAGCACCATCGTCGCGGCAAATGCGTGGTCGTGGATATGCCGGCGCGCCGCAGCCAGCGAGATTGGAGTTCACTTCAGGCGATCTAGCGGCCTCGTCAACTCGCATTGGCTCATGGTGCAACAAAGAGAAGTGAAGTGTGTGCTACTTAAAAAAGCAGGATTACGAAATTTATAGAAACATCGGGGTGGGTACTCCGGAGTTGAATTCGGCAGGCGGACGTGCTGGTTTGGAGTTCAAGACATGTCTGGACTATTTCATCGAGCTTTCGATATTTTGTTGATCGTGTTCGGCGGCGTGAGCGCGTTGCACCTGCGCCTCCCGGTTTCGGCCCACCCTCATGAGATGGAGATGACGCTGGTCGCGTTCGTTTCGGCTCTTGCATTGTCGGTCTTTCCGGCCTTTGGAACATACCGCGCCGGGCAGAGTGGCTCGATGGTCAGCGTTGCGGGCCGCACCGCTATGGCATGGCTGGTCGTTCAGCTTTGTGGACTCGTGCTTCTTTACGTGATCAGTCGAACTCAACTCCTTGCATTGCCGTGGTTCATTTATTGGACGTTGACCACAGGCGTATCGCTGCTCGTCTCGCACACCGCCATGTTTGTTTTGTTGCGCGTCGTATGGCCGGCTGTCGTGCGCGCGTGGCAGAACAAGGCGAGGATGGCGTCCTCCGTTCAGACGGTGACGGGGGCGCCGATCGTGCGGCAGATGACGAAGCGAGCATTCGATCTCGTGGTCGGAATCGTGCTGCTTGTTGTGCTTTCTCCGTTACTGGGCATCCTGGCGCTTACGGTCAGGCGCGACGGCGGGCCGGCATTGTTCGTGCACCAGCGGGTCGGTCGAAACGGCCGAAAGTTTGGATGTCTGAAGTTCCGGTCAATGGTCGTGAACGCCGACCGGGTGCTGAAGGAACTGCTGGAGACCGACCCGCGAGTTCGGGCCGAATGGGAGCGGGATCTAAAGCTGAAGGACGATGTGCGCGTCACGCCGATTGGCCGGTTTCTGCGGCGCACGAGTCTTGATGAATTACCGCAGCTATGGAACGTGGTGCGCGGCGACATGAGCCTGGTGGGCCCTCGGCCCATCGTCGACCAGGAACTGGCCCGTTATGGCGATGATGTGGACTACTACCTCATGGCCAAGCCCGGGATGACGGGCCTGTGGCAGGTCAGTGGGCGTAGCGATACCGACTACGCAACGAGAGTGTCGCTGGACGTCGCATATGTGAGGAGCTGGTCGATGTCGCGCGACATCGCGATTCTCTTCAAGACGTGCAAGGTGGTGCTGCAAGGCAGCGGCGCGTATTGACCCGCGAGCTGACGTTCGCGGACAGCATTGGGGAAGTGAACTACTGCGACTGTCCCGGTGGCTGATCCGCAGGCCCGTGAGCCGTCCACGGCGCATTCACCGAAGGGGCACTCAGCGACGGAGTGTCCAGCGATGGAGGATCGTAGGACATGGGGTTCCAGCCATCGTAGGAATACAGGTCGGAGGTGCTCTGTGCGGCGGCCGCGGACGGGTGGCGCCGCTGGGCGGAAGGGGCGGCCGTGCGCGATGGCGATCGACGCGACGCTGTCGAGGGTGGATAGGAAAACTGCGGGTACTGGTGGTAGTTGGCACCGGAACGGCCGGCGTGTTGGGCGGGCCCGCTCGCAGGGGCTGGATGTGCAGGGACTGTTTGTGCCACGGCGTTCGTCAACGCCAATGCCATGCACGAACTCAATACCGTAAGGGAAAGCCGCTTGTTCATGAGAGTTGGCGATATTGCTGAAAACGTTGAGCGAAAAAATGACACGTGCGCGGGGTTAAGACAATGTTACACAGTGGACCTGATTTTGCACAGGCGGTGCAGGGAAGTGATCCATCCAGTTGCAGGTTCACGCAGCCGGACCGGCTTGCGCACGTGTCGGAAGGCGAGTCGCGTGAAGGTATCGAGGCGGGTGCCTGGCGGCATACCGTCGCTGCAATCGCGGCGGTGGCCTTGCTTCTTTCCGGATGTGCGATGTCGCCCGGCATGAGCTATGGGACGATGGGGCGCGCTGCCGGCGACCCGCGCACGGGTGGCGAAGCCGGTACCGCACTGGCTGCGACGCAAACCAAAGCAGCGCAAGGCGCGGATGCTCCGCCGCCGCATGCGCTCGTCGAAATCAACAGCGAGCTGATTGCTCAGGAACTGTCGAATCGCTCGACGGAAGTCTCGCAGAACGTCGCAGAACTCTTTGCAGAACCTGCGCCATACACGCTCGGATACGGTGATGTGCTTCAGATTATGGTGTGGGATCACCCTGAGATGAACCAGCCGAACACATCGACGGGCGGCGGCGCAGATTCGGGAACGAGTTCCGTCGTATCGGGCTATACCGTCGACTCCACGGGAATCATCCAGCTTCCCTACGTCGGCCCCGTCAAGGTGATCGGCTTGACTGAGCTGGAAGCTCGCGACCTGGTTGCGCGGAAGCTGTCGCGTTATCTGCGTGAACCGCAGGTGACATTGCGTATCGCGGCCTATCGCGGCAAACGGATCTATCTCGACGGCGAGGTGCGCAATCCCGGCTTGCAGGTTCTCAACGACATGCCGATGACATTGCCCGAGGCGATCAATCGGGCGGGGGGCTTCACGACCACTGCGGACCGCTCGGAGGTCAGCATCACGCGCGGCAAGAAAACGGTAGTCGTGAATCTTCCCGACATGATCAAGAAGGGCGTCAACCCCGACAGCATTCTTCTGCGAAACGGCGACCTGGTGCGGGTTTTCTCGCAGAACGACAGCAAGGCATATGTGCTCGGCGAGGTTGGGCATCCTGGGAACGTACTGTTCAACAATGGGCGCCTGTCGTTGAGCGACGCAATCGGCAGCGCGGGCGGAATCAATCAGGCGTCCGGTGACGCCTCCCAGGTGTATGTCGTGCGCCGGCAAGACGGCGCAGATCCGACCGTATTTCATCTCGATGCGACATCGCCAACTGCGATGGCCATTGCGGACGGCTTCAATCTCAAACCTAGCGATGTCGTATTCGTGGACGCATCGGGCCTCGTCAGGTGGAGCCGCGTGATCAATCTGATCTTGCCAAGCACGCAGGCTGCGGCGACGGGCCGGATGATCGGCTACTGAGACGAGCGTGCGAGATGTGTCCGATGCGCGCCTGCGATCGCGGGAGCGCACCATTGGAAGGCTTGAGGAAGTGGAGAAAAAGCATGAACTACCCCGGCACGCCCGCAATAGATGTCGAAGCGGAACAGGGCGGACAGGCGCGCAGCTATCGCGAAATGCTCTATCAGAGCCGCTTCCTGATCGGCGCTGTGACGGCTGTCTTTCTGTTGGGCGGTCTGGCGTATGCGACGCTCGCCGAGTCCGTGTACCAATCGGATATTCTCATTCAGGTCGAGGAGAACGACCATTCTGCGAAGAATGCATTGACCGACCTCTCGTCGATGTTCGCGGTCAAGACGGCGGCTTCGGCGGAAATCGAGGTGCTCCGTTCACGCATGGTGATAGCACGTGCGGTCGAAAGAACAAGCCTTTACATGAGCGCCGAGCCACGCTATTTCCCCGTCGTCGGAAAGTGGCTTGCCAGGCATCTGAGCAATCTCGACTACTCGGGGATCGGCGGTTACGCGTGGGGAGCGGAGCGCATCGACGTCGCCTCCATCGATGTGCCGGACGCGCTTGCCGGCATGAAGCTCACGCTGACCGCGCTGGGCGGCGGCGCGTTCAGGCTCACGGAGAAGACGCACAACGTCGATCTGTTGGGGCATGTCGGGGAACCATTGAGGGCGTCACTGGCGGGAGGTGAACTGTCTCTGCTCGTCACCGATCTGGTCGGCAAGCACGGAGTCCGCTTCACGGTCGTGTGCAACTCGCGGCTTGCAACCATCCAGGCGTTGCAGGGTAGCTTGCTGATTAGCGAAAAGGGACGGGATTCCGATGTCATCGGCGTCGCGTTGCAGGGAAACGATCCGCTGAAGATCAGCCAGGTGCTCAATGCGATCGGCACCGAGTATGTGCGGCAGAACATCCGCCGCACGGCCGAGGAGGCGGAGAAATCCATTGCCTTCCTCGATCGCCAGTTGCCCGAGCTGAAGACGCAACTCGAGGCTGCAGAAAGCCGCTTCAATGCGTTTCGCGCGCTGCACGGCACGGTCGACCTGAACGCCGAGGCCAATGCGCTGCTCTCGCGCTCCTCCGAAGCGCAGAGTGCCGTAGTGGATCTCGAACAAAGACGGACGCTGCTGCTCGAGCGCTTTATGCCGGAACATCCGGCCGTACGCAGCATTGAAGACCAGCTGGCGGAGGCGAAACGTCACGTGTCGGATCTGGCTTCCAACACGCAGAAGCTGCCGCCACTCGAGCAGAGTCTGTTGCGTCTGCAACGGGACGTGCAGGTCAACACCGATCTGTACACGAACCTGCTCAACACGCAGGAGCAACTTCGCCTCGTGAAGGCGGGCAAAGTAGGCAACGTGCGGATGCTCGATGCGGCCGTCGTGCCCGAAAGCCCCATTCGTCCCAAACGGGCACTGGCCGTGGTGGGAGCGTTGCTGTCTGGCATCTTCGTCGGCATCGTTCTTGCACTTCTGAAGCGCGCGGTGATCGACCGGGTCGACGCGCCGGAGGAAATCGAGTTCGGTACCGGGCTGAGCGTCCTCGCGAAAGTGCCGCGAAGCAAAGCCCAGGAACTGCTTACGCGCAGTGATCCATCGGCTGAGCCGGGAAGCCTCGTATTGGCCCATGCATCGGCCGACGACGCGGCGATCGAGAGCCTGCGCGCCTTCCACAGTGCATTGGAATTTGCGCTATTGAATGCGCCAAACCGCATTGTCCAGATTGCTGGTCCGACGCCGTTCGTCGGCAAGTCGTTCGTCTCTGTCAATCTTGCCGCGCTCATGGGTGCATCGGGCCAGCGTGTGCTGCTCGTCGACACCGACTTGCGCAGGGGCACGCTGCACCGGTGTCTGGGTGCCGCACAAGGCCCGGGTCTGGCCGAACTGGTGGCAAAGCGATTGCGGTTCGACGACGTGGTGCGGCGCGCGGTGCTGCCGGGCGTGGACTTCATAGCCTGTGGCGCTTACGGCCCGAACCCGAGTGCGATTCTCCTGCATCCCAGCTTCCATGCATTCATGCGTCAGGTGGAAGCCGAATATGACGTCGTGCTGATCGACTCGCCTCCCATTCTGCCCGTCGCTGACTCCGGCATCGTCGCGAAGCATTCGGGCACGGTGTTCATGGTGGCACGCCACGGCGTGACGAGTCTTGCGGACATCCGCGAATCGGCGCGGCGATTCGCGCAGATCGGCGTGCCCGTTCGAGGCGTCGTGTTCAACGATATTTCGCGCCCCGCCAGGTACGGCCGGGAGTACGGAACGTATCGCTACACCGCCCCATTGCCGAACCCCAAAAGCGAGGGAAGCCAGCCGTGAAAGACATCACGATCGTGATATGCAGCTACAACTATGAACGGTTTCTGCGGGAAGCCATCGACTCGGCATTGGCCCAGGAGCCCGACAGGACACATGTCGTCGTCATCGACGACGGTTCGACGGACGGATCGCGCGCAATCATCGAAAGCTATGGAGACCGCATCGCGTCCGTGATGAAGGAAAACGGCGGTCAGGCAAGCGCGTATAACCTCGGGCTCGAGCTCGCCGACACGGAGTACATCCTTTACCTCGACTCCGACGATGTCTTGTATGAAGGCGCAATCGCCCGGGTTCTCGATGCGTTCGAGAGCGGGCAGTATGCGAAGGTGCAGTTCCGGTTGAGCGTGATCGATGGCGAGAGCGTGCGGACGGGCGCACACGTGCCGAACTCGACGCCGCCTGCCGGGTGTGGGCAATTGTTGCGGCGCGGGTGGCTCTATCCATCTCCGCCGGCGTCGGGCAACGTGTACCGGGTCAGTGCGCTCAGGCGAATCCTTCCGCTGCCGAAAGCGAAAGGGCGTGGCATCGCCGCGGACTTCTTCGCGATCTACGGCATCGCCTTGCTCGGCGACGTGATGGCGATCGATGAGGAACTCGGCGGTTACCGTGTCCATGGTCCGAAACCCGAGTCAAAGCAAGGAACGGATCGACAGGTTGGGTTGTCGATCGCCAACTGCCAGGACGTCAATGAAGTGGTGAATGCGTTCCCGCACCGCTGGGCCGCACTGCGTCAACTGGTCAATGAGCGGCTGGGAGAAGAGCTTCCTGAGCGCGGGCTCGACTTCTCGTATGAGAAAGCGCATCTGTGCATGCGCGTCTACAATGCGCCGCTCTGGAAGCGTTGGAAATGGGTCCTGTTTGAATCAGGGCAGTATTTCCGATCGATCGTCGCGAATCCTTTCTGGAGCGTCCGCAAGAAGATTTCGGCGATCGCGCTGACGTTCGCATGCCTCGTGCCGTTGCGCCGTATCAGCGATCTGGCGGTGCTGTATATAGCGAATCCGCTTGCGCGCCAGGCGCATGCGCGCCGCTCATGAGACGGGGGCGCTGCGCATGACCTCGTCGGCGACCAGGCGACTGGTGATCAACGGTCGATTTCTCGGACGTCCGGCCACCGGGGTGGACCGCTTTGCGTTCGAGACGGTAAGGGCCATCGATGCACTACTGAGTGCGGAAGATCGCATCGTGGCCGGCTTGAAGGTGGAGCTCGTCGCACCGGCTCACGCCGGGCGCTCGCACAGCCCTTTCGCTCACATTCCGCTCAGAACGGCCGGACACGGCCGGGGCACGTGCTGGGAACAACTGAGCTTGCCGTTCGTTGCGAACGGCTCGCTGTTGCTCAACCTTTGCAATTCGGGACCCATTGTGTACCGGCGACAGGTGACGGTGCTGCATGATGCCGCGCCCGTGCGTGTTCCTCAGAGCTACAGCCGCGCGTTTTCGGCGTGGTATCGCTGCATGGCGCCCACGATCGGACGGGTTGCGCGCCGCATCGTCACGGTGTCGGAATTTGCCCGGACCGAGCTATGCGAAGCCTATGGCATTCAGGCCAGCAAGATCGGCGTCGTGTCGGAGAGCGGCGAACATATGCTGCGTGTACAGGCGGCCCGCAACCATCCCTGTCGCGGACAGAAGCGCCCTTATGTACTGGCCGTCGGCAGTCGCAACCAGCACAAGAACTTCAGGCTTGTCGCCGAGGCCGCAAGGCTGATGGTGGGCGCGCCATTCGACATCGTAGTGGTGGGAGGTTCCGACCCGCGCGTCTATGGTGAAGAGCAGGACGCGCTGCCGTCGTTCGTCCGGCATCTCGGCTATGTCAGCGATGCGGATCTGGGCGCGCTATACCGCGATGCCGCGTGTTTCGTATTCCCGTCACGCTACGAAGGTTTCGGACTGCCTCCCGTCGAAGCCATGGCGCTCGGATGCCCGGTTGTTGCTTCGCGCCTGCCTTCCACCGTCGAGGTTTGCGGCGACGCGGTGCTTTACTTTTCGCCGGATGATCCGCGCGAACTCGCAGAAGTGCTGCATCGTGTCACATCTGATTCGGCGTTGCGCGAACGCATGCGCAAGAACGGGTACGCCCGGTCTGCTCAATTAACGTGGCGTGCGACGGCCGTCAGACTGCTCGAAGAGGTATTGCCATGGCTCAACTAGCCAACAACGAGACGGTTGCCGTTGATCCGCGGCGCTTCGGTCGCGTCGCGCTCGTGCACGACTGGCTCGTGAGTTACGCAGGTTCCGAGCGTGTCGTTGAGCAGATTCTCAAGCTTTGGCCCAACGCGGAACTGTTCAGCGTCGTCGATTTCTTTCCGGAAGTTCTTCGTTCCGATGTGCTTGGCGGCAAGCGCGCGACTACCTCGTTCATTCAGAAGCTGCCGAGAGCACGCACTGCATTTCGTGCCTATTTGCCTCTGATGCCGCTCGCGGTAGAGCAGTTCGATCTCTCCGGATTCGACCTTGTGATTTCTTCCAGCCATGCAGTTGCCAAGGGCGTCATCACCAGCCCGAACCAGGTGCATGTCAGCTACGTGCATTCGCCCATTCGTTACGCCTGGGATCTGCAGCATCAGTATCTTGCCGAGACACGCAAGCTGCGCGGGCCAAAAAGCTGGGCTGCAAGGGCCGTTCTGCATTACATGCGGATCTGGGACATGCGCACCGCAAATGGCGTCGACGAATTCGTCGCCAATTCGGCGTTTATCGGGCGTCGCATCCGGAAGATTTACGGGTGCGCTGCACAGGTCGTGTATCCGCCTGTCGATGTAGAGCGTTTCGTGCCGGGCGGCCGCGATCGCGGGGATTTCTATCTGACGGCGTCGAGGATGGTGCCGTACAAGCGAATTCCACTCATTGTCGAGGCCTTCTCGAAGATGCCAGAGCGCCGTCTGATCGTGATAGGCGACGGTCCGGAGTTCGCGAGGGTGCGCGAGCTCGCAAGGCCGAACATCACGCTGCTTGGCTATCAGCCTTCGAACGTGCTGATCGACTACATGCAACGCGCGCGAGCGTTCGTATTTGCCGCCGAGGAGGACTTCGGGATTTCGGTCGTCGAGGCACAGGCCTGTGGGACGCCCGTGATCGCCTATGGGCGGGGCGGCGTGCTGGAGACAGTGATCGATTCCAGTGATCCACGTTTCGGCACAGGAGTGTTCTTTTACGAACAGAGCATCGAAGCGATCGTCGATACGATCAAGCGGTTCGAAGCTCGTGCGCCGTTCGACGAAGAGGTGTGCCGGCTGAATGCAGCCCGCTTTTCAGTGGCCCGGTTTCGACGGGACTTTGCTGGCGTCGTCGAGTGTGCAATGGGACGACATGCGGGTCTGCTCACGGACGACCAGCAGGCACTCGTGGAATCGCGCGAATAGAACCTTTAAGGCCGGGGATGACCATGCAGAGCTTTGTGATAGTTGCGACGCGAGGCCGAGCTGCGGAGACGGCCACATTGTTCGACTATCTTCTGGGCCAGGTTCGCCGTCCCGATGCCGTCTATGTGGTCGGTGCGGGAGAGGCGGACATAGCAGGGCTCGACACACATCCAATGTGCGATGCCTTGCCCGTGTTCCTGCTCATCTCGGAGACGGCGGGACTGACGGCACAGCGCAACTACGGCGTGAGCGCAATGCTGCGCGAGGTCGATCGGGCGAACGCCGGCAAGTCATGGTTCCTCACGTTCTTCGACGACGACTTTCGGCCGCATGCCGAGTGGCTGTCGAGCTGCGAGACGCTGTTGTCGCAAGACCCGGACGTGGTCGGCGTGACAGGTCAGATTCTCGCGGACGGCGTGAAAACAGCGGGTGTTTGCGAGGCCGACGCGCGCAGGTATTTGAGTGGGGCCCTGGCGCCGCGTGAGCATTGGGCGTCGGGCACGGAGCGCAGGGAAATCTCCTCGGCTTACGGCTGCAACATGGCATTCGTCGATCGCGTCGCACGCGTATGCCGGTTCGAAGAAGCGTTGCCGCTATATGGATGGCAGGAGGACCAGGATTACACCTCGCAGGCGCAGCGTTTCGGCAAGTTCGTCTACGAGCCGGCGTGCCGCGGCGTGCATCTCGGCATAAAGAAGGGGCGCATTTCAGGGGTGCGTCTTGGCTATTCGCAGATCGCCAATCCCGTCTTTCTCGTGAAGAAGAACACGATGGCGCGCAAGACAGCGTGTGTATTCATTAGCCGTCACATCCTGTCGAATCTGTTTCATAGCTTGCGTCGCGATCCTCTCTTCGACTATCGCGGGCGTCTCTGGGGAAACCTGCTGGCCTTTGCGGACCTTCTGGCGGGTACGAGTCACCCGCAACGCATTCTGAAGATGTGACGAAAGCGATGAGCATCGGGCCGTCGATGGCAAGCAGTGGCGAGCCGCGTAGCGAAAGTGTAGTTGAGGGGCGCGTCATTTCTCTTTGGGATGAGCGTTGCCTGGCCAAACCGGATGGAGCGAGAAGATCATGATGAACGATATGAAGGCTGCCGTCGTGCCAGTAGCGCAACCGTACCTCCCGCCGCTTGCCGAGTTCATGCCATATCTCGAGCAGATCTGGTTGAACCGTTGGGTGACGAACGGCGGCCCGTTTCATCGCCAGCTGGAAGACGCGCTGTGTGAGCATTTAGGCGTCGAGCATCTGTGCCTGTTCTCGAACGGCACGATTGCGCTCATAACCGCGTTGCAGGCGCTCAACATCACGGGTGAAGTGATCACCACGCCTTATTCTTTCGTTGCCACGACGCATGCAATCCACTGGAATGGCGCAAAGCCTGTATTCGTCGATATCGATCCCGTGAGCATGAACCTCGATCCGTCCAGGATCGAAGCCGCGATTACACCGCAAACGCGTGCCATCTTGCCCGTGCATGTGTATGGCAATCCGTGCGAAGTCGAGAAAATCGAAAAGATCGCCGATACCTATGGCTTGCACGTCATTTACGATGCCGCGCACGCGTTTGGCGTGCGCAGGAACGGCCGATCGATTCTGAGTTTCGGCGACATGTCGGTGCTCAGCTTCCACGGCACCAAGATATTTCACACATTCGAAGGCGGAGCGATCATCTGCCGGGATGCGGAAATGAAGCGTCGCATCGACCGGCTGAAGAACTTCGGTATCGAAGACGAAGTGACCGTCGTCGCCCCCGGCCTGAACGGAAAGATGAATGAAGTGCAGGCGGCATTCGGCCTGCTCCAGCTGAGGCACGTGGAACGCGCTCAAGAGGCGCGCGCGGGCGTCGATCGGCGATACCGGGAAGCACTTGGCGAAATACGCGGGCTGCGCCTTCTTGAGATCGACGCGATCAATACCCGCAATTTTGCGTACTTCCCAATACTGGTCACGCCCGAATTTCCGCTCAGTCGGGATGCCCTGTATGAAGAACTGCGTGCGAGCCAGATTGCGGTGCGAAAGTACTTTTATCCATTGATAAGCGAGTTCGTCGACTATCGCGGTCTGCCTTCGGCGAATCGGGACAATCTGCCTGTGGCGTGCACCATTGCAGATCAGGTTTTGTGCTTGCCGATTTTCTCGATGCTCGAAGCACAAGTGCAGGAGCGTATCGTCGATATCATCGTGGCGCTCGCGGGTGCCGCGACGTTGCGAGCCTGACGTTCATCGCCACGGCGTGCCTGCACATGTCCACGATGGAGCCCATGCGGGACGGCGAGACGGCCGGCACGAGCATGCCGGCAAGGGGGCGGCGCATCCTGCTCTCGCCGTTCACGAACACGACGAACGCCTATATCGATCTATTAAAGGAGTTGCTGGTCGATATCGGCTACGACGTGCAGCCTCTCTCGGCCAAAGGCATGCTGCGGGGCGGCTTCGTCGACCTGTTTCGTCCCTCCACCGTGCTCGTGTTTCACTGGATCGAGTTGCGCGCGTTCACCAGTGGCGGCGGCAAGGTATCGCTCTCTCTCAGAGGGGTGCTCGTCTTTCTGTTCTATTGCCTGATCATGGCTGTCGGTCGGGCTCAGGTCGTTTATTTTGTTCACGACCATGCAGTCCATAACGCGCGCGGCAAGGTGCGGGAATTCTCAGTACGGTTGATGTCGCTCGTGCGCCGGCTCGCGGATCATCGCGTCGTGCACGCCCCCGATTTCGAAGCGAAATATGAAGCGCGCTATCTTCCTCACCCGCTGTACTGGGACGCACCAGGGCGAACTTCGGCGCTGGCGTCGCGAAGGTGCGCCGCACCGTCTTTCGCGTTGCTGGGAACCATCGAGCCTTACAAGGATGTCGCGGCGCTTCTCCGGGTGTGGCCCGAGGAACAGGTGCTCGAAATCGCCGGAAGGGGCGATGCGACCTACATCGATACGTTGCGTACGATTGTGCGCGAGCGGGCAATGTCGAACACGGTCACGATCGACGCGCGTTTTCTGAGCAATGGCGAGTTCGAGGACAAGGTCTGTGCAGCCGATGTGCTCATTCTTCCCCACGCGGCGGATTCAATGCTGGTGAGCGGCGCTTTCTTCGAGGCTATCGGTCGGGTGCCTGTGCTGATCGCGCGCTCGGTGCCGTTCATGGTCTGGGCAGCGCAGCGATTCGAGAACGTATTCCTGTTCGACAGGATCGAGCAGGTGCCCGATCTGGTTCGGGAGGTCGCGCAGAGATGGCCGGATCTCATGGAGGGGCGAGCGACACGACACCGGGTGATCGAGGCGTTCGGCTGGCAGGCATGCAGACGATCCTACCGCGAGTTCTTCTGCGATGTCGTCGGCGCCCGGACAGACAGATGATGGCATGCCGTGAAGAGTCTGAGTCCGGTTCGGCTCACGGATGATCGCCGGTAAGCCGGCCACGCCGGGACGATCGGGCCGCGGCACCGGGTGCCGACACCGCACGGCGCCTCGCCAGCCACTTCTTCATGGCACCGGGTGGCGTTCAATATCCGCGCAGCCTGGTTCGCGTCGCGCTCGGCATGATATGACTCAGGCGCAAGACGCCGGCCAGCAGATCCTTGAGTGCGCTCTTTCGTCCCTTGGCCCACACGTCGCCTGTCCGGTAGCCGCCGGAGGCGAAGATGCGCATGAACTGACGGAATCGGCGAACGATCGTGGCGCCGTTGTATAGCTCGACGCGCTCGCGGTAGAGACGCGCGAGCGCGCGATACTTTTCTGCGCCCGTCCGTGCGGCGCCTTCGTGCGGGCTCGAAGGCCACTTCGCAATCTCGTCCAGAATCGCGGCTCGCCGTTCGAAGGCAAGCGCGTGATTCTCCCAGCGAGGCAGGCACTCGAAGAGAAAATGGATGGCCTGCGATGCCTGTGATGCGCCGGCCCAGCTCGTCAATGTTGCAGTCGACGCGTGCCGCCGGTATTGAGCGAGAGTCGCGTCGACGTAGACCAGTGCGCCGAAGACATTGGCGAGAAAGAAGAACCACTGGTCGTGGCCTTCGCGGTTGTATTCGTCATTCAGGTCGATGGAGCGATCCCAAAGGGCAGAAAATTGTAGGAGACGCCGATCGAAAACCAGCGTGAACCCCAGACTGTGCCGCATCGGGTCGATGCTCAGCGGCGGGTTGTAGGGCCTCGGGAGTGCATCCCTTGCGAGGGTATCGATGGGATTCAGGTCGCTGTCCGTTACGGTCGCGTTATGGCAGACCATGAGCGCGCCCGTCGACTCGAGTGCGCCTGCGCAGCGCTGGAGTTTGTCCGTCGACCATACGTCGTCCTGATCGCAGAACGCGATGATGTCCGATCCGCACAGGCTAGCCGCGCGCATGAAATTGGCTCGATAGCCGAGTCGCTGCGCGTTCTCGTGGACACGCACGGGAAACGGCGCCGTGCGGGAGAACTCGGCAAGGATGAGCAGCGTGTCGTCGGTCGAGCCATCATCCGTGACGATCAGCTCCGCAGGCAAGCGCAGTTGCGACGCGATACTCTCCAGTTGCCCGCGCAGATACAGCGCACCGTTGTAGGTGGCCATTGCCACGGATACAGACTTCATGACCCGACCTCCAGCGTTGGGGGAGATTTGCACAGCGTTACGCGCCACGTTCCTGTACGTCTCGCGCCCAGCCCGGCCGGCTGGCGTGCGAGCAACCCGTCGTAGTGTTTCTATCACGAATGAATGGCCCGACTATGTGGCGTAGCTCGCATCGCCGGGCAGAATCGGCCCATCGGGCGCCAGGGTCAGTCGGCGATCAGCGTGCATCAGTCGGTATGGCTCCGCGTGGCGGAGGCTGGCCTCTCTAGCAGAAGTGCTAACCCGCGCCTGATTCCTCACAGGCCGGACAGGCGGAGTCATATCTGCTTTCAGTTGCCATTCCGCAAGTTGACGTTTGTGCGGTGTCACACCGCCTTTTTGCTTACAGATGCGCCTCTGACCGTTCAGGACGGGCGAATGGCCAGGGTGGACGGAGCCGGCAACGCACTATTGACGTTATCTAAAGGGGGCGGCCGGGGGATGCCGATTCCCATGCGGCGCGACATGAAAAAATCAGAAACGGGCACAGGCCTGTGCCGGGACCACTCAACATAACGGGGCGGATAGCTCGCAACATGAATCCACGCTGTCACGAGATCAGCACGGCGCGACTGAAACGTCCAGCGCACGCTGCATATATCGACGGCTTGCGCGCGATTGCAGTGCTGTCTGTCATCGTGTATCACCTGCACACGCAATGGCTGCCCGGCGGATTTGCCGGTGTCGATATCTTTTTCGTGATTTCCGGATTTGTTGTGAGTGCATCGGTTGGCGATCTCGAGTCGATGCAGTTCTTCAGCTTCGTGCTTTATTTCTATTCGCGCCGGGTGCAGCGGATTGTGCCCGCGCTCGTGGTTTGTCTGGTGGTCACCGCGTTATGGTCCGCGTTGTTCATTCCGGCCGCGTGGTTGAGCGACACCAATACGAAAACAGGCCTCTTCGCTTTCTTTGGATTGAGCAATCTGATTCTTGTCAGGACCGGCAACGACTATTTTTCCCCGCGTGTCGAGTTCAATCCGTACCTGCATACCTGGTCGCTCGGCGTAGAAGAGCAGTTTTATCTGCTATTTCCGTTGCTTTTCTTCGTGTGGGTCAGCAAACGGCCCAGAAAGAAGTTGTGCGTCGCCTTGTTTGCTGGTGGTTTCGTCTTGTCGCTGCTCAACGGCTGGTGGCTCTCGACGAGAAACGAGGCGCTCGACTTCTACATGATCCCGGGACGTTTCTGGGAGCTGGCGTCGGGCATTCTGCTCTATCAGCTACTCGCGCTTGCGAAGCACCCGCTCGGGGTGATCGACCGTGACCGTACGCTGCGCTCGCAGGCGGTGCTTGCGGGCTCGTTCGTTCTTCTGGCGGCAAGCTTTGCGACGTCGAGGCCGGATTCGTTTCCTTTCCCGGGTCCGCTGCTACCGGTGATGGGCACGCTTGGCATACTGTACGCGCTGCACGGAAGGGCGCCGCAAGGTTTTCTGCACGGGCTGCTGATCTCGCCAGTCGCGACCTTTATCGGCAAGGTGTCGTATTCGCTCTACCTATGGCACTGGCCCGTGATCGTGCTGCTGCGGTGGACCACGGGGCTGGATGCTCCCATATGGCGCGTCGTGGCGATCGTCGTGACGTTCGTGCTGGCGACGGCGTCGTGGTACTTCGTCGAGAACCCTGTGCGTCGCTCGATGATCCTGAAGAACATGCGACGTCCGTTCGTCGTGGGCGCGGGCGCGGGTGCGCTGATGTGCGGGGCGCTGTTGTCGCTCGGCATTCATGCCGCGCAGCCGCAGTTGTCGCTGAGCGTGGTTTCGCAGCGTGCATACGACTGGTCCGCGTACCGGCCTATCGAGGCCAGCTCTGCAGGGTGTCGGGGCACATGGGATTCGACCCAGGTCGAAGGAGGGCTGCTGTGGATCTATTCGCGTTCGGGGTGTGAGATCGCCCCGAGTCATCGGGGACGACTGTATGTGATCGGTGACTCGCACGCGATGGCATACAGCATGATGTTGCGCGAGTTCGCCCTGGAAACGGGCGTGAAGGTCTTCGCGTACAACAACGGGGGCTGTCCGTTCATCGGCTTGCTGCCGCGCGGGCACGACGACCTCGATCGCTGCAAACGGCTGAGTGACGCGGCAATCGCGCAAATCACCGCGGACGTCGGCCGCGGCGACGTAGTGTTCATGCCATCGTTGCGGTTGCCGCGGTTCTCAGACGAGTTTGCACGTTTCGACGACGCGAGTGCATGGAAAGGCATGTTCGGGCCACAGGCGGTCGAAAGCCGGCAGCAGGGCGTGCGAGAAGCCGTGCCGATCCTCCAGAAGCTCGCGGCCAAGGGCGCGAAGGTCGTACTGGAAGCGCCGACGCCCGTGTTCCGGAGTCAGCCGTTCCGGTGCTCTGACTGGTTCAATCGTGGCAATCCGATCTGCTCGGGCGGCGACCGTATCGCCAGGACCGAGCTGGAGGCCTTGCGCTCACCCGTGCTCGAGTCATACGCACATATCGCCCGTCTCGTCCCTGACGTCAGCGTATGGGACCCGTTGCCGGCGCTGTGCCCGGATGCCGTGTGCTCCGCGCGCGCCGACGGCCGGCCGCTGTTTTTCGATGGCGATCACATCAGTGGCTACGCGAACAGGCTTCTGTTGCCGAGCTTCGAGCAATTCGTCGGCGAGTTGATGGATGCGGGGCGCAAGAGCTGATCGTGAGCGGGGCTTCGGGGCGCGAGCGTCGGCTGCGGGTCCCCGGACAGATCCGCGGTGCCGTCTTGTTCGACAGATGGGAAGGTCGCGAGCGATGCGCAACGCTCATGCTCGACGCTTGTCGAGCATGAGCGGCAGCGGATGACGATGCATGTGTTCAGTGTGTCGCTTCGCACTCCCTGA
>NZ_CYGY02000053.1 GCF_900007165.1 Paraburkholderia piptadeniae
GTCGGAAGATCAGTTCTGAGGACGGCCGCTGACAATCCTCATCGAAACGGGCAGCGACATCGAACGCTGCCCGTGATGTCCCACTCAATGCGTAGCGATGCGGACAAGCAACCTGCTCGCTTCATCTCTCCCAGCAGCCGCCACGCGGCCCTTCCATCGCTTCCCATCCCAACTCATCCCCGGACGGCATAGCCCGTCGAGCGTACCTACACGCGCCGCTCACCCCATCTTCCCGCTCAATCCCTTCAGCCCCTTGATCACGACGAGCAATGCGCGACCGTGCTCTTCCGAGCCGTCCCATGCGTCGACGATCGCATTGCGTAGCAGCTCGTTGTAGCCCGCCGCCCGGCCGCTCGTACGGCGTGGTTCCATGCCGTAGAAACTGCATAGCTTATTGAATGACGCGCTCTTGCGCACACGCTGCCCATCCGACAGCCGAAGCCGCGACACCGTAGGCTGGCTGACTCCAGAAAGCCTCGCAATTTCGCTGGACGAACGCGTATCCGCCAGCAAGCGGCGCATCAGGTCCTGCACGGGAAAATCGCTCTTCGGGGCTTCCATTCGACGCATTATATCTATACATTAACGCTTATTGAATTGGCCGATCAATTTTGACGAATGGCCGCCTCCCGAGGAAGTGAATGACACTGAAGCACCTACCGCCCACGTTCTGCTGGACCAAGACAGGTCACGAGTCCAGTGAAGATCTGCCTGTCGTCGTCCTTCAAAAGGAATGGGAGCGCAGGCTGGGCGGCGGGCGTTTTCTGTGGGGCGTCGGGCAGTCGCTGGGCAACAGCGCGCAAATCGCGGCGCACCGCACGGGCTCGCTGCTCGCGCTCTTTTCGCCGGCGTCGAGCAAGCCCCGACCCGCCTGCCGCAAAAATGAAGACATGCTGTTGTGGAACGCGTGGATCGACAGCACGGGGCAGGTGCGGCAGCTTCCGTCTCACGCGTTCATCGTCAGCCGCGCGACGCTGCCTTCCGGGCAGCGCAGGGAACAGCATTACGCGCTGGTGTGCTCGTCGCCGATGGAACTGAGCATGGGCACGCGCTTGCGCGTGTACCCGGAACATCTGCGCAGCGTGAGCACGGGCAAAGCGCTCGGTGCCGCGCACGGCACGGCCGTCGTAGATTGCATCGCGCGCACGGGCAACCTGAATGGCGAGAGCGGAAAGACCGGCAAGAGCTATCCGATCGCGCTGGCCGTCGAACTCGAAGCGCCGTATTTCGTGCGGCTCACGCAACCCGGCGTGCTCAAGGCGCGCGATTTCGCGGAGGTCAACAAGGCCACGCGCGACGGCGACCTCGCAACATTCATCGAACTGGTCGGGCGTTTGCGCAGCCGGCCGCCGCAAGAGCGGGTGCGCGGCTTCACGCGCGACCTGTTCGATATGCCGCCCGTCGAAGCGATGGCTGCATTCAGCAATGCGGCACACGCGCAGCCGAGCTTCGCGACATGACAGACGCGGACGGTCAGCGAGTGTCCATTGCATGGAACCTGGGGACACTGACTTTCCGATGCTCGCATTAAAAAAAGCGCGTGTTGTTGTATTCCCGCCCTGGCGCTCCGCCGCGAGCAGAGAGAAAATCGGCGTGTCGCGCAATGCATTGCAACCGATAGCCGTTCAGGTCGCTGGCTCGACCCGGTAGCTATCGCTGCACCGTGAGCTTCCGCAAATGAAGTACACGAACCTGAAACGAAATGGAGGAATGCCTATGTCGGCGATTACGCATTCGCGGCAGGCTCAGGCCGCGCAGCGTTTTGTCCAGGCGACGCGAAATGTCGATCTGGCGTTTCGCGCCGTACGCGGCGATCCGGAAGACGGCACATCGAACGTCGAGTATGCAGCCGCCGTCGCGCAACTGGACCGCGCGCTCGACGAGCTTGCGCGTGCGCAGGCGCTGTTCGACTCGGCAGTTCGCATCGACGCGCGGCGGCGCAATTGAGTTCGTTACGCATGGCTATGCCCGTACGAATGGAGTGTTGAACCCATCACCTTTCGACTCGCACGAGCAATGTCTACTTCAATCGCAAAACTCGACGGCCAGGCCAGGGAGCGCCTGATCGCGTGGATACGGCACAAGATGACCGAGTTCGGCATCACGGTCGACGCGATCGAACGGTCGCTTGCCGAAGACCAAAAGTCGGCGCGCGCGGTACGCTATCAGGATGCGCTCGGGCACGTCTGGGACGGCCACGGCGAGTTGCCCGACTGGCTGCGCCGCGCTGTCGCGTCGGGACAAAGCATCGACTTTTTCCGCTGCGAGCAGGGCTAGACCGAACGATTCACTGATCCCGACGCGCGCAGGCTGCGCAGCGTCAGCAGAACGAGCACGCCCATCACGAGGGACGTGAACAGATAGAGGCCGGCGGGGCCCGCGATCGCCATCGTCGCGGATGCGAGCGTCGGACCGCCGCTCGCGCCGAACGAGAAGATCAACAGCAGAGCAGCGCTCACGGCGATCCGCTCGTCGGCGGGAATGCAGTCGTTCACATACGACGCGACGACGCCATACATCGAAAACGCGACGGCAACGTACAGATAACCGAGCGCCTCGATCAGCACGCCGTCGCGCAGCACGAACAGCAGCACGCTCAACGTTCCGGCGCTCACGGCGAGACTGAGCAGGACCTTGCGCCGGTCGAACCGATCGGCGACGCGCGCGACGGGCCATTGCGGCACGAGCGCCGCGAGCAGCGCAAAGCCCATGAAGTGCGATACGTCCGGCACCGAATAGCCGACGCGCCGCATGAACACCGGCTGCATCGTATAGAACGCGCTGTTCAGCAGCCCGGCCGCAAGACACGCGATCACGCCGAGCGGCGCCCATCGATAGATCGTCCGCAGCCCTGACAGGCCGCGCGCGAGACGCGAGCCGAAGGCCGCGCCGTGAGCATCGTGGGCGATGGCGGGCGCGGGCGCCGTGCCCGCGAGCGCGACGGGAATCAGCGATGCGGCAAACAATGCGCTGACGGCGCTGAAAAGTTCGAAGCCCGCCGGGTCGGCGAGACCGATCAGAAACTGGCCTGTGCCGACGCCGAGATAGTTCGTGATCAGATATGCAGAGAACACGCGTCCGCGCTGCGCGTTGCTCGCGACCTGATGCAGCCAGCTCTCGATCACCGTGAAGATGCCGACCAGACAGAAGCCCGTAATGAAGCGCAGCGCGGCCCAGGTCGCCGCGCTGCTCCACACCGCATAGCCGAGCGCGCAGCACGCCGATGCCGCGGCGAACGTGACGAACGCGCGATGATGGCCGACGCGCCCGATCAGCGAGCCGCCATACACGGCGCCCAGCATGAAGCCGACGTAGTACGCGGACTGCACGACGCCGACGACGATCGACGGCGCCTGTTGCTGGATGAGCCGCAGCGAGATCAGCGTGCCGAGCAGGCCATTGCCTGTAATCAGGATCGCGTAGCCGAGCAGCAGGATCGCGGTGGAGCGCAGGCTGCTGACGGGAGGCCGCGGCGCGGGGATGGGCGCGGGCTCATAAGCGGACTCATGAACGGGTGCAACCCGCGCGTTCGACGAAGGACCGCTTTCGACGAAATCGGCGCGCGGCTGCGCATCCGACAGAGAAAATGCGCCGCACGGCTGGCGGGCCGCCGATTCGTGTGCCTGTTTCATCGTGCTCAGTCTCGTTCGTCTTTCGCGGCACCCGGATCGCGACGTTTTACGGGCTTTCTCTCGTCGAATGTAGCGGGCGCATGCGTCGACGGCATGGCACGAATCCGACATCGGCTTGCGGTAAAACGACTTCTCTTTTGCGCTGGTCTTTCACGAGGCGCATGCGTGCGGCCGTCAGCGCATTTCGCGCGGCGGCGCTACCATGAACGCTCGCTGCGTTGTCGCCGTCAGCGCTTGATGCGGAGCCGCCGGTCATGCTGAAGCACGTGAACACCGAACTGCTTGACATCGCCTATGAAGAAACGGGCGATTCGCAAGGCTGGCCTGTCGTGCTGTCGCACGGTTTCCCGTATGACATCCACGCGTACGACGAGGTCGCGCCGCTGCTGGCTGCGCAGGGCGCGCGCGTGATCGTGCCTTATCAGCGAGGCTACGGACCCACGCGCTTTCTTTCCGCCGACACGCCGCGCTCCGGCCAGCAGGCCGCGCTCGCCGCCGATCTGCTCGCGCTGCTCGACGCGCTGCATATCGAGCGCGCGCTGCTCGGCGGCTACGACTGGGGCGGGCGCGCCGGCTGCATCGTCGCGGCGCTGTATCCGCAGCGCGTGCAGGGGCTCGTGACCGTCAACGGCTACAACATCCAGGACATCGCCGCGTCGGGCAGGCCCGCGCCGCCGGAGAACGAGCGGCGCCACTGGTATCAGTACTACTTTCACGGCGAGCGCGGCCGCGCGGGGCTCGCGGAAAACCGCCGCGCGCTGTGCCGTCTGCTGTGGACGCTCTGGTCGCCCACATGGAGTTTCGACGACGCGTGCTACGAACGCACGGCGGCATCGTTCGATCACACCGATTTCGTCGATGTCGTGATTCATTCGTACCGGCATCGCTATGCGCTCGTCGAAGGCGACCCGCGTTACGACGACATCGAGCGGCGTCTCGCGGCGCAACCGCCCATCGGCGTGCCGTCGATTTCACTCGACGGCAGCGTCGACGGCGTGATGCCCGTCGGCGGCACCGCGCATCATGCGTCGCATTTCACGGGGCCTTACGAGTATCGTGTGATCGCGAATGCCGGACACAACCTGCCGCAGGAAGCGCCCGCCGCATTCGCCGACGCGCTGCTCGCCGTGCGCACGCGCGCCTGACGGCGCACCGCTTCGCACGTTCGCCGACGATTCATCCTTGCACGCCATGTGGTAACTTTTAGCGGTTCAAATCCATTCAAAAAGAGCGTTGTTTATGAAAGTTGCGGTGATGGGCGCGGGCGCGGTGGGCTGCTATTACGGCGGGATGCTGGCGCGCGCGGGACATGAAGTGGTATTGATCGGACGGCCTCCGCATGTCGACGCGATCGCGCGTCGCGGCCTTCGGCTCGAAACGCAGGCATTCGACGAGCACATCGATCTCGCCGCCAGCACGAACGCGAGTGCCGTGCAGGGCGCGAAGCTCGTGCTGTTCTGCGTGAAGTCCACCGACACCAGCAGCGCCGCGCTCGAAATCAAGCCTTTTCTCGCACCCGATACGCTGGTGCTCTCGCTGCAGAACGGCGTCGAGAATGCCGACGAAGTGCGCAACGTCGTGCCGCAGGAAGTGGCCGCGGCCGTCGTCTATGTTGCAACCGAAATGGCGGGACCGGGACACGTCCGCCATCATGGACGCGGCGAGCTGGTGATCGAGCCGTCGAAGGCAAGCGCGGAAGTCGCGCAGGCGCTGATCGCGGCGGGCGTGCCGACCGAAATCTCCGACAACGTGCGCGGCGCGCTATGGGCGAAGCTGATTCTGAATTGCGCGTACAACGCGCTGTCGGCGATTACGCAGTTGCCTTATGGCCAACTCGTGCAGGGCGAGGGCGTGAAGGCCGTGATGCGCGATATCGTCGACGAATGCCTTGCCGTCGCGAAGACGGACGGCGTCACCGTTCCCGGCGATGTCGACGCAGCGGTGCGCATGATCGCGGAGACGATGCCGGGGCAATATTCGTCGACGGCGCAGGACCTGTCGCGCGGCAAGCGCAGCGAGATCGACCATCTGAACGGGCTGGTCGTGCGGCGCGGCGAAGCGCTCGGCGTGGCCACGCCGTCGAACCGGCTGTTGCATACCCTCGTCAAGCTGATCGAGAGCAAGTAGCCCGGCCTTCAGCCTTTACGCGTGCTTGTACGTGTGAAGGCGTTTTGTGCGTTAGCGATGCGCGAGGATGTTCACGAGCTTGCCGAACGGATCGCGCACATAAAAGCGCCGCACGCCCCACGGCTCGTCGACGGGACCGTATTCGACCGCGAAACCGGCTGCGTTCATCGCGTCGAATGCGGCGTCCACGTCGTCGACTTCGATTGAGATATCGGGCACCGGCGTGCCCGAACCGCCTTCCTGCGCGAAGCTGATTTGCACGGTCATCGACTGGTCCGAACCGTACGTGCGAATCCAGCCGAGATCCATCAGCAGATCGAGGCCCAGAATCTCCTGATAGAAGCGCTGCGCTTGCGCCGCGTCCTTGACCTCGACGTTCGAGACGATCCGGTTGACTTTCATCGCTCAGGCCTTACGTGGCCCGCTATTGCTGGGCCTGTTCTTCACGAAACAGCGCCATTTCCTCGGACAGCGCTCTCGCCACTTGCGGCCGCGCGACGATGTGCTGGAAATACGCATCGACAGCAGGCCATTGCGCGAGATCGACGCCGCAATACTTCGCCCAGTTCAGGACAGTTGTCAGATATGCATCGGCGACGCTGAAACGATCGACCAGGTACTCGTGTGCCGCGAGATGCGTCTGCAACAGATCGAACCGCCGCGCCAGCTTTTGCCGCGCGTATTCCGCTGCTTCAGGCGGCGCGGTGGGATCGAGCACCGGCACGAAGACACCCTTGTGCAACTCCGTGCTGATAAAGCCGAGCCATTGCTGAAGTTGCGCGCGCTCGCGTGTGCCGGGTGAGGGCGCGAGCCCTGCGGCGGGAAACCGGTCGGCGACGTAGGGCAGGATAGCCGTGTTTTCCGTCAACAGCCAGCCTTCGTCGGTGCGCAATACGGGCACCTGACCGAGTGCGTTGATCGCATAGAAATCGGAACCGTCGCGCAGCTTCTTCTTTTTCGTGTCGACCTGAATGAACCCGACGGGCGCGCCGGCTTCGTAAAACACGATGCGCGTAGCCATCGAGCACGCGAGCGGAGAAAAATAGAGATCCATGGCGATGTCTCCCGATCGTTGGATTGTTTTTGTACTATAGTGAACAAAAATCGACGGTGTCAAATATTTCTATGCGAGACGGTACAAAAAACGAAAAACGTGCGCGCGGCCGGCCACGTGCTTACGAAGCGGACGAAGCGCTGAGCAATGCCACTGACGCGTTCTGGGTGAACGGCTACTCGGGCACGTCGCTCGACGCGCTGAGCGAGGCGACGGGCATGAACCGTCCGAGCCTCTATGGCGCGTTCGGAGACAAACATGCGCTCTATCTGAGCACGCTGGACCGTTATGTCGAAGCGGGTGTGCAGGCAATGGAATTTGCATTGAGCGACGATATTCCGTTCGCGCAAGCGTTACAACGCGTCTATGACGGAGCGCTCGCACTTTACTTGCCGGCGGGCGGCACGCCGCGTGGCTGCTTTCTGATTGGCACGGCGGTCGTGGAATCGAAAGTCGATGAAGAAGTGCGCACCCGATTGACGCAAGGACTCAAATCGTTTGATCGTGCATTCGAAAAGCGTATGCGGCGCGCGCAGACTGACGGAGAACTTTCGGCAAATGCGGATGCTGTCGTTTTGGCGCGCGTCGCGTCAGCGATCATGCATAGCCTCGCGCTGCGTTCGCGCGCTGGCGATTCGCGGGCGTCGCTGCGCGCGACAGCGGCAGAAGGGGTCGCGTTGATTTGTGGCGCGTGCAATGAGAGCTCGTCAAAGTCTGCCAAAAGCGCATCTATTACGCGCTCTGCAAAGCCTGCAAGGAAATAGGCGATGCGCATCGATTGGCGCCTTTTCATGCTCCTTTCATGGCGTTCCACTGGTACAGGGTTTGCGCAACAACACTTGTATCAGCTATTTCATGGAGGAAGTCATGAAACTGGTCAAGCATGTCGTCATTCTTGCAGCCGTGACAGGTATTTCCGCCGCGGCTTACGCGCAAACAGCCGTCCAGCAGAATCGGCCGCTTACTCGCGGCGAAGTGAAACAGGACCTGAGAAACGTCGAAAGCGAAGGCTATCGTCCAGGCGATGGCGACCGCACCGATTATCCGCAGAACGTGCAGGCAGCCGAACGCCGTCTGTCGAAACATCATGGCCAGATGGAAGGCTATGGCGGCGTGACGAATGGCACGACGGCGTCGGGCATGGCGCCGCGACCAGAGAAACGCCATTGATTGAATTGCCGTGTACGCGAGCGCATCAGCAAGGACGGGCCGCGTGAAAACGCGGCCCTGTTCTTCTGTTGTTCCCGCATTGGCGTGTGCATCAGTTCGCGGGAATCGTCACAATGGGCGCCTTGCTGCTCGTTTCCGCTTCAGCGAGCGCCATCAGATTCTGGACGACCGTGAACGCGTACTTCGAATCAAAATCCGAGCGGTCGACCCAATACGTCGACGGGCCATAGCGCACGGCGGCGTATGCGTCGGCGGGCGGCTTGTCGCCTGTCCGCACGATGATCGTCGGCCGCGTTTCGCCGCCGACTAGCGTGACAGTGGGCTTCGTCGAACCATCCTCTATCTTCCGATCGGGCACGTGCACCTGCGCGCCGAGATCGGTCAGGATGCCGAGCACCGAGCGCGTCAACATTGCGATCTGATTGCCGCCACGCGACGACTGACCGTAGACGATTTCATAGTCGCCCGTTTTCGCATTGAGATGCAGGAGCTTGCGTACCAGCTGCAAATCGGGTGCGGCTTTTTGGGCGTCCGACGTCGTTGCCGTGCCCAGTATCAGATAGACGTGCTGCTCGTTCTTCACGGTACGCGATTCGACATTCAGTTCGCCCGCCATTTGCAGGCGGCGCAATGCCTGGATCAGTTGAAAGAACTGCGGCGACCCCGCACTGTTTTCTCCGCCGAGCGCAGTGCCGTTTGGCAGACCGCCGATCGATTGCGCCGAAATGCGCAGCAACAGATCGATCGGTATGCCGCCTTCGGCGAGCGGAAGGACGAGCGTCGGCGCGAGCGGGCGGATATACGCTTGCGCATAGGCTTCGCCTGTCGTCGGCGTGAACGTGAATGTCGGGTGGTTCGAGTACGACACCGTTCCCGTCACGGACGCATAGTTCGGCATGGTGCCGGAGCCGGCATTGAGCGTGGACGAAGCGGACGCGTCGACGTTATAGGCCGCGATGATCTGGCTGACGGTCAGAAACGACGGCGCGTCGGCGAAGCGCAAAGCGATGATGGCCGCGAGTATTTCCCTTTTCTTTGCTTCGCCGAGTGCGCGCGAATAGTCGACCTGATCGGCCTTTAGCCGCGTCGGGCCGACGCTGCTGCATGCCGCGAGCAGACTGGTTGCGCAGCAGACGAGTAGACCTGGAAGTCTTTTCATCGATGTAGAAATATTTGCGTGGGTGGCATGGGCGGACGGCATGTGCCGGTAAAGACGTCCGTGGCGAGGTAGCACGTCGCGTGCCTCGCTCTCGACATGCGATGAACGAACGGGGAAGTACAGCGGGAGACGTACGACTGCGGGACGAAAAAAAGCCCGCTCGAAAGCGGGCTGCAAAATGCGCCCGACGCGGGGAATCGCGTCCGGTTTCCTACTCCTCTTTGCCGCGAGCCTCTCTGTTCAGGCCACGTGCGAGACGTTTTTCGCGCTGCGTGCCACTACGTTCAGATTGCTCTCCGCGGTTTCGACTGCCTGCCGCGCCGTCTTCCAGATGCTCTCGTAAAACTCGTTCGCCGCCGCAATGGCGGTGTTCATCGCCTTCACAGCGACCTCGGCGCCCGCCGGCGCGCGCTGCGCGGCGTCGTCCAGGTCGGCCTTGACCGCGCCGATCTGCGATTCGTACTGCGCGGTCGCATGTTTCATGATGGCCGCCTGCGTACTCGCGATGATGTCGTATACCTGCTGGTTGTAGAGCGCGGAGCGCTCGACGATCGACAGATCGCCGGCTTTGAATGCACTGGCGCCGGGCATCTCGCCGTTCGCCAGTGCATTCATCGCGCGTTGCGTGCCGTCGCGCAATACCTGGAAATTCAAATGAACGAGCTTCTCAAAGCCACTCACCGCTTCGTTCGCGATGTCGTAGAACGTCTGAACCCGGGCTTTCTGTGCGGCAGTCACTTCGTCGATGGACATGAACATCGCAGGGCCTCGCAAGGTTGAATGCGCGAAAGAATGACTGGCATCGATCGCTGGACGATCGGCGCCAACCGGTTGCTTGGGATTTGCCGTAACTCGTTTATCCGTACGGCGACGGCGCGTAGTCGCGCCGGGTGACGTCATGGCTGTGCAGCGCCGAGTCGGGCGAGCAGCGCATGTCCGCGGTCTGTGACGCACGGAGCGATGCGGGCTGCGTCCGGCAGGCCGATGGTGATCAGATCGCGGTCGGCCAGCGCGATCAGGTCCGCCTGATCGAAGTCCGACTGATGTCTCGCGTCCTTGATAAGCATGAGCGTCGCAAATTCGTGTGGGCTCAGCACGTTTGTCTCCTGAAGGGCGCATCGCGCCCGTTCGCATGCGTAAATGACCTTCGAGTGCATTTGCGAACGGTAAATATGGTTCGAGGTTTTTCCGTCTGAAGAAGCGTGCGGCATCGACGGGGAACCCATACTAATGCGACGATTGTTAAATTTCAATCGGAATTAACAGTAAATCTGCAAGCGGTTTTGTCGGCGGAGCGTGCAGCAATTATTGCCAGTGCAAAACACGATTAAGAGAAAAATATACCGGCGTGCTTTCGGCTAACTGGCAATCGTTTGCCGGCGTTTCGCGGCCTGTGGCCGGTGTGCCTCTCAGGCATTATGTGGAATATGACATCAGATAGTCACACTTTTTAGGATCGTCGGTACGCAATCCAAACGTCTGCGTTCGCGGGCATTTAAGCGCGATCATTTTTGCGGGTTTACTTAAAACTGGCAGCGCTGAATCTGGATCATAGATGAAGCGTCGCTTTAACAGTGAATATCCACTTTCCCCTGGTAAGGAAATAATATTAGTCATAATCGGACTCTAGTCAGGTGCGCGGGATCATTAAATCGACGGTATTCGTAAGGCATTTTAAAACCGCCTGTGAACGATCCGTCGCTCGCAAATAAAGCCCCGCTGTTCGCGCCCCTTCTCGCACGTGGCGATTTTCTCCGTGTTATTTTTGCGTCAGCCACGCTGCGCACAAGAGGCAGACAGGCAGCCGGACCGACGGCACGTCGAACCGTCCGACATGGCAGAACTCGCCACGTTGGATGTGTTCGCCGCCAAACAATGACAGGGCACAGGAAATGGACCGCTTCGAGGCAATGGAGATCTTCACTCGCGTGGTAGATGCGAACAGCTTTTCAAAGGTATCTGAAATGCTCGATTTGCCACGCGCAAAGGTGAGCAGAACGATTCAGGCGCTGGAAGAGCACGTCGGCGTGCGTCTGCTGAATCGTTCGACGCGTCAGGTTAGCGTCACCGAAGACGGCGCGCTGTTTTACGAGCGATGTGTGCGCATTCTCGCCGAAGTGGCGGACGCCGAATCGTCGTTGTCGAACAAGCGCGAGAGTCCGACGGGCACGGTGCGCGTCGATACGTCGGGCACGCTTGCGCGCGCGTTGCTATTGCCTTCGCTGGAAGATTTCTATCAACGCTATCCGCAAATCGACGTGCGCCTGGGCCTCGCGGACCGCAATATCGATCTCATTCAGGACGGCGTGGATTGCGTGATCCGAATGGGCATGCTCGAAGAGTCGAGTCTCGTTGCAAAGCGCATCGGCAATGCGCGCATCGTCACTTGCGCGTCGCCTGCTTATCTGGAACGGCACGGCACGCCGAAAACGCTCGAAGAACTCAGTCATCATCAGGCGGTGAATTACGTGTCGGCCCGCTCGGGAAGAACTTTTCCATTCGAGTACAGCGTCGGCGGAGAAGTGGTGAGGGTGCAGATGAAGAGCGTGCTGGCCGTCAATGACGGTTCGGTCTATATCAATGCGGGCGCGTTGGGGCACGGCATCATCCAGCCGTCGCGCTTCATGGTCGCCGATCTCATCAAGCAGGGCGCGCTGCGGGAAATCCTGAGCGAATACAACATTCCATCGACGCCGCTTTCGGTCGTCTATCCGCATCGCCGCAATCTCAGTTCGCGGCTGCGCGCGTTCGTCGATTGGGTATCGGAAATCGCGCAGAAGAACCCCGACCTGCGCATCACGCAAGAGTGACGCTCGCGCTTGCCTGCTGCACAACGCAACTTTAAGGCTACTCAGCAGGCAACACCGCTCAGATTTACTTCAAGGGCTCGGCGGGATGGGGCGCATTTTCATATGCGCCCCACACCGTCTGATCGAAGTTGACGATCGAGCCCGTCATCAAGCCCGATTCATCGCTTGCCAGAAATGCGACGGCGCGCGCGGCCTCCGCTGGATCGATCAGCCTGCCGAACGGCTGCGCGGCGGCCGCCTGTTGCAGCCAGCCGTCGGTGGCGCCATGAAACTCGCGTTGAATGCGGTCTTCGCCGGCTGAAGCCATCCAGCCCAGGTTCAGCCCGTTCACGCGAATGCGATTGCGCAATAGCGCATACGCGGTGTTCTGCGTGAGCGTCGCGAGCGCGCCTTTGGATGCGCAATACGCGGAAATGAACGGTTGCCCCGCCTTCGCGGACATCGAGCCGATATTCACGATCGTCCCTTCGATACGCTCGCGCAGCATCACGCGAATTGTCTCCTGCATCAGAAAGTACGGTGCGCGCACATTGGTCACGAAGATGCGATCGAAAAGCGCGGGATCGGTATCGAGGATTGTGCCGCGATCGGTCAGTGCCGCCGCATTCACCAGTATGTCGATGCGCCCGAATTGCTGCTCGGCAGTGGCGACGACGTTACGGCAGTCATCGACATTGGCGAGGTCCGCCTGCACGAACACGATCTTTGCGCCAAGCGTTTCACCAAGCTGGCTCAGCTCGCGTGCTTTCGCTTCGCCTTTCTCTTTCGCGCGGCCGCAAATGACGATGCCGTGTGCGCCGCGCTCGACGAATAGCGCGGCAATTGCGGCGCCTAGCCCTTGCGATCCGCCAGTGACAATAGCGATCTTCGAATCGAATTGGCCCATGCGTTGTCTCCTGTCATTCGTTCAATGGTGAGAACAAGGTACTGCTATGAATAGCGGATCACGCGGCTTGCTGCGCGTGCGGCGTCGATGCGATCATTGTGCTATTCCGATCACAACGAATCCGATCATGACCGAGTCCCGCCGCCGCAAGACGAGCATGAGCGACATCGCGCGCGCGGCGGGCGTCAGCGAGGCGACAGTCGATCGGGTATTGAACGGGCGCGGCGGCGTATCGCGCGACAAGGAAACTCGCGTGCTCGAATGGGCGCGCAAGCTGAAAATCGATCGCGCGCTGGAGTCCGTGTCGGTGCGCTGGCTGCGTATCGCGGTCCTGTTGCAGCAGCCCGTCGCGCAGTACTACGTGCATCTGAAGCAGGGTTTCGAACTGGCGCAAAAGACGTTCGAAACGCAGCGAGTGATTTGCGCGGTCACGTACTTCGACAGCCTCGAGCCGCATGCCGTCGTCGAAGCGATCGAGCGGGCGACGCGCAAGGCCGATGCGCTCGTGATCGTCGCGTACGAGCATCCGGATATCACCGCGGCGCTGCGCCATGTGAGCCACAGAATGCCCGTCGTCACGCTTGCAAGCGATCTGCCGGGCACGGGGCGGCTCGCCTATGTGGGCATCGACAATCGCTGCGCGGGGCGCGTCGCCGGCGAATTGATGGGCCGCTTTCTCGGCGATGCCGGCGGCAAGGTGCTCGTAATGACGGGCATGCATGATTTTCTCGGCCATGAAGAACGCGAAAGCGGATTTCGTTCCGTGCTGCGGCGGCGCTTTCCGGCTTGCGATATCGTCGAGACAGTCGAAAGCCGCGAACAGACGTCGATCACCGAAAGCCTGACGCGCGACGCGTTTCGCCGCTATCCGGACCTGCGCGGCATCTACAACATCTCGGTCGGCGACGAAGGCATCGGCAACGCGCTGCGCGCAATGGACCGCGTGCACAGGACCGTGCTGATCGGACACGAGCTGAACGACACATCGCGACGCCTTCTGATCGAAGGCGTGCTCGATGCCGTGCTCGATCAAAACCCGATTGGAGAAGCGCTGCATTCGATCGAAATCATTCTGCGTCACTATCATCGCGATCCGGGCGTGACGATGGCGCAGCAGATTCCCGTGTCGGTGCTGTTGCGCGAGAACCTGCCGCTTACCGATTGATCTCGAGCGCGGGCGCTTCGTCCCGCGTCACGTCATTCCAAAGATCGCGTATCCAGTCGCGCATCAGCAGCGATTCGGCCCAGCGGTCCGTCGTATCGTTGCCGTCGCGCCCGATGATCGCGTAGGGCTTCGGTCCTAGCTCGCACGTGAATACGAGCGTGTCGTCGGGGCCCGCGCGCTTGCGCCATGAAACGAAACCATCGCGCCACCAGCGCAGGAACAGATCGACCCACATACGGTGAGGCTCGAATGAAATCTCGATCTGCACCTGTTCGCGGCTCGCGACGCGCCCATGAAATGCCCACGAATGATCGATGATCCCCTGCATCGCGGCTTCGTTTTCCTCGTTCACGGGCCACGCGAACTCGCGGCCGACGAGGTAATGCGAAAGATCGCCGAGCAGACGCAGATCCGGCCTTTCATCGAGCAGATCGAGCGTGAAATGCAGATCGGTCGTCATGCGGTCGCGATGCGTTTCGATGTAGACGGGCATGTCCACCTGTTCCGCGAGCCGCTGCCAGCCGTCGATCAGCGCGAGCGCATCGGCGAGACGGCGCGGCCTCACATCCGGCTGGAGGTCGATATGATGCGCGCCGAACTCAACGGCATGCTCGAGGATCGGGCAGAGATCGTCGACCGTGCGCGGAAAGCATTGCGCTTCCGCTTGCAGACCGTGTGGCGCGAGAACTTGCGTGAGGCGCCGCACATCGTCGCGCGATCCATACGACGCGCTCACGCCTTCGAAACCCGCTTGCGCGATCATCGCGACGTTTTCTTCGAGCGAGCGCTCGAAGCCATCCGTATGACGGCGCTCCATGGCCCACAGCGACTGATAGACGGCAAGCCGTTGCGTCATGCCGCCTCCGCGGCGACGAGACTTTTCAGCTTGACGGCGGGATCTTCGAGCTTTGCAGGCTCGATGCATGCGCGTTGCGCGATCAGCGCCTGAGCGACGCGCACATCGCGCGCGATCTCGGCGAGCTTGCCGACGCCGCTTGCGCCGACCAGCACGCCATCGCGATCGAGCGCGAAGAAAATGCGTGACGTCGCGCCCGTTTCGCGCACGACGGTCTGCACGCCGAATGCTGGCATGCCGGCGATCTGGATCGTCATGTCGTATTGATTCGACCAGAACCACGGCACTTCCGAATACGTTTCGCCACGCTCCAGCATGTTGCGCGCGACGATGCGCGCGTGGTCCTCGGCGTTTTTCCAGCACTCGAGCCGCATGCGCCGCCTGAACAGGCGATGCGGAAACGAACACACGTCGCCTGCTGCGAAAATGTGCGGGTCGTTCGTGCGCAACGTATCGTCGACGGCGATGCCGTCTGCGACATCGATGCCCGCGGCTTCCGCCAATTCCGTGCGCGGCTTCACGCCAATGCCGACGACCACGCAATCGCACGCGATCTGCGTGCCGTCCTTGAGCTTGACGCCCGTCACGTGCGTCGTGCCCAGCAGCCGTTCGATCTGCGCGGCGAAATGAATCTTCACGCCCATCTCGCGATGCCTGTCGATCAGATAGCCCGCGACGATTTCCGGCACCGCGCGCATCAACGCACGCGCGCCCGCTTCGATGACGACCACTTCGCAGCCGCGCGCAACGGCCGACGCCGCGACCTCGAGGCCGATGAAGCCCGCGCCGACAATCGCGATGCGCCGCGAAGGCTGCAACGCTTCGGCTAGCGCATTGGCGTCGTCTGCCGTACGCAGCAGATACACGCCTTCGAGATTCGCACCCGGTACGTCGAGACGCCTGGGTTCGGCGCCCGTCGCGATCAGCAGACGCTGATAGTCGATGCTGCGTCCGTCCTTCAGGATGACCTTGCGCGCGCCGCGATCGATCTTCTGCACGCACGCATCGACACGCAGATCGATGCGCCGGTCGCGATAGAACGCTTCGTCATAGAACGCGCACTGCGCCGTGCTTCGCTCGCCGAGCAGCACGGCTTTCGACAGCGGCGGCCGGTCGTAAGGGGCCGTGCATTCGTTGCCGAGCAGCGTGATCTCTCCGTCCCAGCCGTTTTCGCGCAGCGCATGCGCGGTGCGCGCGCCGCATTGGCCTGCGCCGATGATCACCATCGCGGGATGTGTGCTCATGACGCCTCCTGCACGGGAAGGCCAAGCAGTACTTCGCCGTTTTCGACACGCACGGGGTACGTCTTCAGATGCACGCACACAGGCGCGCTCATTGCCTTGCCGCTGGGAATGTCGAAACGTCCCTGGTGCAGCGGACATTCGATTTCGCGATTCACGACGAAGCCATCGGCGAGATGCGCCTGCTCATGCGTGCACCAGCCGTCGGACGCATAGTAGCCATCCGCGATCCGATAGACCGCGTAGCTCGCGCCTTCGTGATCGAAGCGCATGACGTCTTCTTCGTCGATATCATTGGGCGCGCACGCCGCAATCCAGTGGATCTTTGCATTCGTTTCGACGCTCATGATGCTTTCCTCTTCTCCAGTGTTCTTCTACGTCAGGCCGTGGGAAGGTTTCGTTCGATCACATGCGTGGGGTCCGTGCGCTGCTTCCACAACGCGGGCACCATTTCGCGGTACGCCGCATACACACTCGGATACGCGGGCGGCAACTGGTCCTTGATCGCTTCGTGAAGACGCGGCAGTGCATGGAACGGCACCATCGGCAGCAAATGATGCTCGAGGTGATAGTTCATATTCAGATAAAGAAAGCGGAACACGAAGTTGGTATGTACGGTGCGCGTATTCAGCCGATGGTCTTTCACGTTGACGGCAAGCCCCGCATGCTGCGCGAGGCCGAGCAGTTGATGCAGCCAGCCGCCATAGAAGCGCGGCGTCCACACGAACATCAGCGGGAGAAAGCTGCGCATGGCAATCGCCAGCGCGATCGTGCCGATCACGATGGCCAGATAGATGCGGCACGACCAGATCATCTTGGGCTTTTCGCTTGCGGGCAGAAAGGCGTCGGTGGCCGCATCGACGCGGCCAAATGCGTGGCGCACGATCTTCTTGATTTCGAGCGAGCTGCCGACCAGTCCGACGAAATCGAGGATGATGGGCAGTACCTTCGTCGGGCGCGTGACCTGAATTTCCGGGTCGCGCGTCTGAAAGTACGTATGCGTGTGGTGGCGCGCATGACTCCAGCGCCACCAGTAGCCTTCGCGGATCGTCATGAACGACGACAGGTGATAGAGCGCGTCGTTGATCCAGCGCGTCTTGAGCGGTGTGCCGTGTGACAGCTCATGCCAGCGCGCGTCGCTCGACGAATAGATCGTGCCGTAGACGAAAAACGCAGGCACGGCCCACCACGTGCCCCACGCGAAGGCCGCCATTGCGCCGGACGCGACGAGCAGCACGAGCCACGGAATGAAATTGCGCAGACCCGCGGCATCGTCGCGCTTCATCAGTTCCTTGAGCACCGCGCGCGGAATGCGCGGCTGATACCACTGCTGCGCGATGCGCGCGTCTAAGGACGAGTCGTCTGCCTGGGGCGCTGATGCGCGACCATCGACGGCCGAAGTCGAGGACATGAGTTGTCTCCTTACTCTGGTCCCATGCAAAGTTGTTGTTGCATGCTTTGCGTTTGCGGGATTTCCTTCAGCGGAGCGCTTCAGGACTTATTCCGTTTGCACAAAGATAGTGGAAGGAGAGCTAGGTCTCACGTCGAAAAATGATGGATTTCCATCATGCCGCGCGAACGGCGTGCGGGTGGCGCAGTCAAGCGGGGCTTGGCTGGATCAGGGGCGCAGAAGATCGAATCCGCCGAACACGATCACACCGCTCAATACGATGAGTGAAACCGAGTGTTGGCCGAAATAAAGGACTGCAGCGGCGGACCACGTCGTCAGGCAAAAGGCGGCAATGCGTTTCATGCGGGTACTGCTCGAACAGAGCGACTGCGAATCAAGGGTTTTCCCTGTATATCATAGTTCTTCCCGGCAGGTGTTTTGAGCGGCTGAAATGAAAAGCGGGCGACATGGCCTTTCAAAGACCATGACGCCCGCCTTGACGCACGCACGCGCGTTACCGAACGCGTGTGGCGGCCATCATCAGAAGATGTTGCGGATGCCGACCGAGACGCCCGTCTGGTTCGACGTGCCGGGGAGCTCGACCGTCGCTGCGCCCGTGACCTTGTTGAAGTCGACGGTGCCATACACTTCCGTGCGCCTGGACAGCGCGTATTCCGCCAAGGCCACGCCCGTGTAGCGGTTGCCGCTGCCGAGCGCGCCGCCGCCGATTGCCGCGTTCTTCATGTGGTCGTAGTAGAACGCGCCCGTCAGCAGCAGTGCCGGTGTCGCTTGCCACGTCACGCCCGCAAACGGACCATCGTCCTTGCGGCCGGAGCCCTTCAGGATGTCGACGCCGAGCGTCAGATCGCGCTGCGAGAGCGTGCTGTCGACGAAGCCCGTGTCGTCCTTCGAATGCAGATAGCCGACATAGATCTTCGCGTTGCTGAACGCGTAGACGGCATTCGCGTTGAAGATCGTCTGCTTGTGATTCGAGTTGTCGCTGTTCTGCTGCACGCCTGCTGCGACGCTCAGCGAGCCGAGCGTATACGACGCCGTGAAACCGTACATGTTGCCCGCGCCGAGGTGGCCCGGAATCTGGCCGGAGAAGCCATTTGCGCCCGTCGACGTCGAGTCCGTGCCGAACGAATACATCGCCTTGACGTTCAGGCCGCCGAATTTGCCGTCGTACTTCACAGCGTTGTCCGCGTAGAGTCCTGCGCCCAATGCAACGGGCAGCCACGCGTTTTCGAAGTAGTTGCCGACGGTGAGAGGATCGTACGTATCGCCGAGCAGATCGAACAGCGGCGTCTTTTGACGGCCCAGCGTCAGCGTGCCGTAGTTGCTCGACAGGCCGACATAGGCCGCGCGATTGAAGAGGCGCTTGCTATCCGACTGCGCGCCGCTTTGCAGATCGATGCCGCTTTCCAGCTGGAAGATCGCCTTCAGGCCATTGCCCAGATCTTCGGAACCCTTCAGGCCGAAACGGCTGTTTGTAATTGCGCCGTTGGTCATGAAGAGGCGCCCGTCGTTGTTCGCGTTGGAGTGCGTCAGATAGCGAATGCCGACGTCCGCGACGCCATACAGCGTGACCGAGCTTTGCGCGAATGCGGCCTGGCAGGCGAGGGCGATCGCCGATGCGCCCAATGCCGCGGCCGTTCGTTTGAGTTGTTTTGTCATGGTTGTCTTTTCATCTGTTGAGAACCCTGCGTGAGCATTTTGTTTTACGCGCGACGAGCGAGCCGATCTGCATTTGCGACGCCAATGCGTGTGTGCAAATGACGCGTTGCAAACCGTCAGGCCGATTTGTGGAGTCTCCTGGCTCGTGCGCGCCTGGCTCGATGCAGGCACGCGGACTTTTATCACATCGATTTCGGCTACGCTGCGAACGTGACAATAGTGTTGCGCCGATGCCTCAATTGCAGCGATTTGCGCCCAATTGCGATTTCAACAACGAAAAAGGGCGGCCAGTGGCCGCCCTGCTTGACAACTTCCAAAGCCTGCTTAGACGCGATCGATCGAGTACTTGCCCGGACCCGTCACGAACAAGAGCAGCAATCCGCCGATGATGCTGATGTTCTTGTAGAAGTTGATCATATTGACGAAATGCTCCATGCCCGTTTGCGTCCAGAAGTGATGGCCGATAAACGCGGTGGCGAGCGTATAGACGGCAAGCAGCAGCGCGAGCGGGCGCGTCTTGAAGCCGATGGCGATCACGATGCCGACGGCCAGTTCCATCACGATTGCAATGATCGCCGACACGGCGGGCGCTGGCGCGCCCGTTGCCGCCATGTACTGCTCGGTGCCGGAGAAGCCGGTGAGCTTGCTCCAGCCAAACAGCACGAAAAGCACGACCAAAAGCACACGTCCGACGAGCAGCAGTGCGTCCTTGCGTTGTTCGATAAAAGCGTTCATGTTCAATGCCTCTTTCAATGTAGTTGCGCTGTCAGCGTCTGCCGCTTACGACCACAGTTCCGATACTTCGTTATTGCGCAGGTCGAATACGAGAACTTCCGCGTCCCGCCCATCCGTCAATTCGAGTCGGCGTTCGTTGCGAATGCGCGCGCCGTCGCCTTCTTTCAGCTCGACGCCGTTCACCTTCACGCTGCCGCGCGCAACATGCACATATGCGTAGCGGTCAGCGGCCAGCTCGACGCCTGCCGTTTCGTTGCCGTCGATAAGACCGGCATACACGCGCGTGTCCTGGCGCAATTCGAGCGACCCGTTCGCGCCATCGGGCGACAGCACGAGGCGCAGCGTGCCGCGCTTGTCCTGCGCAGAAAAGTTCTGCTGCTGATAACGCGGCGTCGCGCCCTTCACCGACGGCGCGATCCAGATCTGCAGGAAGTGCACCGGCTCGTGTGCCGAATGGTTGAACTCGCTATGCGCGACACCCGTGCCCGCGCTCATCAACTGCACGTCGCCGGGGACGATCACGGAGCCCGTGCCCATCGAGTCCTTGTGCTCGAGCGCGCCTTCCAGCACGTACGAGAAGATTTCCATGTCGCGATGCGGGTGCTTGCCGAAACCGCGGGCCGGGACTACGCGGTCGTCGTTGATCACGAGCAGGTCGGAGAAGCCGATCTGCTTCGGGTCGTAGTAGTTCGCGAACGAGAAGGTATGGCGCGAGCTGAGCCAGCCGTGTTCGGCGCGCCCGCGTTCATTCGCGTGTCTGATGTCGATCATTTCCCATCTCCGTTTATCGATTGCCTTTGCTTCTCATGACAGCGACGGTGTCGTTGTCTGAAGCAGTGAGAGAAGTGTAGGTCAATCGGAGTGACTATAATCGACGTAAAATGGGAATCACTGTCGCATTTGAGTAGACAATAGAGGCGGAACCCGATGCAGCTAGACGACCTGAAAATCTTCGTCGCCACCGTCGACGCGCGCAATTTCACGGCGGCCGCGAACCGCCTGCAACTGTCGAAGCAGTTCGTCAGCCGGCGCGTGATGGCACTCGAAGCGAGCCTCGGCGTGCGCCTGCTCGTGCGCAACACGCGCAAGCTCGCCGTAACCGACCTCGGCTATGAGTTCTACCAGCGCGCGACGCGCATCCTCGCGGACGTGGAAGACGCCGAGCAGGCGATGTCGTCGGGGCGCTCGGACCCGCGCGGGCTGCTGCGGGTCAGCGCGCCGATGTCGTTCGGCATGATTCACCTGTCGCCGCTCGTCGCCGCATTCCTGCGCGCGAACCCCGATGTGCGCATCGACATGGATCTGAGCGACCGGGTCGTCGACGTGGTGGGTGAGGGCTTCGACATGGCGCTGCGCATCGGCACGCTGGCTGACTCGACGCTGATCGCGCAGAAGCTCGCGGAAATGCGCATGGTGTCGTGTTGCAGTCCCGCTTATCGCAAGGCGCGGCGCCCGCCCGCGACGCCCGACGATCTCGCGCGCCATGCCTGCCTGCTGTACGGGCAGGAAGGGCGCACCGGCTGGGAGTACATCGTCGATGGCGCGAGCAAGACGATCGAAGTGCACGGTCCGCTGCGCGTGAACAATGGCGAAGTGATCCGCGACGCCGCCATCGCAGGTCTGGGTATTGCTCGCCTGCCGGAATTCATCGTGGCCGATGCGCTGACGAGCGGCAAGCTCGTCGAAGTGCTCGATACGTTCGTTTCGCCGCCGTTGACGCTTTATGCCGTGTATCCGCAGCACAGGCAGGCGTCCGTGACAATCCGCGCGTTCACGCAGTTTCTGCGCGGCCGTTTTGCGAAGGCGTTACGCAAATAACCTGCAACGTGTTTGCACGTATTGGGTCCGATGGATCTGCCGGTAGACCCTAAGGACCGGGTGCCCTGCCAGCACTTTTGAAGGTTTTCGCAGATAATGCGCGTACCTTTGCGGGTGCCCACCGAAATATGCAAACGCGCGCATATTGACGCGGCGCCAAAGCAAGGCCGAATCAATCAGATAGACCAAAGAGGGACAATCGTGGAACCTACCGAACCGGCCGGCCGCTCGTGGCTATGGCTCATCTTGCTGATCCCCTATATCGCGTTGTTGTGGCTGCCGTTTTACAACGACACGCGCCCTTCGTTCGCGGGCTTTCCTTTCTTCTACTGGTATCAGTTCCTGTGGGTTCCGCTCACGTCGCTGCTGATCTATATCGTTTACCGGGGTATTAAATGAGCGAACTCAACCCCGTGAACCCGGTCGCGATGGCCGTATTCATCGCATTCTTTCTGCTCGTCACGGTACTCGGCTTCATTGCCGCGCGATGGAAAGCAGGCGACCTCACTCAATTGCACGAGTGGGGCCTCGGCGGACGCCAGTTCGGTACGATCATTTCGTGGTTCCTCGTCGGCGGCGATTTCTATACGGCCTATACGGTGATCGCCGTGCCCGCGCTGGTCTATTCGGTCGGCGCGTATGGTTTCTTCGCGCTGCCTTATACGATCATCGTCTATCCGTTCGTGTTTGCCGTGATGCCGAAACTGTGGAAGATCGCGCACGCGAAGAACCACATCACGGCTGCCGACTACGTGCACGGCGAGTACGGCGGCAAATGGTTCCCCGCTGCCGTCGCGCTGACGGGCATCGTCGCGACGATGCCGTACATCGCGCTGCAACTGGTCGGCATGCAGGTCGTGATCAAGGGGCTCGGCGTGACGGGCGAGGCGCCTCTCGTCATCGCGTTCGTGATCCTCGCGCTCTATACGTACACGAGCGGCCTGCGCGCACCGGCGATGATCGCGTTCGTCAAGGACATCATGATCTATATCGTCGTGATCGCGGCGGTGTGGCTGATCCCCGTGAAGCTCGGCGGCTATGGTCATGTGTTCGACGCTGCTGACCAGTACTTCCAGGCGAAGGGCGGCGCGACGGGCATCACCCTGAAGCCTTCGCAATTCACCGCGTTTGCATCGCTGGCGCTCGGCTCGGCGCTCGCGGCTTTCATGTATCCGCATACGATGACGGCTGTGCTGTCGTCCTCGTCGATGCAGACGGTGCGCAAGAACGCGATCTTCCTGCCTGCGTACACGCTGCTGCTCGGCCTGATCGCGCTGCTCGGCTATATGGCGATCGCGGCCGGCGTGCACGTGAAATCGGCGTCCGACGTCGTGCCGATGCTCTTCGGCACGCTGTTCCCGTCGTGGTTCGTGGGCTTCGCGGCGGCGGCGATTGCGATCAGCGCGCTAGTGCCCGCCGCGATCATGTCGATCGGCGCGGCGAATCTGTTCACGCGCAACCTGTGGCGTCCTATCGTGTCGCCGAACATGGGGGCGGCTCAGGAAGCCTCCACCGCGAAGATCGTGTCGCTCGTCGTGAAGTTCGGCGCGCTGCTCTTCATCGTGTTCCTGCCGACGCAATACGCAATCGACCTGCAACTGCTCGGCGGCGTGTGGATTCTGCAAATCTTCCCGGCCATCGTGTTCACGCTCTACACGCGCCGCCTGAATACGCCGGGGCTGTTCCTCGGCTGGCTGGTCGGCATTGTCGTCGGCACGGGGCTCGCTATCTCGCAAGGCCTCAAGCCCGTGTTCGCGCTGCATATCGGCGGTTCGACGTGGCCGATCTATATCGGTCTGATCGCGCTCGTCGTGAATATCGTCGTGACGTTCGTCGTTTCGATGATCACGCCAAAGCGCGCGCACGCCTGATAACGCTTTAGCACCACGCTTCGGCCGAACCCGTCTGCGCAAGCAGCGCGGGTTCGGCCGTTGTCTTTTAGGGCATTGCGTCGGCGGGTCGGCGATTCTTGCAAAACGCCTGTAGGTTCCCGCTCTTTTGGTAGGATGCACGCTTTTCTGCCGATGGTGCGTTAGCGTGGGACGGTCGATACTGTCGTTTCTCCGGGAAATCTTCTTCAGGGCGTGGGCCTGTCTGAAGCCGTACGCAATGAGCGCGGTGCAACGTTTGCGCCACCCGACATGGCGTGGCGTCGCGTTGTCGATTGCGGCCATTCCTGCGCTCGTGCTGCTTTACGTGCTGATCCTGATTCCATTTACGCCCGGCATTGGGGACATTCGCAAGGCGAAGATCGAGCAGCCCGCGCAAATCTATTCGGCCGACGGCAAGCTGCTCGCCGAATTCAAGCCGACCAACCGCGTGTGGGTGAAGCTCTCCGATATTTCTCCGCACGTCATCGACGCATTGATCTCGACGGAAGATCACCGCTTCTACGAACATCACGGCATCGACTTTCGCCGCACGGCGGGCGCCGCGCTGCACACGTTCTCAGGCGACCGCCAGGGCGGATCGACGATCACGCAGCAGCTCGCGCGCAATCTCTATCCCGACGACATCGGCCGCGCGCCGACGCTCACGCGCAAGATCAAGGAAGCGATCACGGCATTCAAGATCGAAGCCGTCTATACGAAGAGCGAGATTCTCGAAACCTACCTGAACACGGTGCCGTTTCTCTACAACGCCTACGGCATCGAAATGGCGGCGCGCACCTATTTCGACAAGTCCGCCAGTGATCTCACCGTGCTCGAAAGTGCGACGCTGATCGGCATGCTGAAGGGCAATAGCTACTACAACCCGGTGATCAATCCCGAGCGCGCGCTGGACAGGCGCAATATCGTGCTCGGACAGATGGTGAAGTACAGCCGTCTTTCGGTGGTGCAATTCAATTCGCTCAAGGGCAGGCCGCTGCGTGTCGATTTCGAACGGCAAACCGAGCCGCCTGGTCCCGCGCCGCATTTCGCGCAACAGTTGAAAAAATGGCTGATCGCATGGGCCGATGCGAACGATTACAACATCTATTCGGATGGCCTCGTCGTGCGCACGACGATCGACGCGCGTCTTCAGACGATGGCCACGCAGGCGCTGACGTGGCAGGGCAATCAGCTGCAATCGATTGCCAATGCTGCGTGGAATGCACGCGGCGCATGCTCCGGCCATAAGGATCTATTCGACGCGTTCATTCGCGAGACGCCCGAATACCGCAGCGCCAAAGACTCGGGCATCAGCGATGAAGATGCGCTCAAGCATCTGTCGGCGGATCGCGCATTCATGAAGTCGCTGTGCGAGAGCAAGACGCGCGTGCAGGCCGCGTTCATCGCAATGGACCCGCGTGACGGGCAGATCAAGGCTTGGGTGGGCAGCCGCGACTTCACGCAGGATCAGTACGATCACGTATCGCAGGCGCGGCGTCAGCCGGGTTCGACGTTCAAGCCCTTCGTGTACGGCGCGGCATTCGAGCAGGGCGCGAAACCGGACGATACGTTCCCCGATCAGGCCGTCGAAATTCCGCTCGCAGGCGGCGAGGTCTGGCGCCCGAGCGACGAAGACGCGCCGAGCGGCCGTCCGATCACGTTGCGCGACGGCCTCGCATATTCGCGCAATCGCATCACCGCGCAACTGATGGAGACGGTCGGCCCGGCAAAGGTCGCGCGGCTTGCGCGCTCGATGGGCGTGCGTGAAAGCCCGCTCGAAGCGGTGCCGTCGCTGGCTCTCGGCACGAGCCCTGTGACGCTGAAGGAGATGGTGTCGTCGTACAGCACGATCGCGAATGAAGGCGCGTGGCTCGCACCGATGATCGTCACGCGCATTGAAGACCGCAAGGGCGAAGTGCTCGCCGAATTTCAGCCGTCGCGCGCCGATCAGGTGATGCCTGTCGCGAGCGCATTGACGTTGATCGATACGATGCGCTCGGTCGTCAACAAGGGAACGGGCTCGGCGATTCGCACGCGCTTCGGCATTCGCGCCGATGTCGCGGGCAAGACGGGAACGACGCAGGACAACGCGGACGGCTGGTTCATCCTGATGCATCCGCAACTGGTCGCGGGCGCTTGGGTCGGCTTCAACGACAGCCGCGTCACGTTGCGCAGCGATTACTGGGGGCAGGGCGCGCATAGCGCATTGCCGATTGTCGGCGACTTCTTCCAGCGGGCGCTGCGCTCGCGTCTTGTCGATTCGCACGTGAAGTTTGAACAAGAGCCGCCGCCGGGTATGTTCGAGACGTTCCGCGAGAAGCTGCGCGCGTGGATGGCGCATCTGTTCCCGTCGTCGGGCAAGAGCGAAACGCCTGCGCCTGCTCCGCGCGCGAAGCCGCGTTCTGCGCCCGCGGCGCCCGTCGTGGAGAACGCGCCGCCTGCTTCAGAAGCGTCCGCGCCGACGGATGCCGAGCCGCCGCAGATCATCTCGCCCGCCGCATCGCAGCCGCCGATTCTCCCAACGCCTGGCCAGGCGAGCGCGACGGCAGCGGCGAGCGCGCCTGCTGCGGGCACTAGCGAATCACAGCCGCCCGTGCTCGCGCCGACGCCTGCTTTGCCGTCCGACAGCGCGCCCACTTCACAACCCTGATCTTGCGCTCATCGCTTCGCCTTGTGCTTAGGCGCAGGTGACGACGAAGGCGAAGGCGCATCGGGCGCGGACGGCTCGACGATCGGGTACGTATGCGGCGTGAAATAGCGGCCTATCGGTTCTCTGCCGTTGAACTTCTCGAAGTACTCGTGCCAGTAGTTAGCGGCGGCCCAGATCGCTTCGGGACATGACGCTCTCGATTCGAGCCCTGGCGTCAAGTCGAAATTGGCCGCTGCGCAAACTGTTTCGATCATGCACGTCGACGGCAAGCCATAGTTGTCGTGCAACGGATTCGGCGTGCGCGCCGCGCCCCACGCAAACGCGAGCCAGCGCAACACGTGTTCGAGCGCATCGAGCGTCGCGCGTGACTGCTGAAAGCTCGGCACCTTGCCGACCACTTTCTCTTGCTCGACGGGCAATGCAATGACGGCGATATTCGGAAAGCGCTTCGTGTCGTCGAAATCCGTGAGCGGACGCGCGACGACGCCATTCACGCGCGCCGCAAACGCGGGGCCTTCGGGCTGATGCAAAGGCACATGCAGCGCTTGAGCGTTGACGAGCGACGCGTCGGCGAGCTTGACGAGTATCGATTCGGACCAGAACGACGGCAGCATGTCGTGCCGCAAATGCGATTGCGCGACGCGCACGCGAAACGCCAGCGTATCGCTGCCGCCGAGCAGCACCACATAGGTCCACTCATCGGGGCCGCCCGCTTTCATGTCGAGCACGGCGCGCTCGCCCCAGGCGGTATTGCTCTCGCCGTCCTCGCGGTCGAATGAAACGAATTGCGGATTCGATTGCGTCGTTGTCGATCGTACGATCTTGAGCATGGCCTCGCCTCATTTCCTGTTAGCGTGCGCGCAGTTCGAAGCGCGTCGTGGATACCGATTGCGAAATCGCTTTGTCGCTGGAAATGCCGTAGTACATGACCTGCATATCGACGCCGCTGCCGACGCGCGTGAACGATACGATCGCCACCTGGTCGCCGCGCTGCCCATATTCCTGCTTGAGCGCGAAGCGATGATTGAGGCCGAAGCGATCAGGCACCGGCTCCGGGTCGGAATGGCGCGGCCACGGGGCTTTTGCGCCGAAGATGCCTTTGATCGAATTGGTCGCTTCTTTCGCCGTGTCGAGAAACGGCACACGAATGAGCCGCGACGGCGATGCAATCACTTCATAAAGCGCGGTGTTCGTCGGCAGATCGTGACCCGATGCGACGCGTCCCCAATGCACGTCGCCCGTCATGTAGACGACGGGAATGCCGTTATCCGCAAGCCGGCCGAGCGTCGATTGCAATACGCTGAACTGCTGGTAATTCGGCATTTCCGCATCGAAGGTTTTCTTGCTCCAGTCGCTTTGCGGCGGATCGATAAAGAGCGCCTGGCCCGACGCGAGCAGGCCGACGGCGGGCTTACCCGCTGCATGCGCATCGATCAGATCTTTTTCCCACGCATGCATTGCGGCGACAGCCTTGGGGCCCATCAACGACGTGAGCGTACTGTCGCGATCGCAGCGCATATCGACGAAGAGCATCTTCAGCGGCTCGACGTCGAGCCGTATTGCACCACCCGCGCTGCCGGGCGGCCCGCCGATCTGATAGTCCTCGTATAGCGCGCGCGCCGTATCGCCGAGCAATTGGCGCGATGCATCCGTCCACGTGTCGGGCAACTGCTTTTGCGCGAACGGGTAGTTGTTCCAGAACTCGTGATCGTCGGGAATGCACACGACGGGCGCACGCTCCAGCACCGATTGCAGTCCCGGCACGCGCAGTGCGCCGGAGAGCCAGTTGAGGTAGTACTTGTTGGCAAGCAGATGCGCGCGGTCCGGGTTCCGGTCGGGCACATGCTGCGTGAGCGGAAGATCGAGGTACACCTGATCGCCCGCGAGCACCGTCAGATGCGGTTGCACCTTGATCTGCGAGACGATCGTGCCGAGCAGTCCATCGAGATCTTCTGGCTGCGAATAGCACGACGACAGCAGGATATTGAAGCTGCCGTTCATCAGCGTCGGCACTTCTTGAGGCAACGAAGTACTCGCGAATTCAAACGATTCGCCATCGGCGTCGATCCGGATCTGACGCGGTCTCGATTCGTCGGATACCTTGAAGCGCATCACGCATTGGTGATTGATCGGCTGGCCGGCGTCGTCGGTACTGAAATCGCGGATCGGAAAGAACTGCGCAGGCGCGAGTGGAAGGGCCGCTTGCCGGTCGATGAAAACCTGTGGCGCGGGCGGCGCGGCCACGCCGAATATGCCGATCCATAGTTGCAGCACGCCCGGCTCGCTGGCCTGCACATAGCCGGTCAATAGCATCGATACACCCTGGCGTCGTTATTCATGAGCGTCGCTTGCCTTATTTGTCTTATGAAAGCGTTTTGTAATTGCTTTGAATAAAACGAGGCTAGTCGATGCAGACTGAATTGCAACCGGGAAAGTAGCGCAACGAATGACGCGCGCGAATGCGCGGCTCGCCAAAGGCTATTGAGTGGTGATGCAATTGGTTAAGCGAACCGCTCTTGTTGAAGGATGCGAATCATCGAATGCGCGTTGCGCTGCGCGGAGTCCTCAAAGCAGTTGTTGAAAACGACATGCGTGCGCCCCGCGCGTTTGGCGATCTCGCGTACGGGCATCGCGATCTCTTCGAGTTCGCGCTCCGAGTAGTCGTAATTGAAGCGGCCCGACGCCGTCGCGCTGCCGCTCCATGTTTCCGCATTGCGGCCATGCATGCGCACGATCACCAGTTCCGGCGACGTCGCTTCCCATACGGTATGCGCGCGGTTCGCGACGCCCTCGGGTGCATCCATTACCACATGCACGAGGCCGCGCTCGCGCTCGAATGCGAGCGTCGATTCGCGGTGCCGCTCATCGAGCCAGCTCGCGTTGCGAAACTCGAAGGCCGTCAGATACGGTTCCATCCGGTCCGCGCAGTGCGTGACGTGCGCCTTGTCGCGCGGCGCGGTGGAGATCCACGGTGCGAACTGGAACAGGATCGCGCCGAGCTTGCCTGCTGTGCGCAAGGGTTCGAGCGCCTCGAAGAAACGACGCCACATCTCGTCGATGATGTCGGGCGGCACGTCGCGGTAATAGAGGTTCCGCTTGTCGTTCTGCGGCAGCAGCGGCTGGATGTCCGGCGGAAAGAACTTGCGCTCAGTCTGGTGTCCCGTGAAAAGCCGGAATGCCTTGACGTTGAACGTGAAGTGCTCGGGCGTGCGCTCGGCCCACTGCGCGCAGTTCTCCACGCTGGGCATCGCGTAGTACGACGCGTCGACTTCGACCATCGGAAACTGGCTCGAATAGAAACGCAGGCGCGCTTCCGCGCTCGTGCAGCCCTTCGGATAGAAGCGGCCGGATTTGATCAGCGTGGCGTCGGTCCACGACGCCGTCCCGACTTCGATCGACATGGCGGGCCTCGTGTGCGGGTCAGTGCGGCCATCGTACTGCATGTTACGTCGATGCATACCGCGACGATCTGCATGCGCCACATCCGGTATTGGGGCAAACCCGGGTTCAATTCGATTTGCGCACGACCGTTATACAAATTGGAAGCCATTCGAAGTTGCAGTCAATTCCGTGCACAGCGGCTGTTACGCGGCGGTCGGCGCCGCAGAGTACATCCGGGCAACGGCCGTGCAGGGAAGCGCCTGCGTCCGAATGGGTCCATCGGTATGCGGCCCGCGGGCCGCGTCCGTCTTATTCTCTCCCGCCGCGCATCGCGCCTGATGCGTTCGCGTTGCCTCTGCCCCGCCCCAAAAGTACCGATCACGCCGGTTCGCTTCGTCTAACCAGACATAAGTGCTACGATGCCTTCAGACGACGATGGAGGTGGAAATGGCAACCTATGCTATCGATGCCGTACGCATTAACCCTATGACGGATCGCGTCACCCACGTCCGGTGGGCCCTCGTCAATCCAAAAACGAACGAATGGCTCTCGCCGCACGAAATCGTCGAAGTGTCGGACGTCGTGACGGCGATTCATTCCGGCAATGCCGTCTGGTCCCTCTTCACGCTCGGCGGCATGAACCTGCTGGGTCCCAAGATCAAAACGGTCTCGCACGCCGATGGCATCGACGGGATCGACACCGACGTCCCTGACGGCCACATCGAAAAGTTCATCGACGATCTGCCACGTGTCTGATTGCGCGTTTAGCCCGCGTTTCAGCCGGTGATTTTATAAAACGCATTTACGCGGTATTCCATTTCTCGCGTGCGGCGCGTTTGATGCGCACGCCGCGCGCCGGCTTCACGCGTTGCCGCTTCGCACGATCAGCAACGTTCCGGCACCGGATTCTTTTGCGGCGCTTGCGCTCGATAATCAGCGCTGGCCATTCCAGTTCTGGCCATTACGCACGCGCGGTGGCATATCGATTCGACGTGCCGCTTTCAGTTGCACGCACCGGGCGCCGCCGCCACGCTTCGCATAACGACTTCACATGATTGACGGAGCCGCACGCTCCGCAGGAGACACAGCCATGACGCACATGTTCGACGCGGGCCTCGGGCGCCGCGAGGCCAACTATGTTCCGTTGACGCCGATCGATTTCATCGCGCGAGCCGCCGACGTCTATGGCGACCGTCTCGCCATCGTGCATGGCCACATGCGCCGCACGTGGCGCGAGACGTACGAGCGCGCGCGGCGACTCGCGAGCGCGCTGCAACGCGCGGGCGTCGGCCGTGGCGATACCGTCGCGGCGCTGCTGCCCAATATCCCGCCGATGATCGAAGCGCACTTCGGCGTGCCGATGGCGGGGGCCGTGCTGAACACGCTCAACACGCGACTCGATATTCCGTCGATCCTTTACATGCTGCGTCATGGCGAAGCGAAAGTGCTGATCGTCGATACGGAATTCGGCGAGCTTGCGCAGCGCGCGGCGCAGGAATGCCCGCAATTGCGCATCGTCAGCGTGAGCGATGCGATGCCCGCGCGTGCGCAACACTTCGCGGGCGCGACCGACTACGAAGCGTTCCTGCAAGACGGCGATCCACTATTCGCATGGACGCCGCCCACCGACGAATGGGACGCCATCGCGCTCAACTACACGTCGGGCACGACGGGCGAGCCGAAGGGCGTCGTCTATCACCATCGCGGCGCGTATCTGAACGCGCTCAGCAACATCCTCGAATGGGACATGCCGAAGCACGCGGTGTATCTATGGACGCTGCCGCTTTTTCACTGCAACGGCTGGTGTTTTCCGTGGACGGTCGCGGCGCGCGCGGGCGTCAACGTCTGTCTGCGCAAGTTCGATCCGAAGCTCGTGTTCGAGCTGATCCGGCGCGAAGGCGTCACGCACTATTGCGGCGCGCCCATCGTGCAAAGCGCGCTCGCGAATGCGCCCGCCGAATGGCGCGAGGGCATCGCGCATCGCGTATCGACGATGGTCGCGGGCGCGGCGCCGTCGCCTGCCGTGATCGCGCGAATGAAGGCAATCGGTTTCGATCTGACGCACGTATATGGGCTCACGGAAGTGTACGGGCCGGCCTCCGTGTGCGCGAAGCAGGACGCGTGGGAAGCGCTCGCCGACGACGAACGCGCGCGGCTCAACGCGCGCCAGGGCGTGCGTTATCACCTGCAGGCGGCGATCGACGTGTGCGATCCCGATACGCTCGAACCCGTGCCGCGCGATGGCGAGACGATCGGCGAGCTGATGTTTCGCGGCAATATCTGCATGAAGGGCTATCTGAAGAACGAGCACGCCACCGATGCCGCATTTCGCGGCGGCTGGTTCCATACGGGCGATCTCGGCGTGATCACGGAAGACGGCTACGTGCGCATCAAGGATCGCAGCAAGGACATCATCATTTCGGGCGGCGAGAACATCTCCAGCATCGAGATCGAAGATGTTCTGTACCGGCATCCCGCCGTATCGGTTGCCGCCGTCGTCGCGATGCCGGACCCGAAATGGGGCGAAGTACCGTGCGCATTCGTCGAACTGAAGGAGGGCATGGACGCGAGCGCCGAAGAAATCATCGCGCACTGCCGGCAATTCCTTGCCGGGTTCAAATTGCCCAAAGCCGTGGTGTTTGGCGAATTGCCGAAAACCTCTACAGGCAAGATTCAAAAGTTCGAATTGCGCGCGCGCGTGAAATCGTCGAGTGCAATCGACCAGACGCGCGGCGATGCCTAGCACGCAAATCCGCGCGTCCTGTGGAAAGCGAGAGCCCGCGCCGCTTTTCGCGGCGCGCGTATCATGGAGGAATGCGGCGCGAACGCGGGAATGAATGCTAGAATCGGGTTCAATTCAGGGAACCGGCCTTGGCTCTTCAAGGTCCGTTGATGAGATCCAGTACTCACCGTGCGGGTTTTCACGACCATTCAATCGGCCGGAAATCAGTTAGCCGGGGCCGATTATCTGCGGGCCGCAAATATTGGCAGAGTCGTATTAAGGCTTCGCAGCAAGCGCGAGGCCTTTAATCTATTTGACGCGAGCTTATTGGCCGCGTTGTTCTAAACGTTATCGGCACGTTATGAAAGAGCGAGAGGAACATCGGACGCTCGACCTCGACGGTCAAGCGCGTGAGCGGCTGATCTTGTGGATTCGGCGCCGCATGGAGGAGTTCGGCATTACGCTCGAAGCACTCGAAGCGGCACTAATCGCCGATGCCGCCATACCCAGATACCGCGATGCTTTTGGACACGAATGGGACGGCACGGGCGAGCGCCCCGACTGGCTCACGCGCGCGATCAACGCCGGTCAGGACATCGAGCACTTCCGCGTCTGAGAGTGACTCTCACGTCGTCGAGTCGAAACGGGTTCAAACGAAAAAAGGCCCGCAATGTGGCGGGCTTCGAAAATACTGCTCGGAGTTTCGTTGCGCGATTTGACTCGCGCAACGCATCCTAACGATCATTTGTGAATACGCGATGAACCTTGCATGGAATGCATGCAAGGCTCTCGTGTTGTCGATTCAGCGTGCGCCGCATTACAGGTCACAGGTCGAAGAACACCGTTTCGTTCGGGCCTTGCATGTGAATGTCGAAGCGGTACACGACCTTGCCGCCGCGCTCCTCGCGCTTTGCGATCAGCGTCGCGCGGCGCTCCGCGGGAACGCTCGCGAGCACCGGGTCCTTGTCGTTTGCCGCAGCTTCGTCGTCGAAATAGACGCGCGTGAACGTGTGCAGCAGCATGCCGCGCATCGTGAGAATCACGTTCAGATGCGGCGCTTCTTCGGGCGATGCGCGCCCTGGCTTCACCGTCTCGATGATGAAGCGCTTGTGCGGGTCCGTGCCCGTGCCGAAGCGCGCAAAGCCGCGAAAGCCCGTCTTTGCCACGTCCTCGCGCGATTGCGGATAGCGTCCTTCGCTGTCCACTTGCGACACTTCGAGCATCGCATCGCCGATCGCTTCGCCGTTGCCGTCGAATACCTGGCCGACGAGCGTGACGTGCTCGCCCGCTGCTTCGCGCTCGGCCAACGTTCCCGTGAACAGGCTCTTCAGATCGAAATCGTATTGCTGCGGGCACAGGCCGTATGCGAAGTACGGTCCGACCGTTTGCGAAGGGGTTTCTTTAAGCGTCGTCATGATTTAGCGCTCCATCGGGGTTTCGTTCGGGCCGCGCAGCACGATGTCGAATTCGTAGCCGAGCGCGAAGCCTTCCTGCGTCACGTCGAGCGTGAAGCGCGAGATCAGCCGGTCGCGGGCCTGTTCCGGCGTGCCCAGGAAGATCGGGTCGTATTGCAGGAGCGGATCGCCGGGGAAGTACATCTGCGTGACGAGTCGCGAGCCGAAGTAGTCGCCGAACAGCGAGAAGTGGATGTGATTCGGGCGCCATGCGTTCGGGTGATTGCCCCACGGATACGCGCCGGGCTTGATCGTCATGAAGCGGTAGCGGCCTTCGTTATCGGTCAGGCAGCGGCCCGCGCCGAGAAAGTTCGGATCGAGCGGCGCATCGTGCTGGTCGTTCTTGTGCACGTAGCGGCCAGCGGCATTCGCCTGCCACACTTCGACGAGCGTATTGCGCACCGGGCGGCCGCCTTCGTCGAGCACGCGTCCCGTCACGATGATGCGCTCGCCGAGCGGCTCGCCGTTTTTCGCCGCATTGCGCGTGAGGTCATGATCGAGCGCGCCGAGATCTTCCGCGCCGTAGACGGGCACGCGCTGGTCGCGCAGCCGCTCCTTCAGCGGAATCAGCGGACGCGTCGGGCCGCGCTTGACGGACGAACCATACGGCGAATGGACATAGGCGGGATGCGAAGCGAAGTCGCGCGGACTCAGACTGGAATCGTCCATCAGATGTCTCCTTGGGGATTCGATTATGGGTAGTGGATGACGTGACTTTATAGAAGCCAGGAAGTTATGCAAAATGACGTTTTTTCCCGTCTCGTATAACGAACTGTTATGCAACGCAGCCTCGCCGACAGCCGCGTCAAGTTCCGTCATCTGCAGTGCTTTCTGGCCGTCGCGCAGTTCGGCGGCGTGCAGAAGGCGGCCGAGAGTCTGTCGATCACGCAGCCCGCCGTATCGAAGACGGTCGCCGAACTCGAAGACATCCTCGGCGTGCGCCTTTTCGAGCGCGGCCGCCACGGCGCCGTGCCGACGCGCGAAGGGCTGCTTTTCATGCCGCACGCGAGCGCGTGTGTGAGCGCGCTGCGCCAGGGCGTCGATCTGCTCGCGCGCGCGGAAGGCGAGGCGGCCGCGACGCTCGATATCGGCGTGCTGCCGACCGTGGCCACGTCGCTCGTGCCGCCTGTGCTGCGGCTTTTCGCGGAGCAGTGGCCCAATGCGATCGTGCGACTCAAGACGGCTTCGAACACCGAGCTGCTAGAACGTCTGAAGGCGGGCACGATCGAGTTCGCTGTCGGCAGGCTCGCCGATCCCGAGCGGATGGTGGGCCTCACGTTCGAACAGCTGTTTAGCGAGCCTCTCGTGGCCGTCGTGCGCGCCGGGCATGCGATGGCATCGGGCGCCGCATCGCCGACGACGCAATTGCATCGCTTTCCCGTCGTCGTGCCGCCGTACGGGACGCTGATCCGGCAGTCGGCGGAGAGCCTGCTGCGCGCGTGGGCCGTGCCGCCGCTGTCGTCGTTCGTCGAGGTGCTGTCGGTGTCGGTTGGCCGCGCGCTCGCGCTCGAGAACGATGCCGTGTGGTTCGTGCCTCGCAGCGCGATCGAATACGAACTGGCGCATGGCTTGCTCGTTCCGTTGCCGTTGCCCGTTGCGGGCACGGAGGAGCCAGTCGGGCTGATCCTGCGCTCGGACACGCAGCCCACGCCCGTAGGCCGCGCGCTGATCGACGCGGTGCGCAAGGTCGCGCGTGAGCGTCTCGCGCGCAATGGCACCACGGGCACCGCGGGCACTGCGGCCACTGCGCGCTCGCAGGAGCGGCGCGGCAAGACAGCGGCGAGGAAGAGCGCGAAGCCGCGACGCAGCGCAAAAAACGCACAAGCGCCGCGCTAGAGGTGCATCTTTGAACCAATTAGTACAAAATCGAGGTTGCGGGAGGGGCGGCGCGCGGTGTAAAACACGGGGCGCGGCAACCTGATCCGTTTGTCTGTCGAGTTGAACCAGCAAGAGCCATGGAGACGCACATGCCCAGCGACCTGCCGACCCCCACCGACGCGCTCAAGGCCGTCGCGGACCCGGAGCACAATCCGCTCGGCACGGCCGGTATCGAGTTCGTCGAATTCGCCGCGCGCCATCCGCAGGTGCTGGCCGATACCCTCGTGAAGCTCGGCTTCAAGCCGATCGCGCGTCACATCAGCAAGGACGTAACGCTGTTCCGCCAGGCCGACATGAATTTCCTGCTGAACGCCGAGCCGGATTCGTTCGCCGAGCGTTATGCGGAGGAATACGGCGCGGGCATTTGCGCGATCGGCATTCGCGTCGCCGATGCGCAGCGCGCTTACGACCGCGCGATCGAACTGGGCGCGTGGGCATTCGAAGGCGAGCGCGTCGGCAAGGGCGAACTGGTGATCCCGGCCATTCAGGGCATCGGCGATTCGCACATTTATTTCGTCGACCGCTGGCGCGGACGCGGAGGGCAGAAGGGCGGTCTCGGCGACATCTCCATCTTCGACATCGACTTCCGTCCGATCGAGGTCAGCACCGCGCAGGCCGATCTGAGCCACGCGGGCACGGGGCTCGTCGCCGTCGATCATCTGACGCAAACAGTCGGCGCGGGCCGCATGCAGGAATGGCTCGACTTCTATCGCGATCTGCTCAACTTCCGCGAGATTCACGAGTTGCATGCGAACTGGCACGTGTCGGCGGAATCGCGCGTGATGGTGTCGCCGTGCGGCGCGATCCGCATTCCGCTCTACGAGGAAGGCACGCCGCGCACGAGCCTGATGCACGAGTATCTGCCCGATCATCCGGGCGAAGGCGTGCAGCACATCGCGCTCGCCACCGACGATATCTTCGCGTGCGTCGACCGGCTGCTCGCGAACGGCATCGAACTCGTGGAGCCGCCGCCGCGCTACTACGATCAGATCGATGCGCGCTTGCCGGGGCATGGACTCGATATCGAGCGGCTCAAGCGCGGGCGAATTCTCGTCGATGGCGAGATCGGCGCCGATGGCGTGCCGCAACTGTTCTTCCAGACTTTCGTGCTGCGGCGCGAAGGGGAAATCTTCTTCGAAATCGTACAGCGCAAAGGCCATCACGGTTTCGGCGAGGGCAATCTCAGCGCGCTTGCGCAGGCGCGCGCCGCTACATAAGCGGCCCTGTTTCGGGCGATTGCCGCGCTTTACTTCTTCGACGTATTGTTGCCCTTGCCCGCATGAGGCAGATCGGCGTTCGTCGCCATCCACAGCACTTCGGCGTCTTCTTCGCTCGTCGAGACGGCCGCATGACCCGTGCGGCTGTCGAAATAGAGGCTGTCGCCCGCGTTCAGATGCGTCGGCGCATACAGTTCCGAATACAGGCACACGCTGCCGCTGATCACGTACAGAAACTCTTCGCCTTCGTGGCGGCCCCAGTCGTCGAAGGCGTCGAGCGTGTGCGCCGTGATGCGGATGCGAAACGGCAGCATCGCCTTGTGCGCGAGGTCCGTCGCCAGCAGTTCCATCTGATAGCCGCGATACGCGTGCCGCTGGCCCGCGTCCTTGCGCGTGAGCGCGCGCCGGCCGCTCGCGTTGACCTTCGGCGTCGAGCCGAACAGTTCGCCGAGATCGATCTTCAGGCCCACGACGATTTTTTGCAGCACGTCGAATGTCGGCGACATCAGGCCGTTTTCGATTTTCGACAACGTGGAGCGCGACACGCCGCACAAACGGCTGGCCGTTTCGAGCGTCAGGTCGTGTGCGAGCCGCGCGGCACGCACGCGCCGGCCGAGGTCCGACGTCGAGGTTTCAGGCGACTTGGTGAGTGAGGTGTCCATGAGCGTGAATGACAATGCGGCGTGGCGCTTTCGGGCATTTCGGGGCGGTTTCCGATCATAACATCCGCGTGTCCGCGCACCCTTGCGCGGCGTGCGGCAAGTACCGCCGTGCCGGCGAATTTCCGATCTGAAACGAACCCGGACAGTGTGCACGAGCGCCATTCACGCTGAAAAGCGCTCGACACGAAAACTCGGGAAAACCCTCATATTTCCCTTGTTTTATGAATCCGCGGAATCGCGCAAGAACGTGTCGCAGCGCCGCTTGTCGCCAGAAATCACGGCGTGTATAGTTTCCGAACTTACTTTTGTTTCGTATCGGAAATCAAAGGAATCCAGATGAACGCATCGAGCATCCTTGCCGAACTCGGCATTACGAACGCCGCACAAGCAGGCGATATCGCCGTCCATTCCCCCATCACGGGCGAACTCATCGGCCGGGTGGCGAGCCGCACCGCGGCGGAAGTCGATACCGTGCTGGCCAACGCGAAGCAGGCATTCGAGCAGTGGCGCAATGTTCCCGCGCCTCGCCGCGGCGAACTCGTGCGCATCCTCGGCCAGAAGCTGCGCGAGAAGAAACAGGCGCTCGGCAGCATCATCACGCTGGAGACGGGCAAGATCCTTCAGGAAGGCCTCGGCGAAGTGCAGGAGATGATCGACATCTGCGATTTCGCTGTCGGTCTGTCGCGCCAGCTATACGGCCTCACGATCGCATCGGAGCGCCCCGGCCACCGGATGGCCGAAACGTGGCATCCAATGGGCACCTGCGTCGTCATCTCGGCGTTCAATTTCCCGGCGGCCGTGTGGTCGTGGAATGCGGCGCTCGCGCTCGTTTGCGGCAATGCCGTGGTCTGGAAGCCGTCGGAGAAAACGCCGCTGACGGCGCTCGCCGTGAACCACATCCTCGACGAAGCGCTGAAGGAATTCGGCGATGCGCCCGCGGGCCTCACGACCGTCGTCATTGGCGGGCGCGATGTCGGCGCAAAGCTGGTTGCGGACCCGCGTGCGTCGATCGTCAGCGCGACGGGCAGCACGGAAATGGGCCGCACGGTCGGCGTCGAAGTGGCGAAGCGCTTCGGCCGCTCGCTGCTCGAACTCGGCGGCAACAACGCGGGCATCGTCGCGCAGACGGCGGATCAGGAGCTCGCGCTACGCGGCATCCTGTTCTCGGCGGTCGGCACGGCGGGGCAGCGTTGCACGTCGTTGCGACGCCTGTTCGTGCACGAGAGCGTGTACGAGCAGACCGTCGAGCGGCTGAAGCAGCTCTATGCGAAGGTGCCGATCGGCAATCCGCTCGAAAAGGGCACGCTGATGGGGCCGCTGATCGACAAGCAGTCGTTTGCGCGCATGCAGGAAGCGCTGCAACAGGCGGCGGTCGAGGGCGGCAAGGTGTTCGGCGGCGAGCGCGTCGAAGTGAAGGGCTATGAGGGCGGCTATTACGTGCGTCCCGCGCTCGTCGAAATGCCGTCGCAAACGGCCGTCGTGTTGAAGGAGACGTTTGCGCCCATTCTCTACGTGCTGCGCTACAAGGACTTCGACGATGCGATCGCGGGCAACAACGCGGCGCATCACGGCCTGTCGTCGTGTGTGTTCACGACCGACCTGCGCGAAGCCGAGCGCTTCACGTCGGACTCGGGCAGCGATTGCGGCATCGCGAACGTCAACATCGGACCGAGCGGCGCGGAAATCGGCGGCGCGTTCGGCGGCGAGAAGGAAACGGGCGGCGGACGCGAATCCGGCTCGGATGCGTGGAAGGCCTACATGCGACGCGCGACGAACACCGTCAATTATTCGTCGGCACTGCCGCTTGCTCAAGGCATCGACTTTAATCTCGGCTGATCGTGAAGGGCGGCGCGCATTTTTCACACTGCGCGCCGCTTTCTCGTACCTAAACCGCTGCCTCGCATTCTTCAACCTGTCGCGGACTTGCGCATTCGATGTCCGCTGAACCGCTTCGTCTGGAGTGGCACGTGAGTTCGAAAGTCGTCATTGTCGGTGGAGGCGTGATCGGCAGTTCGATCGCGTATTTTTTGCGGCTGTCGGACCCGACGGTCAGCGTCACGGTGATCGAGCGCGATCCGGCTTATACGCGGTCGTCGTCGGCACTGTCGGCGGCGTCGATCCGGCAGCAGTTCTCGACGCCGCTGTCGATCCAGATGTCGCTGTACGGAATCGAGTTCTTGCGATCGATCGGCGAGCGGCTGGAGGTCGACGGCGCGAAGCCCGCGATCGATCTGTACGAAGGCGGCTATCTGTTTCTCGCGACGCCTTCCGGCGAGGCGACGTTGCGCGAGAACCATGCGTTGCAAACGAGCCTTGGCGCCGATATCACGCTGCTCGACAAGCCTTCGCTCGGCGCGCGCTTTCCTTGGCTCAACACGGACGATCTGAGCGCGGGTGCACTCGGCGAAACGGGCGAGGGCTGGTTCGACGGCTATGGGCTCGTTCAGGCGCTGCGCAAGAAGGCACAAGCGCTCGGCGCGCGCTATATCGCCGACGACGTGACCGCGTTGAATCGCGAAGGCCGCTGCATCACGGGCGTCGTGACTTCACGCGGCGAGACGTATGCGTGCGATGTCATCGTGAACGCGGCGGGCCCGTGGGCGCGGCGTGTGGCATCGTTGGCGGGCATCGACATTCCTGTGTTCGCGCGCCGCCGCAGCATCTTCAACGTGAGTTCGCCGGCGAAGCTCGAACGCTGTCCGCTGTTGATCGACCCGACGGGCGTGTACTTCCGTCCCGAGGGCGCGACGTTCATTTGCGGGACTTCGCCTTCGCCGGACAACGACCCTGATGATCTGCCGCTCGATGAAGTCGATCACGCGCTATTCGACGACGTGATCTGGCCGACGCTCGCGCATCGTGTGCCGCAGTTCGAGGCGCTGCGTGTCGAGCATTGCTGGTCCGGGTACTACGAGTACAACGTGTTCGATCAGAACGCGATCATCGGACATCATCCCGAAGTCGACAACTGCATCTTCGCCAATGGGTTCAGTGGGCATGGATTGCAGCAGGGGCCTGCTACGGGACGCGGCGTCAGCGAACTCATTTTGCGCGGGCGCTATTTGACGCTCGATCTGTCGGCGCTCGGCTTTGATCGTGTGCTGGAGAACCGGCCGATCGTGGAGAAGAATGTCGTTTGACGGTGGTCTTGATGATGATGGTGGTGGTGTCTGCGGCGGCAGGCTAGAACAGATGCTTCAGCAAGCCCAACGGCCCACCACCTTGCACCCACACACGAGACACCACGAACCAGGCGCCCGCCCAGGACGCGGCGACAACGATCAGATCGCAATGTCCGCTATTCCACAGGTTCAGCGAATGACGACCTAGTATCCAGGGCACGCCCAAAGGATTGGGCCAGTCGGCGAGCAGATGCATCACGCCGCCGCAAGCAAATCCAAACGCGACGGCAGCAGCCGGATGATGTCCCATCGCATGCCACGAAAAGAACAGCATCGCGATCCAGCCGACGCCCCAATGCGTGGCCGTACGATGCGTGATCCAGAGACGCCGCTTGCGTGACCACCACGCCACTTCGAGCCAGTCGGGCGCCGTCGCGCCGGCGAGCCCCGCTGCAAACGCCAGCCAGATCCACACGTGAAAATGGCCGCGGTATCCGTAGCGCGCAGCCAGTGCCGCGGAGATCGCTCCGGCTGCCCAACCTGTCGCGTGATGTGCGTTGCTCGATGCCATTGATGTCTCGCGCCGATGCACGACGCGGAAAAACACGGGCGGCCATCTTCGCAGAAGCATGCGCAAAAAAATAGCCCGCAACTTTCGCGGGCTCATGCGTGGGGCCTGCTGTTACGAAGACTTACACATCATGTCGTGCAGCGCGCGATGGCAAAGCGCAGTTCTTCTTCAGGCGGATCGTCGCCCGTGCCGCGTACGACCTTGATGACGGAGCCGTTGCCCGAAGGCGTCAGTGAAATGAAATACGAACTGTTCGACGAAGAGCCGATCGTCAGATCGGTCACGCCATTGTTCTTCGAAACGTGCACGCGCGACAGCCGGCTGTTGAGGCAGCGTGCGATTTCGGATGCGGGACGCGCCGACGATGCATAGACCATCGGTTCGGCTGAAGCGCCGGATTCAGGGCCGCGCGACGATCCGCATGCAGCGAGAACGGCCAGGGGGGCGAGAAGGATGAGTCGTTTCATGATGATGTCGTCGGCGTCTCCATGCGGCGGGATCGTAGGGCGCGAGCGGAATGCAATGCGTCGCGACACGACCGCTTGCGTCGCGGCGACGTTCATTCAACTTCCATTCATCGAATGATCCGTCGACGATTGCAAACGGCCCACATCGAAGTATAGCCACGCGAGTCGCGTGCAATTGCCACATCGTGTTAGAAATTGAATCGAAGCGCAACGTCGCCCGCCGTCTAGAAGCGATTGAAGTACGCAACGCCAACCATCGTGCCGCCCGCGTTGCGGCTGTAGGTGATCGCCCAGTTGCCCAGCAGCGCGCCCGTCAATGCGCCCAGTGCATCCGCCGTCAGGTCCTTGTATGAAAAGCCGGAGGTGCGGCACGTGCCGTCGACGATTTCTTTCAGCAAGCCCGGCACCGTGCCGATCGACGTTCCGTAGACAACCGGGTGTTGCGTGTCGCGCGCGAGGTACGCGCCCAGTGCGCCAAACGGCGCCGATACCGCGAAGTGCGTGAGTTTGTCCGAACCTGTCCAGCTATCCGATGTTTGCAAACGCCAGCCGCCGCGTGAGCCATTGCAATCGAAACCCGCCTTGGCCGCCGAACTGGCGGCCAGCATCAGGGCGAGCGCGGTCGCTCGCTTCAATGTCGTCGTCATATGCTCTCCGATGTTGTTTTGAGTCGCGCGTCTTCTGTCAGAGACTTCCTGCGCTCGTACGCATTTAACGACAAACGAAGAGAATTTATTAGCAAACCGAAGGAAATACGTTAAACAATGTGTCAGACGACGGCGAGACCGGGCGAAAGCCGCCGCGTGAAAGATAAAAACGCGCGCGTCCGACTGTACGCGCGCGTTTGCCGTCGAGGACGGAGCCGGCTGATCTTTGCGCCCCGTCTTCGCGAATACCTGCTTGGATAACTGCTTAGAAGCGGTGACGCAGACCCACTGCCACGGCGGTCTGGTTTTGCGTCGACGACGGCGTCAGCGTGTTGATCGCTGCGACGTTCTCGCCGAAGTTGCCGAGCTTGCCCGAAGCGTGCTGGTAGACGCCTTCCAGGTACACGTCAGTGCGCTTGCTCAGCGAGTAGTCGCCTTGCAGCGAAACCGTGTGCCACTTCGGCGAACCCGAGCCGTTCGAACCCGACACCTTGCCGTCCGTGAACGTGTACGCGGCGGCGAGCGCGAGAGCCGGCGTCAGTTCGTAGCGGCCGTTCACTTCGTAGTTGTCCATGTGCAGGTTCGTGCCCGCCAGACCGTTGATGAACGTGCCGCCCACATTCGCGCTCTGCAGGTTGTCCAGTTGCGTGTGCGTCCACAGCAGGCCGACGGTTGCCGGACCATACGTATAGTTCGCGCCGACGCCATACGAGCGCTGCGTCTGTGCCGCCAGTTGCGCTGCGCCGCCCTGGCCTGTCGAGATCGCGCCGTTGGTGTTGTTGCTGCCCGCGTTGTTCAGTTGCAGGTAAGCCGCCGCGATGTTCAACGGGCCGTTCTTGTACGAAGCGCCCGCGCTCCATGCCCGGTTGTCCGCGAAGCCGTTAGCTTCGTTCGAGAAGCCATACAGGCCGCCGAATTGCAGGCCGGCGTAGTTCGCGCTCGTGTACTTGACTGCGTTCTTGATCGAGAACGAGTTGTCGAGGTTGTCGTTGTCGAACGGGTGGCCGGCCAGGTTGTTGCCGAAGCCCGAACCTGCTGCCGACAGCGGCGCCAGGTAGTCGACCATCGAGTCGTACTGGCGGCCGAGGGTCAGCGTACCGAACTGGTTGCTCTGCAGCCCGACGTAAGCCTGACGGTTGAACAGCGTGTTGTTTTCCTTCAGGCCGCCGTTGTTCAGGTCGAAGCCGTTTTCCAACGTGAAGATTGCATGCAGGCCGTTACCCAGGTCTTCGCTGCCGCGCAGGCCGAAGTACGTGTCCGAGACCGTGCCGCTGCCTTGCTGCCAGTTGCTGTGACCAGCCTGGTTGTTCGTGTAGACGAGGCCCGCATCCAGCGTGCCGTACAGCGTCACGCTGCTTTGCGCGTTGGCCGTTGCTGCGAATGCACCGAGAATGCCCGCGACGATAAGGGTTTTTTTCATGCTTTATTACTCCGAGACTTTGCGTGGAGATCGCAATACAGAACACGTGCTGCGATGCGTGCTGTCGATCCGGAGCGAAGTGTATTACCGATATGCATTCGCTTATTTCCATCTGATGCAACAATACTTTCCAGAATCGGGAATAGATGGATTAACGCCGCTAAGTGTTCTTCTTTAAAGGATTTTTTGAATTCGATGCGTATCGGGCGGGGTACTGTCAATCAATCGATTGTTGCGCCAGTGCGACGCCGAGGGTCGGAACCGCTCGGGTTAACCCGCTGTAAGCCGTTTTCAGCCGCATCTGCAAGCGTCGATTCATGCGATTTCTGGAAAGGTACTGTTCCAAGCAATGGACTCGAACCGGGCAGGCGTAGCTTATAGAATCCGTATACCCCTTGACCAAGGGTTGTCTTTTTCATCTGTTTTTTTACGCGGCCTTCGGGCCGCTTTTTTTGCGCGATTCAAATGCGAGCCAGGTCATTTGAATAAGTCGGAATAGACTATTTCGTAAATCGATAGCAAATCCGATCGAACTTTTTATTTGCGCGCAAATTGCCGTCGTTTTCTTGTCCTGTCGTTATAGGCATGGCCCTTGGCCGGGTTTGCCACGGCATGCGCGGGTAGAATGCGTGCCTTCGCGCCGAAATCCCTCGATGGCGCCCGACGAAACGCGAGCATCACCACAATGACCGATACGCTTCTTCCCGAATCCGACGCTGGCAACACATCCGATGCCGTGCACGAAGACCGCCTGTGGTGCGACAACGGCTGGACCGCGCGCGTCATCAAGAACGAGGACGACGACGGCTGGGCCGTCGAGATGATCAAGGACGGCGAGGCAGAGCCTGCGCTGGTGGGCCCATGGACGATGGGCCGCGACAAGAAGAATCCCAAGCCGCTCGACATCGGCGCTTTCAATACGCTGGTGAAGACGGCATCGGAAGTGCTGCGCCGGCATGAGCAGCAACTGCACGCGCAGTTGCACAAGCGGCTGACGGTGGAATCGGGTGACGGGAGCGTCGAGGTCACGCTCGACATCGTCCCCGACGAGGACGACCCCTACGCGCTGCTCACGGCGTTCGACGCACTCGGCGAGCAACTGGCGCAGGTGAAAGTCGCGCCGAACTTCAAGCTCAGCAGGGCGGGCGCGGCGTCGTGGGTCGAGAACGGGTTTCGTCGGCCGGGCTGACGCCGCTTTAGTCGTTGCGAGTTGCGCTTAGGCGGACGCGCTCTTGCCCAGCTCCGTCCTGATGCGCTCGGCCAGCGCGCGCAATTCATCGAGGTCGGCGCGTTCGGCCGCGTGAATCTTGAGCGGGATGCCGTCATGGCGCGGAATTACGTGGAAGTGCACGTGAGGCACGGTTTGTCCGGAAGCGGCGCCGTTCAGTTGCGCGATCATCATGCCGGGCGGATTGAGCGCGGCCTTCACGGCAATGGCTACCTTGCGCGTCGTGCGGATCGCGGCGGCCGTCGCGTCCTCGGACAGTTCGAAGAGCTCGGCGGCGGGCTCTTTCGGCAGAACCAGTACGTGACCTTCGGCTTGCGGCATGATGTCCATCAACGCGACGGTGTGCTCGTCTTCGTAGATGCGGATCGACGGCAGTTCATCGCGCAGGATGCGGGCAAACGGGTTCTGCTGATCGTAGGGCATGAGAGGCTCCGGTGGTCGGGCGCATCGGCTGTGTGTCGAAGGCCGTGCATGAATGATCCGGAGATTTTAGCCGACGAGATCGTGCGTATCGCATTCCCTGGCGCATCGACTCAATGCTTCGACGCGTTGCATCGACCGTTGCATCGATCCGCAACGCGCATCGATTTCTCTTTCGCGGCCGGTACTTGCGTGGCGTGTGCTCAGGTTGTCCACATCGTTACCCACGGATTCTGTGGACAAAGCCGGTGATACGGCTCGGCACGAGCGAGGGTTCATCAACGACGTGGTGGCGCGTGCATCGAGCGCAATTCGAGTCGCATCAATGACTTGCCTGGGTCTTGCCCAGGTTACTCACAGCCTTTTGAACAGAAAGTGTGGACAACCTCACTGCCGATGCACGCTTCGCCGGACCGTCGATACATGACGAAAGCGCAATGCATGCAGTCCACACATTCCGAGCCGCATCAACGACTTGCCGCATTCATACGCAGGATACTCACAGCCTTACCCACGAAAAGTGTTGATAACCGGCGCGCTCCTCATGCGCGAGGAAAGATGCAACCGCAACCGCTCTAACTGCGCTTGCAGAAAATCGCAGTCACATGGGGCGCGACATGATGGACGATCGCCGTGCTGCCCGCTGCGGTGACGGCGGCTTGCACCTTCTTCTCGCTTTCTTTGGGCCCGCCATGAGCGGGCCTTTTTTAACCGCTTCCGGATGCGGAGCGCATATCTTTCGCCCGTTCGGGCAATTTTCGAATTCTTCTGATATCTGCTTGTTTTTGCTTGTGCTCGAATCGCGGCAAGCCTATGCGCGTGCCGGTTTGCCATGTTTCGGAGACTCAGTGGACGCGATGGCGAAGTGGACGGAAGACGAGCGGGCCCGTGAGGTCGAGGAACCGCGCGGACGCCTGCCCGCCACGGTCAGTATCGACCAGCTTGGGAAGCGGAACATAAGCCAGTGCGCGATCTATGACCCCGAGACAGGTGACTGGCATTTCGTTGACCTGGACTGAGAGAAGGTACATGCCGCGTTACTAGATCAGGTTAGGTGATGGCACAACGGCGGGCAGCGAGGTCATTGAAGGAGAAACGTCCTGCACGCTGCATGGCGTACCGATGGCCTATCCCGGCGCGAAGGTCTGGTGCCCGGCCTGTAAGAGTACGGGCGAGATCTGCAATGTGCCGCCTTATCGTCCCGACACGATGATGGGCAAACAGACGGTCCTTGATGGCGATGAATGCCTCTGCAACTGCAGGCCGTATCCGAAGCTGATTGCGTCGCAGTACTGCGACTGGGCGGAGTTCAGCGCGGTGAACTGGCAGCGGTCGGGCTTGATGCCTTCGGCAATCCCCTGCAGTTTGGCGAGCAGTTTGTGATTAGGGACCGGCAGACCGGTCGAGCGCTTGCCAATGTCCGCTACACGATCGGGACAGCATCGGGGCGAAGCGTTAGCGGCGTGACCAATTCGATGGGGCGCACGCAGCGGGTAAGCACGAGCGGTGCCGAAAATCTGACGTTTCACATCGAAGAAACAGCATAAGGGAGAACGTATGGAACGACTTGTCAAAGCGGGAGACAGAACGACAACTGGCGGACGGGTGATGAGCGGAACATCGTCGCAGTATGAAGACGGCGAGGCGCTGTGCTGCGACGGCGACATGGCAACCTGCGGCAACTGCAAGGGTGTGTACCCCATCTTCGGCACAGCACGCACCTGGCTCGATGAAGGCAGGTCGATGGTGCTGGACCTTGATCATGTGGGATGTCCATGCAGGAAGAATCGTGTACTGGCATCGGGTCGCATGTCGATGTTCTACAGCACGGGCCACAACGCGTCTGTTATGCCGGTATCGACGCCCAACCCGGCTGCGGCTCCGGCCTGCGACGAACAGTTCGTGCTGCGCGATTCGATTACGAGCGAGCCTTTACAGGGTGTGGCTTACCGGATCGTGAGCAGGACAGAAGCCGTACTGGCGTCGGGTGTCACCGATAGCAATGGAGCTACAGTGCGGGTCGCCACGGATACGGCCGCAAGTTTGAGTCTGGAAGTGACGGAGAATCTATAAATGCATAACTTCAAAACGGACGATGACGGTGATTGGATTGAGGTTCATTCTGGAGCGGTCACGAACACAAACCCCGGATCAATGGTTCATGTGAAAATAAATACCGAGCGCATATGCTCAAACATGTCGAACAAGGAGTTTAAAGAAGCGGTCATGAGGGCGCGGGATGCCGGTGTCTCCCTGATTAAGGAGCGCATTACGGCCGTTGCGCGATGGGATGTAAACGAGCAGGCGCGCGCAAAGACTTACTTCGGGCGAGCGGATGACGAAATTCGAAGCACGTTAACCACAGGGCTTCCCCGCTTGCTTGCAGCAATGCAGGAACTGGTGCCAGAGAAAATCGTGCGCTGGGATGGTGAACTGAGCAGGAACCTTACGTGTTCAGTCGTTCCCGATAACGGAACCAATCACGCCGCAGTGTGTAAGCCCGATTCAGAAAAGCGAGTTATCGCGATCTACTCGAAATTTTGCAATGATTCGCTTGGCGAGTTATTTCACGCTGCAAAGGTCAAGGTGTTAATTCATGAATGCACGCACTATACGGACACTTTCAATTCGGATGACATCATTTACGGCGACACAGAAGTTGGCATGAAGATATTCGCTCTGCAAAATCCAGAGCGCGCGATCAGGAACGCGGACAGCATAACTGGTTATATTGCAACGTTTGATAGGATCATTATTAAATGAGCAAGAGGCGTAATTTCCTGTCTAGCGTCGTGGCAGTAGCGCTTGCCATATCAGGTTGCCTGTACGGTTCGGCTAGTGCTTGCACTATCGGAGAAGAAGCGCAGGCACATTTGCCATTCAACACAACGACGCTTTCGAATGTCGACAGGCTCGCGATTGCCGATATCGTGATTGAGGCGAAAAGATGGCCCGACGTGCAGATTCAAGCGGTTGTGATTGCTGGAGCCTACATCGGTGAGCGGAACGTGGATCGGCTGAAAGAAGCCCGCGCCGAGAACGTGAAAGCGTATTTGCAGCAACTTGGAATCAAGAGTGAAAACATCTTGATCGATAAAAAAACGTTTACGGATGAAATGGTCGTAAAGCGTCCCGATGGAACATTCTGTATCCGTCAAGTCGTGGTCGAACTGACTCCGATATGTAAAGGTAGCTGCGCATGGCTTTGCGACGATCCACGAGTAACACCGCATAGCAGAGCTATCAAATAGGAACAGTAGTCCCGCCTCGGCGGGGCTTTACGGTCCTTTGATTATTCAGTGCATCATGGAATAATCTCCCTTTTGCCGAGCCTTCGGCAGTGACTTGAAAAATGCCGCGCCCGGAGGCGCCGCAAAGCTGGCTCACTGCTCTCCGATCGAGCGCATGGAAACAACCGCAAGAACTACTTCACGTTTCGCGCTGACCATCGTCGTGACCATTTCGAATTCGGTGACACGCTGTCTGGCGTGTTCGACGGCGTTTTGATGATGCGCTCAAACGGCGCAGGACATGGCGCTGGCTGGTGGTGAGAATGTCGGCTTCTCGTTCCGTGCTGACTCAAACCACGTTCATCGAACAGACCCGTCACCACAAAATACGGAGAGCGGCCACATGGACCTCTTCGTCGATTCCCCACAAGCCTGCATATGTGCGAGGAAAGAGCCAACCGCAACCGCTCTAACTCCGCTTGCAGAAAATCGCCGTCACATGCGGTGCGACATGATGGACGATCGCCGTGCTGCCCGCTGCGGTGACGGCGGCTTGCACCTTCTCGTCGCTGCCCCAGACGACGGCGCCATAAGCCGACTTCGCAAGCGGCTCGCCGTTGCCGACGCGAAAGATGGGATCGTCCTGTTCATATCCGACGATGGCGAACACACTGAAGCCATACGCGTTCAGGTTCGCGCCGCGCACGGGGCTAAACGCGTTGATCGAGTTGCTCTCGACGCGCATCGGCTTCGGATCGATCAACTGCTGGGCGGCCAGATCGGCGATGAACTTGTGCGCCGATTCTTCGCACGCGAGAGCGGCATCGAGCGACGCGGCGCGCGCGACAAACGGCAGCGCCGACAGCATCAGCGCAAGCAGAACAGGGCGGACAAAAAAGCGTTTCATGGTATCGACAAAACGTCCCCGCGACGGCTCGCGCGCGGATAACTTCAAATGAAAGAGCAAGAGGAAAATCAAAGGCGATTCATGCCGGGCGAATCAAAAACAACGGGTTCATAACGGAGAAAGCGCCGGCAAAAGCGCAGTACGCAGGAATTAGCGCGATAAAACCGGTAACAAAGGCGCGACAGACGCGCACTCTACCTGCGTTCGACAATTCGTGCTGTCGGGTCAACCACGGGTAGGTCATTGAAAAGCAACATAATTGTGAGTGACCGAGGCAAGAAATCGCGATCCCGTATATATTTCCGGGTTATGACTTCGCAATCCAATCCTCCCCGGAATGTCCCGCTGCCCAAAATGTGGGATGCCAGGCTTGCCCGGCGGCTCATCATGCCGCTCGTCGATACACACGTTACGCCCAACCATCTGACGACCGTACGCCTGCTGATCGGTTTCGCAGGCGGCCTTGCATTGGCGCGCGGCGGTTTCGCGTGGACCAACGTCGGAGCGTTTCTGATCGTGCTCTCCAACTTCGTCGATCACACGGATGGCGAGCTTGCGCGCGTCAGCGGCAAGTCAAGTCGCATCGGTCATTTTTACGACCTCGCTTCCGATGCGCTCGTCACCGTGCTGCTGTTCGCGGGCATGGGCTACGGGATGACGTCATCGCAAGTCGGCGATCTGATCGGCCTCGCGGTATCGCCGTTGCTGCTCGGCACCGTCGCGGGCATCGCGGTTGCGCTGATCTTCTTCCTGCGCATGCGCATCGAGGAGATGGCGGGCAAGGCGGGCACCAGACAGGCGTCCGTCGGCGGCTTCGAGACGGAAGACATTCTGTATCTTCTGCCCCTCGTCACGCTGATGAGCGGCGTCGCGCCGTTTCTCGTGGCCGCGTCGATCGGCGCGCCGCTCTTTGCTGTGTACGTCGTGATCGACTACCGTCGCGTCGTGCACCGAACGCGCTCGGCGCAAGAAACCAGTCATGCATGGGTGAGCCGATGAGCACGCCCGCACAAGAACACGTGACCACATCCAACTCGTTGAACAATGCCGGCCTCGCGCCGGCTTCTGTTGTTTCCGGGGCTGCTTCGTCGTCCGCGAATGCCGCGCCCGATGCGGATCGCGCCGTCGCGGACCGCATCCGCACCTTCGATAACGCGCAACTACGCAAGGATTTCGACGACCAGAGCGCGTTTCTGTACCTCGAAGATTTCCTCGCGCCGGAAGTGACGGCGCAACTGATCGCTGCGGCACGCGCGCTCCTGCCCGAAGTGAACCGCAACTATCTGCCGGGGCACAAGCAGGGCGGCAGCGTCAGCCGCCATACGATCGACAGTCTCGCGCCGTTCATCGCGCGGCTTTATCGCTCGAAGGAGCTGATCGGCTGGCTCGAGCATCTGACGGGCGACAAGCTGCTGCTGTCGCCGCCCGACGATCCGCACGCGTACGCGCTCTACTACTACACGAAGCCGGGCGACCATATCGGCTGGCACTACGACACGTCGTACTACGACGGCCGCCGTTACACGCTGCTGCTCGGCGTGATCGACGAATCGTCATGCCGTCTCGACTACGAGTTGCACACGCGCAACCCGGACAAGGCCGATGCGCCCGGTTCGGTGCAGATTCCTCCGGGCGGTCTCGTGTTCTTCGACGGCGACAAGCTGCGTCATCGCATCACGCCCGCGCTCGACAACGAAATGCGCGTGTCGCTCACATTCGAATACGTGACCGATCCGAACATGCGCCCGTGGCGCCGCGTGATTTCGAATCTGAAGGACGCGATCGCGTACTTCGGCTTTCGCCAGGTGTTCAGCCAGCTGTCGCGCCGCAACGCCAGGGGAGAAGGCGCGTGACGCGCGCAGCGATGATCCTGCTGACGATCGGCGGGGCGCTGTTCGTCGCATTGCTCGCGTGGCAGGGCTTCGGCCCCGTCGTGTCGACGCTGATGGCGGCGGGCTGGGGCCTCGCGCTCGTCGCCGCGTTCCATCTGCTGCCGCTCGTGCTCGATGCGGGCGCGATCTCCGTGATGTTCGACAGGAAAGCGCGGCATGTCACCGAGCGCGACGCGGTGTTCGCGCGCTGGATCGGCGAATCGGTGAACAGCCTGTTGCCCGCTGGTCAGATCGGCGGGCCGGTGATGATGGTCCGTCAACTGTCGCAGCGCGGTCTGCGCATGCGTGACGCCGCGGCGGCGATTACCGTCAGCACGACATTGCAGGCGCTTGCGCAGATCGTCTTCGCGATGCTCGGCTTGCTGCTGTTCGGCGCATCGGCGGCGCACGGCGCAATGCACGACCTGCAGACAGCCGCGTTGATCGCAACAGGCGTGCTTGGCGCGCTGATCGCCGGCTTCTATATGGCGCAGCGGCGCGGCCTGTTCGGCAAGGCGCTGCGCGTGCTGTCGAAGGTGTTCGGCAAACGCGACTGGTCGTCGTTGACGACGCGCGCCGATGCCGTCGATGTCGCCGTGCGCGAACTCTACGCGCAGCGCGGCAAGGTCGCCGCGAGCTTCGCGCTGAGCCTCGCGGGCTGGATCGTCGGTACGGTGGAAGTGTGGCTCGCGCTGCGCTTTCTCGGCCATCCCGTTGGCTGGATCGACGCGCTGCTGCTCGAAAGCCTCGGCCAGGCGATCCGCGGCGCGGCCTTCGCGATTCCCGGCTCGCTCGGCGTCCAGGAAGGCGGCTATCTGCTGCTCGCGCCGCTCGTCGGCCTGCCGCCCGAAGCGGCGTTGGCGCTGTCGCTGGTGAAGCGCGCACGTGAGTTGCTGCTCGGCTTGCCGGGCCTGCTGTATCTGCATTTCAGCGAACGTAGCTGGCAGCGGCGGCGCGCAACGCGTCTGCCCGCTGTCGATTGATATCTTTGGAAAGGACCGCGAATGCGCGCCATCATTCTTGCTGCAGGTCTTGGCCTGCGTCTCCAGCAACCCGCCGGAGAACAGTTTCCCAAATGCCTGCTGCGTTTCGACGGCGTGACCCTGCTCGAGCGTCATCTGCAGATGCTCGATGCGGCGGGCGTCGATGAGGTCGTGCTTGCGCTCGGCTTCCAGCCGGAACTGGTCGAAGCCGAACTGAAGCGGATCGAATGGCCGCACAAGGTGGAGATCAAGCTGAACCCGCGCTTCGACCTTGGCAGCGTGCTCACCGTGCACACGGTCGCGGACGCGCTGACACGCGGCGGCGACGTGCTGCTGATGGACGCCGACGTGCTGTACGACGAGCGCATCCTGAGCGCGCTGGTGGCGGATCAGCACGCGAACCGCCTGCTCATCGACCGCGATTTCGAAACGGGCGACGAGCCCGTCAAGCTGTGCCTGAAAAACGGCGTGCCCGTCGAGCTGCGCAAGCAACTGGCCGTCGGTCTCGACTACGACACGATCGGCGAATCGGTCGGCTTCTTCCGTCTGCGCGAAGAAACGGCGAAGCGTTTTGCCGAGATCGTCGCGGGCTACGTCGACAGCGGCCGCGCGAACATGCCTCATGAAGAAGCCGTGCGCGATCTGCTGCTGGAACGCAGTCATGTGTTCGACACGGCTGACGTGACGGGCGCGCCGTGGATCGAAATCGATTTCCAGAACGACGTCGAGCGCGCAGCAGCGGAAATCCTGCCGATGCTGCAACCGCTGGTAGGCGCGGCGCGCTAAGCCGGCATCATAGACAGCGCTGTAAAAAATCGCGTGCTCGGGCAACCGGCACGCGATTTTCTTTTGCTGCAAGCGTCGCAACATCGTTTGTTGAGCCGGTGCAATAATTGCGGCTTTACGCCGACGGTCTCCCCGCTGTCGCCTCCTCGACCATGCCCCTGGCAATAGGCGCATTCATCGTTCCGTTGATCGTCGCGTGCGCGATGTTCATGGAAAACGTCGACTCGACGGTACTGGTCACATCCCTTCCGGTTCTCGCCCGCGATCTCGGGCACGATCCCATCACACTGAAGCTCGCGATCACCAGCTACGTGATCGGCCTGGGCGTCTTCATTCCCGTATGCGGCTGGGTCGCCGACCGCTATGGTCCGCGTTCCGTGTTTCGCACGGCAATCGGCATCTTCATGGCGGGCTCGCTGATGGCGGCCGCCTCGACGAACCTGCCGCTCTTCGTCGCCGCGCGTTTCGTGCAAGGCATCGGCGGCGCGATGATGGTGCCCGTCGGGCGCATCATCATCTTCCGTTCGGTGCCGAAGTCGGACTTCATCCGCGCCGTCAACTATCTGACCGTGCCGGCGCTGCTCGGGCCCGTGATCGGACCGCCGCTCGGCGGCTTCATCACGACGTATCTGCACTGGCGCCTGATCTTCATCGTCAACATTCCGATCGGCCTGTTCGGCATCTGGCTCACGAACCGGCACATCGCGAACATGCGCGAAGCACATCCTGGGCCGCTCGACTGGACGGGCTTTTCGTTGTCGGCGAGCGGCGCGTCGCTGTTCATGCTGGGGCTGTCGCTGGTGGGCGGCGCACTGGTGTCGAACAGCGTCTCAGTGGCGATGTGCGTGCTCGGGGCCGCGTTGCTGCTGATCTATTGGCGCTATGCGAGCCGCGTCGAGCGGCCCGTGCTCGATCTTAAGCTGCTTCGCATTCCGAGCTTTCACGCAAGCGTGATCGGCGGCTCGCTCTTTCGCATCGGTCTTGGCGCCGTGCCGTTTCTGCTGCCGCTGAAGCTGCAGGAAGGACTCGGCATGACACCGTTCGTTGCGGGGACGATCACGTGCGCGTCGGCGTTCGGCTCGATCTTCATGAAGACGATTGCTTCGTCGGTGCTCGCGCGCTTCGGCTTTCGACGCGTACTGATGTTCAACGCGCTGCTCGCCGGCTGCGCGATTGCGAGTTATGCACTGTTCACGCCGGATACGCCGCACGCGCTGATCTGGTGCGTCGTGCTGTTCGGAGGCATCTTTCCTTCGCTGCAGTTCACGTCGCTGAACTCGCTTGCGTATGCGGACATTCCGAGCAGCGACGTTGGACGCGCGACGAGTGTCGCGAGCGTCGTCCAGCAGATCTCGCTGGGCCTCGGCGTGACGGTTGCGGGGATCGTGCTGCAGGTTTCGCACGAGCTGCAAGGCCATCCGCGCATCGTATGGACCGACTTCTGGCCCGCGTTTCTCTCGATCGGCCTGTTCTCGCTGGCGTCGATCCCCGTGACGGCGAAGCTGCCGCATAACAGCGGCGAAGAGCTCGCGCGCGGCGGCAGAGGGCAGGCTTGACGCGCGCGCTCGGCTTGAGCCTGCATGAACGCCGCGTCGAAACCTACGATCGAGACATCAAACCGCTTCGCGCACTGCACGCAGGAACTGCTGCGTGCGCTCATGTTGCGGCGACGTGAAGAACTGTTGCGGCGGCCCTTGCTCGATGATCTTGCCTTGCGAGAAGAAGCACACACGGTCCGCGAATTCACGAGCGAAGCCCATCTGGTGCGTAACCATCAGCATCGTCAGATTGTGTTCTTCGCCAAGCCGGCGAATCACGTTCAGCACTTCGCCGCATAGCTCGGGGTCGAGCGCGGACGTCACTTCGTCGAAGAGCATCACTTTCGGACGCATCGCGAGCGCGCGCGCAATCGCGACGCGCTGCTGCTGACCGCCCGACAGTTGCGACGGATAGTGATTGCACTTGTCCTCGAGCCCGACCATCGACAGCAGTTCGCGCGAGCGGTCCGTCGCTTCCTTTCGCGACAGCCCGAGCACCTGCATCGGCGCTTCGATCGTATTCGCAAGCGCCGTCATATGCGGGAACAGATTGAAGCTCTGAAACACCATGCCGATCTTGCTACGCACGCGTCGCAGATGCGCGGGCGATGCAGGCACGAGCCCGCCGTTCTTGCGCATGTGGGTCAACGGCTCGCCGTCGACTTCGATCATGCCGCCTGTCAGCGGATCGAGCGTCATCAATACGCGCAGCAGCGTCGACTTGCCTGAACCGCTCGGCCCGATGATGGCGACCTTTTCGTTGGGCGCAATGTCCAGATCGAGTTCGTCGAGCACGGTGAGCGCGCCGTAGCGCTTCGTCACGCCGGCGAACCGCACCATCGGCTGCTGGCCGCCGGCGTTCGGCGCGTCCTTGAGCGCGGAAACGGGGTCTCGCTTCATCTCTTTCTCCATCACGGAAGACTCGGATTGCAAGTGGGTATCGATGTCGGTGCGCGACTTCATGGGAGCCTCAGACGGAATTCGAGCCGCCGCACGAGTTGTGCGAACGTAATGCTGATGACGAGAAAGAACAGCCCTGCGAGCGTGATCGGCTCCAGATACCGGAACGTTTCCGAGCCGACGTTCTTCGCCTGCTGCATCAGTTCGACCACGGTGATGGCCGACAGCACGGGCGTGTCCTTGAACATTGCAACGAGGTAGTTGCCGAGCGCGGGAATGACGGGCCGCACCGCTTGCGGCAGAATCACGCCGGCATAGGTGCGCCACGGCGACAGCGACAACGCGCACGCCGCTTCCCACTGTCCGCGCGCGACGCCGTTCAGGCCCGCGCGGTACACCTCGGACGTGTAGCACGCATAGTGCAGCGCGATGCCGATCGTGCCCGCCATCAGCGCTGACATCGTGATGCCGTACACGGGCAGCACATAGTAGAGCACGTACACCTGGATCAGCAGCGGCGTGCTGCGGATGAACTCGACGATGAACGCCACCGTGCGCGACACGGCCTTGATGTGGCTGCGCCGCAGGATCGCGAGCGCGAGGCCCAGCACGAGCGCAATCGCGAAGCCGACGAGCGTGATCAGTATCGTGTACACCGATGCGCGCGCGAGTTGAGGCAGGATGTGCGCGGCGTACTGCAAATCGAAGAAGTGATTCATGACGCCGCCTTTGGCACGGTTCGAACGATGATGCCGTGACTCACGCGCCGCTCGAAGTAACGCATCAGCGTGGCCAGCAATTGCGCGAGCACGAAGTAGATGACGAGCGTGAGGCAGAAGATCTCGGCCGTCTTGAACGTCGCTTCGTCGAGCTGGCGCGCGCGGAACGTGAGATCGGACAGCGTGATCAGCGATACGAGCGACGTGCCCTTCAACAGTTCGATCATCAGATTGGTTGCGGGCGGCAGCGCGCAGATCATTGCTTGCGGCAGGATGATGCGGCGCATGCGGGAGAATGCCGACATGTTCAACGCGAGCGCCGCTTCGAACTGGCCGCCCGGCACCGAGCGCAGCGCGCCGCGCAGAATCTCGGAGCCATACGCGCCATAGTGCAGGCCGAGCCCGACGATCGCGACCGTGAACGGCGTCAACTCGACCCGGAACGGCGGCAGTGGCAGCACGAAAAAGAACCAGAAGAGCTGCACGAGCAGCGACGTGCCGCGAAACACCTCGACATACACGTTGCCGATCCAGCGCAACGGCGCCCACGGCGAGAGCCTCGCGGCCGTGCCGACGAACGCCATCACAATGGCAAGCAGCGTGCCGAACACGGCGATCTCGATCGTGACGAGCGTGCCTTGCAGCAGCAGGGGAAACAGTTCACGCATGGCGGTGGCCTCGCTTGCATGACGGCGCCTCGGCGCGCCTCGGATTGAACTGGGGAAGCATTTTGAGTGCCTCCCCGGCGTGCGATCGCGCTGCATCGTCTGCGGCCCGATGCGTGAGCGGCGAATCACTGGCCGCAGATTTCGGCGGCCGTTTTCGTGGTCAGATTCGATTTATCGAAACCGAATGGTCCGACGGTCGAGAGATGATCGGGCGTGCCGAGCCATTGATGCAGCTGCTTGTTCACGGCATCGCGCAGATCGGTGTCTTCCGGGCGGAACGCGAGCGCGCCATAGCCCGTATGCTTCGGATCGTCCTTGAACAAGGAGACCGCTTCGACCTGGCCCGCGTCCTTCGCGGCGAGGCCCTTCATCGTGAGCGCCGTGCCCGCTGCCGCATCGGCGCGTCGCGTGCGCACGGCCTGAAGTTGCGCCGTCGTATCGGGCACCTGCAGCAGTTGCGTGTCCTTCACGCCCGCATCGCGCGAGTTCGCGACTTCAACGGCACCCGCCATCACGGCCAGCTTCAGGTCCGGCTGCTTTGCAATATCGGCAAAGCTATGCAGGTTCTTCGGATTGCCCTTCGTCACGAGCAGCGTGTCCTGGATCTGATACTGCGGATCGGCAAAAGCGACCTGCTTGCAGCGCTCCGGCGTGATGTACATGCCGGCGGCGATGACGTCGAAGCGTCCCGCGCGCAGGCCCGGAATCAGCGAGCCCCATTCCGTCAGCACGGCATCCACTTTCTTCACGCCGAGCTTCTCGAAGACCTTGCGCGAAATTTCCGGCGATTCGCCCGTCACCTTGCCATCGGGTGTCGTATAGGCGAACGGTGCTTCGTTCGCATAGCCGATGCGAACTTCGCCGGTGCGCTGGATGCGCTGCAACGTCGTTTCAGCCGACGCGAACTGGGTGTGCATTGCAAGGCCGGCTGCCGCGAGGCAGAAGGCGCCGAGCATGACGGACGTGCGCTTCGATTTCATGTCGATTCCGTAGGGCGAAAGTAAAAGTAATGAATGTCGTGCCACAGTGGCGCGATCCCCGGGAAAACCCGGTGAGGCAAGGGTTCCGGCGTTTCGAGCGACCTGAAACCGAACCATGAGCGCAGCATACAAAGCCATTTTTTTGTTCCCATTGCACTAGGACAATTATTTTCAGGGCTGCTTTCGTCGCACTATGCATGCTGTAGATATGGAGAGTGCAGTGATAGAGCAATGGCGGGATGCGGTCGGCGCGGTGCGTGGCGTCGAGTCGAAATACAAGCGGCTGGTGAAGGCGATTGCAACGGATATCGAAAGCGAGTCGTTGCGCGCGGGCGCACGTCTGCCGCCGCAGCGCGATGTCGCGTCCGAGCTGTCGATCAGCGTGCAGACAGTGACGAACGCATATAAGGAACTTGAGCGGCAAGGGCTGATTCGCTGCGAAGTGGGGCGTGGCAGCTTCGTCGCCGAGCGCGTGACGGAGACGATGTCGAACTACATGCTCGATACGGCCGAGCGCTCCGTGGTCGACTTTTCGATTGCGCGCATCATTCATACGCCCGAGCACGACGCGATGTGGCGCAAGGTCTGCGCGACGCTCGCGAAGATCGACGACCAGCCGTGGATACGCGCGTTCAGGCCCATCGCGGGCTTCGAGCATCACAGGCAGGCGGGCATCGCGTGGCTGGAGTCGCTCGGCATGCCCGCTTCCGTCGATACGCTGCTCGTCACCAACGGCGCGGCGCATGGCATCTTTCTCGCGCTCGCATCGCTGGTCGGTCCCGGCGATACCGTGCTATGCGAAAGTCTGACCGATCACGGTGTAATCGGCTCCGCGAATGTCCTGGGGTTTACGTTGAAAGGGCTGGAGATCGACGAGTACGGCATCCATCCCGAGCACTTCGAAGAGATGTGCGATAGCGAGCGCATCACCGCGCTCGTCTGCACGCCGACGCTCAACAATCCGACCGTCGCGCTGATGCCCGAATCGCGGCGTCGCGCGATTGCGCGCATCGCCGAGCGCTATGGCGTGTACGTGATCGAAGACGATGTCTATGGCCCGCTGCCCGCCACGCGTCCCGCGCCGATTTCGAGCCACATCCCCGAACTGTCGTTCTACTGCACGAGCATGACGAAGTCGGTGATGGCCGGCTTGCGCACGGGTTATATGACGACGCCGCGCCGTCTCGCGCTGCGCGTCGAAAGCGTGCTGCGCGTGAGTAGCTGGATGGCGAACTCGCCGATAGCGGAAGTGGCGACGCGCTGGATCAACGACGGCACGGCCGCGCGTCTGGTGGAAATGCAGCGCGAGCGGCTCGCGAAGCGCCAGGCGCTCGTGCAGAAGATACTCGGACCGTATGTGCTCGGCTCGCATCCGCATGCGCTGTCCGTGTGGCTGCGCGTGCCCGATCACTGGCAGGCGGACCGGCTCGTGCGCGAGTTGCGCAATCGCGATATCGCCGTGACGTCGCCCGATCCGTTCCTCGTGCGCGGCGCGGAACGGCCCAATGCGGTGCGGCTGTGCGTGGGCGCGGAAGTGAGCGAGGAGGTGTATCAGGAAGCGCTCGAAACGATGCACGACGTGTTCGAGCAGTACCCGCAGGTGCATGACTTCGGCTGATCGCAAGGCCGCATCGGATGAGCGCGCAGCGATGCAAAACGAAATGTACCAGGACAATAGAAAAGAATATTTAGAACATTAGACTGACCGCACTGAGTCCGGTGTGGCCCACGTTCAATGTAGTGAAATACTGACGTTGGGATTTTCCGCATCGGTCGCGTTTCTCATGCAGGGCCGATGCCAATGTCCGTTCTCTCGCTTGCCGATGTCTATCGCGCTCGACGCCGTATCGAAGGGCGCGTGCTGCGCACGCCGCTCGTCGAATCGCCTACGCTGTCGGCGATTGCAAAAAATCCTGTCTATCTGAAGCTCGAAACGGTCCAGCCGACGGGCAGCTTCAAGCTGCGCGGCGCGACGAACGCGCTCGTGCGTCTTGCGGAAACGGGATGCAAGCGCGTGGTGACGGCGTCGACGGGCAATCACGGGCGCGCGGTCGCGCATGCGGCGCGCGCACTCGGCATCGAAGCGGCCGTGTGCATGTCGTCGCTCGTGCCGTCGAACAAGGTCGAGGCCGTGCGCGCGCTGGGCGCGCAGGCGCGCATCGTCGGCAAGAGCCAGGACGACGCGCAGGCCGAAGCACAACGCCTCGTGCGCGAAGAAGGCTATGCGTATGTGCCGCCGTTCGATCATCTCGACGTCATCGCCGGACAGGCGACCATCGGCGTCGAGATCGCCGAGGACTTGCCCGATGTCGCGCACATCGTCGTCCCGTTGTCGGGCGGCGGGCTCTTCGCGGGCATCGCGTTTGCGGCGAAGCAGATCAATCCCGCGGTGCGCATGACGGGCGTGACGATGGAACGCGGCGCCGCGATGCACGCGAGCCTCGAGGCGGGCAAGCCCGTGCTCGTCGACGAAGTCGAGTCGCTCGCGGATTCGCTAGGCGGCGGCATCGGGCTCGACAACCAGTACACGTTCCCGATCACGCGCGAGCTGATCGATGAAGTCGTGCTGCTCGACGAAGCGACGATCGCGCGCGGCCTCGTGCATGCATACGAACACGAACGGCTGGTGCTCGAAGGCGCGGCCGCCGTCGGCATTGCGGCGCTGCTCGCGCAGCGTTTGCACAATGCCCCTGATTTTCAAGGCCCGATCGTGCTGATCGTGACGGGCGCGAATATCGACATGAACCAGCATCGCCGCATCGTGCGCGCGGGCTGAACGATTTGCATGGGATCGGAGTAAGCGCTGAAGCGCTAACTCTGATCGACACAGGAGACACTGCATGACTGCCATTACCCTCTTGGGCGAATCGCAATTGCGCGAACTCGTGCCGCTCGATCTCGCCGCGATCGATCAAGTCGAGTCCGCGTTTTTGTCGCTTGCCACCGAGCCCGTCGCGATGCCGCCCATCTTGCGGCTCGACCTGCCCGAGCATCGCGGCGAGGTCGATGTGAAGACGGCGTACTTGCCGCGCTTCGACAGCTTCGCGATCAAGGTGAGCCCCGGCTTCTTCGATAACCCGAAGCTCGGTCTGCCGAGCCTCAACGGACTGATGCTCGTTCTGTCGGCAAAAACAGGCCTGACAGAAGCGGTATTGCTCGACAACGGCTATCTGACGGCCGTGCGGACCGCGGCGGCGGGCGCCGTCGCGGCGCGCTGGCTCGCGAAGCAGCAGGCGCCGAGCGTCGCCGTGATCGGCGCGGGCGAGCAGGCGCGTCTGCAATTGCAGGCGTTGTCGATGGTGCGAAAAATCGAGCGCGTCAAGGTGTGGGCACGCAACCGCGCAAACGCCGAGCGATTCGCGGCGGACATGTCCGCGAAATTGCACATCGCCGCTGAAGTCGCGCGCGACGTTCATCACGCGCTCGCCGAAGCCGACATCGCGATCACCACGACACCGAGCACCGAGCCGTTGATCCAGTCCGCCGACCTGCATCCGGGCCTGCACATCACGGCGATGGGCTCGGACGCGGAACACAAGAACGAAATCGCGCCGCAAGCACTCGCGGCGGCGCGCTACGTATGCGATCGCGTCACGCAGACGCGCGTGCTCGGCGAACTGCATCACGCGATCGAAGCCGGTGTTGTCGATGCGAACGCAAAGCACGCGGAGCTCGGACAGATCATCGCAGGACAGGCCAAAGGACGCACGAGCGACAGCGACATCACGCTGTGCGATCTCACGGGCACGGGCGCGCAGGACACGGCCATCGCGACGCTCGCCGTCGCGCGTGCCCGCGCGGCCAATGCAGGGACCATTTTCCGTAACGACATGAAGCGCTGAGAGGAGACCATGTCAGATACACGTCAACAGGCGGCGACCCCCGTGGTACGCCTGCCATTCGATCGCGCCGAATACGACGCACGCATCGCGAAGACACGCAAGGCGATGGAAAAGGCGCAGATCGATCTGCTGATCGTCACCGACCCGACCAACATGGCGTGGCTCACGGGCTACGACGGCTGGTCGTTCTATGTGCATCAATGCGTGCTGCTCGCGCTCGACGGCGAGCCCGTCTGGTATGGCCGTGGACAGGATGCGAACGGCGCGCTGCGCACCGTGTTCATGAAGCGCGAGAACATCATCGGCTATCCCGATCACTACGTGCAGTCCACCGAGCGTCATCCGATGGACTATCTCGCACGCGAAGTG
>NZ_CYGY02000262.1 GCF_900007165.1 Paraburkholderia piptadeniae
GGGCAGGCGTTTGTCTGCGAGTTGTGCGGCGCGATAAAGCATCAGACGGGCCGCGTGCAGGTGCGTTTTCATCTCCGCGAGCTTATGCTGCACTGACTGATAGTGGCCGACAGGTTTGCCAAACTGTTGCCGTTCTCCGGCGTAGGTCCACGCGTCGTCAAGTGCAGCCTGGCCAATGCCAATCGCCATCGCAGCCACCTCCAGTTTTTCGACGTCAAGTCCGGAGCCAACGACCATTGGCCAGGCGCCGTTCCATTTCTCTTCCCCGCCAACGATGCTGGACAAAGGCAGTTCAACGTTATCGAACGTCACGTCAGTCGTCGGAAATCCTTTCAGACCCAGCCCATTGATGGGTTCAATGGTCACGCCAGCGTGCCCCGGAGGAATCAGCAGTAAAGTCAGATTGCGATAGCGAGCATCTTCCGGACCGGTACGCACCAAGGCGTAAATGTAGTCACTCACACCCGCGCCCGAGCAGAAACGCTTGGCACCGTTGACGATGATGGTGTCTCCCCGTCGCTCCGCGCGGGTCTTCATGCTGGCGAGATCCGAGCCCACGAGACTCCTGAGCATCTCGTATGC
>NZ_CYGY02000207.1 GCF_900007165.1 Paraburkholderia piptadeniae
AGCACCTGGATCACGCGGATATCCTCCTTCTGTTCCAGCAGGTGCGTGGCAAACGAATGCCTCAGCGTATGCATGGAGACGCGCTTGTCGATGTTTGCGGCCTCGGCGGCCGCATGGACGGCGCGGGTCAGTTGCCTGGGCGTGAGGGGATCGACGGGATCCATGCCGGGGAACAGCCACCCGCCATCGAGCATGCAGCCCTGGGCACGGGCCACGCGCCACCAGACACGCAGGCGTTCGAGCAGGACCGGCGAAAGCATCGCGTAGCGGTCGCGGCGGCCCTTGCCCTGCTCGATGCGCAGGGTCATGCGCTGGCTGTCGATGTCACTGACCCTGAGCGCGACCACTTCGCTCGCACGCAGCCCGGCACCATAGGCGACCGACAGCGCGGTCTGATGCTTGAGGTTTCCGGCTGCCGCGATGAGCCGCCGCACTTCCTCGGGGCTGAGCACAACCGGAAGCGTGCGGGGCACGCGTACCGGCTGCATCCGCGCCATCAGCTCCGGCTTGCCGAGCGTGACTTCGAAGAAGAACTTCAGCCCGCTGATGGCGGCGTTGAGCGATATCGGAGACACGCCGTGATCGACCAGATGCAGCTGGTAGTCCCGGAGGTTCTCGACGGTGGCGGTATCGGGTGAACGCCCGAGGTATCGGGCGAACTGACGTACGGCACGCAGATAGGCGGCCTGGGTCTTCGGTGCGAACCTGCGCATGCGCAGGTNNCCCCTACCGCGCGAGCGGTTTAGTCCTGTCGGCCATTGCGGACGTTCGATAAGGCCCGGGTCTACGTCAGCAATGTGGTGTGTCGCAGACGTTGGCTGGATAAAGAAATGAAGTAATTGTCTTCTGCGCGGGCCAGCTCACACTTGCGACCCACAGCGGCGGCCACGTTTCACGAAAGCGGTCGTTCGAAAGTAGACCACACAACCTGATTCTGCCGCCTTGGAACGCGGGGGCGCGTCACGACCAGGTGAGGCGGCGATTATCACCCCCCAATGTGTAGCGTTGCTCTGGCGCGAACCAAGCGACTGGCTAGCGGCGAGAGCCGGCGCTTGTGGTCGTACCGCAGCACGGCCCCACAACATACGGGTATCGATATAATTCTTCGCGACCTGCGGATAATTAAAAGAGGGAAAAGCGATGAGCGAAGAGAGCGAAAGTCTGAAATTCGAGAACGTGCTAAAAGTACGCGACGATCCTCGACCGATCCTTTTTTCACCAACTGGTAAGCCGAACACGTTCCGAATTGCACCGGGTTGCAATGCGTCTTGGATAAGTAACGAAGAATTTGGCCTCACCGAACTCCGAAATCGCGCTGAGCCGTGGCTTACATCACTGTTTCAGTCGGAGCACCTATCAATGCTCGTCGGCTCCGGTCTGACTCACGCTGTCCACTATCTCGCAACGGGAGTAGGCGCGACGGGAATGGGCGCGACATCGTTTTCCAACTACGACGGTGAAATAGGGAAAGCGGCTGTAGAGGCCGCCAGCAAGGCTGGCCGTGAAGCTGGAAATATCGAGGACCAGTTGCGCGTCGCCAATGAATTGCTGCGGGGTTTGAGGATCCTCGGGATGAGCCACGAGTCGAAAGCGCTCGAGGACGATCTTACCGCCATCCTCACTGCCTTTTCGAAGTCGATATTGCTCAGCGAGCGGGGAATTGCGGTTGCCGAAGAGAGTCGGCGCGAGCAGGCTTTGAATATTCTCGTCACGTTTCTCATGAGCTTTGCCAGTCGGACCGGTGTCCGAGACAGGCTCAATATTTTCACGACCAACTATGACCGTCTTCTAGAGGCAGGTGCGGAGTTAGCCGGGCTGCATCTGCTCGATAGATTCCTCGGTAACCTAACGCCCATCTTTCGGTCATCCAGACTAGATCTGGACATGCACTACAACCCGCCTGGCATTCGGGGAGAACCCCGCTATCTCGAAGGCGTTGCTCGCTTCACCAAGCTCCACGGCTCGGTCGACTGGATTCAATCCAACGCCGACATTCGACGTCTCGGGCTTCCATTTGGTGCGGAGAGTGTTGAACCCTTTCTCAATGCACCGGGTTTGGACGGCGCAACCGCCCATGCGCTCATGATCTACCCTAACTCAGCGAAAGACAGGGAAACCTCGGACTACCCATACGTTGAACTCTTCCGCGACCTTGCCGCAGCTATCTGCAGACCTAATAGCACCTTGGTCACTTATGGCTACAGTTTCGGGGACGAGCATATAAATCGGGTGATTCGGGACATGCTGACGATCCCATCGACGCACCTGGTGGTCATATCGTTTAACGATCCGCTCGGGCGAATCATGGGGACCTATGAAGAACTTGGGCGCTCGCCCCAAATCAGCTTGTTGATCGGGCCTGTACTCGCAGACCTGCAAAAGCTCACAGAACACTTCTTGCCAAAGGCTGCTATCGACAAGACGACGTTCCGCATGAGTGAGTTGCTCAAACAGCGGTGGAACGTTGCCGCAGCGCCCAAGCCCTCTGAGAGTAGCGGTCCGGACGTGTTCGATGGGGAGGATCTCGCATGACGATTTCTCCCCTCGCCTACGCAGACTCACTGCGGATTGGAAGCATCGACTTCGTCTCTCCGGACGAAATCAAAGTGCTCCTAGACATTGAAGCTCCCGACGCTGTCGCTTTGAATACCGGGACGCCACGACCGTTTCCCCGCATCAACGGGTATGTGTTGATTCCCAGCGACGAAGGACATCTTGTCGCTCAGGTCGAATGGATCACAGTGGAGCGATCTCAGTATCCCAAGCGCAAGGGGATGCAGGACTTCGGACTTGTGGACCTGCCCTATCCGCTTCGAAAAATGAGTCTCAACCCGCTGGGACGTTTGATTTATGAGGGCTCTCACGCCGGCAAAGAACGCTACAACTTTCGTCGAGGCATCGACGCCTATCCTTCGGTCGGTGCGCCGGTAATGCTTCCGACTCAGGTCCAGCTACGGTCGATTGTCGAGTCGGGCGAAAATCGCCGGGTGAAGATTGGGATAAGTCCTCTCGCTGCGAATGCCGAGGTGATGGTTGATCCGGACCGGCTGTTCGGCCGCCATCTTGCCGTCTTGGGAAACACTGGCAGTGGAAAGTCGTGCTCTGTCGCTGGGATCATCCGTTGGTCCATGGAAGAAGCCAAGAAAGCGCGAGGTGATGAGAATCCGAATGCCCGCTTCATCGTTCTTGACCCGAACGGTGAATATTCAAACACCTTCAAGGACATGAGCAAGGTCCGACTCTATGCGGTCGAGGCTGATCCCAACAACGGAATCGGGCAACTGCAAATACCGCTATGGTTCTGGAACACCGCGGAGTGGAGTGCCTTCACACAGGCCAGCTCAAGGGCGCAGCGCCCGACGCTCATCCAAGCATTGCGCTCGGTGCGCGACGGCAGCGTGGACGCAGCCGTCACACCAAGCCACGATATGCGCCGTTATCTGCGTACATTGGTGAGTGCTGTTCAGATTGAGCGAAGTTCAGGAAGCCCATGGAAAGCGTTTCCGCACAACAAGAACTTTCTTCAAAAAATCGAGAAATGGCGTGGGAGCCTTGAACTGGATCAATCCTTTCGCGGCAATGAGACTATAGCCCTCGAAGCGCTACAGTCGGTGCTCGACACGCTAATCGTAGCCCGCACTTCGACTTCAGCTAACAAGTATCCGCACCTCGATTTCACTAAAGCTGAAGTCGACGGGCTTCTCGCATCGTTGCAGACCGCTCACTTGGCTTTCGGGGGAAGCGACGTCGATGTGCTTCCTATTGATGCTGACATTCCGAGACCATTCACGGGCGACCAGCTCCTGCGCAGCGTGGAAGCTAACGCTGAGCTACTGAATGTATCCGAGTATGTCGAGACGATGCTGATGCGTATCCGGACGATTCTTTCAGATAGCCGCATGAAAACGATCGCCAGCGGTGCCAGCGACATGAACTTGGCGAGTTGGTTGACCGACTATATCGGCGATGACGAGGCATCCAACGGCACCGTAACGGTCATCGACTTATCTCTTGTGCCAGCGGACGTCGTGCATATCGTTACTGCGGTAATTGCACGGATGACACTTGAAGCACTCCAGCGATACCGAAAAGCCTCCAAAGGCAAGACGTTACCAACAGTGCTTGTTATGGAAGAGGCGCACACGTTCATCCGTCGCTATAACGATGATGCAGAGAATCAAAACGCCGCAGCCATCTGCTGCCAGGTGTTCGAGAAAATTGCGCGCGAAGGCCGTAAGTTCGGACTTGGACTGGTCCTGTCGTCACAGCGCCCCAGCGAGCTGTCTCCAACGGTTCTTTCGCAATGCAACAGCTACCTTCTGCATCGGATCAGCAACGACCGAGACCAAGAACTGGTGCACCGACTCGTGCCGGACAACCTCCGGGGCTTGCTTAGAGATTTGCCATCTCTCCCGTCGCGCAACGCGATTCTGATGGGGTGGGCATCGGAGCTTCCCGTGTTGGTTGAGATGACGAAACTGCATGAGACCCAGCGACCGAAATCCGACGACCCCGATTTCTGGGCCGTATGGTCTGGCAGACGGCAGGACGAGGCCGGCCACGAAATATCGGTCGAGCGGAATGTCAACTGGCAGCAGATTTCGGACGACTGGCAACAGCTAGACAACTCAACTGAGATGTAACTTATCTCTCCCCGGACTATCCATCAGCGTACATTTTAAGAAAAACGATGCGTCGCCGACCGAGTTCGCAAGAATTGACTTTCCTTCCGCAGCGTGAGGTCGTCGCGCGGAAAGGTAGCCCCACTTACCGCGTGATGATCATGGATCCGAGGGGTTGCTATCCAGCTGGTGTTCGGCACGTCCCAACTGGATTCTTCTATGCCGATGAAGATGTCGCATTTTCTGTTGTCCAAGGTGGCGATTGGGCGGACGTTATCGACGATGCACCATACTCAGAGTTCGACTGGGCTTCACCAGAAGAACTTCGTTTCATGGCGTCGCTCGTTCTGTGCGAGCTCCGCGATGAGCCATACGTAAGCCTTTACCCTGTCGTCCGTTATAGTCCTCGCTTAGACGCACGAGATCTTGATATGACATGTCCTTTGACAGTCCATCGAGTGCGCGATCTCATATTGAAGACAGCTGGCGACGTCGTAGGCCCGTTTGGCCAGCACGGCCGACTCACGGGGACGATTCCAAAAAAATACACCGTCATCCCAGCCGATAGATATGGATTCGATAGACTCTTAAGATTCTGGGACAAATTGCGCGGCGCGAGCTTCGTTTTCTACCGAGGAATCTATACGCTCATTAAGGCCGACATGCTTCGGCAGCACTACGAGTTCAATGAAGAAGCTATCCTGTCTCTCTACATTGCACTCGATGCCTCATTTAGTCTCGTCAAAAGCCATCTTCAACCTTCCGGCATTGAAAATCCATCCGCACACGACGCTGCTGTTTGGCTTCACAATCATTTCGATGCGCCATTTGGCCTGGATGCGCCAGATGTGACCACAAGGTATTTTGAATCATTCTACGAGGAAAGGGTGATCACGATGCACCCGGAGAGCAGGTACGGCGAGTTTCCGTACGCACCGATTATGCATGACGATATACCGCATCTGCGGCGTTCTTTGCGCGAGATATTCGCCTATTTACTGTTAAAGGAACACGGGGAGGATTTTCATCGAGACATCCGGGAGCATCTGGCCATGCTGCCAAATAATTCCGGACTCTGACAGAATCCGACGTTCCACACTGGGGTGTCGCCATTGATTCGGACGTCCTTAAGGGTGAATCAAGTTCGGGAAGATTCATTCGAGTTCCATCGAAGCTAACCTTCACCGTCTATTGATTGCAAACGACAGCAAAGCAATTTGCAGTCGCCGCACGGCTCCCCACGCGTGAACGTTGGTAGTAGCCGACCCGCGAACGTCACCCATCCGGCGGGGCACTTCATTGCGACCGGTCGCCCATGAACGAGCGCGGCCTTGGGAGTGCGGCTTCGGACCACATGCCGGGCGCATCGACGCATTGTCGACGTGCAAATCCTTGTATCATGCAACCCGTGAATAAACGCGAGGAAAATTATGGCGATGCTTGGCGATTTGCTTTCCCGAGGTTACTTTCCCATTCAGTTGCCACCGAATTTCACGTCCGAGTCTTTCGCAACTGAGCTTCCTAAATTTCAGCATCAATGGGAGGCTACCGAACCACCTAGGACTTCGCCCGAGCGCTTCTCTGTCCCCCGATCGTCATACTATCGTCGGATAACAGCAATACTGAATCCAACTTCATTCTATTTTCTCGCGCGCGATATTAGTCAGTATTGGACGCAAATCCAGGAACACTACGCGAAGAGTCCGTTGTCAAAAAGCAAACCGACGATTGTCGGCGGCTTGCGTGCTATCACGATTCCCAAATTCAGCGAGCTTCACGAGGAGAAAATCACCGCAGCGGCTGGATTTAGGTACGCCTTAGTGACTGATATTTCGGCATTTTTCCCCACAATCTATACCCATGTCATTCCATGGGCGCTTCACACCAAAGTAATTGCAAAAGCAAATCAGAAGAAGGTTCCGGCCGTGTACGGCAACATTCTAGATGGGCGCTCTATGGGCATCCAGGACGGCCAGACCATCGGATTGCCGATTGGGCCGGACACGTCACATATCCTTGCAGAAATCGTTGCTGTTGCGATCGACGAGCAGTTCATACAGGAACTCGGGAGCGCGCCTCGTGGCTTTCGTTATGTCGACGACTTCTTCTTTTTCTTCAGCAAGCGTGAGGAAGCGGAGCGTGCATTGGCAGCGATCACCCGAGCGGTTAGCGACTATCAACTTCAGATCAATGCGTCGAAGACGCGCATCATCGAAACGAAAGAGCTTGTCGAGGAGTCTTGGAAATATGCGATCAAAAGGCTCACTGTTTCACCTGCCCGAAAGGAGCAGCGAGACGACATTCACCACTATTTCGAAAGTCTGTTTTCCCTGGAAAAGAAGTTCAAGGACGAGAGCCTTATCAAGTACGGAGTGAAGCAAATTTCCTCCACTATCATCAAAAAGTCGAACTGGAGCATCTTTGAGTCATACTTGCTGAAGTGTGCATTTAGCTTTCCGAACACCATTCAGGTCGTTGCGCACATCCTCTCAACCTACCAGCATCACGGTTATCCGATTGACAAGGCCGCGGTCGCCCGCCTATGCAACAATCTGATCGCTGCGTCCGCTGCTTCCGATCATCATGGTGAGGTGGCATGGTTGCTCTGGGTATGCAAGCAATTGACCATTGATCTGGACCCGGCGGCCGTCAACGAGGTTGAGCGTATGGGTAGCCCCGTATGCACCTTGATGCTACTCGACCTGCAACACAGCGGTACTATATCGACTCCCCTTCCGGTCGGCCCCTTAGCGCAGTATGCTGCGGCAGGAGTGCTCCAAAGCGCCGACTGGCTACTTGCCTATGAAGGAGGGCGACGTCACTGGCTAGGGATCGCGAATGCAGACTTCATAAGCAACCATCCCTTTTTTGGTTCTCTCCAAACGGCTGGTGTTCGGTTCTATGACGAGAACAAACACGTACCCCCAATTTTTGACTTTAAAAGTCCGCCAGGAGATATCGAGGACTTCGATTTTGATTCCGATGCGGAAATTGAGGAGGAGTTTGATTTCGACGAGATGGATGAAGAGTATTTCGATTCGAGCGACGTTTGAGTCGAAGTCGTCACAGAGCACCTAGCACTCGCAACCGGCCACTTGAGTAAAGAAGGTCTGGATGGGATCTGTGGGTTGGCAGATGCCGTAGGCATGCCATCCCGCTGAACGGCGCTGTCAACGTCGGCAGCCCGCCATACCGCCGACATTCGGGGTAGGTTTGTAAGCGCCCGGCAATGACACCCCGGGGAGTGCGCGCCGGCGATCAGGCGGTGATCGGCGCCCAGCGATGAGGCAGTAGCTGAGCGATATCGTCGGCGCGATGCGTGGGCAAGCGGTTCAGTACGTCTTTGAGGTAGACGTATGGATCATGGCCGTTGAGCTGCGATGATCGAATCAGGCTCATGATTGCGGCTGCACGTTGCCCCGCACGCAAAGAGCCCGTGAACAGCCAGTTC
>NZ_CYGY02000049.1 GCF_900007165.1 Paraburkholderia piptadeniae
AACGCGGGTTCACGCTGATCGAGATCATAGTCGTGATCGCGATCCTCGGCATTCTGGCCGCGCTGATCGTGCCGAAGATCATGAGCCGTCCGGACGAAGCGCGCCACGTGGCCGCGAAGCAGGACATCGGCACCATCATGCAGTCGCTCAAGCTCTATCGTCTCGACAACGGCCGCTATCCGACCCAGGAGCAGGGCCTGCGCGCGCTGATCGAAAAGCCGACCACGGACCCGATCCCGAACAACTGGAAGGACGGCGGCTATCTCGAGCGTCTGCCGAACGATCCGTGGAGCAATACGTATCAGTACCTGAATCCGGGCGTCCATGGAGAGATCGACGTGTTCAGTTACGGCGCGGATGGCAAGCCAGGCGGCGAAGGCAACGATGCCGATGCCGGCTCGTGGCAGTAGGCGTCGTTCATTTCTTTGACTCGCGGGGCAACACACGCAACGAGTGCTCCATGCGCACGCCGCGCATGGAGCCACGGCATCCGGCCGTCTTTCAGCGCGACAAATCTTCCAGACGTCGATTGCGAGTGCGCGGCCCGAACGCGCCCACCGCGACGATCATCACGAGCATCGCCGCGCCGATGAACATCGCGACGCCGAGCGTTCCGCCCTCATGCAGGAAGAAGCCGATCAGCAGGCCCGCGACGGCCGCGCTCACGCGGCTCCACGAGTACACGAAGCCGATCGCTCGCGCGCGGATACGCGTCGGATATTGCTCGGCCTGAAAGCCGTGAAAGACGAACGAGATCCAGTTGTTGAACAGCGTGACGAGCACGCCGAAGGTGATGATCCACGCCGGCTCGGTCTGCCGCGCGAAGATCAGCATGAAGATGCCGATACCCACGCCCGCGCTGACGATCTGCCATTTGCGCTCCATGCGGTCCGCGATCCAGATGCCGAGCAGCGGCCCGACCGGATTAGCGAGCGCGATGATGAACGAGTATTGCAGGCTCGTCGTCACGTGGATGCCCTTTGAAATGAGCAAGGTCGGCACCCACGCGCCGAAACCGTAGAACGCGATGGTCTGCATCAGATTGAACACCGAAAGCACCAGCGTGCGCTTGCCATACGGTCTCTTGAACAGCTCGGAAAACTTGCCGTCGCCGACGACGGCTTCGGCGGGCGGCGCTTTCGGCAGCGCGGCCACGCCCGCGTCGCGCGCGATCTTCGTTTCGAGATCGCGCATGATGCGCTCCGCTTCCTCGTCGCGACCGTGCAGCGCGAGCCAGCGCGGGCTTTCCGGCAAGCCCAGACGCAGCCACCACGCGGCGATCGCGCCCACCGACGCGATGCCCGCGACCCAGCGCCAGCCATCGATGCCGAACGGACTGACGGGCACGAGCAGCCAGCCGAGCAGCGCGACCACGGGCACGATCAGAAACTCGATGAACTGATAGAACGCGAACGCCTTGCCGCGCCCTTGCGGCGGCACGAGCTCCGTGAGGAACGTGTCGATGGTGACCTGCTCCAGCCCCACGCCGATGGCCGCGATGAAGCGGCAGATGTCGACACCCTCCGCGCTCGTCTGACACGCCATCAGCGCGGTAGCGAGCGAATACCAGATGAGCGAGAACGTGAACATCGAGCGCCGGCCGAGCCTGTCCGCGATCGAGCCGAACACCATGCAGCCGAGCCACATCCCCGCGAACGTGCAGAACACGAAGAAGCCCACGCCGTTGACGCTGAAGAAGCCAGCCGGGTTCGTGCTGAACAGCCCGCTTTTCACGAGACCCGGCGCGATGTACGCCGTCATGAAGAGATCGTAGAGCTCGAATACGCCGCCCAGCGAGATGAGGAACACGAACCACCAGAGCGTGCGCGTGAAGGGCAAGCGATCGAGCCGGGACGCGACTTGCCCGGCATACGAGTCCGCGACCCTGACGGTCGTTGTGTCCGCGTAGATGTCTGTCATCGTCGTCTCCGCGCAGCAGGCTCGTTGGCCGCCGCGATGTCTCTTTCTTATGAAGCCCGCGCACGGCGGGCTGCGCGCATCGTTATGTCGATGTCGTTCTCAATGCAGTTCGAGCGCGGCCGCTACCGCTTCGCCCATCTCGCGCGTGCCCACCTTGCGTGTGCCGGGCTGATAGATGTCCGCCGTGCGATAGCCTTGCGCCAGTACCGTGCTCACCGCGCGGCGCACACGATCGGCCGCGTCGGTGAGACCGAACGACAGGCGCAGCATCATCTCGACGGAAAGAATCGCCGCGAGCGGATTGGCGATGTCCTTGCCCGCGATATCCGGCGCCGCGCCGTGCACCGGCTCGTACAGGCCGAAGCTGCCTTCGCCGAGCGACGCGGAAGGCAACATGCCGATGGAGCCCGTGAGCATCGCGGCGGCGTCCGAGAGAATGTCGCCGAACACGTTGCCCGTTACGATTACGTCGAACTGGCGCGGATTGCGCATCAGCATCATCGCGGCGGCATCGACGAACAGGTGCGTGAGCTCGACGTCCGGATATTCGTCGCCGACTTCCGTCATCACGTCGCGCCATAGCTGCATCGTTTCGAGCACGTTCGCCTTGTCGACCGAGCACACCTTGCGCCGGCGCTGCCGCGCCGCGCGAAACGCCGCATGCGCGATGCGCCTCACTTCAGATTCGCTGTAGCGCATCGTATTGATGCCGATGCGCTCGCCCGCTTCGTTCGTCACGCCGCGCGGTTCGCCGAAGTAGAGATCGCCCGTGAGTTCGCGCAGGATCACGATGTCGAGACCATCGACGACCTCGCGCTTCAGGCTGGATGCATCCGCGAGTTCGGGAAACAGGAACGCGGGGCGAAAGTTCGCAAAGAGATCGAGTGCCTTGCGCAGACGCAGCAGGCTCGCACCCGGACGCATGTCGAACGGAATCTTTTCGTCGCCGGGCTCACCTGCCGCGCCGAAGAGAATCGCGTCCGAGCGGCGCGCGATCTCGAGCGTCGCGGCAGGCAACGGATCGCCCGCTGCTTCCACGCCCGCGCCGCCGATGGGCGCATGCTCCACTTCGAGTCCCGCGCTCTTCGGCACGACCGCCTGCAATATCTCGAGCGCCTGTGCCGTCACTTCCTTGCCGATGCCGTCTCCCGCGAGTACCGCGACTTTCATGTGCATTCCCTTGCTTTCCAGTTGAGTGAATGGTGTCGCTTCATGATGCGTAGTCGCGCTCGAACGCTTCGATGCGTTCCATCTGCGTGAGCGTGAAGCCGAGTTCGTCGAGCCCTTCGAGCAGGCAACGCTTCAGATACGCGTCGATAGAGAACGCGTGCGTGTCGCCATCCGCCGTCGACACGGTCTGCGCTTCGAGATCGACCGTGACGTGCAGGCCCGGTTCCGCTGCGATCCTGTCGATCAGGCCGTCGACCACGTCAGCCGGAAGCAATACGGTCAGCAAGCCGTTTTTTGCCGCGTTCGAAGCGAAGATGTCGCCCACGCTCGGCGCAATGACGGCTCGCACGCCGTAGTCGTAAAGCGCCCACACCGCATGCTCGCGCGACGATCCGCAGGCGAAGTTCTCCTTCGCCACCACGATGCGCGCGGGCCGGTACGCGGGCTGATTCAGCGCGAACGACTCGTTCTCCGCGCCATCCGCGCGGTCACGCAGATCACGGAACAGATAGGCGCCGAAGTCATCGGAGCGCGGCTTTTGCAGATAGCGTGCGGGCAGGATCTGGTCGGTATCGCAGTTCGGGCGAGCAATGGGCAGCGCGACAGCATCGAGACGAACGAACGGTTCCATATCAGCGGGCCTCCGCGAGCAACGGACGCACATCGGTGAGACGCCCGCTCAGCGCAGCGGCCGCGACCATCACGGGGCTCATCAGATGCGTGCGCGATCCGGGGCCTTGCCTGCCGACGAAATTGCGATTGGTCGTCGAAGCGCTGCGCTGGCCCGGCGCGACGATGTCGCCGTTGGTGCCGAGGCACATCGAGCAGCCCGCTTCGCGCCATTCGAAGCCCGCGTCGCGGAACACGCGATCGAGGCCGAGCGCTTCCGCTTCGCGCTTGACCAGCCCCGAGCCCGGCACGACCCACGCCTGCACCGACGACGCGACCTTGCGCCCCTTCACGACGGCGGCCGCCGCCTTCAGATCCTCGATGCGTCCGTTCGTGCACGAGCCGATGAACGCGCGGTCGATCGTAATACCATCGAGCGGCATGCCCGGCGTAAGTCCCATGTAATCCATCGTGCGCTGCATCGCGGCGCGGCGCTCCGCATTCGGCGCGCTCGCGGGATCGGGCACGCGCGCGTCGATGGGCAGCGCGTCCTCGGGGCTGTTGCCCCACGTCACCATCGGACGCAGCGTGCTCACGTCGATCGACACTTCGTTGTCGAACGATGCGCCCTCGTCACTCGCGAGCGCACGCCAGCGCGCCACTTCCCGCTCCCACTGCTCGCCTTGCGGCGCATGCGGCTTGCCCGCGAGATAGTCGAACGTGATGTCGTCGGGCGCGATCATGCCCGCGCGGCCGCCCGCTTCGATCGACATGTTGCAGATGGTCAGGCGGCCTTCGAGCGACAGGCTGGAGATGGCCTGGCCCGCATATTCGATCACGTGACCCGTCGCGCCGCCCGCGCCGATGCGCGCGATGATCGCGAGAATCACATCCTTTGCGCTGACGCCGGGCGCAAGCGTGCCGTCGAGCACGATGCGCATCGTGCGCGGCTTGCGCTGCCACAGCGTTTGCGTCGCGAGCACGTGTGCGACTTCCGTGGCGCCGATGCCGAACGCAAGGGCACCCAGAGCGCCATGCGTGGACGTGTGACTGTCGCCGCACACGATCAGCATGCCTGGACGGCTCATGCCCTGCTCCGGCCCGACGACATGAACGATACCCTGACGCGCATCGTCGAGACCGTAGAAAGCAATGCCGTGCTCGTTGCTGTCGTTGCGAAGGGCATTCGCCATCGCGCGCTTTTCGGGGTCCGCGATGCTGGCGAGATCGCGGCTGTTCGTGGGCACGTAGTGGTCGGCGGTGGCGAAGCCGCGCTGCGGCGCGCGCACCTTGAGGCCGCGCTGGCGCAGCATCTCGAACGCGGGAGCGGAACCGTCCTGAATGAAATGGCTGTCGACGTAGAGCAGGCTCTGGCCATCTTCGCGCTCGAAGATGCGATGCGTCTGCCAGATCTTGTCGAACAGCGTGCGGGGTGCGCCAGCGGTGCGTGTCACTGTGTTCGTCTCCGTTTTTTCTCCGCGTGACGGGCGCTGGTTTGCCCGAGCCGCATCGGTGAGACGATGTTAGGCGCTTCCCCAATCTTTACAACGACAGATATATCATGGCCACCATCAAGAAAACTCATGGCGAAACATGCGACGAAAACTGCCACCCCTCAATGCGTTGCGCGCGTTCGAAGCATCGGGGCGCTATTCGAGCTTCACGGGCGCGGCGAAGGAATTGCTCGTCACGCAAGGCGCCGTGAGCCGTCACGTATCGCTTCTGGAAGACTGGCTCGGCGTGAAGCTGTTTCTGCGCACGCCGCGCGGCATCGAACTGACGCGCAAGGGCGAGAGCTACATCCGCGCGTTGAGCAGCGCGTTCGATCAGATCGACTACGCGACGCGCGAACTGCGTGACGAAGCGGACGGGTCCGTGCTGCGCCTCAAGCTGCCGCCGACCTTCGCGATGCGCTGGCTCGTGCCGCGTCTGACGCGCTTTCACGCGCGCCATCCGAAGATCGCGATCCAGATCGTCACGTCGCACGAGCCCGCGAACTTCCGGCTCGAGGACATCGACGTGTCCGTGCATTCGCATCCGTATCCGCCTGAGGGACAGGGGCATCGGCGGCTCTTTCGCGAAGTGTTGATGCCCGTTTGCAGCCCCGCTCTGTTGCAACGCGGGCCCGCGCTCGCCGAACCCAGGGACCTCGCGCGGCACACGTTGCTGTCGTCGCGAAACCGGCCGATGGACTGGTCGCGCTGGCTCGTCGAGGCGGGATTGACCGAGCTCGACGGCGCGGGACACGTCGACTTCGACAATGCGGCGCTGGCCTATCAGGCGGCCATCGACAATCTCGGCGTGATGATCGCGGTGCGCGCGTTGATCGAGGACGATCTGACGAGCGGAAAGCTCGTCGCACCGTTCGACCTGCAGGTGACCACGCCCGGCGCCTACTACCTGGCATGCGCGCTCGTCACGTCGAGGTCGCCACAACTGATGGCGTTCGAAGCGTGGTTGATGGAAGAAGCCGAGGCGTACGAGCGAAGCCTGGCTGCGGCGAATCGCGGTTAGCGAAACGATCCTTCGACCGCTTTTTCCGCACGAGTGTTTTTCCGGTGGCCGTGCACATCGCGCGCATGGCGTACATGGCGTGAATGACCCCAAAGTTGTCATTTACGACGATATCGTTTTCCGGGCCCGAAAGCTAGAGTGATCACCGTTGCACATCGCAACGAAACATCGAAAGGAGATCACTGTGAAGGTTTTTGCTGTCGGAATGATCACCACCCCGCCCACACCGGAACAACAGCCGCAGCTCATGGCGAAGGAAGTCCCCCATACTCTCCAGCTCTATCTCGACGGAAAGATCGAGCAGTTCTGGTTTCGCCAGGACCGACCCGGCGTGTTCTTTCTGATGGATGTCGAGTCGATCGATGAAGCGAAGGCGACAGTGGACGAACTGCCGCTGACGGAAGGCGGTTTCATGACATTCGAACTGACGCCTGTCGGCCCGCTCGCGCCGCTGGGCCGCCTGATTCAGAAGAAGTAAGTGCTGGGGGCAGCGTCGACGTCATCGAACTCCGGGCGATCGGCGCCGCAATGATCGAACACCTGGAAGAGCGAGCGGGAGCGCTGCCCACACCTCGATGGAGAAAGCGATGTCTGAAGCAGAAGTAAAAAGGAAAGAGAGCGGAGTGCATCCTCTCGACGATGTGGTTTGGAACGCGCTCGTCGCGACGCATCGACGCTTTGCACTCGGCGATGGCGGGGCGATCCGGTATCCGACCGACGTCGCGCCGTTTGCTGCGATGGGCGGGTACAGTCCGGAATCCTTTGCGGCTTTGCGTTCTCTCATCGAGGCACAAGGTCCCGTTGCCTTGGTCACGACCGACGAGCTCGTTCCTCCGTCCGGCTTTTCCGTCACAAAGCGTGCCGTCGTGCTGCAAATGATCTGGCAAGGCATGCTCGATCGACAGGATGAATTGCAGCACGTGAGGCTGGCCGTTGCCGATGTTCCCGAGATGCTCGCGCTTATCACCGCGACGGAGCCTGGCCCGTTTGGTCCGCGCACCATCGAACTCGGATCTTATTTTGGCATTCGCACTCAGGACAAGCTGGTCGCGATGGCGGGCGAGCGCATGAGGCTCGACGGATTCACGGAGATCAGCGCCGTCTGCGTGGATGCGGCGTTTCGCGGACGAGGCTATGCCGCCGGCCTGATGAGGCTGTTGATATCCGCCATCACCGCGCGCGGCGAGACGCCGTTTCTTCACGTCTTCACATCGAACCGGACCGCAATATCGCTCTACCGCACGCTGGGCTTTGTCGACAGGCGTGAGATGCATCTCACCGTGCTCGACCGCGCGCGAAGCTGACCTCTGTAATCCGCTCAGCGTTGCTATGAATGCGCTGCGAGCATCGCATGATGGTGTGCTTCCGTTGCATCGTCGACAGGGAACATGCATTCGACGCGTAGTTCCTGCGCGGCAACGTTTTGCGGTGCTCCAACGCTTGTGACCATCGAGAAATATCGAAGCACGACTCCGTCTTTGACGAAACCGAGCGGAATCATGGGCATCGCGGGCGCGGCGGCAGGCGCGTGCCAGCTCTTCCAGTCGCGCGGCACGTCGGGATACGCGAGCAGTTCATCGAGCAGACGCGCGGTATCGCCGTCGATCACCCGACCCACCGATTCCCGGTGCACCCGCTGTAGCAGGCTGCGGGAAACGGTGTCCCAGTCGGTCAGGAACGGACGCATCCCCTGTGGATCGAACATCAGATGCAGCATGTTGCGCGGGCCTTCGCGTGAAGCCATGTCAAAGAAGCAGTTGAAAAAGCGTGGCGCTGCATCGTTGGTCATCAGAACATTCCAGTGCCCGTCCATCACGATCGCGGGAAACGGCTCGTGCTGGCGAACGACCCGCTCGAGCGCGCGGATGACGCTGTGCATCTCCTGCGCGTTCCACGGCGCCTCCGAATACATAGGCGCGTATCCAGCCGCGAGCAGCAGTGCATTGCGCTCGCGCAGCGGCACATCGAGCGTTTGCGCGAGCGTCAGCAAGGTCTCCCTGCCGGGCACGCTGCGCCCACTCTCGATGAAGCTGATTTGCCGCTGCGAGATACCTGCGTCGAGCGACAGATCGAGCTGACTCACGCCGCGCACGTCGCGCCAATAGCGCAACAAGCTGCCAAGTTCGCCCGGTGGCACATTCCGATCGCGGCTGGTGACGTTCATTGGATTTCCCCGATCAACGCGAACGACTATAGCGGACTCACGCGATGGGCGCACGCCAGACGAACTCCTCGAACGGTGCTTCGAGTTCCGGTCTGGTCACGCTGGCGACATAGTTCGTGATAGTCGATGCCGCCACCACTGCAATGATTTCGAGTAGCTGCTCGGCGCTGAATCCGGCTTCCAGGAAACGTTGCTGGTCCGCATCGGCAAGGTGGCCACGCTTTTCGATCAGCGTGCGCGCCAGCATTGACAGCGCGGCGAGTCCGGCGTCATCAGGCAGCTCGCCATGCCGGATCGCATCGACATCGGCGCGGTGTACGCCCTGCTTCAATGCGAGTGCGGTGTGAAACGCGACGGGCCACTCGCTGGCGTTCGTGACCGCGTTGGTCAGCAGCAACGTCTGGATCTGCGGCTCCGTCAAACTACTCGCATGCACGCGCTCGAACAGGCCGATGAAGCCGTTGATCAATACCGGCGATGTAGCCATAGCGGCCGCGATGTTCGGAATCAGACCAAAAGCCTCTTGCAATTGCCGGAGCACGGGCTTCGATTGTGCGGGGGCCGATTCGATCGTATGAACGGGATAGCTGGACATGGTGTCTCCTTGACAGTGAGCGCCACCGGGTTGGTGGCGCTACAGCCAAAGAGTAGAGAACGTTGTGCTGCACACCAATTACATCGGATGTAATCGCCGCGCTGCGGGTACGCGACGATCGACGGGAGATGTACCGCTGCAATTCGGGACCGCGCTCATTCATACGAGCCTTGACTGTCCTGAATACTCACCCAACAGCTCGACCGGGCCGAGCGGAAAACAGCATCGATCACCCGCATATTCGAGCATGCGTCTTCAAGGGGAATAGCCTGTGGACCTCCGCTCAATATTGCTTCCGCAAATACTGCGGCTGCCACGCCATATTGATCGCACACCGGCAGTTCCAGCCAGCGTTGCGTATCGACTCCTGCGCTTGAGCGTTCACTCAGTAACAGACGCGTCGGTCGATCATTCGGTGCGTTGAACGGAATCTCGACCTCGAGCCGGCCCGTGGTGCCGTGAAATTGCATGCGCTGGTAGTTGTGGATCTGGGTGGAGTAAAAAAAGCTCGCCTGCACACCGTCGAAATCCATCAACACAGAGCCAAGCCGGTCCACCTCAAACGTCGGATCACGCTCCATCAGCGCGACCACCTGCTTTGGCTCACGCCCAAGAATGAAGCGTGAAGTCGTGATGGGATAACAACCGATATCCAGAAGACCGCCGCCGCCAAGTTCGCTCTGATTGCGGATATCGCGCGGGTCGGTGTTGTAATAGGTAAAGCCTCCCGTCACTGCCCGCAATTCGCCTATGGCGCCCTCTTCGATCAAGGTTCGCACTTTGAGCCACTGCGGATGCGTGCGAACCATGAATGCTTCCTGTACGTATCGGCCGCTCTTGTCGCGCGCAGCGATAAGACGCTCAGCCTGTCGAACATCCAGCCCGATCGGCTTTTCACACAGGACGTGCTTGCCGGCCTCGACGGACCTGACCGTCCATTCCATGTGAATGTGATTAGGCAATGGGATATACACCGCGTCGATTTCCGGGTCGGCCAGCAGTGCCTCGTAACTGTCATACGCGACAGCAAGGCCGTATCTCGCCGCCGCGTCCCGAGCCTTCTGCGGATTTCGCGACGCGATGCCCTTTACGCGACACTTCGGCGCTTTATGCATCGGCACAACGACCTTGTCGTTGATCTTTGCCGTGCCCAAGATTCCCCAGACAACTGCATCCTTTGCCATGACATGCCCTTTCGAATTGCGTACGTGAGAATTGGACTGAACGAGCGCACCCATAATCTCCATTTGCGCCAGTCTACGCTCAGCGCTCTTGTCTTCGCATCCAACGAAAGCACATGACAAGCATGAGGGCGCGGACCTACGCGGCAATCGCGTGCACATGACAGGCGTGAAAGTCCGGCGCCCTCGGCACTTCGTCCTGGCACGAAAGAAAACGTCATCCCGGGAAGAATGCTGCCCCGCTCGACTCTTTGCTCACAACCCTAACGTCTTAACGCGGCGATTGTTTCTGAGTACCAGAGGGTAAAAGCGCTTCTTGAAGAATTGCACCGCGCAACTCAGGACCCGGGGATGATCTATTGTGTGCCTGAGGGCTGCCGCGAAGCGCCTTTCACGAATTGCCTCGGTGACATCGAGCCAGCGAAGCGAGGTTTCGAGTGATCGATGCCGATGCGCACATGCGTCGGCTAACCTTCCGGACAAGGCATGCGACGCGCGAAAGCGGGCATTCGCGTCGAGCATGCCCATGAGCGCTCGTCGATCCGCGGACTTGTCAGTGGAGAGCGAACCACCACGTCGCCGATAGTGATACCCCATCGCCGGATAGACAACCATTCGCGCATCGTGCTTCACCAGCACGCGCAATAGAAGATCGAAATCTTCCGCAGAGCGAACCCGCGCGTCATAACGAAGCTCCCCTAAAAGCTCAGCCTTGATCATAGGCTGGAGATAGCCGAGGTGTGGCGCGTTGACAAGCGCGACCGCATCGAAAGTCCTGGAGGTTTTAAGGTCAAGCAGCGAGTGTCCAGTGAGCGAGCCGCTCTCGTTCATGATGAGCAGGTCGTCCGCTGCAATCCCTTCGCCGTCCGCTTCCGCCTTGGCAAGCAGCGACGCGAGGCGTCCTTCACCGAACGCGTCGTCACTATCGAGGATTGTGATCCAGCGACCTCGCGCGCACGTCAGCGCGCGATTGCGCGCGACCGACGGCCCCGCGTTGGACGACGAAGTCAGCAGAACGATACGTGGGTCGCTATCGGCGGCGGCGCGGACGATCTCCACGCTTGCGTCAGTCGACGCATCGTCCACAACGATGAGTTCCCAGTCCGACAGACTCTGTCTCTGGACCGACTCGATGGCTTCTCCGATCCAGCTCTCCCCATTGAAATTGGCCATGACCACAGTGACAGAAGGAACATGCGCCCGCGCAGGAAAGATCAAGCGAGTCGCGTCGCGTTCTTCGATGCGGTCGAATTCGCGTGGAGGGCTCCTTGAAGTTGTGTGTTCACCCGTTAAGCTCATGGTCTCGGTCCCGAAGCAGGGTTGCAAGGAAGGGGCGGCAGCGTAAAGCGGCTCAACGTTCGCGGTCGCCTTGCGGGATCAAGCCCGCTGCGAATGCCACATGTGAAGGAACGTCAGCAAGCGAAGTGGCGATGGGAAGCCAGCTAAGTCCGCTCGACTGCCTCCGATGCGGCGCGTCTACCGGACCGAGGTAGTACAGAACATGTCATATGTCCCCTTCCGCGCGGGCACAGAACAACGCCAACAACGCGCAAAGCCGATCGGAAACGCGTGAGTCATAGCTTATGAAGATAGCACCTGGCCTTACGGCAAGCTATCGAGAACCTCAACGTTTTGCGACTTCCTCTCAGACATTTGCGCCTGTTTTTCACGCGGCGCTGAAGTGAGTGCCCATATATGCGCGATGACATTGCGAAATGTCGGGGCGATCTACATCGTGCGCACTGCGCCGGAACGTGTTGCGATGCAGCTTCGGTCGAAGCGCATTGCGACGCGCGGCGCTTTTCTATGCGGGAGTGTCACTTGCTCCCTGCGGCAGAGTCGGCAGAGTCTTTTCCGCGCTGCGTCAAGACTGGACTGGCGCGAAGGAATACGCGTGTCCGCTCTCAACTGTGACTCTCACACAGTGCCTGACTGTCGCACCGTTGTCAGCGCAACATCAGCGCGTATGACGCTCAGAAAAGCCGCTATATCGAACCCATACGACTCGAGCAGCCGGTACAGCGTGACGCGCGAAATATCGAGTTCGCGCGCCGCGTCCGCGACCCTTCCGCGATTTCGTATCAGCGCCCTTTCGACTGCCTGCTGTTCGGCGCGGCGCCGCGCCTGATCGAGCGATACCGCACGCGTACCCACATAGTGCGCAAGACCCAGGTCGCTCGCGGTAATCACCGGATTGTCGAACAGCACGACAGCGCGCCACACGCGGTTGCGCAGTTCGCGGACATTGCCAGGCCAATCGTGCGCGCGCATCGCGCGGGTCGCATCGTCGGAAAAGCCACGAATCCGGCGGCACGAATCCGCGCGCAACTGATCGAGCAGATGCCGCGCCAATAGCTCGACGTCGGCACCTCGCGCGCGAAGCGGCGGCTCGTCGATCTGCAGCACGCTCAGCCGATGATAGAGATCTTCCCGGAATCGGCCTTCCGACGTTGCCTGCTTCAGATCCACATGCGTCGCGCAGACGATTCTCACGTCGACGTCGATCGAGCCGGTACAGCCCAACCGCTCGATGCTGTGCTCCTGCAAGAACCGCAGCAGACTCGCCTGGCTTTTCAACGGCAGATCGGCGATCTCGTCGAGAAGGACCGTACCGCCATCCGCCGCTTCGATGCGTCCCGTCTTACGCTCGTTTGCACCAGTGAATGCGCCACGCTCGTAGCCGAACAGTTCGGACATGACGAGATGCTCAGGTATTGCGCCGCAGTTGATCGCGACAAACGGTGCATGCCGCCGCGCGGAATAGCGGTGAATCGATAGCGCCGTCAGTTCCTTGCCCGTCCCCGACTCGCCCTGGATGAGCACGGGCGCGTTGCATATCGCAACCTTGCGGATCGTGCGAAAGAGCTGGATCATCGCCTCGGACGAACCCATCATCTCGCCATCCATGACCGTCCACGGATGCGCGGCCACCGGCTCCGCCAGCGAGCACATGCCGCGCGCGTGCCCTATCGCATGTCCGAGTTCGTCGGCTGTTGTAGGCAGCGTGATGTAGCTCATGCAGCGGCCTCGCACGAGCGAGCGGATCGCATGGTCTTCGAGTTGCCCGGGCCGCAACGCCGCGACCCAGCCCACATCGCGTGCGGCGATCACGTCGGTGAGCGCTGCCATGTCACGCGGAAACTTCATCGACGCCAGATCGATCAGTCCTCCCGCTCCGGCTGCAAGCCGTGTCCGATGCCTCGTTCGCGCGCCGACGTCGATCCTGTCGATTCTCCACCCGTTGTGCGGGAGCACCGCGTCCGGCAACGCGCGGTTGCCACGGCAAACGTGATAGAGCTTTCTCGTCACCGCGTCCATATGAAGCCTCTCCGGCCAGACCGAACTAGAAAGGAAAACTGATCGCTTCGATAAGAAAGAGAAAATTCGCTGTAAAGGAAGTGTCGGCTAACGAAGCTGAAGAACGCCTTAAGATCTTTTTCTTATTCCGTGAAAGAAGGCGTTCTCGCGACTAAATTGCTTGAGAACTGTGCGGTAGACCGCATAACAAAGCGAGGATGTGCGCGCGAGCGAGTCAGGAATGGAATCCGGACGTCAATTCTATGACGCGCGAATCCTTAAAGCCGCATTTCAATGAGCTTGATACCGATCACCAGTTCGACGTGCCCATGCTGCGCGGAGTGAAACGCGTCAGGCCATCGTTCATCGGATCGAATGGAGCGTCCAGCGAGCCGGATCTCGGCTTCTTTGGATGAGCATCGAGGTTGGAGTTGGAGCGTGGCATCGGCGGCATATAGAAGAATTGCCAGCCCGCATAGGTCTGCTGTCCTTCGAAGTCTTCGAATTGCCGGGGAAAACGCGAGCGCTTGATCGGCGCGTCCGTCGAACTGCTGTGCAGGCCGGCTATCCGGCCGGCCTCGTACAGGTAGACCCAATCGTTCTGCCCGCTGACGGGATCGGCGTACGCGCGCCGCAAATGATGCAGCGGCTCGGGAAAGCGCGTGTCGTTGAGCAGATCGTCGATGGATGCGGGCAGCGCGCGTCCTGCGCGGTAGTAGCGCAGTATCGCGAGACGGTACTGGTTGCCGACGAACAGCAGTTGCTGTTCGGTTTCCCGTTTGCGTTGAAACGACCATACGTCGAGCGCGCCCATCAGCGCGATCGAAAGCAACATCAACGCGATCAGCAGTGTCAGCATCACGAGGCCGCGTTCGCGTGCGGCGTGCGCGCCAGACGAATGTCCGCTATGGCCGCGCGTCTCGATGAAGCTCATTGACCCGCTCCCGCTGCATCCGACGCCGCGCCCTGCGCGCTGCTTGCGGGCAGGATATCGTAGACGCCCGGTTTGTTGTCGTCCGGCGAAGCGACGACCGCCCACTTGTCGTCGCCGTTCACGGGATCGACGGGAATCGCGCGCAAATAGTGGCGCGTAACGAGCTCGTCGAGCGTGTCGGGGTACGCGCCGTTATCGCCGTAGTATTTGTCGATCGCATCGCGCATCACCGCGAGATTCTGCGCGCGCACCTGCTCTTTGCCGCGATCGATGCTATGCATGTAGCGCGGCAGCGCGATGGTCAGCAAGAGGCCGATGATCGCCATCACGACGACGAGTTCTATCAGCGTGAAGCCGGCGCAAAACCGGCGCATGGCGTTGCCTTTCATGATCGCGCTCACCACTGTCCGCTCACCACTGTCGATAGGGAACGCCGTTGATGCCGACGCGATCCGACTTCGACGTGACATCGAACACGTCCTTGCCCGCCGTGCCAGGCGCGGACGGATCGGCGCCATCGGCACGCGCAGGCGGCTCGCCGAACGCGCGCGCGTTCCAGGTGTCTTCGGGCGGCGCATCCGGCTCGCCCGTAAAGAAGGGATCGCGCGGCACGCGGCGCAGGAACATCAGCAGCCCGCCTTTAGGGTCTTTGACGTTCTTCACGCCATCGACGAGCACCGTGAGCGACGGCGGATAGCCCGACGCATCCGCTTCTCGTTCGATCAGCCCCGTGTCGCTCGCTTCCTTGTATGCGTCGAGCGCAGTACGGATCTCACGCAATGCCGCGCTCAACTGCTGTTCCTTTTCGCGCTGCACGATCAGTTGAGAAAACGGCACGATCGCGAGCGCGAGGATGCCGACAAGCGCGAGCGTGACCACGAGTTCGATCAGCGTGAAGCCGCGCTGCCCCGCTCGATCCGTGCGGCGTACACGGTCGGGACGCGTGACGCGAAACATCGTCTAGTACCCGCCGTTCTGGATCGAGCGCAGCGGGTTGTCGCTGGGCATGTCGCCAGGCGGCATCACGAGCATCGGCGGCGGCGCGGGCGCGGCAGGCGCGGGCGGTGGCGGAGGCGCCCCCTGCACAGCGGGCGCGGCGTAGGCGTTCGATGGCGCGGCGTAAGCGTTTGACGGCGCGCCTGCATTGACGTTGCTGTTCTCGCTGCCCGCCGGCGCCTCGCCCGCGCCCTGCCCGGCAGGCGGCGGCGCGCCTTCGTTGGCAGGCGGCGCGGCTCCGCCCGCCGGCGGCGGCGGAGGCAAGGTCGAATAGCGCCCGCCGTAAGGCTGCGGAGGCGGCGTCGTACGCGGCTGCACGGGCGGCTGGCCAAATGCGCTGGCGGGCGGCGACGTTCCCGGCCGATTCTGCGTGCTGCCGTGCGGCGTGGCGGCCGCGCCTCCCGTCGTGCCCCCGCCCACGCTGCCCGGCTTGCGGATCACGGGACTCGGCGCGGGCGGCTCCAGTTCCGCGACGACGGGATCGAGCCGCAACTGGTCGGCGTGCACGTTGACGTCGGTGCCCGACCACACTTCCTGCGTATCCGCGTCGGCGGCTGTCTGCGGACGCACGATATGCGGCGTGATCTGCAGCACGATCTCTGTTTTCACGTGATCGCCGTTGTGATTGGAAAACAACCGCCCGAGCACGGGCAACTGGCCGAGGCCCGGCACCTTGTCGGCTGTCTCGCGGTCCTGATCGGAAATCAGCCCGCCGAGAATCTGCGTTTCGCCGTCGCGCAAGCGCAAGCTCGTCGACGCATTGCGCGTGCCGATCTGATAAGCGAGGGTCGTTAGCCCCGCCTGCGAGTTGTCGCTCTGAATCACCTTTGTGATGTTGCTCACTTCGAGGTTCAGCTTGATGCCGACATCGCCGTCCCGATAGACCTGCGGCTCGACTTCGAGCTTGATGCCGACGTCGAGGTACTGGACCATCTGCGTATAGGACGGCCCGCTCGTGCTCGGCGTGCTCGAACTCGAGATCACGGGCACCTTGTCGCCGATCAGAATGCGCGCCTTTTCCTTGTTGCGCGCACGGATGCGCGGACTGGCGAGCAGGTTGGCGTCGGTGTCGCTGAGCTTGAAGTTGGCCGTCGCGGACAGCCCGCTCACGTTCAGCGCGTTGATGGGCAAATGATGCAGCTCGCCCCATGTGTTGGCCGTCGCGGGCGTCGCCATCGTGAACGTATTCGGCCATTCGATGCCGAGGTTGGTCATGCGGTCGTGCGAGACTTCGAGCACCTGCACTTCCATCATCACCTCGGGCTCGGGGATATCCTGCGCGGCGATCATCTCCTCGGCCACGCGTATCGTATCGGGCGTGCCGCGTATCGTGACGGTGTTCGCGCGTTCGTCGACCACGACTTCCTTGAGCTTGAGCAGACTCTTGAGCAAGCCCTGAATCTGCTTGGCGTCGACGTTCGACAGCTGGAACGTGCGTACCTTCAGCTCCTGATATTCGAGTTCTTTCGCGGGTGTCGCCGGATAGATGAAGAGCGTATTCGCGTTCAGCTGTTTCTTGTCGAGCTGGCTCTGCATCAGGATCATGTCGACGGTGTCCTGCAGCGTCGCGTTCGTCACGAAGATCGTCGTCTTCAGGTCGGCGCGCACGTCGCGATCGAAAATCACATTGAGGCCTGTCGTTTTCGACAGCGCTTCGAACACCATGCGCACGTTGGCATCGCGGAACTGCAGCGTGACGGGCGTACGCATGATCGACGACGCGGCGATCTTCTCCTCCTTCAGCGCGCGCTGCTGATTGCGCTTGTCCTGAATCTCCTTGAGAATCTGCTGCGCCATCGGATTGGTCGGGTTCTGCGCGAGCACGCGATGCACGCGTTGTTCCGCGAGCGCGTACGAGCCGCGCTGCATCATGCGGTCGGCTTCCTGCAAGGCGGTGAGATCGCGCCGGTCGCGATCGACCGCGGCGCCGATCTTGCGGCCGCGCTCACTCGTTGGATCGATCTGATACGCCTGGCCGAGCTTCTGCGCGGCGAGGTCGTACTGGTAGCTCGCGCGGTACGCTTCCGCGTCGTCGAGCAGCGCATTCACGCGCCCGTCGCGGTCGTGCAGATAGTCGATCTGCAATTGCGCGTTGGTGGGATCGCTCTGGCGCGTCGCGGGCTGGGTCACGCAGCCGCCCAGCGCCAGCACGGCCAGCGCGATGCACGCGGCCTGCCGCTTCACGTGAGGCACGCCTCGCGAACGGCGCGTGGGGGACGCTGGATCGGGCGGATAGCGCGTCGGCGAGCCGCTGTCCCCGTTGCGGCACCCATCGCGGCTGCATGCGGCTGTCATTGTTTTCCTTCCCCTGGTATGGAGATCACCTGCTTCTGATTCAGCGGCAGATAGGTCAGCACGACATCGCCATCGGAAATCGACTCGACACGATACTGTCCATCGACGATTTCGCCCTGCGACACGATCAGCAACTGGTCGCCACTGCTCAGGAATACGCGCGGCTTGAGCGTCGACCCATCCAGCTTGCCGAGGTACACATAGGGCATGGGCGGTGCGGTCGGCGGGGGCGGCGGCTCGGGCGGCGCCTGCACCACGGGAGGCGGCGGCAGCCACGACGAGGCGGCAAACGGGTTGTTGCGCGATTCGAGCGACATGGGCTTGCGCAATGCCGCGAGCCTTGCGCCCAGCGTATCCGCTGCATGCGATACGAGCGGCGTGGCCGTGCTCGCTGCGTTTGCCGTTTTCCCCGGCGCTTTCGCACGGCGCTCTTTCGTCGCGTCGCGCGCGGACGATGACGGCAGCGTTGCTGCATGGCGCGCGGGGTTCACGGCCGCCATCGCCGCCGAACCCTGCGACGCACGCCACTCCTTCACCGAAAGTGCGATCGTTGCGATCAGGCACAGGCCGAGCACTCCGCGGCGAACGAGGTTCGGGTTCATGGCCGCGCCGTCCCGTAGACGAGTTCGAACCGGACCCGCGCATCGAGCACGCTGCCGTCGACGGCGGGCCGTTCGACGTGTATCTCGCGCAAGGCCGCGTTCGGCAGGTTGTTCAGCACCGACGCAAGAAAACGCCGGATGGCGCCATACTGATCCTTGACGGGCAGCAGCATCTGATAGCGGACGTATCGTCCACCCGAGTCGGCGACGACGAGGTATTCGGCGGAACCCACGGTGAGGTTGTTCTCGCTGGCGCGCGCGAGTATCGCCGCAATGTCGTCCGCGCTATGGGCAAAGCGCGGAAAGAGATCCGGCAAGGTCTCCAGCATCGCTGCATCGGTGGATGCGCGCGCATCGCCGGCAACGTCCGGCTTCTTCGCGGCTCGCGCAGGGCTGACTTCATTCGACAGATCGCGCGTGCCGGCCTGCATGCGCATCGCGCCGTTCGCCACGACGGCCGCCGCGCACAGCAACACGACGCCCGCGAGTCCCGGCACGCCGAAGCGGCGCACCAGTTCGAAGCGCAAGGTCAGAAGGCGCTCGCGCACGGAATCGGCGTTCATGAGCGGCTCGTTCATGAACGGCTCCATACTGCGGTGATCTGAAACCGGACAGGCGTGCCCGGTACGTTGGCTTCGATCTCGTGATCGTTGAGCACGGCCTCGCGCAGCAGCTTGCTCGATTGCAGGTAGCGCAGGTACGCGATCATCGCGTCGAAGTTTTTCGCTTCCGCCGTGATGCGTATCTGGCTCTGCACGGGATTGTGGTCGATGCCGATCAGCGCGACGTCGTGATCCGGATAGTCTTCGAGGATCGACAGCAGGTCCTGCCACGGCACGGTCAGCTCGCGCAATACAGCGAGGCTCTGCTTTTCCGCATGCATCGCGGCGGGCGTGGCCTGCGCCCTGACGGGATGTGTCTTCGCGAACAGCCGGTGCCGCGCTTCTTCGAGCCGCTCCTGGACGCGATCGTTGTCGTCGTAGGCACGCCACAGCAGCACGCCGCTCGCGAGCAGCAGCGCGACGGCAACGCCGAGCATGACGAGCCCCGCCGGCGCGAGTCGCGGCCGGTTGCGAGCGAAGTCGATGCGAAGCGGCTCGATCATTTCGCGTACTCCAGCAGACGGCACGCGAAGCTCGGGCCTGTCTTGTCGCCTGCTTCGTTGCTTCCTTCGTTGCGTGGCTCAATGCCCGTATCCGCAGCGGATGATGCAAGCACGGTCACGCTCGCGAAGCCTGCTTGCAGAGGCGCGAGGTCGACATCGAAGCCGTACAGGCCGAGCGCGCAGTCCTGGCGTTTCGCCTTCGAGCCTTCCGCGCAATGCTCGAACGCCTGCTCGGCGAGCGCGGCGATCCGCGCGGGATCGTTTGCGTCGCCATCGAACAGACGCTGCGCGTCGTAGCCGACCCAGTGGCCCGCTTCGATCAGCACGGCCTGCATCAGCGCATCGGCCGCGAAGACGAGCATCGCGTTTGCTTGAGGGACTTTGTTCAGCGTGCGATTGAGCATTTCCGGCAGGCACAGTTTCAGCGCCTCGACATCGACGCCCGCCGCCGTGCCCGTCTCGCGGATGCCATCGGACAGCGTGCGCGGCAACGCGCTCGCGAACGCCGCGCGGCCGCCGCGCTGCACGCAGGCGCGCACGACGATCGCTTCGGCATCGACGCCATACGTATCGACGAAATGCGCGCGCGCGACCTCGTCGATCTCGCGCGTGCGCAGCGTACGGAAGTCGCCGCGCAATATCGCGTGATTGCCCCAGAAGTCGTCGAGCACGATGTGCGCGCCACGGTTTCGCGAAGGCGCCCGCTTTGCGGGTGGCGCGCCGTCATCGGATGACGGATCGAGCGCGGCGCGCAAGGCGTCGAATACGCCCGTCTCGGTGAAGTGCTGCGCGTCGGGCATGAGCACGCTGCGCGGTTTGCTCGCCGGCGCTGCCTTGCGAAAACGCATCCAGCGCAGCGAACGCGACGCGCGCGGACTCACGGCAATCTCGCGCGTGCCGATGCCGACATCGACGCCCCTGCCGGACGAATCATTCGACCATGGTGACACGGTTGATCTCCTCGAGCGTCGTCTCGCCCTGCCGCACGAGCTTGACGGCCGCGCCGCGCAGCGTCTTCATGCCCTGACGGAATGCGGCTGCCTTGATCTGCGTGAGCGGCGCGCGCTCCGAGAGCAGTTGGCGAAGTTCATCGTCCATGCGCAGCGCCTCCGCGACGGCACGGCGTCCGCGATAACCGCTGCCACGGCACGCGGCGCATCCCGTGCCGCGCCGGAACAGATAGCCGCCCGCCGAATCCGGATCGATTCCCGAGCGCGCGAGCGTGTCGGCGTCGACGGTGTCCTCGGTCACGCAATCGGGGCAGCACTGCCGCAACAGCCGCTGCGCAATCACACCGTTGAGCGCCGACACGAAGCTGTACGGATCGACGTCCATGTTCGTGAAGCGGCCGATCACATCGAACACGTTGTTCGCGTGCACTGTCGTGAAAACCTGGTGGCCCGTCAACGCGGCCTGCACCGCGATCTGCGCCGTCTCGGGGTCGCGGATTTCGCCGACCATGATCTTGTCGGGGTCATGACGCAGAATCGAGCGAAGGCCGCGCGCAAAGGTCAGCCCTTTCGCCTCGTTGACGGGAATCTGCAGGATGTCGCCCAACTGGTACTCGACGGGGTCCTCGATGGTCACGATTTTTTCGAGGCCGTCGTTGATCTCCGTGAGGATCGCGTAAAGCGTCGTGGTCTTGCCGCTGCCCGTCGGCCCTGTCACGAGCAACATGCCGTAAGGCATCGCGGCGACCGTGCGCATGAAGCGCGTGTCTTCCTGCTGAAATCCCAGCGCTTCGAGCGTGAGCCCACCCGATGCCTGCGATAGCTGATAGCGGTCCAGAATGCGCAACACCGCGTCCTCGCCGAACTGGTTCGGCATGATCGACACGCGGAAGTCGATTTCGCGGCCCGCGTAGACGGCCTTGAAACGCCCGTCCTGCGGCACGCGCCGCTCGGCGATATCGAGTTCGGAGATGACCTTCACGCGCGACAGCACCTGATCCGCGACATCTCTTCCTTCGACGCGCCCGACCACCGTCAGCACGCCATCGACGCGGCATTTGATCATCAGCCCGTTGGCGCGGCATTCGAGGTGAATGTCGCTCGCCATCATCTTCAGCGCGTCGTAGATCGTCGAATTGAGCAGGCGCACGACGGCGCTGTCGTCGCTGCTGATGCCTTGCAGCGTCAACGCGAGCGACGCGGGATCGGCGGCATGCTGACTCGTCTGGTCAAGCGCGAGCGAGTCCATCGCGCGCACGTCCTTCTCGCGCACCGCGAGCCACGCGGTGATATCGCCGACGCTCGCAAGCGCCCAGCGATAAGACACCGTGGGCCGCGCGCGCATGCGCTGCTCGATGCTGCCGCGCGTGCGCCGGTCGAGCGGATCGGCGATCACGAACAGCAGGCCATGTCGTGCGTCGGAATTGTGTGCTTCGGAACCGCCTGCTTCGGGATCGCGAAAGCAGATGCACAGACGCGTCGTCGCTTCGACGAACGGCACGATGTCGAAGTCCGGCTGCATGCCGTTCAGTCTTTGCATCGTGACGGGCTGCATGTGACATTGCGCGGCGAGTCGCGCGAGCACTTCATCCGGGCTCGCCGCTGTTTGCGAGAGCAGGTCCTCGAGCGCGCGCACGCCCGAGCCATGCCGTTCTGCGAGCACGCGCAACGCGTCGCGCAGATCGACGCTGCCTGTGCCGTCGATGCCGTTCGCGATGCTCGCCGTGTCCATGACGCCCTCGCCTGCTATTGAACGCTCGACGCGATTTCGAAGATCGGCATGTACATCAGCACGACGATGCCGCCGATCACGACGCCGATGAAGATCATCATCGCGGGCTCGATCAGCCGCGAAATCAGATCGATTGCGCGCGCAACCTGCGCTTCCTGAAACGCGGCGATCCGGTCGAGCACGGGGCCGAGACCGCCCGTCTTCTCCGCGACGGTCAGGAGCCGGTAGGTGATCGCGTCGGCCAGCGACGCCTGCTGGAACGCATCGGAAATCTTCGAGCCGTTGCGCACCTGATCGAGCGCGCGGCCGAGCGCCACCTGATCGGAACGGCCGACCAGTCCTCTCGCCAGATCGAACGCACGCACGGCGGGAATGCCGCCGTCGACGAGCATCGCCGTCGTGCGAAAGAACTGCGACTGGCGAAACACGCGGAAGTACTGGCCGATGCCGGGCAACGCGAGCATGCGATCGGCGATCCAGTCTCGCGTGGACGGACGGCGCAGAATGATGGCGCCCGTGATCGTCAGCACGGCGAGCGCGATCGCCAGCGTCTTGTCATGCGCGTGAACCAGGCTGCCCCACGCGATCAGCAGTTGCGAAAGAAGCGGCAGCTCGCGCCCGCTATGTTCGAGCAGCGTCGCGAAGCGCGGGACGACGAATCCCAGCAGGAAGAGCACGACGACGGCGCCCACCACCAGCAGCACCGTCGGATAGATCGCCGCCGATACGACGCGCGAGCGCAACTCGTGCAGCATCGCGCTGTTGCGCGAATAGCGCGTGAGACTGTCCGCGAGACCGCCCGTCTGCTCGCTCGCCTTCACGCATGCGACGAGCACGGCGGGAAACACGTCGCTGGCCTGTTCGAGCGCCGCCGACAACGACTGCCCTTCTTCGAGACGCCGCAGCAATCCGCGATAGACGCCCGCCGAGCTTTCGCGCCGCTCGTTGCTTGCGAGCGTGCGCAGCGCATCGACGACACCGACGCCCGCCGACAGCAGGGCCGCGAGTTCGCGCGCGAAGAGTTCGACGTTGAACTTGCCGCGCACAAGCGCAGGCGCGCGCATGCGCAACTGCGTACCGCCGCGTTCGCCGCGCACCGACACGACTCTCAATCCTCGTGCGCGCGCGAGCGCTGCGGCAGCCGCCGTCGAATCGCTTTCGACGCGCACTGTCTGCACCGCCCCGCTCGTATCGAAGACCCGCAGCACGTACTTCACGTCGCTTCTCCTCGCATCGCCCTGCTCAGGCGCCCCGTTCCCTTTACCAGGACATCACGTCCGAGTTCTCACCCGAACCGCCCGGCTGGCCGTCCTTGCCATACGAATACAGGTCGTAGTCGCCGTGTTCGCCGGGCGCGCGGTACTGATAGGGGCGGTCCCAAGGGTCGGGCGGCACGGCCTTCTGCAGATAGGGGCCGCTCCAGTGCGGCGCGTCCTGCGGCTTCGTCATCAGCGCCTGCAAGCCTTCTTCCGTGGTCGGATAGGCGCCGACATCGAGCCTGTATTGATCGAGTGCCTTGCCGAGCGATTCGATCTGGGCGCGCGCGATCTTCGTATTCGACTTGCCGACCTGCTCGAAGTAGCGCGGAGCGACGAGGCCCGCCAGAAGACCGATGATGACCATGACCACGAGGAGTTCGAGCAGCGTGAAGCCGCCCTCGCTTGCGGCCTGTCGTGCACGCGCGGCGCCGGGCTTGCCGCATGGGGACATGAACCGGATGTCGCTCACGTTGTTGTTCTCCCTATGACTGCCGCGCTTCGCGCGGCCAGGACGCCTGAGTGCATTCTTGTTCACGTCCGCATGCGCGCTAAGTAGGGAGACTCGTGCAAACGGATGGGTAAAGACCCTCCAGTTCCTCGCAGCTCAGATGAAGTAGTTCACCCCATTGCCCGCTTCCTCGGGCAGCGCGAGCACGCCGAGTTCGAACGCCACGCGCACGAGTCCCGTCGCATTCGATACGCCGAGCTTGCGCATCAGACTCGCGCGATGTTTCTCGATGGTCTTGGGGCTCAGGCGCAGTTGCTCCCCCACTTCGCGATTGGTGCAGCCCTCCGCGACGAGGCGCAGCACAGTGCGCTCGCGGCAGGTCAGCGCGCTCCAGGTCTGCGCGTGCTGCACGTTCGACGCGAGGCCGGGCGGCTCGCCGTGCCGCGCGCCGTATTCGTCGAGGGTCGCGTTGGGCCGGCCGAGCATGACGACGCGCATCGCTTCGACGAGTTCGTCGAACGATGTGTCCTTGAGCACGTAGCCGTCGACACCCGCTGCCAGCGCTTCGCGCATGTGCATGTCGCTCGCGTGGATGGTCAGCGCGATGATCCGTATCTGCGGCGCCTGCCGCTTGATGTCCGCGATCGCTTCGACGCCGCTCCTGCCCGGCATCGACAGATCCATCAGGATCAGATCGGGGAGCAGCGACATGGCGAGACTGCACGCCTCGACGCCGTCCCTCGCCTCGCCGGCGACGCTGTATTGCGGCAGCGCGCGGACCATCGAGCACAGTCCGCCGCGCAGCAGCGGCTGGTCTTCGGCAATCAGCACACGGTGGATCTTCTCCACGTTGCACCTCCGCACAGCGGGTTCAAGAACCGTTGCTGCCGACGACCTCGTGATACGCGCTCAACAGCTCGTCGGGTGTCGCGAGTCCGTCGAGCCTCAGCCACGGCTTGCCCGGCGCGGCGCGGAAGAATGCGACGGCCGTGTGGTTCATCTTGTCGCCGCGATAGACGTTGAACGCGCGCTGCGCCGCGACGCTCGCTTCCACCGTGCCCGTGTAGTACTGCCATTGCGGACCCGCGCCGAAGCGCTCCGCGTAGGCCTTCAGCCGCGCGGGCGTGTCCTCTTCGGGATCGATGGAGATCGACACGATGTGAACCTTGTCGCGCTCGCTGCCCAGTTCGTTCTGCAATTGCTCTAAGGTCTGGCTGATCATCGGGCAGATCGTCGTGCATGACGTGTAGATGAAAGTCAGCACGACCGGGCGGCCGTCGTTGAGTTCGTCGACGAGCGACACGGCTTTGCCGTCGTCGCGCACGAGCGTGACGGACGGCAACGTGTAGTCGGCCGTCGTGCGCGTCGTGCCCGGCGCCATGTCGTGATGATGAGCGTGCATCTCGTGTCCGTCCGTCATCGAGTGAAGCTTGTCGTTCGACTGGTCGTCGTGAGTGGGCATCGTGTCGGCGGGCGCCGTCGCGTCGTGCGCGGCGGGCATCGGCATCCCGTCCATCGGCATGTCGGCGGGCATCGCGTGGGCATGAGGGGCGGCTTCTTCCGTCGTCGTGTCCTGTGCGGCCATGCCCGCCGACGCAGCCTCCTTCATCACTCGCTGTTTTGCCGTCAGGCCTTCCATCGCGGCATTTTTCGACGCACTGTCCTGCATCGTGTCATCACGCCTGTTCTCGACGGCATCGGCAATGGCATCATCGGCGTTGGCCTCGTCCATGTTCATCAAAGCGTCGCGATGTTGCGCCTCCATCTGCGCATCGGCCGTGGGCGTCTGTTGCGCGTCGGCGCTCACCGCGGCTTGCGCGGTCAGTCCCGCGCCCGTCAGGACGAGCGCGCCGATTACGAGCTTGTGGGTGTTCATCGCAACCTCCTCTTCATGAAGCAACGGGCTGCGAACCAGGGCCCGGCGCGCAATTCGCCCTTGCTCGTTCAGTCTCGTCAATCGGGTTGGGAGCGTCATTGGATGAAGCTACCCAAAGCACGGTAGGAGACTTCCACCTGCGGGATGACCCGCCGCATGAGGTACGGTATTCCCCGTACGTATCGCAGCACGTGACCCGTTGCGGCGCGTGCGGCTCGCAGCCTACAATCCCCGAGCGGCTTCAGAGTTTTTCGGGTCAACCAGCCGGGAGCGCCCATGGATGCCACTACGCCGCCTGAACCGCCCGTGAGGCTGCGCGATCTGATCGACGCGATGCGCAAGCTGGGCAAAGCCATGCGCGACACCGAGCCGCAATCGGCGCACGTCAGCGATGCGCGCGGCGCAGCGCTTGCCGTGACGACATCGGGCGGCGCCATCGTCAGCATGAATCGCAGCGCTGCGGCGCTGCTCGGCTACACGGGCGCCGAACTCGCCGGCAAGCGCCTCGCCGACATCGCGCACGAAGAGGACCGCGCGGAAGTCGAACGGCAGCTGCACGTCGTCGATGCAAATGAGCCCTTTCGCTCGTTCGATGTGACGCTCGCAGGCCGAACCGGCCATCGGATGCTCTTGCATGTGTATCAGCAGACGTTTGCCTCGGGCGATGCGCATACGCATCTGCGGCCTCTGCGTCTCTTGCTGTTCGTCGAGCCGTTGCCCGCGTATGGCGAAACGACGCCGCTCGAAGAGGCACATAAGGATGCGTACAGGCGGTCGATCTGGCTCACGCGGGGCCAGCAGCGCGAACGCGAACGCCTTGCCGCCGAGCTTCACGACGGCATGGGCCAGGCGCTGACGCTGATCAAGCTGATGGTCGAGGATGCGCGCATGCGTCTGCGACGCGGACAGGCCGACGATGCCGCGCAACTGCTCGATGCAGCAGTGCTTCAGGTACGTGACACGATTGGCGAAATGCGGCAGATATGCGGGGAATTGCGGCCGCTCGCGCTGGAGCGCCTGGGGCTGCCCGCTGCACTGAGCACGCTTTGCCGGCGTGTCGAGCAAAGCGTCGAGACATTGCGCGTCGTCCTGTCGTGCGGCGTCGAAGATAGCGAAATCCCCGAGCATCTGAAGGCAGACATCTTTCGCATCGTGCAGGAAGCGCTCAACAACATCGTCAAGCATGCAGCCGCTTCGGAGATCCGCATCGAGTTGCAGCGCGAAGCCGCGCATCTGCTTCTATCGATACGCGACGACGGCGCCGGCTACGACACACATCCGCTTCGCCCGGACGACGCCAGTTCGAATGGGCTCGGCCTGATCGGCATGCAGCATCGTGTGGAAGCGCAAGGCGGCGCATTCACGATGAACGCATGCAATCACGGCGGCACCGAAGTGTCCGCGCGCTGGCGTCTTTAGTGCTGCGTCTTTACGTCTTTACTCCGTGCTTGCGGCGTTGCTCGACGCGCAGCAGCGCGGACTGCACTAGCCCGCCGCCGTGCCGCTCAGGCGCGGCATCGCGCCGTTCTGCGCATCACCCGTATCCTCGTCGGCCTGCGCGCCGGCGACGGGCAGGTGATACAGCTTGTCGTCCGTTTCCGGCTCCGCGCATTTCGATGCGAGCGACGTCAGCAGTCCCATGCTGATCGCCGCGAGCACCAGTTCCGTGACGTTCTCGATGGCGAGCTTGTGCATCACGCTCGCGCGATACTTCTCGATCGTCTTCGGACTCAGATTCAGATACTGGCCCACCTGCCGGTTGGTCCGCCCTTCCGCAATCAGCTTCAACACGCTGCGTTCGCGTGCCGTCAACAGGTCCCACGCTTTCTTCGGCGAGGCGATCTCGCGTCCCGTCACGAACGAGTCGACCATGAAGCCATAGACGTCGGCGCTCAAATGCTTCTTGCCGTGCATCACGGTACGCATCGCAAAGAGCAATTCGTCGAACGACACGTCCTTCAGCACATATCCGTCGACACCCGCGCGCAACGCTTCGCGCACGTACTCCTCGCTCTGATGCACCGTCAACGCGATGATGCGCACGAGCGGTGATCGCCGTTTGATGGCCGCCGTCGCATCGATGCCGTTCATGCCGCGCATCGACAGATCCATCAGGATCAGGTCAGGCGCAAGCGTCATGGCAAGCTGACACGCTTCCTTCCCGTCGCGCGCCTCGCCGATCACTTCGTATTCGCCCTGCGCCGATAGCATCGAACGCAGTCCATTGCGCAGCAGGTCGTGGTCCTCTGCGATGATCACCCGATGTTTGATATTCACGTTCGGCTCCTCGTTTCCGAAGTGTGCGGGCTATGGAGCAGCGAGCACAAAATTCTTCTTCTTTCTATTGTTTCCTTCGTGAGTATTACTCATATATTTCGTATACCTGACAACGCGTACCCAAGCCCGGTCCCGGCCCGCGTTTGCCCCATAAACAGCAAGCTTCTTGCCAGTTTCGCGCGGCCTGTACCAGTGTCAGGTTGTTTAAGAAACGTCAAGTGCCGGTAAAAATTGCGCTCAAAAACGTTTCATTTCTGATTCGTTCCTCCCGATTTCAAAGCTCCGTGATGATCGGCCAAAAGAGAAAATCGACGCCAAACCGCGAGTCTTTTGGCAGATTCCACCCAAGCCGGTTCGAGCCGCCTGAATTGCTTTCCATGCTCGCATCACTCGTCGATACGCTGGCAAAGCACGCCCTCCGCCAAACCTGACTTACCTGTAACGTTTCTGTACAGTGGGTGAAAGCCCTCCGCTTGCGCGTCCGAAAAAGGGGGGCTCGCCCCATTGCTGCCCGCTGGACCGCGCAACACAATCAGAGCACCAGCGGAGAACGATCATGCGCGGGCATGCAGCGACACGACCAGCTCACCCGGCGTCCGCGCCATCCGCCGTACTGGTTGTGTTCTTCGCGCTCGCGCAGCCTGCGCACGCCGACATCTTCGGCAAGGTCGACAAAACGGGCGCCGTCGTGCTGACCGATACGCCCGGCAAGGCAGGCATGTCGCTGATCGTCGCCGCGCCTGCATCCGAGAGCCGCGCGAAAGAGCGAGGCAGCACTTCATCCTCTCGCGTCGACGGCGCACAGTTCGAAACCGTGATCGCGGAGGCAAGCGAGACTTTCCACGTGCAGCCCGAGTTGTTGCGCGCGGTCATCGACGTGGAATCGCGCTACAACCCGCGCGCCGTTTCCGATAAAGGCGCGCTGGGCCTCATGCAGCTGATGCCCGATACCGCGCGCCGCTTCTCCGATGGCGACATGTTCAATCCGCGCGACAACGTGCTCGCGGGCGCACGCTATCTGCGCTTCCTGCTCGATCTGTTCAAGGACGACATGGAGCTGGCGCTCGCCGCTTACAACGCCGGAGAAAACGCGGTGATACGCGCCGGTTATCGGATTCCGTTGATTCCCGAAACGCGCGCCTACGTGCCGCGCGTGCTCGAAAAATACCGGCGGATGCTGCCTGCCAGCAGTTGAGCGCAAACCGCGATGGCGCGCGCAACGCGTGGCGCTATGGCACGATCCAGTCGCTATCCGCGACGACGCGCAGCGGGTCGGCTTGCGCGAAGCGCACGATATACCCGCCTTTCGATGCGAAGCGCTGACCGGGCGCGAGCGTCAGGCGCGGATAGTAGCCCGTGAGAATGCGATGCTCCAGCATGTCGTCGATGCGTTCGACGAGATAGTCCCGCACGAACGCATCGACCATATGGCTCAATGTTTCCGCGAGGAGCCCGCACGCGAGATAGGTGTCGGCCTGCACGCGTTCATCGACGACGGGAATGTGCCGTATCGCGAACCAGCCGAATGCATAGTCGACGCGCACACGCCGGCCTTGCGGAAGATCGACGGGGTACGCGATACGCACGCTGTCTCGCCAGCGCGAAGACAACGGCGCGCGGTCCAGCCCGCCCATCAGCCCGGACAGGTACACGGTCGTCGAAGCGGGCGGCGCATCGCCGAGCACGGCGATGTCGGGCGGTCTGAGCCAAAGCACGAGCGCGTCCGCATGCGCCGCGCCGTGCAGCGCCGTCGTGACGCGCGCATTGACGGGTAGCGCGCGATTCTCGACAGCAACGCCCTGCTTCGTGAGATCCGCAGCGAGCGCCTGGGCCGCCGCCTCGCCGCTGTCGCCCGCCCGGTAGACCTGGATCACCGTCTTGACGGGGCGCCCGGATGAGGAGCTCGACGGCTCGCGTATTCGCTTCGCGATCAGTTCCGCTTCGAGCAGCACGCCGCGCGAGAAATACATCGAATAGAAATCGTGCTCGCTTTCGACGGGCACTTCGACATTCGGAAACAGACACGGCACCTGTTCGCGCTCGCAGAAGTCGTGAACGGGCCCCCAGTTCCTGCCGCCCAGGCCCGACAGCACGGCGAACACCGGCTGCCGCGCGAGATGCTCGCGCAACTGCGCCTGCCATGTGTCCGGCGCGCCGTGCAGTTCCCACACGTGCAGCTCCCAACGGCGATTGACCATGAACATCATCTTGCGCGACGAGCGCAGCGCGGGCGTCGCGCCGAGCGGCGCCGCGTTTTTGTCGGCGAAATAGTGTTCGAGGACATCGAGCATCCCGTGCCGCTTCACCGGGTCGGCGTCGGGCGTGATGATCGTCGCGAAGTGCAGCACGGTATCCGTCACACCGGGCGCTCTGCGCCTGTCGAGTGTCTTCAGGTAATCGATCAGCGCATGCATATCCGCGTCATCGAGCGCGAATTGCGGCATCAGATAACCGAGCGGCTTGCCTTCGGAATCGATGCCCTCGCGGATCGCGCGCGCGAGTGTCGCTTCCGTATAGGGCTCGCGGCTGGTGCGCACGCCGTCGATGAACGGTATCGTGAGTTCGTCCGGGCTCTGCGCGGGTGGATGAAACAGATACTGCGCGGCGATGGGCGGGATCGTCGTGTTGCCTTCCTTCGAGCCGAGCCCGCTGCGCCGATGGCAGTTCACGCAGGCCGCCGTCGCGCCCCGCATCGCGACTTGCCCCTGATGCGTCGCCTCGACGGGTTGGCCATCGCCTGCGATGCCGTCGCGAAAGATTGCCTCGCCGACATCGATGGGCGGCGCGCTGCGAGCGTGATGCGCGCACATCAGCAAGCCCGCGGCGAGCGCGCTCGATAACAGCACACGCAGCAGGCGCTGCGCCAACGCATCCGCCCTCGCGACGAGACCGCGCGCCATGGCTAAGGCACGCGACGCAGCGCCGGCATGCCGCTCACGCCCACGGCCACCGATGCGCGCCGCCCCGGCAACGCGGGCTTGATGAACATCGCGTCCTCGAGCGGCGGATTCACCGAGACCCGTTCGAGCACGAGCCTGTCTTTTTTCGCCGCGCCCGTCACGCCGCTTTCGATCACGAACGGCACCTGCAAGCCATCGACTTCGCGAAAGTCGCGATACGTCACTTCGATCGTGACGGGCGTGCGCGACAGGCTCGGCGCTTCGCGATCGTATTTGATGTCGAGAAACGATGCGGCATCGACCCACACATGCCGATGCGCGCCCGAAGGCAAGGTCACGGCAAGCCGGTAAGCGTTCTTCCCTTCGACGGCATCCATGCCGTCGAGCGCCACCGCAATGCCCTTCGCCGTGTGATCGAGCAACGGCCCGTCGATCACCTGCTCGTCGCGCGCATAGCGGATTTCCGCCGGCGTATAAGGCTGCACATCCGGCGCGCCGCCCGACGACGGCCGTATCTTCCAGCCTTCCTTGCCGTCGAATATGCGCACGATCCGCTGGTTCATCGCCGTGATCTCGAAGCGCGTGCTGCTCGGCCGCCGCATCGCCAGCATGAACGGCGCGTTCGGATTCGGCGCATTGGCGCTTTCGACATGTCCCATCCAGATCATCGTGCGGACCTTGCGCCAGGCTTCGTCGCCGCCGCGCGCGGCCGCGTTCTTCGCGATGACCTCGTCGACCGTGAGCAACTGCTCGGCGGCGGGCATCTGCGCCCATGCGAGCGCGGACACACAGCCCGCCAGCAGCCATGACGTGAAGCGTTTCATGATCGGCCCCCTCGAACGCGCAACGTCATCTGCCCGCGACCTTCGCGGGCGCGGACTGCGGCTGCGCGGGCAACTGCGGCTTCGCGAAGAGCGCATCGTCGGCGGGCTGGTTCACGGTGACGCGCTCGATCGTCATCTGATGCTTCTGCTTCACGCCCTTCACCTGCGTCTCCAGCAGATGCGGCACCATCAGTCCATTCTCGCGGCGATAGTCGCGGTAGTAGACGGAAACGGCATGCATCCGGCCGTCGAGCTTGCGCGGATCGCCTTCGATCTTCAGCTCGAGATAGCTCGACGCGTCGATCCACACGTGCCGTTGCGCGTGATCTTTGGTCGTCAGCAGAAGCTTGTATGCACGGTGCCCTTCGACGGTATCCATGCCCCGCAACGCGACCTGGCTGCCCTTCGCCGCATAGTCGATCAACGGGCCGTCGAGGTCCGCCGTTTCCGCCGCCGATTTCACTTCAGCCGCCGTATAAGGCTCCGCGACATTGCGGCCGAGGAACGGCCGCACCTTCCACCCCTGCGTGCCGTCGTAGACCTGGAACGCGATCTGGTTGTCGAAGTTCAGCTCGAAGCGGCTCTTGTGAGGCCGCTTCATCGTCATGACGAACGGCAGCTTGACGGGCTTTTTGCCGCCGACATCGATCTGTCCGCTCATCGTCATCGTGCCGACGGCGCGCCACGCCTGCAATCCGCCGCGCGCGGCCACGTTGCGCTCGACGACCTGCGCCGCGCTCATGCCGCCGCCACCCGCCGCCAGCGCGATGTGCGAGACCGCGCTCGCCGCTATCGCGCCCGTCGTGCAAACCGCCATCAGAATGCCCCGAGTCATGTCGATCTCCTCAATGTCGCGCCGCGCACACGCCGCGCATTATTCGACGACCAGCCCGTCGATATGGAACGAACCGATCAGCACGTGGACGCGGTCCCCCGCTTTAACCACATTGCCCTTGTTCGAAAACACCATCCAGTATTCCTGGCCGACCTGAAGCGTGCCCGTCTGACGCAGCTGGCCTATGTTGTCCATCACGGGTACTTCGAGCAGCACATGATTGGCCTCGCCGTAGAGATAAGGCGTCGTGCTCTTGTCGCCGAGCAGCTTCGCGAGCGCCGGGTCCGTCACGCGATAGCTGAAGCGCAACAGATTGCCCGACGCCGTGCGCCGCACGCTCAGGTTGTCGATCCCGCGCACCGATTGATAGAAAGCGCGCGCGTGACCTGGCAGCTTCATCGGCAGGTAATGCGACGCGTGCGACGCGTGCGGGTCGCCGCCGTGCATCCCCACCTTCTGCACCCGCTGCGCCGGTTGCACCTGTTGCACCTGTTGCACCGGTTGAGTCTGCTGCGCCGCTGCCGGCATCGCCGGCAATGCGGCACAGCAGAGCCACGCAGCCGCGGCCGTTATCGCCACGCGTCTCATTGCACGACTCCCGTGGTCGCGTTCGCCTGCGGAGCGCCCGTTCCCGCCGCGCCAGTGCCCAGGACCTGGTTGAGCAGGTCGAGCAGCGCGCCCGGCGCGAACGGCAGGTTGCCGCCGGCGAAGAGCCCCGTGCGCGGCAGCTCCACCGCGCCGATGTCATAGGCGCCGCTCTGCGGACGCTGCGTGCCGAAGAAGTCGTGATTCGGCGCGCCGGCGTTCGTGCCCGCATTGACGGCGGGCGACCCCGTCTTGATCGAGTAGTTGCCGAGCGGCACGCCATAGCCCGTGCTGCCCGAACCCAACGTCATGTTGAAGAGCGACAGCGGTCCGTACGACATGTTGATCCACTGGTTGCCTTCATCCGGCGTCGCCGACGGCAGCAGGCCGAACAGCGGATTGGGCAGCACGGTGTCGGCAATGCCGGGCGGCACCGCGAAGCCGTTGCCTCCGCCTTCGGGCGGCACGCGTGCACCGTTGCAGTACATGCTCACGACGTTCGGGTCCGCTCCGCTGTTGTGCGCGTTCGGATAGTCGCCTGCATCCGTGAGGATCGAGTACTGCGGCGTGAGCCTCATGCCCGACGAGTGATCCGACGGCTTCGTATCGCCATAGGTGCCGATATCCCAGTACACGGCGTTGGGATCGCAGTAGCCCGTCTGATGTCCCGCCTGGTTCAGCGTCGGGTTCAGCGCGACGGTGTTCTGCAAGCCCGGGATGTTCGGATTCAGCCCGCCCACGGTGATGTAGAACGTGCGGTTCTTCCAGAACACATCGTTGTTCAGCACGGGGAACGAGAAGTGGCTGCAGTCCTGCCCGGTCGGACAGCCCGCGTTGCCCGCCGAGAACGCGGTCAGGAAGTTCTGCGTGTGCTTCGCGGTCTCGAGGCCGGACGGCTGCATCGTCGACGTCGTGATCGGGCTGCACGTCGTTTCCGAGCCGACCGTCGTGCAGTTCGGCGGACCGACGTTGGCCTGCGCGGCCAGCGGCGTATTGAACAGCACGCCAGCGGAAGCCGTCGAGTCGTTCGACATCACCGTGTTGTTGATGAAGTTCACCCGCACGGCGTCCTGTATCGACACGCCGCCGCCCGACCAGCCCGCCACGTTGTTCGCGATGATGTTGTTGGTTACGCTCACCTCGTACCAGCGGTTGCGGGTGCGGGGGCTGCGCTGCACGTCGGTGCCGTTGATGTTCTGCAGCCGCAGGCCGCCGCCCTTGCCGCTTTCGGCCGTGTTGCCGACGATCAGGTTGCCGTCGATCACGAGCCCCGGCCCGACGCCATCCGAGAGCTGCGGCGCGCAGTCGATATCGACCGGGTTGTTCTCGCAGAACGTGCCGTCGGGCGGCACGCCCTGGGCGATCACACCGCCGCCGTACGTCGGCAGCGTCGGGTTGTTGCTCTGGTTGAACAGGACCCAGTTGTGCGACAGGTCGCCGTTGTAGCTGAAGCCGAAGTGCGCGACACCGCCGCCGTCGCCGCTGCTCATGTTGCCGCAGACCCAGTTGTAGTTGAAGTGATAGTTGTCCGCGCCCGAGCAGAACGTCACGCCCGCAGCCGACGAAGGCGTCGTCGAGTTGATCTCGTCGCCGTACGACGCATTCGACGTCACTGAGTTGTGGTGCACGTTGACATGCGTGTTGTACGCGAACGGCTCCTGCGTGAAGCCATCGTTGGCGATCGTGCCGTCGGGCACTTCGACCTGGCCGACCGTGATCCCGCCCGTCAGCGTGCCCGCATTGCTGAAGACACGGTTGTTCGACACCTCCGTATAGTGGTTCCAGCCGTGCAGGAAGATGCCGCCGCCGCCCTGCGAGCTGTTCGTGAACGTGATGCCGTCCACACGCGATGGATTGCACAGGAAGTTGCTCGAATACGTGTTGCAATCCGCGTTGCTGGCCGTGAGCGGCACGCAGACGCCGTTCGCCGTGCAGTTCGGATCGGGCTGCAACTGGCCGCCCACGCGCACGTCGCGCACGCCCTTCGCAAGCACGGTGATGCCCGCGCCTTCGTACGCGCCCATCAGCGTCGGCTCCATCAGCAGCTCGCCGAGATTACCGTTGAGCGTGTTGTCCCAGCCTACCGTCGGCTCGAGCGGAATCGCATCCACCTGGCGTTGCATCGCGGCCGAGCATGTGTACGTTCCCGACGGATCGTACGGATTGCCCGACGTGATCGGGCTGCCGTTGAGCGCGACGCCGAACACGCAGTCGACCTGTCTGCGCCACGGATCGACCTTGCCCGACGGATGCGTGTTCGCGTTCACGACCACGCTAGGCGCGCCCACGCCTTGCAGACGCACCGGCTTCCACATCAGCAGCATCTCGTTGTAGTTGCCCGGACCGACGATGATCATGTCGCCCGGCGTCGCCTTGTCGATGGCCGTCTGGATCGCGTTGTTCGTTGCGTTCTCGCCGGAGACATAGGTCGGCGCCTTGCCGCCGATCGTCACCGTCACGGTGTCGATCGACTTCTTGCCGTTGTCCGACGTGATGACGAGTTCGCCGCAGCGCGTCTGCGTGTTGACGCCGCGCTGCTGGATCGTGCAGCTCGACTGGCTCGCCGACAGCGACGGCACCCTGACGACGATCTGCGTATCCGACCACGAAGTCACAGGCGCATTCACGCCGCCGATCGTCACCGACCCGGTGCCCTGCTGCGCGCCGAAGCCATAGTGCCGCGTGACGAACTTCTGGTTGTACGGCGCCGTGGTCGCCGCGGGACCGCCATACGCGTGGTTCAGCACCTGCTGGTCGCCGAGCGCCTTGATCGTCAGCGTATGGTTGGCCGCGCTCACCCAAGGACCCGCGCCACCGTTGCTCGTGTCACCCGTCACCGACGAGATCGCGGGCGTCGCATCGGGATACGCGCAATCGGGCGGGTTGTAGCCGTCCGCGAACGCGGACACGGGCACGACGGGCGTATCCATGTATTGCGTCTGGCCTGGCATGAACGGTATCTCGTAGCAGAACTGGCTGTACGCGGGGTTGAACAGCGGATCGCGGATCGTCTGCCCAGGATGCGCGGGGTCCGGCATGTCGGGATCGTTCATGCAGGCGACCATCATCGTCGGCGCGTAGCCCGTCGGGTTCGGCGGATTCACTTCCCACGTCGAATAGTTCATCCCGTTGAAGATGCCCCATTGATCCGAATACACGCGGCTCACTTCGTTGCCCGCAAAGTCCTTCAGCGAGACGGGCACGTTCGGCACCGCGAACTTTTCGCCGAACTGCGGCGAGTACGGATCGAACTCCGACGAGAAGTCGTCGAGCATGAAGCCGGTGAAGTGCGCGGCCACATGCGTCGAGCTGAACACCCAGAACTTCGCGAGCACCGACATCTGGTCCGTCAGCACGACTTCCTTGCGGTCGCACAGGTGCCGCGATGCGCCCGCGAACGGCGCGACTTCCTGCGAGCCGGGGAACAGGCTGATGTAATCCGGCACGACGCGCAGCGCTCCGACGCACGGCCAGAACGTCTCGACGCTGCCCGTGTCGCCTTCGTGACGCGGCGACGAGCCGAGATCGGTGGTCGGGTTCTGCGCGTTGTTGCGGTTGTACGTGGAGTTCACGGCCGCCTGGTCGGGCAGGATGAAGATGTTGCCCAGCCCGCCGAACTGCTGCGTGACGGGCGCGATGTAGTTGTCGCCGATCAGGATGTTCTTGTCTTCCTCCTTCACGAGCTCATAGCCCGGCGGGACGATGATCTCGACCACATACTTGCCCGGGGGCAGCATGTACGAGCCATCGGCCTGCTTGCTGCAGATCGCGCAGTTGGACCCCGTCGGCGTGCCTTTCGACGGATCGCGTCCCGTCACGCTCGGGAACTGGTACATCCCGTCGTACGGCGCGGGCTGGAGCTGGTTGAACGCGTGCATGCCGTCGTAGCACTTGAACTGCGAGTTATAAGGCAGCGGACGCTTTTGCGGATCGAGCCATTGCGGGCTGTTCTTCAGCGTGAAGAAGAACGGATCGGTGGTTTCCTGGCCCGGGCAGTTCATGTTCGGCTTGCCGTCCGAACGGAAGCCCTGGGCCCAGTCGTCCCAGCTGCTCGTCTTCGTCGTATCGACCAGCGTCAGGCTTTGCGTGCCATCGGGCGCCGTGCCCTCCGCGTACAGATTGACTGTCACGTTCGGCACGTTGGGCGTCCAGCTCGTATGCAGCAGCAGAGCGGGATCGTCGAACGGGCGCGTCGATGCGTAGATCACTTCGCCATGAATGCCGCCGTTCTCGTTCGCACCGAACGGCGCCTTGCCGAACTCGATGAACGAGTTCTGGCCCGAGAAGCCCTGCCAGCCCATCGTCGTGACCCATGGCGGATCGATGCGGCCCGTCGACGGGTTCGTGCCCGAGCGGTCGCTGCAGTCCGCGTCGTTGCAGTAGACCGCGCCCGGCACGCGCAGGTCGGACGGCAGATGCGACGTCGACGATTCCTGCGTGTTCGCGAAGTTCGCCGCAATCGACGAGTTGCCGCCGCCAGGCGTGCCGTCAGGCGGTCCGCCCGCGTCGTAGACGACATGCACGCCCGTCTGCTTGTAGCGTGTCGTGTCGGCCTCCGCTATGTACCAGTTGAAGAGCGGGAACACTTCGTTGAACGACGCGTAGCCATTCAGGTCCGTGTTGTTGAAGTTCGAATAGCTGCCGTCGCGGAAGCGGATATTGGTCGGCACGAGCGCGAGACCGGGCTCGCTGTCCTGCGAAACGCCATCGTTGTTCGTATCGATGTAGGTGCGCGTATAGAGGTTCGTATGCCATTGCAGCACGGGCAGATCGCCGACGTTCTGCACCTGTCCGCCCTTCAGCTGCACGGCCGTCGCGAGACCGTCGACGATCTGGTCGTTCCACTGGTCGAACACCGTGATGCGGAACAGACCGTCCGGCAGGCCATTGATGCTGAATGTGCCGTCCGCGTTGCACTTCGTGAACGCGACGTCCTCGAGATCGGGATCGCCGACGCTCACATAGCACTGCGTGAAGCCCAGCGAATCGCGCGAGCCGCTGCTGTAGAGGTTTTCGTTGGGCGGACGGCTGTAGTGCAGATTCGTGATCTTGCCCGTGATGCCGTTATTGCACGCCACGCCGTTGCAGATGCCCGGCAGCCGCGCGTTGATGATCTTCGGATTGGCAAAGCCGATCGTCACGTGGAAGCCCGCCGGTCCGAACTCCTGGAAGTATGCGGGGCCGCCCACCTTGATGAACGCGTCGTGAGCCTTCTGGCCGTCGAGCGTATTGGTCTGCAGCCACTCTTCGCCTCTCGCGATGCGATCGGCGGCCGGCGTCGCGACGACGCCGTAGCGTCCCGGCATCAGGTTCGCGATGATCGCCTGGCCCACGAGCGGCGACATCGTCTTGCCGTCCGATTCGAACTTCGGGCAGGTCGGGATCATGCCGACGAGGCCGTCGTTCGCCGCCTTCGTGATCGGACAGGCGTCGAGCCCGGTGCTCGGATCGATCGTCCCTTGCAGCGAATTCGACAGCGGCATGTTGAACATGTCGTAGGTCATCTGGCCCGTCGAATCGCCCGTGCCGCCCGCGTCGTCGAAGAGCTTGATTTCGAAGCCGCCGAGGCCCGGCTCGCGCGCCGTGCCGAATGCGTCAGTGCCGCCGCTCACGTCGACTTCGCCGTTCACGGGCGCATCGTCTTCGAACACGAACACGGAGATCTTCGCGGTCTGCAACGGCGTCTGCTGCAACAGCACGTTGACGGCATGCTGCGCGGGCGCAATCGCCGCGCCGCCCATCGCGTGTCCGCAGGTGCCCGTGCCGGGCGCGAAGTCCGCGCCGCCCGGACCGGACGGGCAATCCTTCGCGATATCGAACTGCCGCTGAGGGCCGTCCGGATTTTTCGGGTCGACGGGCTGTGGTGCGCCCGCGCCGGCCGTGAACGTGTTGCCCGCGTCGCCGGGCAGGATCGACAGGTAGTAGTGCTTCGTCGGATCGAGCGCGACCTGCGATGGATCGACAGCCGCTTGCTGGGCCGCGTCCGTGCGGCACACGCCGTTGCCGACATCGCACACGGCGGGCACGTGCGTGTTCGTGCCGGGATCGAACACGGTTTGTCCCGACTCGCACGACACGGTGCCGACGCACCCCGCCGCGACGACGGGCATATAGCTCGTGTGGAAGCTCGTGCCGAGGCTCGGCACGGGCAGCGGCGGGCATGACGCGGGCCGCGTCGTCGACGAGTTCACCTGGCAGGCGGGATCGATCTGGAACGTGCGGTCTTCCTCGATGATCCAGCGATAGTCGTTGATGAGTGTGCCCACCTTCGCGTCCTTGACCGCGACGACGAGACCGCTGCCGCCCTTGAAGGTCACGGTGACGGTCGCCGGGTTTGTGCTCGCCGTTCTCTGCGAATTGACGGCCGTGTACTGGAACGTCACGGTCGCCGTCGCATTGCCGACGGGCGGAGCATTGGGCGCGACGTTGAACGAGCCGTCCTTGTTCAGCGTCACCGTGCCGCCCGACGCGCCACCGACGATGGACGCCGTGAGCGGCAGACCCGCCGGATCATGGTCGTTAGCGAGCACGCCCGGCGCGCCGACATGCAGTTGCGACGCGATATTGCTGCTGAACGCGTCATCCGACGCGATGGGCGGGCCCGACTGGCAGCTCTGGCTCCCTGAGCACGCGTTGAGCGTCACCGTCGCCGTCAATGCGGGGTTGCCGTTGGCCTGATAGACGAAGCTGTCCGATGTGGTGCCCGAATTCGGCACATAGGTGAACGTGCCGTTGGGATTCAGCGTCAGCGTGCCGCCCGTCGGCTGCGTCTTGATCTGCACGCCGTAGACGCCCACGTCGTTGGCAATCAGGCCCTTGCCGGGGTCCGAGACCGCGAGCGTATTGCCCGCGACGAGGTAGTACGAGTCCGGGTTCGCCTTCGCGTTCGCATTGCCCGCCGCCGAGGTCGGCAGCGCGCCGCCGTTCACGCTGATATAGCCCTGCATGCCGCCGTCGCGCTGGTTGTTGGTCGACAGGCTCAGCTGGCGGTCGAACAGCGGCAGCGCGAACGCACCCGCCGTCGGCGAGTTCATCAGGACATCGTAGGTCTTGCCGGCGGCAAGGAACACGGCGCTCTGCACGCGCGGATTGCCCGGCAGCACGTTGCCGTCCTCTGCGATCAGCGAGAAGCCGGATACGGGCGGCGTGCCCGTTTGCGCGCCGACGACGGACGGCACATGCATGCGCAGGCCCGCGTTGACGAAGCGCAGCAGGATCTGGCCAGTCGTCGTTGTGGTCGATGCGGGCGCCGTCACGGGGAACGCGGAGCCATTCGCATTCGAGCGATCGAATGCGACGCCGTTGATCAGGTAATAGCGCGGATCGTAGTTCACGGCGGGCGGATAGCAGGTGCCGTAGGTCGCCGACGTGGGATCGCCGCAGCCGCCCGACAGCCCGGACCACACGCGCGTCTCGCTGAAGCCCGTCGTGGCGACGGCCGTCGCCACGGCCTGGTTCTGCACGGGGTCGATCTCGCTCAGCACGAGCGGCAGGTCCGCATCGTATTTGACGTTCGGATAGGCTGTCCCTTGCGGCGAGCCCGCCGTGGGCGGCGTCGTGACGACGAGCACGCCATAGAGGCCCATCGGCCCCTGGATCGACGGGTGCGTGCCCGATTCGATCAGATAGGTGCCTGGGCGCAGGTTGTTCCAGGTCAGTGGCGTCGCACTGCCTACCGCCGTAGGCGACTGCTTCACTTCAGTCGAGAACGACTGCACGCGCGGAGGTTGCGCGGGCGGCGTGAAGCTCGCTCCGCTGCCTGTACCGGCAATGGGCCAGGTGGTCGCCGTCTGCGTCGGGTGAACGGGGCTCGCGGTCCTCGTAGGTATGGTGCCGAGACCGCCGCCCAGCTGGCCGACGATCACGAGCGAGGTCGGCACCTTGCCGGGCAGAGCGTTCACGAGGTTGATCGTGAGCGAGCCGGGCGGCGTCGTGATCACGACGGGCGACCAGTTCGCGCCCGCGCCTGGATTCGTCGCCGCGCAGGTTGCGGGCGAAACGGCCGGCATCGAGCAGGTATAGCCCCACATCGGCACGACCTGTCCGTCGGGAAGCGCAATCGTCTGGGCCTTTGCAGTGAGGGTCACGCTTTGCGCGCAGACCATCGCGCTCGCCGTCATCAGCGCTGCCGCCGCGGCGCACTTCACAAGGCCGGCAAGCGTTCTGTTGAAATCGCTGGATCTCATCGCGATTCTCCCCGTCTCTCTAATTGCCTTCGTTGATCGTGAACGCCTGCGGATCGACGAGCATCATCATCATCATTCCGCCAGGGAAGATGTTGTTCGTGGTGATCTCGCGCTCATTGTGCGAATGCCACATGTAGGCGAATCCGGCTTCGGAGGTCGGCGGATTCGCGATCGTGCCGCTCGGCGGCGTCGTGCCCGTGAACGAAGTCGCGCGGATCGTCGCGTCGGGGCCGAGATACGGGCTGCCGCCGTACCACGGGCCGTTCGTCAGCACGCGCGCATCGGGCAACGTCACGGGGCCGCCGCTGCCGACATTGCCGAACGGATGCGCTTCGAGCGGCTTGTCGTGATCGGCGCACCACTCGTAGTAGTTCGGCGCATTGGGCGGCGCGGGCGGATTGCTGTTGACGGTGTAGTAGCCGTTCGCATCGGGAACGCAAACGCTGCCGTCGCCCGCTGTATGGCCGTAGACATCCCAGTTGAGCCCCTTGCCCGTCCAGTAGAAGATGCCGTCCATCGCGAGGCCGGGCGTCGTGGTCGTCGTGAAGAGCAGCGGACCCGCGAGCTTCGTCGCATCCGTCTTGCTCAGCAGCAGATTGCCGTCGCGCGCGAGCACGCGCACGTGATTGCCGTGCTCGTGGAACGGATGCTGCCAGCGGCCCGAGCCGATCACGCGCAACAGCACGAGTTCGCCTGGATGCATGTGCGGATTGCCGTTGTACGGTTGATGCGGATACTGCTGCGCGTAGTTCGGGTCCATGTCGTCGGGCATCGAGCGGCCGTTGATCATGAAATACGAGGGGTGATACGGCTCGGTCTCGACGGACATGCAGCCCGTCGGCTGCGAGCACGGCTTGCTCGCTTCCTGCTCCGCCTGCGTGTGGATGCGCAGGTCCATCTCCGAGAACTGGAACAGGTACTCGCGGTCGTAGCAGGTCGATGGATGGTTATACGCGGCAGCGGCATTGCGGAAGTCGGGCTGGCCGTCGGGCAGCGTCCCCTGCACGGCGCGGCAGCCGGCGGGCACGGCGAGCGCGCCGGGCGCCGAAGTCGGCAGCACGATGATCGCGCCCGACAGGCCCATCTCCACCTGCAGATCGCCCTGCGTGCCGCTGTAGTACGCATGCGTGCCCGGCGTCGAAGCGACGAAGCTGTACGTCACGCTGTTGCCGTGCGTCGCTTCGCGCGTGAGCAGGCCCGGCACGCCCGTGAGCGTCGTCGGACAGGTGCCGTCCGTTGTGAGCGCGGCGGCGCAGACCTGGAAGCCGGGAAACAGGATCGACGTGTTGCCCGCCGCTTCGGGCAGGTTGTTCGTCAGCGTGACGGTGACGACGTCGCCCTGCTTCACGATCAGCGTCGGCCCCGGCACCTGCATGCTCGGGCAGTTCGCGCCGGGAATGCTGGCGGGAGAAAAGCCCGACGGCGCGGTGCGGCAGCCGTAGCCCCACGCGTAGACGCTCGTTCCGTCAGGCTGGCTGATGCGGTTGGCCTCGGCGCTGAGATCGAAGCTCGTCCCCGTGATGCCGGGCGCGGCCGCGTGCGCATTCAGACAGTACAGCAGCGTGACGAGAGCCGCGCAGAAGAGCGCGTGGGCGAGCGTGAAACGCAGCGCCGGGCGGCGGCGCGCGTGTCTTGCGCGCCAGAAGTTGTCGATGATGTTGCCCACGGCTCATCTCCTAGATGCAGGACTTCGTGGTCGGGTCCACCGATTGACAGATGTGGACCTCGGTCATCAATCCGCCGAAGTTCTCGGCATCGTTCGACAGGTGATCGAGGTTCGGCGTGTACAGATAGAAGACAGAGCCCGGCGCGTAGCGGCTCGTGTCGCTCGCATCGAGAATCACGTCGATCGACTCGCCGCCGCCGAGCGTGATCGAGTTGGTCATATAGGTCATGTCGTTGCCCGCCAGGTCGCGCAGCAGGCGCGCGTTGACACCGATCACATGCATCGGAATTCCCAGCGAGGCGAGCGTCTGGAATTCGCTCGTGTCGAGGTCCGAAATCCGCAAGAGCGCCTTGCCGCCGGCCGGAATGTTGATGAGTGCGGGCAGCGGCTGTGAGAAGTGCTGCGAGCCGTCGGCGACGGGCGTCTGTATCGGACCTTCCGTGACCGTGTCGGGATAGCTGCGGCCGTTGAGCAGGAAGTACTTGTCCTTCATATCGGTGAACGGCTCCGGATTGAACGTCATGCCCACGAAGTGGAAGTTCGGATCGAAGCCGTGAATCTGCACCGGGTACTCGACGTCATAAGCCGTCGTGCCGTCGCCGTCGTTGTACGCGTAGAGCGTCGGCGTGCCGCTCTTGTTGTTCGCATGCATGTATCCGTTCGGCAGCGGCAGCGGCGTCGAGCAGAGAATGTCGTTGCCGCACGCCGTGCGCGGATCTTTTTGTTGCTGCAACAGTGCATCGTAGAGCCTGGCGCCGCCCGCCACGCGGTTCTGGCGCGGCCTCACGAAGATCTGCCCGACCATGCCCATCTGCAAATGCTCAGGCGGCGTGATGTGGCAGTGCCAGAAGTAGGTGCCGGCGTCGGGCGCGAGGTAGTAGTACGTGAAGCTCGCGCCGATATTGATCGCGACCGACGCGTCCGGCACGCCGTCGTAGAACGACGACGCATTCGGATAGCCGTGGAAGTGCACCGTATGCTGCTCGAACAGGTCGGGCCGCATGATCATGCCGACGTTGGTCAATGTGAGGAAGAACTCGTCGTCCTCGTCGATGGCCATGGTCGGCGCGGGCATGTTGCCGTTCATCACGCCCACGTCCATGATCTGGCGCGGATCGACGTGGCCCGTCAGCTGTCCCGGTGGCGTCGACTCCGGATCGGGCACGAGACCGATCGCGCCGTTGTAGTTGGGATCGGCGGCCGTGCCGACCACGTTGAACACCGACGCGAATTCGGTGCCCGGCAGTCCCTTCTTGATGTCCGCAAGACCGGACAATGGGCCGAATGCGAACAGATACGTCTGAGTGCCGTCGGCCATCGTCGCATAGCCGTCGCCGCCCGAGATCTGCTGGCATTTGATCGCGCCGTTCACGACGTTCGTCGGCTGAGAGGTCGATCCCGTGAAGGACGGGCCCGTGTAGGCAGGTTCGCCCGCGCCTGACGGCAACGCATTCGGATGCAGCGTGGTGGTGAGCGGACATTGCACCCGGAACGACTGCGCGAAAGACGGCAACGCGAACAACAGCAGCAACAGCGCCGCCACGCCGTTGCGATATGCGAGGGTACTGAGCATAGGACCTCCGCTGAGGAGTCGGTCAGCGCGGGGGGCGCGCTGCCGTCGGGCTCTGCGATCACGGGACCAGGTGCATCGTCACACCTTCCCGTATCTGGATTTTGCAGATGGCCAACGGGCGGCGGGATGGGGCACCTCCCTACACTTGCGGTAGGGTTGACCCAACAGGAACGGGGAATACGCGGCAACGCACCTGCCTGGAATGAGCGCGGTGACGCGCGCGACGGGAGGCTCCGCGCCGTGACTCTGCGCCGGGCGAGTGTGATAGCGTCGATCGTATGAATACGGCAAGCAGAAAAACGAGGGGCGCGTGAGCACGACACCGAAGCAATTCGCAGATGCCATCGAGGCGGCATTCCGGCCGCTCGCAAATCCGGAACAGGCAGCGAAGATGGAGCGGTACATGTTGAACCGTTATGTATTTCTTGGGCTACCGGCGCCGGTTCGGCGCGCTGCCGTCAAGACGCTGATCGCGCAACACTGGCCGTCGTCGCATTCCCTGCTCGACGCGGCTCGACAGCTGTGGAACAAGGGGGAGCGCGAATACTGCTACACGGCCATCGATCTGCTCATGCGGCACCATCGCTTACTATCGATCGACGATATTTCGACATTGCGCGAATTGCTCGCGCAGGAATCCTGGTGGGAGACCGTTGACGGACTCACTTCGGTCATCGGTGCCGTGCTGCTCGCGAGTGACCGTGCCTCGGGCGAAGGCCAGGCTTCGATGGACGAATGGGTACAGGACGGAAACGTCTGGGTCCGCCGGGCAGCGATGCTGCATCAGCGTGGATGGAGACTGAATACCGACAGGCAGCGCCTGTTCCGCTACGCGAAGCAATTGGCCGGCGAAAAGGAATTCTTCATTCGCAAGGCCATTGGTTGGGCATTGCGCGACTACGCCAGATGGGATGACAAATCCGTACGTGAGTTCGTACGGGTCAACATGCAGACGCTGTCTCCGCTAACGGTGCGAGAAGCGCTAAAACGGATTTGATACCGGTCGGGTGAGGTCATTGAAGTGGATCAGAAGACCATGAGGTGATTTACAGTGTATCGGTACGCGCACGAAACCAAAACCGGCGCAGCAAACCCGGTTTGTCGCACCAGCGTGTGCCCTCGTCGTAGGCGAAATGGCCATGCACCGAATCGAATCGCGGTTTGCCAGCACCATCCCAACCGGGCTTGCCATCGCAACCTGCGGCCAAGGAAAAATCCTGCACATTTTTCGAATTCTTCTGATACCGCGTAATGGCCCGATACGTTCCAATCAGGCGGGGGGCAAGCAGCAATAGCCGCGCGTCGGCATTGCCGGCCATGTACTGGCCCGTAGTGCATCCCGCTACTCACCAGAGACTAGAAAACATGTCGGATAACGAAGTCAATAAAGGCACCCTACACCGCTTTGCAACTATTGATGCGCTCAGCGCGCGCGGTGGGCGCGTCTCAACGGGTCGGGCCAGCAATGTTTGCCGGCCTTACTCTGGCGTGTGTTGGCGGTATTGACAAAATTTCGGTGGCAGAGCTAATGCGGGCAGCATGACAGAAGCGCTTTGCGTATGCACCACGAACAACGACCCAGGTTCAGTATTTACGGCCTATTCATCACGGCATTGCAAACCGTGGAGCGTGTCAAGTTACGCGCTTGAATTTGTAGCAGTGCTGGAATCGGGTGTGCTCAACGGGAAGAACTTCCAGGGCCATCAGGTCACAGATGGATTCATACTGGAAGTCTACAAAGATAACCGTGGCTTACCGACCGTAGGTTGCGGACACCTTGTGGTTGACGCCGACCAACTTAAAGTAGGTGACAAGATTACTTTACAACGCGCGCAGAGTCTGCTTAGAGCCGACCTGGACCGTATGGAAGGCCGGTTGAATCGCGACATCTGGGTGCCGCTTTACCAGTTTGAATACGACGCCCTGGTTAGCATAGTCTTCAATTGCGGCCCTTTCACTGGTGCCGATGCACTCGTTACCAAAGTCAATAGCGGCGAATACAATAAATTGTTTGACTTCATCTTGCCGTATCGCGTCGGACACAACAAGAATCTAAAACGTCGCCGGTTTCAGGAAGCGCGCTTGTTTGCTTCTGGAGTCTACGATGCGGCACACTGACCCCGTAGTGCTTTCAATTGCTCTCGCTCTCTCTGGATCGGTTCAGGCAGAGACCATCTACTCAGGCGAGTTCGACTACCGCACGTTCCAGCCGTCTTCACGGTATTTCGCAGGTCATGCGCCCGCCGAAATCGCGCACCTGTGCGATACGGGCGAGCATGCGTCCACCGCGGACATGGAGCAATGCGCACATGCGAAGTTTGAGCGCGCAGAAGCGACGCTGCTACATAAGTTCGATGCGGTCGCTACAGCGTTCAGGAAGTCTGATTCGGAAGCAGAAAAAGAAAATGAGCCGCTCGCGCTTCCACACATCTCAAAAGCTCGAAGCGCGTGGATCAACTACCGCGACGAAACTTGTTACAGCGTCGCCTATAAGAATGGCCCCGCCTCAAGTCGCTACGTCAGTTTTTGGGAATGTATGACTACCATTACGCAGGCCCACACGAAGGAATTGGACGCGCTACTGAAGAGCCCTATGTAGCACGCGCGCGGCGCACTCCGACACATCGGCACTTCGAACACATGAAACAAGGAAACTGATATGGCAGACATCTTTTTGAAGATCAGCGGCATTTCTGGCGAATCGCATGATGCTCTACACAAAGACGAAATTGAAATTGATAGCCGGCGCTGGAAAATGTCGCAACCTTCTTCGATGATGTCGGGATCGGGGGGAGGTGCAGGGAAGGCAACAATTAACGATCTGAATTTTGTTCACCAGATAGACCGTTCGAGCCCTAACCTTATGCGCTACTGCCTAACGGGCCGACACATTCCCGAAGTGATCCTGACAACACGCAAAGCCGGGGGAAATCCCCTTGAATTCCTGAAAGTAACTATGGGTGACGTTGTTATAACGTCCGTCGAGCCAGTTATATATGAAGATCACTACGCCGAGCATGTGAGCTTATCGTTCTCACGCGTCAAGCAAGAATACAAGGTTCAGGATATTTCCGGCATCAACGCAGGCGCGGTTACGGCAACCTTCGACATAAAAGAAAACTTCGAACGGTAATAGCGCGACTCACGCGTAGCAAGTGCCGAATGCGCACACGCCGCTTCGGCGGCTCTTTAATTTCCGAATCCGCAACGTCAGAGCCGCGACCACTCACGATCGCCGCATTGTGACGCAAACCGGCTGGTTGTCGGCCATGTAGTCATCGATGATTTTCAACAGGCCCAAGAAGTACTTCTTGATATTTGCGAGTTCTTCACTATCGAGCGTTCCATCAAGATCGGCCAGGTTGCGGTTGACAGGTTCGAACCAGGCATTGATCGTTGCACGGCTGCCTGGAATGAAGCGCAACAGAATGCGCCGCCCATCGGTCGGGTCGGGCTCACGTCTTATCAGACCGGCATTTTCGAGGTTCTTCAGGGAAGTCGTGATACTGCCTGGCGATAGCCCCATCAGTTTCGACAGCCGGCCCGGCGTAACGGGTTGCACTTCGTCGTAGTAGGCGACTTCGAGACATTCCAGGTCGGTAACGCTCAGTCCCAGTTGCCTCGCCACAAACTGGTTGAAGGCCGCCAGCTTGACGCCAAGCAGGAATCGGAGCCTGACAACATCGACGCGTTCTTCAGTGGCATGTTTCATGGTTCCTCCAACCATCACTACAGCGGCGCGCCGCCACCTGTCTGAGAGAGCGCGGGCAGCAGCACGCGAAGAATCTGAATGAAAGCCGGGCCGAGCAAGACCAGCAGGAGCGATGGGAAGATGCAGAATATGAGCGGAAAAAGCAGCTTTACCGCAATCTTTCCAGCGGCCTCTTCAGCGCGCAGCCGCCGCTTCAGGCGCAGGTTCTCCGAATGCACACGCAAGGAATCGCCCACGCTGGTGCCGAAGCGTTGTGCCTGGATCAGCATGGCTACCAGCACGTTCAGCTCTTCTACTCCAGTGCGCATCGCCATATTCCTGAGTGCATCGTCCCTGCTCATCCCGGCTCTCAGTTCGAGGGTCAGTAGTTGAAACTCCTCGCTCAGCTTCGGGCTCTTGATATGTATTTCCTCGGATACCTTCACGATCGCGGCATCCATGCCGAGGCCCGCCTCGATACATACCGTGAGCAGGTCCAAAGCGTCCGGGAAGTCTTCGAAAATCGCGCGCTGGCGCCGGCGAATCGCATAAACCAGAACCACGTTGGGCAGATAGTAGCCAATGGCGGCCAGCGCCAGAACCAGCGCCATGAGCACATAGCTGTGCTCGCCTGCCAGATACGATCCGGCGCTCAAGAGAGGGACCAGGACCATCCCGACCATCAATACGGTCTTGGCGGCAAAGTAGAGTCCCGGGGCCGACGGACTGCGCCATCCCGCATGCGTGAATCTCGTGCGCAACGCCGACTTTTCCCAACCTTCCTTGGGAAGCGATAGTTTCGCGAATGGCCTGGAAGCCTGCGCGATCTTCTCGACCCATTCGGCGTCGGGTGCCTGGGCGTTTGACGGTATCTGGTCGTCGCTTTGAAGCTTGTCAAGGCGACGATGCACGGAGGTCGGCATGAGCATGGTCATTGCCGCAAACGTGACCACGCCAATAATTGCGAAGACGGCGACCAGTAGCAGCAGTTGTGTACCACTCGTGAGGGGCATGGTTCACCTCGTTTTTCAAAGTTGCAGGTCGGATGTGGCCTATACGCGGATGCGAACAATATTGCGCATCCACCAGAAGCCGAACAGCATCGCGACGAGTGAGAATTCAATCATCTTGAAGCCCGCCGGATCGTTCCAGAGAATCGGCAAAACCTCGGGGTTCACGATCGACATCAGCCCGCCCAGCCCGAACGGCATGAGGCCCAGAACCCACGCTGACAGCCTGCCTTCCGCCGAAAGCGCCCTCACTTTCCCCAGCAGCGCCAGGCGGCTACGAACGAGCTGCGAAATGTTTCCCAGAATTTCTGCCAGATTGCCCCCGCTCTCCCGCTGTATCAGCACTGCGATGACGAAAAAGCGAAGATCGGGGATCGGCACGCGGGCCGCCAGTTCGCCTAATGCGTCGCCGAGCGGCACGCCAAAGGTCGTCTGATCGAACGCCATGCGGAATTCGCTGGCGATCGGATCAGGCATCTCGTCGCCCACGATGCCGAGCGCCGTGGTGAACGAGTGACCGGCCTTCAGCGACCGGCTGAGCATGTCCGCCGCTTCGGGCAACTGTTCCTCGATCAGCTTGAGCCGCTTTTCCTTGGCTCGATGTGCCCAGAATGGCGCAACAGCTCCGGCGAGAATCATCAAGACACAGGCAATAAGCCACGGAACGTAGAACAGGCTGCTTATCAGCAGTACCACAATGGGCGGAATCGCCACGAGGAACACAAACTTCTGCGCGGACCATCCCAGGCCCGTCTGGACGAGCCAGCCATCGAGTGAATGAATGCGTGGAATCCGAAGCAGTATTCTCTCCATTTGTGGAGAGCTGGCCAGCGCACGTTGCTTGAGGATCGAGACAGAATCCTTTCTTGCTTGCCTGTCGGTGTCGACCATCCGGATGCGGTTTTCAACACGCTTTGCCGCGCTGCTATGGTGACTCTGCCACCACATATAAGCGGCCTCGATCATCAGGATGATCGAGAAGAAAACCAGAATGACGAAACCATAGAATAGATAGTTCACGACGATCCCCCCAACGTCCTCGATTTGCGGCGCCTGTTGCAGGCCGTGGCCTGCGGGCGCCGTTCTTACACCACGTGGCGTTTTGCCGGGTCATACAGGTCATCGGGAACCGGCACGCCGAATTCCCGCAGGCGATCGGAGAAGTTCGGGCGCACGCCTGTCGCGCAGAACTGGCCGATCACCTTGCCGTTTTTATCGACACCGCCGCGCTTGAAGGTAAAGATCTCCTGCATGTTGATGACCTCGCCTTCCATGCCCGTGATCTCCTGAATGCTTGTGATCTTCCGGCGCCCATCAGTCAGGCGGGCCACCTGGACAATCACCGAGATTGCGGAACTGATCTGATGCCGGGCGGCTTTCGGAGGCAGGTTCAGGCCAGCCATGCCAATCATGTTTTCGAGCCGCGTGAGTGCGTCTCGCGGCGTGTTCGCGTGCACGGTGGCCAGCGACCCTTCATGGCCGGTGTTCATCGCCTGGAGCATGTCCAGTGCCTCCGCGCCGCGAACCTCGCCAAGAATGATGCGGTCCGGCCGCATCCGCAACGCGTTGCGCACGAGCGAACGCTGGGTGATCTCACCCCTGCCCTCGATATTCGGCGGACGCGTTTCGAGTCGCAGGACATGCGCCTGGCGCAACTGGAGTTCAGCGGCATCTTCGATGGTCACGATACGTTCATAGGCCGGGATGAAGCCCGACAGAACGTTGAGCAGCGTTGTTTTTCCGCTGCCCGTGCCGCCCGAGATCAGCATGTTCACCTTCGCCGCGGACAAAGCCTCCAGTACCTGAATCATCGGTGGCGTGAAGCTCTGGTTCTCCATCAGGTCCGCCACCGTTAGCGGGTTGACGGCAAAACGGCGAATCGACAGCAGCGGCCCGTCGATCGCAGAAGGCGGGATGATCGCATTGATCCGCGAGCCATCCGGCAGACGCGCGTCCACCATCGGGTTCGACTCGTCGATGCGACGGCCCACGCGGGAAACCATCTTTTCGATGACCTTCATCAGGTGACCGTCATCGTAGAAGGTGACGTCGGTAACCTCGAGCTTGCCGCGGCGTTCGACATAAACCTGCCTGGCGGTGTTGACCAGGATATCGGATACGGTCGGGTCCGAGAGGAGCGGCTCCAGCGGCCCGAAACCGAGCATTTCGTCGCGCACGTCGCGAATCAACTGCCGCCGTTCGAGTTCGTTGACGGGGATCGCGTCTTCATCGAGGATGCGCTCGACGAGCACTGCGATCTCCTGCTGGATCTGGTCGTGCGAAAGACGTTGGAGTTTTTCAAGCTCCACGCGCTCGATAATTGACTGGTGAACATTTCTTCGGAGTTCCTGATACGCCTTCCTGGCTGTCCGCGTCCGTGAGATGCTCTGCTCGCTCAGGGACGAATCGCCGTTGTCGAAAAACTGCTCGCGCAATGTAGTCACGTTTTCCATTTCTTTTCTCCGCTGAATCAGGCTCTGGCCGGAATGGGTTTGCGAAACAGTTTCTGCAGAAATGTGCCGCCGCTGGACTCCGATGCAGGCAAGATGCAATGCGCCAGCTCGCTCAAACCTTTTGCCACGCCGCTAGACCTGGCAAGTCGCAAGATCGGTACGCCCTGATTGATCGACTCCGACACGGACGCGCTGTCTTCCGGTATCACCGTCTGCACGCGCAAGCCGAGTGTCTTCTCCAGCTCGGCCAGACCGAGCGGACCCTTCTTGTGGTAACGGTTCACCACGACCCTGATCCTGTCATTGCCGTAACCGAGCGACCCGAACATCTCCAGAAGCCGCCGTGCGCCCCGAAGGTAGGGAAGGCTCAGTTGCACCACGGGGAAAATGCTTTCGCTGACGTCGAGTGCCGCGATCGACACGTTGCTGATCGTCTGGCCAACATCGAAGATGACCAGGTCATATCGATGGCGCACGAGGTTCACGATCCGTTGCAGGTGCTCCGGCTTGATCTCTTTTGCTCGCGCGGGGTCGGGTGCGCCTGCCAGCACATCGAAACCGTCGCTGACACGCGTGAGGCACGCATCGAGATAAGCCGGATCGAGCCTGTCTATCTGCATGCATACGTCGGCGATCGTGGCAGGCGGCGTGGCTTCCGTGACCAGAAACGCCGCCTCTCCATATTGCTGGCTCAGATCGACCAGAAGCGCCTGCTTGCCGGCGGCCGACGCTGCGAATCCGAGGTTTGCCGCCAGGAAGGAGGTGCCGCTGCCGCCCTTGCACGACACGAAGGAAATCACTTTGCCGGCGCGCCTCGATCCATGGAGCCTGCCCGCGATTTCCTCGATCGCGCGCTGCAGGTCCTCAGGGGGCACCGGCCAGGGCCGCACGTCGCGCACGCCCGCGCGCATTGCGCAGATCGCGATCTCGGCCGAAGATTCCGGCGTGAGCAGCACGCAAGCCAGACTGGCGTGCTGCGAGGTCAGCGAAGCAAGCGTCGTAAAGTCCTGCATCGTCATCTTCGCACCGTCGACGAGCAACAGATCGATCCCGTCAAGTTCTTCGTGCTGGGTGCAAAGGTCCTCGAGGGAAGTGTCCGAAGTGCGAAAGCGATAGTGCGAATCAGCAACCGCGAGCGCACGGCCGATCGCGCTCGCGCGAGCGGCCTCCGGTGAAATGGCGAGAATGTTAGTCATGTTGGCTTCCTGTTTGCATCGGACGTCTAACTGCAGCTCGGGTTGGTGCCGCCCTGGCTGTCCAGACTTTCTCGCGGCAACGTTGTCGAGAATGACGGGATCCCAACTGAAAATGGCTTCAAGAAGGGCACTGCCGTACCAATGTTGTTGACGTTCGACACGCTGACCGTGACCGAAACGCATGAAGAGGCGTCGCAACCCGTCGGCGAGTACGCTATTGTGATGTTGGACGGCTTCAGGATCGGCAGCAGCCGCTGCATGTTCTTGATCACGGGGTTGGTCGCAGACTGGCTGGGATTGACGTCACATACCACTGCAATGCGGGCGCCGAGGCGCGTGGCTTCCGTCGCCGAATTCCAGTAAAAGAACAGCCGTCCCATCTCCATGATCCCGATCAGCAAGATGAAGAAGATGGGCGCGATAAGCGCGAATTCGACCGCGGCTACACCGCGCTCACGCCGCCGGCGAGACGTATGCTTCATATCGATCGTACTCATATCTGCCTCATCACGCAGCTAATATCGCCAAAGATCAATCCGCCCAGATTGAAGAACCCCGTGATCTGCGAATACCCGTACCCCGTGACCTTCACTTGAACGATGTTGATGGTGTCTCCGCTAGGGTCGGTCTGGACGTTCTTGAAATTCCCCGTGCAGCCCGTGGTGTTCACCTGATCGCAGATCACAACCATGCTGGTCTTTAACCCGCCCACCAGTGGGGAACCTGAACAACCCGTGTTGCCATAGGCAACCAGACATTGCGCTGCGGCGACCGGATAGTCGGCCTGCAACGGACTGTAGGCCGACAGCATCCGCGCCGCGTCGCGCACCGATTTGTCGATCGTGTTGTACTGGTAATACGCATTGCCGAACTCGGCGATTCCGAGCAGCAGGAGCGTCAACGGAATCGCGAGAAACGCGAATTCGACCGCGACGGCACCGCGCATGCGGCGAATGGAAAGACCCTTCTTGCGCATGATCGCTTCTCCTATTGCACGAGCACCGGCACCTTCGGCCCGATTGCGAGTGAAGTGCTGCCCGGTATGCCCTGCGTGGCGCACGGAGTACCGGCCGCCGATGCCGAGCCCAGGTACTGGATCATCGTCACGCCATTCATCGGGGATGGCGCGATCTTGTCCTTGTTCGAATTGGTGGTCATCGGATGCAACAGCAGCACGCACGCCCACGAAGAGACAGTCACCGGGCTTTTGCCGCCCACAGAGCTGCAGTTACTGACGATGGGGATAATGGCAAGCCGTCTGTCGGCACCCGACGTGTAAATGCTGCTCGCGGGCGGGGTGTCGCTTCCCGTGGCGTACACGCCGGCCGCGGTGTCGCCCTGATAGGGCGAAAATTTCAGGCGCTGCTTGAGAAAATCGGTCCAGCTGCCTTGCTGCGTATTGCCTGCCGCCAGCCAATCGCTCGTATAGGCATGGCCCGTGAAATCGGACGGTCCATTGGCGGGGCCCTTGTATTGGCCGCCGGCGTAAATTCCGAAGCGGGTGTTGTACGCGTTGGGCACGTTATTTTGCAACCCGGGGTTAGTATTCAGCGTGGACGACGTCGGCAGGTTGCATTGCCCATATCCCGAGAAAAGATTTGCCGTCGCACTCGCGCCACTGCCCTGCCCCAGATCGATCCACCCGAAATTGCCGGTGTTCTTGTCGCACGGTGCAGGCGAACCTGGTCCTGACTTGCTGCACAGCCAGTCATAGATGTTGATGGTGGCTGGAGCCGGCGGCTGGCAGACATACATCGGCAGCGCGCACGTCGTCTGCGCCTGCGTGGTTGACGCGACCGCGGTGGCCGCTACCGCCGATTGAGCCAGCGCCGCAGAAATGACCTGCATGAACCAGTTGTGGATATTGCCCTGAGCAACGGTGCAGCGCACATAGCCGATGCTCTTGAGGTCCGCGCTGGTGTACTTGTCCTTGGTCTGATAAGGACCGGCGAACGTCTTGCTGTACATGACATTCTTATTGACGTCCAGCGACACGTTATGGCTTTGCAGCAGCCACTTGTTGGCGCCTCCGACCGTGATTCCGGCCGCTTCGGACGTCGCCAGCGATACGGCTCCTGTGAGATCGCGCGCTGCGGCGAGCGCACAGGAGTCCGCAGCGTTCGACAACTCGCTGCGCACGATATACAGCTTCCCCAAATCGAGCGCGAGCGCCGTGAAGCCAAACAGCAGCACGATCGCGAGCGCGACCATGATCGCCACGACGCCGCACTCACGCCGATGCGCGACACCGTATGCACGATAATGATTGACGCGACGCATGACGATCTCCCCGAGCCTGTCGTTATTTATTACTGACCGCCGCTTCCGTTGCCCACACCGATCACGTATGCATTCGGCGTCGGCGTGATTTCCTTGAACGACTTGTCATAGGTGGCCATTGCCGAGGCGGCGGACTTGCCGTCCACGCCTTGTGCGGAGGGCGCGTGCTCTGCCGCATGCGGATCGATGATCTGCGCCTGCTTGACCGCATTGAGCGCTTCGCCCATATGCTTATCCCAGATTGGCGTACTGGACATGCATCCGCTCAGCGCGCCACAGAGCGACACCACCAGCGCTACCCGACGCGCGAAAGCAATATGTTCGAGTTTCATGAGATTCCCCTTGGCGTGACTTCAGTGGTCCAGCGCGTGGCCTGAAGCATCAGTGATCGTGACACCCTGTCCCTCGCGTGCCGCGATCCGGCTGGCGGCACTCTCGATGCGGGCGATCCGTGCTGCCTGCTCATCCGTCACCGGGATCTGCGCTGACGGTTGAGCCGGCGGCTGGGCCTTCTCCGGCGGCGCTCCCGTGCCGGACGCGGCGGGCTGCGCGGGCGAGCTCGATGTGGCCTGCGTGTCGTGCGGCGGCAGTGCATCCGTCACGGGCGCAGCGGGCGCCTGGGGTGCGGGTGCGGGCACAGGTGCCGGCGCTGGCGCATTGCCCGGCCCGGTGCCTGCCGGCGCGGCGGAAGTCTTGCCGTGGCGTCCTTCCATGTTGCCCGTCGCGTAGACATCGGCGACGTTCGGCTGCGAGAAGCTGTCCGTCGGCAGAGGAAGGTTGGCGGTCTGCATCGGTTTCACGAGGTGCGGCGTGATGATGAAGACGAGTTCCGTCAGGTCTTGCTGGAAGTTTGTGCTGCGAAGCAGCGCGCCGAGAACGGGCACTTCGCCCAGGCCGGGAACGGCTTTCAGCGCGCCCGTCACGTTGTTGCTCAACAGTCCACCGATTGCAAACGACTCGCCGTCATTCATCTGGACAACCGTCGACGCGCGGCGCGTGTTGATCAGCGGCAGGATGGAAAAGCTGCTGTTGGTGGAAGACGCGACCGTCACACCCGTCGGTGACAGTTCCGACACTTCCGGCGCCACCTTCAGGTTGATGCGCCCTCCCGCCAGGACGGTCGGCGTGAACTTGAGTCCGACGCCGAACTCTTCCTCCTGCAGCGTGATGCTCGACACACCGTTTCCACTGCTTTGCGGAATCGGAATGAAGATCTTGCCGCCCGAAAGGAAGGTAGCTTCCTGGCCACTGATCGTCACGAGGTTCGGCTCGGCGAGAATCTTGATCAGGTTGTCAGTCTTTTGCGCATCGACGGCGAGATTGAACGGACGGTTGTTGGCCTTGCTGACGGCGAATGCGCTCGCCACACCGGCAAGCAGGTTGCTCACCAGCGCGCCCGTCCACGAGCCGAAGCCGCCCTGGATGTTGACGGCCGCGCCCAGCTGGTTGATCAGTGTCTTCGACACTTCCGCCACCTTGACCTCGAGCATCACCTGCTGTGGCGTGTCGACAGACATCATGTTGATCACGCTGGCCGCCTTGGTCGTGCTCGAACTCTGCTGGGTCATGCTCGACGACCCGTTGCCCGAGTTTGCCGAGGCCGACTGCTGTTGCTGCGTGGGTTGCGAGTCCGCGAAGGCCTGCGCGATCTGCATCGCCTGTTGCGCAGCGGGCGCGCTCGACACGTGACCGCCGAGCACCAGGTTGCCGGCAGCCGTCGACACGCGGATTCCGCGCTCTTCGGGCATCAGCTGTCCGAGTGCCTGTTGCAACCCATTGGCGTCGATATTGACGATGACGTTGATCATCTGGCAGCCGCCGCTCTTGCCTTGCACGATCATGTTGGTCGTGCCAACCGTCATGCCGACGACATAGAGCGTACGCGGCGACACCGGCGCGGCCTGCGCGATCGTCGGATTGCCGAGCGTGCGGGCGCGCGCGGGCTCGAGGAGGGGAACGAGAACCGATTTGCCGACGGGCACGTTGACAGTCGTTTCATCGCGGATTTCGCCCGTGCAGCTTGGGCCGCGCAGAGGCAAAGGTCCGTTTGCAACCCCGGCAGCGCCGGCAACGCCAGCTGGCCCTCCCATTGCGAGCGTCGTCGGCGTCGCGCCGCGACCTCCCGGCAACGGCGGAGTCGCGCCGTGCTTTGCCAGCATCGGGAATTCGAACGCCTCCTGTGCCTGGACAGTCTGCGTACCGACCAGCCCAAAGCACAGCATCGCGGCGAGCGCCTTGCGGCCCAGTGAGCAACGTTGCTTGATGCCGCAGGAAGAGAATCCTGGTTTCGTTTTCATTTCGTCATGCCCCCGTGATCTCGATATGGACAATCGAGAGTTGCATTCCTGCCTTGTTTTCGCCTGCCGCGGCGCGCTGGTGAGACGCAGCCGCAACCGGTCTAGAAACATTCGACGCTGCCCAGCACGCCCGACAGCACGCCTATGCAGTCGCGCGGCGCAGCCGGACGTGCCGCGTAATGTGCGCGCACTGGTCGTACGGGCGCCGCAGCGGGCGCCGAGGCCGGCGCCGGAGCGCGAGTACCGAGCAAGGTGAACTTGGTCGCGCCCTCCGTCGGCAGCGTCGCGGTATCGATCTGGTTGCGCAGCACCAGCGACAGCGTGCCCACGCTGCGCGCCAGATCGAGCTTCTCCGCTTGTTCCGGTGTTACTTCGAGCGTCACGGCGTTGACGACCTTGGGCTTGGTCTCGTCGCGTCCGACCTCCTGCGCGACGGCCAGCACCAGAATCTTTTCGAGCACGATCTTGGAGATGCTCTCGTCCCTGCTCGGTCCCTTGTCGTTACCCTTGTCCTGCTGGGTGCTGACGATGATGTCGACGTAATTGCCTGGGAGTGCAAATCCGGCCACACCGATCACGTCATTCACGCGCACGGTGATGGCTCGACGCCCTTCCCCGATCACAGCCGAAAGGCCGCCCTGGGTGCCTACCGGGCTCAGCTTGCCTTCGAGAATCGGCTCGCCGCGTAGGGCACTCGTTTTCAGCACGCGCCCTTCGAGCTTCTCGGCGGAGGTAAAGGAGCCTGGCGGCAAGCTGCCCGACGGCCAGTCGACCATCTTGATGAATTCCGGATTGAGGCGCTGACCAAGACTGATGTCGACCGCGGCGACCGCGACCTTTTCCGTCATACCCGATGACCTGTCGAGCAGCCATCGCGAGGCCATCGCCACCCCGACCAGACCTGCGATTGCCGCAACCAGCAACATCACCAGTGCGCGTATGTTCTTCATGGTCCTTCCCTCCCCGATACCCAATCAGTTGTCGATACGTCAGTTCGTCGACCGTCTCAAACGAATCGCCCGCCCTCAACCATTCCGGCCGATGCAGTGTCTTGCTCGGCCGCCCCGAAATAAATGCTCCACGCGCGCTCCAGGCTCTGACCGTCGGCCACGGCGGGCTGCCCCAGATAACGAGCATTGGCGAGCACGATGCGCAAGAGTTCGCCCGGATATGAAGCAAGCAGCGGGCGGCCCGACAACCTGTGCAGTTCGCGCACCAGGTAGTCGAGTGCTTCGTCGTTCGACTGCACGCCCAGCTCGCCACACCGACGCCGGTAAATCTCGCGGTACTCCGCCGCATCGAGCGGTCCGACGTACAGCTTGGCGCCAAGGCGGCGAAAGAAGGCCTCGTCGCCCAGGTCCGCCGGCGCGGTGTTGCTGGTAAAGACGATGCGCACGTTCAAGGGCAGCGGGACACGCACGCCGGTGCGCAGCGTCAGCAGGTCGTAGCCCCGATCGAGCGGCACGATCCAGCGATCAAGCAAAGTGGCTGGCGTGACGCGCTGGCGACCCAGATCGTCGATGACGTAGACGCCGCCGCTTGCCTTGATATGCGGCGGTGCCTGGTAGTAGCCGTTGGTCGCGTCGTGGCACAGCTCCAGCATGTCGAGCGTCAGTTCGCCGCCTGAAAGCGCAGTCGGCGTTCTGCACAACTGCCAACGGCCGTCTGTCGCGGTATTGGACCCGCCGTCGACGGATGTCAGCTCGCAGGGCTTGTGGATGAGCGGATCAAACACCTGGATGATTTCGTTCTCGACCGCGATCGCGAAAGGCACGGTGACCGGCCCGGGCATCAGCCGCCCAAGCCGTTCGGCTAACGAAGTTTTTCCGCTGCCCGAGGGACCGAAAAAGATAATGGGCCTGCCGTAGTTGACAGCGCCGCCGATCTGATCGAGCAGCGAGGGCGTCACCGCCATGTCCGCGAACGCGGGCTGCACATCGGCACGCGTGACATGCCGCTGCTCCGCCAGTTGCCGGTGCAGGTATGCCTGGTATTGTTCAAGCGGGACGGGCGCCGGCCCGACGTATCGGCAACGCGCCATGAATTCCGCCGCGCGGTGCCGTCCGGTTTCGGTCAGCTGGAATTCCCGGTCAAGGTCGTTTGGACCTCCCGCCCTTTCCAGCATCCGCTCGCGTATTGCGAAAGCCAGCACGTCTTCCAGTACGCTGGCGCCCAGCTTGAGCCTGCGGATCAGACGCGAAAGCGATACCTTCCCGAGCACATAGGCCGATCTGGCGACCAGTTCCAGCAGGAACGGTTCCGAAAGGCCCGTTTCCTCGATGGTCCGCGGAGCCCGGGACGGAACGAGATGCGCGTCACCCGCGGGATGACCGCCGGGGCGCGACTGGAACAGATCGAAAAGGCGGGCTCCGCCCTTCTCGATGTCCGTCGCCACTTGTTGATTCTCCATCACGTCACTCCCCCGTCGGATATCGCCGAATCCGGATCGATCGCTCACGCCCGCAGCACGCAGTCGACGTGCAAGGCAGGCTTGAACGAACCGTCGTTTTTTAGAACATCACATGTGCTGACTGAAGACCCATCGCACCGACCGTACCTAGTGCAATGGCCACGGCAAACGGCAAGCTCCCAACACTTTCCCGCCTCGGGAGTTCCGCTCCCGGATCGGTTTTTTGCGGCTTCCGGCCCCTGACGGGAAGCATTCCCCGGATGTTCGCGAAGGCCCTTCGCGTCTTCCCGCGGGCAACGATCAGGATCAGCGCCCAGATTCCTCCGATGCTGAAAGTCAGTAGGACGATTCCGAATCCCGCCCAGGGACCTACAAAGGCACCAATCGCGGCCATCAGCTTGACGTCGCCGGCGCCCATTGCGCGAGCCACATACAGCGGAAGGAACAGGGCTCCTCCCGTGAGCATGCCCAGCAGCCACTGGCTGAATCCCGTTCCCGCCCCGTGCAGGTAGCACTGGACCAGCAACGCGAGTACGGCCGCAGCCAGCACTAACCAGTTAGGAATACGACGTGCTCGCAGATCGGTCCATGAAGCAGTCGTCACGAGCGCTAGAAGGCAAAGACCAACCGGAAATTCGAAAGCTTGCATTACGTCCCCCTTCTCTCACTGTCGTCTGCGGCATGGCGTTTATTCTTTGTCCGTCAAACCATGCGGACTCAATGCATAACCTGTTCATTGCTTTCTTTTTAAAACGCGTCGATCGCAATTAACTTCGTATAACTTATTTTTATTGGAAAATTTTCACATCGGAAAAACGCCCCGTGGCGGGCTTAAATGCTCATTCTCTTCTGGTCTGCACGGTCAGAAACTTCCGCCGTACCAGAATGCCCCGCTCACGGGACCGTCCCCTAGTGCGTATCAGCCCGCTGTTACGCCGTCATCGCCTTCTGTGCGGCCACGAGCTGATTTCCGATAGTGTCGAAAATACCCTTGAGAGCCGGGCCACCTAGCGTGAGACCGGCAACGATCACCAGCGAGAGAAACCCCGCGATCAGGCCGTACTCCATCGCCGTCACACCATCTTCATCACGCGCAAAGGCACGGATCAGGTCGAGAGTTTTTTGCATTTGAAGCTCCTTTGAAAAAGAAGTTGTATTACTCAGGTACACTAAACATGCCCGCTGCGGTAACGGCAAGATGCCTGTCATAGGCGCGTAAACTTCGACGTGCAATGTATGGACACTTCCTGCTGGAGGTGTCCGTGGCTACGCTCGAACATATCCGCTTTGTTCCGTACCGTTGCGCGGTTACCGACGGCAAGGTGGACTACGTGCCGCTGCGTCGCGGTCGTGAGGTTCAGGCCTTGCCCCAGATTTTCTGGGCCGATCACACACCGTGGAAGGAGGCTAACCTTTGGGCCGTAGAACGTTTCACCCGCCAGGCCGTAGCCATTGAGACCATCGAATCGAATCTGCGTTGTCTTGCCAGTTACGCGGCGTTTCTCGAAGCTCAGAACCTTAAGTGGTTCGCCTTTCCCATACGCAAGGAGGAGCGCTGCCTCGTCCGGTATCGCGGCGCACTCGTCGAAGCACGCAATGATGGGCTGATCAGCCCGTCGACCGCGACGATGCGGATGCGCCAGGTCATTCATTTCTATCGTTGGGTACAGGCGCGCGGACTCTTTTCTCCTGCATCGCCCATCTGGCGCGACAGGATCGTGTACATCAGGTATTTCGATTCGGTCGGCTTTGAACGGACCCTTGCAAGACTGACGACTGACCTTGCGATTCCCAATCGCACGCGGCCAGGTGAGCGGCTGGAGGACGGTCTGTTGCCGGTTTCCGCCACGGACCGTGACGCGATCCTTGATTTCGCCCGCGAGAACGCCACCCCGGAGCTGTTTCGTATCCTGTCGCTCGGCTTCTTTGCCGGATTGCGCCTGGGCACAATCTGCGACCTTAGGGTCGAGACGCTTGAGCGTGCCGTCCCGGACCCCCTGGCGCCGGGCTTGTACCGTCTCGCCGTGGGACCGGGCGCATCCCCTCCGGTCCATACCAAGTTCGCTGTCACCGGGCAGATCTGGATTCCGCAGCCGCTGCTGGACGATCTGCGTGAGTACGCAGGAAGCGTGCGACGTCTGATGCGGGAAGCCAGGGCAACGCAGGAGGACAGGAACCTGCTGTTCCTGACACGGTTCGGTAACGGCTATGGCCGGCGCGGATCGGATCGGTCGGCAGCAGTCAATGTCGAGATGTCGTCGCTGCGGCGGGCTGGCATGCGCGACGGGCTCGGCGTGCTGCGCCACTTCCACATGCATCAGACCCGTTGCACATTTGCCACGGAGTTGGCGCGCCTCGCCATCGCGGCTGGCGGCGCTGTCAACGCCGTCGCGATCGTGAAGGATGCCTTGCTGCATCGGGACGAGGCAACGTCCTTCCGCTACATCAGGTTCCTTGAGAAGACATCGGCCAGGCAAGCGGCGGCCAGCGCATTCATGGCCGCTTTTACCGGGATCGTCAACCAGTCGACGTCATGAGGAGTAGCGATGCGTGATACCGACTTGCCGGACCTGACGTTTCCGATGGTTCGGCTCGGCACGATGGAAACGCCGTGGGATTTACTCGGCCTGCTTTATCGCGGAGGGGCCGCAGCCCGGCCGAATCATGTCTCTGCCCTGATTGCCGGCGGAGACCTGGGGATACCCGTTCCCGAGCGGATAGCACTCGTTCAGCGGATACACTCGGAGATTGCCAGTGTCCTTGTGAGTGGTGGCGGCAAGGAGACGGCCAGGTCCCGCATCTATTGCGTGCGCCGGTTCTTCGCGTGGGCGGATGACGGCGGAGCTGCGATGACCCTCGATACGGTCATCGATGTATTCGTTCACTGGACCGACTACCTGCTGCATCGGCAACGCGTCGTTCGTGATCTGAACGAGCGCGGTGTGTACCAGCTTGCCAAGTCGGTCGCCGCCGTACTGGACAGGGTGCTGGAACGGCGCATCAGCGTCCTGTCCAGTACGCGCATCCGCAAGCCACGGTATAACCGTCTGGCCCGGGACACCGGCGCAGACAGGCAAAGCCTGGCGCAGTCGTTTGTTTTCGGCCACGCCCTGGTGGATATCTGCGATGCCCTGACGGTGGAATCGATACACGGTCCACCGCCGGTGCGTATTCCATTGCGCAGCGGCAAGGTCCTCGAAGAGTGGTCGGTGCGCTCGCGTGCCGACGCAAGGCAGCCACAATATCGCCTCATCAATCTCAGAATCGAAGCAGAGCTGCTGCTGTTCATCGCCCAGACCGGGCTGAACAGGTCCCAGGCCCACACGGCCAGAGTCGGACATTTCCACTACACGAGTCACCTGGACGGCTATCAGGTACGGCGATACAAGCACCGCAGGCAGGGCGAAGTCGAGTTCGAGATTTACCGGGAGTACCGTGAACTGTTCGAGCGTTACCTTACGTGGCGGGCAGCGATTTTTCCGGATGACCCGGACGGCCTGCTGTTTCCGTTCGTGAGACATGGCCGCGCGGAAGACGCACCTCCGCGATTCACCGGCATCCGCACGGTATGCCGCAGGCTCGGCATCACCTTCGTGTCACCACGACCGCTGCGCAAGCTCAGGATCAACTGGCTGTTGCGCGAGTTGCACGATCCGGCGCTGGCCGCCGAGATGGCACAGCACGCGCAGCAGACGTTACTGCGCGATTACCTCGAACCCAATGCGCACGTCGCCATGGTGGAGATCTCGCGCTTTCACCGGCAGTCTGATCCGGACATCGCGATGCCTGGACCCGGACGATGCGTTTCACCCGTGCCGGCAGCACTGCCAGGCACTCCGCCACAGGCGACGCAGCCCGACTGCGTGAGCGCGGCAGGATGCCTGTTTTGTGTTCACCACCGCGACATCGACAGCGAGGACCACGTCTGGTCGCTCGCCAGTTTCCGCCACCTGAAGTCGCTCGAACTGGCACGTGGCCATCCGTCACCTCCCGACCGCAGGATATCGCCGGCCCTGCATCCTGCTGCACTCGCCATCGCCCGGCTGGCCGCCAAGCTGAAGTTCTATGAGCGCAGCAGCGTGGTCCGGGGACAGTGGGTACGCGAAGCGCTCCTGCGCATCGAGGAAGGAGCCTATCATCCCGCCTGGCGGGCCTTTATCCAGCTTGCCGGGGACCGTCCATGAGTGTCGATCCCTTGCGTCTTGGACTGGCGATCGAATCATCGCTGGCTGTTCCCACGGCATCCAACTACCGTCCGTTGACCTGGCCGCCCGCACACGACTGGCCAGTCGTCATCGATGCCGCGGGCAAGGTCGTGAGCCGTTGGGGCGATTCAATGTGGCGCCTGGATCCATGGGCAGGCAAACCGCTTCCGCTCAATTTTGGTGATGGTCGGGTAACGAACTCGGCTTCGATCGATCCGGCCAACGCGGACCTGCTGAGAATGATCGTCGGCTGGTGGATATGGGGACCCCGCGGCGCGCGGTCAGCAGGAAGGGTGTGTGCAAGATTCGACCTGATCCGACCGCTATTCGCCCTGTGCTCACGCGAAGGCATCCTGGCGTCCGATCTGACGCGTTTCCCGCGAGTCGCCGACCAGTTACCCGAGGTCATTTCCCGAGCGGGGGCGAACGAACTTGCGGGAATTCTGCATGCCATCCACGAGCAGCGCGATGATCTCGGTTTCACGCTCCTGGACCGCGAAGGGATAGCCTGCTTGCAGGCCGCACTTCCCGCACACGCGGCACTGCAGACGCCTTATATTCCCCCGCGCATCTGGCAATACCAGGTGGACCGGCTACGCACATGCCTGGACGATTTCCTCGCACACCGGGAACGTGTTGAGGAATGCTTCCACTTTTGCATCGAGGCCTATGCCCGGAACTACGGCTCGCTCTCCGCAGCGTTTGAGGCGCGCAGGTCGTCGGCGGCCAATCCATTCTTCCAGCCAGATTCCGCTACCGGGGCGAGAAGCGGCAAGCGCTATTTTGGCCCCTTTGCGCTGACGGCCGCGAGGTTCGGTATTGACGGACTGCTTGAGCGCTGGGTAGGACCTCGCGGGCGCCAGTACGGCAACGCATCGATCGGTGTGGATTCGTTTTCCGGATACCTGACCCTGATCAGTCGGGCCGGGCTTGCTTACCTGCTGAACTTTACGCTGATGCGCATCGAGGAAGGATGGAACCTCCGGGCAGACTGCCTTCGTATGGAGAATGATCCCGTTTTCGGCCCGATCTGCACGTTGCGCGGCGTGACGACAAAGACGATGCAGGACAACGAGGCGATCTGGATTGCGTCGCCTTCGGTCAGGGTCGCAGTGGAAGCAATGAACGTTGTTGCGCGGCTTCGGATCTCATGTGCGCAAGCGAATCCAGTCGTACGGCTCGCGCCGGAACACGCGCGCAATCCCTTTTTGCAGACCCATGTTCATGAGCCGTGGAACATTGGCCGCACACCCGACTACCACCTTCGACATGTCAGTCCCAGTTACCTCACTGTCCTGCGTCGATATCCGAAACTGCTTGATCCGGACGGGCTGCGCATTACACAACAGGATCTTGATCTGGCACGTCTCGTCACACCCACGCTCGATGCGGGGCGGTTTGCTGTGGGCAAGGTCTGGCCACTGGCCTGGCACCAGTTGAGGCGAACGGGAGCGGTCAACATGCAGGCATCCGGACTCGTGTCCGATGCGTCTCTCCAGTTCCAGCTCAAGCATGTTTCGAGGGCGATGAGTCTGTATTACGGCCGTGGGTATGCACGCGTCCGGCTTGAAGAAGACGCTCAGGCGCTCTATGTGCGAACCCTGTATGAGACGCTCGGCCGGGCACTCGCCCGCATGCCGTCGGACCGTTATGTCAGTCCACACGGAGAGGCACGCAAGGCGGAGATCGTGCGGCTCATCGATGCCGCGGATGTGAAGAAGCTGACGAAGTTCGCCAGCGAGGGACGCGTAGCCTGCCGTGAGATTCTGCTTGGCGTATGTACAAATCGCGAGCCATGCCCTTATGGTGGCATCGAGTCTGTTGCCCGCTGCGGTGGCGGCGATGCCGGCCACGATGTGAAGCCCTGTCCTGACGTCCTGTACGACCGGGCCAAGGTTCACCAGATCGAGGCTCTGGAGCGGCATCTCGACGAGCGGCTCGCCGATGCACCATCGGGCAGTCCACTGCGGGCGTCACTGGAAGCCCAGAAACGCAGCGTGAGGAGCTTTTTCGATGTCGTCAAACCAGACTGATTCCCGCTCGCGGCTATCGGCCGAATCATCGTATCGCGAGGCGTTCGAGCGTCTGAAACGGGGGAAGCCCGAACGTCTGCCGCAGGGAACATCTGTGAGCCAGAACAACGTCGCCAGGGAAGCTGGCAGTGATCCCAGTGCCTTGAAGAAGTCACGGTTCCCCACGCTGATCGCAGACATTCAGCAGTACGTTGCCGGGCATGCCGATGATCGTCCACCGTCCCGACATCAAACGCTGCAGGCGCAGCGCAAGCTCAATCGAACCCTGCGCGATCGGATAGAGGCTCTCACGAAGCAACGCGATGCTGTCACATGCCTGCTCAACGAAGCCAATGCAAGGATTCTCGAGTTGACCGACTACGTTGCCGAGCTGCAAGCAAAGCTCCCGGCCTCAAACGTGGCGCCAATCCGCCACGTTTGAGCGTGACAGCAATCTGAAGCCGGATGACGCCTTGTTGTCGCAAATCGGCCAGGTCGATGCTCGATCGGATGCGTAAGTCACGATCGCGTCCGCAACCCGCGTTTCTTCCATCTGGGCGCACGCTCACCGTTCATGGTCGCAAGTTTTGCAGAAGACGGCTGCCCGCGCCGAGGATGGGAAAAGGGTATGGACACAACCTGCATCAGGAGCCTGCAGGAGCGACAAGTTCATGGACATGATCAGTTCAGCCTTCAACCGCGCCAGTACTGGGACTTCGGATGTCCATGTCCCGACAACTCACCGGTATATCGGGACCGGACATTGGCGAAGGCTGCAAGCTGCACAGCCGGTTTTGGCCTGGCTGACCGGTTCGGTGCTGGAGCGCCTCGCCTCGTCGATGCGCTCCAGCCCGCCCCCTCCCCAACGCCACTCTCTTCGGGAACCGTATGCCGATCCAGACAGGCATCGCAGTTCCTCGAACTTCGCCACCATCGGCAAACAAAACCGGTAGTGCCGAAGTTTTCCGGCGCTGCAGAACTCAACTCCCCCGTCAGCTGTTCTGCGGCACCGCAGTCCGGACGCTGTTATTGCCAGAACTATGTGCGTCGCCGGTGCGGGACATATAGCCAGAACGGTGCCATCTGTGCCGAAAGGCTTGATGGCATTGGTTCATTCAGCCAAATGAACGACCTCTTGATGCGGCCGCCACGACGAATGTTTCACAACTGAAAATTGGCAGGGCCTCGGCGTTCGTGAGTCGCGCAGACACTAATGTGTGGAGGCGAACAGAAAAAGTCTGAGGAAACGCACAGACGGCGTTGCAGTACTGATTCGCCCCACAAGGCAATTCAAGCGCCTGCAAGGCTCAGCCCGACTATTAGGGCAAGGAACGATCGCGAGAAAAATCACAGTTCGGGGATGATCGCGAGAATACCTGCGAGTCACAAATTGTTACAACGCCGATACGCAAATTTCGCTGAAAAAGGGTGGCTTGGATCGGCGGCCGTTAGCGTTTTTGGATACTTATTACCGAAATAGTGGGATGGGAGCGCTTCCAGTTGGTATGATTATTAGGAGTTACACTGATGAATGCGTGTTTCTATGCCCGGGTCCTCCACCTCGAACCCGTACCGTCACATTTCGTTACAGGACTGATACATGAGAGGTAATCATTGCTGGTCTGGGTCGAAACCCGCGGCGGACGACGGCACGATCTAACGTAGTGCTTAAACCGTACGCCGATAGGCCCGATGCATTCGGCGGATTGAGCTTGGCCGATAAGGCTTGGTGTGGCGATACGGTCCAGCTCCGTATGCGATGCCGGTTGAACCTGGGAGACTCGATATCACCGATCCGCGGATTGAACAGAATCCCCGTGCATCCCGGCGTTGGCCCGGGCGGCGCGCAGCCGAATCTGGCGTCGCTGTGGAAATCCTCAAGCGCCGCGGGCCGCGACATGAGGGCGACCTCGTGATCGAGGTCGCGCCGTCACCGGTGTGCTGAAGAGTCGCTACGGCCGTCCGCGTCAAGGCGCGGTGGTGCGGCCGAGCAATGCGATCGAGGCGGCTCAACCGGCTTGACAAAAAGAAGGCCCGCCCCGGATCGGTCGTTCGTCACGTGGGGACGGGATAGTTAATAACGCTTACGCGGAATCTGAAGGTGGCCCCTTTCCTGTACGCGCCATTGCTCCGATAAAAACTGTTCATCAGGTCGCGCTGTACGGTCTGCTGCGCTACTGAGGCGTGGCCAACCCAGACGCTTCCCTCATTTTCCAAAGTGCTGGCAAACGGGTATTCATCCCGACTCTGGATTCGCGGAATGCCTCGCAGTGACAATCTCCGGATGTCATTGTCGCCCCGATACACGTACGTCAGGACGTCAGGCCAGCCTGCCTTCTGGGCATGCCAGATGTTCTCTGCGATCTCCCGGATTCTTTTGTCATTCCAGTCATACACCATGACCGGCAAGTTGGCGGTATTGCTGCTCATGATGCGCGCCTCTTCAAAAGGTATGTCCGACACTAAGCCAGCGGGATATGGCGAAAAATAGTTCAGGGCGAAGTGCCAAGCAAGTGTTCTGACGTGTCGACATGCCTTGTCCCGCGCTCATCTGACGCAAGAGACGTCGGGTATAGGCGTCAGCCTGGGCGCAGTTCCTGAGGGGCTTTGCTTGGCTCTTCGCAAATTTTCCGGGAGTGCGCGGAACCTCCGCGACTGCCGTGATCCCGCTCATCGGATCGGGTTGGTAAAGTCGTTCGATCTGGACGGTTGTGGTAGCTGCGATTCCCGTAAGCGGACGTCACGACGTGCCACCGATCGACTCATAGTGTGCGCGGTGACGTGCATAGCAGTCTGCGCTAGCACGGAACGAATTCCAATGGGCTACGAAAGAAGCATCGCGATCCGGGCGAAAAGAAGCTTTGCAAAAAACCGCGGAGGAAACGCGCGGTAAGTAGGTATATCGATGGGTGCGGAGTCCGGTTGCGGCTTGAACCGCGCCTGAATGCGCATTTGTATCGGCGGTACCGCCGCCAGAAAGCGCGTCCGGTACGCACACACCCAATGTCCCTTCTCGAAGTCGAGATACATCGCCGAATTGCAACACCGAGCCACGACTCTCTTTGTCGGCGACCTCTCCTCGAGACGCAGGTCTAGCAGCAACTCGCGGCCTTTCGTGCACTCGAAGCGGTCCTTGCGATAAAGCACGTAGGCGGTTCCGCTATCTGCGCCGAGAACGGGCGCAGCATTGGGTAGCATGTCGATCTGTCGAGAGCCTCGTTGGCAATCGTCGCAGTAGCAAACGACCGTCAATATGGGTGTGCCAGTTGCCTCGCACTCCACTTTGCCGCATGAGCATGACACGAGCGTAGTTATCATCGGAACCGTCCGTCGCGTATCAACCAGCGATTGTCCTCGTTACCCTGAAGCATTGGCCTATCATCTGCCACTTGATAATCGAAGTGCCGTGTATAGAACTTCCTGGCGCGCAGCCCATTGACGACTGGAAGCTCCGCAAACTGGATACGCATGACACTCTCTCCGTACAGCCCTAGGGTGAATTGGACTATATCGTCCGCTATGACCGTGTCAATTGCGTGAGCCGATCGAGGGCCAATCATTGCTATCGACCACGAATCTCGCTACGCGCGAGCGCGACTCCGCGTCCATCGATTGCGGCTTGCAACACGGCGGCAGAATTGTTGATCTTCAACCCGGATCGAGCCGTGATTGCTTTCGTACCAACGGTTTCGAGCCACGCATCCCAAGTGACGAAGCCAATCTGACGATCGAGAGAAAGATCATATATCAGTGTCAGCCCGGCCAGATCTGCCGGCCCGCGCAAGCGGCGATACTTCCCGAGAAACTCTGGTGAGCAGACGTTACTGCGCTTCGCCGGGGCGATTCGAATGGCGACAGTGCATGAACTTAACGCGCGCGCCCACTTGCGGCTTCGTGCCCTTCCTCCGCAATGTCGGTGGCGTTCCAAGGGTAAGCGCGCTGGAAGCCCGCCCATCGTATAAATTCCGAACGCCTGCTGACTATCGTCCATTGCGCTCAAATCCGGTCGATGCCCGTAGATGACGGAAGTGTGACGGATGACGAGAGTACTAAACCCGTCGATGCGAGGCGCTTCTTTTGAGCCGTCAACAGTCGAAAAGCGGCCACTTGCCGTTGGCGGCGTGAATATCCCGGATGCCTGAAGGAAGTCGAAAAGCGGCCGCTGGCGCATTCGACACTGACATAGCATTGATGATACTCATGCATAGCGTCTTATCACCTCATACAGCCGGTCGCAGGATTTCGCGAGGTTTCTCTCCGGTGAGGTCGCGACACCCAACAAAAGTCCTGATCTCGCAGAGGCCGGCGACGCATACCAGGGTGACAACGGCGGGGGACCCAATCCGAACGCCAGCAATGCTCTTGCAATGGAGATGTCCGAGACGCCGTCGGGCAACCGCACGAGTACGGCCAAACCGGCAGTCGTTGTCTCGAAAGCGCGCTGCTCGAGGCATTTGAGCAACGCGTCGCGTTGAGCGGCATAAAGGCGCTTCATCCGTCTCAGATGGCGCATGTAGTGTCCGTCGCGCATGAACTGCGCCGTCGCGAGTTGCACAGACAACCAAGGCGCCGGAGCCAGGCATGCTGCCACTTCCGCGAACCGGGATACAAGCGGCAAGGGGGCGACAACGAATCCCAATCGCAGTGCAGGACTGATCGTTTTGCTGAAGGAGCCAATATGAATGACGCGCTGGCCGCGATCAAGCGACGCGAGCGCCGGCGCGGCGCGTGCCGTCAGTTGCAGCTCGCTCAGATAGTCGTCTTCAAGGACCCATACTCCTTCTTTCGCAGCCCAGTCGAGAAGGCGCAGACGCCGTGCCAGCGAGAGGGTGGGACCGAGCGGTGCCTGCTGCCCGGGAGTGACGACAACGAGATCGGTATTCGGCGCATGTCGGAGGCCGTAATCGATATTGAGCCCTTCCGCATCGACCGGTATCGGCGAAAGTGACATACCCGCGAGTTCCAACCCGTGTCGGGTGAATGGAAAACCCGGGTTCTCCACCCACGCCCTTTTGCCCTCGAGGCCCAGTACACGTAGTGTCAGTCCGAGCCCGCCGCTAAACCCGCTCGTGATAATGATCTGGGCGGGTGAGCACGTCACGCCGCGCGAAATAGCGAGGTAGGCAGCGATCTCGCGCCGCAGTTCCAGTTCGCCCCGGGGATCGGGATAAACGACTGAAGTGCTGGATTCCGCGCGCAGAGCGAATGACCGAACTTTTGTGAAAAGTCTGGCGGGTAGTGTTTCCTGTGCGGGCACGCCCATCTGGAAAATCGCCGGCCCTGCAGTGAGTTCCCCGTACACCTCCATGAACGACCCCGGATCAGGCCGTTCTTCCATCTGAACGGGCGCGGGCGGCCGATCCGCCACCCGCGTTCCCGTCGCCCGGGAAGCAATGATGAGTTGCGCGTCGGCAAGTCGGTCATAGGCCAGGCGCACCGTGCCCCGGGCAACGCCAAGTTGCGCTGCGAGGTCCAACCACGATGGCAGACGTGCTCCCGCCGCAAGTACGCCGCTCTCAATTGCGGTGCTGATTGCTTCGCGGATCTGCTCGGCCAATGGAGTCTTCGCAGACCGATCGAGTTGTATTTGCAGCGGCTTGGTCATCCGGTCATGGTACATAAAACATGTTCATTCCTGGTTCTTACTTGTGGCCCAGAGCGCAGTCACCATACAAGGGCCATACGGAGAAGCATCCTCATGAACATTCGATCTGTCCTCGCTGCTGCCTGCGCGGCCGTTGCTTTCACCATCTCAATGCCTGCTACTGCGCACGGGACGGGTGAAACCGTCACACCCAACTTCGAGCATGCCATCCCTAACATTCCTGGCAAGTCATTGTCCGCCGTGGTTGTCGACTATGCCCCTGGTGGAGCGTCGCCGTCACACGAGCACGCAAAGTCGGCCTTTATTTACGCCTATGTCGTCTCGGGTGCCATCGAGTCACAAGTGGACGACGGCCCGAAGCGAGTCTTTCACGCGGGGGAAAGCTTCTTCGAGCAGCCGGGTTCCCTTCATCGTGTGAGCCGTAACGCGAGCAAGACCCGGCCCGCGAAACTGCTGGCGGTGTTCGTGGTTGATTCCGACGACAAGACCCTGACTACACCCGTCAAGTAAATCAGGCACATCACGGAGTAAACACGTGAGCAAGCGTCTCGACTACAACCAGATTGCGTCCACGAACCAGATCCCCGGTCTTTCAACTCCATCCTCCACGTGCGCGCGTACGACCGCAACGCCGTCTTGAGAAGTTGCGGAACGGAGGCGCGATTCAGGACCCGTAGCTTGAAGCCCTGCGCCGATTCGCGATGGTCGCGATTGCACTGGCAGCCGCCGCGAAGGCGCTCGTGAACAGCAATGTGATGGCGGGCGGCATCGTACATGCCGTCCGCCATGACTCATCCTCGCGACGCAAAGCGGATATCAGCGCGGCACAGACGAGACGGACTGGCGTAGGGCCGTAGCCCGATTAGTTCCCCGCGCCCGGCCGACGCCTGAAAGCGGTCGGGTCCATGCCGTGCATTGCGTGGAACGCCTGCGAGAAGTTGCTTCGACTCGTGAATCCGACCATCCTCGCGACCTCAGCGACGGGGCGCGTGGTCGTCGCCAGCAATTCGGCCGCTTTTCGTAGCCGCACGAGCTTCAACATGCTCATCGGCGGCTGCCCGAATGCCTTCATGAACTGGGCGGCAAACGCAGAACGGCTCATGCCGGCGATATCGGCTAACCGCTCCACGGTCCACGGCGATGACGCTCGCTCAAAGATTGCTTCGAGCGCCCCTGCGAGCCGCTTGTCGGCAAAGCCCGCAGCCCAAGGCAGCTCTATTCCCCCGGCGTCGATCTGCCGCCGCATCACCATAATCAGGCACTGCTTGAGCAGTGCTTCCACCAGTGCACGCGAGCCGAGCCCCGGCTGCGCGCATTCTGCCAGCAACATGATGAACTGGTTCTTCAAACCCGACTGCCCGTCGAACTGTGCGATCAGCGGCCGACGCATCGCGCTGAATGGGTCCGTGCCGTGATTCGTGTCGAGCTTCAATTCACCGCATGCCGTGGCGATGCCGCCCGCGCCTTCACCCGCCTGGATTGTCGGCACGGTTTCTCGCGAAGGCCAGTCTGTGAGACGTCCGTGGTTCGTTTCGTTGCTGGGCGACGGACTGCCGCTTTCGATCGCGTAAGCGATGCCAGGCGGTAACAGCACAAAACTGTGCGAACTCAGCGCGACGCGCTCGCCCGTTTGCGTCACGAGTGCGCCTCTGCCTTCCATGCAGTAGTGAAGGGTTGCCGTGGCGCAGGCGTCGAAGCGGGCGCTCCAGCCGTCGCGAATGTCGCACAGGGTGAAATTCGCCACGCCGATGTCCAGTGCGGCAAGGAAGCGTTCGAGGACGGGAAGCTCAAAGATAGCGCGACTAGTCATGGACGAATTCGAACCAAATCGAGACCAAATAGAACGGGCACCTCTCTACTATAAGCATGCAGGCCAATGATTACAGGAGAACCCCATGTTCGATATGAAGCATCTTAGCCGACTCAAGAAGCTGGACGAAAACGCACCGGAAGCGATGAAAACCTTCTGGGCATTTGACAAGGCGGTCTTTGAAGAAGGCGCGTTGAGTGTGCAACAGAAGCAGCTTATTGCCGTCGCCGTCGCATTGACGACGCAGTGTCCCTACTGCATTGAACTGCACACAAAAGCTGCGCGCGACGCAGGCGCCAGCGAAGCGCAACTCTCGGAAGCCGCGCTCGTGGCGGCGGCCATTCGTGCGGGCGGCGCCATCACGCACGCTTCACATTTGTTCCGGGGTTAGGCCCGGTAATGTGCGGCGGCCTGGTCATCCGGTCATGGTACATAAAAAATGTTCATTCCTGGTTCTTACTTGTGGCCCAGAGCGCAGCCACAATACAAGGGCCATCAGGAAACATCCTCATGAACATTCGATCTGTCCTTTCCCGCTGCGCACAGGACCGGTGAAACCGTCACGCCCAACTTCGGGCATGCCATCCTCAACATTCCTGGCATGCCATTGTCCTTCGTCATGCGGAGCGGCCATTCGCCTGTTCTCGTCGAACTGGCTTAGCCTCATGTCTCACAGATCGACAACTGCGCTTACTGCCTCGACATCCATACGCGCGATCTGCTGAAGAAAGGTCGAAAAGCTGGCGGTGTTACAAGCATGGGCGGAAGCCGCCGTTCTGTTTGACGAACGTGTGAGCGTGCCGCCCTCGCGTGAGTCGAGTCGGTCATTCGTGTCACGCAGACTGATATTAACGATTTGGACTACGAAGTATCTGTTGCAGCGTTCTATGAGCGGGAAATCGTGGATCTGACGGTCGCGATCAACCAGATGAACGCTTATAACAGTACGGCAATCAGCTTCCGGAACATCCGCGCTTGCCGAAGTACCGCGGGCCGGCTGCAAGAGACTCATCCGTTCAGCAACCAGCAGAAGCAGAGGAGACAACGTCGCCGAACACCTTGAACGAAAGCAGGTCCTCATAGAGCGAAAGCACTCTTGTACCTCAACTTATCCCTTCACGCATAGGAATCACCATGAGCAGTGGAACCACCATGACTAACGCCGTCATCGAATGCATCCTGAGCCGAAGCGCCGCGAAGTACTACGACCCTGCCGCCACCTTGAGCGACGACCAGATCCGCGAACTGGTGCAAATCGGCACCTCCGCGCCGACATCCTTCCACCTGCAGAACTGGCGCTTCATCGCCGTACGCACGCCGGAAGCTAAAGCTCGGCTAAGTCCGATCGCGTGGAATCAACCCGCGATCACCGAAGCAGCCGTTACCTTCATCGTCTGTGGCCAGTTGGCCGATTCCAGCGTAATACCGGAGCGCCTCGCTCCGCTGGTGGAAGCGGGCGTCATGCCGGCAACGATGGTGCCGGAGTGGGAAATCCCGGCACGCGATCTGTACATGGATTACCCGCAGCGCCAGCGCGACGAGGCGGTACGCACCGGCACCTTCGGCGCGGCGGCGATGATCTATGCGGCCCGCTCGCTGGGCCTGGGTTCGACGCCGATGATCGGTTTCGATGCCGAAGCGGTGCACCGCGAGTTCGGACTGGCCAAAGACGAAGTACCCGTCATGCTGCTGTCCGTAGGGACGGAGCGTCCGGGAAACTGGGCGCAGAAGCCGCGCCGTCCCGTGGCCGATGTGCTGGATCTGGTATAGGCGCGTCGCCGCAGCAGTGATCGCGCCAACCGGTTAAACGGCTACCAGGTGAGAGGCAACCACAAGCCACCTCCGACTTGAAGCTTTACCAGCTACGACCGAACACCTCGGCACGAAGTAAGCCGAGCGACGGTGCCCACATGGGCTTTCTCTCCAATTTGTGAAACCAGTAACTTAAGGAAACCAGGATGCCACGAACTGCAGTTCTAAAGCCGGACCAGGTGCCGGCCGATTCGAAGCCGACTCTCGATGCCTTCACCAAAAACATCGGGTTCACCCCAAATATGATGGCGAGCTTCGCGCAGAGCCCGATCGCGTTCAACTCATGGGCCACTCTGCTCGGCTCCTTGAGCAAGGCGCTCGACGTGAAGACGCGTGACAGCATCGGTCTCGCTGTCTCCGAAGTGAATGGCTGCAACTACTGCCTGACGGTTCACAGCTTTACGGCCAAGCATATGGCCCAGTTGCCGGCCGATGAAATCATTCTCGCCCGGAAGGGCCATGCCAGCGACCCGAAGCGCGACGCCGCCGTCCAGTTTGCGCGCAAAGTCATCGAGACCCGCGGCCAGGTCACTGACGCCGATCTGAAAGCCGTCCGCGACGCCGGCTACACGGATGCGAACATCATGGAGATCGTCGCGCTGGTGGCCATGTACTCCCTGACGAACTTTTTCAATAACGTGTTCGATCCCGAGAAGGACTTTCCCGCCGTTACGCCGGCTGGCTCGATCTGAACTCTATCCGGTCGCATGGACCATCTCCGGGGCCTGGGAGGTTGATGTGATGCAGGCCTGACGCCAAAGCCCGGATGCGCCCAGGAGAGTTTTTGGGGAACGTGTTCGGGCATTTTGTACGCGCCGACAAGGTTAGGACACTTTCACACCAGATCAGGATTCCACTGTGACGGAATCGCCGGGCGCGGTACGACGGCGGCCTTGTCGAGGAAAGTCGCCGTGCCGCCCGGCGACGCGCAGATCCGCCGCATCAGGCTCGACCACTCACCGGCGCAGGCCAAAAACGGTTGATTCAGGTTTGTGCGAAACCTGAATCAACGCGTCTACATTTGCTTGGGTCCGAAGACGTCAGTTCGATCGGGATTGAAGCTGAACCATATTTTCCTGGGTAGAGCATGGACAAGTCACAGAAGGTTGTTGTCGTCACCGGCGCGTCACAAGGCATCGGCGCTGAAGTCGTCAAGGCATTCCGAAAGCTCGATTACCGCATTGTCGCAACCTCGCGTTCGATCAAGCAGTCGGACGACGAGAACATCCTGAACATCGCCGGTGACATCGGCGATCCCACAACCGCCCAACGTGTCATTTCCGAAGGCGTCGCACGATTTGGCCGGATCGATACGCTGGTGAACAACGCCGGCATCTACATCGGAAAGCCTTTCACCGAACACACCGCCGAAGACTACGCCGCCGTGATGAATGTGAACATGGCGGGCTTCTATCACATCACGCAACTCGCGATCGCCGAGATGGAAAAGCATTCGAGTGGCCATGTGGTGAGCGTCACGGCCAGCATAGACCACGCTGCAATCAGCGGGATCTACTCGGTCCTGGCGGCTTTGACGAAGGGCGGCCTCAACGCGGCCACGAAGTCACTGGCGATCGAGTACGCCAGGAAGGGCATTCGCGTGAACGCCGTCGCTCCTGGGATCATAAAGACGCCGATGCACGCGCCTGAAACTCACGAAGCGCTGGGAGCTTTCCACCCTATCGGACGCATGGGTGAAACAAGCGACATTGCTAACGCCATCCTCTTTCTCGACTCGGCACCGTTCATCACTGGAGAGATCCTGCACGTCGATGGCGGGCAAAGTGCTGGTCGCTGAGATGCGCCATCACTGATCGATGGAATCACCAAGGAGGGAGAAAGTGACATTCAATCATCCAGTTTTCACGCGCTGGCCGGCGCAGTACCCCGATCGGCTCCAGCTCTTTTCCCTGCCGACGCCTAACGGAGTGAAGATCGGCATCATGCTGGAAGAGTCGGGCCTCGCCTATGAGCCGCACCGCATCGACATCCTGGCGAACGAGAACCACGATCCGGCCTTCGTCGCGCTCAACCCCAATGGCAAGATTCCAGCGATCTACGATCCCAATGGGCCTAGCGGCCGGCCGCTGGCGTTGTTCGAATCGGGAGCGATCCTGATCTATCTCGCCGACAAGACGGGGCAGTTCCTCTCCACTGATCCCAACACGCGCAATGAAACGATCCAGTGGCTGATGTGGCAGATGGGCGGTGTCGGGCCGATGTTCGGCCAGGTCGGCTTCTTCAACAAATTCGCCGGCAAGGACTATGAAGACAAGCGGCCGCGCGACCGATACGTGAGTGAGTCGGCGCGGCTGCTCGGTGTGCTCGACTCGCGGCTGGCGATCCGCGACTGGGTAATGGACGACGGCTACAGCATCGCCGACATCTCGCTGCTCGGCTGGGTGCGCAATCTGATCGGCTTCTATGAGGCGCGCGAGATCGTCGGTTTCGACCGCTTCACGCATGTTCAGCGCTGGTTCGACCGCGGTCTCGCGCGGCCGGCGGCGCAGCGCGGGCTGGAGGTGACAGCGGCTTAAAAAGGGATGCCGCCAGCAGACACGTTCGGCTTTTCGGACGTGAACCCTTTCTTGTTCACCGCATGGGTCGATCGAATGGAGCGCGTTCACTGTACGCGCAGGGTTCGGATTGGGCGTGCGGGAGGGAATGCGCGGTACGCGTCGGCAAGTGTGCCGAACGTCGATCCGAACCACCGGCGAGCGATCCACGCGGCGCGATGAGATTCCGGCTCATGCGATGAAATTCGCGCCGACGAACATACGTCTATCGACGTCGGCTTCATCGTGACTTCCCGCGGCGACTGCGCCGATGGCGCAGAATACTTCTGAAAAGGTGAATCTATGACCTGTCGAAATGAGGACAATATCGTTCGACGCGCACTGATTGCTCTTTTGGCACCGAAGCCGTTTGCGTCGGAGGCGGAGACCACTTCGAACACGCACATCCGCAAAAAGAAGTATCGCCAAAGCGGTCGCGCTGCAACCAGGACATGTGAGCCTGTCGTTGCCGAACCGGTCCCCGCTCGCATTTCCATTGTCGAACGGCTGTCATCGGAAACGGTGAGCGTATTCTGGAGCGACGCGACGTTGGGCCGCTCTGAACAGGCATGGCGACTGGGACGTGCGCGTATCGATTCGTATTGCCTGTTGACTGGCAAACGGATTCGATATGGCGACAAAGTCTTTCGACCTCTGACGCATCAAGGCTCTCTCGCTCACGAATACAATCGGATGATCCTTGCTTGCGTCGTGAATGATTTTTGCTGCGCCGGTGTGTTGCCTCGACAGGCATCAGGCGCGGCCTAGCGTTGCGCAACCAGACGAAAGGATACAGTGAATTGCGTTGCGTTCCCGCGCCACGATGGCCTTCGGCTGACGGCCGGGAACCGCTGCCACCGGAAACCATTGGCGCGCGGCGAAGCGCCTCCTTTACCGATGAGACTGGCTATCTGGCTCGCAGGCCGAATGCACGAAACAGCTCCGTCACCAGACGCTGCGCCTGGGCCTGACTGTTGATGTTCGTGAATCCCATCAACAGGCCGCGACGCCCGGGCGAGCCGTTGCGCCATGTCGTCAGCGCACGCACGGCGAAGCCTGCGTCGCGCGCCCGGCTGGCGAGAACGACGTCGTCGAGATCTTCGCGCACGTCGACCAGCAGATGCATGCCGCCGTCCTGCAGATGAACGACAAAGCCATCTGCCGCATAAGGCGCGAGCGATTCGGCAAGCATCGCGCGCCGCCGTGCGTAAAGCGTCCGCATTCGCTTGATATGCCGGGAAAAGTGGCCTTCGGCGATGAAATCGGCGACCACCGCCTGCATGAGTTCGGGACAACCGCCATGCACGGTACGTCTGCACGCCAGTTCGAATTGCGGCACGAGGTTCGGCGCGACGACCACATATGACAATCGAAGTCCTGGGAACAACACCTTGCTGAGTGAGCCGAAATAAATCACGCGACCGCATGCGTCCATGCTTTTCAAAGCGGGCAACGGATGGCCGCGATAACGATATTCACCGTCATAATCGTCCTCGACGATCCATGCATCGTGCGCGTCCGCCCAATCGAGAAGTTCGACGCGCCGTTGCAGCGGCATGGCAACACCCGTTGGGCTCTGATGCGATGGCGTCACGACAGCAAGCCTTGCGTTCTTGAATCGCTTTCGCCCAAAACCGACGTCGAGGCCATGTTCGTCGACGGGCACGTTGCAGACTCGTAGACCCATGCGCTTTAGCGTTTGCGCGGTGGGCGGATAGCCCGGATGTTCGATCCACGCGCTCTCGCGTGCCAGCCCAAGTGCGTCGACGATTAGCGCAAGGCTCGCGGTGTAGGCCGGGACGACGAAGACCTGCGCGGCGTGCGCGTCGATGCCGCGAGAGCGGTGCAGATAAGCCGCCAGCGCCTCGCGCAACGGCATGTATCCCGCGGGGGGCGGCTTGTTCAGCGATCCCACCTTGCGTGCCTGCCGCGCCGTCAACCTCGCCCAGAGCTTCCTCGGAAATTCGTCGAGCGCCGGCAGGCCCATCTGCAACGGCGCGGGATTGCCGCCTTCCGTTTCGATGACCGCTTCGGGCACTGACAACGGGCGTGCGGCGACGGGCGCTTTCTTCGCGTGAGCGGGTTTGGCGGGAGCCGTGTGCTCCGAAACGAATGTCCCTGCAGGACCTCGGGCAACGAGGTAGCCCTCTCCGAGCAGGCGGTCGTAGGCGACCTGCACCGTGCCACGCGCGACACCAAGCTCGGTAGCGAGCGCTCGCAACGACGACACCTTCTGGCCGGGGCTCAGCTGCCCCTGTTCGATCATCGAGCGAAAGCGCGCGTAGATCTGCTCGTGAATGGGCGCCGCCGCGCGGGCCATTGGCTGGGTCATGGCCTGGTCCAAAGCAAAGAAAATGTCCCTGTTAGCTATGTCACCGAACGACGACACTGAAGCCTACACCAACCTTCGTTCATTGGCATCATGACAGACGCCCCGATTCTCCGACATGCCGAAACAGACGCCGACGTGATGGCGTGTTTCGGCGTCATGCAGCAATTGCGTCCGCATTTGCAATCATCCGAAGACTTGCTCGCCCGTGTCGCGTCGCAACGCGCACAGGGTTATCGGCTGCTTGCCGTTTGGGAAGGCGGCAAGCCCGTGGCGCTCGCAGGCTATCGACGCATCGACAACCTGATTCACGGCCGTTTCATCTATGTCGACGATCTGATCACGGATGCGGCGGGGCGCGGCCGCGGGCATGGCGAGCGCTTGCTGGAAGAATTGCGCACGCTTGGCCGCGCGGACAACTGCAACCGGATGGTGCTCGACACGGCGCTCGCCAATGCACTGGCGCAACGTTTCTATTTCCGCTTTGGCTTGTTGGCCCGCGGTCTTCACTTCAGCATGGATCTGCAATGAACAGTCTCAAGTTGCTGCAACTCGATTGCAGCCCACGGCGCGAGAACTCGACGAGCCGGCATTTCACCCATCATTTGCTGCCCGCAATGGCTGAGCGTCTCGGGCGAGACATCCAGGTCAACCGGCGCGACCTTGGTGCCGAGCCGCTGCCGCCGATCACGGCCGAGTACGCGGAGTCGCTGGTGTTGCCCATTGCCGAAGCGAAGGCGCGGTTCGGTCCGGCACTCGCGCTTTCAGACCAGTTGATCCAGGAGCTCGATGATGCAGACGTACTCTGGATCTCGGCGCCCGTACACAACTTCACGGTGCCCGCCGTGCTGAAGAACTGGATCGATCTCGTGGTTCGTCGCGACGTGACTTTCAAGACGACGGAGAACGGCAAGGTCGGCCTGTTGCGCGACAGGCCGACATTCGTCGCGGTGACTTCCGGCGGCGCCATGTTCCGCGAGCCGACGCTACAGCCCGACTTCTTCCGTCCGTATCTGAAAGCGGCGCTCGGCGTGATCGGATTCAAGGACATCACGTTCGTACACGCCACGGGCCTCGCATTTGCGGACGAACCGCTTTCCGTCGTGGAGGCGAAGGCGGGGCAGTGGCTACGCGAGGCGTCGTTCGGACAAACCATTCCTTCTATCGTTTAACTCATGGTTTAACCCATCGCTTCGGGAGCGCATCTCCTGCCTCGCGGACGCTCACTCGGAACGTGACGCCGAATACCAGGCGGTGCGAGAGCACTTCAGTGACGCTGAAATCGTCGAGTTGACGTGAGCCATGGCAGTGATCAATGCGTGGAATCCTGTGGCGGTGGCATGCATCCAGCCGGTTGATGCAAACCCATTCGACTGATAATGCGCGGCATGCGAAGATCGGCGCGCGGTTCATGCCGCGTGCCTTAAACTCACGCCGAATCGAGCGTAATCCTGGTCAGGTGAAAGGCCCGCCTTAACTCGAACCCAAGGCGTTCATACAACCCGATCGCGGCTCGATTGTCACTGCGTACATGCAGGAACACCGTATCCCCGCGTGCCTCGATATCCCTGCGCAGGACATTCACGAGTCGACCTGCCAGGCCCTTGCCGCGATACTCGTTATGCACGCAAACCGCGCTTATCTCGACGTAACCATCGATGTGCATGCGCTCACCCGCCATCGCTATGAGCTGTCCTCGCTCGCGGATTCCGATGTAGTTGCCCGTCTCGTGCGTGCGTCTGGAGAAAGGACCAGGCTTGGTCATTGTTGCGAGGTCGAGCATATCCTGGGCATCGAGGTGGCTCAGGCGGAGCACCGCCGCATCATGCGTGCTGTCGGGCACGCGAATCGCGGCCACCATTTGATGGAGTATGCCAACCTGCTCGGCTTGCAGTCCCTGGACCGGTTCTATGGGATCGGGTGTCATCAACCTCGCCTGCTCGCCGGGCTGCAGAAGCTCGCGAAGCTCCCGCCAGGCCGTCGCAGTGTCCGACACGACGGCTGCGAACGGAGCCATTTCCGGATGATAGCGACGCGCAAACGAACCGCCTTGCCGGAGATGCCCGTGTCGGGTCGCCAAGGCCGACCAGATGGGGGTGTCCAGGATATGTTGAGACGGGTAATTCATATCGATTCCTTGTGCGTGCGTTAAGTGTTTGAGGATGCCGCTAAGCCGCGCTGATCAGCGTGCCGGGCAGGAGGAGCAGCTCCGGCGGCAGCTCAATGGTCAGCAAATTTCCCGGCAGGGAAAATTACTCTGAGTCCGCTCACCACTCGGGCGCCTTCGCTCGTCAAACGGGTTTCGTTGACGAGTAATGTATGTGCCGCGTCCCCGCTGTACCATTGCGGTAAATGTCAACTTTGATAGCGTTTACGCCATGAAGCTGAGCGTCCTAGCCCTCGATAACGTGTTCGATACCGGCCTTACTGCGGTACTGAACGCCTTCAACACCGCGAACGAGCTGGCGGCGCTGCAAGATCCGCACGCGCGGCCTTTCGATCTTTGTGTGGTGGGAATGAAGCGTCAGGTGCGCACGGCGCTCGGGATGCGGATGTCGGTAGAGGCGGCGAGCGCAGCCGACGGGTCCGATTGGGTCATTGTGCCTGGGCTGAGCACGAAGCAGCCCGAGGAGTTGGTGCTGGCCTTGGGGCGGCGCGACGTCGTCGACGCCATGGCCCGATTGCATGCCTGGCATGCCGGTGGCTCGCGCATTGCGGCGTCATGCATCGGCACGTTCGTGCTGGCGGAATCGCGACTGCTGCAGGACCACGATGCCACGACGACATGGTGGCTTAGCCCCCTGTTCCGCCAGCGCTATCCGGACGTACGTCTCGACGAATCGAGAATGCTGGTTCCCTCGGGCGATTTCGTTACAGCGGGAGCCGCAATGGGGCATCTCGACCTCGCACTGTGGTTGATACGTCAGTCGAGCCCCGAGCTTTCCGCTCTTGTCGCACGTTATATGCTTGTAGACAGACGGCCATCGCAGGCGCCGTACATGATCCCGGAGCATCTGGCGCGCGCTGATCCACTTGTCGAACGGTTTGAGCGCTGGGCCCGTTCGCGGCTCGCGCAAGGCTTTTCGCTGGAAGCAGCGGCCGACGCTCTGGCGACGAGCAAGCGAACCCTGCAGCGTCGTATCGAGTCGGTGCTTGGCAAATCGCCTCTGTCGTACTTCCAGGATTTGCGCGTCGAGCGTGCGCTTCACCTGATTCGAACAACTCACCTGGATATCGAGGCGATCGCTGCTGAGGTTGGCTACGCCGATGGCGTGACGCTGCGTACACTGCTTCGCAGACGCCTCGGACGAGGCGTGCGTGAATTGCGCCGCGATGCGCGCTGATCGTCAGTAAGCGGGCAACCGTGAGCCACGTCAACTCGACATTGCGTTTGCGCCGCGCCCCAGACGACGACTCGACCGGGTCCGTTTGAAGTGCCCGGAGATGCAGATCGTCAGTAGCACTGCTGGCGACCTGTCGCCAAGGTCCGTGAGGATGCTCTTGCGCCACGCTTCGTTAAGAGTCCCCTCGATCGGACAGGTGCCGTTGTTTGTGTGGAGCCCTATTCTGGTCGTTGAGCTTTCCCGGATCGGCAACGGCACACGGCAAGACATCGTCCGGCCGTTCGAGCTTCTTCCCGGAACTCGGCTTATCCGGCTTCGGGAACACTGCGCGTGCCATCACACAGGAGCGACGCGCTACAAACCAGGGGACCCTATGATTCATCGTTCGCGTGGCGGTGTCACGAGCTACCAGTCGATCTTCAAGGACGCACTGTTCGAAGGCCAGGTCATTATCGTGACGGGTGGCGGCAGCGGCATCGGGCGTTGCACGGCACATGAACTGGCGGCACTCGGTGCACGAGTTGTGATCGTTGGTCGCAATCCAGAGAAGCTCGAACAGGTAAAGGCAGAGATTGAGGCCGCGGACGGCCTCGTGTCGTCGTATGTTTGTGACATTCGCGACGATGCCGCCGTGATCGCCACCATCGAGTCCGTGCTGGCTGCCCATGGCCGCATCGATGCGCTTGTCAACAACGCCGGGGGACAGTTTTGGGCGCACCTGAAGGCCATTCCGACGAAAGGCTTCGAAGCGGTAGTGCGTAACAATCTGGTGGGCGGGTTCATTTTCATGCGCGAGGTGTACAACCGCTGGATGGAAAAGCACGGCGGCGCGATCGTCAACATTACAGCGGACATGTGGAACGGGTTGCCCGGCGTCGCACATTCCGGAGCGGCGCGCGCCGCCATGCATTCCCTGACCGAGAGCGCCGCATGCGAATGGGCGGTTTCAGGTGTCCGGGTAAACAGCGTGGCGCCTGGGCTTATCGCGTCGAGCGGATTCGACAACTATTCTGGCGAGGCAGCTGAAACGCTTCTGAACTACACAAAGACAATACCGGCGCAGCGCTATGGAACCGTGTCGGAACTCTCGGCGGCAATCGTATTCCTTCTTTCGCCCGCGGCGTCCTTCATCACTGGCACCTGCATTCGTGTAGACGGTGGCGCACCGAACGCACGCAGGTCGTGGAGGTTGCAGGAGCACAAAAACAGCGTGCCCTTCGAAGGATTCCACCTCGACTCTACGCCGAGCCTCCTGAAAAAAGACGAGGCGCAGTGAGTGACTGTCTGACGGCCTTCGAAAGGAGGGCCGTCACGTCGCGGGCCGTGATAGGCCCGGTCTGTGCCAATGGGTCGTTTTCTGCCCGGCCGATCTTACAGTGCCCTCAGTTCGTACATGACCCCGAGGAGTCCCTCGGCGTTCACGTCCGTCTGTTGCGGGACGTGGCGGCAACCGGCGAGCTGCGGGTGGCCACTCACCTGCCGTTCCCATCCGTCGGCCGGGTGGCGGTCATCGGCGACGTCTTTCGTTGGGTGCCGGTCTTCTGGGACTACTGACCGCTTGTTGGGTCAGGACCGAACCAGGGCGTGTGCTCATAGCGGTAATGAGTCCACGCTCTAGCTCGACCATCTGAAATGCGATAGATGTGAAGTGCACGCGGTGAAGGATGTCCGCGATGAGTCCGATTGCTGCTCCAGACGCGGCCAAAGAATCAATGGATCTTTCGAGGCTTCATCGCATAAGTTTCCCGAAGCAACTCGACGATGCAACGAGCCTCGCCGCAATCGGCTTGATTTGCTTACTTCTCGAACGCCGAGAACCGCGCATCGGCCTGGTTGCCGAGTAAAAAATTCCTGTTCCCCGCCGAACATTGATTCGCTCTGCCATTAGCGATACCTTTACACCTATCCTGGTCGTCGAATTCTGGTCAACGAGAGGAGAACCGTTTCGTGAAGAGAGCGTTGGCTTTCTCCTGCATTGTCACCTTGAGCGCGATCCTCGGCGGATGCGGCAAGGATGGATCGCGAAACGTCACTGAGGCATCGGGCGCATCCGCGAGCCAGGCGCCGGGTCAGCCAGCGCAGGGCGCGAGCGGTACACCCGCCGCATCAGGCGCACAAGGGACGGGCGCACTGGGCGCCGTCACCAGGACACAGTTGCCTGGGGAAGCAGCCGAAACACTTCGGCTGATCAAAGCGGGCGGCCCTTTCCCTTTTAGCGAGGACGGCGTCTTGTTCCGTAACAGTGCGCTTTTGCTGCCGAAGCAGCCGCGCGGCTATTACCACACATACACAGTCCGCACGCCTGGCTCGACGGATCGCGGGCAGCGCCGGATCGTATGTGGTGGCCCGCGCAGGCAGACCGGCGACTGCTACTACACCGACGATTACTACGCCAGTTTCAAACGCATCGCAGATTGAATTGAGCCACTGAAAACGCCCCGGGGCGTCTATAAAGGAGACGTTGGGGCGTTATGTTCTCAGAGACCGTACCGCGATGGCACGATCCGTGGCAGAGGTAACGGCGACTGTCTTCTGCCGCTTCTTCCCACTCGTATTCGATCGACCCGCCACATACCGCGTCTCGTCGGTGCGACAACACGCGTTATTCGTGCTGGGGAATGCGACCGCGTTGCCTTCGACAATCGCGCACTGCGCTTGCTTCGAGTCCGATCGCCGGCGGCGTCGAATACGCGCGCTGCGCGAGCGGCGCGTAATCCAATGGCGTCATTGTGCCCTCGCCTCGCCATCGCATTGACAAAGGCGTCCGCCCATATAGACAGATCGCGTCGAAGCGGAAACGGCCGATCGATTCGAGCGTGCCGCGCAGATTTGCGAGAGAACGCCTACGAGGCGAGTGGCGATCAGGCGCATATCCGGAAGGCCGCGTGCAAGGCGTGCGCCGACGACATTCCAGCTATCTCGGCATCCGCAGCAAAGGCAGATGAGGCATGAGGGAAAACTACCGAACTACGATCGAGGATTGTCCGGCAGCCGAGCGTCCAAGCGACTTTGTCGCCGCTGACGGTCTCTTCGGAACGGACCCAATCCGCGCCGCATTCCGGGCAGAAAAATGGCTGGATGCGACGCCCAATAGGTTCGCGCGCGAAACCCTGTGTATCAAGGTGCGAGTACGAGCCAGAGAAGCTCGGATCGCTGTACATCGGAAGACAACGCGCGCAGAGCTGCGTGAGATCGAAGGCCGTGATGGTCCCCTATCGTTCGGAGGAGTCGTAGCATGAGCGCGATCATTAGCCCTTGCGGACAATACCGCTACCTCCTGAAGCGTCACGCCGAGTCGATGTCGCCTACGAAGTCGGCTGCGCTGTTTGTGATGCTGAACCCGAGCACGGCCGATGCGACGCTCGACGATCCGACCATTCGTCGCTGCCGCTGCTTCGCAAAGCTGTGGGACTGCAATGGTCTCGCCGTGGCAAATCTCTACGCGCTGCGCTCGACTGATCCTGCCGCGCTCTGGTCGCATCCCGATCCCGTCGGCCCAGATAACGACGACTACCTGCGGAACTTCGCGCGCGAGTGCGGCGACGTGGTTTGCGCGTGGGGTTCGAATGCAAAGCCGGAGCGCGCCGCACACGTCGCCAGCATCCTGACTGACGCCGGTGCTCGATTGTGGTGCCTCGGCACGACTAGCGACGGCTCGCCACGTCACCCGCTTTATGTGCGCTCAGATCAGCGGCTTGTCGAATGGTGTCCGGTCGAGGCATCCCGTCAGCGAGGAGATAGGGCGCGAGTCCACACCCACGATCTTCAGGAGTCGAGATTTTGAATAACGGTCGACGCGGTGCAATCCCAAGGAAACTACACCCACGTCCTGCGCAATGCTCTCAAGTTTCTCCATGGGAGAGAGGCGGTCGTATTCGGGCCATCTTTCGGCAAACACGATCGGTCCGACGTAGTTGCAACACGCCTCGACGGAGAACGCATACAGCAGAAGACAACTCATGAAGACCCATGTAGTCCCGGACGGATCTTCATTGGCCTTGTCTCGCAGCTCATTATCGCTGCGCCAAAGTTCTGCGTACGTATGGACCTCGCGTTCGCGTGTCTTTGTGACAGTCGTCCCTTCGTCTTATTCATGGCACTGTCCGGTCGAAATGGAGGAACGGTTACGAAGCATGTTGCTTCCACGGATTTTGCGGCGAGTTCGAACCGCGCTATTCATTGGAGCAGCACAACGTGTAATCGAAACAACGAGAAAACACTGGGGGTATCGAATGACCGATACGTTTCCGCGCGACCGCCCCATCATAGCTCGTGCGGTGATCGATGGACGCTACCAGGTCGTCGACCCGGTGCGCCCACAAATGGCCACAGGACACGCTCAATCGTGACGAGCGGGATATCCGCGATGGATTCCTGCTGATCGATCCTGGAAAGACGAAGAAGAAGCTTAGGTTGGAAGTGACGGGCGAACTGAAGACCGTGATCGACCGCATCAAGGCTCGCATAGCGACTTACAAGGTGGTCAGCGCAGCTCTGGAGATCACCGAAACCGGTCAGCGCATGACGCTACGTACACGCTCAGTACCCGTTCAAGACAGCCCGGGAAGCGGCTGGAATTCCATCTGAGGAGTTCCAGTTCAGGCTTCTTCGGGCGAAGGCGAGAACGGACAAGACGGATTCGACTGGCGACATCAGGCAGGCCCAGAAGCAGCTCTGACGCGGCTCGATCAGCATGACCGAACACTATGTTCGTAAGCGCCCCGGCGACAAGGTCGGACCGACCCGATAGGAGGAATTGCGGAGCGGAGGGTTTTTCGCGGAACGAGAAATCCGGCGTGTAAAAGCCGGAATCGCTTGGTGAGCCGGGTGGGATTCGAACCCACGGTGTCCTTTCGGAGGCGGATTATGAGAGCGCCCGAAATTTCCCGTACCGGCCCTATGTTATTGATTTTCAAAGGCTCTGCCACGCGCCGGTCAACTCGCGGTTGGGCTCATATTGGGGGGATTCGGGGGATATCCGGTGTGCTGTGGGCACACTTTGGGCGCACTTGCCGCCGCTTGCATCGCTGCGTAGCGGCACGTTGCCGCCCTTCCTGCTCTTTCCGCCAATTTTCATACGCAGTTGGTGTCATAAATTGTCACGATGCCCGGTCGCGCCCCGGTTCCGTGCTACGTATATACCCCGCCCAGCAAACAACGACAGGAAGCCAAATGCAACGCTGTGGGAGAGTAGGTGTCGTATAACGCGCTTCATGTGCCGCTCGATATTGGCACGTGGCAATGCAAGCTTGTACCCGCCAGGGAGTTCTACAGCCTCTCTGGTGGATATGTGGACCGCTTTGCCGACTGGGACACGCGTCGTGAACGGGAGCGCGAAATCGAAGACGACAAGCGCACCTTCGACCGGCATTTCCGCCCCGGTTACGATTTCCGAAGAACGATTGCCCCGGATATCGACGCGATCCGATCATTCCTGAGAGATCATCTGAACGTCGTTCATTGGGATGCCGACCGATAACGAGGGTATCGAGCGGGCTCTCAAACAGGCCGCCCGCAAAGGAATGCTTGTGCCGGTCATCAACCGTGACTGGCGGTCGCTTCCGATGACGTTCCGGCCTACTCCCGCGCCGCTGCGCTGGCCGCCGACATCAGGCGGTGGCGGGTTCGGCCGCGGTGGCGGAACGATGTGGGCCGCCTTCAGGAACGCGGGGCCGGGGCCTTTGATTTGGGATGGTGAACCGGTCCTGAGAGGGCCATACGATCCCTCTACCGTAGAGGCTCAGTTGAAAGCTGCGCGCGCCGCGTTGAGTGCGGGCAGCAGCGACGATGGCGGTAGCCTGTCCAGCGTAGTGGAAGCCGTGGCCGGATCGGTACTCGGCGGCGATTCAGATACGGATGATGACGATGGCGACGGCACACCCGACATGGCTGAGAGCCTCGCGGACGACGTCGGTACAGATGACGACGCATCGACGCCGCTCGGCGATGGGCAGCCGTTCGAGTACGGGCCGGACGCGGCAAGCGACGAAGCGGAGAGCGTTGCGGCGCGCGGCGTGAGCGAAGTGCACGAGGCCGAGTGCTACGCCGAATATGAGGTGGATATGGAACAATGCCAGGTCGCGAGCGCGATGTATAAAGACTCCCGTACTTATGCGCTTTGCACACAACGGGCATTCGAGAAATACCAGCAATGCAGAGGATACTGAGATGACGAAGCCTCCACGCGCAAGCATCGTTTTTTATGACGAAGAGACACAACAACTCAAGATGTGCACGGTGTTGCGCTCACGTGTTCAATCGACAATTGACCAGGCAATGGCTGTCACCATTCCACCCGACGCGGCAGAGCATTCCCGGGAGCCGATAACGGATGAAGACGCCCGCAAACTCGGCGGAATGCTGATGCTCATGCAAGGATTCTCCAATCCGGATTTACGCGAGCGGCTTCAATTCAAGACAGATACGCCTGTGGACTGGAACCCGCCGACACCACCGCGCGACTAAGCGCGAGCGCAACGAAAAAGCCGCCCCTTGCAAGGGCGGCTCGACTTGCCCGTTCATGCGCGCGCTTGCCGACGACAGGCGGACTATTCAAAGAGACCATCGGCTACTTCGCCACCGTTCGGTATAGCCTTGGGCTTTCGCGGTGGTAACGGGTACGGCTCGACGTGCATTGCTTCGGCCGGATAGAGTTGGAGAAAAGACCGCGCCTCGTCGGTCGAACTGCACGAGAGCCAGACGCCGTACTCGGTCGGCGGCACGACGACGACCGAGCGCTTTTCGTCAATTGGCTTGTGAAACCGCTTCATCAGCGGGCGCTCGTCTGAATTGACCGTCAGCATCGTAAATGTAAGCGACGGCGATCCGTCCGACTCTTTCCATTGCCGCCACAGTCCCGCAATCGCGAGGGGCGATCTGTCGGCCGTCCCGATACGCCACCGCACGGATTTTTCCGGGGTATTCCCACGACATTGGGGCGTCTACTTGCTCCTCGCTAATGGGGGTGAGAAATCATCGCCTCGCGAGGTCAGGCTCCCTACGCACCACGTCCGCTCAACCAAAACGCTGACCGGTTCTACGCGCTCGGCGCGAATGACATGCCCGTGCGCGTCCTACTCGGTATCGCTACCAATAATAGTCACAAGTCGTCGGCTGCCCCGGCGTTCCGCCCCCGCACACAAAGACGACCCCGCTCTGCAGCCGAACGGCAGCCGGTGTGGCGCGCGGTGTGGACATGCTTGCCGCCGCGGACCAAGTATTGGTTGCCGGGTCGTACAGCTCCGCCGAGGCAAGCGCGCCATTCAGCGTCGCGGCGGACCCGCCCATTACCAGGACCTTTCCACTCGGCAGGACGATGGCTGCGTGCCCCCACCGCGCCGACGCCAGGGTGCCGGCGGGAGACCACGTATTCGTAGCGGGGTCGTAGAGCTCCGCGCTCGAAAGCGGGGCGTTTGGATTTCCCGACGTCGCCTGTCCGCCCACGACCAGCACTCTTCCATCGGACAACAGTGTCGCCGTGTGGTTGTTGCGGGCAACCGCCAGACTCGCGGCCGGCGACCAGCTGTTCGCGACCGGATCATAGATTTCGGAGCTTGCGAGCGTGGTACTGGGAAGGGCAAGCCCACCGACAATGAGCACCTTCCCATTGCTCAGCAACGTGGCTGTATGCCAGAGTCTGGGTATTCCCATGAGCGCGACCGCCGACCAGGAATCGGTGGTCGGGTTGTACCGCTCTTCAGACGGCACGGCCGCCAGAGGAAAAGTGGCACCGCCAGCAACGAGTACGCTGTTGTCCGGCAGCAGCGTTGCGGTATGTCCGCTTCGTCCGGACAACATTGGCGCCGACGGTGTCGACCAACTGTTGGAAGTCGGATCGTACGTGGTACTGGATGCTACGTTTTGCGTATGGTTCTGACCACCGGCAACCAGGACTTTGCCGCTTGCCAACAGCGTGGAGTTGTGACCCACGCGCACGATCGGTGCGCCCGCCCCCGCCCAACTTTCCTGGACGGGGTCGTAAATTTCCGCGTCGCCGGCAAGTGCGTCGCCGCCCGAAGAAAGCACCTTTCCATTCGTTAATAGCGTCATCGGGAACACCGACAACTGTTTAAGCATGGTCCCCGCTGGCGCCCAGGCATTGCTTGTCACGTTCAGCGAGACAGTTTTCGATACCCCGCTAGAGGAGACACTGACGGATGCTGCACCAAGCGACACGCCGGTGACCAATCCGCCGGATACCGTTGCAATGGAGGGTGTGAGGGACGACCATGTTGCGTTGGTACCCAGTAGGGCCTTGCTGCCGTCGGAAAAAGTGCCGGTAGCCGTTAGGCGACGTGTTATCCCGACCCCCGTTGTGAAAGGATCCGGCGTGACGGAAATCGATTGCAATACAGCGGACGCCGGAGGCGGAGATCCTCCTCCCGACCCTGCATCATCGCCACCGCCACACGCACTCAGCAAGAGGGCGATCATGACTGTGATCTGCGGGCAAAACCGTTGCGCCGTGTTCAAAAGGGGAACTCTCATTTCTCTCTCGTGCCGCTTTTGGCTCTGGTGCTCTAAGGGCGATAGCGCATCACTGGCACATCGTTGCCAGCTCAATGTTAATGCACTCCTCCGTCGTCACCCCGGGACAGAGGCTGATGTCGGCAAAATGATAGCAGTGCTGGTAGCGCGGTGCCCGTTTAGCGCCCGACTACCTGTCGGGCGGATGAAATTGCTGCAATGCAACGCAAGAATTCGGCGGCCCTTCCCTCTGCTAGAATCACGCCCCTGCACAGTTTCAGGCGGGGAAGTGACGCCGACGATCGCCCGAAGTTAATCAGGAGACCGATGCGCTTGCGGCTTCGAGCTTCAGAGTGTCACTGCCGAAACGCGTGCGTGGGGCCGGCGCCAGGCAAATGGGCGGCACAAATTAAAAAGGACTTACGGCATGACACCGTAAGTCCTTTTGTCCATCTGGTCGGGGCGAGAGGATTTGAACCTCCGACCACCTGCACCCCATGCGGGCTTTCACTCGTCCGCGAAGCGCTCCATGATTGGCAAGCCGATAATACCGTCTAATGCCTGCATAAGTTTTGTGCATTCGAATCCCACACAAGTGCGAGTTGCATTGATTGATGTTAGACGGAAATCGCGAGTTCAAACGACTATATCGCGAGAACTTAATGGGGAAAAAACTTGACGCCGCGCGTCGAGAAATTTCATTGGCGGCAAATGCGATTAAGAAGATGGAAGCGTGTAGATCTCGGGCTTGTAATCGAAGTCTGTCCGCGGGAACAGGCTGAAAACGTCCCAACGAGCGTCATTCGGATTGGCTTCGTAGCTGGTGCACACGTCGACCTCCTTGAGCCGACATGATAGCCGGAGCCCTTGCACTATGCGGGCGGCTAGATTGCTGCATATCCAAACAGGCAACGTGCTTAAGTGCGACGCGCCCTTGGCATCGCTCGCCCCCACGGACAAACTGATAAAATCTTGCGTCAACGTACGTGCATCCATCCATGCCCATCCTGCCGCCTGGAACTCTGCTTCAACTCATGTACCTAAAAGACCGGCTTCGCCGGTTACGTCCAGGCCGCTTCGTCGAGATTGGCCCAGGCGCCGGACATATCTCGGCACTCCTCCTTGACGCCGGATGGTCCGGTGTTGCCTATGATCTGGAGGCGTCAACAGTCGCCGCCCTGGAAGCCCGGTTCCCAACGGAAATCGCATCGGGTCGATACAGACCAGTGCATGGTAACTGGCTGGAACTCGATAGTTCGGACAAGTTCGATCTCGTGCTGTCCTGCATGGTCCTTGAGCACTTTGACGACGCCGGGGAACGGATATTCATCGATGTTGCCCGGCGCAATCTTTCGCCCGATGGCACGATGATCACAATCGTTCCCGGCTCGCCCAAACACTGGGGAATCGAAGACGAAATCGCTGGGCATTTCCGACGCTACACATCGCGATCAGTGGCGGAATTATTCGCGGCTTCAGGCTGGCAAATCAAGCACGCAGCAGGCCTCACTTTTCCGGTTTCGAACGTTTTACTCCCTTTGTCGAACTTCTTGGTTCGACGAAGCGAGGCTCGAAAGCTTTCATTGAGCATGATCGAGCGCACGAAACAATCCGGCATTAGGAACGTGCCGATGAAAACCACATTTCCGACGATTCTTAAATTTTTACTGAATGAGCGAAGCCTGTTGCCGCTGCATTTACTGCAAAAGCTGTTCGTGAAATCGGATAGTGCACTTGTCTTGTACGTTGAAACTGAGCCGTTGCACAATCCAGTTCCGCATCGCGGTTAGGATTCGCGACGTCCCCGCCAGTCCTTGGCACTCGCAGCGGGAGTCCATTGAAAGCCGAGGTATTTTCGAATTGCGGGGTCGTCCGGGACAGTTTGTCCCGTACTTCGCAGCGCTGAGGGAATGTCAATCTGCTGCGCCAGAAACGGCAATCCAATCACGTGATTGACTGCGCGCCTTGCAGTCGCTACACGATTCGCACCTCCCCGGTGATAAAGCATCGCGTCTAGCACCAAGTACGAGCCGGCCGGCACCGCCAGTTGTTTTTCGCTTCTGCCGATGAATCCTTCGGTCGGAAACTCCTCAACATGATGAGTGCCCGGTAGGACGAAGGTCGCACCGTTTTCGAAAGTGAAATCGTCCACGCAAAGTAACGCATTGATGGCGATCGGCTTCGAACTGATCCAGTGCTGATACGGCAAATCTCTATGCCACTTACCCTGATTGTTATCTCGGTCAGGCCGGTTGATGATCCCGTTCTGTTGAGTCAGGACAAATTCGGTCCCGAAAATTCGCCGTGCCAGTTGCAGCAGTGGCTCTGAAGTCGCCACTCGCAGGAAGTCGGCATCATAAGACAGGACGCAGCGTACGACATCGGAATCCCCAATTCCTTTAAGGACGCTTTCCCCACCCATTTCCTCTACTTGCCGCTGATAGACCCCGTCCAATCGACTTTTCAGGCCATCGACGAAACCAGCGTCAAGGCCACTATCCAAGACGGTGTAGCCGTTAATTCGCAAGTCCGCGACCCTTTCGTCGTAAAGGTCGGCGGCAGGCAAGCGTTCCGTTACGCCATAGCTGAGTTGGTTTTTGTTTTGAGGCATCGGCTAGGTTCTAAGTTGCAGATTCAACGACACCATAAAGGATCAGTCATTCAAGCAGATCATATCGCATCACAACCAGCATATACACCACCCGTCCTGGTGCGCGATTGGCACGTTGGCTGTTGATGCCAAAGCTTGAAAATCAGTTATTCTCGATCGACTCCGAAGGGGGGCTGCGCCTCCAGGTCGCCACCTCTCTCACACGACCGCTCCTGCCCGCGCTGGTATATTTGCCGGACAATCGTATAAGGGCGCGCCTTAACCTCGACAAAAATCTTCGAAATATAAATACCTTGCACCCCAATAAAAGATATTATCAACCCAGAAAATAGCCATATGGAAGCCACGATCGAAGTATAACCGCTCGGCGGCGACGCGATAAAGAAATATCTAATGAAAAGGTACAAGATGTATAACGATGCGGAAATCGATATTAAAATCCCGCAATAGAATGTAAATACAAGCGGCAGGCTGCTGAATGAGGTCACCGCATTAACAAGATGACTGAATTTTCGCGAAATGGAATACGTAGTCGGACTGGTATCATGTTTACGCACCAACTGACTCGATTGTTTAAAACCCGTAATGATCCAGAGTCCGCCTATATTAAGCTCTCGCTCGCGATGCAACAGCAGCGCATCGAGGTATCGACGCGACATCAGGCGCGCAGTCACAATGTTGTTCGGCTGTCTTATCCCGGTCAACAGACGAAACAGTCGATAAAAAAGCGCGCCGGATATTCCCTCGAAAGCACCACCTTTGCGTTTCTCCTGAACACCATAGACGACGTCACTCGACTCGGCAGCCATCTGCTCGGCAAAGCGGAGCATCCATTCAGGTTCCTCCTCCAGATCACTATCGATCAGAAATACCCGTTCGCCCTTCGCGGCAGCCAATCCCGTCATCATGGCCTTGTGATGACCGAAGTTTCGCGAAAGATCGATCACCACAAGATGGGAATCCATTTCGCTAAGCCTGACGGCCACATCAAGGCTATCGTCGCGTGACCCGTCGTTCACAAGAATGATCTCGTAGTCCGTCCCCACCAACTGCCGGGCTGAAGCACTAGTGTTCTGTCTCAGAAGAAACTTTATGAAACGGGTGATGTCCTCTGATCGAGTTGACTTGCGGAATGGCCATGGGACGACCCGGC
>NZ_CYGY02000047.1:0-290 GCF_900007165.1 Paraburkholderia piptadeniae
GAAAGAGCGCCACGTGCTGACGGTCATAGTAGGAACGCCATATTTTCGTTTCGAGTGTCCCCGTCGCGATGGGATCGAAGCGGCTCAGGTCACGGTGCAACGGCCAGAAGAGATCGGCGGCGGCATAGCCGATCAGAACGACAAGCAGGGCCAGGATCATCCGTCGCCAGCGTCCTGGTCCGGCTGCAAGGATCACGCGGTGCCGCAGGCCGTGGCTGCGGGCGTGCCCGGTTGTGTTCATGTCGAATAGCGCCGATATCGAACGTGCGTGGAACCCTCTATTTCACTAC
>NZ_CYGY02000047.1:300-138151 GCF_900007165.1 Paraburkholderia piptadeniae
CCATTAACGATATAAACACGTCGTTTAGTCGGCTGTTCGTGGCGGTCTTCACAATGCATCCATTACCGGCCCGAACGGTCGCCGCAGATCGGCCGTTCGGCTGCACGGTCACTGTGACCGAGTGGGGTCTACCCCGATCGGAGACTTCGTTTGAAAGCAGTCTTTCTGAGGGCGCGAAACACGATGATCGCGAACGGCCGCTTCGGTCAATCGCCTGCGGTCCTGTGTGATTAAACGAATGGCCGTTGTACCTCACAGTAGTTGCCGTTAATTTCGCCTTGGGTCGAAGGGTCGAACAGGGTCGACACCCGCCGTTTCCCCCAAAATCCGCGAAGAACCAAAAAAATGCCCGCCGTCAGGGCGGGCGCAATCCATATCCGGGGAGATATGGAGGAGACAGCTCCGACGCTTCACCGCTGGAACGCGCGCGTGTCTTCTCGCCGATCGCCTGGCCGTTGTCCAGCAAGTTGCGTCTCGTCTAGCCGCCGCCGATTCCCTGAAGGACCTTTCCTGTACCGTTGCAAACGCTACAGCGCCGCCCTTCGACGGCGCCTGTTCCGCGGCATGCGCGGCACACGTCTTCTTCGACACCGGGCGCGTCGGGCGGTCCTTCGTCTTGGGGGTTCAAGGGTGTATCGCCTGGTGCATGTCGGCCTCGGCTTTCCGTGACCACAGGAGAGAGCGCAAGCGCTATACCCGTGTCGAGTCATTGCCGAATCGACGTGCATTCATGTTCGGTCTTGCGTCACGAACGGTTCCGTTACGGTTCCGTTTGCGAATGAGGCTGACCTCGCCGTTGCGTTCGAGAATGGCCGCCTGTACGTCGTCGAGATCAGGCGAGTGAAACGACTGCCGCGCGGCCTCGAAGATATCCGTCTTCGTGATGAGAGCCGCCGACATCTGACGCGCGTCGAAGCGGCCCTCGCGATAGATCTCGCGTTCGCTTCCGACCGCGAGCGATTCGAGCCATCGCGACCGCACGCAAACCCATGCAAGCGCGCGATGGATCAGAACGATCACGAGCGACGCGGTCAGAGTCGGAACGACGGGCGACGCGCCGACGATCACGCGGCTCAACGTCGCGCCAAGCAGGATGGCCACGACATAGTCGAACGGAGAGCGCTGGCCGAACGAACGTCGGCCGGAAATGCGGATAAAGAGCAGCGCAGCGAAGAATACGACTATCGCTCGCATCGCGGCCTGAAGCACGTTCAGGTCTTTGCCCTCGCCGAATACTGCAATCAGCACATCCATTTTCGTTTCCTGCCGAGCCGAGCGTTCGGATCATAGGGATAAGTCCACGCGTTGTTTTCCAGTGTCAGCCAGAATTCTGCTTGCGTCAGTGAGGACAGATCGCTCAAGAGGACGAACGGAATCATGCGGATACCGGCGCGCCACAACGCGGCGCCGACATGATGGTGATCGAGTGCGTACGGCGCGCCGCCAGGACCATACATGACGGCTACGGGCTTCGGGGTGCAGGATTTGTGCCCGTGCCTGGCTCATCCTGTTCGAAGCGCTGTGCTCTCCATCGCGCTGCAATTCACGGTGCCGTACCCGCGCTATGCGAAGTTCGTGAAGTGGCTGACGCTCGACGGCTGCGCTTCAGCAGCGATGTGCGCATCCTGCTGCGCATCGACGCCCCTGCGTCCGAGATAGCGGTCGAGCCAGCCCGGCACCCATCTGTTGGCGACAATCGCCTTGATCGACGAAGCGCCGACCCACTTCGCGGCGTCGATGCGTGGCGGCCCAATAGATCGCGCGCGCCGCGACTTCCGGATTGCAGCGGAATCGAACGATAGGCGAGGGCGGAGCTGACCTGCACGATCACGCCGCCTCACGTGACGATCGCGCAGGCGCGCGCGTTCGCGCGGACGTTAATGGAGGGCGATCCGAAAGAAGGCAGCGTGATTGCGAATACCGCGCGTCAGGTGTTGGGCTCGGTCATTCCAGGCAGCAAGGACTAGCGGGCGGACGTGCGTGATGCGCTTACATGCGAAGAACGGCGGCTGACGTCCATGTAAAGGTCACAGTGTGATGTAAATCGTACGCGCATTGCAGGCTGGCGTTTGCGGGCATGTTTTTGCGTACATGATGCGGCGTTTGCGGTGGCTTCTCGTCCTGATTGCAGAAGCTGCGCGACGGGGACCGTGCCCGTTTCTTGCTGAGCTAGTACGGGCGCGTCACGTCGCGGTATGCAGGCATCGAAAGGGGGAGTAGGCGGATGCAACGGAAGCCGGAAGACGTGCATCGCGGCGGCAGAGGTGTGTGGACTCGTGCTGCCGCCGCGATCGCGTCGATGGCTGGCTTGATGGCTGCACAGACCGATGCACAGGGCGCGCCCCTCGATTACTTCCTGCATGCGGGCGGTCCCGCCGCTGGGCCGACGATGCGCCTCGGCTGGGCGCTCGCCGCGCTCTCGATGAGCGTGATCGCGATCGTCGCGCTGCTGCTCGCCATTGCGATTGCACGCCGCCGCCATGCACGCGGCCCGAACACGCTTGAACAAGGGGAAAAGGGCGCGCTTCGTTGGGTGTACATCGGTACGGGCATTTCGTCCGCGCTGCTGATCGCGGCGCTCGCCTATACGCTCGTCACGCTCGATTCGGTAGCGGCGCCGCCGCATGCGCCTTCGCTGACGGTAACGGCGTACGACTGGTGGTGGAAAGTCGACTACAGCGATGCCGACGGCGGCCCCGCATTCGTCACGGCGAACGAGATTCACATCCCTGTCGGAGAAAAGCGCTGCCTCGCGCTGACGATCGGCGGACTGTACTGGCATTTTGTCGATCTCGTGTGGCTCTTCATCTTCACGACGATCTATCTGTCGCCGTATGTGCTGAGGGGGCGCGCATGAGCGACAACCGCACACAAACGCGGCAGCGGCGCGAAGAGGCGGCGGCGCGCATCGACACTCCGCACTTTAACTCGGGGCGCAAAATGCCGTCGTTCGCGGGCAAGCTGACCGATACCGAAATGGCGCGTGTGCTGACATTCGTCCGCAATACATGGGGCAACGATGCCGCGCCTGTGACGACACATGAAGTAGCGCGCATCCGTCAAGAAACAGGCAAGTAGCGCTGAAGCGCTAGAGTCGAATCGTTGCGTTCGCGATACTTCATGCCGAGGCATAGCATCTATACGAAAGAGTCGATCTTCGGACATAACGACGGTCTTAATAAGGTAATCCGTAGCGACTAGTCTTTGGGAACGAGATGCGCGAGGTGGCGGATGCCATGCCGCGCGTCGATGCAGTCTGCTGGAGGCGACCATGCTCGACACCGCTGTCTTTCGCAACGGTTTTCGGTCGCCCTCCGCGCGGACCACACAGCGTCCGTCGCGTGTGGCGCGTTCCCATTCGGGCGTCGTACCTTATGCGCTCGTGTACGTCGACACGGACAGTGTTGGCAGTCCCAACAGCACGAGCGTCGATCCGTTCGCATATCTCCAACAGGCCATCACGCTCAACCGGAGCCTGCTCGCTGCCGGCTTGCCGCGATTGACCGTCGCGACCAACGTGGCGGACCGGGTCGAGCACTATCTTGCCGATATCGCCGCGGACTGGCGTCCCGATGTGTTGCAGCTTAGGCCCTCGACACTCGAGTTGCCGAAGGCCACGCGGTTCTATGGCACGCACTTCAAGCTCGATTTGCTGGCGCAGGCGGCCGCTACGTTAGACGAAGGCCAGCTGCTGATGCTGCTCGATACCGACATGCTTGCGCTTCGGGGCGTGAGCGCGGAACTGCTGCTGCGCTGCCGTGCGACGGGCGTGGGCGCATATGACATCACCGATCAGGAGTTCTCCGCTTATGGCGAGAGCCGCGTCATCGCCGATCTGGAGACGGTCGCAGGCAAGCGGCTTGTCAATCCGAGATGGTTCGGCGGCGAGGCGCTGCTGGCATCGGCGGCGTTCATCGACAAGCTCGGGCCCCGCGCACGCGCATGCTTCGAACGGTACAGGTCCTCGATCGACCAGTTGAACCACAACGGCGACGAGACGTTCATCTCCGCGGCGCTGAACCTGCTCGCCGAAGAAGGACAGCAGATCATCGATCTCGGCGCACACCGGCTGGTGGGACGCCACTGGTCCGGCAATACGCATCGCGATCTGCGCTGGTTCAAGGGATGTACGTTGCTGCATCTGCCCGACAGCAAGCGGCTGCTCGAACGTCAGGCGCGCCACCCGACGTTCAGCGTGGCGCGCATCTTGCGTAGAGTTGTATTGGCGCACGCGTTCAACCGGATGTTGTGGCCGCTCAGGCGGTGGCGCCGCGCTCGCTCGCGTCTGCGTCGGATGCCGGCCAGTCACGTTGCCAGGGTCGACGTGCTGATTCTCGATCCCGATACAGGCAGGCTGTCGGCGCTGGCTTCCCGGCTGACCTCGCGCGGCGTCGTCGTGATGCCGACGGTCACGTTGGAAGAAGCACGCGATGCCGCGCGGCGGCTCGATCCGCGTGTCATCGTCACGTCGAGTCGGATTTTTCCCGGCGATCGCGGCGATGTGTTGGACACGATCCAACGCAGCGCGGGCCGTCCCGTGATGATCGCCTTTTCGAGCGACGATGCGCGCCTCGACTGGACACAGTGGGACGGGTGGTTTCCGCGCTCCGCCGATCCCGGCGAAGTGGTGGAAGCGGTTATGGAAGCGCTGGGCAGACGGTAGCGCGCCAACGCGCGCATCGTTGCCGGGCGTCGGCAGGGTTGCGAAAACGTCTGAAGAAGTTCGTCTTGTCTGTCGATACATGCCGGCGCATGTCTCGATGAATCAGGTGGAGGAATCATGTTTGTGGCAGAGAACGGGCGTCAACTCGCCGACGGATACAGAGGCAGTGTTTCGAGCTTTCAACGGGTCGCGTTCGTGCTGACGGATGCGTGCGACCTGTTGGGCGTAGCCGTCGTCGCCGAAGCGCTCGACTGCGCGAGCGAACTGGCGGGCGTTCAGCACGCGTGCAAGTACGGGATGCAGTTTCTGTCCGCGCATGGCGGCGTCGTGCAGTGCCATCGTTCGCTGGTTGTGTCGACGGGCAAATTGGGCGATACGATCGGGACGCGATTCGCGTGCGTGTTCGTCGCCGCAGGGCCGAACGCAGACGAGGTGTGCAACGGGCTATCCCATGCAGCGTGGCTGCAGCGCGTCAGGGCGACAGCCACGCCCGTGCGATTTCTCGCGGCCGATACCGTGCACGATACCGCACACGATTGCGCGCACGTATCCGAGCGTGATCGTGTCATGCAGGCCTCGCAGGCCAAAGCGCGATTATCCGGCGCGATCAAAGCGGCCTTCGAAATCATTCGCGACGATCTGGGCGAGACGATTGCGCGCGAGGCCTTGCATCGCACGGTCAGCGTACAGGTCGACACGATTCTGTCATCGATCGACACGGGCATGAGCACTGCCGACAAGGTGCGCGCGGCCGGGCGGTGGCTCAAGAACAACTGTCACCGTCCCGTCAGCGTCGCCGATGCGGCGCACGCGTGCGCGATGAGCCAGCGTACGTTGCTGCGCTACTTTCAGGCGTGCCTCGGGACTTCGCCATCGGAATACCTGCAACGGGCGAGGCTCGATCTGGCTTGCGTGCTGCTCGCCGAAACCTCGCTGCCCGCGGACAAGATCGCACGGCGTGTCGGCCTGACCGACGGCGGCAGGCTCGGCAAGCTGTTTCGCCGCTGTCTCGGGAAGTCGCCGACCGAGTATCGCGCGGGGCAGCGTGCCAGTGCGAATGGTCTGCAGCCTGTCCATGCGAACGAGCGGCCGCTCGAGGTTCAGGCGGACATGGAGGCAACGCAGTGCGCCGCTGCATGATCTTCTTTCGTCCATCGACATGCGTAGCGTTGCGCACCCGATAATCGTCAGCGGAAAGCCCGCGCGGGTCGTCGAACTTGCAATCCTTGCGCCGTAACATATGCTGGCGTTGAGGTTCGTTCGGCCAGGGCGCGGGTCGTGCCCCGTATCGGCGAACGGGCGTGGCACCGCCATGCCTTTGATGCGGCGAATCGGGAGGACGCAACGTGACCACCAACCCGACATCAGACGTAACCCCGAGCGCCGGATCGGCGCGCACCGGGCTCTCCGTCGATGCGCTGCGGCGCGGCGTGCTCGACAATCTGATCTGCCTGCAGGCGCGTCCTCCCAGCATCGCTACGCCGTACGACTGGTACATGGCGCTATCGTACAGCGTGCGTGACCGCATGCTGGCGCGCTGGGCCGCGACGGTCCAGAACTATGTCGTGCGCGACCTGCGGGTCGCGTGCTACCTCTCCGCTGAATTCCTGATCGGCCCGCAGCTCGGCAACAATCTCGTGAACCTCGGCATCGAGGACAACGCGCGCGCCGTCATGCAGTCGCTCGGCCAGGACCTCGATACGCTGCTCGCGCTGGAGGAAGAGCCGGGGCTCGGCAATGGCGGGCTCGGCAGGCTCGCTGCCTGTTATCTCGACTCGCTGGCGACGCTCCAGATACCGTCCGTCGGTTACGGCATCCGCTACGAGTTCGGCATCTTCGATCAGGAGATACGCGACGGCTGCCAGGTGGAAGTCACCGACAAGTGGCTGCAAAAAGGCAACCCGTGGGAAATCGTGCGCCCGAGCGTGTGTTATTACGCCGCCTTTGGCGGACATACGGAAAAGTGGACCGACGAGCAAGGCCGCTTCCGTGTGCGCTGGATGCCGGCACGGATGGTCAAGGGCGTGGCCTGCGATACGCCGATGCTGGGCTTTCGCGTGAACACGTGCAACACGTTGCGCTTGTGGAAAAGCGAGGCAATCGAGTCATTCGACCTGCAGGATTTCAATGCAGGCGATTACTACCAGGCCGTGCAGGAAAAGGTGATTTCGGAGACGCTGTCGAAGGTGCTCTATCCGAACGACGAACCCGAAGCCGGCAAGCGGCTGCGTCTTGCGCAGCAGTACTTCTTCGTCTCCTGCTCGTTGCAGGACATGTTGCGCATTCTCGATCTGAAGGGCGTGCACGTCTCGCGTTTCGCCGACATGTTCGCAGTTCAGCTGAACGATACGCATCCGTCCATCGCCGTTGCCGAGCTGATGCGCCTGCTCGTCGACGTACGGCTTCTTCCCTGGGACGAAGCATGGGACATCACGTGCCGCACGCTCGCCTATACCAACCACACGCTGTTGCCCGAAGCGCTCGAAACGTGGGGCTTGCGGCTCTTCGGCAGATTGCTGCCGCGTCCGCTCGAAATCATCTACGAGATCAATCACCGGTTCCTCGACGACCTGAGGCGAAAGTATCCGGGCGACGAGGCGCGCGTCGCGCGCATGTCGCTGATCGACGAGAGCGGCGAGAAGAAGATCCGCATGGCGTATCTGTCGACAATCGGCAGCCACGCCGTCAACGGCGTCGCGGCGCTGCATTCGACGCTGCTCAGGCAGACCGTGCTGCACGACTTCGCGGAGCTGTGGCCCGAGCGTTTCGACAACGTCACCAACGGCGTCACGCCGCGCCGCTTCCTGCTGCTGAGCAACCCGGGTCTTGCGCGGCTACTCGACACAACAGTCGGCGATGGCTGGGTCACTGATCTCACACAGCTTCGCAGGCTCGAAGCGTACGCCGACCATGCCGCGTTCCACGAGCAATGGCGTGCCGTCAAGCATGCGAACAAGCAGGTTCTCGCGGAACAGATTCGCCATGTGACGAATATCGACGTGGACCCCGATGCGCTGTTCGACATTCAGGTCAAGCGCATCCACGAGTACAAGCGACAGCATCTGAACGCGCTCTACATCATCACGCTTTACCAGCGCCTGCGCCGCAACGTCGAGCATGGCGCCGTGCCGCGCTGCTTCGTGTTCGGCGGAAAGGCCGCGCCGGGTTATGCGATGGCGAAGCTGATGATCCGGCTGATTACGGGCATCGCCGAAGTCGTGAACAACGATCCCGCGATGCACGGCAGGCTGAAGGTCGTGTTCTTTCCGGATTTCAACGTGAAGAATGCCCAGTTCATCTATCCCGCCGCCGACCTGTCCGAGCAGATTTCGACCGCGGGCAAGGAGGCGTCGGGCACCGGCAACATGAAGTTCATGATGAACGGCGCCATCACGATAGGCACGCTGGACGGCGCGAACGTCGAGATTCGCGAAGAAGCAGGCGACGAGAACTTCTTCCTCTTTGGCCTCACTGCCGCGCAGGTGGAGCGCGTCAGGCGCGAAGGCTATCGTCCCGCTGCGCATGTCGAAAGCAATGCGGAGTTGCGCGAAGTGCTGGATCTGATCGCAGGCGGACAATTCTCGCGCGGCGACCATCACGTGTTTCGGCCGCTGGTCGACAATCTGCTGCACGCGGACCCGTTCCTCGTGCTCGCCGATTACGCCGATTACGTCGCGTGCCAGGAGCGCGTGAGCGCTGCGTGGCTGGACCCGGCACGCTGGACTCGCATGTCGATACTCAATACGGCGCGCTCGGGGAAGTTCTCATCGGATCGAGCGATCGCCGAGTATTGCGAACGGATCTGGAAGATCTCGCCTGTAAAAATCGCGCTTGAATGACGGCTGGTGAGTGCGGATCATCGTGACTGCGAAGTTGCAATCGCAACGCCGACCACCGCAACACCCATTGCCCACCACGCGGACGGCGGCAGCGTTTCGCCGAGAAACGCATGGCTCATGAGCGCCGCGGCAGGCGGCACGAAGAAGAACAGCGCAGCCACCTTCGACACCTTGCCGGCGCGCGTCATCGCGAGCAGCAGGCTGATCGCGATCAGTGAATTGCCGAGCACGAGATACGCCATGACAGCCGTGAAGGTCCCCGTCCACTGCACGTGGCCATGCTCGAACAACATGGCCATCGGCGCGCAACACACGAGGCCGACCGCGTACTGGACGAGATTCGCCATCAACGGATCGTTCGATGCGGCCGTGCGCTTTTCATAGAGCATCGCGCCCGTGATGCCGAGCAGCGCGCCGATTGCGAGCAGAACGGGGCCCAGCGAATCCACCTGGACGCGGCTGCGCGCAACGATGACACCCGCCGCGCCCGCGAGACCGAGTATGAGCCCCGTCCAGCGGCGTGCACCGACGCGCTCGCCGACCAGCTTCGGCGCGAGCACGCCGACGAGTATCGGTTGCAGCGAGACGATCAGTGCGAGCACCGACGTCTCGATGCCCGCCGTCATCGACAGATAGCTCAGCCCGAAGTACAGCACCTGCACGAGAAAGCCGACGACGATCAGATGCTTCCACGCATCCAGCCCGCGCGGCCATGCAGGCCGGCGCACCGCGCACAGGACGACGAGCACGCTGACGCTCAATGCAAAGCGGATCGCAAGAAAGGTGAGGGGCGACGCATAGCGCAGGCCGATCTTCGCAATCGGGAAACCGGCGGACCACAACAGCAGAAAGATCACGGGGCCGGCGACCGTCAACCAGCGTTGTCCGTCGGCTGATACTGCGTTCGTCGCCTGTTCCATTTACATCCTTGTTGGTTGTGAAGTCACGGGGGGTGATTGCAACGCACAATCGCTGCGTTGACAAGCGGGTCAGTCGCAAGACGCGCGAACGGGTGATGGCGATGGCACAGCAAATGCAGATTTCACGTGAGGTGCGACTGGACACTTTGTGCCCGCCTCAAATCCAAAACACCGTTTCCCCACGCGGCTCCTACCCTGTAAATCAAGCCCGGCTCGCTCAAGACGCCTTATCAAAGCATCCCTCCACAGGCACCTTTCGGGTGCGCAGCCCGACATCGGCCTGCCGTTCATCCGCAACGGGGCGCCCGTCGGTGTACTTCCCGTGACACAGGGGCGTGCAGAACTTCCCGCATCTCGCCGACCCAACCGGCCACGTTCGACAGTCGCGCCGCCCGCTTGAAAAGGCGGCTTTTTTGTGTTCGAGCGAGTGCTGTCTGATGAAAAGTGACACCATCGCATCAGAGTCGGCTTCGATTCTGACAGCACGCGCTACACCCACTATCCAGGTGGATGCCAGTCCCCGTCGTACTGCGAAGTGAAATTGAAGGACCGCCTCTTGGCTGCCGCTGTCGTTCCGGACCCGCTCCGGGCATATGGAACGTCAGCGGATGTCTGATCTACGACCAATAAAAGGGATGAAAAATGGAAATTCTCGAGCTCAACCACGAAGTCATTCGCACGGCACGCGACGGCGAAGCAAACCAGAAAGTTGCGAACATCGGCCTTCAGGAGCCGGAACGTCTGCCGTTTACAGTACGTATAGCCGTCACCCGCGAGGACATCGCAAAGGCCGTGGCCGTCAGGCGCAGCGCCTATGGGCGTCACTTGCCCGAGTTCGCGCGAACGATGACCATCGAGGACGTCGACATCGCGCCGGGCACGACGATCCTGCTCGCGGAATCGAGGCTCGATCGCGCACCAATTGGCACGATGCGGGTTCAGACAAACGAATTCGCGGAGTTGCCCGTCGAGCATTCGGTCGAGCTGCCGTCCTGGTGCGCGTCGGGCCGGCTGGCTGAAGCGACGCGCCTCGCCGTGACGGGGCCGTCGAGCGGCCGGATGGTCAAGATGATGCTGTTCAAGGCGCTGTTCCTGCTGTGCGAGCAGCGGGGCATCGACTGGCTGCTGATCACGGCACGTTCGCCCATCGACCGTGAGTACGAGGCGATGCTGTTTCGCGACATTTTTGCCGATCACCGTTATGTTCCAATGACGCATGTCGGCGGGCTGCCGCACCGTGTCATGGCGGGCGAGGTATCGGCGGCGCGCCGGCGCTGGGCGGAGGCGAGGCACCCGCTGTACAGGTTCGTGTTCGAAACGCCTCACCCGGACCTGGACCTGACGCACCCCGCGGAAGGGGCGCTCTGCCTCGAGGCGGCGGCGTAATAATTGCCGGCCAGCCACCGGCGCCGCGTTATTGCAGGGATAATGCGGATGCGGGTGGCGGATCAAATGACGGAAAGAGCACGGCTGTGCGTTATCGGGTTGCACAGCCGTCATAAAACAGGCTTTGCTGCATTGGGGGTGCCGCAGACATGATGCGGTCGCGATGGTTGTCACGAATACTACGTTGCGCTGGCTCGTCGATCGACGCGTGGCTGGACGCGTTCTCCATTTACGGCGTGCCGGCCGCGGTTGCGATCGGCACGGTCGTCGTGCTGGTGTGCCTGCCGCACGCATTCCAGCCGAAAGCCGCGCAACCATTGCAGTTCAAGGTACTCGACGACAAGACCGCGTCGATGGGGCCCGTGGAGGCCCGCGCGGCGCTGTCCGGCGCGCGCGAAACGACCCGCTACGGCACGAAGCTTTCGGAAACCCCGATCTGGATCGAATTCCTCGCACCCGCATCCCGTTCGGCGGACCGCATTCTCGAATTCCCGTCGCGCCACGCCACGTCGATGCAATGCTGGCTCGCTTCGAATCTGACGCCGCTCGGCCAGGCTGACCGCGAGCACCAGACGGTGCCGATGCGCGCGGCCAAGGCCGGCTTTGCGATTCCGTTCGACGCAAACGATAGCGCAAACGTAATCCTGTGCCGCGCGACGTATTCCGGGCCGGCTCAGGTGTCGGTGCTGTCGTGGGGCCCCGACGAATTTCACGTCTCCGAACTCGACTTCCAGGAAGGCGCCGCGCTGATCGCCGGCGGCCTGCTGACCCTCGCGTGCTTCGTGTTCGTCACCGCGCTGATCAATCGCGAATGGACGTACGTGCTGTTTTCCATGTGGCTGGTCGGCAATCTGCGCATGTGCGCCAACGCGATGGGCTGGGACACGCAATGGGTCGACCGGACGATTCCCTCGACGTCGATCGCCTTCTTGCGCGAACTGAGTTTTGCCGCGTACTACATCGTGACGGGCGCGCTGTTCAGCCGGCTGTTCCGCCGGGAGCTGCGCCGCACCGGGTTCATCCGGCTCTATCGGACGGCGCAGTGGGCGGGCGTGCTGCTGCTGGTCGCCGCGCTGGTGCTGCCGTATTCGCGCTTCATTCTGGCGCTGTGGTCGCTCGGCGGCTTCGGAATCTGCGTGCTGATCCTTCATCTCGCGCAGTTCGTCAGGAAAGCGCGCTCGCGGACGGTGATGTGGTACGTCGGCTCGCTCGCGGTCGTGCTCGGCTCGACGTTCTCGGAGCTGATCGGCGCGGTGTTCGGCCTGCCCGCGCTCGCGGCAGGGGTGAGCCCCGTGCTGGCCGCGCTGACTTCGAGCATGATGGCCGCGTTCGCAATCGCCGAGCAGATGCGTGCCGAACGACAGCACCGCCGGCAGGCCGAAATCGACTTGCGCAACACCTATGACGTGGCTCCCGTCGGGCTTTTCACGCTCGATGCGATGGGCCGCTTCGTTCGCGCGAACCCGGCGCTGCTGCAGATGCTCGCCCTCGACAGGGTGTCGTACCGGATGCATCACTGGAACGATTTCTTCGAAGCGGGAGCGTGGGGCAAGCTGGAGTCGTTTCTGACGGGCGGCTCGGTTGGCTCGGGTGGCGAAGCGGGTATCAACGGCATGACGTTGCTCGGGCAGTCCGACCGGCGCTTTCAAATTTCGGCGATCCGCTCCGGCCAGTTTATCGAAGGGTCGCTGCAGGACGTGACGGAGCGCTCGAAGGCTGTCGAGCGTCTGCGTTTCCTCGCCGAGCACGATTCGCTGACGGGCCTGCTGAACCGGCGCGGCGTGGAGAGCGCGATCGCGGCGCAGTCTGAGACGGTTTCGCGCTGGGTGCTGGTCTATATCGATCTGGACCGCTTCAAGCTGATCAACGATCTGTTCGGCCATCAGGCGGGCGACGAAGTGTTGAGGCTGGTCGCGAAACGCATCGTCGGCATGCTCGACGAGCGCTGCGCGCTTGGGCGTATCGGCGGAGACGAGTTCGTCTGCATCATGAAGGACGTGTCGATCGACGAAGCGCTCGAACATTGGACCAACGTCGTGAACGCGATCAACGATGTGCCGTATCAGGTCGGCAACCGGGCGTTCATGGTCAAGGCGTCGATAGGCCTCACCGAATGCGAGCACGGCATGCGCGTGCAGGATGCGCTCGCGCACACGGACCGTGCGTGCCGCGAGGCGAAGCACAAATCGGGCAACAGCATCGTTGCGTACCGGCGCGGCGCCGCGGCGTTCGAGCACCGCGCGGCCGAATTGCGGCTCGTCGAGTCGTTCCGCGGCACCAGTCTCCCGCCGGGGCTGTTCCTGCTGATGCAGCCCATCATGTCGCTGTCCGCGCCGTATGATTCGCTGAACTTCGAAGTGCTGCTGCGCATGCGCTCGCCGGAAGGGCAGCTCATCACGCCGGACCGCATCCTGAGCGCGGCCGAAGAATCGGGCGCGATCGCCGCCATCGACATGTGGGTCGTCAAGACCACGCTCGAATGGATCTCCGGGCATCAGGCGCATCTTGCGAATACGCAGTTCATCTGCGTGAACCTGAACGGCGCGTCGCTGAACGACGAGCGGTTCACGCGCGAGATTTTCGATCTGCTGGTGGAGCACCGGCCCGTCTTGCAGTACCTGTGCCTCGAAATCACCGAAAGTGTCGCACTGCACGATCTGGAGAACACGCAGCGCTTTATCGCGCGCATTCATGACCTCGGCGCGAAAATTGCGCTCGACGACTTCGGCGCGGGCTATACGTCGTTCCGTTATCTCAAGCTCTTGTCCGCCGATGCATTGAAGATCGACGGCGAATTCGTGCGTTCGATGCGCGAGCATCCAAAGGACGTGGCGATCGTCGAGGCGCTGGTCTCGCTCGCGGGCGCGCTCGGCATGCGCAGCGTCGCGGAGTGGGTCGAGGACGCCGATACGCTGACGATGCTCAGGGAACTCGGCGTCGACTACGTGCAGGGCTACGCGATCGCGCGGCCACTGGAGCCCGAGCTGATTCTCGCAGCGAAGTCGTCCGCTGATTTCGTGACGGATTCCGCCGTGGCGAGCGCGATCAGCGCGCAGGCGCGTTCGAACGACCCCTTCGAGATTTACTAGGCTCGTGTACTGAACTGGCGCAGTCTCCGCATCGGAGGCTTGCGCGCCGACGCGCTTCATCCCTTCATCCAATAGCGCGTGGGTGCTCTCAAGCGTCAATGACGCTTCATGACCGCTTTCCACGGATATAACCCTCGCTTCGCTCAATTCATTCGACGCAGCCGTTCCTCCCTGCAAGCGTCGCGCCTGCTTTCCTCCTTCTCTGAAATTTTCCCGAAAAAACTCATCGGCATTGCTTGCCAGGGAATGTACTTATTAGAGTACCGTTGTATACCGACGTACTCTGAGTTGGAGCGAAACGACGTGCCACTCAGGCAGCATCGCACCAGAACACGTCTGATAACAGTTGAACAACGGGAGCTTCAGAATGGCTGACTATGATGTGATCGTCGTAGGCGCGGGCAATGCCGCGCTGGCAGCAGCAGTATCCGCGCGCGAGAACGGCGCCGAACGCGTCGTCGTACTGGAGAAGGCGCCTCGCGCGATGCGCGGCGGCAATACGCACTGGAGCGGCGGCGTGCTGCGATTTGCTTTCGACGATCCGCGCGAAATCGGGCCACTGCTGCCTGGCGTCGAGAAAGAGTTCGAAGACTTCTATGCCGGCATCCAACCCTATACGCGCGCCGATTTCCACGGCGACCTGATGCGTGTCACGAGCGGGCAAACTGATCCTGTTCTGTCGCGCGTGCTGGTCGACAACTCGAAGGACACCGTCTTCTGGATGCACGAAACCGGTCAGATCAAGATGGAGCCCGCCGTCAGCCTGACGGGCGTGCGCAAGGGCAATCAGATCATCTGGGCGCGCGGGCTCGTCGTGCGGGCGGAGCATGAAGGCGTGGGCCTTTCGCGCAGCTGGTTCGCGGCCGTCGAGCGGCTCGGCATCGCGGTGCGCTACGGTGCGGCCGTCACTGCGCTGCTGCAGGACGAAAGCGGTCGCGTGAGCGGCGTTCGCGTGCGCGATGACGAAGGTATTCACGAATTGCGGAGCCGTTCGGTGATTCTCGGTTGCGGCGGCTTCGAAGCGAACGTGCAGATGCGCACGCAACATATCGGCCCGCTCGTCGGCGGCGCGAAAGTGCGCGGCACACCGCACAATCAGGGCGACGGGCTGCGCATGGCGATGGCCATCGGCGCGATGCCGTGGGGGCAATGGAGCGGCTGTCACGCGACGCCCATCAGCGCCGACTGGGGCAACTTCGCGCCGCGCGAAATGACAGACCGCAGCAATCGACTGAGCTACTTGTATGGCGTGATGATCAACCGCAAAGGCAATCGCTTCGTCGACGAAGGCGAAGACGGCGCGATGTTCACTTACGCCAAATACGGGCGCGCGATTCTCGCCGAACCCGGTGCGAAGGTCTATCAGCTGTTCGATTCGAAAACCGTGCATCTGCTCGAACCGCGTTACTCGACAAGCGATCCGCTTCGAGCCGATACGCTCGAGGCCTTGATCGAGCAACTCGATATCGACGACAAGCCGCGCGCGCTCAAGACGCTCCGAGAGTACAACGCCGCAGCACACGATATCGAAGAGGGCTTCGATGCGACGGGCAAAGACGGTCTGTCGACACACGGCCTCACGCCGGAGAAATCCAATTGGGCGCTCAAGCTGGACAAGCCGCCGTTCTACGCCTATTCGGCGACGGGCGGCATCACGTTTACGTTCGGCGGCGTGAAGGTCGACGAAGAGGCGCGCGTGATCGGCACGGACTGGCGTCCGATTCGGGGTCTCACCGCGTGTGGCGAAATGGTCGGCGGCCTGTTCTACGACAACTATCCGGCGGGCACGGGACTGGTTTCGGGCGCAACGTTCGGGCGCATCGCGGGCCGGACCTCAGCGCGCGCCTGAAGAGGAGGGGAACATGAGCCAGCCTCAACTGGACGACGAACGCGAATGGCCGATTGCAAAGCGGCTCGCGCAGCGCATCGCCGCGTTCGACGCGCAAGATCTGACGCCGCGTGCGCTTGCGGCGGCGCGCACGGCGATCATCGACACGATCGGTGTGACGCTCGCAGGTTCCGCCGAGCCCTGCGTGCGGATTCTGCTCGACACGCCGGGCATCGCCGATGCGCCCGGCAAGTGCACGGTCCTGGGCACGAACGTGAGAACGTCTGCACTCGATGCCGCGTTGCTCAACGGCACGGCCTCGCATGCCCTCGACTACGACGATTTCAGCCAGCCCATGGGCGGGCATCAATCGGTGCCGCTCGTCGCACCGCTGCTTGCGCTCGCCGAAGAACGCAAGCTGTCCGGCAACGCGTTGATCGCCGCGTATGTGATCGGTATTGAAACGGAGATACGGCTTGCGCGCGCGGTGAATTTTCACCACTACGACAAGGGCTGGCATCCGACAGCGACGCTCGGCATCTTCGGAACCGTCGCGGCTACAAGCCATCTGCTGAAGCTCGATAGCGAACAGATCGCAACGGCGCTTGCGATTGCGGCGTCGCTGGCGGCAGGGCTGAAGGCGAACTTCGGAACGATGGTCAAACCATTGCATGTCGGGCACATCGGCCGCAGCGGCCTCTTTGCGGTGCTGATCGCGGAACGCGGCTTCACCGCGAATGCCGCGGCGATCGAACACAGGCAGGGCTTTTTCAATGCGTTCAATGGCCCCGGTCATTACGACGCGCAACGTATCTTCGAGAACTGGGGCACGCCGCTGGAGGTCGAAAGCGAGACGCTGGGCCTCAAGCAGTTTCCATGCTGCGGCAGCACGCATCCGGCGATCGCGATGGCGCTTGCGCTCGTGCATGAGGAGCATGTGAAGCCGGAGCAGATCGAGTCGATTCATATTCAGGCGCACCGGCGGCGGCTTCCGCACACCGACAACCCCGATCCGCGCACGCCGCTCGGCGCGAAGTTCAGCGTGCAATATGCGGTCGCGCGTGCGCTTGTCGATGGTGTCGTGCGGCTCGAGAATTTCGAGGGCGACGCGCATCTCGATCCGCGCGTTCGTCGGCTGCTCGCGATCACGCGCACCGATCCGCATCCGGACATGCCGGAAGACGCGGAGCACCAGTTCGGCGCGGAAGTGACGCTGACGCTGCGCGACGGACGCGTGCTGTCGCGCCGCATCGACAATCTGATCGGGCGTGGACCCGCGAATCCGATGTCGACAGACGAGTTGTGGGAGAAGTTCGCCGATTGCAGCAAGCGGGCGATCGGTTCATCCGAAGCACTCGCGCTTTACGAGCGGCTCGAAGCGCTCGAAGAAGTGAGCGACGTCAGCACGCTTGCGCGTCTCTTGGCAAAGCGTGTGCTGCCCGGCGGCGACGTTGCAAAGCAAAAACTCGAAGTGTCGTCGGCGCCTGAGCGCAAGTCGGAGGAAACAGCCTGGGTGCCGTGAGTGCGCAGGCGAACAGGCAGCCGGTTGCGAGACAAGAAACTACGGATGGAGACAGACATGCTGAATGTTTTCGGATCATCTGGAAGTGGGAGCGCAGTTCGTAATGGTCGCGCGGGGTTCGCGGGATGGGAGGCGTCCCATGAATGACGAGCTGATTGCCGCGCGAGTCGACCGGTTGCCTGTCTCGCGCTTTCACAAGCGATTGCTGCTGCTGGTGAGTCTGCCGTTCTTCTTCGATATCAGCGACATCTTCACGTTCTCGTATGCGGCGCCCGCGCTCGTCAAGGAGTGGGGGCTGCCGATCTCGAGCATCGCATTACTCACGTCAGCGGGGTTTTTCGGCATGTTCGTCGGCGCGACGCTTGGCGGCATGCTCTCCGACAAGATCGGACGAAAGCGCGCGCTCGTGGTGTACGTCATAGCGTATTCGACGTTCTCGCTCGCCAATGCGCTTGCCCCCGATATTCCGATGCTGATCATCACGCGCGTGTTGACGGGCGTGGGCATCTCGTCAGCGACGGCCGTCGTGATGGCGTACATCGCCGAGCTGTTTCCGGCCAAGACACGCGGCACATGGCAAGGCTGGGCGATGGTCATCGCGTTGTGCGGCATCCCGATCACAAGCTGGGTCGCGCGGCTCGTCGTGCCTTCGGGGCCCGACGGGTGGCGATGGATCTTCGTGTGGGGCTCGCTGGGCATTCTCTTTTTGCTGTTTGTGCGCCACTTTCCGGAGTCGCCGCGCTGGCTCGCGCGCCAGGGACGCACGGAAGAAGCCGATCGTGTGCTGCGCGGGATCGAAGCCGAAGTCGAGAAGACGACGGGTCCGCTGCCTGAAGCCGTCACCGTCAACAGGCCGGTGGAAGCGCGCGCACATTGGACATCGATGTTCAAAGGTCAGTACATCGGACGCACGCTGACGCTATGGGCGATCTGGATCTTCCAGACGCTCGGCTTCTACGGCTTTCAGGCGTGGGTGCCGACGCTGCTCGTCAAGCATGGCATCACGATCGTGCACAGCCTGACGTACATCACGCTGATCAACATCGGCGCGGTGCCGGGCGCGCTCATCGCCGTGTATCTCGCTGATCGCGTGGAGCGCAAGTTCAGCATTGCCGCGGCGGCCGCGTTGATCGCCGTGTTCGGACTGCTCTACGGGCTGAGCTTCGAGCCGGTGCTGATCGTGTCGTTCGGTTTCCTCGTCGGCATGTTGATCCAGACGTTCGCCGCGCTGTGCTACGCGTACACGCCCGAGCAGTATCCGACCGATATCCGAAATACAGGTGCAGGCTTCGCGTATGGCATGGGTCGGCTCGCGAACGTCGGCAACTCGTTCATTGTCGCGGCGATCTTCACGAACTTCGGCTACGTGTGGGTGTTCGTGTACATCGCGGGCGCGTGGCTCGCGACGTCAGCCGTCACGCTGATCTTCGGTGCAAGAACGACGGGACGCCGGCTCGAGACGATCAACCCGGTGCACGAAGAAAACCTCGAACAGCGGCTCGATGCACACGTGCTTCGCCCCGGCGACCATTGAAGAGGACATTCGATGACCGATACCGATCAGCCCAGCCAGGCCAGCCCGCCCGTCATCGCGCGCGGTCTTGCAGAGTTTGCGTCTGCGCTGCAACCGTCTGCGCTTTCCGCCGGGTTGCGCCGCAAGGCGACGCATCACATCGTCGATGCGATCGGACTTGCGTTCGCGTCGCAGCGCTTTGCGTTCGCAGCACCCGCATTGCGCGGCTTTGCAGCGGCGGGAGCGGCGGGCGATGCGACCGTGATCGGCAGCGCGTCGTCGCTTGCGCCACGCGATGCCGCATTGTCGAATGGCTTTCTGATGCATGGCCTCGATTTCGACGACACGCATCCGCTTGCGATCGTGCATCCGACCGTCGCCTGTCTGCCAGCGGCACTCGCGGTGGGCGAAGCAGTCGACGCGGACTGGGACGACATGCTCGCCGCTTACGTCGCGGGCATGGAGGTGGCGATACGTCTTGGCGTCGCCGTGAAGGGCGGCTTCCATCACGCAGGCTTTCACGCGACGGGGATCGTCGCGCACTTCAGTTCGGCGATCGTCGCGGGCAAGCTGATGAAGCTCGATGCGGCGCAACTCGTCGCGGCGCAGGGCATTGCGGCGAGCACGGCGGCGGGCGTTCAGGTGTTCCTCGAAGAGGGCGCATGGACCAAGCGAATGCACCCGGGCTGGGGCGCGCTGGCCGGGATCACGGCAGCGCATCTTGCCGCGAATGGTTTTGCAGGACCATCGCGTCCATACGAAGGCCGCTTCGGACTGTTCGATTCGCATCTGCAGGAGCATGCAGGTGCGATTGATCTGGAGTCGATCAGCAAGGGACTCGGCGACGAGTGGACGATGTTCGGCACCGCGATCAAACCGTATCCCGTGTGTCATTTCATTCACGGATGCGCGGAAGCGGCACTGCGTCTGCACGATGCGCAGATGAAGGCGGACGACATCGAAGAGATCGTCTGCCTGTTGCCCGCGCCGACGATGCCGATCGTCGCCGAGCCGGCCGTCGCGAAGATGACGCCGAAGACGGACTACGACGCGAAGTTCAGCACGCATTTTGTCGTGGTGGCGTGCCTGTTGCGCGGGCGCTTCGGCCTTGCGGAACTAGAAGACGATGTATTGCGCGACCCAGGCATCCTGAAGCTCGCTGCCAAAGTGCGATGTGCGGTCGATCCTGATGCGGACTTCCCGCGTTATTTCTCGGGCCGCGTCACAGTGAGAATGCACGACGGCTCGCAGCGAAGCGAACATGTGCCGATCAATTTGGGAAGCGGAGAGCGCGCACTGGGCGAACACGAGATCGCGCGGAAGTTTCGCGGCACGGCTGGCTTGATGTTGTCGCCCGATCGCGTGGACACGTTGCTCGATGCGTTGCTTTCGCCAGGAAAACGCAAGGTGCGCGCGATGATGCAGTTGCTTCGCGCAGCGTAGCCGCAATAGAGAGCGGTGCCGCGCAGACTCTCTCGACGACGTATGCGTTATAGGGCGAGTCCGCTACGCACCGCCTTTCGCGTTCTCGTCACCGAACAGCATTTTCAGGCGCAATTCGGTTGCGGCCGCAACGTGCGCCTGAGCCGCTTTCTCCGCGCCGTCCGCATCGTGGCGTGCGATGCAGGCGACGATCTCCTTGTTCTCTTTCAGGCCGCTCTTGATGCGGCCCGGCATCGAATAAGTGGTCGTGCCGAGCAGGCCGAGCGCATCGATGAGGACATTCGACGTCTTGTACAAATACTCGTTATGCGCAGCGGCGACGATGATTTCGTGCAGGCGTCGATTGAGCGCGGCGACCTCGTCGGGCGTTTTCGCGCGCTCGAGTTGCGCGATGACCTGCTGCATCGAGAGGATCTCGATAGCGGACGCCTGCTCGGCGGCGAACCGCGCGGCCGCGCCGACCAGCACCTTGCGCATCGCGTAGAGCTCCATCACCTGTTTCGGCGAGAGCTGCACGACGACGAAACCGCGCGGCGGCGCAAAGCGCACCATGCCTTCGGCTTCGAGACGCTTCAGAGCCTCGCGGACAGGCGTGCGGCTCACGGCGAGGCGCTGCGCGATGTCGGCCTCGCGCAGACGCTCGTTCGATCCGAGCTGCCGGCTGCGAATCTCCTGCCGCAACTGGGCGTAGACATATTGGGCGAGCGACCCTTGCCCGAAATCGGCCGTCGTGTCGGCTTCATCGATCGTCGCGTTGAGCTTTCCAGTCACCGGCTAGTCCCTCGTCTTTGTAATCTCTGGTGCAAGTATAGAACGGCGCATTTACGGCAGGCAGGCCATCAGGTCGCGCACGGCGAGCGGTGTGTTTTTGCTTTCCGCCAGATGGATGATCCGATCCGCGCGGCTCTCGCCGACGGCATCCCCCAGCAGCCCACGTGCCTTTGCTCTGACGACATCGTTGTCCACCGGGCGATTCCAGCTGCCTAGCGGTGCATCACAGCGCGCGTATAGCCGGGCTCCGTTCTTCAGCCGCACGCTCAGTTCGACGTACATGCTGTCGAGCGCGCCGCTGATGGATGGATCGGCGCTCAGCTTGAAACGCGCGAGCATCGCGTCGACATTGGGCGCGAAGCGGCGCGTATCGCTGAACGAGTCCGGGTCGACGCGACCGTCCAGCAGCGCGACGCACGTCGTGTATTGCCACGAAAATTTGCCGTCCAGTCCTGTCTGCGGCTGCGGACGGTCGATGTACGGCATCGATGGAGCATGCAGTTCGATGCTTTCGACATCGTCAGCGCGGAAGGCGTCGGCTTGCGCGCGCGCATCGAGTGCGGCCGTGATCGCGTAATGCGTCGCGAACTGCGAAGGAAACAGCTTCCACGACAGACCGGGCTCGAGCGCGCGTCCGACACCGATCGGGGCAAGCAGACAGTCGCTGTCGAAGCGCGCGCCGAAATAGGCGTTGCCCCAGCCGCGCGGTCCGCTGAGTGCGTCCGTACTCGCCGTGAAGCCGCGAGCGGCCAGCAGAGCCGCTTCGAGACCATGCGCGGCGGCATCGCCGCAATGGAGCGCCTTCGTTTGCGAGCCGATGTTCGCGAGCACGCCGCCGCTGCGCGAGGCCGCGATGCCCAGCGCCGCCGTCGCATGCGCCGTGTCGAGGCCGAGCAGATCCGAGCACGCGAGCGCCGCGGCAAGCGGCCCGACGACGCCGGGCGGATGCAGCGTGAGTTGCGCCGGCTCGATCTGTCCCGACGACATCCGCAGCCGGCCTTGAGTTTCGATGCCTTTGGCGAGCGCGCGAAGCAGCGCATTCCCGTGTGCCACGCCGCTCTCCCGCTCGCGCAGTTCGGCGAGCGCGAGCAGTGCGGGCAACAGCGTCGATACCGCGTGGTTCGGCGGGTTCCACATGGGTTCGAAGTCGAGCACATGCATCGACATGCCGTTGATGCGCGCCGCGACGGCGGCGGGCGCGCAGAATCCATGCCCGATGACAGTCGAAGGTCCGTCAGCCTGTTGGTGCGCTTTCGAGAATCCGGCCATGTGCGTCGGCCCCGGTTGCGCAGCACCCGCTGCGGCGACGGCAAGGCCATCGAGCAGGATCAACCGGCAGCGTTCGACAAGTCTCGCGTCGTCGGCTTGCCAGCCGAGAATCCGCTCGGTGAACTCATAGGAGAGCGTGGTCATGTGTGCGGTGTCGGAGAAGTAGTAAGAAGTTCTGGCCTTGCACAGTTCGGATCATGGGCGCTGCTGCGTCGTGTTGCACATCCGCGCAAATCAGTTCTCTGCTTTTCGAACACTCGAGTACCATTGTATACCAACGTACGCGCATTTCTATAATGGCGATTACCAGTGAAACGCGGAGGCGATATGAAGGCGATCCGTATCGAACGCTATGGCGGTCCTGAAGTGCTGCTGCGCCAGGATGTGCCGGTGCCGACACCACAAGCCGATGAAGTGCTGATCGAAGTCGCGTTTGCCGGCATCAATTTCATGGACGTGCATACGCGGCAAGGCAAGTATGCGTCGTCGCGGAGTTATCCCGTGCGCTTGCCCGTGACGCTGGGCATGGAAGGTGCGGGCACGATCATGGAGACGGGTACGCGTGTCGATCGCTTCAAGCCGGGTGATCGCGTGGCGTGGTGTATCGCCTGGGGCAGCTACGCAAATTACGCAGCCGTGCCCGCGTCGCGCGTTGCGCGCATTCCCCATGGCATCGCTTTCGATCTGGCTGCTGCCGCGCTATTTCAGGGTTCGACGGCGCATTACCTTTGCCACGGCGTGGGGCAACTTGCGCCGGGCGTCACGTGTCTCATTCATGCGGCGTCGGGGAGCATCGGCCAATTGCTGGTGCAGATGGCGAAGCGCGCCGGCGCCACCGTGTTCGCAACGGCGAGCACGCACGAGAAGACGGCCATCGCGGCGAGCCTCGGCGCGGACCATGTGATGCTGTATGAAGGCGGACGATTCGCAGACCGGATTCGCGAAGCGACGAACGGTGCTGGCGTCGACGTCGTGTTCGATGCAGTGGGAAGGGCGACGTTAAGGGACAGCTTTCGGGCAGCGCGGACGCGCGGTTTGATCGTCAACTATGGATCGGTGTCCGGATCGTTGAGCAATCTCAATCCGATCGAATTGGGTGAAGCGGGTTCGTTGTATCTGACACGTCCGCGGCTTACAGATTATCTACAGGATGCAGTGACGGTGCAGCGACGCGCGGACGAGGTCTTTGCAGGCCTGCTCGATGGGACGCTGCATGTGAAGCTCGACAGGCGATACACGTTCGATGACGTGGAAGAAGCGCATGCGGCATTGGAAGAACGTCGGCAAACCGGAAAGGCGGTGCTAGAGATCGGTCGTTAGCGCTAATGCATTGGCGTAACGAATTTACATTGAACATTCCTTGACGATGTTCTCGATCTACGGCTGATATAGTGAAACGGGAAGTTCTTGTCGGACTACACCGGAGATCCCCACTATCCATTTTTCATGAGGGTGTCACATGAAATTAAAAGCGATTGCGTCACTCGTTATGGTTTCGATGGTCGGCATGTCGTCGACAGTTTTTGCACAGCCGCATGGACCGGATTATCAGGATCATCACGGTCATGGCTCACACCGGCCACCGCCCGCGCACGATGCGTATGCAGGCCGGCCCGGCGGTCCGATTCCGCATAATGACTGGCACAAGGGCGATCGTTTGCCGGCCGAGTACCGCGATCGCAACTATGAGGTCGATGACTGGCACTCGCACGGCCTGTCTGCTCCGCCGCGTGGCTATCACTGGGTTGGCGTGAACGGCGACTATGTGCTTGCGGTGGTCGCTACGGGCGTCATTGCCAGTGTGCTGATCTCTGCTCACTGATCCCTTCTTCTATTGCGTGCGGAAATGCGGGACGGTCCGACGCGACGACACGTAAAGATAAAAAAAGTCCCGCGCATGGGGGCGCGGGACAAACGTCGATTACTACGAGCTCCATGTCAGGATATAAAACCCGTGTCCTGACAATGGAACTATCGATGCCGGGAACATTAAAAAGCAAAAGTAAAGTTCATGAGTCGCTCGTGAGCATGCTCATGCGTTCGAGACGCTTACTGAAAGCCCACCACCTCATGCGGGACATACGGTGCCTCCAGCGATGCCAGTTCGTCCGCAGTGAGCTTTACATCGAGCGCCGAGATGGCGTCGTCCAGATGATGCGGCTTCGATGCGCCAACGATCGGCGCGCTCACTCCTGCCTTGCCGATCACCCACGCGAGTGCGACCTGTGCACGCGGAATGCCGCGCGCCGCTGCAACTTTCGCGACCGCTTCGATCACGCGACGATCGGCGTCGGCCGTCTTGTCATAAAGGCTGTTGCCGAAGCCATCGGTTTTCTGGCGTTCCGTGGCCTCGCTCCAGTCGCGGGTCAGACGGCCCCGCGCAAGCGGACTCCACGGAATCACACCGATTCCTTCGTTCGCGCAAAGAGGCAGCATCTCTCGCTCTTCCTCGCGATACAGCAGGTTCAGGTGATTCTGCATCGTCACGAAGCGTGTCCAGCCGTTTCGTTCGGCCACGTGGAGCGCCTTGGCGAACTGCCACGCGAACATCGACGACGCGCCGATATAGCGTGCCTTGCCCGCTTTCACGACATCGTGCAGCGCCTCCAGCGTCTCTTCGATCGGCGTCGCGTAGTCCCAGCGATGGATCTGGTACAAGTCGACGTAGTCTGTGCCGAGGCGTGACAGGCTCGCGTCGATCGACTGGAAAATCGCCTTGCGCGACAGGCCCGAACCGTTGGGCTTCTTCGGATCGGCGCGATTGCCCATTGGAAAGTACACCTTCGTGGCGAGCACGATTTCATCGCGCCTGGCGAACTCCTTCAACGCGCGGCCGACAATTTCTTCGGATGTACCGTCCGAATAGGTGTTCGCGGTATCGAAGAAATTGATGCCGGCTTCGAGCGCCTGACGGATCAACGGGCGGCTCGCGTCTTCGTTCAGCGTCCATGGATGCGGGCCGCGCTCGGGGGCGCCGTAGGTCATGCAGCCCAGGCAGAGTCGGGAAATATCGAGTCCGGTGCGACCCAGCTTCACATAGTCCATCTCATCCTCCGTGCAGTTTGGCATTCGATTATCCGGCAATTGGACGATTGAAGCCGACGTGACGGACAAACGGCATGCGATGTGCGAACCATGTCATCATGTCGATGCCCAACGATTTGGAAGCATCGACCGAACACGATGAATCTTAGAGCGCTTCAATGTTTCGTGACGCTCGCTGAGGAGCTCAATTTCAGCCGTGCGGCCGAACGTCTGCATATTGCGCAACCCGCGCTGAGCCAGCAGATTCGCGCATTGGAAGAGCGGCTCGGCACGCAACTGATCGACCGCACGCGCAGGCCGCTGCGTCTCACGGAAGCGGGGCAATACTTGAGCACGGAGGCGCGTCAGATCATCGGCTCGATCGAACAGGCGACGCTCGGCACACTCGAAGTCGGCATGGGCCGGCGCGGGTGGCTGAGCATCGGCTTCACGCGCTCCGCGATGTACAGCATCTTGCCGCCCGCGCTCAAGGCCTTTCACCGCGAATATCCGCAGGTCGAGCTGAAGCTCTATGAAATGCTCACCGATGAGCAAAGCGACGCGTTGCGCGACATGCGCATTCATGTCGGTATCGGACGGCAGCCGCTCGCGATGGACGGATATACGACTCGTGTGCTGTTGCGCGAGCAGGTCGTGGTCGTGATGGCGCTCGATCATCCGCTCGCAAAGCGCAAGAAGGTACGGATCGCGGAACTGGCGGACACGCCACTGATCCTCTATCCGAAGCATCAGAATGCGCAGTACAAACGCTCGGTGTTGTCGCTGTATCGCGATGCAGGCGTGACGCCTCTCGTCGCTCACCAGGCCTACGAAATCCAGACGGCGATAGCGCTCGTCGCGGCCGGCCTGGGCGTGACGGTCGTCGGCGAATCCGTTGCGCGGCATGGGCGCACCGACGTCGTGTACCGCCATCTGACGGGCCCCGGTTCATCGCAACGCTCGACGCTCGCCGCCACCTATCGCTCCGACGATACGTCGCCGCATCTGCTCGCGTTTCTGCGCTGTCTTCCGTCTCCGACCGACGGCAACGGCAACGGCGCACTATAAGCTGGTGGTTATAGAAGCATAAGCATCTCGTCTTGGACTTCCTGCCTTCGCGTTCTTAACATTGATCACGTAGCAGATTCCGTCGCGCACAAACCGCGTATCCGTCGCGGACGATACGCACGTGGCACGCAACGGGACACTGCTGAGGGCCACGACACGTGGCCGTTGGATGGGGGCCAGCTCGAAAGGCCCGGTAGAAAAGAGCGCAGCGACGGTCACGTCGCGCACAGGCAGGAGACGGCATGACTCATATCGATGAAGCTGCAACGATGCGAAAAGTGTATGGGCGGCTCATGCCCTTGCTCTTCGCGATGATGTTCTTCAACTACCTCGACCGCATCAACATCGGTTTCGCGGCTCTCGACATGAACAGCGACATGGGCTTCAGCCCAGCCGTGTTCGGATTCGCGGGCAGTATCTTTTTCGTCGGCTACATGCTGCTCGAAGTGCCGAGCAATCTGTTGCTTCATCGCGTCGGCGCGCGCCGCTGGATTGCGCGCATTCTGCTCACATGGGGCGCTGTCGCGGCCGCGACGGCATTCGTCTTCAACGACACCAGCTTCTACATGTTGCGCTTCCTGCTGGGCGTGATGGAAGCGGGCTTCCTGCCGGGCGTTGCCGTCTATCTGACCAAGTGGTTTCCCGAACGCTACCGCGCGCGTGCCGTGGGCGGCTACATCATTGCAGGTTCGTTTTCGGCCGTGCTCGGCGGCCCGATCTCGACGACGCTGATGACCTACGCGAATGGCGTGCTGGGACTGCATGGATGGCAATGGATGTTCATCCTCGAAGGCGTGCCGGCGATGCTGCTGGGCCTCTTGACGCTGCGCATCATGACCGAGCGGCCCGCCGATGCACCGTGGCTTTCCGACGACGAGAAGCACCGGCTCGAATCGACGCTCGCTGCGGAACGCGAGGCGCTCGGCGGCCACACTCATGTTTCTCTGCTGCGCGTGGCGGGCGATATCCGCGTGTGGAGTCTTGCGTGTCTGTTCGGTTGCGCGCTGGTCGGCATCTACGGGCTCTTTCTGTGGTTGCCGCAGATCGTCAAGAGCCTCGGTCATCTGAACAACATCGAAGTCGGGTTTCTGTCCGCCGCGCCGCCGCTGCTCGGTGTGCTCGGCACGTTCCTGATCAGCCGCAGCTCGGACCGCTCGGGCGACCGCAAGAAGCACCTCGCGTTCGTCTATGGAGCCAGCGCGATCGCTATCGCAGGCAGTGCGTATGCGCCGAATCCGCTGCTGGCTTATGCGCTGCTCTGTATCACGGGACTCTTTATCTACGCCGGCAATCCGCTCTTCTGGAGCCTCGCGTCCTCATTTCGCACGGGCGCGGCGGGCGCGGCAACCATCGCGCTGATCAACACCATCGCGCAGTTCGGCGGACTGGTCGGGCCATGGAGTATCGGACTGGTGCGCCGCGCGACAGGCAACTTCTCGCTGGCGTTGCTGACGATCGCGGCGTTCCTCGTGATCGCGACGATCATCGCGCTCGTCATGCGCGTCACGCCGCCGGACGAAGACTCATCGTCGGCGCTGGCGAGTGGAGATGCCGCCACCGGCAGTTAAATCACGATTCGATTCATTGCACAGACGCAAAGGGTTTGCTTCATGATCATCGATTGCCACGGCCATTACACGACATCGCCGCCACAGCACGAAGCCTGGCGCGCGAAGCAGGTCGCCGCGCTGCGAGACGGCGCGCCCGTGCCGCCGCGTCCCGTCATCACCGACGACGAAATCCGCGAAAGCATCGAAACGGGCCAGCGGCGCATCCAGCGTGAGCGCGGCACGGACCTCACGATCTTCTCGCCGCGCGCAGCAGGCATGGGCCATCACCTCGCCGGCGCCGAAGCGAATGCCGCCTGGTCCAGCGAATGCAACGATCTCGTGCATCGCGTTTGCACGCTGTTTCCGCGCCATTTCATCGGCGTATGCCAGTTGCCTCAGGCACCCGGCGTATCGCCCGCGAACAGCATTGCGGAACTGCGTCGCTGCGTGCAGGAACTGGGGTTTATCGGCTGCAATCTGAATCCGGACCCGTCGGGCGGTCACTGGTCGGGTGCGCCACTGACCGACCGCTCGTGGTATCCGCTGTACGAAGCGATGGTGGAACTCGATGTGCCAGCGATGATTCACGTATCGTCGTCGTGCAACCCGAACTTCCATGCGACGGGCGCGCATTACCTCAACGGCGATACGTCGGTGTTCATGCAACTGCTCACGGCCGATCTGTTCGCTGACTTCCCGACGTTGCGCTTCATCATTCCTCATGGCGGCGGCGCCGTGCCCTACCACTGGGGACGTTATCGCGGACTCGCGCAGGACATGAAACGGCCGCTGTTGCACGACTATCTGCTGAAGAACGTGTTCTTCGACACCTGCGTCTATCATCAGCCAGGCGCCGAGCTGCTCGCGAAAGTGATTCCCGTCGAGAACATTCTTTTCGCGTCGGAAACCATTGGCGCCGTTCAGGGTATCGATCCTGAGACCGGGCACTACTTCGACGACACGCGGCGCTACATCGATGCGATCGAATGGTTGAGCGATGCGGACAGTCAGCGCATCTACGAAGACAACGCGCGGGCGGTGTACGGACGACTGACCGCGCAACTCGATAAGCAATTGGCTACGGAAGGGGCGACAATTTGAATCCGATCGGCTGGCGTGAATTTGAATCGGCTCCGCAGGCAAGCGCGGCGACGCTCGACGCGTTGCGCGAGCTTGCCGTTTCGCTGCTCAGCGACAACATGGCCCGCGCGAGCGGAATAATGGGCCTTCAGCCGTATCACCGCCCCAAGGCGATGGCAGGCACGGCCGTGACCGTGCGCACGCGTGCGGGCGACAACCTCGCGATCCATCGTGCGTTCGACTTTTGCAGGCCTGGCGATGTGCTCGTGATCGACGGCGGCGGCGAGCTGACCCAGGCGTTGATGGGCGACATCATGGCGAGCTATGCGGAGAGTCTCGGCGTGCAGGGGCTCGTGATCGACGGCGCGATACGCGATGTCGGCGCGCTACGTGAGCGCGATTTTCCCGTCTATGCGCGAGGCGTGACGCATCGTGGGCCCTACAAGAATGGGCCGGGTGAAATCAATGTGCCTGTGACGGTCGGAAGAATGGTGGTGAACCCGGGCGACATCATCGTCGGCGATGAGGATGGCCTGCTGGCCATCGCACCTTCCGATGTCGAACGTGTGATCGGAGGCGCGCGCAAGCAAGGTGCGAAGGAAGCGGCTGCGCTGCAATCGATCAGCGAGGGACGCTTCGACAGGTCATGGGTGATGCCGCATCTCGACCGGATGATGCGCGGATGAATCGCCATACCATGACACCGTACGTGGACGCCGCGACCCTCGTCGAACTCGCGCAGCGCGCCGAAGAGAATGCGGCTGAATCATGCTCATGTACCAGAGCATCGCTGGATGGGTGGCAATCGCAACCGCTTTCCATCGACGAAGCGCAGCTCGTCGAAATCGCAACGCTCGTACGCGAAGACGATCCCGAGCCGACGTTCGCCGAATACCGGCCGGACAACGTTCAGTACTGGTCTGCGGATGCGCCCGTCGCTCCGCGCTATTTTCCATATAATCGTTGCGGCGTATGGCAGTGCACGCAATGCAACCGGCTCTATCTGCGTTATACAGAAGGCGGAGGGTACTTCGTCGACCGGCGAATCCGCGCGCTGAAATCGCATTTGATTGACGACGTGCCGCTTTGATCCTCATGGTCACACTGCGCCGCAGTCGTGACCAGTCCCAATACGGTTGACTTCGCGCAGCATTGCCAACGCCACAACTCCCGCCGACTTTCCACGTCTTTGAGTCATCTGCACTCGACGCGTTGATCTCCCAGGAAAGGCGCTACATGAGAAGTGCACTGCTAGCAGTTCAATTCGATCATATATCGCGCGTCGTAGACGACTTTCTGTTGCGCTAGTCGTTGCCAGGGAGATAGAGCGTCAAGAGCACCGACGCGTTTTCCAATGCTTCCAGCCAATGCCGCTTGCAGTCAATCGGTGATCGTCTCGCGGATCGCCTGCTGCTCGATCGCGCGACGCCGGCGACTTTCCCGAAGCGGGTTCGCGTAGTGGCGCGCCCGCGAACGCGCATCGGCGAACGCGGGGCGAAACGGTTTGATGTCGATGCTGTTCGATGACGTTGCGTCGACAACGTCACCGTCTTCACCGAGGTACGCATATCGCCCGTGATCCTGTCCACCGATAAGCAGTTGTTCGGGAATATGCGTCGCCAGCAATACGGTCGCCCAGGCCCCTAATGCCAATGCCGTTCCTCCGGCAATGATCAGTTCCATCATGATTTCACCTCTTATGCAATTGCCGTCCCGCGTCATGCGCGTTCGGACAGTTCAGCTTTGACCGACTTCATAAGCATTGTCCGGTTGCCCTTGTCAATAGGCAAATGCATTATCATTGCAAATGAGTGCAATAACTTTGTTATGAAACGATGGACATCACCTTGGCGCGCACTTTTCTGGAAGTCTCTGCGAGCGGCAGCTTCATTTCGGCCGCCGAGCGTCTGCACCTCACGCAGACGGCGGTAAGCGCACGGATCAGGACGCTGGAGGAACAGCTTGGGCGTCGGCTTTTCGTGCGCAACAAGGCGGGCGCGCGCCTGACCACTGCGGGCGAACGCTTCGTCCAGCATGCGACGACCCTGGTTCAGGTGTGGGAGCAGGCCCGCCAGCATGTGGCGCTGCCGCCCGGACGGGAGGAGGGCGTGAGTCTCGGCGGTGAACTCAGCTTGTGGCATCCGCTTCTCGCCGACTGGCTCATCTGGATGCATCGCGCGTGTCCGGACATCGCGTTGCGGGCGGAGGTCGACAGCCCGATGCGATTGCTCGATCGCGTGCACGAAGGCTCACTCGACATTGCCGTTCTCTACAACCCGCCGCAACGTCCGGATCTGATTTCGGAGTTGCTCGTCGAGGAAAGGCTGGTCATGGTGACGACCGCACCGGACGGCGCGATGAACCCCGCGCAGTATGTGTTCGTCGATTGGGGGCCGAGCTTTGCCGCGAATCACCAAGCGGCCTTTCCCGAACTGAGCAATCCGCCCGTCTCCATTTCGCTCGGCCCGTTGGCGCTTACTTATCTGTTGTCGGTGGGAGGGTCGGGCTACTTTCGTATCGGCACCGCGCAACCGTTTCTGGCGGACGGCCGCCTGCGCCTCGTCAAAGACGCGCCGGAGTTTTCATGGTCGGCGTATGCCGTCTACGCGCGACGACAGGAGGGGCACGTCATCGAACGGGTCCGGCACGGCCTGCGCGCAGTCGCCACTGCTTATGACGAGCCGCAGCATGGCGACGATATCGGTTCTCGGCCCACTGTGCGGGGCGGCAAGCAACGAAAAGGCGCGAACAGGCGCGGCTGAATGGTTCGGCCCGGAGCGGGTCGATAGCGTACGTGCATGCGCATCTCGCGGTTCTGCTGTCAACGAGAACCCGGATGCCGCGCATTTCGCGGCGCGCGGAAGGCAGTACACGAGCACGCCGCCAGTTGCCCGCGACCTGTGACCGGAGCTGCGAGCGACGATGCGCGACGAAGTCCAGTCTGGCCTTCGGACGCAAAAAGCTGTATCGTCGCATATGACGACTTTATGGTCATTTACGCCATGCGCATCGCCGTACTCGCTCTAGATGGACTGTTCGACACAGGGCTCGCCGTGACGCTCGACGCGCTCGGAGCCGCGAACAAGCTCGCTTCACGCGCGATGGGCGGAGCACCGCGCTTCGACGTGACAGTCGTGGGCGTGCGCAAGAGAGTGCGCTCGGGGCACGGCTTCTCGATTCCCGTGCAAGCGATCACGCCGGCGCTGAAGCCGGATTGGGTCGTCGTTCCCGCGCTCGGCGCAACGACTCCGGATTTGTTGATTCCGGCGTTGGAACGCGCGGATGTGAAGCAGGCCACCGCGCAATTGCTGAAGTGGCGCGACGAAGGCGCGTTCATCGCCGCGTCGTGTATCGGGACGTTTCTGCTCGCCGAAGCGGGGCTGCTCGATCATCGGGAGGCGACGACGACGTGGTCGCTCGCGCCGCTCTTCAGGCAACGCTATCCGAATGTTTCGCTCGACGAATCGCGCATGCTCGTGGCGACCGACATCGGCGTGACCGCGGGCGCCGCGATGGGTCACCTCGATCTCGCGCTCTGGCTGATCCGCAAGGCGAGCCCGGAGCTGGCCACACTTGTCTCGCGTTACCTGCTTGCCGATATCCGCTCGCTACAGGCGCCGTACATCATTCCAAATCATCTGGCGCTGGCGGACCCTTTGATCGAGCGTTTCGAGCGATGGGCACGCGATCATCTGAAGGAAGGCTTTTCGTTGCAGGACGCCGCGGCCGCGCTCGCGACCAGCGCGCGCACGTTGCAGCGCCGTTGCCAGGAGGTGCTCGGGAAATCGCCGCTTGCCTACTTTCAGGACTTGCGCGTCGAGCGCGCGCAGTCGCTTCTGCACGGCAGCGGCCTCGACCTCGAGGCAATCGCCACCGAAGTCGGTTATGTCGACGGCGCGACGCTGCGGACGCTGCTGCGTCAGCGCCTGGGGCGGGGCGTGCGCGAACTGCGCGCCGAGCTGCGCTAGCCGTGAATGGCGCCGAACGCTTTCGCTTCGTTCTGTAGAGTCGAACATCGCGCTTTGTTCACGCCAGCGTGAATCGGAGACTGCCGCCGATCGAACTTGTCGTGAGAGGAACGAGCGGGCCACCCGCCGCTTGAAGCAGTAGGTCCTAGTCGAACTCATCGTGGTTCAGAAATTCGTCCGCTTATGCTTGCGCATGCAGGAACCGAAACGTCGATTCGCATTCTTATCACCGGAACCTTTGAGCAATGACCTGAAAACCGGTGAGAAACGAATGACATATATGTTCCGACGATGGCTAGGCGTTCTGGTGATCGCATCTGCCGTGAACTGCCCCGGCGCTGCGCACGCGACCACCGCGATGGGCGTTCCGTCATGCGGCCAGTGGATGACCCGAAAAAACTCGAGCTCCGACAAGGCAATGAGCGAGTCCTGGCTACTCGGATATCTGAGCGGGCTCGCGACGGGAAGCCGCGTCGATATTCTGCACGACACCGACTACGACTCGCTGATGGTGTGGATGGACAACTACTGCAGCGCACATCCGCTCGAGCGCGTGAGCGGTGGAGCGGCGCAGCTTTATCTCGACTTGCAGGGTCGCATGCCGAAATAGCCTGGTCCTTGGCGCGTAAGTGCGTTTAATGCCAGGGTCGATTCCGAAAAAAAATTCTCGGCGCGATTAAATTTTCAGCGGGATTTGACCGCCGTGTTACCGGTAATTATGTCTTGCCGGATAAAGACGCGGCGCGCCTTATCGTTCATTGTGCCGATCGTCGATCGACGGCACCGCGTGCTTGCGGGCGAATGAGGTCCAATAATTACCTTATCGGACGAATTGGTTGTCAGAGCCGCGCGCAAGATCTTTGCGCGCATCAACCAGAAAGGCGGAATTTCCTTTCCAAAAATGAACATGGAAAGAATCGCGCTAATTAGACAAATGAACCTGCTTGCATATGCAAATTGAGCCGCGATGCGCGTATTATTTACCCCGTTCGAACGGGCATGCGCGAACAACTTGCAGAACAGGTTGTGCGCGAATGCCAATGTTTGCGTAGTGCATCAGCGCAATGCATCAGGATAGACGGCAGTAGTGGCAGGATAAAAACGGAGAATCGTCGAAACCCGCTGCGCAAAGGTCTGCCGGGTTCGAAAGGGTGTGCCATGTGAGCATGGCGACATCCGCGCTTTAGCATCACCGCCTCCATGTCGTAGAGGCGGATCACGCAGTTCTCCATTTCCCCGCATCGAGCAGGCGAAGAATCGCTGTTACCAGTAAGGACTACTGCGTAATGCGGATTCGCTCGCGCCGTCTTTTCCAGTTCAAGTGATCACCTGGTTGTGTTTGTTCTAGAAACTTTCTCGATAGGGAAGAATTAACAATGATTAAACGACGTCAATTTCTCGGCGGCCTCACGGCTCTCGGCGGTGCTTATCTTCTGAACGCGTATGGTCAGACTTCCGGGATCGCGGCAGGAGCGTCGCCTGACGGGACGGCGATCCCTTCGGCTTCGTCCATCATCGACAAGATGGGCTCCAAATGGACGGTGAGCAACGGTGTCATTTATCGCAACGGCAGTACTGTGGGCAACACGTACAACGTGTCGCTGTTGCTCTGGTACGGCGGAAAGATGTGGCACATCGGCACGGACGGACAGTTCTACGTGCACACCGACCTCGACAAATGGCTGCCGTGCAGCGATCCTCGCGTCGCCGTCGGCGCTCCTCCGGGATCGTTTTACGGCATCAACGGACACTTCGACTATACGTACACGCCCGCACAGCTCATCTCGATCCTGAAGAGCATGGGCTGCACGAATTATCGCGTGGGATGTTCCGACGATCCGAAACAAGTGAACGCCGTCGTCAAACTGGCACAAGCATTCCAGCCGAGTGGCATTTCGCTGCTCGTGCTGATCAATCAGGGCATCTTCGATTCGAATGGCATTCTGTTTACCAGCGAGTCCGCCGCATATAACCGCGGATTGCAAGCTGCGATGACCGTTGCCAATGCACTCAAGCCATACGGTGTCACGGTCTATGAGTGCGGGAACGAATTGACACGGCAGGTCCCGACCGTCCTCGACTTCACCAGTGCAGGCACCAAAGCGATCGACTTCAACAACCTGAACTGGCCCGTCATGCGCGGTGTAATGCGCGGGATGATCGACGGCGTAAAGGCGGTTCAATCCAATGCGAAATGCGGCATCAACTTCTGTGTCGCGGATATTGGTGCAGCTGACGCGCTGTGGGACGGCATGCAGCCGGATGGCTCCGGCGGCTATCCGAAGGTGCGATGGGACATCACGACGTGGCACAACTACGAGGTGTACGGCGACATCTTCAACATCGGCATTGACGGTGCAGGTCCGGGATTCGACTTGCCTACGTATTGCAAGGCCCGATATGGCGTGCCGTTTGTCATCACCGAATGGAACACCGGCCCGGAGATGCCGCAGGATTATCGAGCGAGTTACATCACGCGCACGCTTGGCAACTTCTATCCGGCGCGCAAGACGCACAACATTCAGTCTGTGATGTACTACCTCCTCGATAGCGGAGACAACACCTTTGGCGTTATGACCAATGGAGTGACACTCAATCCGCCGTACAGCGCATTCACGAGTTTCGTGTCGGCCAACGCGGATAACTGACCTCCCGGCACATCGCATCTGTGTCATCCGTTTCCGCTCGCATCGCGAGTGGAAACGCACCGGATCAGCCGGGGCAGAGCCCAGCAGGCGCTTGACACGTTCCGCAAATCGTTCGACTATTGTGTCCACAATACGAAGTGAAAGTCCATAATATGGACGCAACTGCACATAGGAGACGAGATGACAGCCCCACCGAGTGGCGTCGATGCGATGACGTCCTATCAGCTTCCCAATCCGCCCGAAGCGTTGCGCGAGATCGTCGTCGAGTCCGCGATTCCGCAAGACGAACGCCTATGGGTTCCGCAGGCCGAAAACGTCTGGTTCCGGCCACTGTGCCTGAACGTATCGAGCGGCTACTGGATGAACCTGCTGCGTGTGCGCAAGTCGGGCGTCCTGAGCCGGCATCGTCATCCGCAGGCCGTGCACGGCATGGTGCTCAAGGGGCGGTGGCGCTATCTCGAACACGACTGGGTGGCCACCGAAGGCAGCTATGTGTTCGAGCCGCCGGGCGAAACCCATACGCTGTATGTGCCGGAGGACGTCGAGGAGATGATCACGTACTTCCAGGTCAACGGCGTGATGTACTACTGCGATCCGTACGGCAAGCACACCGGCTACGAAGACGTGTTCACGAAGCTCGACATGTGCCGCGCGCACTACGAGCGCGTCGGGCTTGGCGCGAGTTACGTCGATCAGTTCGTGAGGTGAGCGGTGAGCGCGCCTTTCGAATTGCGCCGCGCATCGTATGACTTTTCGGGCGCTGTGGCCGTCGTCACGGGCGGCGCGCGCGGCATCGGCGCTGCGATCGCACAGCGGCTCGCGGATTGCGGCGCATCGGTGGCCGTATGGGCTCGCGACACGGAGTCTGCCGAAGCCAGCAATTCCCGCGATTCGCGCATCGCGCGCTTCGCCGTCGACATCACCGATCTCGCTTCCGTTGAACGCGCCGCAAACGCGACGCTCGAGCGTTTCGGCGGCATCGCGCTGCTCGTCAACAACGCCGGCTATGCGGGGCCGACGATGCCGCTCGAACAATACGATCCCGCGGAATGGTCGCGCATCGTCGACGTCAATCTGACCGGCACCTTCAATGTCTGCCGTCAACTGGTGCCCGTACTGCGCCGCGAGGGACAGGCACGCATCGTCAACGTCGCATCGCTTGCTGGCAAGGAAGGCACACCGAACGCGTCGGCGTACAGCGCCGCGAAGGCTGGCGTGCTCGCGTTGACGAAGTCGCTCGGCAAGGAGCTCGCGCAAACGGGCGTGCTCGTCAATGCGATTGCGCCCGCGGCGGTACGCACGTCGCTGCTCGAACAGATGTCGCCGTCGCACGTGCAGACGATGATCGACAAGAGCGCAATGAAGCGTCTCGGCGAACCCGATGAAGTCGTCGAGCTCGCGCTGTGGCTCTGTTCGTCGTCGTGCTCGTTCAACACGGGCGCGGTGTTCGATCTGTCCGGAGGCCGCGCAACTTACTGATTCATCGGCGTCATGCCCCGCAGTATCCAACCTTCCACAAAGACTCAAAAGAGCATCGGAGGAGACAACACATGCAACCGAAAACCCCGCGCCTGCGGCGCATTCAATGGATCGCGCTGACGTTCCTGACGTTGGCGGGCATCGTCAATTATCTGGATCGCAGCACGCTGTCCATCGCCAATCATTCGGTGAGCACCGAACTGGGCCTCTCGGCTTCGCAGATGGGCTTGCTGTTGTCGGCATTCTCGTTTGCGTACGCGTTTTCGCAGCTTCCCGTCGGTGCGATGCTGGACCGCTTCGGCGCGCGCGTGATGCTCGGCCTCGGCATGTTCGTGTGGTCGTGCGCGCAGTTGTGCGGAGGCCTCGTTCACACGTTGCCGCAGTTTCTGGCGGCGCGCATCGCGCTCGGCATCGGCGAGGCGCCGCAATTCCCGGCGGGTGCGAAAGTCGTCAGCGAATGGTACGCGCTGCGCGAACGCGGCCGGCCGACAGGCATCTTCACGACCTCGTCGACGATCGGACCCGCGCTCGCGCCTCCCATCCTCACGGTCCTGCTGCTCGCATTCGGCTGGCGCTGGATGTTCGTCGTGATGGGCGTGCTCGGCATCGCGGTGGCGATCGGCTGGTATCTGATCTATCGTAATCGCGGCGACGTGACGCTCGAGCCGAACGAGGTCAGGCATCTGACGGAGGAAGAACCGCTCGCGCGCGCCGAACGCAAGATGACGTTCGCGGAATGGCGCGGGTTGTTCGCGTCATCAACGACGTGGGGCATGATCTTCGGCTTCATGGGCGTCATATACATGGTGTGGCTGTATCTGACGTGGCTGCCCGCATATCTCGAACACGAACGCCATCTGACGATTGCGAAGACGGGTTGGGTCGTGTCGATTCCGTACATCTTCGGCACGCTCGGCATGCTGTCGAGCGGCTTTATCGCCGATGGCCTGATGGCGCGCGGCATGGCGCCGATGCGCAGCCGCAAGTGGCCGATCTGCTGCGGGCTGATCGGCGCGGCCGTGTTCACGGTGCCCGCCGCCTACACGCCGACGTTGACGCTCGCGATCGTCTATCTGTCGCTTGCGATGTACTTCGTCAATCTCGCGAGCGGCGCGGCGTGGGCGCTCGTCAGTGTCGCGACGCCGCGTCATCTGGTGGCCTCGCTTGGCAGCATCCAGAACTTCGGCGGCTATTTCGGCGGATCGTTTGCACCGTTCATCACGGGCATGGTCGTCGACCAGACGCACTCGTTCGTCAACGCGTTCCTGATCAGCGCGGGCGTGGCGTTCGCAGCGGCGCTCGTGTACATGTTCGTCGTGCGCGTGCCGATCGAGGACAAGGGCGAGCACGGCGCCGCCGCGCAAGCACGCGTGACACAATCTTGAACTCGCACATCGACATGACGTTTCAACACGATCTGTTTGCAGGCAAGACAGCCGTCGTCACAGGCGGCACGCAGGGCATCGGCGCGGGCATTGCGCGCTATCTGGCCGCGCTCGGCGCGCGCGTGATCGCGGCAGCGCTCGCGCCGACCGACGCGCAACGCAACGCGCTCGCCGCCGAAGGCATCGAGACCGCGTCGCTCGACGTCGCGTCGAAGGACGATGTCGATGCGCTGTTCGCGTCGCTGACGTCGCTCGACATGCTGGTGAATTGCGCGGGCGTGATACGTCGCGGCGACGAACTCGACCCCGACGTATTCGCGCAAGTGCTCGACGTGAACCTGACGGGCACGATGCGCGCGTGCGCAGCGGCGCGGCCGCTGTTGCGCGAGCGCGGCGGAGCGATCGTCAATACGGCTTCGATGCTGAGCTTTTTCGGCGGCGGACTCGTGCCCGGCTATAGCGCGAGCAAGGGCGGCGTCGCGCAGTTGACCAAGTCGCTTGCGATTGCCTACGCGACCGATCGCATCCGCGTGAACGCCGTGGCGCCCGGCTGGATCGCGACGCCGCTCACGCAGGCGCTGCAGGACAACGACGAACGCTCGCGAGCGATTCTCGAACGCACGCCGCTCGGACGCTGGGGCTCGCCCGACGATATCGGTCCCGCTGTCGCGTTTCTCTGTTCGCCTGGCGCGTCGTTCATCACGGGGACTGTGCTGCCCGTCGATGGAGGATACCTGGTCGCGTGATGCCGCAGCCGCCCGTCGATACCTGAATGGCGCGGCGCGGCGGCTCGCTATAATCGCATCGCCTCTTTCCGTTCCCGAAGCGATCATGTCCAATCCCGCCACCGATTCCATCGAAGCAGCGCGCGCCACGGGCACGGCTGCCTTTTCGAAGTTCATGTCGGTGCTGCAATTGATCGCCGATGCGAAGGATGCGCCGAGTGTGCCGCAACTGGCCGCGTCGAGCGGCTATCCGCGTCCGACTGTTTATCGGATCGTCGGCGCGCTGATCGCGGAAGGGCTCGTCGTCGAGAGCCTGCGCGGCGGGACGTTCGAACTGGGGCCGCGACTGATGATGCTCGCGAGCCGCAGCTGGGAGCGCTCCGATGTGCGCGTCGCCGCAGCGGACGCGTTGCAGGCGTTGCGCGACGCGACGCAGGAAACCGTGCACCTCGCCGTGCGCAGCGGCAGCGAGATGGTCTGCATCGAAAAGCTGGAGAGCCCGCACGCGGTGCGCATGGCATCGCGGATCGGCACGCGCGTGACGCTGTATTCGAGTTCGGTCGGCAAGGCGTATCTCGCCGCATTGGATCGCACGTCACGCGATGCATTGCTCGACGGCCTGACGCTTACGCGCTTCACGCCCAACACGATCATCGAGCCCGCAGCGCTGCGCGCCGAACTGGATGCGACGCGCGAGCGCGGCTATGCGGAAGACCGCGAAGAAAACGAAGCGCAAATCTTCTGCTACGGATGCGCGATTCGCAGCGCGGACGGCCTGCCGATTGCATGTATCAGCGTCAGCATTCCGCTATTCAGGCGCAGCGAGACGCCGCTCGAAACCTACGTTGCACCGTTGCGCGCCGCGTGCGCGGCCGTTGCGAAAAGGCTGGGGCCGGCGCCGCGTTCGGCGGGCTGAGACTGAGTTGTGCGGTTGGCCGCTCGTGCGGACCAACACGGCTCGTCGACAGACGTGGCTCACATCGGCATTCAGCCGATAACCTGTATGGCTTTGCGCGCGGCTGTATGTCCGCATTCCGCAGACCAGCATACGTGCAGGAAGGGCTTCGCGTGATCGTTACTCTGTCTTCGTCTTCTCCGGTTCGGGCTGCTGCCGCGGCTCGGGCCCGCGTTGCGTCGGCGCTTTCGTGCACGCATCCGGGGGTGTGACATACGGCACGTCATTGCAGCAGCAAGCATAGACCGGAAATCCGTACTGGTTTGTGCGGATGATAGTCGTTGGCCCGTGCAGCGGGCACACCGCTTTCATGGCGCCTCCTGAAACTCGTCGGTCGATTCTTTCTATCGTACTCGCGGGTCGTCGGTCCGGCACGGTCCTTTGTCGTCAGATGTAGTGTCAAAGTGGAGAATTGGCCGAAACGTCGTTTACTATCGGTTCAACTGCAGATCTGCTTACGACGTTGTCAAATGATCTACGCCACTACGACGGCAGATACCGTCTCTATCGCCATGTCCCTGCTGTCATTGTCTCCGTTGATCGACCAGGTGTTGCGCACCGTCGCTCGTCGCTATCGTTTGCCTGCGTTCGCCGACGCGCCTGATCAGGCACAAAACGCCAGTCCATCGACGGCGCTCGCGATCGCGATCGAGCAGGCCCGCAGGGCAGTGGTGTGCGACGAATTGCCGGCCGCGCCAGTGAAGCGCTTTTTCGTCGAAGCGCTCGCGCGTTTGATTCATGAAGCGATGCGCACGCAATCCGGAGACCCTGTTTTCCAGGCCATGGTACTTCGGCACCGGGCGGCGGAGGTGCGCGAGTACGCATCGCTGTCCGCTCACGCCGATCAGGATCGCCGTCAGATACATGCGATCGTCAATGCGATCGCGCATCCAGCGAAGCAGCAACGTATCTTGCCAGGTCCGCAACGCGAGGCGCTGGCGCAACTGCATGCGTGCGCGTCCTTATCATTTTGGTCAGAACTCCACGATGCCGCGCGACTTCTGCATGGTATGCCGGAGATTGCGAATAAATCGTCAGTCGAGCGCGACTTGACTCGACTCCTCGACAGTCCCGAGTTGGAACGCTTGCGGCGTCTCGATGCGCTCGCGTCAGATGATCTCGTGCGTCAGTACCGATCGCTATGGGATAGGCATGGTCCCCGCCCGGGAAGCTCCAACGCCGTCGCGCAAGGCGTCGCGTCGCAGCAGCGCGGCGCTGCCGTCGAAGCATTGGCCGCACAGGCGCTCGAAGCGCTGGCTCGACGACTCAACGAGGCGGAAGGAGATCGGGCGTCATATCGCGTCGTGACCTCGATGCGCGTGCCGCCTTCATTACCCGCGAGCCCCGAGCGCGCCAAGACCGAATGGGATGTCGTTCTGCTAAGACGTGCAAACACGGACGATGAAGCAACGGTCTGGGACGTTGGCCTGCTCGTCGAGGCGAAGGCCTCAGTCGATGCCGCAACGACCGACCTCTCGCGGCTCCTGCGTGGATTGCGCCTGCTCGCACACGCCGAAGAAAACGCCGCTTATTCATTCGAGACGCGGCAAGGAATGGTGCGCTTGCGCGGTGCGTCGCTACGCGCGCTGACAACCGACGAGGCCGCTCTGATCAAAGCGGTCCTCTATTGCTGCGATGCGCCCCCGGAAATGAGTCCGCGCCTGCTTGGCGCCGCCGGCCGGATGCAACTTTTGTCCGCGCAGGCGAGCCTCGAATTCGCGAGCGCCCTGACGGACAGCCGAGATGCAGATCCGCAAGACCTTGAGCCTGTCTGGCATGAGTTGCTGGAATCACCTCGATGGCGTGCCGTGCTTCACCAATATCCGATGCTGCGCCAGGTGCGTGATCTGATGGTCCATACTGAAGATCTGCTGGCCGCGATCAACGGCACGGCTGTAAGCAGTTGATCACCCGCTGGGGGCGTCGACGACATCAACCTTCAATGAAGCGATATGGGATTCACGTCGAGCGGTCGCTTCGGCAGAAGGTTTGCGGTGCTGGCCTTTCACGCGCCTTCACCGCGCCCGTGCGGCCAGGCGCGCAATCATACGATCAGCCATCGCGCGGTCGATGACTTCGAATGAGCGGGTCGTGCGCTCATAGGCATACATGTCGCCCGTCGCAATGTCGAACCACCAGCCGCTCAATACTAGTGCCCCGGCCGTGACCTGGTGGTGGACGATCGGGTATGTCATCAGATGCTCGAGTTGCACGAGTACGTTGAGTTGCGACAATTGATCGTGCGGTTTCAGCCTGCCATCGAGCGGACCTTCGTGTTCGAGGCGAAATGCTGCGTTGTTGGCGTGGTACAGCCACTTATCGAGGTTCGGCGCTTTCAGCTTGGCGCTGCGTGTCTGCACGGCTTTCATCGCACCGCACTCGGAATGCCCGCACACGACAATATTCGCGACTTTCAACACCAGCACTGCGTACTCGATCGCGCTTGCCTCTGATAGATCACCCGTCGAGGTCCCCTCCGCAGTCGCGGGTGGTATGAGGTTGCCGACGTTGCGCATCGTGAACAGATCGCCCGGATGGGTCGAGGCCAGCAGGTCCGGCACAACCCGGCTGTCCGAGCACGTGATGAAGAGCGCATCGGGTGTCTGCGCAAGCGCGAGTTTGCTGAACTGTTTCGCGTATTGCGGCAGCATGTTCTCGCGGAAATCGACGATGCCCATGATGAGTTTGCGCATGGCCCGCCTCCGAAAAGACTAGTTGTTTGCTGTCGAGGCCGCCGAACCTCCAAGACCTTGCGAGTCGGGGATACGGGCCAACGCCAGGTCCTCCGGAAATGGATGCTTCGAGGCGATTGCGCGATCGAGCAGTGTCAACTCGACGCGCAGTGCCTCATGGCGATGCTCCGGCAGGCTCTGGATGAGGTTCTCTATCGCCGCGCGCAGACGCCGCGCAATTTGAATGCTGCCCACGCCACACTGGCGAATCTCGCGGAAACTGATGTGCACGAAGTCTTCCCAATTGGGCGTTCGCAAGATGACGCGCACCTGTCCCGACTTATCCATGATCTCCTCGACGTGCAGCGACCGTTTGCCCACCATGCGCAATAGTCGGTGCAACTGGTCGATCGCGAGCACGGCCGTGGTCGGATCGTTGATCGCCGCCGACAGCGCTTTTAGCGCGATATCGACCAGGATGCGAAACGCGAACATCGGGTCCTGCTCCATCGTGCGTTCCGTCCCGAAAGCGACGAGCGTGCGCAGCCTGTCGTCGTTGATCGTGTCGGCGTTCCCGTATAGATAAAACAAGGGGTCGTCCACCGCGACGAAATCACCGACTTGCGGCACGAATTCGATGACTGCGTTAGCGCGCCGCGCCTTGGCCACCAGCATTTCCAGATTCACGGCCAGAACGATGCCAGATCTGCCGCGCTGACGAACAATGCGATCAGGTACGCCTCGTTCTTTGTCACGTTCCGGTTGGGTAATCGCACCTGTAGTCGGGGCGGGATAAACGCTCTCAATGACCGCGATCCCTAGCTCCCCAACGCGCGCCACGAGGCTTACGGGACGCAGGGATTTCGCGGCGTAATCGATCAGGAAAAGGAAAGCGACGACGGAAGCAAATCCGCATAGTGCGGCAATGAACACTTGAAGCTGGTGTACTTCATTCTCACCCATCCAGCCCAACGTCCTGTTGGCGAACAGCAGTGAGAAAACGAACAGTCCCGAGATGCTGCGGATGATGTTATCGCGCAGCAGCGTTGTCGCGATGATCCGCGGAGTGTATTGCCCGCCCGCGACCTGGATTGCGACTAGCAGTGAACCGAACGTAAACACCAGAAACGCCAGGTCTGCGGAAACGATGTCACCGACCAACGATCGCGCCCCGGTCATGGACAGCCCGAGAAAACCGGTTTTCGGATCGAGGATTCCTTGTCTGGTCATCGACCGTCCCGCCATTTCAGTGAGAGGCTTTAGCACGGCATAGATCGCGACTGCGATGAGCGGCACAGTCCACAGCGAAGTTCTCAGGTAGCTCTTTAAGCTGTACCAGCGATTCCAGTCCATGTTTGCTCTCCATACGATTCATAGAGCGGCGGAGATCAAGGTGTTCGCGGGTCGCCAGGTGGCATGCAAAGGAGGCTTCCCGAGCGGGCGCGCGCGACTGCGCATACCCCACGATCAGTTCCTTCGGTGTCGTCTTGAGATCGCGTCGGCGCCATTCCAGTGCTGTCTGATCGAGCGGGTCGAGTCCGGATTGCTGCCGGTTTCAACCTGCTCGATAAACCGATTCCGCCGGTCATGGGGCGTTCCGCTGGCGCGGACCGGACGCGTGAGCCTTCCCGCCAATCAGACACGCGAACTCCGGGACGGTCAATGAGACTTTGGTCCAATAGATCAGGGACGTCGACCTTCCAGGAGGGTGCGTCGATGGGAACGGGCGTCTTGTGTTGACTGCGCCGGGTTAGTGCGCGGATTGCAACCTCACGCAGCAAACGCAACGCGCTCGTCTAGCTTCTCAGCGATGACAGCTCCGTGCGCTTGCGCTGCAGGAACCGTCGCACGGCCGGATCGCGTTCGAGTCCGATCGCGAAATCGTACGCACCGAGCGCTTCCGCCGTCGCGCCGGCACGCGCGAGCAGATCGGCGCGCGCGGCCCAGTACGGCTGGTAGTCGGCCAGCCGCGGATCGTCCGCATACGGCTCGAGCGCGTCGAGCGCCGCCTGCGGGCCGTCGCGTTCCGCCAGCGCGAGCGCGCGGTTCACCGCGACCACAGGCGACGCAGCGATCGCGAGCAGCGCGTCGTAGAGTTGCACGACCTCGTCCCAATTCGGACGATGCGTCCGGCAACGATGCACGTGTGCCGACTGCAGCGCGGCCTCGAGCTGAAAGCGTCCGATTGCGTTGAATGCGTTCGCGCGCCGCAGCAATGCGTCGGCTGCGTCGATCATCGGCGCGTTCCATGTCGCCGGGTCCTGTGCCGACAGCGGCACATAGTCGCCGGCCGCATCGCGTCGCGCGTCGCACCGCGCCTGCGCGTACAGCATCAGCGCGAGCAGACCCAGCGTTTCCGGCTCCTCGGGCAGTAACTCGACGAGCAGTTGTGCAAGAAACAGCGCCTCGCCGGTAAGATCGCGCCGCCCGGTATCGCCGCCGACGGGATCGGTCCATCCTTCCGCATACGCCGCATAGACGGCTTCCAGCACCGCGGCGAGCCGGCCGGGCAACTCCTCGCGCTCGGGCACGCTGAACGGAATGCCCGCTTCGCGGATCTTGTGCTTCGCCCGTACGAGGCGCTTGCTCATCGCGGCTGGCGACATCAGGAACGCGGACGCGATCGTCTTCGCTTCGAGCCCCAGCACCACCTGCAGCATCAGCGGCGTGCGAATCGCGGCCTCGAGGGCGGGGTGCGTGCACGCGAAAAGCAGCGCAAGCCGCCGGTCGGGCAACGCACCTGCTTCATGCTCGTCGATTTCGTCGGCGAGAATCGCGAGCTGGTTCACCACTTCGCCGCCGACACGGTGATGACGCGCGCCGTCGATCGCCCGGCGGCGCGCAACCGTCATCAGCCACGCTTCGGGATTCGCGGGGCAGCCGCGCTCAGGCCAGTCCGCGAGCGCGGCCGCAAATGCTTCGGCCAGCGCGTCCTCGGCCGCGGCGACGTCGCGCGTGCGCATCGCCAGCAGCGCGACGAGCTTGCCGTAACTGCGGCGAGCGACCGCCTCGGCAATCGAACGCGCGGCGCCGTCAGCGTCGCGGCCGCAACTGGACAGACTCATGCAGATGGCGCATCGTAGGGAGCGGTCCAGACCGGGCGCACTTCCATCAAGCCGTGCGCCGCGCCGGGACAACGCGACGCCCACGAGATCGCCGCGTCCAGATTGGGCGCGTCGATCAGGTAGTAGCCGGCGAGCTGCTCCTTCGAATCGGAATACGGTCCATCGAGCACCTGCGGCTTGCCGTCGACGAGCCGCACCGTGGTGGCCGTGTTCGTGTGCTGCAGCCGGTTGGCGCCCACGAGCACCTCCGCTTTTTTCAAAGACTCGGTGTACGCCTGATACGCGGCGACGCCTTGCTGCCGCTCGCTATCGGTCATCTGGCTCCAGCGGTTTTCTTCCGAATAGATCATCAACAGGTATTGCATATGAGCCTCCGTCATGGGGTTGAAGCGGTCGAATACATCGGGCCGCCATCACAATGACGCGCGGGCCGCACGCCGACGGACATGCGGCGCCGAAAAAATCGCGAACGGCGTACCGACCTTATGCGTCCGCCTCGGTGCGAAGACTGCACGCGCGGGCACTTCGCGCGAGTCCGCGTTCCCGCGCGGCCGCCGGGACGCCGCGATGCCGCGATGCCGCGATGCGCCGGAAAAAGCAGGTGTTGACCGGTTCGTGAATGGAACCACCAAGTCATAAAGGTAACTGATGGGCGCGCCTTTGCGCATGTGAACGCTGCCGGAAATTCACGGGTATAAAAGATGCTCACTTCATTGAGGCGTTTGTTCGCGTGCAGGTTGATGTTCTTGCGGTTCGCCTGACCGCTTCGAGAGGCACCCATGGACCAATTGCAAGGCTTTGCCGATAGCACTAGCGCGTGGTCTCGACGCGCGCTGATCGCGCTTTTCGCGGTGGTCTGTCTTTCCTGTGGCGGTGGTGGCGGAATGTCCAATGGCACGGCATCGGTCGGGACGTCATCGACCCCGTGGGTCGGTACCTGGGCTGTCGCACCATGGGTCACTGATGCCCAGGGCTTTAACAACGAGACCGTGCGTCAGATCGTGCACACCAGCATCGGCGGGTCCGCCGTGCGTGTGCAGCTGTCGAACCTTTACGGGAGCGGGGCAGTCGTGATCGGCAACGTTTATGTTGCCCTGCGCGACCGAGGTCCCATTACGGTCGCCAGCAGCACCAGAATGATGACGTTCGGAGGCCAGCAAAGCGTGACGCTGCCCGCAGGCGCGTCAATCTCAAGCGACCCTGTTCCCTTCGACGTGCCGCCACTCGCTGATATTGCCGTCAGCCTGTATCTGCCCGGCGCAGTGCCACCGCGCCCGACGGGTCACGAAGGCTCGCTACAGGACGTCTATGTCGCGCCGGGTAACGTCGGCACTGATCCGGCCTTCACCGGCTCCACCACTAACCCCAGCGGTCAGGCATATTATTTTTTGACGAACGTCGATGTCCAGAACGCGCAGGCAACGGGCGCGGTGGTGGCGTTCGGCGCGTCGATCACTGAGGGGCGCGCGTCCAGCAGCAACGCTAATCACCGCTGGCCGAACGATCTTGCCGTACGTCTGATCAACGCCGGCATGGGAGTCGGTGTACTGAACGAGGGAATCAGCGGCAATGACTTTTTCACCGATAGTTCGGGTGAAGCCGGCCTCAAACGCTTCGATCGCGATGCGTTGCGCCAGCCGGGAGTGAAGTGGATTATCGTCTCCGACGATGCCGTCAATAACCTCAACACCCCGGCACCCGCCAGCGCACAGGATCTGACCGCCGCGTTTCAACAGTTGATCGGCCGCGCACATGGGGTAAACATCAAGGTTATCTGCTCTACGCTCACGCCGTTTCGCGGCACGCAATTCTGGACACCCGCGATCGAAGCTACACGTAAAGAGATCAATGCGTTTGTGCTGAGCCCGTCGAGCGGCTGTGATGCCGTGCTGGACCAGGCTCGCGCCGTGAGCGATCCCGCTGACCCGGCCTCCTTCCTGCCGGCTTTTAATAGTGGCGATAACCTGCATCCGAACGATGCCGGCATGCAGGCAATCGCCGACGCACTGGACCTCAATAGCCTCAAGTGACGACGTCACCCTGGGCTGTTCATCCTGCGTGCGCATTCTCAGCAAAGGACGCCGGCCGTCCGGGCGGGGTTATCGAGTAGCGTCGAGCTTCCGGCTGCGGCCATCACGAGACATTGGGCAGGCTTGCGATACGGTCACACGAATGTCTCATCCGTATTCGAAATCGGCGCAATTCGCGCTACGTCGATTCCGCGATGCTGGGCTGCGCACCGGCTGCTTTGCCCTCGCTCATCTAACGGAAGCCATCTTAAGTTTCTGCTGCAAAGGTAATACGCCGAACGCGGCAGTTAATTCCTCCTTTCGTAAATTGCACGCCCGATTCGTAATCCACGTCCTATAGTTGTTCAGCACGCACGGAAATAAAAACGAAAGGCGGTAGCCCCGAAAGCCGAAGTGCAGCGCGGTCTCCTGAGGTTGTCCATTCCGGTTCGAGCGCGCTCGTGAAGCAGGCTGTATCCAGCGATGCTGTACCGGCCATCGCGACATGGCGTCAGGATCATGAAGGGAAAAACAATGGCAACTTCCCGCTTTGTTAGCTACTCAGCGTGTGTGCTTTCGCGTGGCTTGCATGCGGTTGTACTGGCAACTGCAATTGGCGTGGCGGTTCCCGGTTGCGGTGGTGACGACACGTCAGCATCGAGCGAGCCGGCATTCGCCACCGCAGCGCGCCCGCAGATCAACGCATTGCTCGCGGACACGATGACGTCGGGTGCCGTCGTGTATGTGCAGTCGCCGAACGGCGACTGGCTCGAATCGTTCGGAACGGCAGTGCGGGGCACGAACACGCCGATACCGACAACCGCTCACTTTCGCGTCGGCAGCGTGACGAAAACCTGGACTGGCACGGTGATTCTGCAACTCGTGCAGGAAAGGAAGCTAAGGCTGAGCGACCCCATCGGCAAATACATCGCGAACGTGCCCAACGGCGACCAGATCACGATTGAGCAATTGCTGACGATGCGCAGCGGCCTCTACAACTATTCGACCAGTCTCGCCTTCAATCAGACGCTCGATTCGCAGCCGAACAAAGTGTGGACCACCACGGAACTGCTGGACATCGGATTTAGCCAGCCGGTGTATTTCGCACCGGGGGCGGATTTTCGCTATTCGAACACGAACACGGTGTTGCTTGGACTCGTCATCGAGCAGCTAACGGGGATGAGTGCCGCGGATGCGATGAAGGCGCGTCTTTTTACGCCACTCAGCTTAACTGATACGTTCCTTCCGCCGCAGGACGACACCTCGCTGCCGGCGCCGTCGCCACATGGCTACCAGTGGGGTACGAATGCCGAGACGGCAGATAGCGAGGCGCTATCCCCTGAGCGTCAGGCGGCCGCGAAGAACGGGACGTTGCAACCCACCGATGTGACCGGTGTGAGCACATCCTGGGGCTGGACTGCCGGCTCGGGCAATTCGACCGTGAAGGAACTGGCGGCGTACGTGCAACGGATGGTGGGCGGCGGCTACCTGAACGCCGATCTGCAGGCACAACGGCTCGCCAGTTGCCAGTCGGTCCAGCCGTCGGACCCGATGGCCGCCAGTTACTGCCTCGGCCTGGCCAAATTCGGCACGTTTTACGGACACACGGGCGAAATACCGGGCTTCAATACGTTCATGGGCTACGATCCGGCAACGAAAACGACGATCGTCACGTGGACGACGACGGCTGCGGCGCCCGATGGCCGCGCGCCCGCGAACGTCATCGCGCAGATCCTCATGGGAGAACTCAGCAAGGCATCGGAAGTGCCGAGCGAGGGGCGGCCTTAGCTGAAGCGATGCGGCCGGCTGGCGCAAGGACTTGATGATGTTCAAGGGCCTGCCTGTTCCCAAGGCCTTTCGGTATTTGAGGACCAGCATATCGCGCCCCTTGCCATGCTGACCATTCATCTCACTTCAATGGCCGTTGCACTCGGAATAAGAGACGCCGAACGCTCAGTCCGACACAGCGGACCTGTCGCGAAACAACCGGGCCTCTTCACGAAGCCACGTCGTGAACAGGCGAAGACCTCTTTTAGGACGTGGCGAGGACATCTCCACGAGGCGATACGAGAAACCCTGCAGACAAGGGCCGTCGATACGGCGCATGCGTCCCGTGCGTAGTTCTTCGTCTATCAGTACATTGCTGCACATCAGCGGACCCAGGCCACACTCGGCGGCATACAGCGCGAGCATTTCCTCGCTGTACCATGAAATGCGAAAGTCGACCGTTTGATCGTGTTCGACAAGCGCGAGCCAGGCGGACCAGTCCGGTGCATTCAGCGCGCGGTTTTCCCACTTATAAGCAAGCAACGGACGTTTGCGAAAGTCCTCGATCGTCGGAATACGATCCTCAGGACAAATGCCACGATCGGCAACTGCGATATAACAGTCCTCCAGAATCACGGATTCCCGATGATCCGTTTCGACGGTGCCATACCGGATGGCAAGGTCGATATCGTCGGCACGCAGATCGACAGCTTTCTCCGAACCGTGGATATGCACCGTGATGTCCGGGTGGATTGCATTGAATTGCGATAGCCTGGGCATCAGCCAGCGTTCGGCAAAGGCACGGGTGGCCGAGATCTGGATCGAGTCTTCGTTTGCACGGGCATTGACAAGCTCGAACGCCTGAGCGATCTGGTCGAAGCCATCTCTCAGGATCGGGTAGATTGCTTTACCCACGGGAGTGAGCGTCACGGCACGGCCCGTTCTTTCGAAAAGTTTGTGCCCGATGCGCGCCTCGAGTTGTCGAATCTGATGGCTCACCGCCGTGATCGTCACGGACAACTCAGCCGCGGCAGTAGTAAAGCTCTGATGTCGGGCTGCAGCTTCGAATGCGCGGATTGAATTCAGCGGTGGCAACTTGCGCATGGCGAAATACCTTCATCCGGACGGCCGGTTGCAGTGAATGGATTTTACCGGATAAGGCAGTGCGCGCCCGTCCAGGGCGCCACGACGATTTCCTCGACATCACGGCGACCGGCCCGGCCACCGCAGTGTGCCGAAGTGGGTTCAGCCGATCGAATAGTGCGCGTCGGTGGGCATCATCCCGTTGACGGCCGTAACATCCTGCGGGCAGGCCGATAACACGACTATAAGATCCATTTCCGCGCGCAGTGCGACGTACTGGCCTGCCTGACTGACGGGCGGCGCGAATTCGAGGCGACCATTCCCGTGTACGGGCACGTTCATGAACAGATTCAGCGGACAGGGCGTTTCGTTCGACTTCAGTCCAAGACTGCCGAGCGCAGCGGCGAGATTGTCGGTGCAGCTGTCGTGATGGCCGACGACACCCAGTTGCTCATAGCGGTGTTTGTCGCAGGCAGCGATTAGCGTGTCGTGCACACCAGGTGTCGTGTCTTCGACAAGTGTCAGTATCGCCCGGCGATGGTTCGTGCGCAGTGTGTCGCCTACCTTCGGCACGAGCTTCAACATCGACGCGCGGCTATGCTCCATCGACATCGATTCGCCGATGTCTTGCTGATTGAACGCCCACGTGTCGACTACCTGATGACCGTGCGTATTGATGACCTTGATTGTCATCCCACTGGCAAGCTTGACCGCTACGCCGCTACGCGCGGGAATACGGAAGAGCGTGCTGTCGAAGCGAGAGGACGTCGGGTTCATTAGTTGTTCTCCATGAAAATTCATTCGGTCGGTCGAGACATCAGCGTCGACTCGACCGCGAGGCACGCGCACAACAGTCGATCGTCGTGCCCTTGCTGGACGGAAAAGAGCACTGACGTAGGCAGGCCCTCCCGATCGACGCCGGACGGCATGGCGACACCTGGCATATCGAGGAGACTACCTGGCATCGTAAGGGAAAGCGTCTCCAGATTGGTTGCGGCAAACAGGCTGTCATCGGCCTCGAGCGCGGCAAGCGACGGTGCGACATGCTTGACGGCAGGCGTGACCAGCACAGCGTCGCCTAGTTCGTGCAGCATGTTCAGCATGAGCTCGGCGCGCAGCGTACGGATGCGTGCTTCCGCGTGCCGATCGATGCCTTTGGCGGCTAGTAGTCTGTTTCGAACACGACGATCGATCTGATCGCCTCGCTCGCCTTCGACGACTTGCTGAAGCAGTGACCACGCCTCGATGGCACCGAGCCAGCCCTGCGTCGCAATCGCCTGACGCGTGCGCTTGAACGCTTCGACGGGGCGTTCTTCGACGCGCGCGCCGCGTTCGCGCAAGCGCGTCACCACGCTGCGCACATTCCGCGCGACATCCGGCTGGAGCGTCGGGTCCTCGAGCACCGACGAATCGACGACGAACCGAACCTGCTCCAGCGGCGTCGCACACACATCAGGATTCGCGCGCCCGCGCATCGCGCTGTCGAGGAGCACACAGTCTTCGACGGTACGGGTGAGTGGCCCGAGACTATCGAGAGTGACGGCCAGCGGGTGTACGCCGTCCATGTCGTAACGGCCGGTCGATGCGCGAAAGCCGACCAGTCCGTTGAACGCCGCCGGCACACGGATCGACCCGGCTGTATCGGTGCCGATTGCCGCCGTCACGAGGCCGCGTTGCACCGCGATCGCGGACCCGGACGACGAACCGCCGGGCGCACGCGGCGCCGCTGCATGGAAGTCCGCAGTTGGCGTGCCGAAGTGCGGATTGAGTCCAAGACCCGAGAAGGCGAATTCACTCAGGTTCGTCTTGCCAACCGGAATCATGCCGATTGCCCGCATGGCCGTAATCACAGCCGCGTTTCGGGATGCCGGCCGTGAGTCGATGCGTGTAATCGATCCGGCAGTCGTTCTGCTACCTGCCACGTCGATCATGTCTTTTACGGCAAACGGAATGCCGTCGAGCCGGCCAAGCGGCGCGCCTGATCTGCGCCGGTGCGCGGATTTCACGGCGTCGTCGTGCGCCCACTCGATGAACGAGATGAAAACGCCACGCGCCGCGCGCGATTTCCTGATCGCGGTACTGACCAGGTCGACCGCGTCGATGCTTCCATCTTGCAGCTTCAACGCAGTCCCGGCCATCGTCAAATGGGTGTGCATGGACGTTCGGGTCATATCGGGCTTCTAGCGAACGCCCCCCAGTTGACGGACCAGAACTGGTACCTCAGCGAACGCGCTGGCTACCGATGCTTCATGTCGTGCGTCGCCGAATTCCTGATAGCTGATGCTGATCGCGTGGCTTTCTTCAACGCCCAGATAGTGCGCGCAGGTCAGGATGTGGGTTTCGAGGTGATTCATCTTTTCGCGGACGCCGCCGGGTCCGAATCCGAACTCACCATGCGAGCTCAGAATGACGAGCTTCTTGCCGCGCATGACCGGCTCTAGTGGAAAGTCCCCGCGTGCGAGATCGAAAGTGAACGTCTTGCCGATACGAATGACCTTGTCGAACCACGACTTCAGTGCCGCGGGCATCCCGTAGTTATACATTGGCGTGCCAATCACGATCAGATCCGCGCGGTCGATCTCATCGATCAGTTCGTCGGACAGACGCATTATTTCGCGTTGCTCCGGCGTGACGTTCTCTTGAGGGGTGAAGACGGCGGCGATCCAGTCTTCTGTGATGATGGGCGGCGGATTGGCTCCAACATCACGGGTAATGATTTTTGCGGCGGGCTCGATCTGAATCCATGCATCGATGAAGGCGCCGGAAAGCTTGCGGCTGAGCGACCGGCCATTGCGCGCACTGGCATTGATGTGAAGAAGGGTAGTCATGGCGTGTGCATTCCTTTGCTTGCTAAAACTGAAAGATCAGGCACACCGATTTAGACATAACGCTTGCGTTAGCGCGATTGATGAATTTTTCTTTCGCGTTGAGAAAAACTCAACTGCGATGGGCGCGCGGCGGATGTCGCATTTTTCTCAACGACGGTTGAGAATTCATCGATTTCGCCGTTTATTTGTCTCCGTTTAAATCCGGACTCAGCGAACCAGAGTCGCGAGATCCCAGGAGGAGACAGTCGTGTCAAACGATCAGACAGCGCAAGTGAATTTGAACGCCGGCGCCGTATTCGACGTGCACGGCATAGAGCCTGTGCCCGGCGAAAGCAGGACATCCGGACAGCTGGACCAGTTCTGGATCTGGGCCGGTGCGAACGTTGCACCGATCAACTGGGTGCTGGGGGCAATCGGTATCCAGCTGGGTTTGAGTCTTGTCGAGACGCTAGCGATTATCGTGATCGGCAATGTGTTGGGGTGTGCATTGTTCGGCGCCATGTGCGTGATCGGACATCGCTCGGGTGTTCCGCAAATGGTGTTGTCGCGGCTGGCTTTCGGCCGGCGAGGCGCGTGGCTGCCCACGCTCATGCAGGTGTTGATGCCGATGGGCTGGGTGGCGATCAACACGTGGATTGTTCTGGATCTCGCTGTTGTCGCGCTCGATCGCATGGGGATGAGCGGCGGCATCGAACTCAAGTATTTCATTGCGATCGCGGTCCTGCTGATCCAGGTGGGCATCGCGACGTGGGGCTTTCACGCGATACGTTATTTCGAGCGTTACACGATGCCATTCGTCCTGCTCATCATGGTCTTGATGACCGTGCTTGCCTTCACGCATGTCGATATTCACTGGCACGTTTCAACCGCTCACGGTATCGGCAAGCTTTCCGCGATGAGCAAGCTGATGACGGCGATCGGCATCGGCTGGGGCATTTCGTGGCTCGTCTATGCGTCGGATTACACGCGCTTCACGAAACTGGAATTGAGCACCCGGCAGGTATTTCGCGCGACCTCGCTCGGCATGTTCGTTCCGACTGTCTGGCTCGCTTTTCTGGGAGCAGCGATCGCGTCTTCGGGAAGCGGCGCCGATCCGTCCCAGCTCATCATTGCGGTGTTCGGTGCGATGGCGTTGCCTGTCCTGCTCGTACTCGTCCACGGTCCGATCGCGACCAATATCGTCGTCATCTACTCGGCGGCGCTCGCCACGCTGTCGCTCGATCTGCGTGTTCCGCGCTGGGTCGTTTCAGTCGTGTCCGGCGTTGTCGGCCTCGTGATTCTTTATCTGTTCCTGCACTCGGGCGCGTTTGCCAACACCTTCGAGAATCTGATGGTCTTCTTTGTCGTGTGGATCGCGCCTTGGGCCGGCATCGTGCTCGTCGATTACTTTCTCGTGCGGCGCGGCAGGATCGATGTCGGTGCGCTTTATTGTCATCACTCGGTAAGCGGATGTGGGGACATCAAATGGTCCGGCGTCGCGGCGCTGGCGCTGGGTGTCATCGCGGCCTGGCTCTTTCAGGTGAGCAGCATCGAGTCGCTGCAGGGCCCCATCGCAATGGCGCTGGGCGGTATCGACCTCTCATGGCTCGCCGGGCTCGGGGTGGGTGGCGGGAGTTACTACTTCTTTCATCACGCGCGACGCGACGCCCGATCAGGGCAGGGATCTCTCGCGGATAACAGGAGTTCGACATGAACAGCGTGCGCATGGATAACATCAGCTGGGTCGAGTACGAGCAGCGAGTAAGAGCCGGATCGGTCGTATTTCTTCCGTGCGGCGCGACGGAGCAGCATGGGCCTCATCTTCCGCTTGGAACGGATGCTTTGCTGGCGAGCGCGATATGCGAAGACGTTGCCCGTGAAGTGCAAGGCGTCGTGGCGCCTGCGATTTCGTACGGCTATAAGTCACAACCCAGGAGCGGCGGCGGTCAACATTTTTGCGGCACCACGAGTGTCGACGGCGCGACGTTGAGCGCAATGATCCGTGACGCGGTGCGGGAATTTCATCGTCATGGTGTCAGGCGTCTTGTGATCGTCGTCGGGCATTTTGAAAACCAGTGGTTCGTCACCGAGGGTATCGAACTCGCTATGCGGGACATGGGCGAAAGCAGCGGGATGGAAGTCATGCGTGTCGAGCACTGGGAGTTCTGTCGCGGCGAAACGCTCGATGCGATTTTCCCGGACGGGTTTCCGGGCATTGCGCTCGAACATGCCGCCGTGATCGAGACGTCGATGATGCTTCACTATTACCCGCAGCTTGTTTTGCTCGACAGCATTCCGGACCATGGACCCGCTGAATTCCCGGCTTACGATATGTACCCCGCCCGCACGGCCTGGGTTCCATCCGGCGGAGTGCTGTCATCCGCCAAAGATTCGAGCAGCGAGAAAGGACGTCTGCTGGTGACGGACGTGGTCGACGGGATCGCGACGGCCGTGCGTCACGAATTCGGAATGACGGGTCGCGCGCCGGCGACATCGCCATATCCGCAGGTCGTCGATTGAAGATGACGGCAGCCATCTGAAGCGACTGCGGCGCATCTCGCCGTCCCGGCGCGTTGATCGCCCACTGCGTGAGCGAGATGGATGTCGTTCGCACAATACTTGCGCCCGCGACGTTAGCGGTTCACATTGGGATATGGACGACTGACGTTCGCCTGCCCGCGTTCGCCGGACGGCGGTCGGGAGACGAGCGATGCAGAACGACAGACAGCCGCGGCGCGTGACATACGAGAAAGGGCTCCAGATCGGCGGCTCCGGATGGTTGGGCCGGTTGCTGGCCGTACTCCTGAGCGCGATCGTGCTCGTGGCGGCCGCGATGCTGTCGGTGGTGCTGCTCGCCGTGCTGTTCGCGCTGGGCACGGTCGTCGCCGGCTATCTCTGGTGGAAGACGCGCGCGCTGCGCCGGCAGGCGCGCGCGTTCAGCGACGACGGACGGACCGTCGACGTGGAGGTCGTCCACAAAGACTCGCGAGACGACGATTCCGCGAAACGCTGACGATCGATTACGCGCGCGAAGCAGGCTCTAGGTCGCGAGTGGAACCGCGCCAGTGCATTTGAGTTCGTCGAGACAAACACTGGATTTGACTCCGCTCACGCCAGGAATGCGCATCAACGTATCGAGCAGGAATTCCGACAACGCTTTCAGGTCGCGTGCCACCACCTTGAGCATGTAGTCGATATCGCCCGTAACGGCGAAGCACTCCTGGATCTCCGTGAGTTCCGCGACCATGCCCTTGAACTTCGCCAGGTCGCGGACATGACCACGCTCCATCGTCACCTGGATGAAAGCAACCACGCCGAAGCCCAGCACCTGCGCGTCGAGGCGGGTCTCGTAGCACCGGATCACCCCCATCTCTTCGAGCCGACGATGACGCCTCAGCGTCTGCGCCGGTGACAAGCTGATTGCCTCCGCCAGTTCGAGATTGGAGATGCGTCCCTGGGTCTGCAGGATCCCCAGTAAGCGCATGTCGATACGGTCGATCTCAAGGGTCTGCACTTTTCTTTCTCACGTAGCCAGTGGGAGGAAATTTTAATGGGCAAATTAGGGTTTGTCTGCGTCCGTTAGGAAATCCTATTGCGTCGAAGGGAAATTACACTGATTCCCGAAATTGCTGCGATGCACGCGCATACGGCGCGCTGTCCGGCGGTCGCGGCACGCACACTGGCGCAGCGACATCCGGCATACGACACCACATCCGATATGCCGTGCATTGCACCTCCAACGAATCATCCACTCTCCGACAAACGCGAAACGAACATGGCCGACCTGTTTGACAATCCGATGCAACTGATGGGCTTCGAATTCGTGGAATTCGCCTCGCCCACGCCCAACATACTCGAACCTTTGTTCGAGCAGATGGGCTTCACGCTGGTGGCGCGTCACCGATCGAAGGACGTGCTGCTGTATCGCCAGGGCGAAATCAACTTCATCGTCAACCGCGAACCGAACAGCGAAGGTGCGTACTTCGCCGCCGAGCACGGTCCGAGCGCATGCGGGATGGCGTTTCGCGTGAAGGATTCGCACATGGCGTACGCCCGCGCATTGGCGCTGGGCGCCCAGCCGATCGAGATCGCCACCGGTCCGATGGAGTTGCGCTTGCCCGCGATCAAAGGCATTGGCGGTGCGCCGCTTTACCTGATCGATCGCTTCGAAGACGGCAAGTCGATCTATGACATCGATTTCGAGTTCATCGAAGGTGTCGAGCGCCGGCCCGTCGGTCACGGCCTGCGCGTCGTCGATCATCTTACGCACAATGTCTATCGTGGCCGCATGACGTACTGGGCGAACTACTACGAGAAGCTGTTCAACTTTCGCGAATTGCGCTACTTCGACATCGAGGGCGAATACACGGGCCTGACGTCGAAGGCGATGACGGCGCCCGACGGCAAGATCCGCATCCCGCTGAACGAGGAGTCGGGCAAGGGAAGCGGCCAGATCGAGGAATTCCTGATGGCGTTCAACGGGGAAGGCATTCAGCACATCGCGTTCCTCACGGACGATCTGATCCGAATCATCGACAACCTGCAAATGGCAGGCGTGCCGCTGATGACGGGACCGAACAACTATTACTACGAGGCACTCGAGACGCGCCTGCCGGGTCACGGCCAGCCCGTTGGCGAACTGCAGTCGCGAGGCATCCTCCTTGACGGCACCACCGCGGACGGCACGCCCCGGCTGTTGCTGCAGATCTTTTCAAAACCCCTGCTTGGCCCGGTGTTCTTCGAATTCATCCAGCGCAAGGGCGACGAAGGCTTCGGCGAAGGCAATTTCAAGGCGCTCTTCGAGTCGCTCGAACGCGACCAGATCGAAAGGGGCACGCTCAAGGTCTGACGTGCCCGCAACCCGGCTCATGAGCCGGTTCAACAATACAGATCCCAGCAGGATACGGCGCCGGCGTCACAAGCGCCGGCCGTGACGTCTTCGCAGATCTCGCTTGCCTCACCAGGGCAGGTGAACCGCGAGGCGTGGCGTCCGGAATCAACCGCAGGACACAGGAGAAGACATCGTGGCAGACAAAGGGCAGGGCACGCTCAAACGCGGCCTGAAGAATCGTCACATTCAACTGATCGCGCTCGGGGGCGCGATAGGGACGGGGCTGTTTCTCGGCATCGCGCAGACCATCAAATCGGCGGGACCGTCGGTACTGCTCGGTTATGCGATCGCCGGCATCGTCGCTTTTTTTATCATGCGGCAACTCGGGGAGATGGTGGTCGACGAGCCTGTCGCCGGCTCCTTCAGCTATTTCGCAGGCAAGTACTGCGGGCAATACGCGGGCTTCGTATCGGGCTGGAACTATTGGGTGCTCTACATTCTCGTGTCGATGGCGGAGTTGTCGGCCGTCGGCATCTATATGCAATATTGGTGGCCGGGCCTGCCGACATGGATCTCGGCACTCGTGTGTTTCTGCGCGATCAATGCGATCAACCTCACGAGCGTGAAATCGTATGGCGAACTCGAATTCTGGTTCTCGATCGTCAAGGTCGCGGCGATCGTCGGCATGATCGGGTTCGGCGGGTATCTGCTCGTTTCGGGCAACGCCGGGCCTGAGGCGGGCGTGTCCAACCTCTGGCGTCATGGCGGCTTCTTCCCCAACGGCATCTCGGGGCTCGTGATGGCGATGGCCGTCATCATGTTCTCGTTCGGCGGGCTGGAGCTTGTCGGTATCACCGCCGCCGAGGCGGATGATCCGTCGCACACGATCCCGCGTGCGACCAACCAGGTGATCTACCGCATCCTGATCTTCTACGTCGGCGCACTCGGCGTGCTGCTTTCGCTGTATCCGTGGGAAAAAGTGGTCACCGGCGGCAGCCCGTTCGTGCTGATCTTCCACGCGATGAACAGCAACTTCGTGGCCAACGTACTCAACGCCGTGGTGCTCACGGCCGCGCTGTCGGTCTACAACAGCGGCGTGTACTGCAACAGCCGCATGCTCTACGGCCTCGCGGGTCAGGGCAACGCGCCGCGCGCGCTGCTCAAGGTCAACGCCCGCGGCATTCCGCTCGTTGCGCTCGGTGTCTCCGCACTCGCGACGGCCGCGTGCGTGGTGATCAACTACATGATGCCGGGCAAGGCGTTCGAATTGCTGATGGGTCTCGTCGTGTCGGCGCTCATCATCAACTGGGCGATGATCAGCATCATTCATCTGCAATTCCGCCGTGCCAAAGCGCGCGCAAGCGAAACGACCGTGTTCCGCAGCATTGGCTATCCGCTCACCAACTATCTGTGCCTGGCATTTCTCGGCGGCATTCTGGTGGTGATGTGCCTGATTCCGGACCTGCGCATTTCGGTTTATCTGATCCCTGTCTGGCTCGCCGTGCTGGGTGTGGGCTACCGCCTGCGAAACCGGCGCGCGGACGACGCGGTACCTGAGGGCGTGCCGCTGCGCTAGGCACGCAACCGGCCGTGGGACGGCAATAACGAGCTGTTCCACGGTCGAACCGTATTGCGGCGAGCCGATCGCACTCGTTGAATCTCCCGCGCTTTCACAATCTCTTTGGCTTTCCCAGGAACTGTCATGTTCGAACACATCGATGCTTATCCCGGCGATCCGATCCTCACGCTGAACGAGAACTTCGCGAAGGACCCGCGCGACAACAAGGTCAACCTGAGCATCGGCATCTATTACGACGAGGAAGGCCGTTTGCCCGTCATGCGAGCCGTGCACGAGGCCGAAACGCAAATGCTCGCGGAACCCGGCCCAAAGCCGTACCTGCCGATGGCGGGTTTTGCGCAGTATCGCGACGCCGTGCAATCGCTGGTATTCGGCGAAGACTCGCCGGCGCGTGCCGACGGACGTATCGCGACCGTGCAGACGTTGGGCGGCTCGGGGGCGCTCAAGGTCGGCGCGGATTTCATCAAGCGCTATTTCCCCGGCTCACAGGTCTGGGTGAGCGATCCGACGTGGGAAAACCACCGCTTTATTTTCGAGCGCGCCGGCTTCAGCGTCAGCACGTATCCGTACTACGACGAAAACAGCGGTGGACTGAAATTCGAAGCGATGCTCTCGGCCATCGATGCGCTGCCCGCGCGCAGTGTCGTGCTGTTGCACGCGTGCTGCCACAATCCGACCGGCGTGGACCTGAGCGAGTTGCAATGGGTGACCTTGATCGAGGTTCTCAAGAAGCGCGAACTGCTGCCTGTCATCGACATGGCCTATCAGGGTTTCGGCGCGGGCATCGATGCCGATGCATTCGCGATCCGCGAGCTCGCGCGCCAGAACGTGCCCGCGTTCGTCGCCAACTCGTTCTCGAAGAACTTCTCGCTGTACGGTGAGCGCTGTGGTGGTCTGTCGGTCATCTGCGAGTCGCGGGACGTGGCAGGGCGTGTGTTGGGGCAGTTGACGAGCGCTGTGCGCGCGAACTACAGCAACCCGCCGACGCACGGCGCGAAGATCGTTGCCCGGGTGCTCACGACACCCGCGCTGCGGCAGTCGTGGGAAGACGAGCTGGCGACGATGTGCAGGCGCATCGTCCGCATGCGCGCCGGAATTCATGATCGTTTGCGCGGCAACGTGCCGAACTCACTCCTCGCGCGATACCTGGAGCAGCGCGGGATGTTCACTTACACGGGCTTGTCTGTGGAGCAGGTCGACCTGCTGCGCGAGCGGCACGGTGTCTATCTGATTCGTTCTGGCCGGATGTGCGTGGCGGCGCTGAACGAGAAAAACGTTGGCACGGCCGCGCAGGCGATTTCGGAGATCTTCGCGCAGGCGACGAACTGAGATTCGAGTGGGCGGCGATCCATCGACACCGCCCGTTCTTGCAGTGTCATGTAAGCGCGTCAGTGAGACGCGCCTATTGGATCATATGCTCTGGCGCGACTGCGCTCCCGGAATGGTATCTGCGCGTCGCCAGGAAATCCGGGCCACGCGCGGATACGCAGGCGGCTATTGGCTATTGACCGCCGAAATAGAGCTGCTTCATCTGGTCCAAAGAGGCGGGTTGCGCAATTGCGCGCGAACCCGATGCCGATGAACCGGGCGTCACGCCGCCGTAGGCGGTTGCACCGTTTTGCATCCACACGCGCGCCTCGGCCGCCTGGATGTCTGCTGGATAATTCGGGTCTTCGCCTTTGGCGGGGTCATAGCCAGCCTGTTCGAGCTGCTGCAACTCGGCGCGAACCTGGGCGCGCGTCGGTGCCGCATCGTTTTGCGAGAACGCGGCGAGCGGCAAGGAAAGCGCCGACGCAGCGGCAACTGCAATCGCGAATGATTTCATGATGACCCCTCCTCATGGATGTCAGGGTGCCTCGTTACGGATGCAAGCCGTGTAACTGGCCATCGAAGTCTAGACAGGCAAACCTTCAACTTCGATACGAATGGACACGGCCTGCGCAACATCGCGATGTCCGGGTATCACACGAGCATCGTCGCGAAGGACAGGCCGTGCCAGACGAGCTGTCCGCAGAGAAAAGACGATCAGGGAAGCGGAAAATCGCAAAGCGCTCGCAGTACGCGGCTACGCGTCGATGGGAAAGCGTCGCTCACTGTCCGCCGTTTTCGGGAATGTCTTCAATAAAAGATCTCATTGGTATCTGCGCGCGTGCCGCCTTTCATCGTCTTTGCGGCTCGTCGCTTGGGGGCACGCATTGCGAGCCTTGCCGCGACAGGATTCCTTTCTGCGATCAGCGGACGATGGTCTGACTCGATACAGCAGTTCGTGTGGCGTGTTCCATCCAATGCGTGCAATTGTATTATGTTTATTTCTAGTCCTTATTGATTGGCTGGAAAGTTGAATTTCTGATCCAGACGAAAAAATGAGTTTCGAGCTAACCGGATCGGGCGGCTGCAATTGCCCGGCTCGGGCAGCATCTTGAAGTGGTCTGCTTCAATAATTCCCGCATCCGCGCGGTCAGCGCGGGCAAGCGCCTTGTCATCCTGTTCCGACATGCGCGTCAATGGCTCCGATCGTGGAGACTGTGCCACGAGCGGCTCTATTTTCGACGCCTGAGATATCAAATCAACGAGATTGTGGCGCAATATGAGAGTGCTGCAACCGTTGTCGAAGGTGGAGGCAGGCGTGGCAAACTTCCCTCGGCTCGAGCTGTTGTGTCGGTTATTCCTCGGCCTATTTGTGGGCTTTTTCTGCGTAACAGCTGCCCTTTTCGTGCGTTACGTCGTATCGGCGAACCCGCTGCCGCAAGTCGCCGTCTTGCAATCGAAAAGCGCATCGCAAGCCGCGTCGGGACGCGCTCCCGCAGTCCCATTTTTATCTGCTTCGCAACACCAACCGGCAACGCCTTCGCAAAATACTGAAGAAAGGACACTCATTGCGTCGTCGACTTCCACTATCGTCACGTTCATCGCGGCTGCGGTGACCAACTTCCTGAGTTGGTGGAAGGATAGAGCGAAGGCGAGCAGATCAAAGCAGGACGCGTCGCGCTAGTTCGTCGAACCGGTATGCTGCGACTCGATACGCGCGCCGTCAGTTGTGCGACCTTGTCCGCATGCCGCCCACGCCAACTTTGCCACGCCCGGTTTTGCGAGGCGCAGGACTTTCAGCGCGCAGTTTCTTCCTGGAGGCGACTGTGAGCGTCACCTGGTCAGCAGGATAGTAAGTCGCCCTGTGCACCGCCGAGTGACAGACGGGAGGGTGCTGTTTGAAGGCGTGCTTGGCGGTCTTCACGCCGTAAAATTTTCCACTGCCCTTGACCGGGTTCCCGAGTAGTACCGACAGCGGATTGTCATGTGGGGCAGGGGCACTCCACGACCCGCTCTGGTCGAACCACGCGTTCGCGCGCAAGATCGCAAACCCGGCGCCGTTGACGGTGACATATGTTGCCTTCGCGCTGAGCGCGTAATTGGGACCCTTGACCTCGATTGCCATGACGGACACCTCACGCGTGATTCCTACGCCGATAGTCTAGCCCCGTGCAGCGATCGACGCGGATTGCCACATGCCGACGTGTTTTGCGTTACGCGCGAAACCTTCGCTTCGCCGGCCGCACGGGGAGCGCGAATTGCAAGGCATCGACAGTGAATCGATTTGCATGACTGATTATTCAGCATACGGTTGTGTTTCTAAATATAGCATGACATGATATATTTCCTATAATGAGTGCAGGCTAGTCGTTTTCCGTTTCGATACGTCCCTGCATACGAGCCACATACTGGTCCAGCGCATCGCGTACCAGGAATACGCGGTTGACCGGCGCGTGACAAAGAGGAGCGGCAATGGCCTCATTCAAAAGAGTGCTGCTGTGTTATGACGCTACCCGTGAGGGGCGCCAGGCGCTGTGCGAAGGAGCGGAACTGGCGCGTCAATCCGGGGCGGAAACGCATCTGCTTGCCGTGCTGGACCGGTTGGATCTGCGGTACGGCGCAGACGTTATCCCGGGCGTGCCGCTCGGTTCGGCAGAGCAGGCAGCGAAGGAAATACTGGATGAAAGCGTGACCCGTCTGCGAGAGTTCGGCCTCGAGGTGACTGGACACTTCGTCGTGGGAAATCCGATCGATGAAATCGCCCATTGCTGCAACGAACTGAAACCCGATCTGGTCGTGCTTGGGCATCATCGCAGGGGGATGTTCGCGCGTTGGTGGGACGGGCGCGATGACAAACGGCTGCTTGACCGTCTGTCGTGCGCAGTACTCGTGGTGCACGCGCAGAAGGAGATCGAGGCAGAAGCCGTGTCGTGATCACGGCACGCGGCCCGGTACGTCGGCAGCAGAAGCGCGTGCCGCGCCGCCGCGAAAGACTCGACTTTTGGTAATCGGAAACAACGACCATGGAGGCAAATCATGGGTGGCAATCTTTCCAACCCAGCGCCCCTCGGACTCGCCGGATTTGCATTCACGACGTGGATGCTCAGCATGATCAACGCAGGCTGGTTCAATGCCGATGCACTCGGTCTGGTATTGGCACTGGCGTTCGCTTTCGGCGGCACGGCGCAGATGATCGCGGGCGTGCTCGAATTTCCGCGCGGCAATACGCTCGGGACGGTCGCGTTCCTCAGCTATGGCGCGTTCTGGTGGTCCTTCGCGCTGTTCGTCGCGTTTCTCGGCACGAAAGTGCCTGAAACGTTCGTCGGTTGGTACCTGCTGGTCTGGGGTGTGTTCACGTTCTACATGTGGATTGGCTCCATGCACACCAGTACGTCCGTGCAACTCGTGTTCCTCGCCCTCTGGATTACCTATCTGCTGCTCGCGATCGGCGCATGGACGGGATCTCTTCTCGCGACGCATCTGGGCGGTTATACCGGCCTGGTTACGGCCTTGTTTGCGTTCTACGCATCCGCGGCGATGGTGATCAACGAGAGCTTCGGGCATACCGTGCTGCCTACACACCCGTATGTAGAACCTCATCCGCACGCAGCGTAGCGGATCGGCGACGTCGTCAACGTTTCGGGGCATCGGCTCGGTACCGCCGAAGTAGAAAGCGCACTGGTGACGCATCCCGATGTCGCCGAGGCGGCGGTAGTGGGCTATCCGCATGCGCTCAAAGGGCAGGGCATCGACGCTTATGTGACGCTCAAGGTCGGAGTCAAGCCGGAGGAGTCGTTGCGCAAGACGCTGGTGACGCTGGTGCGCAAGGAAATTGGCCCGCTGGCCAGCCCGGACTTTATCCAGTGGGCACCCGTGCTGCCGAAGACACGTTCAGGCAAGATCATGCGTCGCATCCTGCGCAAGATCGCCGACGGCGACTACGACAACTGGGTGACGTCTCGAAGCTGGCAGATCCGCGTGTCGTCAAGGAACTGATCGACCATCGGATAGCGCATTGAAGCGGGCGGCCGCTATGAGCTTTCTCGAAGTTCAGCGCCGCTCGGTCGATCGTGATGGTCTCGCTACGGTCCGTTGCCGGTGACCGATCTGAGCGCGGAGCGCAGCAGTCCGATCGTGGCCAGAAGCCACGCAGCGAACGCGATCGGAACGGTGATCCGGGCCACGTGTGTGAGAAAGGGAAGGTGGACGGCATCGGCTTGGTGCTGGTGGCGGCGGTGTACATGCCGGGCGGAAAGCATTCGACCCGGCATCGCCGCGCCAGATTCAGGCCTTTTTCACGTAAGCGTTACACCATCCCTTTGCATCGACCAGCTTGCCGCCATACGTAGTACAAGGGCCCATCGCCGAGCCGGGCTTGCCCTGATAAAGCTGGCAATTGGCGCAAGTTTGCCCGGTCTGATAGTGGGGGAACTTTGTCTTGTCCACTTTCGCAGCGTCCGTCTTGTAGCCGAGCGCCTGTGCGGTCGGATCGTTCTCGGCAAGCACGGGCGCGTCGGCTCGCGACTCAGTGGAGAGAACCGTCGTCGATGCGACGGATGCAGCAAGTATCATGAAACGCCGTCGGGAGATTGTCATGATATGGATTCCTATATGTAATGAAGCAGAAGGATGAAGGGCGTGTCGTTCTTTGTCCGGTCACATCGACTCAACCCTGTCGGCCCTTGGACAAGTACTCAGCATACGCCATACCTGCCGGTCGAAAAAAACGAGCGTCGTCCGCGATTGCTTCGAAACCGACCCGTTAAAGCACCTGTTTTTCAACATACTTCATATTGTGATATATGAGGCTGAACGCGACGCGGGCGCACTATATCGATCAGGTCTCGAAGGCAGCGAACACGCGAGACGATGATCTCGCGGTCGAAGTGACGGCCATTTTGATCAGCCGATTGATATCTCTGAACATACTCATGGCGGGCTCCGGTTTGTGTACCTGCCGATCATCGATTTAGCGTGTTACATCACGTTGTGATATATATGACGTTTTAGCATTACGTCTTCGGCGACCTGGCAGGGGAAATCATGGGCGAGCAGAGCGGGCACAAGGGCGATTTCGCAACGAATGTCCGACTTCTGCGGATCAGCGCCATCGCTGCCGTGGGCGGCATACTGAGCACCGTCGCCGCCGACTTCCTGTTGCATCTCATCCGCTTCTTCACGAACCTGTTTTTCTTCCAGACGGTATCGACGGCGAACCATTCTCCTTCGCAGAACACGCTCGGGCTGTTCGTTGTCGCGGCACCCGTGATCGGCGGGCTGCTGGTGGGATTGATCGCCCGCTTCGGGTCGGAGCAAATTCGCGGCCACGGCATACCCGAGGCGATCGAGGCGATCCTGTTCGGCAAGAGCAAGATGTCGCCGAAAGTGGCTGTCCTCAAGCCGCTCGCCTCGGCGATCGCCATCGGCAGCGGCGGACCTTTCGGCGCCGAAGGCCCGATCATCATGACGGGCGGTGCGATCGGCTCGCTCGTCGCACAGTACTTCCATTTATCGAGCGCGGAGCGCAAGGCGCTGCTGGTGGCGGGCGCGGTGGCGGGGATGACCGCCGTGTTCGGCACGCCCGTCGCAGCCGTGCTGCTCGCGATCGAACTGCTGCTGTTTGAGCTGCGGCCTCGCAGCCTCCTGCCCGTCGCCATCGCGTGTGCCGTAGCCGGATTCGCGCGGCCGCTGCTGTTGGGAAGCGGCCCACTGTTTCCTCTGCAAACGATGCCGCTCGGGCCGGTGGGCATCGTATCGTCGGCCATCGCGGGATTGATCGCAGGCGCTCTGTCATGGGGCTTGTCCACGTGGCTCTACAAAGTGGAAGATCTGTTCGGCAGGCTGCCCGTTCACTGGATGTGGTGGCCGGCGCTGGGTGCGATCGTCGTCGGCATCGGCGGATATTGTCAGCCGCGCACGCTCGGCGTCGGATACGACGTCATCGGCGATCTGCTGCAAAACCACCTTGCTGTGCAGGCCGTAATCTCGATCGTCCTTGTCAAGGCAGTCATCTGGGTCATTGCATTGGCCTCGGGCACGTCGGGCGGCGTGCTGGCGCCATTGCTGATGATGGGTGCTGGCGTAGGCGCGCTTGCCGCGCCTTATATGCCCGGAGGCGAACCTGCCGTGTGGCCGCTGATCTTCATGGCGGCCGCGCTTGGCGGCATGATGCGCGCGCCCGTGATGGCGGCCGTGTTCGCCTTCGAACTGACGGGCGACGCCAACGCATTGCTTCCGTTGCTGGCGGCTGCCGCTGTCGCTTACGGGTTTACGGTGCTGCTCATGCGGCGCTCGATTCTCACGGAGAAGATTGCCCGCCGTGGTTACCACATCTATCGCGAGTACAGCATCGACCCGCTCGAAAGACATTACGTCGACGAGGTCATGACCCGCACCGTGCAGACAATCGATGCTGACGCGAGGGTCGCAGAAGTGCTTCGCGACTATTTCGGCTCGGGCCAGAAGTATCGCGCCTATCCCGTTCTCGCTTCCGGTGTTCTCGTGGGCATGGCGGACCGTGCGCTGCTCGATCGCATTCCCCCGGCGAAAGCCGATACCCCGCTCGGTGCGTTCTTCGCGCACGCACGGCCCGAGATCGCGCTGCCTGGCGAGACCTGCAGGAACGTGGCCGCGCGCCTGGCCATCACGGGACTCGACCGCGTTCCGGTGGTCGAAAGCGAGACGACGTACCGTTTGATCGGCATCGTATCGCGACACGACCTGGTCAAGCCGTCACTGTCGGTGTTCGCCGAGGAGCGACAACTCGAGCAATTTCGCCGCGTGTGGATTGCGCGCCGCGAGCGCTTCGCGCCGACCAACAAGCGACAGGATGCACCGGGCGAGCATGCCGACGCGGAGCGCTAAAGGAAGATCGCTTCCGTCCTGAAGTCGGTGGCGGCGAGCGTGCCGCCGTGACATGGCGCGGCAGGATGACAGTTCGATGGTGCACGTTTATGCGCTGCGGAGAGGATGGACGCGCACCTGTTGTCAGTGACTCGCTATGGGCTGCGGGCTCGCGCGTCATCGCGCTCACGAGACCGTGTCTGGGACCCGAGCGGTGCTTCCAGGCGACTTGGTTGTGGCTTGTTGGACACCGTCGCTCACGCACAGAGGACCGTCTCTCTCGGCGCGGCGTAGTATTTCTGACTAACAACAAACGGGGACGCCGTAAACCTGCGACAAATTAAATGCGGCGTTGTGCTGTGTCTATCAGCAGCTCTCGCATCGGCACCGTGCGCAGCGGCCGTAATGGAATTCCAGCGGCACGTTGAGGACCCGCAAAACAGGTTTATTGACAAGCCCAAAATCAACCCTTCTCCTCAGCACGTTCTTGTCATTCGCGGCCGAAAGTCTGCTGACCTGGCATTATGGTTTGGAGTCACCTACGGGACGACAAATCAGAAATGTCAGTGATAGTCGCTCGCATCTTCGGTGCACCGGAAGTTGCGCAGGGCATTGTCGACTGGGTACGCGTGCCGAAGGGGGATCGAGCCTTTTCAGTCCGCTTCTTTCTTGACCGGTACGAACCGGGCAAATGTCTGTGGCAGCCCTTTGCAACCTACATTGCCGAATTCGTCCCGAGTGAGAGCCAAGGTCCTGGTGGATCTAGCGGTTTTACCGGTATCCGCGCTGATGGCCGAAGCGAAGCAACCATTGACTGGACCTGCGAACTAAAATTCGCGGGGGTGTCCGGAGCAGACAAGTATCTCGTGTGCCTGTCACGCCACCGGACGCCCCTGAATAGCGATATCTCGACCGATGGCGGAGTCATCAACTTGGATATTGACCTCGCACCATGAGTTGAAGCTTGAGCAGTGCATCCAGAATCGCTATGACCACCTGCGAGTTTCATCCGCGATCAATACCCGTAGCCGCCCTGACACGGCACATAGGCGCGTTGATAGCTGTCGTAGCAAGCCGCTGACGGCGGTTGCGTATAAACCGGTTGCGCGTAAACGGGTTGCTGATACACCGGCTGTCCGTAGGCAGGCTGAGCATCCGCAATCGACGTCACGAGCGCGCCGAGCACCGCGCCTCCGATGAGCGCCCCCACAATCGCGCCACCATCGCCGCCGCCGTGACCATGCCCCCAGCCACCGCGCCCGTGCGCCGATGCCTGCTGGGCCACCGACAAACTTCCGATTACCAACAAGACAAGTGCTGCGCGTTTCATAAGACTCTCCGTTTTCCGTTTGACGGGTTCATGGAGATCATCCTAAGCAGGCGTCGATGAAATAACTTATGCAGTTGGTAACTGCGCATTTCAAATATTACAAAGCCACGTGTCGGCCCGTTTGAGGCGTTTCGACCCGTGCTTAACTCGGTGACGACCGGCGGCCCCAACCACGCGCACGGCCGCAATCTACGGTCAGATCTCGACAACGTCTCGGGACCTGGTTTGTTACGCCCTGAAATTCTTGCCGAGACAGTCGCCTAACGCGTAGTAGTGTCGAAATACATAATGCAATGGCTTCCATGTTGCACATCGATCCGTCGAGTCGGTGCCAGCAGATCGGTATGAACATGGATTCGCAGAACCTTCAATTCTGCGGCGACGCATAGCATCTGCGTCGCTCCCGAGAAATCAATGCCACAGGAGTTCCGAAGTACAGGACCGGTAGTTCGACGACATCGGTTTGCATGACGCTCTCGCAAAGCTCAAAAGTTGCCCATTCTCGACGCAATGCTCAGAGACACGTTTCAGCGCGTGATGAAGCATCGGACGCTAAACTCCGAAGCAATCGTAGCGATGGAGGGGGTGCTTCCACGCGGATGGTTAAGAGCCGGTCGAACACGGCGACGTCGTTTGAATGCGCCGGCAGCGACCATCCTTCCCGGGCCCGGACAAAGTGCCGGGCTTCCTTTTGGATTCGATTGGCGATGCCCACGCCCATGATCGACGGAGAAGGTCTTCTGCGCCTTTGCAGATCGTATCGGTCACGGCCTCGATGACCTTCAGCCGGTCTACTTCACGCATCGTCATCGTCATCGTAATCGTCCCGGTCGAGTTCATCGCCGGCGCTCCATGAAGGTGTGTCGGCATCTTTCGCATGGGTGTGTTCGGACGGCATCTATCCTCCATTGCACATGCCGCGCAGTCGAGCAGGCTCGACCGATAGACGATCGTGTTGTCCTTGGTAATGTGTATGCGCGGGTTCCTGAACGGGTGGCGCAGTATTCGACAATCAGCATGCGAACTATCAACTCGGGGTCGATCGATGGACGCCCCGCGTGACTGTAGAACGACGCCATGTGCTCAGGTACGGCCAGTGGTCAGAATAGCCCGCGCCTTTTTCCGCTCCCTGTCGAGTGCAGCAAGCGCCATCGAGGCCCCAAGCATCGCCGCCCGCAGTAGTGATGGGGCGCGGTCGAGGTCGAAGATGACACCGCCCGGATATCACCAAATCGGGGGCGACGCCGTTCCATGAATGAATTTCGCCGAGGCTGATCGGTGCGAGTCCGACGAGCGCTTCGTTATTGTTTTCGACCAGCAATGGTCGATGGGCGCGCTAACACTCGCTAATCCTCGCCGAAGCCGACGATTCGGAAGGCCATTGCCAGCCGGTTGCATCACGTGCTGCGACGTTCCAACTAGCGAACGCGATTTTCCTGCTAAGGCATCGCTTCGCCATCCGTTTTTTCCAACCAGCCCCGTACACGGCAGACAGCCGATAACGCGTCCCGAAGTCAGTGAGGGTATACGCGCATTGTTTCTCACATGGTCGAAATTTACGCTTTGCGTAATCAATTACGAATGTGGAGTTGCAAGGTGAGCAGCAGTCAAGGCAGCGCGAACGGTCAGTCCAAACCCGTCGCAATCGTCACGGGAGCCGGCGGCGGCATCGGCGCTGCGATCACGCGCCGGCTGGCCGCGGATGGCTTTCACGTCGCCGCAGTCGATATTTCTGACAAGGCGCTCGCAAGCGTTGTTGCCAGCGTGCAGGCGGTGGGTGGCTCGGTGGAAGGCACCGTTGTCGACCTGCGCGACGAGCAGGCCGTCGGAGCGTTCGTCGCGCGTCTGCCGCGCGTGGACGCCGTCGTCAACAACGCAGGCGTGTTCGACGAGCGCGCGTTCATGGATCTGAGTGCCGAAGATTTCATGCGTCACTACGATCTGAACGTCGTCGCGCTGTTCCGCATGGCGAGGAATGCGGCGACGCGCCTGCCGTCGGGCGGTAAGATCGTGAACATCGCGTCTCGCGCCTACCTCGGCGCGCGTAATCACGCGCACTACGTCGCAGCGAAAGCGGCCGTGGTCGGCCTGACGCGCGCGATGGCGATGGAGTTGCTCGGTCAGGGCATTCTCGTGAACGCCGTCGCGCCCGGCCTCGTCGATACGCCGATGCTTCAGGCGCTCACGACTGAGCGCCGCGCCGCGCAGCTCGCGCTGCAGCCGACGGGCCGCGCAGCGCTGCCCGAGGACATCGCGAACGCGGTCGCCTTCCTCGCCGCGCCGCATATGGATTTCATCACCGGCCAGATCCTGATGGTCGACGGCGGCAAGTCGCTCGGCGGCACGGCCGCGCTCTGACGCCGCATACACACCTGCCCATTCACGCTCAATCAACAGATCGCACGGCCGACACGAGCCGCGCCGCAAGGAGACACCGATGAACGCTGCTGAAGAAGCCGCCGTACTGAAAAAGACGGCCTGGCGACTGATCCCATTTCTTTTCCTGCTGTACATCGTCAGCTATATCGATCGTACGAACGTCGGCTTCGCCGCGTTGCAGATGAACCATGAAATCGGCCTGACGCACGCAATGTACGGGCTGGGCGCCGGCATCTTCTTCATTGGCATGCTGCCGTTCGAAGTGCCGAGCAACCTGATGATGGTGCGCTTCGGCGCGCGCGTATGGCTCGCGCGCATCATGATCGTCTGGGGACTTGTGACGCTCGCGACCTCGTTGATTACCGGCCCGAACTCGTTCTATGTCGTGCGCTTCCTGCTCGGCATCAGCGAGGCGGGCTTCTTTCCAGGCGTGCTGTTCTATCTGACCTTCTGGTTCCCCCGCGAGCATCGCACGCAGATCATCGCGCGCTTCATGATCTCGCTGCCGATCGCAGCCGCCATCGGCGGGCCCGTGTCGTCGCTGATCCTGCAATGCTTTGACGGGGTCGCAGGCATTCCGGGCTGGCGCTGGCTCTTCGTCGTCGAAGGCATTCCGGCCGTGCTGCTCGGCTTCGTGACGTGGCGCGTGCTGCTCGAACGCCCGACGCAGGCGCGCTGGCTGACGCCCGCGCAGCGCGACGCGCTGCAGGCGAAGATCGACCGTGAGCAGGCGGAAGACCGCGCGAACGGCGACTCGCATAGCGCCGCGCACGTCTTCAAGACGCTGTTCGACTGGCGCACGCTGGTCGTGACATTCACGGGCGTCTGCTTCGTGATCGGCTTCTACGGCGCGGGCTTCTGGCTGCCGCAGATCATCAAGACGTTCCATGTGACGACGCTACAAGTGGGCCTTTTGAGCGCGCTGCCGAACCTGCTCGGCGCGATCGCGATGCTGGTCTGGGCGCGTCGCTGCCGCAGCCGCATGATGCAGCTGTCCGACGTGATCTATCCGCTGCTGCTGGCGTGCGTGGCGTTCGTCGTCGCGGCGTACAACCTCGACCAGCCGGTGATCGCGATGTCCGGCTTCTGCGTCGCGATGATCGGGCTCTATGCGTGCATGCCCGCTTACTGGTCCCTGCCGACGATGTTCTTCAGCGGTACGGCTGCTGCCGCGGCGCTCGCCTTCGTCAACGCCGTTTCGAACCTCGGCGGCTTCTTCGGCCCGACGATCATCGGCTGGCTCACGCAGACGACGGGGAGCTTCAAGCTCGCGATCGCCACCATGGGTGGGTTCGTGCTGGTCGGCGCGATTGCGCTTCTGCTGCTGTTGCCCGCTTATCAGCGTCATCGCGACATGACGCGCGCCCGCACCGTTGCGGCCTGACGCGCGAATCCTGTCGACACCATTCAACGAGAACTCACGAGAAACAACCATGAATCAATCGTCAGCATCCGCGCGTCAGACCGCGCTCGTCACGGGTGGCGCGGGCGGCATCGGTGTCGCGATCTGCCGTTACCTGGCCGATGCCGGCCATCGCGTGGCCGTCGCCGATCTGAATGCCGAAGCGGCAGCGCGCGTTGCGGCAACGCTTCCGGGCGACGGGCATTTCGGCCTCGCCATCGATGTGTCCGACGAAACGTCCGTTGAGCGCGCGTTCGATCGTGTGACCGAGGACGCAGGCCGTCCGACCATCCTGATCGCAGGCGCGGGCGTGCTGTTCTTCAAGCCGGATGGACAGCGTCCGCTCATCAAGGAGATCTCGCTCGCCGACTGGACGCGCACGATGACGATCAACCAGACGGGCTGCTTCCTCACCTGCCGCGAATTCGCGCGCCGTCTGCCGGAAGGGCATTCGTTCGGCCGCATCGTCACGATCTCGTCGGTGACGGCGCAACTCGGCGGCTATCGCTCGAATGCCGCGTATATCGCCAGCAAGGCGGCCGTGATCGGCTTCACGAAGGCGCTGGCGCGCGAGCTCGCGCCGCAGGGCGTCACGGTCAACTCGGTTGCGCCGGGTCTGATCGACGCGCCGATGCTGCGCCAGTCGCTGCCGCAGGACCGCGACAGCGAAGTCGCCGCGACGATTCCGCTCGGCCGCATCGGTCTGCCTGAAGACGTTGCGGATGCCGTCGCGTACCTCGTGTCGGAAGGCGCGAACTATCAGACGGGCACGACGATCGACGTCAACGGCGGCTATCGGATGCAGTAATGGTGCTGCTGCGCAGCGCTGCAAGAAGGACACTCATGGAAAGCGAATACGATGTGATCGTGGTCGGCTCGGGCGCGGGCGGCCTGAGCGCCGCGCTCACCTGCAAGGCGCGGGGGCTGTCGGTGCTCGTGCTGGAAAAGACCGGGTATTTCGGTGGCTCGACGGCTGTGTCGGGCGGCGCGGTGTGGATTCCGCAGAACATGCACATGAAGGGCGTCGGTCACGACGACTCGCGCGAGCAGGCCATCGCCTATCTGCAGGCGACGGTCGGCCCGGCGCTGCGTCCCGACATGATCGATGCGTTTCTCACGCACGGTCCGGAGATGGTGCGTTTTATGGAAGCGAACACGGATGTGCATTTCATCGCGCGGCCCGTGTCTCCCGACTATCAGCCGGAGCGCGAAGGTGCGTCGCAAGGCGGCCGCACGATCGACCCCGCGCCGTTCGACGGCCGCAAGCTCGGGCCGCTGTTCTGCGCGCTGCGGCCGCCGCTGCACAGCTTCCTCGCGCTCGGCGGGATGATGGTGAACCGCAAGGACATCGACGCGCTGCTGTCGATGCATCGCAATGTCGCGTCGCTGCGCCATTCGCTCGCGCTGATTGGCCGCTACGCGCTCGACCGCCTGAAGTGGCCGCGCGGCACGCGTCTGCTGCTTGGTAACGCGCTCGCGGCGCGGCTGCTGAAATCCGCCGTCGACAAGAAGATTGTCCTCGAGCGCGAAGCCGGTGTCGAAGCGCTGCTGCACCAGGGCGAGCGCGTGACGGGCGTGCGGGTTCGTCAACGCGGCAAAGTGATCGACGTGCGAGCGAGGCGCGCGGTGGTGCTCGCCACGGGCGGCATTCCGCAGGATCTGAAGCTGCGCAAAAAGCTCGTGCCGCACGCCGACGTGCATCGCTCGATGTCGCCGGTCAGCAATAGCGGCGACGGCGCGCGGCTCGCGATCAGCCGGGGCGGTCATCTGGCGACGGGCAATGCGGGCGCGGCGTTCTGGACGCCCGTGTCGATCCTGCGCGACGAAAACGGCGCGGAAACGGTGTTTCCGCACCTAGTCACGGATCGCCAGAAGCCCGGCATCATGGCCGTGAATTCGGCGGGGCGGCGCTTTGCGAACGAGGCGACGTCGTATCACGAGTTCGTCGCGTCGATCCATCGCGAGCATGAGAAGACGCCGTGCATTCCCGCATGGCTGATCTGCGACAGCACCTTCCTCAAGCGCTACGGGATGGGTCTCGTGCGTCCGCGCACGCCTTCGCTCGGTCGGTTCCTGCGTTCGGGCTATCTGAAGCAGGCACCGACGATCGAAGCGCTGGCCGACATGATCGGCGTGCCGCGCAATGCGCTCGCCGATTCCGTTGCCCGCATGAACCGCGCGGCCGCGAGCGGCGAAGACCCGGATTTCGGGCGTGGCCGCTCAGCGTATGACCGCTACCTCGGCGATGCGTCGCACAAGCCGAATTCGTGTCTCGGCCCCATCGCCGATGGACCGTTCTACGCGGTGCGGATCACGCCAGGCGATATCGGCAGCGCGACGGGCATCGACGTGGATGCGAAGGCGCGGGTGGTCGGCGCGGACGGTACACCGATCCCCGGCCTCTACGCCTGCGGCAACGACATGAACTCGATCATGGGCGGCACGTATCCGGCGGCGGGCATCACGCTGGGACCGGCGCTGACGTTTGGCTACATCGCCGGCATGACCATCAGCGCAAGCGAAACGCAGCAGCGGGAGGTAGTCGCATGACCCAACAGGCTACTGACAGGCAAGCCGCGTATCCGCGCGTCGCCTTTGTGACGGGCGCCGCGAGCGGCATCGGCGCGGCCGTGTGCCGGCTTCTGGCCGCACAAGGCGTCGCGATTGCGGCGGCCGACCAGAACGAAGCGGGACTCGCAGCGCTGCATGACAGCCTGGGGCGCGACGTGCGCTTTCTGAGCGCCGTGCTCGACGTGCGCGACGAAGCAGCGCAACAGGCATTCGTCGGCGAAGTCGAAGCGAAGCTCGGCCCGATCACTGACGTCGTGCCGTGCGCCGGACTCGCGCGCAGCGCGCCCGCCGAAACGATGAGCGCCGAGCAGTGGGATCTCGTGCTCGACATCAACTTGCGCGGCACGTTCCTCACCTGCAAGTCGACGGCGGCAGTGATGCTGCCGCGCGGCCGGGGCAGCATCGTGTGTCTCGCGTCGGTCACGGCACGCGGCGGTCAGCCGGGACGCGCGAATTACGCGGCGTCGAAGTGGGGGCTCGTCGGTCTCGTGAAAAGCCTCGCGACCGAATGGGGCAACCGCGGTGTGCGCGTGAATGCCGTCGCGCCGAACGGCGTCGATACGCCGTTGCTGAAAGTCGGCGTGCCCGAAGGGTTCCGCGAGGGAGTGATGCTGGATCGCACGCCGCTCGGACGCTTCGCGCAAGTCGAAGAAATCGCGCAAGGCATCGCATACCTGCTGTCGGATGCGGCGTCGTATGTGACGGGCGCGGTGCTCGATATCGATGGCGGTCTCACGGCCGGTTATCTGACACACCGTCACGGCACCGATTACGCGCTGCATCAGCGCTGAATCTCACACTTTTCAAAAAGAGAAGTCATGCAAGTCTATTACTCGCCCTTTTCTCCGTTCGTGCGCAAGGTGCTGGTGTGCGCCGCCGAACTTGGCATCGAAGTCGAACGTCTGCCGAGCTCGGCGCATCCCATCACGCGCGATCAGACCATCGTCGCCGTGAATCCGCTCGGCCGGGTGCCGACGTTTTTCGCCGACAACGGTGAAGTGCTGTACGACAGCCGCGTGATCTGCGAATACATCGATGCGACGAGCGCCGCGCCGCGCCTGTTCCCCGTCAACGGTGCAGCGCGCTGGCAGAGCCTGCGCGAGCAGGCGCTCGCTGACGGACTGCTCGAAGCGGCCCTGCTGATGCGTTACGAGCAGGTCGTGCGCCCCGACGGTCTGCGCTATCAGCCGTGGTACGACGGCCAGCACGAGAAGATCGTCTCGTCGCTCGCGCAACTCGAAGCGTGGGCGCCCACGTTCGGCGAGCGTGTCGATATCGGCACGATCTCGGTTGCCTGTGCGCTCGCTTATCTCGATCTGCGCTTTCCCGATGAAGGATGGCGCACGAACGAAGCGCTCGCGGAATGGCATGCGCGCTTCAGTGAGCGTGCGTCGATGATCGCTACGCAGCATCCCGCCTCGTGAAAGAAGCGGGCGTGTAGCCGGCTCGACGCAATACCGGCGTCGCTGGACCAGAAGCGGGAAGACACAGGTTCTTCCCGTAGGGATGCGCTCGTCACACGAAGCGAGCCGGCGGCGGCGCGGCCTCAGCCATACCGGGTTTGCCATTTGGAGATTCGTCGTCGTGGCCCAAAAACGGGCCGCGGCGGCGTAAAGCTAGTAGTACAACTAAAATATCGGAATGCAGAAATGAAAAAAATCACGGGACTCATGCTCGGTTGCGCGACGGCCGGTGTCTTCACACAGATCGCACACGCGGAAAGCCAGGTGACGCTCTACGGTATCCTCGACGAAGGGCTCATGTATCAGAGCAGCGCGGGTGGCAAGACGGGCGGCAAGAAGTTCTTTCTCGATTCGACGAGCGGCATCAGCGGCAGCCGCTGGGGCATGACGGGTTCCGAAGACCTGGGTGGGGGCCTCAATGCGATCTTCACGCTCGAAGGCGGCATCAACCTGAACAACGGCACCGCGGCGCAGGGCGGCACGATGTTCGGCCGGCAGGTCTTCGTTGGCGTGAATGACCAGAAACGCGGTAGCCTGACCTTCGGCCGCCAGTATGACATGATGTTTTACTTCGGCCAGCCGCTAACCTCGGCGGGCGTGCAAGGGGGCTCGGCGCTCTTCCTGCATCCGGGCGACCTCGACAATACGGGCAACACCATTCGCGTCAACAACGCGATTCGCTACATGAGCCCGAATTACTCGGGCCTGACGTTCGGCGGTGAGTACAGCGTTGGCGGCGTGGCGGGCAACGTAACGGCGAACAGCGGTTATTCACTGGGTTTCGCCTATGCGCATGGTCCTGTGCTGGTTGGCGCGGCATTCGAATACTTCAAGAATCCGACTTCCGCTACTGCCGGTTCCGGTTTCTTCACCAACAACGCGAACGGCGCAAGCGCGCTGTCGCAGACGCTGAACCGCGGTTATGCGAGCGCGACGGCTTACCAGACCGCGATTGTCGGCGGCCGCTATGCGATCGGCCCCGTCACGCTGTCGACGTCGTATTCGAACACGCAATACGCGAACCTCGGCAGCTCGTTCCACACCAGAACTGCGCGCTTCGACAACGTCGACTTCGCCGTGAAGTACATGTACGCCCCGACCCTCGCGTTGAGCGTCGCCTACGACTACCTGAAGGGACATGAGGTGACGGCAGCGGACGGCAGCACGCTCGGCAACCAGCACTACAATCAGGTGAGCGTGATGGCCGACTATCTGCTGTCCAAGCGCACCGATGTTTATCTGGGCGGCACGTGGCAGCGCGCATCGGGTACCTCGTCGACGGGCGAGGCGGCCGTTGCGGACATCGCGAATCTCGGCGATTCTGCGAACAATCACGTGTTCCTGCTGCGCGCGGCGCTGCGTCACCGGTTCTGATCGCGGGTGTACGGTGCGGCTTGCTGGCGACTTGCGCCACAAGGCGCAGATCGCGTAAGTTTTGGCTTTTCCACAAACGTCGCTTTCACATGGCCACCAGTTCGACACGCACTTCAAGTCGCCAGACCGTCCAGTCGGCTGAGATCGGTGCGGAAATACTCAAGGCGCTCGCGCGGCTCGGGCCCGCGGCTTCCCTCACCGCTCTCAGCGAGGCGGCGGGCATGCCGCCCGCAAAAGCGCACCGCTATCTGCAGGCGATGATCGCGAGCGGCCTGGCGGCGCAGGAAAAGCAGTCGGGCCGCTATACGCTCGGGCCCGAAGCGATCAAGATCGGCATGGCGGCGATCGCGCAGATCGACGTCGTCGGCGGCATTTCCGAACTCCTGCCCGCACTGCGCGACGACACGGGGCACACCTGTTTCCTTGCCGTATGGGGAAGCCAGGGCGCGACCGTCGTGCGTACGCTGGAATCCCTCGGCGAAGTGACCGTGCTCACGCGCACGGGCGCAAAAATGCCGCTGCTGCGTTCCGCGACGGGCCTGATGTTCGCCGCATGGCTGCCGCCGCGCGAGCGCGACGCCGAAGCGTCGAATGAGCCGGCTGACTTGAATGCGCAGTTGCACGATCCCGCTTCGCCGTTGTGTGCGCGGCTCGAAGCGATCCGGCGCAGCGGCATTTGCTTCGTACAGGGCTTGATGGTGCCGGGCATCGACGCGATGGCCGCGCCTGTGTTCGACGCCCGCTCGGAGATCGTTGGCGTGCTCACGCTGATCGGCACGGACAATGCTCTCGATCCTTCGCCGGACGGTGTGCATGCGCGCAAGCTCGCCGCGTTTGCCAGGGCCGCGAGCGCAAGGCTTGGGGCGCCGGACGGCTCTGTTGCGCTAAGGCGCTGAGCTGGTATTGGCGTTCGACCATGAATGACGAATGCGATGGGCAAGACGAAGAAGATGCCTCGCGCAATGTTGCCACCGGGTATCGGCAAGTTTCTCAAGCGATTGTGCGAGGGCGTACGGGTGCCCGCCATGTCCCGCTCGCGCGGGGGAGTTTCGGCGAGCGGCTGCGTCACTAACGCAACGGTGTCCGGTTGTCCCGACTCACAGGGTCAACTCCAGTGCCAACGAAGAATCGAATGTTGTCCGGATGCAGCGGATCACCTCGCGTGTGGCGTGTGATACGGGGCGCGCCGATGTCGCGACGAGCGATATGTCGCGATTGATCTGCGGCTCCACGATGCGGGTGGCTTGCAAAAGTCCCTGCTTTAGCTCCTGAGCAACGGAATGTAGCGGCAGGATCGTATAAGCACTTCCCTGCATTGCGGCTGCCTTCTGGATCTGTGCCGAATCGGCTTCCATGGCAACGTTCAGCAAGATGCCTGCTTGTCGTGTCAAATGATCATAGAGGTCACGCACTTCGCTAGGGCTGCTGGGCAGCACCAGCGGTAGACCGTCCAGATCAGCAAACCGGATAGTGGAAGATTTAAGACGCGGGTCGTTCGGCAATCCCACCAGGAACGAGCCCACGCGTGCGAGTCGATCCCCGTCAGAATTTCGCTGCCTGTTCTCACCATACCGATAGGTCAATCCGATGTCGATGTTGCCGTTAATCAGCCATCGGTCAATCTGTCCAGCAGAGCTCTCCAAAACCTTCAAGCGGATACCCGGATGGGCCTCCTGAAGATGAGTGAATAAAGGTATCACCACACTCGAGAACAACGATGGCAGTGCCGCGATGCATACCTCTCCCGAGGCTACGCCTTTAAGCGATGCCACTTCGCGGGAGAGGGCTTCCACATCCTCGAACACCTGCTTAACGTGTGTATGAATGCGATGACCTAATTCAGATAGCGTGAGACCGCGCCCTGTGCGCAGGAACAACGCTCCTCCACACTCCTGCTCCAATCTCGCTAGCCGGCGACTCACGGCGGGCTGAGGAGATCCAGTCATGGCGGCGACACGCGTCAAGCTACCTTGCTCTGCAATGTCCAGGAACAAACGCAGAAGACTTAAGTCCCAATCAGGTTTAGAAGATTTGCTAGCCATATTCTGGAAAGCATAACTGATTTGTACTGTAGTCAGCTAGCAGCCTTTGGATGCAATCGATATATTCATATATGAAAAAGCGAAAGAAACTGCTTCGCAAAGACTGGCTGGTCACGCTGGAGCGTGTCCCAGAGATCAATCAGCCGCCGCGCAGTAAAGAAGGCTTCGTGACTGACGGGATGACGTTCAAAGCAAACGCGCACGACGAAAATGATGCAAGCAGGCATGAATCCGTTTGATCCTCCATCGCAACTGGCCCGAGCCACTGCCACGCGGCTGGCTACGCCGGACGATGCGGATGGGAATGCCGCATCCGTGATGCGTGCGCCGGTACTTTTCGTGGCCGTATCCGCGATCTGCGTACACCGCCAGAGGACGAATCAACGGCCTGCCGCGCCTGCCACCGATCGGCCCGACGGAGTCGATACGCGGAACCAACTGTGTGACGTCGACGGAAAATCGCGACACTGGATGCCGGCTTTCTGCACGAACAAGATGCCAGTCACTGCCGCGCGATCTGATAGTGGCGTGCGGCCTCGCTACCTGAAGCGACGCGGTTTCGGTGGGGGCAGTAGCAGTTCGATCAGCACCCACAGTTCAGCGTCGATGATTGGCTCACCTTCTCGTCGATCCGTCCGTCTCGACGGTCATCGATAACCGCTTCCGTGAAAAGCTAACAGCCTCCAATTCCAATTCATCCATGAAAGCTGATGCAGCCTCTGACATCGATTGCACCACTTCGTTTTCCGCGAGCAACCGATTTGAAGGAACACGCCAAGTAGGTGCGGGACTCTTCGACCTTGCCTCTCTGGATCGATTTATCGCGGCTCATGTGCCCAATTATGAGGGCGCGGTTTCTATCGCGCAGTTCAATGGCGGGCAATCCAACCCAACATATAAATTAAGCGGGTCTAAATACAATTGGGTACTTCGTACCAAGCCGGGTCCTGTGAGTCAACTTTTGCCGACAGCGCATGCGATCGAGCGAGAGTACCTTGTCCAGTCGGCGCTCGGTACAACAGGCTTTCCAGTGCCAAAAATGCTGACACTGTGTGAAGACGAGTCCGTCATCGGAAGGGCCTTCTACTTAATGGAACACCTGGACGGCCGCGTGCTATGGGAGCAATCGCTTCCGACGAAGACGCCTGCCGAACGCAGTGCTATTTACGCCGAGATGAACAGCGTGATCGCTGCTCTGCACACAACAGACTATCGTGCGATTGGCCTGCAAGGTTTCGGTCGTGAAAATGGATTCCTGGAGCGTCAGATCAAGCGATGGAGTGCACAGTATCGCGCATCGGAGATTCAACCTATTGCGGAAATGGATGCTTTGATCGAGTGGTTACCTCGAAATGTTCCGTCTTTCAGCCGTACTGCCATCGTCCACGGTGACTATAGGCTGGACAACCTGGTCTTCGATCATCAGGCGCCACGGGTTATTGGTGTGCTTGATTGGGAACTGTCCACCTTGGGTGACCCGGCGGCCGATTTTGCTTATCACTGTGTCGGATTCCATAGCGATCCGATGATGTTTCGTGGTATCGCCGGGCTGGATCTGGCACAACTCGGCATTCCGTCGGAGGCGGAATACGTCGCTCTCTACGAACGCCGGACCGGTATTGATTGTGGCGAACACTGGAATTTCTACATGGCGTTCAGTCTGTTTAAAATCGCCGCCATTTTGCAAGGCGTCGCGAAGCGAGCATCGGAGGGCATAGCCTCCAGTGAGCACGCGCACGATATCGGCGCCAAGGCTCGTGTGCGTGCCGCCGAGGGCTGGGCTGTCGCTAACGAGCTCCGTCTCTGATCGGTTTTCAACCGTCCTTTTTATCCATTACAAGATGCAGAGTAGCTGCGTTCGCAGCGACCAGGAGATATGGCATGTTCATCCAATATTCACCTCGATCCCTTGATTTGCAAGAACGCCTGAAGGCGTTCATGAATGAGCATATCTACCCTAACGAAGAACGTTACGAAGATGAGATGAACGAAAATCGTCGTAAAGGGAATCCGTGGGTGCCAAGCAAACTGGTCGAGGAGCTCAAGCCCAAAGCGCGTGATGCCGGGCTGTGGAACCTTTTCCTGCCTCACTCGGAGCGCGTACCAGAGGGACTGTCCAATCTGGACTACGCGCCGCTGTGCGAAATATTCGGCCGGGTACGGTGGTCTTCGCAGGTCTTCAACTGCTCTGCGCCCGACACCGGCAATATGGAGACGCTGGAGCGCTATGCGTCCGAGACGATCAAGCGCACGTGGCTGGATCCGCTTTTACGCGGAGAAATCCGCTCGGCATTCGCAATGACCGAGCCAGCAGTCGCCTCGTCCGATGCCACCAATATCCAGTCGCGCATCGAACGTAAGGGCGACAAGTACGTCATCAACGGCCGCAAGTGGTGGACATCTGGGTCGGCCGACCCGCGCTGCAAGGTGTTCATCTTCATGGGCAAAACCGACCTCACGGCGCCGCGCCATCGGCAACAGTCGATGTTGGTCGTGCCAGCCGATACCCCGGGGATCGAGATTTTGCGCCCGCTGACGGTTTTCGGTTACGACGACGCACCCAGCGGCCACTGCGAGATCGTGTTCGAGAACGTTGAGGTGCCAGTCGAGAACATTCTGCTGGGTGAGGGCCGGGGCTTCGAGATTGCTCAAGGTCGTCTCGGGCCGGGCCGGATTCACCACTGCATGCGCTCGATCGGTGTCGCAGAGCGTGCGCTGGAGTATATGTGCGCGCGACTGGCTAGCCGAACTGCGTTTGGCGCCAGGCTGGCGGATCAGTCTGTATGGCATGAGCGCGTGGCGGAGTCCCGCTGCATGATCGATCAGGCCCGGTTGCTGGTGCTGCACACCGCTCATTTGATGGATACGGTCGGCAACAAAGTGGCACGTAAGGAAATCGCGATGATCAAGGTCGTTGCACCCAACGTGTCGACCAAGGTCTGCGACTGGGCCATCCAGGCTCACGGGGGCGGAGGTGTGTCCTCGGATTTCCCTCTGGCAGATATGTGGGCGCATCAGCGGACTATCCGCTTTACGGATGGTCCGGATGAAGTACATCGCAACGCCATTGCCAAGATGGAATTCAAGAACTACCTTGGCTCCGCTTCGTCAGAAGTCGAAGTCCCGGTCACGCGTGGGTGCTGACGCGAAAAATGAACTCGAACGTATTTTCTGGCGACGCCAGCATGCGCAATGAAAAAACGAAATCTCGAGCAGCCCTTGGTTCCCTGCGCGTAGTCGACTTGACCCGGGTTCTCGCCGGGCCGTGGGCGATGCAGATCTTTGGCGACCTAGGCGCGGAGATCATCAAGATCGAACGGCCGGGTGAGGGCGACGAGTGTCGGCATTGGGGGCCGCCGTGGATCAAAGAGTCCGACGGCAGCGCGAGTGATGAAGCGGCCTATTTTTTGGCGTCTAACCGCAACAAGAAAAGCGTCGCGGTGGACATCTCAAAAGCCGAAGGGCAGCGCGTCATTCTCGATTTGGTGGCCAACTCGGACATTTTCATCGAAAACTTCAAGGTTGGCGTTTTGAAGAAGTATGGTCTCGACTACGAGTCCATCCGTAAGGTTCGACCGGACATCATCTATCTGTCCTTGACCGGTTTCGGCCAGGATGGTCCCTACTCGGATCGTCCCGGCTATGACTATTTGTTCCAGGGCCTGGGCGGCTTGATGAGTGTTACCGGCGAACCGGACGGTCAGCCTGGTGGAGGCCCTCAGCGCATTGGCATACCCCTGGTAGACATGTTTTCCGGCATGTACGCTTCGGTGGCACTACTGGCCGCACTGTATCACCGCAAGGAAACCGGCCAGGGGCAGTACATTGATATTTCGTTGTTTGACACTGTACTGGCCATTGGCTCCAACCCACTGATGTATTCGCTGGTTGGAGGCAAGGTGCAGCAGCGCAGTGGACGTGCGTCGCCCAGCATCTCACCCTATGGCGTATATCCAGCGCGCGACGGCCTGTTCATTGTCGCCAGCGCGAATCAGTCGCAATGGCAATCGATGTGCCGTGCCGTCGGACGTCCGGAACTCGCTGTCGATCCGCGCTTCGCGACCAACGGTGATCGCATTGCCAATCAGGCGGTACTGAATGAGGTGCTGGCAGAGATCTTCACGGCACACGACCGGGGTCACTGGGAAGAAGTCTTGAATGCCGCCGGCGTGCCGGTAGGACCTATCAACGACTACTTTCAGGCGATCGAGCACCCGCAGGCAAAGTTCAGGCAGTCCATCCTCTCGTTGCCTCACGGTTTAGGCGTGAACGTCCCTGGCGTTGCCAGTCCACTGCGAATGTCCGAAACACCGGTTAGCTACCGAAGTGGCCCACCGTTGCTTGGCCAGCACACCCGGGAAGTACTGTCGCGGCTTCCAGGAATGAGCCCCGAAACACTCAGTCAGCTCGAGGCTGCCGGAGTCATTCAGCAAAGTCCGCCGCGATAGTGCGTGGCTCGAATTGACAAAAAAAGATAGGAGACGAGATGAGTAAATTCGATAGTCAATACCCCATGCCGGGTCGGCGCAAGTTCATTCGCGTTCTTTGTTCCGGCGCAGCCGGCGCTGCGGCAGCGTGGGCGCTGCCCGCCTGGTCACAGGACGTCTATCCATCGAACGCCCTTAACCTGATCGTGCCCTGGTCGGCAGGCGGAGGCAGCGATGCTGCGATGCGCGCCTTCGCCCAGGTTGCTAACAAATACCTGAAACAAGCGGTCATTGTGATAAACATGCCTGGTGCAGGCGGCACAATCGGGCCTGCGCACATGGCGCATAGTGCGAAGCCTGATGGCTATACGATCGGACAGATACCCGGCGGCGTTTTTCGCCAGCCGGCGATGCGCAAAACAGCCTGGGACCCGTTGAAGGATTTCAGCTATATATCGCGCATCGGCGGATACGAGGTGGCGATTGCCGTTCGGGCAGATTCCCCGTTCAAGACGCTAGGCGATGTCATCGCATTTGCGAAGGACAATCCTGGAAAGGTGTCGTACGGATCTACTGGCGTTGGCACCTCCAATCATCTTGGCATCGCTGCAGTGGGACTTAAAGCCGGTGTGCAACTCACGCATGTGCCGTTCAAGGGCAGTGCCGAATCGTTGACTGCTCTCATGGGAGGGCACATCACGCTCGTTTCTTCCGAGTCGGCGGGCAGTTTCATCGATAGCGGCAAGATGCGCGCATTGGCTACCGCCGGAGAGAAAAGGCTGGGCCGTTGGCCTAACGTCCCCACGCTGATTGAACTGGGTTACAACGTCGTCTCTGACTCACCCTATGGATTGGCGGGGCCGGCTGGAATGGATCCCAAAATCGTCGCCTATCTGGACAACGTGGTGAAACAGGTTACGAAAGATCCGGAATTCCTCGCGGCAATGGACAAGCTGGATCAGACGGTGATCTATCTGAATACGGCGGACTACAAATCGTCCGTCGTGAAAGAAGTGGCCGACAGCAAGCGATTGATCGAAGCACTCGGAATTGCAGGGAAATCATGATGACGCCGTCTCTTGACAACATGTTCGACCTGAGCGGCAAGGTCGCGCTGGTTACGGGTGGAAGCCGTGGTATCGGACGCGCCATATCGCTGCGGCTCGCTCAGCACGGAGCCACGGTGGTGGTGTCCAGTCGCAAGGTCGAGGCCTGCCAGGAAGTCGTAGACGAGATTCGGTGCGGTGGCGGCGAAGCCGAAGCGAAGGCGTGCAATATCGCTGAAAAAGGGCAATTGCAGGCATTGGTGGAGCACACGGTCGAAAAGCTGGGTGGAGTCGATGTGCTCGTGTGCAATGCCGCTGTCAACCCGTATTTCGGGCCGTCGAACGAGATGAGCGACGAGGCGTTCGATCGCGTCATGGGATGCAACGTCCGCAGCAACTTCCAGCTGGTGAACATGGCTATACCGTCAATGCTTGAACGCGGTGGCGGTTCCATTATCGTCATCTCGTCGATTGGCGGTTTTATCGGCTCGGACGTATTGGGTGCGTACTCGATTTCCAAGGCGGCGGATATGCAGCTTGTTCGCAACATCGCCGTGGAATGGGGCGGAAAGAATGTGCGGGCTAACTGTATTGCGCCCGGACTCATCCGGACCGACTTCGCACGCGCGCTTTGGGAAAACGAAAAGATTCTCGAATCCACGTTGCGCAATACGCCGATGAAGCGTATCGGCGAAGCTGACGAGATTGCCGGGGCGGCTGTATTCCTCGCCTCACCGGCTGCTGGCTACATGAATGGACAGACGCTTGCGGTCGATGGTGGGCGGTTGGCGGGCGTGCCACGCGCCCAGCTATCCGACTCAGTAACGTAAGCCAAAGAGAATATGTGAGCCAACACCATGAATACGGACCATCTGACTCAACTCAACGTCACCATTCAGGACGGTGTAGCCGTACTGGAGTTCAATTTCCCACCGGTCAATGCGCTGAGCCGCGTACTCAGCGACGAACTCACCTCCACGCTGGACATCATTTCAGAGACCGACGAAGTACGCGCCGTGATCCTGACTGCTGCCGGCAAGGTATTCTGTGCGGGCGCCGACCTGAAGGGGCGATCCGAGATCATCAAAGGGCCAGGCGATCTTCCCGCGCATTCGCGCCGTACGCGCGAGTGCTTTCACGCAATCCGCGAGTGCACCAAGCCCGTTATTGCCGCCGTAAACGGCGCGGCACTCGGAGCTGGATTGGCGATTGTCGCGTCGTGCGACATCGTCGTCGCGTCTGAGAAGGCGAGCCTGGGCTTGCCCGAAATCGACGTCGGGCTGATGGGGGGAGCCAGTCACGCCATGCGGCTTTTCCCACATTCGCTGCTGCGCCGTATGGTCTTCACGGGTTACCGGGTTGCCGGCCCGGAACTGTACAACCTGGGCGTTGCGGTCGCGTGCGTGCCCCCGGAAGAGTTGCTTGCCACGGCCAGAGGCATTGCCGATACGGTTGCCGCGAAGAGCCCACTAGCCGTGCGGCTGTCCAAGCAGACGCTGAATGCGATCGAGGATATGAGCCTGCGCGACGGCTATCGCTACGAACAGGATATGACTGCAGCGATTGCACGCACAGAAGATGCCCGTGAAGCTCAGCGTGCGTTCCTGGAAAAGCGTGCGCCTGTGTTTGTCGGACGCTAACCGGGACTCTTCATATGACTTCAGAAACGTCTTCCCTGGCCATTGGCCAGGAAACGGCAACGACCGTAGCGCCCGTTCATTTTCAGATCGAACGTGGCTTTGCCGTCATTCGCATGGACAACCCGCCGTTGAATGGCCTGTCCTGGGCCCTGCGGCAGGAGCTATTGCGCAGGCTCGACCAGGCCATAGCCGACCCGAGCGTCGTCGCGGTGGTGCTGGCGGGGACCGCCAAGGCTTTCTCATGCGGCGCCGATGTCAAGGAGTTCGGCACACCGCAGTCGCGGCGGCAACCGACGCTGACCTCATTGATTCGCGCTTTCGAAGATGCGTCCAAGCCGACGATTGCAGCGATCTCAGGCATGGCGCTCGGCGGTGGGCTGGAGCTGGCGATGGGCTGCCATTTCCGCGTATCCCAGCGTGATGCCCGTTTGGGGCTGCCGGAAATCAAACTGGGGCTGATGCCGGGGGCGGGCGGTACGCAGCGACTGCCTCGTCTCGTCGGTCTGGATCGCGCATTGAACATGATCCTCACCGGGGCCGCTTTCAAGGCGGTCGAGTTTAACGGCACCCGAATGGTTGACGAGATCACGGACGGCGACGTAGTCGAGACGGCGATCGCTTATGCACAGCGCGTCGCGAGTGAGGGACGCCCGCTACCGCGCACGCGGCAGATCACCTTTGAAGCGTCGCACGCTGACGCGCTACTTGCGTTCGCCCGTCAGGCTGTGAAAGGACAGAAGCAGGCGACCTCTGCGCCGGAGCGATGCATCGAAGCGCTGCAAGCGGCTTGTCGTGAGAGCTTCGATACGGGCATGGCCGTCGAGCGCCGGGCTTTCGACACATTGATGCTTTCTCCTGAGTCGCGCGCGCTGCAGCATGCGTTCAAGGCCGAACGCGAGGCTGCCAGGATGCCCGGGTTGGCCGTCGATTCCTTGCCGCCAATTCGCACGGTTGGTGTCGTTGGTGCTGGCACGATGGGCCGCGGTATTGCGCTGACTTTTCTCGATGCCGGCTTGAGCGTGCGTTTGCTGGAGATGCAGCAAAGCGCTCTCGATAAGGGTGTGAGTTTTATTCATGCCGAGCTGGACAAGGCTGCGGCCAAGGGGCGCCTGGATGCCGATGCGTTGCAGGCGCGCAAAGCAGCATTGCTGCCCACGCTGGAATACGAGGCATTTTCCGACGTCGATCTTGCGATCGAGGCCGTATTTGAGGACATCGGTGTCAAGCAAACCGTGTTTGAGGCGCTGGACAGTGTCCTGAAACCGGGCGCCATTTTGGCGTCTAACACGTCGGCTCTGAATCTGGATGAGATTGCGCGTTTCACGCGCCGCCCCAGCGACGTCGTCGGTCTTCACTTCTTCAGTCCGGCGCACGTCATGCGGCTGCTGGAAGTCGTCCGCGGAAAGGAGACTCGCCCCGCCGTCCTGGCTGCGGCTATGCAACTGGCCAAGCGGATCGGCAAGGTGGCTGTCGTTGCGGGTGTGTGCGATGGATTTATCGGCAATCGTATGGTCGCGCGTTATCTGAGTGCCGCCAACGAAATGCTGTGTCAGGGCGCGACGCCCACGCTGGTCGACAGCGCATTGGAGCGCTTCGGAATGGCAATGGGCGTCTTCCGCATGGGAGACCTGGCCGGCCTCGACATCGGATGGGCTGGGCGCAAGCGGCGCGCTGCCGCGTACCCGGACCAGGACTTCAGCGTGGTTGCCGACCGTCTGTGTGAGGCAGGACGGTTCGGCCAGAAGACGGGTGCGGGCTGGTACCGCTATGAATCCGGGCGTCGGGATGCAATTCCCGATCCCGCAGTCGAGGACATCATCCGTCAATGGCGTTCCGAACGCGGATGGACGCCACGCACGATCAGCTCAGACGAGGTCGTTGAAGCGTGCATCTTCGCGCTCGTCAATGAAGGCGCTCGAATTCTGGAGGAAGGCATCGCGGCTCGTGCCAGCGACATCGATGTCGTGTACCTGAATGGTTATGGCTTTCCGCGCCATCGCGGAGGACCCATGTGGTACGCCGACCAGGTGGGCTTGCCAATGGTGGTACGTACGTTGCGCCGGATCGCGTCACAGCCGGGCGTGAATGGTGCCTTCTGGACGCCGGCCCCTCTGCTCGTGCGAATGGCCGAAGAGGGACGGAGCTTCAATTGATCGTAGAACTACCATTTCCAGGAGTCCCGCGATGGACGCTGTGATCGTTTCCACTGCCCGTACAGGCCTGGCAAAGAGCTGGAAGGGTGCTTTCAACATGACCTATGGCGCCACGCTGGGCGGCCATGCCGTCCAGCATGCGGTGGCCCGCTCAGGTATCGATCCGGCGGAGGTCGAGGACCTGTTCATTGGCTGCACCCACGGCGAAGGTACCACCGGCGGCAATATCGCGCGGCAGATCGCGCTGCGTGCCGGTCTTCCAGTGACGGCCTGCGGCGTCACGATTAACCGGTTTTGCTCATCGGGCTTGCAGGCCATCGCGATGGCCGCACAAGCCGTGCTCGTTGACGGGGTCCAGGTGGCCGTAGCGGGCGGCGTCGAATCCATTTCGTGTGTCCAGAACGAACTCAATCTGCACATGAAGCGTGATCCTTGGCTACTTCAGCACAAGCCGGAAATTTACTGGTCCATGCTACAGACGGCCGAACAGGTTGCCAGGCGTTATGGGATCGACAGGCAACGACAGGACGAATACGGTGTGCGCAGCCAGCAGCGTGCTGCCGTTGCACAGTCGGAAGGTCGTTTCGACGATGAGATCGTGCCCATGACGACAACGATGGGCATTTTTGACAGCCGAGCCGGCGTAATCTCGACGCGCGAAGTCACGATCACAGCCGACGAAGGGATTCGTCCCGGCACGACGCTCGAGGCCGTGCAGCGGATACGCCCTGCGCAGGCGGACGGCATGATTACGGCCGGCAATGCCAGTCAGTTTTCGGACGGCTCGTCAGCTTGCGTCGTAATGAACAGCCAGCGTGCCGAGCGCTTGGGCTTGCAGCCACTGGGTATCTTCCGGGGGTTTGCGGTTGCCGGTTGCGAGCCCGACGAAATGGGCATTGGTCCCGTATTCGCAATCCCAAGATTGCTGAAGCGTACTGGTCTGACGGTCGATGACATCGGACTGTGGGAGATCAACGAGGCTTTTGCGGTGCAGGTGCTCTACTGCCGTGACAAGCTGGGCATTCCTGATGAACGTCTCAACGTCAACGGTGGGGCCATTGCTGTTGGTCATCCCTACGGCGTCAGTGGGGCGCGTCTCGTTGGCCACGCACTGATAGAAGGTCGTCGCCGTGGCGTCAAGTACGTCGTGGTCAGCATGTGCATCGGCGGCGGGCAAGGCGCGGCAGGACTGTTCGAAGTGTGTCCTTGATCGCTCCTGGTAGCCGCTCATTGGGAGCGGCGCGCCGGATTCGATCTTGAGGTTCTCCACGTCGCAAGAATTCAGAATAACTAAGCGGACGTAGAGCGCCAGATGATTCACGAGCTGCGCCCGATTGCCAGTACCCGAAGTTCGCATTCAGCCGTCTCTCAGCGATTTGAGAACACGACCGTGGCGATATCTGACAAACATGAAGTCCGTGCAATCCGGCGTTGGATAAGGATGGTGGTCATTCATCAGCGACCCGGCCCGATGAGTGTTAGCTAACCGGAGGAGACAAATGAAAAACAGACGGTCAATCTTCCGTCTCACTGCGTATAACCAGGACTACTATGGCGGCGGCCTGCTGTTGCTGCTCGGCCTCGTCGTAGTTGCGGAAGGCTGGACATATGAAGTCGGTAGTCTGAATCAAATGGGACCGGGTTTTTTCCCCGTTGCTTTGGGGGCGATTTTGGCGATTATCGGCATGGCAATAGCCGCAGGCGCCCGACGCGAACAGGACACTTCCGAATCCGCGGACGACGATTTTCAGCCTGAATGGAGAGGCTGGATCTGCATCGTGGTTGGCGTGGTCGCATTTGTCGTGCTCGGGAAATACAGTGGTTTGTTGCCAGCCAGTTTCGCTGTCGTGTTTATTTCTGCATTAGGCGACCGCGAGAATACCATCCTGTCCGCGCTTTGCCTGGCGACTGGAATTTGCCTGTTCAGTGTGATTGTGTTCTGGTGGGCCTTAAAGGTGCAATTGCCATTATTCTCGTGGGGAAACTGAACAATGATCTTCCAATCCCTGTCTGATTTGTGGCAAGGCTTCGGCGTCGCCCTCCAGTTCAACAACCTGTTGTGGTCGTTTGTCGGCGTGTTGATTGGCAACCTTATCGGTGTCCTGCCGGGAATGGGTGCCATGTCCGCAATGTCAATGTTGCTGCCGCTGACTTATGTCATGCAGCCGGTGCCGGCGATTCTGATGCTGGCCGGGATTTTCTATGGATCTCAGTACGGCGGCGCAATCGGTGCCATTTTGTTAAATCTTCCCTGCCACCCGCCGCATGCCGTGACATGTCTCGATGGATACCCGTTGACGCGCAAAGGCAAAGGCGGAACAGCGCTCGGCATTACGATGATTTCATCATTCTTTGCTGCGTCATTCGGCATTGTGGTGATGATCTTCGCGTCGCCATTGCTCGTTAAGGTCGCATTCAAGTTCGGCCCCGCCGAGCTGTTTTCGATCATGATGGTGGGACTGATTGCCGGCGGCACCATGTCAAGAGGCAGGCCGCTAAAAGGGGTCGCCATGACGGTCCTGGGCCTTGTGCTCGGGCTGGTCGGAACTGATGTCAATAGCGGTGTAATGCGCTTCACCTTCGGTATCACCGATCTGGCGGACCACGTAGAACTCGTGGCGCTGGCGCTCGGCCTGTTTGGCGTTGCTGAATTTCTGCGCAACGTAAACAAGATGGAGGCGGTGGGTTCCGGCACGTCGGTGAGAATGCGTGACATGCGCCCGAGCAAATCGGAGCTAAAGGAGTCGTTTTTTCCGATGCTGCGCGGAACACTTGTCGGCACCATCTTCGGCGCGATGCCTGGTACGGGACCGACGATCACTACATTTCTCGCCTACGCCGCGGAAAAGAAACTGTCGAGGAAGCCGGAGCAATTCGGCCAGGGAGCTCTCGGTGGCGTCGCTGCACCGGAGGCTGCTTCGCACTCGAAGACACAGGTCGACTTTATTCCGACAATGAGCCTCGGTATTCCAGGTGACCCGGTGATGGCTTTGATACTCGGTGCGCTCCTGATTCAGGGTATCCAGCCTGGCCCACAACTCATTACTGAGCATGCCGATTTGTTCTGGGGGCTGATCGCGAGTTTCTGGGTGGGTAACGTGCTGCTCATGATCTTGAACGTGCCACTGATCGGCGTATGGGTTAAATTGCTGCAAGTGCCGTATCGATACCTTTACTCTGCCGCGTTGTTTTTTATCTGCATTGGAGTCTATACCACCAACAACAGCCTGTTCCAGGTTGGCGAGGTTGCCGTGTTCGGTGTGGCAGGCGCGCTGCTGCTGGCGCTCAAGTTTCCGGTATCGCCGATTCTGCTGGGTTACGTGTTGGGCCCGATGGTCGAGGAAAATTTCCGGAGAGCACTGTTGATCTCGAATGGTGAGCTCATGGTGTTCGTCCAGAGTCCGATCAGCGCGGTGTTTGTCGCAATATCTGCACTTTTGATCGCCTTGCAAATCTATTTCTGGATGAAGGCGAGGTGGCACGATCGTCGTCACCGTCGCTTGGGTGCCGTTCAGAATCGCGCCTGAGGTGTGCGATTTGTAGACATGGTTTCACTTTTTTCGGTGCCGGTACCGGCCATCTCCCGCGATGGCCGGCAAGAATTTTTTGTCTATTCGCTGCTCTTGGTGCGGGATAGGTGCCTTCCGAGTTCATGTTGCGCGCCTTAGCCGAGAGCAGCTTTCCGATTAACACATGAAGCGTGTAGGCAGCGGCCCCGCTGGGCGCGCCGCCTTCGTCACGGATTCCTCGGCCTTGCTGAAGCCTCGCAGCGTGGGCGAAATCCTGATCGCCGTGATCGATCGCTCCGCAAGCCCATTCGAAGCGTTGGTTGCGGCATTCCCAACAAGCGCACTGCAAACCTGCATTGTCCATCTATTTGCGTGTCATCTGGCCGCGCATCTGATCGTATACATCGGCAATTAATATCTGGAATATCGTAAGAAGTCCTTCATAGACGACTATCAGATACTCCTTGAGGCTGAGCCAGAATCAGGGCCGTTCTTCACAGCATGACCGCCTTTCCGGCAAGGGCGGATCATGATGGATTTGTTCACTTCTAAATCGTCCATTTGTCGGAGCCGAGCTTGCAGACCAGGGTGAAGCCATAACGTCTGGGGCATAGCTGAACTGTGCCGAAAGTAGCTACCTCTAAAAACCGTTCGGTCATACATTTCAAATATTCAATTATCCTTAAGGCATGTATGTCCGCAACATTCTTCGTTCCTCAAGTTTCATCTCAAGAAGACCTCGATGCGATCCGAGACAGCGCACGCTCTCTGTTGAGCGCGATTGGCGGTCCCGCGCGGATGCGGGCGCGCAGAAGGTTGGAGGGTGGACTGGATCGTGATGCGTGGCGTCAGGCGGTCGATATTGGCTGGCTGGCGATATTGACTCCCGAAGAGCTCGGTGGGCTAGGGTTGGGCCTGCAACACGCGGCAGTCGTGGCCGAAGAGGTCGGTCGTCATCTTTGGACGGAGCCACTCACCGCGGCCGGTTTCCTGCCGGTGCTCGCATTGCGTACCCTGTCTGTGCAAACGCGCTGCCGGGATCTTCTCGAGAAAATACTCAGTGGAGAGTGTTTGGCGGGCCTCGCCTGGCAAGAGAACGACGGCGACGTTGGTTCACCGGCAGTGCATACGCTACGCGCCGAGACGAGTTCAGATGCCGTCGTGCTCAATGGCAACAAGCGGTGGGTGACTCCGACCCAGGGTGTTGACGGCTGGCTCGTGTGGGCGGATAGCAAGCAAGGCAAGGTGGTCGTCTGGGTACCGGCGGACACACCGGGAATCGAAGTTTGCACGCAGAGACGGCCAGACGGCTCTTCGATGGGAACGATTACGCTGAGCGGGGTATCGCTGCCGCTTTCGAACGTGCTGGCAACCGGAGATTTGACCAGACAGGCTCTTGATCAAGCGCTGGAGTGCGCATGTCTGCTTCAGGCATCCGAGCTGTTAGGCGTTGCGCGGCAGCTATACGACATCACCAGGGAGTACCTGACAACACGCGTGCAGTTCGGTCGGCCGATCGGTGCCAATCAGGCGTTACAGCATCGCATGGTTGACGCGTATATCCAGATCGAATTGACGGCGGCCAGCCTGGAAGAGTGCCTCGTCGGAGCCCAGGCCGACGCATCCCGTTTGGCGCTGCTGGCGAGTCGCGCCAAGGCACGTGCTGCCCGCACGGCTCGGGAGTTGGCCCGTCTTGCGATTCAGTTTCACGGCGCGATGGGGTACACGGACGAATGCGACGTTGGCCTGTACTTCAAGCGTGCAATTCATCTTTCGACGTGGCTGGGGAACGCCAAGGCACACATGCGGCGTCATCACCAGTTGCTGCGTCAGGCGGTACAGGTTTCTGCGGAATCCGATGCGCCCGAGTGGAAAGGAAACGATTATCCACGCGACGCGGACTGGGGCGCCATGAGCGACGGTGAATTCCGGGCCATGCTCCGCAGCTTTTTCCGGGAACACTACCCTGAATCTCTTCGCCATGTGTCGCGCCGCGTACGCTGGCATGAGACGCGGGAGTGGTACATGACGCTCTCTCGCCAAGGCTGGCTGGCGCCATCCTGGCCTCGGCAGCACGGCGGTATGGGACTGCCCGCAGAGAAGCTGCTTGCGTATATCGAAGAGCAGGAAGAGTACGGCATTGCACGCATGCCCGACCAGGGGCTGATCAATCTTGGACCACTTCTGATCCGGTTCGGCACACGGGGGCAACAGACGGAGTGGTTGCCGAAGATCATCAGCGGCGAGCATATCTGGTGTCAGGGCTATTCGGAACCCAATGCCGGATCGGATCTGGCCTCGCTGCGCACCGAGGCACGGCTCGACGGCGACGACTATATCGTCAATGGGCAGAAGATCTGGACGACGCTGGCACACGATGCAACGCACAGCTTCCTCCTGGTGCGAACAAGCAAGCTCGCACGCAAGCAGGAGGGCATCAGTTTCCTGCTGGTCGACTTGCGCTCTCCGGGCGTCACCATCCGCCCGATTCGCAATATCGCTGATGACGAGGAGTTCTGTGAAGTCTTCTTCGACAACGTGCGCGTTCCGCGATCGAACCTCCTGGGACAGCCTGATGAGGGTTGGGCAATCGCCAAGGCCTTGCTGGGATTTGAGCGACTATTTGTGGGTAGCCCAAAGACTGTTCAGTATGCCTTGTCGCAATTGCGGTCGGTCGCGCAAGCCAGAAATCTGTTCGCCGATGCGGCGTTCAATGACGAATATGCAGCACTCGAACTTGACCTGGCCGATCTAAAGAGTCTCTACACGAAGTTCTCGGAGTTTGTGAAACGTGGGGATTCTCTGCCTTCGAGTGTCTCGATCCTGAAGATCTGGGCTACTGAGACGTATGCTCGCATCGGTGAGAAGCTGATCGAGGCTGCCGACGAATACGGCGGTACGTTCGACGATCAGACGATCGCCGGATTGCGTACGAATCCTGCCGCGCCTTTGCTTAATGCGTTGGTCACTACCATATATGGCGGTACTAACGAAATTCAACGAAACATCCTTGCGCGCAACGTCTTGGAATTGCCACAGTGAACTTCAGGGCCTTGGAGGTAGCGGCCCAAAGCACAAGTGCAGCGTAGCCGTCGGCGGTGCTCGCGTGTGGCACGTCCCGGAACAGAGGGACGAGGTGGCGATACGGTCCGAGGCTCTGTGCTTTGGTCCACTCAACGGGCGTGCACAGACTGGCGCTGGCCTGTGCACTAGTAACGTTGTTGGAAAACAGTCAGCGCCATTAAGTTGATGTTAAGAAAATACGGAGACGTTTTGTGAATCGAGGAAAATTGAACGGAGTCGCAGGCACAACTGGCGCACTGTGCGCGGTGGTGCTGCTCGGCAATGTGATGGCGCCGGATGCTCATGCGCAGAATAGCGTGACGCTTTACGGAGTAGTGGACGCAGGCGTGACCTACACGTCGAATGCGGGCGGTTCGAACCAGTACGCGCTGACGAGCGGCAACATGGGCGCAAACCGCTGGGGGCTACGCGGCAGCGAAGATCTCGGCGGTGGCCTGAGCACGATCTTCACGCTGGAAAGTGGCTTTACGATAGCCAACGGCAAGTTTGGGCAGAACGGCACGTTTTTCGGCCGTCAGGCCTTTGTGGGGCTGTCCGGCAGCTGGGGAGCGGTGACCCTTGGGCGGCAATACGCCAGCTCATCACAGTTTGTCGGACCGCTTGCATCCGGCAGTAGCTGGGCGGCGCCAGGCATGGGGTACGGCACGCATCCGGCCGATCTGGACAACCTCAACAGCACCAACCGCATTAACAACTCAATCAAGTTCGCGAGCGCGAACTACAACGGCCTGACCTTCGGTGGCCTGTACAGTCTCGGTGGTGTTGCAGGAGACTTTTCGCGTAACCAGATTTACTCGCTCGCGATAGGCTACACGCAGGGGCCAGTCAAGCTGGCGCTAGGCTACCTGAACGTACGCAACCCCAACTATTCGTTCTGGGGCAACAAGGCGAACGACAGCACGACTGCCAGCAACATAACAAGTCCGGTGATTGCCGGGTATGCGTCGGCCAACACACAACAGGTCATTGCTGCGGGCACATCGTATGCGATTGGCAGCGCGACGCTCGGTGCGGTCTACAGCAATGTCCGGTTTTCAGGGCTGGGGGCGACACCCGTGGCAGGTCTGAGCTCAACCGCGGCCGCGTACCGGGGAAGCGCAACGTTCAACAACGGAGAACTGAACGCGAAGTATCAGGTGAGCCCCGCCCTTCTGGTTGGTGCCGCCTTCGACTACATGAAAGGCAACGGCGCAGGACAGGGCGGCGTGATTTACCGCCAGTTCAACCTCGGTGCGGACTACTTCCTCTCAAAAGCGACCGATTTCTATGCGGTCGCAGTATTCCAGAATGCATCCGGTGTTGACTCGCGGGGTGTGCGTGCAGTCGCCGCCATTACGGGCGCGACGCCGTCGACCAGCTCCAGTCAGACCGTGGTGACAGCAGGGATACGACATCTGTTCTGACGTGCTGCCGTCCGGCGAGAAAGATCTGTACACACAGGGAGTCCGCTGTGAAGTGCTCAATAAGGCACGGAAACGGTGGCTCTCGACACCGGAAACATGCAGATCAGACCGTGATCTACCAGAATACGAGGGACTGCAAGATGATGTTCATTGAAAAAAAGCGGGTTGATAGCATGAGATTGATCGAAGCACTGGGGCTCGTGGAGAGATGATGTCATCGCATAACGAGATGTTTGACTCGAGTGGCAAGGTTGCCCGGGTTATGAACATGGCGCGGTTTGACGGAAAAGTCATCCTCATCAGCGGAGGAGCCCGCGGGCAGGGGGCCGCCGAGGCGCGGCAGCTCGTGAAGGAGGGCGCGCAAGTTGTGATTGGCGACGTGCTTGAGGAACAAGGCCGGATGCTTGTCAGGGAACTTGGCGATGCCGCCACCTTTGTTCTTCACGACGTGACGAGCCCGGTCGACTGGGATAGGGCGGTGCACGCCGCCGAGGAAAGAGGTGGTCTGCATGGTCTCGTCAACAATGCCGGTATTTTCCAACCGAAAACCCTGATGGAAACTGACCTGGCGCTTTGGGAGCGGCACCTGCGGGTCAACCAGACCGGTTGCTTCCTGGGCATGAAGACGGCGGTTCCGGCGCTTGAGCGCGCGGGAGGCGGCGCGATTGTGAATATCTCATCGACTGCGGGCTTGCACGGTTCAGCTCCCACCTTTGCCTATAGCGCCACGAAATGGGCGATACGAGGCATGACGAAATCCGCGGCCCTCGACCTGGCGAGCAAAAACATTCGTGTGAACTCGGTGCATCCTGGTCCGATCGATACCGATATGCTGAACGTGCGCACGCCCGAACAGAATTCGGCACGGTCGGCGCAGGTGCCGTTGAAGCGCCAGGGCACGGTAGACGAAGTGGCACAACTCGTCTTATTCCTCCTGTCGGGGGAAAGCGCCTACATCACAGGCGCGGAGATCGCGATTGACGGTGGCGTGTCGGCATAAGGGCATGCACGCACATATATGGGAGGATTCGTGACGTATCGCAGTGCTGTTGTGACGGGGGCCGCTGGCGTGATTGGCACCGCCACGGTGCTCAAATTGCTGGAGGACGGTCGCGGAGTCGTGGCGGTGGACACCAACGCCGATCGCCTGGCCGCGCTGAAGCAAAGCGCCAATGGAGAGATCGTCACCGTCTGTGTCGACGTAGCAGCCCCTGACGCGTCCGAGACGATTTCGCTGGCGGCCGAGGCCCTGCCAGTGCCGCCGACGATTCTGGTCAACAACGCGGGCATATCTCCCAAGCACAACGGACTGGCGGCATCAGCGCTGGACGTGACATTGGAAGAGTGGAACCGGGTTTTCGAGGTGAACGTGACGGCGGCGCTGCGGCTGGCAAAGGCCTTTATTCCCAACATGCAAGGGCAACGATGGGGGCGTATCGTCAACGTCACATCACGTGCCGGTAAGTCCAACGTCGGCAACGCCGGGCCCGCATACGTTACCAGCAAGGCGGCGCTACTCGGGTTGACGCGCTCGATCGCCTGCGACTATGCGCGTGATGGCATTACCTGCAATTCGGTCGCGCCGGGTGTCGTCGCCTCGCACCTATGGTCGACGATGCCGCCACAATTGATGCAATCGTTGGTCGACAAGACGCCCTTGGGTCGGGCCGGCACGGCACGCGAGATCGGCGCCGTGATCGCCTTCCTCGCGTCAGAGGATGCGGGTTTCGTGACGGGGGCCAGCTACGACGTGAACGGTGGGCAGAGCATGTTGTGAGGATAGGCGGCCCGTCAAACTGCCATGACGCAGGCCGAACGAGATGGGCAAAAACAACGAGACACCGCGCGCGATGTTGCCACCGGGTATCGGAAACGTTCTCAAGCGACTGCACTATCCGTTGGGACGTGGTCTTTGGAGTAACGAATGAACGACGTGATGGGAAAGCAACTGCGATCGCAAGCAGCGAGCCTGGCGAATCGGGATGACGCCGATCTTTGGAGATGGTTCTGCCTGATGTATGAGGACGGTCGACTTAGATGGTGCGCTTCGGGTTATGGTTGGCTGGTCAGCGTCGACCATAAGCACCTGGCTACTGAAGCGGACTTTGACAGCGCAATACGAATCGCGCGACAACGATTCGAGTCCGGCCGTCGACGGTTTCCGAAGGGAAGGCGGGAACCGCCGGGCCGTTCAAATTTTGCTGTCTCGACGGGCGTCGGGCGGATAGAACCCTGAAGTACGACGCACCGCAGCCGATCACATCCGGAGGGAGCCGGTGCCCGTGATAGAGAGATTCGCATTCTTCATCGCGCCATTTTACGCGGCCGTCCCACGTTTCAATGAAATCGTAGAAGAGCGAAAGCGTTTTCAATGGTCAAGCGTCTTCATGAAGGTACGGGGTCCAGCGCCGCGATGCGTTCAGTTCGGAAGGAGCGAGCCGCTACGAATCGGCTTGGCCCCGGCGATACACGCCACCTCCTGCCCCGCGGTGGCGAAGCGCGCACGCTGCCGCGCGTACAGCACTCCGGCTATGGAGCTGGTGATCGTGACGACGCGATCGGCCAGCGGATCGACGACATCGGCGATCTCCTGGCCGGGTTCGACCCAGACGCCGATCGGGGCGCGGAACACGAGCACACCGGAGATCGGCGCGAGGAGCGGCTCGGTGCCTGAGAACGGCGTGGCGTCGAACTCGAGCGGCGGCAATGGCGCGGGCGTCCCATCGATGACGCCGCGGTAGGTCAGATATTCGACGATCGCGTTCGCGTCGCGCTCGGCGAACGCGTAGGTCACGTCCGCCTGACCGCGCAGCTCGATTGTCACCGAGATCGAGCCGTTAGGTATTGGATAGCGCTCGCCATAGCGCGCGCGCAGCTCCGACCAGCAGAAGCTGTGGATCTCATCGAATGGATTGCCGATCGAATTGAGCGCGAACAGCGAGGCCTTCGAATCGAGATAGCGCGCGAGCGGCTCGACATCCGGCCACAAGTCGGGGTTCGTGAAGAGATGCATCGCGCCTTCGAAGTCGCAATGCAGATCGAGCACGACGTCGGCGTCGTACGACAGCCGCTGCAGCGCGAGACGCTGGGATTCGAGCTCGGTGGTCGGGGTCTGCTCGGCGAGCGCTTCTCGCATGGCGTCGCGCACGGCTAGCAGGTTCAGTTGCGCGTCGCCCGTCAGGCGAGATTCGATACGGGGGATCACGAGCGCGGCCAGGTCATGGAAGCTCCGGTTGAAGTTCGACGCAGTGCCCGTTTCGAAGCGGCCGAGCATGTGGCCGAGCAGCCGCTGGTTGAGGCCGATCGGATTCGGCACGGGCACTATGACGATTTCGCCGCGCAGCTTGCCCGCCGTCTCCAGCGCGGCGAGGCGCTTGCGTAGTGTCCAGGCGACGAGCATGCCAGGCAACTCGTCAGCGTGCAGCGACGACTGAATGTAGATCTTTTGCCCGCCCGCTGGGCCATAGTGGAAGCTCGTCAGGTGCCGCTGCGTGCCGAGCACCGGAGAGATCAACTGATGCGTTTGTGTTTGCATGAAGGTTTGAGCGCGCGCCGGATGGTACAGGCGCGCGGCATGAGGTATTGCGATTCAGGCGATCGATGCAGAACGTCCCGGCGCGCTGTGTGTCAGCTGCCGTACACGTCGAACGCGAAGTACCTGGCCTCGATCTTCTTGTAGGTGCCGTCCTTGATCATGTCTGCGATCGCCTTGTCGATCTTTGCCTTCAGGTCGGTGTCTTCCTTGCGCAGGCCGATGGCGGCGCCGCTGCCGAGCGTGCCCGCCGGATCGGTCAGCTCGCTGCCTGTGAACGCGAAGCCGGCGCCGCGCGCGGTCTTCAGAAAGCCCATGTCGGCCTGCACTGAGTCTTGCAACGCCGCGTCCAGACGGCCCGAGGTCAGGTCCGCATAGACCTGGTCCTGGTCCTGGTAGGGTATGACCTTCACGCCCTTCGGCGCCCAATTGATCTTTACATAGGTTTCCTGGATCGAGCCCTGTTCGACACCGACTGCCTTTCCTTTCAGCGCATCTGCCGTTGGCTGGAGGTTCGAGCCTTTCTTCGCGACCAGGCGAGTCGGCGTGTGGAACAGCTTCGCCGAGAACGCGATCTGCGCTTCACGCTGCGGCGTCATCGACATTGACGACAGCACGCCGTCGAACTTCTTCGCCTTCAGCGCCGGGATCATGCCATCAAACGCACTCTCGACCCAGACGCACTTCGCATTCAGCCGCTTGCAGATTTCGTTGCCCAGGTCGATGTCGAAGCCGACCAGCTGGCCGTTCACACTCTTCGATTCAAACGGAGGGTAACTCGCATCGACACCGAACCGGACGGTGGACCAGTCCTTCGCGCAGGCGGAGGTTGCGATCGCCAAGGCCGCGATGCACAGAGCAAATTTCTTCATTGACGTGGGTTCCCAATAGGTTGTGAAAGTTGGATTGATGGAGATGCCGGGAAATATCGAGCACGAAGTGCATCGAATGGGTTACTTGAGCCGTCCTGCCAGAAACTGCTGCAGCCGCTCGCTGCGCGGCGCGGTCAGCACTTCACGCGGGTCGCCTTGCTCCTCGATCTTCCCCTTGTGCAGGAAGACAACGTGGTTCGAAACATTGCGCGCGAACCCCATTTCATGCGTCACGACGATCATCGTCCGGCCTTCTTCTGCGAGCGCCTGCATCACTCTCAGCACTTCTCCGACGAGTTCGGGATCTAGCGCGGAGGTCGGTTCGTCGAACAGCATGACTTCCGGTTCCATCGCCAGCGCGCGGGCGATCGCCACGCGCTGCTGCTGGCCACCGGACAGATGCGACGGATACTTTTGCTCGACGCCGGCCGAAAGCCCTACTTTGTCGAGGTACTTTCGGGCGCGCGCTTCCGCGTCGCCGCGGCTCAATCCCAGCACGCTCACGGGTGCTTCGATGATGTTCTCGAGCACGGTCATGTGAGCCCACAGGTTGAAATGCTGGAACACCATCGACAGACGCGCGCGCATCATCCGCAGTTGCTTCGGATCGCTCACGCGCAGTCCGCCACTGCGGTCAGTTGTGGTGCGGATTTCCTCGCGGTTCAGAGTGATGCGTCCGGAGCACGGCAATTCGAGGAAGTTAATGCAACGCAGGAACGTGCTTTTTCCCGAGCCACTAGAACCAATCAGGCTGATCACGTCGCCGGCTTTCGCCTTGAGCGATACCCCCTTCAATACCTCGTTCTCGCCAAACTTCTTGTGCAGATCGTCGACAATCAGCTTGTACATTCTCAATGCTCTCCATCTGGGCTGAACGGATTCAGTGCCCTTGGGGTTTCAGATAAGCCAGCATTCGCATTTCCATGCGGCGAAATACCCAGATCAGGGCGAACACGATAGACGCATACAAAGCGGCCGCGATGCCGTATGCCTGGAACGTCATATAGGTGGCCGAGTTCGCGTCGCGTGCCACTTTCAGGATGTCGGGCACTGTCGCGGTGAAGGCTAGCGTCGTGGCGTGCAGCATCAGGATCACTTCATTGCTGTATGCGGGCAACGCGCGTCGCAATGCGGAGGGCAGGATGATGCGCGTATAGAGCTTGTAATTCGACATGCCATAAGCACGGGCGGCTTCGATCTCGCTGTACGAGGTCTCCTTGATCGCGCCGGCAAAGATCTCGGTGGCGTAGGCGCATTCGTTCAGCGTGAAAGCCACCAGCGTGCAGTTCATCGCGCTGCGAAAGAACTCTCCGAGCAGTTCGTGAGAATGGACGAAGTGCAGGCTATAGATGCCGGTGTAACAAAGCAGCAACTGGACATAGAGCGGTGTGCCGCGAAACACGTAGGTGTAGAGCCAGATCGGTCGCGAAAGAAAAGGGTTGCGCGACGCGCGCGCGATGGCGAGTGGCACGGCGAGCAGAAAGCCGAGTGCGATCGAAACGACCAGCAGCCAAAGGGTGATGACGAGGCCGCTGTAGTTGAAGCCGTCGCTGTAAAGATAGTTCGGCCAGTATTGGTGAAGGAGTTCGATCACAGCGCAGCCCTCCGCACACCGATCGAATAGCGCTTTTCGAGGCGGTGCAATGCCAGATTGGAAACGGTGGTGATCACGAGATAGATTGCACCGGTTGCGAGTGTGAAAAAGAAGAATCCCTGTGTCGCTTTGCCCGCGTCCTGAGCGGCCTTCACGACGTCGGCGAGGCCGATGATCGAAACGAGCGCGGTCGCCTTCACGAGCACCTGCCAGTTGTTTGCGATGCCTGGCAGCGCAAAGCGCATCATCTGTGGGAACAGAATGCGCGTGAACACACGCGTAGAGCTCATGCCGTATGCGAAGCCAGCCTCGAGTTGCCCGCGGGGAACGGCGAGAAAGGCACCGCGAAAGGTTTCGGTGAAGTACGCGCCGTAGATGAAGCCGAGCGTGATGACGCCCGCCACAAAGGGATCAATGTCGATTTGGTCCATCGCAAGCATGTCGGTCAGGTCGTTGAGCCAGATCTGAATGCTGTAGAACAGCAGCAGCATCAGCACAAGGTCGGGTACCGCGCGGATCAGCGTCGTGTACATCGCGCCGATGCGCGAGAGCATGCGATTGCGCGAGAGCTTCGCCGCGGCGCCGGCGAGGCCCAGCAGAAAGGCAGCAGCGAGCGAAAGCACCGCGAGCTTGAGAGTTTCCAGCGTGCCCGCGAGTAGAAGCGGGCCGAAGCCTTGAAAGAGCATGGAAGGATGTCCTTGGTGACAGGGAGCGCGCGCCGCGCGTCAGCGCAGCCCGTGCTCCTGTGTTGATACGAGTGAATGCGGCAACACTTAACCGCCGTACACGTCGAAGTCGAAATACCTCAACTCATTCCTCTTGTGTTCCGTCCTCGGTCATGCGGACGATAGCCGTTCGGTCTTCGCCCTTGAGCGAGGCACGTTTCTTCATGAAAGTCGCCGAAATCGATGTTTGATGCGGCATCGCGGACGCGTGCGCCCGTATCGAAAGCGTTAGATGCCTGAGTCAGACGTCCGAGGCCGGTTCCGCATCTTGTATATACAATTATCGAGACATTGCGGGAACCAACAATCGGTGTTATCACCAAGACACGCTCGATGCGCTATTTGAAAGCCCCTTATTTTGAGGCGTAAAACAATTGAAAAGGAAAACCAGGGGCGGGTGGAAGTGGCATGGATGAGATCAATCGCGCATCCAATTGCAGGCTTGTCCATACAACTTGGACAGGTTCTTGGAAGCTGCCTGCTTTTCGTCGGTGGAGTTTGATCAGGGATTTTCCGGTTATGCGGCAAGGAATGACATTGTAGATTCAATAACAATCGTGTAGTTTACGCTACATGAACACGTCAACGATCTGGTGCCTGCTGGTCCTCACGCTTCCAACCGAAAACGCCACCGCCCGCATGCGGTTCTGGCGTGCGCTGAAAGCCAAGGGGTGTGCGGTGCTGCGCGATGGCATCTATCTGCTGCCTCACACGGAGGAGCGCGAGCAGATGTTGCGCGAACTGGCGGGCGCGATCGCAGATAGCGGTGGCACCGCGCATCTGCTGCGTGCGCCGAGCCTCGATGCAGCGCAGGAAGGAGAATTCCGCGCGCTTTTCGACCGCAGTGACGACCATGCGGAGTTCATCCGCGCGCTGAAGGATGCGCGCAAAACGGTTTCAGGCCAGTCCGCGGCTGACCTGACAAAGCTGCTTCGGCGACTGCGCAAAGACTACGAAGCCATCGCCGCGATCGACTACTTTCCGGGCGATGCCGCAACACGCGCCGAGGCTGCATGGCAGGACTTCATCGGTCTGGTTGACACCGTGCTGTCACCGGGTGAACCCCATTCCGCCGAGCGGCCCATCCGCAGCCTGTCGATCAGCGACTATCAGGGGCGCGACTGGGCCACGCGGCAACACATGTGGGTCGATCGCGTCGCGAGCGCGTGGCTGATCCGGCGCTTCATCGATCGCGATGCGCGCTTCATCTGGCTTACATCGGCCAGCGCTTGCCCGGCCAACGCACTCGGTTTCGACTTCGACGGCGCCGCGTTCACCCACATCGGTGAACGCGTGACGTTCGAGGTGCTGGTCGCCAGCTTCGGTCTCGACAAGGATCCCGCCTTACTTCGGCTTGGCGAGATGGTCCACGCGCTCGACGTGGGCGGCGCCCCCGTCCCCGAAGCCATCGGCTTCGAAGCCGTGATGGCAGGGGCGAGGGAGCGGGCGGCAGATGACGATCAGTTGCTCGACGAAATGGGACGCGTGCTGGATTCGCTCTATACGCACTTTATGTCGGCCGCGAAAAGCCGCGACGCCGGAGCGCGATCATGAGCGCCACGACGGTGCCATCGCCGGGCTACACGCTCGGCCAGTTGGTCCTCTATATGCTGCGCCTTGGCACGTTCGGGTTCGGCGGACCTGTAGCGCTCGTCGGCTATATGCACCGCGATCTTGTCGAGCAGCGCAAATGGATCAGCGAGTCGGATTACCGCGAGGGACTGGCGCTCGCGCAGATGATGCCGGGGCCGCTGGCGGCACAGCTCGGCATCTATATGGGCCACGTGCACTATCACATCGTCGGTGCAACGCTTGCCGGTATTGCTTTTGTGCTGCCGTCGTTCCTGATGGTGGTCGGCCTTGGCTGGGCCTATGCCCATTTTGGCGGGCTTTCATGGATGCAGGCGGCCTTCTATGGAGTGGGTGCCGCAGTCGTCGGGATCATCGCGATGAGCGCATACAAGCTCACCACGAAGACGATCGGCAAAAACAGGCTCCTGTGGGCGTTTTACCTGACACTCGCGGCGGTGACGGTCATCACCGAATCGGAGATCGCGTGGCTGTTCATCGCGTGCGGCCTCATCAACTGGTTCGTCGTTGCTCCGCCGAGATGGTTGAGCAAGGGCGGCCTGAATGCTACAGCAGCGGCACAACTGCCGGCCGCGAGCGGCGTGCTCAGTGGTCTCGACTGGCCGCTGCTCGGCCAGATTGGCTTGTTCTTTACGAAAGCAGGCGCTTTCGTATTCGGCTCGGGACTCGCAATCGTCCCGTTCCTTTACGGCGGCGTGGTCACCGAGCATCACTGGCTCAACGACAAGCAGTTCGTCGATGCCGTGGCCGTCGCGATGATTACGCCGGGCCCTGTCGTGATCACCGTCGGCTTCATCGGCTATCTGGTGGCGGGGCTCGCGGGCGCCTGCATGGCGGCGCTCGGCACCTTCCTGCCCTGCTATCTCTTCACGGTGCTGCCGGCGCCGTACTTCAAGAAGTACGGCAAGCTGCCCGTCGTCAAGGCGTTCGTCGACGGCATCACTGCCGCGGCCGTCGGCGCCATTACCGGCTCGGTGATCGTGATCGCGCGGCGCTCGATCGTCGACTGGCCGACTGTTCTGCTCGCACTCGCGACTGTCCTGCTGTTGTGGCGCTTCAGGAAGCTGCAGGAGCCGGTCGTCGTCATCTCCGCTGCGCTCATTGGTCTTGCTGTGTACCCGCTCATCCACACGCACGCCATTTGACGTACGCGCGTGCTCACACCCGCGAGGACAACATTCATGGCATCACGTCGCACATTCCTCCACAGCACGGCTGCCGTCGGCGCCGGCGTTCTGCTGGCACAGGCGGGGACTGCACACACGGCGGACGAATCCGGTCATCCCGCAGGAAGTCTACCTGTCACATCGAGTTCGGTGCGAAGGCCGCCGCATAAGTTGACGCCTTCATGGAGAACATCAACCGGGCCAGTGTCGCGACACGGTTCGCGTCCCTGGGCCACTGAACGCGCCACGCTCAATCACGTCGGCGCGGCTCCCGCTAATCAACGCAAAGGAGTCGATCATGAGATGGGTTACACGCGAACGCCCGAAAGTCGACCGCATTGCCTGCCCCTGGCTCGTCCAGCGTTTCATCGATCCCGATGCCGAGTTTCTCTACGTGCCGCGAGACGATGTCATGCAGGTCGCCGCTGAGACGGAAGCCACGCCTTATGATGTCCCCGACGTGGAACTGGGCCACCATGGTGAGTTCTACAGCTTCGACGCGTTCCTCGACACATACCAGTTGACCGATCCGGCGTTGCACAAACTCGCACGTATCGTTCGTGGTGCCGATACGGGGCGCCTTGACCTCGCGCCGGAAGCGGCGGGCCTTTACGCGATTTCCGCCGGGCTATCGCGCATCTTTGCAGACGATCACGAACAGCTGCGTTACGGCATGCTCCTTTATGACGCGCTGTATGCGTGGTGCAAGAACGATGCGCGCACCTAGATGCATGACTGAGGGAGCGGGCAGGTTACGGTTGTCTGCGGTGCTTCCCGACGGAGTCCAGCAAGGCGCCTTCATCCTGCTGGTTGCGCGGGGGCTGCGTGGCATGTGCGACGGCTTTATCGCGGTGCTGCTACCCGGCTATCTTCTTGCGCTCGGCTTCGGACAACTGGCGGTCGGACTGATCAGCACGACGACATTGTTCGGTTCGGCCGTCGCGACGCTCCTGGTCGGTCTCGTGGGAAATCGCTTTGCGCTGCGCGGCCTGTTGCGCTTTGCGGCGGCACTGATGATGTCCACCGGCTTTGCGTTTGCAGGCCTGTCAACGCTGTGGCCGCTACTGGTCGTCGCATTTGTCGGCACGCTGAATCCGAGCTCGGGTGATGTCAGCCTGTTTCTTCCGCTTGAACATGCGAGGCTCGCCGAATCCGCAACGGGTGATGCACGAACCGGGCTGTTTGCGCGCTACAGCCTCGTTGGCGCGCTGTCCGCCGCACTCGGCGCACTCGCCGCCGGGCTGCCTGACTGGATCGCTGCCCACTCGGCTGCTTCGCCACTCACGGCAATGCGCGTCATGTTTATCGTCTACGCGATGGCAGGGGGAGTTGTCTGGCTGCTCTACGGGCGCCTGCCGGCGCGCGCGTCGAACATCGAGACGCCGCGTGTACCGCTTGGGCCCTCGCGCGGCATCGTCACGCGACTTGCGCTGCTGTTCAGCGTCGACGCCTTTGCCGGGGGACTTCTCGTCAACTCGCTGCTGACCCTGTGGTTGATCCAGCGGTTCGGACTGTCGCTGGGTGCAGCCGGCCAGTTCTTTTTCTGGGCAGGGCTGCTCAGCGCAGGTTCGCAACTTGCTGCCGCACCCTTGTCACGCCGCATCGGTCTGCTCAACACGATGGTCTTTACGCATATCCCCTCGAGTGTGTTCCTGATTGCAGCCGCGTTTTCGCCGTCCCTCACGCTGACCTTTGCGCTGCTCCTCGCGCGCAGTGCGCTTTCACAGATGGACGTGCCCACGCGCAGCGCCTACGTGATGTCAGTCGTCACGCCGGGGGAGCGTCCCGCCGCGGCGAGCTTTACAGCGGTCCCACGAAGCCTGGCAGCCGCGGTCGCGCCCACTCTCTCAGGGGCCCTGCTGGGCCTCGGGTGGCTCGGCGCCCCTCTTGTCGCGTGCGGCGTGCTGAAGATCGCGTACGACCTTTCGCTGCTCGCCGCATTCCGTCACGTTAAACCCGACGGAGGTTCGTCATGAACAATCGCTTCGGCATGAATCATGGACACGTCGCGATGGCGTTCGTCATGCTCGCGATCGTCGCAATTGCAGCACTGATCGTCCATCGGGACTCAAATGCGGCCGGCAAATCCGTAGCCGCGGAGTTGCCGATGACGCACGTCGCCGACATTCCGCTACCAGGCCGCGCGTCCAGGCTCGACTATGAAAGTTTTGACCCGAACCGGCATCTGCTGTTCATCGCGCACCTGGGCGACAGTGAAGTCATCGTCTTCGACACGGAGACATCACGCGTCGTCGCTCGCATCGGCAATATCGCCGACGTACACGGCGTGCTGGCGATACCGGAACAGTCACGCGTGTATGCGTCCGCGACGGGTACGAACGAGGTTGTTGCGATCGACGAGGCCACCCTGAAAGTCACCGCGCGAATGCCAGGTGGCGTCTATCCGGATGGAATGGCCTATGCGCCGGACACCCGGAAACTCTATGTATCGGACGAGACGGGCGGGACCGAAACAGTGATCGACACCCAATCCAATCGCCGCATCAACACCATCCCGCTGGGCGGCACCATCGGCAACACCCAGTACGACGCCGCGTCCCGCCACGTCTTCGTCAACGCGCAGTCGCGACGGCAACTCGTCGAGATCGACCCAACGAACGATGCGATCGTCGCGCGCATCGAACTGCCCGGCGCGAAAGGCAATCACGGCCTTTATATCGTTGCGCAACTGCATCGCGCGTTTATCGCCTGCGAAAACAATGCCAGGCTTCTCGAGTTGAACCTGGACACGAGACAGGTCGTCCGGTCGTTTGACGTCGGTGAAGGTCCCGACGTGCTCGCATTCGATCCCGGGTCGGGCACGCTTTATGTTGCTGGCGAAGCAGGCATCGTATCGATGTTCGCCGTTGGCTCCTCAACCGTGTCGAAGACCGGCGAGGGCAGCATCGGGCCCAACGCGCATGTGGTGGGAGTCGATCCATCGACGCATCGCGTCTATTTCCCGTTGAAGAATGTCGACGGACGTCCGGTGCTGCGCGTAATGGCGCCCCGGTGAATTTTGGTGTCCCGGGACGCGATGACAGACAGGTTTGGCTGATTTCAGCGCCGGAGGTTGGACACGAAAGCGCTCTCAATGCGGGCGGGACTTCTGGCAGCGACCTCGACCCTCGCCGCAGCCCCGCACGAAAGCGATGGCATGCTCGTCGACGAGCATGGGATGACCCTGTATGTGTTGCACGGAAAGCCCCTATTGTCGTACGGAGACGGGTGATACGAGTACCGCGTTACGGATCACCGCGTGCATGTTGGCTGAACGGATCACTGTCTGTTGCTGAAGTCCCAGCAGCGTGGTGATCGCCGAAGGGACCGCGACGTATTGCGTTTCGACGACCGTCACCAGGTGTGCCAGGCGATAGAGCTTTTCCCTGTACAGTGCGCCGTACCATAGCGGCATGTCGCCGCTCGCGTTACGCACGGCGACATGCGAACGCCACATCCGGAGCACCAGACGGCTCCCCGATACGTCAGGCTCCGCGCGCACCAGGAGAAGTTGAGAGGGTTCGCCCTGCGAGTACTTCGGCAGCACCGGCAACTGGTCGGCGTGGGTCTGTGGCAGCAGCCAGCCAAGCGCCGAGCGCACGGACCAGGCAGGTGCGGGCTCCCAGCCGGCCCGCTTCAGTGCGCCCATGATGGCTTCGTCGTTTGCCGCCCATTGCAGGGGCAGCGGCTCTTCCTCGTCGCCACCGATTTCTGTCCGCCGTGCCGGCAACTGTTGCCAGCCGGTGTCGAGCCATTGGGCAGTGGACAAATAAGTGGTGGGTCGCCAAACCTGGGAAATCTCCCTGGCGTGCTGCGCGTGTCCGGAGAACTGCCACGCTCCGGCAACTGCGAACGTTCCGACGACCAGCAGCGCCAGGGGCCCGGGGCGCACATCGTCGGAAACATGCCACCAGGTGTATGCGCCGGCAAACACGGCGAACCACGCGAGGCCGAGTGCCCAGCCGCCAAGCAGTCCGGAGGGCCACGTCCGGCCGAGGTATAGATCGGCCAGTCCGCCCACCACGATCCAGAGCGCGACTGCCGTGAGGACTCCGACGCGCCAGGGCGAAGGTTGCCGGCGGGTAAGCACCCACCCGAGGTACGCGTAGGTCAACAGGCTGAACGCTGCCAGCCCGTCTGGCAGCGGAGTGTGCGGATTGCCGGGCTGCCAGGTGAGCGGCCACGCGCCGTTCGCATGAAACCCGACGAACGGAGACAGCACGACGCCGACTCCAACCACGGCAATCCACCAGGCCGCCGACTTCCAGCTTCTTTGCAGAACAAGCCATACAAGCACAATCGCGGCAATTGCAAAGACCATTGGGCGGCCATTCAATACGGCAACGCCCGTCATCAGCGAATCGATCGGCGTGATATGCAGCGATCGCAGAAACGTGTAGAGCGACGTGTCCGCCCGCATCAGCGGATCGTTGGCAATCACGTCCTGTAGCACAGCGCCGAAAAGCCAGACACTGCCAATGAAAAGCAGCGCTAGTGCCGCCAGGGTAGCAAATTCGGGAGCGTCGGGGTCGATGATCCGCCGCAATTGCGCGCCGAACCGCGGATAGCGGCGAGCCCAATGAAGCATTGCCCGCGCTGCAACGTGTTTCGTCTCTGGGAAGACCCGCTCGACCATCAGCCTGACCGTGCGAACAACGAGCCAGAGCACGCCAGCAAGAAGAATCATGATCACCGCAAGGCGCGCGCTCACGGCTTCGGCCAGGGACGCGGATGCGCCGAACAGGATACCGGGTGCGATATGCGCGGGTGCCCAGGCCAGCGCCGAAGCGACGTTGGTCGGATAGAACCTGAGCCGGTCCATGCGCGCGGCGCCTACCACGAGCGGCACGATCGCCCGCACTGGTGCGAAGAACCGGGCGAATACGATGCTCTTGCCACCGTGCCGCTCGACAAACTGCTCACCGCGCAACCAGGCAGCCTCATGGCCATGCGCTCGCCACCAGGCGCCGACCTGGACGTGATAACGCCGTCCGAGTTCGTAGCTCAGGCCGTCACCGACGACCGCGCCCAGCGCGGCCACGCCGATGGTGAGCCAGCCGTTCACCGCCCCGGCGCCGATCAGTGCGCCGGCGACGAACATGACCGCTCCTGCGGGCACGAATGTACCGATTGCCGCAAACGACTCCGCGCATGCGGTGGCAAACACCACGGTGAGCACGAGATACGGACGTTCGCTCAACGACATCAGCAGGGCATGTATCGACATATCTGTTCCGCGATCACGCCGCTTCGGGGCCGGGCCCGGCCAGCTCATCCCGTTCGAACCGCCCGTAGCGCAGGGCCAGCGTCGGTAGCACGATGAGGTTCAGCGCCGTAGAGGTAATCAGGCCACCCAGGATCACGATCGCCATCGGCCCTTCGATCTCATTGCCGGCTGCGCCGCTCGTCACCGCAAGCGGCAGCAGCGCCAGCGCGGTCACGAGTGCCGTCATCAGGATCGGCACGAGCCGCTCCGAGGCACCGCGCACGGCAGTATCCGGGTTCCACTGCAGCCCATCGACGTGCACCAGGTGCTCGTAGTGGCTGATCAGCATGATCGAATTGCGCAGGGAAATGCCGAAGAGCGTGACAAAGCCCACCATGCTACCGAGCGACAGGTTCGCGCCTGTCAGCACCACGCCTAGCACGCCACCCACGAGCGCGAAAGGCAGATTGACCATGACCAGCATCACGCCCCGGCGGCTTTTGATAGCCAGGAACAGCAGCAGCGCAATGCCCACCAGCGACATCGCCCCGTACACCAGCAGGTCACGTTGCGACTGCGCGCGCGCTTCGCTTTCGCCGGCAAATACCGCGTAGGTCCCTTGAGGCATGCTGATTTCGCGGCTTACTCGCGCCTGTGCCTCCTTGACGAAGTTGCTCACAGGCCGGCTACCGAGATTGACGGACACGGTTTGCATCCGCCGGCCGCCATCGTGGGTGATCTGATAGCGGCCGGAGACCTGACGAATGGTTGCGAGATCGCGCAGCGGCACAGAGAGACCATCAGGATTACGCAGCATCAGCGCACCGACGCCGTCAAGCATGGCGCGCTCCCGAGGGGCAAGGACCGCGACCACGTCGTACGTGCGGCTACCCTGATAGACCTGCGAAATGGTCGTGCCCTGGTACGCAGCCTGGATCGCGTCGAGCACCTCCACCGGCCTGAAACCCCAACGGTTTAGCTGATCGAGCTTGAGCTTCACGTCCAGTTCCGGAATGCCCGGAGGCGATTCCACCCGCACGCTTGCCGCGCCCCGGATCGACCCGAGCACGCGCGCGATCTCCTGCGCCTTGCGGTCGATCACGTCGAGGTTGTCGCCAAACACGTTCACGACGACGGGCGCAGTAACGCCCGAAATCGTCTCGTCAATGCGTTCGACGAGGAACGTGTTGACGGAAGTGGTCAACCCCGGGAATCGGGCGAGTGCCTGATTGATACGGTAGAGCGCCCAGCTCTGTCCAGATGCGCTCATCGGCTTCAGATCGACCTCGAACTCGGAGAGCTGCACCCCGGCGGGGTCGACAACCTCGTTGGCGCGGCCCGCGTGCTGCGCGACAAGGCGCACGCCGGGCACCTGCATCAGAGCGTGCGAAACCTGCGTGCCGATGCGCATGGATTCGCCGAGCGACGTGCCGGGCGCAAGGCCCATATGCACGATGTAGTGTCCCTCGCGCAACTCTGGAATGAAGTTGCCGCTCATGAACGGGACCGAAGCGAGTGCCGCCACGCACATGAGCGAGACCGCCATCATCACGGTCTTCACACGCTGCTCGACTTTCATCAGCAGTGCGGTATAGCGGACCTTCAGACGTGCGATCAGCTTTGGCTCGTGTTCCGGCAACGGCCCGCGCACGAGGAGTGCGAGCGCCATCGCGGGGGTGAGCGTCAGCGCCACGCACAGTGAAGCGAGCACGGCAAGGATGTAGGCGACGCCAAGTGGCGCAAAGAGCTTGCCTGCGACGCCTGAAAGCGTGAGCACAGGCAGAAAGATCAGCATCACGATGAAGGTGGCGAACACCACCGCGCTACGGACCTCGAACGACGCACGCAGCACCACGCGAAACGCGGGCAAGGGCTTGGGCAGGCGGCGGTTTTCCCGCAGCCTGCGGTAAATGTTCTCGACATCGATGATCGCGTCGTCGACTACCTCGCCCAGTGCAATGGCAAGGCCGCCGAGCGTCATCGTGTTCAGGCTCACACCGAATGACGTCAGCACAATGATTGCAACGAGCAGCGAAAGCGGAATGGCTACTGCGGAAATCACGGCTGTGCGCACGTTGAGGAGAAACAGGAACAGCACGGCAATGACCAGCACGGCACCGACGAGCAGCGCCGTGCGCAGGTGACCGACCGAGGCATCGATAAAGTTCGCCGGCCGGAATACGTCGGCATTCACGGCGACCCCCTGTTTATCGAGCACCGGCCGCAGGGTCGACATTGTTTTCTCGATGTCCTTTGTGACCGCAAGCGTGTTGGTACCGTACTGGCTCTCCAGCACCAGCATCACACCCGGCTGGCCCATGATCGAGGCCGCGCCCACGGCGGGCGCTGCACCCCAGGTCACCGACGCAACATCGCCCAGGCGAACGGCTGCGCCGTTGCTCCAGTGCAGCACGATGGCCGCGAGCTTGTCCGGTGTCGTGATCTGGCCGTCCGCGTTGACGGCGATACGCTGGTTGTCGTTCTCGATGAAACCTGCGCCACGCACCCCTGTGGATACGCGCGCCGCGGCCATGACGTCCTGCATCGAGAGGCCGTAGCGCATCAGCTTCGCGGCGTCGACCTGGATCTGGAGCTGACGCGTTTGTCCGCCGAAGACGATGACGTCCGCCACGCCGGGCACGCTGAGCAGTTGCGGCCTGATGGTCCACTGCGCGATGTCATACAGCTCCATCAGGGAATGCTTCTGCGAGGTCAGGCCGACAGTGCGCACGACACTGGTCGTGGTGGTGAGCGGCAGAAGCTTGGGCGGCATGACGCCGGCGGGCAGGGTTGCCGCGAGTGCATTCACCCGCTCGGAGACCAGTTGCCGGATCTGCATCACGTTCGCATGTTCGCCGAAGACCAGTGTAATGGCGGACAGGCCCTGGATCGACCGGGAGCGCATCGACTGCAGGCCGACCATGCCACCGAGGCCATTCTCGATCGGCTGCGTCACGAGCGTCTCGACCTGTTCGCTGGTCAGGCCCGGCGCTTCGGTCTGGACAATGCTCATGGGCGGAGCGAACTCCGGAAATACATCGAGCTTCGCGCGTGTCAGGGTGTAGAGACCGTAGCCGGCTGTGATGATGGCCAGCGCATAGATAACGCCGCGAAAGCGCAGCGAGAACCGGATAATTGCGTTGAGCATGAGCAGTCGTTAGATTCGTGTCTTGCCGGGCGAAATGACGGGTCAGTCATCGCATTCGGGCGGGTCCTTGCAGGCCGTCGCGATGCCTTGAGGCTTCTGTTCTTCGGAGAGCAGCAGCTGGGCACCCTGCGTGACGACACGGTCTCCTGCGTGAAAACCGGAGGTCACGAGCAAGCCCCGATCGCCCTCGTTGCTTGCGGGTACATAGCGCCGCGTGAAGTGATCCTGTGCCGTTTGTACGTACGCCCACTGCTGTCCGCCGTACCAGACGACGGCGGCATCGGGAATGACAAGCATCTGTGAGGCCGGCACCGGCGTTGGCACATGCGCGCTGGTGCGGGTGCCGACAGGCAATGCCCGGTCCGCCGCGTAAAACCAGGGGATGCCCTGCACCGATGGATCGGCGAGCGGTGAAACCGACAGCTTCGTTGCGGCGACAACCTGGCCGTCCGGAGCGTCTGCCGTAATGCGCGCGGGCGCTGCACCCCTGAACCCCACGGGCAGCGTGACCCGCAGCACGACCATGCGGCCCGACTGCAGCCGCTGGAACAGGTCGGACCCCGGGCTCATCGACGCGCTCGCGAGCACATCACCGAACTGCTGGCGCATCGTCGCTTCCAGTCCGCTCACTGCGGCCGTGGCTGACTTCAGCTTCGCCTGATCGGCCTGCATGACAGCACGCGCATCCTGCAGGGTTTTCTGCGAGACGTTGCGGTCGTCCTGAAACAGCACGTTGCTGCGCTCATACTGCGTGTGTGAATTGCCGGCCTGGGCGGTCAGCGTACCGAGATCGGCACGCGCGGCGGCCAGCCGGTTACTCAGATCAAAAAGCGGCTGCAAGTCGACGACCGTTGCCCACGCCGTGCTGTCAGGTTGCACGGTGGCGAGGGCGAGCGGCGCAACCTCGATGTGACTCGCCTTCTGGACAGCCGGGCTGACGGTCACCACGGTTTCACCGTTAATCGTCTGCACCCCCGGCTGAGGTGCTGCCGTGGCGGTCGCCGCCGATGCCGACGGTCCCGGGTAAAGCGTCTTATAGATGTACCAGCACCCGCCAGCGGCCAGCGCGAGTGTAATGGCGCAAAACAGTAGCAGCCGGGGTTTCATCACCGTGGTTCCTGTTGTGTCAGAGATTCGTTTGCCTGCTCGGGTTCAAGGGGAAGTTGCATGGCATCCTCGAGCGCACCGGCTGCCTGTCGTGCGGCGAGAACGGCATCCAGGTGCGACATTTCGTTTGCCTCGTAGTCGGCATTCGCCTGCGTGAGCGTCAAACGGTCGGTGTCGCCAGCGGCAAAACCGGCCGCCTGGCTATCGAGCTGATGCCGGGCGATCGTGAGGTGGCGGGCCGAGATCTGCACGGCGTCAAGGCTCGCCCGATAGTGCGCGAGGGCATGATCCAGATCGCCGAGAATCGAGTCCTGCAAGGCGGCCGTGCGCGCGGCTGCTTCCTTGCGCTTCGCCTCGGCCTGGGCAATGGGTCCCTGGTTCTGGTCGAAAACCGGCAACGTAATGCCCGCAAGCCCGAACCCGATCTTGTGCGTGCCGGTGTCGTAGGTGTAGCCGGGTCCGAGATGGATATCGGGATACTGTTTGGCCACTTCGAGCTGGAGTGCCGACTCGGCCGCCGCATATTCGGAGAGCGAAGCAAGCAGATCAGCTCGATGGAAAATGGCGTCGCGCTGTGCATCAGCGGCAGGCGGCGCAGCCGGTGCCATACCGAATTCGCCGAGGTTGAACTGGATGCCGTCGAGCGCTGCCACCGGCACGCCGATCGCCGACGCCAGCTGCGCCTGGGCATCCTGCCGGGCGCTTTGGGCCGCGGCCAGATCAGCCTGCGCCTGGGTCGCCACGAGAACGGCCGCGTCGACGTCCGGTCCCGAGTTCTCACCGACTGAGCGGCGCTTGCTGACCATCTGTACGACCTGTTGCAGGGCCTCGGTCTTGCGCGACAGGAATGCCGAACGTTCCTGTGCGGCGTACAGCGCGAGCAGCGCATCCCGGACCTGCCCCCGGACCTTCCACGCTTCGTTGCCAATCGCAAGGCGTGCAGCTTCCGACAGGTGTGATGCCTGATCGACACGGTAGCCGCGCTTGCCCGCGGTCTCGATCGGAATGTCCAGTGCTGGGCCCCATATGAAGGGCGCGCCCGGTCCGGGATTGGGCGTCGCGAACTGCAGCGGCAACTGCACGACCGGGTTCGGAATCGTGTCGGCGACCTGAATGCCGGCTTTCGCGGTACCCCATTGGGCGCGCGCGATATCGAGAGCGGGACTGTAGTACCAGGCCGCGAGCGTAAGCATCTGCCTGTCCCAGCGCGGGACGGGCCACGGCTGGACGTCGTGACCCAGTTCCCTTGTGAGAAAGGCTCGCAGGTCTTCGCTCGCGAGCGAGCGATCCTCGAACTGTTGTGCCAGCTGCGCGGGCGCGATCGGCTGTGCGTGATAGGTCGCACAACCGGCCAGCAGAGCGATGACAATCAGTATTGCTCGGCGCATTCCGGCATCCGTTGGTCTCGCTGCCGCCCGAGGAGGCGGCTCCAGACCCGGATGCTACGCAACCGGTTGTGAAATTTTCGTCAACAAGGTGGCGGATCAGCCTCTGGCCGTGCCTCCGGGGCCTGCCAGCGGCAGGTTCAGCGACACGCGTGTGCCGCGATGCGGCTCACTTTGGATCTGTATTGCCCAGCCATGCCGGTCGCAGATCTTTTTCACGATCGACAGGCCAATACCGAAACCCTGTTTTCCAGTCTGCGTCGGGGAGGCCCGGTAGAACCGGTCGAAAACGTGTGGCAACGCCTGCTCCGGGATGCCCGAGCCCGTGTCTTCGATATGCAACCAGCCGTCCACGTAGGAAAAATGCACGCGACCGTGATCGGTGTAACGCGCGGCATTGTCGATCAGGTTCGAAAGGGCAATCGCCAGGGCGGATGGGTTTACTTTGACCTGAACGCTGCTATCGATGTCGATCACCGTATGCAGGCCACTGTCCGCAAAGCGACCTTCAAATGGCGTGAGCGTGGTTCCGATCAAGCTCGCGAGCCTGACGGGTTCGACACGCTGGGTGGGATCGTCGCGAGCAAGCATCAGTAGCGCATTGACGAGGTCGTGCATGCTGTCCGCCGCGCGGCTAATCTGCGCAAGCCGGGCGCGTGACTTGCCACTGACTGCCGGATCCTGTTCGAGCAGTTCGCAACTGGTCTTGATCGCCGTGAGCGGCGTGCGCAGCTCGTGGCTCACGTCGCCGGTAAAATCTTTCTCTCGCGCGATCATGTCCGCCATGCGCCGATGATAGTCGTTAAATGCCTCGACGAGCCCAATGAGTTCGGCTTCGTCATACCTGCCTGGATTGATCAAAGCCGTGCTTTCATGCCGGAGCGCCTTGACCTGACGGGCAAGTCCCGCGACCTGGCGCACCAGCAGTCCTGAGACGCCGAACGAAAGCCAGACCGTCAGCAGCGCAAAGAGCCCCGTGCCGGCCATGAGCACGTTGATCATCTCCCTGAAATGTTTTTCGTAACTGCTGAAGTCGTAGACACGGTAGAGCCGGGCCCCTCCGACTGCGGCAATTGCAACGTGAATCTCCTTGCCGCCGACCTCGATCTCGCGCGTTCCCGCAGGCAAGGTGGCGACGCTCGCCGGCAGGATGATCGTGGACTTGTCCGCCGCTGAGACGAAGCCGCTCAGGCGCTCGTCGAAGGGCGGCAGCAGCGACGGATTCGCCTGATAGCTTCTCATCACGCTGGCCATGTCATCATGAATCAGTGCCGCAATGAGCCTCTCTTCCTGTGCTTCGGCAAGCACCCTGACGCCCAGCGACTGGGCAACGAGCAGCACGATCGTCAGCACGGAGAAAACGAACGCGACCTTGAAGCGCAGGCTATGACGCATCGGTGTCGCCCGCGACGAGCCGGTAACCAAGCCCGTGGACAGTTTCGATCAACTCCGCCTCGCCTCGTTGCGTCAAGGCCTTGCGCAACGTGTAGATGTGCGCGCGCAGCGTGTCGCTGCCAGGCAGTTCGTCACCCCAGACCTCTGTCTCGAGTTCGGTACGGCCGAATACCCGCCCCGGTGATTGCATCAGAATGCGCAGCAAGTGCAGGCATTTGGGCTGCAGCCTGATGACCCGGCCGGCGCGCTCGACGGCGAGCGTCGTCAGATCGAGCCGCACGTCTGCGAATCGCAGTTCGTTCGTGGCAACCCCGCCCCGATATCGCTTGATGAGCGCGCCCAGCCGGGCGCCTACCTCCTTGAGCGAAAACGGCTTGACGAGGTAGTCGTCGGCGCCATGTACGAAGCCTGCGAGCTTGTCGTCGAGCGCGTCTTTCGCGGTGAGCATCAAAACCGGCGTGTCCCTGTGCGCTTCTTCGCGCAACTTGCGGCACAGCGTCAGTCCGTCCATTCGCGGCAGCGACAGATCGAGCAGGATCGCGTCCCATGAATCGGAGACGGCCATCTTCAGACCGGTTTGGCCATTGGAGGCGCGATCGACCTCGTAGCCGCTCGCTTCCAGATAGTCATAGAGGTTCGCGGCGATCGCAGGATCGTCCTCGACAATGAGCACCTTCATAACGTATTGTTTGTCGATCTTTCGTTGACGCTCTCAGGGTTGAGCTGCTGAAAGCCTGGGGAAAACTTTAGTTGGATCATCAGGCCTCGCTGCTCAAGACCGTTTCCGGGCGAAAGTCTCGCCCGGTGTTGTTCCGCGATGCGCCGGACAATCGGCAACCCCAGACCACTACCTGACCTGACCTGGCGTGGCCGTTGCCGCAGTAAAACGCTCCCACATTCGTGCGCGCTCGGCCTCTGGAATACCCGGACCCGTGTCGCAGACTTCAAGCATCGCACAGTTGTCTTCCTGCCGCACAATAACGTCGACACGCGAACGCGCGCCGGCGTCTTTCGAGGACCGAGACACGCTGATGCGGACCTCGCGTGATCCGCTCGCGGCGCGCTTTGCTGACCTACGGCTGCGATAGCCGGTCCGGAACAATGCTTGCTGTTCGCAAGGCAGATCAACCGAAGGAGCGCGACATGGCCGAACAGCACAAACCCGGCGAGAAGATCCAGACATCTGGTATCTACATGGCGGTGAAAGAAGGCGACGGCGGCTCCGGCTTCGAAGTGACGTGTGTGTCGATGTCGACGGCGCGCATTTTCCGCCCACGCGCAGCGGCAAAGGTGGACAAGCACTATGAGTAAGCCGCCTGGAACACGGTCAATACTTCCTGCTCTGGTGCTTTTGCTCGCCGGCTGTGCCGTCGGCGGCATGCCATACACCGGGATGCACCTCACTCCAACAGAGTGCCGCGACCTGGCGGCGCTCAGGACCAACGCGCCACCTACGATGGCGCAACACCATAGCGAACTAGCTGCGCTGAGGAAAGCGGGCTACGACCCGTCACCGTGGTATGACGATCCGTACTACCCGGAAGATCTACAAGAGGCACAGCGCCTGGTCGACTATTGGTTCCAAACGGAGTGCCAGCACCTTCAACCCGGGTGAGAAGCCAAGGTGAATACGAACATCTCCCGGCTTAGCGCGTACCAACTGTGCGTCGCATCGCGGCGGTGATCCGTTGAAGGACGGATGACTACGCCGACCAGTCTGCCGCGATCTGCGTCAGCGTCTTTCGCAGCCAGACGCTGCCAGGATCAGCTTGATCGCGAGGATGCCATGCGGCGAACAGTGAAAATCCGCGCGCCTCGAACGGCAGCTCGAACACATCGAGCACGTCGCGATAGCGCGTGACGAGCCGCGACGGCAGCGTCGAGACATAGTCCGTGCGAATGAGCAACTCGGGCACGAGCGTAAAGTGCTGAACCGACAGCGCAACGCGGCGCGCGCGCCCAAGCGCCTGCAAATGCTCGTCCATGAAGCCAAAAAAACTGCCACCGCTCGTCGAAACGAGCACATGGCCCAGCGCACAGTAGCTATCGAGATCAACCGGCGCGAGTCCGCGCGGATGCCCTTTGCGCTGCACAAAGACGAAGTGCTCGTCGTAAAGTTTGCGCGCCTTCGTCCACGCCGGAACCATCCGCTCCGAACCGATCAGCAGATCGATCTCGCCGCGCTCGAAGCGCTCGACGCTCGTCAATTGCTCCGCGGCGACGAACGCGAGTTGCACGCCCGGCCCCGCATGCTCGGGCCACGACTGCATCAGCTGAAAACCGAGCACAGCGATCGCCTGATCGCTGGCGGCAATCGTGAAACGGCGCGTGTCGGCGAACGGATCGAAGGCCGGCTGCTGGCGAATGACGGCTTCGAGATGGTTGAGTACCTCATGGAGGGGCGTCATCAGCGCAATGGCGCGCGCACTTCTTGTCATGCCGCGGCCGCTCGGCGACGGAATCAGGAGCGGATCACCGAAGATCTGCCGCAGGCGCGCGAGCTGCGTCGAGAGCGCCGGCTGCGTCAGATGCAGCCGCTCGGCCGCGCGCGTTACATTGGCTTCCTCGAGCAGCGCATCGAGCGACACCAGCAGATTCAGATCGATTCCTCTCAAATCAAACACGTTGATAGGTCCAATGTTGACTATTGATTTCAAGAATATGTCGGCCACTACTACAGTTCAATCGTCCGATGACCATTCTTGAGGAAAGACGATGAAAGCCTGGATGCTCGACGAACCCGGCAAACCCCTGGTCTTGCGCGATGAGCCGACGCCGCTACCGCGGCGCGGCGCCGTGCTGCTGCGAATGGAGGCGGTGCCGCTGCTCAGCTATACCCGGTCGTACGTCGAAGGCAAGCTGCCATACGCATTTCCGCCCGGGCCGTTTTCGCCGGGGACGAACGGCATCGGCATTATCGAGACCGTCGGCGAAGGCGTGTTTGGTTTTCGGCCCGGCCAGCGCGTCGTCGTGCACCCGCACTGGGTCGCCAATGAAGCCGTGGCCGAGCCCGAGCAGATTCTGATTGGCCTCACCGGCATCAGCGCGGGCAGCGCACCGATGCTCGCAGATTTTCCGCACGGAACGCTGCGCGAGTTCGCGGAATTTCCGGCTTCATCCGTGCTGGCACTCGACGGCCTGGATGCCATACCGTCAGCGCGCCTGGCGGCGCTCGGCAAATTTTCGGTGCCGTTCGGCGGCTTGCGCCGCGGCAGACTTGCGGCCGGCGAGACAGTGATCGTGAACGGCGCGACGGGATACTTCGGTTCGGCGGCCGTGATCGCGGGGCTGGCGCTCGGGGCCAGCCGCATCGTCGCGCTCGGCCGTCGCGCCGAGCCGCTCGCGAAGCTCGCCGAGTTGGGCCGCGGCCGCGTCGTGCCGATCGTGCTGACGCGCGATGGTGCACGCGATGTCGCTGCAATCCGTGAGGCGGCTGGCGGCGGTGCCGACCTCGCTTTCGACATGGTCGGCCACGCACAGGAACCGGATGCGACGCTCGCGGCGCTACGCAGCTTGCGCCGCAACGGGCGGCTCGTGCTGATGGGCAGCATGGATGTCGATCTGCCCATCGCCTACAGCGAGATGCTGCGCAACAACTGGGAGCTGATCGGTCACTTCATGTACGGCCGCGCCGATTACCTCGCGCTCGTGTCGCTCGTGTCGTCGGGACTGTTGTCGCTCGATGTTGTCGAGCTTGCCACCTATCCGTTCGCACGGCTCGAAGCGGCGATTGATCGCGCGGGTGCCGCGCAGGGGCTCCAGTGCACGGTTGTCAGTGCGGAAGAAGAAAGAGCTTGGGGTTGAGAGCGCTGCACGACCGCTCGCGCCGAGGGCGGCTCACGCGGCGAGAGTCAGGGTAGTCAAGGACGACTGAAAGGGACGGCGTAACAATCAATAGGCCGGATGGTCTAGCGGCCGTGCGCCTCCCGAAGACACATGTTGCCTTTGCGTTTGGCGATCGCGGCGCTCGCGGTCGCATAGTCCTCCGAGAACGCCCGCTGCGCGAAGCAGGGCGCCGATGTCGCGAGCAGTGCATCGACCATCGCGAACTGTTTGTCGAACACCCATGGCCGGCGTGCGAGCGTGCGGTCGTTGAGCCAGTAGGGGCTCCAGTCTCGGGTCGTCTCTATGATCTCGCGCGCGAACTCCGGCCCGTACTCGAGCCCGCCCTCGATAACGACATCGATATACGACTCGACGAGCGGAAACCTCGCGTCCGGCACCGGAAGCCCTTCGCCCGGCGCTTTGCCTTCGGCCTTCGGCACGTAGACCCAGACAGTTCCCTGCGCCGGCAGCGGCTGCCATGATACGGCCTCGATGAGCGCGCGCGGCACCTCGACGCGCACGTATCCCTTCTCGCGCTCGTCGAACGCGGACATGTCGTTGCCGACTACGGGATAGATCACTCCATTGATCGTCATCGGCGCCTCGCCCTCGAACGGACGCCGCAGGCCGAGCGCCGTGAATCCTGAGCGAGCGCGGTCGCTCCAGCTGCGCACATAGCCGAACGCCGCCGAGACCCGCACCGGAATCGCCGCAACCGGCTTGCCGGCGGTGGCGTCGCGCGATGGCGTGTTGATGAGCGAGCCGTAGCCGAAAATAAACTGCGTCGGCTGATCGGGAAGACGCGTTCCCCAGAAGTCGGTGGTCTGCGCGTGCGCCATCGAGCCAACGAGCGCCAGCGCCACAACGAATCCTCGAATCTTTGCCATCTTTGACATCGTCGGATCTCCGTCCAATGCGTTACCGCGAATGATCGCTTCAGCCGGGCCGCCCGGCAACTGCGCGCGCCAAGCCTCAGCGCCGTCTGACTGTCGCCAGGCCATCGCCAGGTTGGAAGCACAATCAGATGCTTTGGCATCGAAGTCGATGACGCGCCAGATTTCCGGGCAAACTGAAACCCGGCGCCAGCGTCGCCGCACGAAGCGATGTTAAGTCCGGGTTCGTGCGGCCGTTTTCGGGCGCAAATCTCTTCTGGAAAAACCGGGCGGTTATTGACGCTCCCCCATCCCGCGCGAGTTCGGCTCATGTCGGGTCTTACGGTCTCGCTCAAGAATCCAAGGCATCTGCCGTTAGATAATCCTGGTCCGTTTAGGACAAAGCGATGCATGCTGCATCGCATGACGATGGTGGAACACGCCCTTCGGAACACAATATGAAAAACATCGTTAGCCGGGCCGTCTTCACATTCGCCGCGTTAGGCCTGAGTGCGTGCGCGCACCAGCCCATGCCGCCCGCTTCAGCCGCAAGCTCCGCTTCGCCCGCGGCGAACGCCGCGCAGGCATGGGCCCGCTTGCCGCCCGACGTGCTGGCTGCCTGCCGTGGCGTTTTCATTTCAACGAGCGCTGGCAGATTTAACGAAGCGGCTGATCTTTCAAGACAATGTCTTGCCTCGCGGAGCCTGACTGTCGAGATGCGCGCAACCATGCAGTTGCAACTCGCGGTCGTCGAAACAATTCTTAAGCACCCCGGCGCGGCATTGGAGGCGCAAGAGGCGGGCGTCGCTTTGACGCCGGCACCGACCGACTTGCAGCTTCTCATGCTTGCGCATCTGTACGACGCCAATCGTCGTTATAAGGAAGCGCTCGACACGCTCGATCGGGTCCGGGCGGCGCACGAGTCGAAACACGATCTGGACACCACACTCGGCGCGCCATACTACCAGGCGCTCGGCCAGGCGCTCGGCGGAACGGGACGACATCAGGAAGCGATTGACGCGCTCTCGAAGGGGCTCACGATCCAGTGCGCATCCGCGGACGCTTACCGGCTGCGCGCGGCGGAGCGGGAGGCCATCGGCGACACGGCGGGTGCGCGGGCGGATTATGTGGAGTTCGCGCGTTGGGCGACCGACCAGGCCATCGATGAGCCGACGCGCGCCAAACTGGCCGCGCTGAAGATTGATCCCGTGAGCGAGCGCCGGCATCCGTTTGGCGCCGCTAACCCGTTGCGCGAGCTGTCTGAGCAGGCGCTCAGTAAGGCACAGCTGTCGCTCAAGTCGGCGACGACACAACAGGAGAGAGCCAAGGCATACAGCGACATTTCCGCTTATCTGGACAATTCCAATCGACATCAGGAGGCGCTGAAGGCCATTGACCAGGCGATCTCTCTGGCGCCGGACGACATCGCGTTCCGGCAGTCGAAGATCACCACGCTGGTCGAGCTGAACAGGTTAGACGACGCCATCGCTCAATCCGCTCCTCTGGCCGCGAAGATGCGCGCAGAACTTGAAGGCGCGACTGATAAAACGGCTATCTACGTCAAGTACAACGAATTGACGGTGTCACTCGCGTGGGCGTACATCCTGAAGCGAGACTGGGCCAGCGGCATCGCGTCACTCGCCGACAACGCACAAGGTGCGGCGCCGTTCGACCGGGACTATCTGGCCGCGATATACGTGTATGTTCGCGCGCGCAGCGGCGGTTCGGCACCGACAAATGCCTACTTCGACGATTACATCCGGCGCAATGCACAGCTGATACCTGGCAACTATCGTCGCTGGTTACTGCTGTACATGCAGGGGCGCGTGACCATCGACATGGTGTACGCGCAGGCCGTCATGATTCCCTCTCCGGAGATGCTTGAAAACGCGCTCGCGGAGACCTGGTTCATGGGGGCCGCCTACGAGCGTTATGTGAAGCATGACGACGCGGCCGCACGGGCATACGTCGGCCGCATCAACGACCTTCAACCGTATGGGACGAATGAGTGGGGGCTGGTGACGAGGGGCGCTGTGTGACGGTAACGGCTGCTGCACGATTTCTGTCCCTCGCGCTTATCGCTGGGGCGACCTGTCCTGCTGTCACTCAGGCTTTTCCGTCGGCGCCATTCGGCTCGGCGCATCGCGCAGTGTTTCCCAGCACCTCGGCTGTCGCATCGTTTGACGATCCGACTTCGCCCTGCGTGCTGCTCGCGACGGCGGGCAGCTGGTTCTCACTGACACCGCTCAGCACGCCTGTGCAGTTGCGCGCTACGTGCGCCGCCGAATCGACCAAAGGCAACCTTGCTGCCCGCGTGACGTATGGTCAGATGGTCCTGTTCGGTTTTGCTGCACCGCCCGACGATACCGGGCTGGCGATCCTCACACAGCTGGCAGCGGAGGGCGATGCACGCGCGCAACGCCTCGTCGGCACGCTGTACCGCGACGGTTACCGGGTGCCGCGGGATCCGCGAGTTGCGCGCGTGTGGCTTGGCCGCGCAGTCGAGGGCGGCGACGGAAGGTCCGCTGATACGCTTGGCTTGATGCACTACAACGGCGAGGGCGGCCCGGTCGATTTCGCCTGCGCCTATCGTCTCTTTGTCCGTGCCGCCAGATACGGCGACCCGCACGGCGCGACCAATGCCGGGCGGATGCTGCTGGTAGGGCGACCGGGCGTGCCCGGCGACGAGGCGGGCAGTGTCGGGTGGTTCATCCACGGAGCGTTGCATGGCGACGCCGACGCGCAGTTTCTGCTCGGGATGGCGATGCTGCGGGGCCGCGTTGTCAGTGCGGATGCGCACGGCGCCGCAGGCTGGCTCGCCGCAGCGGCGGCACAGAAGCAGCCGGACGCAAAGGCCGTCCTCGCGGAACTCTATCTTTCGGGCAAGGGTGTTTCGGCGGACGCTCGACGCGGCTTTTCGCTCATGGCGCAGGCGGCTCGCAACGGTTTGGCCTACGCGCAACGTCGCACTGGCGACCTGTACGCGCAAGGCACGGGTGTCGCACGCAACGAGGCGCTGGCGCGCGAATGGCATCGCAAAGCCGCGCTCAACGGTGACGCGACTGCCCAGTTCGCACTGGCAGTGCAATACCGGATGGGGCAGGGTGGTCCCGTCGACGCCGACGCCGCCGTCGGCTGGATGCGTGGCGCGGCGCAGGCAGGCGTTGCGGCCGCACAGAACGATCTCGGTACGATGCTGCAGCAGGGTGAGGGCGGCCGCCGGGACCTGGAAGAGGCGCGGCTCTGGTACGGGCGGGCGTCGGAGCAGGGGCTCGGCATCGCCTCGTACAACCTCGCATCGCTCGCCTACGCCGGACTCGGCGGGCCGCGCGATCTCGCACTGGCTTACCGGCTCGCGCGGCTCGGCGCACAGCGCGGCAACACGCAAGCGCAGGTGATGTTGGGCGCGATGCTGTTTGCGGGGGAAGGCGTGGCGTCGGACAAAACGGAAGCGCTCGCCTGGTATCGCAAGGCGGCGGATGGCGGCAACAGGGATGCCGAACGCATCGTCGCGGTGCTGTACATCAATGGCAACGGCGTGCCTCGCGATGAGGTGCTGGGCGAATCGTATCTGCAACGTGCGGCGATGCATGGTGACGCACAGGCCCAAACGGCATTGGCCATGTTGCTGCTCAAGCGGTCGTCACCGGACGAACGTTCCGCCGCAAAGGAGTGGTTGATCAAGGCGGTCGCGCAGCAGTTCGGTCCGGCCTACGCGGCGATGGGCACCCTGTACGCGAAGGGTGAGGGCGCCGTGCCTGATCAGGCGACCGCGCTGCAATGGTTCACGCGCGGAGCGGAGTCGAATGACGGCGTCTCCCAGCGTGTGCTGTGCCTTGCCTACGCGAACGGCTCGGGTGTCGCTCGCGATGCGGCAAAGGCGCAGCGCTGGTGCACAGCGGCTGCCGGGGCAGGCGATACGCTTGCCATGCAGCAACTGGCGTCCGGATTCGCGACTGAGCCCGTTCTGTCGTCGGCAACGCGCGCGTACTGGCAATGGCGTCTCGCGTCGACGGGCGATGCGGCATACGAGTCGATGCTCGCAGACTCCTACGATCTGGGGCGCGGCGTGGCTGTTGATTTCGGTGCGGCGCTGTACTGGGTTCGGCGGGCTGCCGCCCACGGGAATGTGGATGCGCAGTCCGCTCTGGCATCGCATCTGTTCAATGGGCTCGGCGGCGAGTTCGACGATCGCGAGGCGTTAGAGTGGGCGAGCCGAGCGGCGACGACCAGTTCCAGTGCGATGGATCTGACGGGCGAAGCTTACCTCTATGGGCGTGGAGTCGCGAGAAATCCGCTGATCGCCCGGAGCTGGCTGGAGAAGGCTGCCGCCGCCGGTTCGGCGGATGGGGCGAATGAACTTGCCAATGTCTATCAGACCGGAAATGGCGTCGCACGCGACGACGCGCTCGCAGCCCAGTGGTATCGGAAGGCAGCCGCGCTCGGGTCGCGCCAGGCAGCGATCGCACTTGCGCTGCTGGAGCAGGACGGAGGCGGTGGCGTCGCGCCGACTGCGCGAGCACAATACTGGCTCGCACTCGAGGGCGAGCCGTCGACGAACGCCGGGCAGCCCATTGCAACGACATCTGTCGCAGTCGCGATGCAAGAGGGTGATCGTGCCACTTGGGCCGCGTTGTCGACGCTGAACAAGGCGTTGACGGGAAGTCCGTTCGCGCAGGTCGAGACGGGTATCCTGTTCTGGCGGGGCGATGGCGTAACGCGGGACCGCGCGCTCGGTGATGCGTGGCTCCGGCGTGCGCAGGTTAGCTTTGCTGCACAGTTGGGGTGGCGGCGTTTCCTGGAGCCTGCCCGCATCGTCGAGGCGCGAGTTCGTGCCAGTCTCACGGAAGCGGAGCGGGTACGTGCGGATCTTTTGACGGAAAACCTCGCGACGACAATTCCTGGAATCAAAGTCGTGACGGAGAAGAAGTAAGGTCCGTCGGCGTATCCGCGACTCGGTTCGGAGGAGGCTCGCCGCGCGTCGGGATAAAGGAACAGTAGCTTCACGAATCCGACCTGCACATCGGCCTCATGTGATCCGGCGAGAATCATTGAGGCTGGGCTCGGCCAACTAAGGCCGCTCGTTGTCGCGTCAAAAGGGCATTCGAGCGGCTGCTCCGCACCAGTTACCGGTCACCCCGTGAGCGAATGTCGCGAGTCGCACGGCGAGGACTTACCAGCCAGGAAGTGCCACTGATAGTGATCGGCAACACGCCGAAACCCAGGAATCCAATTCACTATCCGCTGAACGGGACGTACGAATCGTCATGCCTTGCGGGTCACGTCCTATGCCGAGTCGCATGGGAAGCAGATTCTTTGCAGGGCAGCCGATGAACAAGTCGAGCGCGCCATTGGGTAGAGAGTCAGCCCTGTTTGCGAACCTCCAGCGCCCGAAGGCGCGTAGGACACGGTGCTCGAGGCATGCGGCCCACGCCCCCCGGCCATTTCGACCTAGACTTGAATTGATTTGCGCGCACACCCTGCCCGCGTCCGAACGAAGGAGGGCAATGCCATGGCCGAGAGCTGGAAGGTTGCCGGTACGTATTTCGAAAGCTGCAACTGCTACGCCCCGTGCAGTTGCGTTTGTCTCAGTCCGCCGTCGGATGGAGACTGCGCGGTGCTGATCGGTTGGCACGTCGATCAAGGCGAGTTCGCCGACGTGGCTCTGGACGGACTCAACATCGCTCTCTTTGCGTATTCGCCCGGTCACATGCTGCAAAACAAGTGGAAGGTGGCCCTTTACCTCGACGAACGCGGGACACCGAAGCAGCAAGAGGCTTTAGGTAAGATCTTTTCCGGTCAAGCCGGCGGGCCGCTTTCCGCGCTGGGTCCGATGATTGGCGAAGTGATGGGCGTCAAGCCAGCTGCGATCGACTACCACCTCGACGGGAAGCGTCGCAGCCTTCGCATACCCAATGTGGCGGACGTCGAAATTGAGGCGTTGTCTGGTCAGGATGGAGGCGACGTCACCATCAGCAATCACCCGCTTACCCCTGTCCCGGGATTTGCGGCGGTGATCGGGAAATCGACGCGCTTTCGCTTCACCGACCACGGCTTTTCGAGAGAAATCTCAGATCGAAACGGCTTCTATTCTCCGTTCGCCTACCATGGCTGAGCCAGGTTTTCGGGGCGGCTTCGTGACGCGACGGCTGCCCGTGTGGGACCGCGTGATCGTACTGTCGGGACTCACGGCAGCCGCAACGCTCGCGTGGGCCTACGTGCTGTACATGAGCTGGGGCATGGAGCACATGGACGCGGGCGCAGCCATGGCTATCATGCCGCGCATGACGGATTGGGGCGCCATCGATCTGCTGCTGGTGCTGGCGATGTGGGCCACCATGATGGCCGCCATGATGCTCCCGTCGATCGTACCGATGGTTCTGGGTTTCGCGTTCTTGAGCCGCCAGCGGCGTACGCAACGACTGCCATATGTCCACACGAGCGTATTTGTTCTCGGCTACCTGGCTATGTGGTCCGGCTTCAGCCTGTTGGCGACGCTCGCGCAGTGGGGCCTGCTCGAGGCCCGTCTCGTTACACCGATGATGGTGAGCGCAACCCCGCTGCTTGGGGGCGCTCTCCTGGTCATTGCGGGAGTCTTCCAACTGACACCTTTAAAGCACGCGTGCCTAAGCAAGTGTGCTTCCCCACTCGGTTTTCTTCTGACCGAATGGCGCGACGGCACCCTGGGTGCCGGGATCATGGGATTCCGCCATGGGGCCTATTGCGTTGGCTGTTGCGGGCTACTCATGGCGTTGCTCTTCGTGTTTGGTGTCATGAACGTGCTTTGGGTTGCCGCTCTGTCGATCTATGTAATGCTCGAAAAAATGCTGCCGCAAGCACGATGGCTTCCTTTTGCGGAGGCGGTGCTGCTGGTTGGCTGGGGTGTCGCAGTTGCAACAACGGGGTGAGGTCGCGACGCGAACAGCCGAGTGACGCCCCCATCCGAAGATGTCCAATATGCTTGATAACCCGCCGTTGAAGCGACAGCGTTTCGAATTGTCGCGCAGGGTTCGCAAGTACGCATTCGCTCGCAGTGAGAGCTGACGTTCGCCGCCGCCGAAGTGCGAATGTCGGCCGACGCACTGCGTACGCAGAACCGGCAGTTGCGGGAGCGGATCGACTACCTGCTGGTCGACAACGACCAGTACCGGCGCGCGCTGGCCAATCGTGGCGCGCAATAAACCGGTTACCACCGGCACGACGGCGCGACGCGGGAAAGGCGGGGGACACGGATTGACGGTTGCGCGGACGAACTCAGCGGTTCACATTAGGGGGCAGGTCAGACAGGCTGCAGTGTTTGCGGGCACGACCGGGCGTCAGCCGTTCGAATGTCGAAGCGACGCGTTGCGTACCCATTTATCTTTCGAGAGGCTCGACGCTGCTCAGTGCAGCGCTGTCATGCAGGACGAACTCTGGCTGCTCGACACGGTTCGCGGGTATTCGATCCGGGCCTTGACGCTTGTTGCCCTGCAGCGGCCGCCCTGGCTGCCTCTGCATCTTCCATCCGGAGCTGTCGTCATGGATCTGCTTTCCCACTACAAGGAAAATCCTCTTCCGTTCGCTAATCTTCTCGGTGTGAAGGTGGTCAGCGCCGCGGCCGACTATGTCGTAGGTGAGATGACTGTGCGAGAGGACCTCTGTACGACGCCGGCAGTCGCGCATGGAGGCGCAATTATGGCCTTTGCCGATACCTTGGGCGCTTTGGCGACCATCGCCAATCTGCCAGAAGGACATACGACGACAACCATCGAGAGCAAAACGAATTTCGTGGGTGCAGCGCCTGCGGGATCACGCATCGTTGGCGAGACGACGCCCGTCCATCGGGGCCGACGCACGATGGTCTGGCAAACCCGTATCACTACGGCCGAAGGCAAGCTCGTAGCCGTGGTGACACAGACCCAGCTCGTTCTTTGAATGTCAGCGCGAAACAACCGGCGCCGCTAGCGGCATGCGGCGGTACACGCTGGTGGTGGCAGGTGAGGTGCGCGCGGAGCTCGTTGCCCACGTGCGTTGCATCGCGCGACAACGTTCGGTCCGGCGCGCGAAGGTCTCGCTGCCGCCCGCGCGAGACGTGCGGCAGCAAGGGCTGTTCGGGTGAATAGTGGAGCAGCCGCAGACATGCTGCGAAGCGTGAGCAGGGTGGGTACTTCCGTCTCTCGGCAGGAGGGCCAGCTACGAATCGCTGCGGCCCGAAGCGGGCTATGATCGTCATCACCATGTCTGTTGGGGGGGAGTCCTGGCGACATATAAAGAGCTAAATGCACAGATGGCCGAGCTTGCAGGGCAGGCGGCCGACGCCCCCGGGCTGCTGAGTTCCAGGAGGTACTCGCGGACATCAGGGCCGAGGTTGCCGATTACGGATTTACAGAGCGGGACATCTTTGGACGCGGGCGAAGCCTGCCCGCAGTGTCTTGCCGGCCAAATATCGTGACCGGATTTTTTACAAATCCCGGCGGCCCAACGAAAGGGTCGCCGGTGGACATCGTGTTGTCACTCGTCCCATCGGGGCACAAACAGGGGCGATACGAAACGTTTATTCTTCGGCAAGCGCGCAGTTGATCCACGATTCGCGGCCGTAGCAGTCTGCCTTTGCGATCTCCGATCACCTGGCCCATTCGGACCCGCTCGTCGAGCGTTTCGACCGCTGGGTGCGCGAACACCTCGACACGGCCATCGGGCTCGACGACGCCGCCGAAGAATTGGCGACCAGCAAGCGAACGTTGACGCGACGTCTAAACGAGGTGCTCGGTAAAACGCCCGTCGAGTACATTCAGGATCTGCGGGTCGAGCGCGCCGTCCATCTGCTGAAGACGAGCAAGGTTAGCGTCGATCGGATCGCCGAACAGGTCGGTTACGCGGACGGCGTCACTTTGCGCACGCTGCTGCGGCGACGGATAGGTAAGGGGGGCCGTGAGTTGCGGGCGTCGTGAGTCTTATCGACTATTGGAGTACGCCGGTGGCAAACGCTCATGCACTTTGGCGCAAGAGGGAAGAGATGGTTGGTGAACCGTTCTGACGGTATTCAGTTTGCCTGCGCGCGGACAGGAAGTCCCTGGCCCGAGAAGCGCCGGTCGCGTCTTGCCAAACTGCGCGACCGGCTGTGCTTACGTCCTTCGTCTCCAACTCGGATAGACACGTCGTCGATGGTCAGCGATATCGTGCTTTGGAGTTGCACGGGGAGCCACGCGCTGCCGGTTATTGCCCCTGTTCAGCCGACACGTGTGCCTTGGAGGCGCTCACCGGAGCTATGGTACCGAACAGTCCATTGATCTCCTTGTTAGGACCTGCGGAGAAGTACACCGTGTCCGAGCTCGAGTTGCGGCCGCCACCGAGTGTCAAGGTCCACAAGCCGTCGATAGCCAGTGGATTGCCGTTTGCATCCTCCAGTTGATCGACGAACGTGCCGTTATCGTTAAAGACATTGATCCGGCCATTGCCGAAGTTGCCAATCAGTATTTTTCCGCTGAAGCGGCCGAACGCAAAGGATGCGCGAGTGACTCCCCACGGTGAGTTGAGCGGCCCTCGGCTGGCGAAACGGCGCAGCAGGTGGCCGTCTGTATCGAATACATCGACGAATCCCAGACCTTCGCCTGCAACGTCGTCGTGCTTCTCCTTGTTCTGCTTTGCATAGGTGACGAAAAGGTCGCCATCGATGTTCGCGATGCCAAACGGCGCGAATCCGGCTGGGATCTTTCGGTCGATGAAGCCGCCGTCCGTCGTCGCGGGCATGAACAAGCCTTTCGTGCCGCCGCTCGGCCCGAATACATCGATCTGCCCCGAGCGAAAGTTCGTCGCAAACAGGAATACTCCTTTCGCATTCACACCGACGACGAGACCCTTGTAGACGGCCCCGTTGGCGGCGGAGGGGGTGGCCGAGTTATCGACCGCGAGCACGGCGTTGTTCGGCGGATTCAGCCCGCCGGCCCAAGCGGAAATCGTGCCGTCCTCGGTCGCGAAGATGAATACGGCCGGGATCGTGGTACCTGGCACGAGAAACGCCGGTGAGGGATTCCACACCATCCCGGTCGGCGCCGCGGGCGTGGTCTTCGGTGGATTGTTGGGAAAGAAGGGATGACAGGCGCTGTCCGGGATGACATTGCCTGGCAGCGGGATGGAGACCTGCAGCGCCACCTTTGTCCCCGCGCCGTCATACAGCGTGGCGCAGCCGGTGGCGTTGTCGTTGATCCAGAACGGACTTGCTGCCGGACTAAACGCGATACCCCAGGCGTTCTGTAGTACCCCGTCGACCTTCGGAGCCGCGCCTGCCACGTTGGACACAAGTGGTGTGACGACGTAAGCATCGTCTTCATGGGCATGCCCGATTGTGAAACCGGCGGCGAGGACAATCACGGCTGCCGCTTTGAGACCCCAAGAGACCTGAGACATGACTACGCTCCTTACTCTGACTGGTGAGAGATTGCTCCGCGAGCGAGCGCCAGAGAGGCTAAACGAACGCTGTACACCAAATATTCCGCTGTACTCCAGAAATTCTCGCTATCACGGCCCTTGCGTCTCGACCATACCGACACTGCGTCGGCCAGTTTTAGTCCTTGTCCACTTCGGTCCTGCCCACGCATTGATGCCAGTTTCATCTGCGACATATTCAGACGTTTTCGACATAGCCGTGCCCTGCCGTTCGGCACGGAATGGCGATCAAAGACCCGCCGATACAATTGGTTCCACCCACGACTTGCCAGGCGTTCACCCACCTCGCCGAAAAGCTGGCGCTGAGACTCCAACGTCAGCTCTGTAGAACGTTCATGAACTGATGCTCCCGGCCACAAGGAACATTCAACAAGCGCCATCGAATGACCGCAGTTCGGCGCACAGCCGACGTCGGATATAAGTTGGGGCAAGGCGTGCGGATAGGGTTTATTCCGTCATGTGCCTGCGTTCGTCGATCAATTTCGCAACCCGGCTGAGTGCATCGTCAAAGTACGCGTCGAACACGGTGATGGAAATTCTTTTCTCCGCGAGGCCCACTCCGAGGAGGCGAATCCACTGGCGGGGCGAGGTGGTCTGCAAGGTGGCGCGTAGATTTGCGTCTAAAAAAAGCAGATAGTTACAGATGTAGCTATCTCGGCGTGGGACGAATTGCAATTTTCTCGATCCTGCCGCGCGCACGAATCGTTCGAGTTACTTGAAGGCTATCAGCGGACCGCAGCGCCGCGCCACTCATCACCACAGAAACTATGAACGCTGTGGGTGTAGGCGTGGAGAACGCCGCGCCAGGATTGTGACGGCGTGTACGCCTTAGGCCACATTCCAACTTCCTGTGCCGCGGCGGGGCCCTTAACGCCTGGCCGAAACGACTTTATTCGGGGACGAGATGGAAGATGAAAAAGACAGACAAACCCCACAGCGAATACCGAGGGCACTTGTGGGCAATGTTGCGAGCGCGGGTTAGCGAATGGTTCATTGGGGGAGTCCTCTTAGCAATCACCGGCTTCGCGCCGCAGGAATTCATAGCTCGACTAATCCGCTATATTGCGAGGCCAGAGAGGGTGGAACATTTGTCGCGCTTGGCGCTCGATGCTCGGCCGGTGTTTGTCTTTGTTGGAATCGCGATCATTGTGGCTGATGCGCTGTATCGGAACCGGCATCGACCGGTCAATGCTGTCCCAGGAAGGCCGCCGCTCCGTGAGGATGGAGCGGGACGTTTGGAACCTAACGGCAGGGCGCTGGTGGCAAGCGAACCGAGTGAACCGCAAGCATTACCGCTCCCAAATAAACCATGGCTATCGGAGGGGCGAGTGATGCTGGTCGTGCTTCCGTTCGAAGGTCTCGGTGGCGGCGACAAATATGATTACTTTAGTGAGGGTTTAACTGAGGATATGATCACCCAACTTGCCCGGCTCAGCTCGGAGCGCCTGGGTGTGATCGCCCGGACTTCCGCGATGCGCTACAAATCCACGACCAAGACCATTCATCAGATCGGCCAAGACCTCGGAGTTTCCCACGTGCTCGAGGGAAGCGTCCGGCGCGCCGGAGATCGGGTACGGATTGCGGCGCAGCTCATCCGGGTAAGCGACGAAACGCACCTTTGGGCCCAGACCTACGAGGGGAACCAGCATGACATCCTGGCACTGCAGATCGAGGTGGCCAAGGCAATTGCCCGCGAAATTGAGATCAAGCTCGCGCCGCACGAGCAAAGGCGCTTAGACCGTACTCCTGTCGTTGATGCGCAGGCGCACGAAGCATATCTCAAGGGACGTCACTTCTGGTCCAAGCGCACCGAAGAAGGAATGCGAAAGAGTATTGAGTATTTTCAGCTCGCTATTGGACACCAGCCGAACTTTGCGGCCGCCTATGATGGAGTGGCCGACGCTTACACGATGCTTGCATGTCGCGGCGTGAGCCCTGCACGCGAAACGTTTCATAAAGCAAAAATGGCAGCCAGGAAAGCGCTGCAGATTGAACCTGATTTGGGTGAGGCCTACGCGTCACTGGCCCACGTACGTTTGCACGATTGGGACTGGGTCGATCTGGAACAGGATTTCCTGCGCGCCATTGAACTGAGCCCAGGACACGCGATCGCCTATTATTGGTACGCGGAATATCTTATGTCGGTGGGCAGAGCCGAAGAAGCCATTACCAGGGTCAGGCAGTCCCAGCAGATGGATCCGTTGAATTCAGTGCTGAATTCATCTGTTGCCATGATCTTGTACCTTGCCCGGCGATACGACCAGGCACGGGAAGAACTCCGTAAAGCCCTCGAAATCGATCCAAACCACTTTGTGCTTCACCTCAGGCTGGGATTGGTTTACCAGCAACAGAAGTTGTTCCATGACGCAATCGAGGAGATGCAGAAGGCTGTAACTCTTTCCGGGAGGAGCACAGAGGCGCTGATGGGGCTGGCCCAGACCTATGCCGCCGCCGACATGAGAGCGGCCATGCAGCAGATCGTGGATGCGCTGGAGGGGGAATCCGAAAAGCACTACGTCCACCCCTACAACATGGCACGAGTGTTTGGTTCGCTCGGGGACAAAGAGCAGACCTTCGGCTGGCTGGAAAAAGCCTACGATGAGCACAGTCCTGATTTCATTGAGCTCAGGACAGAACCTACCTTCGACAGCGTTCGCTCCGATCCAAGATTCTCTGAACTGCTGTCCCGCGTCGGGTTCAGCCAGACCTGAAGGACGACGCTCCGTGCTGGGCGCAGCCAATATCGGTAATGCTGGCCCCGCGAACTCAAACGACGCTTGCGCTGCCAGCCAATGCCAAACAATACGGGGCTGACGTAATTTCCCTGTGTGCCGAGCGCTCGCTCAAATTCGCTCATCGAAAAGGACTAACACTCCATTGACGTCCGACGGCAGGAGTGGGCCAAAGCGGCCGCTTCGGAGCGAGGTGGGGACATTCGCAGAGACTAGCCGAATGGCCAAATCGGGTCGAGTGCTGTCCTCGCGCAGGTGAAAAGCTGTCATTCGAGGTAGCCGGCGATCCAACGACTGCTGAGCTATAGCTGCCGCCGGCGCGACCCTCGGCTAACGGCGGCTACAGTTGTGCGCATTCAACCGGT
>NZ_CYGY02000135.1 GCF_900007165.1 Paraburkholderia piptadeniae
ACCGGTCGATGCAATAGTTTGCTGGAATCGCTCGGCTGGCGTTTCGTAGTTCAGGGTTTTCCTCGGACGTTCATTCAACCGCCTGGCCACGGCATTGAGCCTGGCTTGTGAATACACCGATAGGTCGGTGCCTTTAGGAAAATATTGTCTCAATAGCCCGTTGGTATTCTCGTTCGACCCGCGCTGCCAGGGATTCTGGGCATCGCAGAAATAGACCTTGATGTCGGTAGCAACCGAGAAGCGCTTGTGGTCGGCCATCTCTGTACCGCGATCCCAGGTCAGCGACTTATAGAGTTCCTGCGGTAATTTGCAGGCGTGCCTGATGAGAGCGTTGGCGACCACTTCGCTATCCTTGCTGGCGATCTTCACCAGCATCACGTAGCGTGTCTGGCGCTCGACAAGCGTTGCGATCTGACTGCCTGCACTTCCGCAAAGCAAATCACTTTCCCAGTGACCCGGTACGGCGCGGTCTTCAACTGTAGCGGGGCGTTCGCTGATCGAGACGGTATCGCGAATTCGGCCGTGATCGCCAGTCTTCTGTGTGTAATGGCGCGAACGACGCATCGCGGCGCGCGTGCGTCGCAAATGCTCGAGC
>NZ_CYGY02000021.1 GCF_900007165.1 Paraburkholderia piptadeniae
CCTCATCGCTGGGCGCCGATCACCGCCTGATCGCCGGCGTGCACTCCCCGGGGTGCCATGGCCGGGCGCTTACGTTGCAACTGTAACGAACCACGCTTCAACGTCTTCGATGGACTGGCAGGGGGCCGCATGCCAGCGCAGCCAGACGTCCTGCACGATATCTTCGGGCCTCCGCAATCGACCCCAGCATCCGATACGCCATCTTCTGCAGCCGAGGGCGATGCCCATTGAAGGCACGCGCGTCGTCGTCCATGAACAGATCTCTCCAGCCGGGTGAAAACTTGAGCGCCAGTCGATCGACTTTCCGATAGTTGGATGGGCTGGACGTTGCCCGGATGGTCCGAACATAGTGCCGCGCCGGAATCGAACGGGTCGCCATCATATGCGCGCCTAGTCCTCGATAGAAGACCAAGAACGGGCACGTCCGTGTTGCTGAGAGAACAACAATCACAGCATGCTTGGCTCACTCGCTAGGCACGAGGTGTGATGTAAAATTTTCTGAGATATGTCACAAAAGCCGAACGTGCGGCGCCTAGGGGACGAAGCAGTCCGGCCAGTTCAATCGAGCGCGGAAGGTAGCGCTGGGTGAGCACGTTGTCCACGCCCTTTTACTCACCTGCGTTAGTCTGAGACACACAAAATGCACCTTGGAAAATCGTATAAGGTATCGGAGTTTTTGATTTGGACTCGCCGGCAAATCTACGGGCTTCTGATTTGCGGTTCTGTACCCGTTATTCTTTACAAGTTCTTCGCTGTTACATGGTTATCAGTACCTCTGACTATCGTGGTTTTGCTCGGAACCGCGACGTCGTTTATCGTCGGCTTCAAAAACGTTCAAACCTACAACCGGGCAACAGATGCCTTGGACGTCTGGATTGACATACTTAGCAAGAGCCGTCGCTGGGGCCAAATCGCACGCGATTTTGTCGAAGACAAAGAGGTTTCCCGAAAACTGGTGTATCGGCACCTTGCCTGGCTGACCGCGCTGCGATATGAGCTACGCCGCCCCCGTATCTGGGAAAGCACAGGCAAGCATCACAATGCTGAATATCTTCGGTTTTACCGTGTGCCGGAGTGGGAAAGAGACATTAACGAATTGCTGCCAGAATATTTGTCCCCATCGGAAACAGCGCAAGCGCTTTCTTCCACTTCTATCGCAACATTCATACTGAGCCTACAAGGCACTTCGCTCAAGATGCTCCACATGGCGGGACATCTAAATTCAAGCTTCTATATGGAACTCCAAAGGGCGATTGGGGACTTCATCGATCTCCAGTCAAGATCGGAAGGTTTCAAGAATTTCCCCTATCCACGTCAATATGCAACGGTCAGTTTGCTATTCGTGAGGTTTTTTTGTTTGCTTTTCCCGTTCGGGCTGCTTCACGAATTCGATAATTTGAATGATGCCGTGAGTGGCTTCATGCACGGCAACATGGTGTGGCTAGTGGTGCCGTGCAGTGTCGCAGTATCGTGGATGTATACGTCGCTCGAGCAGGTTGGGGAAAGCACGGAGAATCCATTTGAAGGTAGCCCAAATGATGTTCCCATTTCAACGTTATGCAGCATCATCGAGCGCGATCTGAAAGAGATGCTCGGAGAACATGCCGGGGATCCATCGAGTCAGGCGATCATTGCACTGTAGAGAGTCCAGTGTCTTTGGCTCGTACCTTCCAGCGAAGTCGGGGCAATGTGACGGACAAGCTGCGGCAGCTCCGATTGGCCGCCGAGACGCTCGATCGTGTCGAGCGCGCGCTGCATGTGCGTGTTCCACGCCATCACGGCGTTGGTGAGCAGCATCAGCGCCAAGGACACAGCGATCATCGAATGGCGATGTCGCGTAAGCTCAATGGGAATCTTGCCCGGATGGATGGCGCGCTGTACGTTGTGAACCGCCTCGCCACGATTGAGCGCGCGCTGCAGTTCACTGCGAAACGCTGGGACCGTGAAGTAATCGATCAGGAAGATCGACCGGAAGAGTGCCACGAGCGCGCTACCCCGCGCAGGGGTTCTGTTGCAATAAGGCGGTCGGCTATGATGTGCGGAACGAGATGAACGACTGAAAGCTTGATGAAGACGCTGAATCCGACCGTGGCCCGCGTGCTCAAACGCCTGCATTACCCGCTTGATGTCATCCTGACTTGCGTGCGCTGGTATGTGGCCTATCCGCTCAGCTTGCGAAACCTGGAAGAAATGATGGCGGAGCGAGGCATCTCGGTCGATCATTCAACCGTGCATCGTTGGGCCCTCAAGCTGCTGCCGGTGCTGGAAAAAGCGTTTCGCCGCCACAAACGCCCCGTCGGCAAGAGCTGGCGCGTCGATGAGACCTACATCAAGGTCAATGGCCACTGGAAATACCTGTATCGCGCCGTCGACAAGGCCGGCAACACCATCGACTTTCTGTTGCGGGCCCATCGGGATAAGACTGCGGCGCGGCGGTATTTCGAAAAATCGATCGCCCTGAATGGCGAGCCCGAGACGGTGACGATCGACAAGAGCGGTGCCAATATGGCTGCGCTGGAAGCCATCAACGCCGAGCGCGAAACGCCCATCAAGATCCGGCAGACGAAGTACTTGAACAATATCATCGAACAGGACCACCGCGCGATCAAGCGGCGTACCCGTCCCATGCTCGGGTTCAAGAATTTCCGGTCCGCACGCATCCTGCTGGGTGGCATCGAGGTGGCTCACATGATCACCAAGGGGCAGATGAAAGCCAACGGCGCCCGACAAACTTTCGCTGACCAGTTCTATTCGTTGGCGGAATAAGTAGTCCTAGTCATATCATGCTTTGCTCAACTTGCGATCGTTATCGCGACACCCATTAGCCAGCCGAAGTCAAGGTGCAAATCTATCCATCGCAGGATTTCAATGACGNNCGTCATTGAAATCCTGCGAAATTCGTTCCGTTATGCTGTCACGGCTTGCCTGCAGGGGGGCGGTATCGCATCCGTTTTCTCGAACCGGTTGCGAACCGGATCGCACCAGACACCCATCGGGTTCAAGCATACCGTGATGGAACTCACGTCTGCCCTGGCGGTTGTTGGCGCCCCAGAGAAACGTTGGTGCCAGACAAGGTCCAGGGGGTTTCGCAAAACCGTGGCTGTTGCCTGCGCAACGCCAGTCAAGGATGGCTCATTGCCTGGGCGACCCGGTCATCTGCAAACAGCGGGTGGGGCAAAGGGAAGACCCAATCAAAACCATGGCTTTTCACCAGTCGCGATACTGGGCTCGTTCCCCTTGCACCACCTTTTAGCCAAAGCATCGGGTTATATCAAATGGCTTGTGCTCCCGAAGCATGTGATAGCAGGCACGCGCGAGCTTGTGGGCCAGTGCCTTGATCGCGACAATCCCGTTTCGCGCGCGTTTCTTGCGCTCGTAAAAGCGCCTGGCTTCCGGGCACGAGCGGATGGCGAAGTTGGCCGCTTCGACAAATGCCCACGCCAGATACTTGTTGCCGTTCTTCGTATTGCCTTCGCCTTTCTTCCTGCTGTTGCTTTCACGCCGGCTGTCCACGCAACGGCAGTACGAGCTGAAATTGCCAACCTTGGTGAAACGCGAAATGGTCCCGGTTTCCAGCATGATCGTGGTTGCGAGAACCGGACCAATGCCCGGCACGGAGTTCAGCAACGCGTAATCTGGGCGCAGTTTCACCCGCTCCATGAGACGCTTCTCGATGATCTCGATTTCCTCCTGCAAGGTTTGCATGACCGCGAGATTGGCTTGCATCGCGAGCGTTACATCAGGTGCAAAACCGAATTGGTTCACCTGCGTCTCATCCAGGCGCTTAACCCGCTCACCCTGCATCTGCCCACCAGAATGGCGTGAGAACAGATTCTCGATGGCGAGGATCTGGGCCGTACGACACTGCACCAGTTGGATCCGCTTGCGCGAGAGGTCCCGCACCGGACGTTCTTCTGCCGGATATATGTAGCCTTCAGGCAATAGTCCCAGACGAAGCAGTTGGGCGAGATGGGCGGCATCGGTGAAGTCGCCACTGTATTTCAGTCCCTCGTACTGCCTGATTGCCGCGGGGTTGGCCAGATGCACACGATAGCCATCGTTCATCAGCTGATCCACAAGCCAGTACCAGTTGTATGTTGCTTCAATGACCACTCCCACCAGATCTTCGCGGTGCGGCGCCAGCGCCGCCCGGATCTGGACCGGATCGTTTGGTAACCGTCGCTGGTAGACAACCCGGTCAGCGTCATCGCTGACGACGACCACACTGTTGTTCGAGTGCAGGTCGATTCCACTAAACTTGTTCATGCTGGCCTCCTGTGCGTCACGTCGGTGTTCGCACCCCCGACTCTACGCCCGCCGTTCGAGTCGAACGGCGGGGAGGCTGGCTATATGATTATCAAAACCTCGGATTGGTCCCGGGACGCTGCATGAAGGACAGGTGGAAATTGTCTCACCATGGACCGGCGACATTCATCGCGTGGCAAATGCCGTACGCGATCAGGTTTCGGTAAGTATCCACGTTTATGGCGGAAATATTGGGCGAATCGAAAGGTGCGTCTATAGCGAAGCAACCGGTCAAACAAAACAGTTTGTTTCAGGGTACGCCAATGCAGATGTGTATCAGCGGGACATATTGCGTTTGACGACGAACGTAGCTAAAAGCTGGCTCGACCTGAATGCGGGCGTCAGAATCGTGCGTGCATTCGACGATTCCTTGCCGGCGCGAAATCCCGCAGTCACCGCGTTCCCAGTCACGCAGATCCTTAAGTGATTCGCTCTGCTCCTGCAGGAGACACTTGCTGCGAACCGGTTGACTCCTCTTCCATGAGGGGTTCCTCGGGCCGCATCCAGAACGTACAGACAATGCCAATCAAGAGCATGGCGATCGACAGTCCAAACGGCAAAGTCCAGTTGCCCGTGTGATCGATGATGAACCCGAATGCGAGAGGTGACAAAACGCCCGCGATACCGAAACCGACATTCATGAAACTGCTGGCGGTGCCTGCGAAGCGAGGCGCGATATCCATTGGCACCGACCAGAGTGGCGCGATCACAAGCTCCATGCAGAAAAAGGCACAACACAAACTCCCTGCCACGAGCGTCAGGTCCTTAACCAGGAGGACCGGCGTCAGAAACACGAGTGCACCGACCATGCCCGCAATGATGACGTTGCGTCGTGCCTTTTTCAGACTCCCGCTCTTTCTGTACATCCTGTCGCTTATTGCGCCACCAAGCGTGTCGCCGAGGATCCCCGCTACAAAGACCCCGGACGTAAAAAGCGCAGAACTCTTCAGGTTGAGGTGATAGCTGTGCAGGAAAAAAGACGGAAGCCATGTGAGAAACACCCACAGCGTCCACGCATAGCAGAAGTCGACGATAGTCACCGGCAGCATTCTCCTCAACAACCGGCGAACAGGCACCTTCACCTTGCTGGTCCGGTCACGGGGCACAGGCAGGGCCTTAAGTTGAGCCTTCGTTACGCCTTTGTGGAGCGCCGGCTCGTCACGGAAATACCAGAACCAGATCGCCACCCAAAGCACGCCAACGAGGCCAGCAATGACGAATGCGACACGCCAGTTCCACAGGGTCATGAGCAATGCGATGATCGGCGGGGTCAGCGCACTGCCTACCCGGGAACATGCATGGGTAACACCTTGCGCAAACCCGCGCCGCTCTACCGGCAACCAGCGTGACATAGCCGATGTTGCAGTGGAAAGCGACGGAGCCTCACCGACACCGAGGAGAAATCTGCAGGCAGCCAGCGACCAGAGGCCGCCAGCAAACGCAGTGAGCACGGATGCCACCGCGACGGTCAGGCCAAACCAGGCCAGAATGCGTCGCGGCCCAATCTTGTCCCCGAGCCAGCCCCCAAAAAGTTGTACGACCGCATAGGGATAAGCAAACGCCGAGAAGGCGAAACCGAGTTCCGTGTTCGACAGATGCAAATCGTGCCGGATTGCTCCGGCGGCCGTTGCGATATTCACGCGGTCCGAATACTGAATCAGATACAACAGGCAAATGAGCAGTAACACCCAGTCTGCCGCAGTGGGCTTCCACCGACGAATAGCCACGTTCCTGTCTCCTTGCCGGCCATACATGCCTGGCAGTTGTATTAACGTGTATCAATACATCGCAAGTCATGCTATTCGTGCAGCTCTCTTTCTGTCAACTAGGTGGAATCGCTAGCAGTCTGCCTTATCAGGGAGAATTTCCGAACCGTATTCCGCGAGACACTTCATTGCGTTGTTTCTCTGCGCGTACGGGCCGAGGTTCCGCGCGTTGCGCCGGATTTCGACCGTTTCTCCAGTCATGTCCGGCCTCAACTCACGCACTGCTTCACCTTATTTTGGTGTTGACAACGTCGCCAGGTCTGGCTAGGATTCGCCCATGTTGTCTTAATACAAGCTAAGACAAGTAAGAATCGGTGACAAACATTGCCTTGCTTACCGGTGGCGATGTTGTTCTCGAGATGCGCGTCGACCTGTTGAGGGTGTTGGGCTGTCCTCCACATGCTGGGCCACGCATCTGCTGCGAAAGGGCGGCTATTGCCTTCGCGCATTGCCCCACTTTACGAATGACTCTGGAGACTGCGAATGTTGCTCAACGATGAAGAGACCGCAATGCTCAACGGCGAGCGCGGCAAGGTCCTGCAGATGGCGATGCGCCATCAGGTGCAGGTCGGCGAATTCTTTGGCGCGCGTGATTTCGTACCGGTGACGCAGGCCCATGTCATGGCCGACACAGAAAGTCTCGGTCAGGCAGGTGTCGTCTGGCTCGAACAATTGTCTGAGGCAAATGATGGCCGGCATGTCGTCTGCATTCCGACCATCACGGACCCGCGCGGTACCGATTTCAGCAAAGCGAACGACCTTGGGCAGCGCGACTGGATGGTTGAACTCGAACGCCGCGCGATTCAGGCGTTCGAGCGGCTCGGCGTCAGCATGACGGACACCTGTATCAACTACCAGACCGTGCTCGCCGCGACGCGTGGGGAACACGTCGCTTTCGGTGACACCGGTGTTGTCATCTATTCGAATTCTGTGAATGGGGCGCGTTCGAATTTTGAAGGCGGACCGTCTGCGCTGTCTGCCGGACTCACCGGTCGCACGCCGCGCTACGGCTATCACCTCGACGAAAATCGCCAGGCGACGGTGCGCTTCCGTGTCGATTTCACCCCGCGAACGCTCAACGAATGGGGCGCGCTCGGTGGCGTGATTGGCCGTCTCGCAGGCAACTACTGGCAGGTGCCGGTCATCGAGGGCATCGAAGGCGCACCGACGTCGGATGATCTCAAGCACTTCGGTGCCGCGATGGCAAGCTTCGGCTCCATTGCACTCTTCCACATGGTTGGCATTACGCCGGAAGCCGTACGGATCGAAGACGTTGGCGGCGACAAGCTGCCCGTTCATCACCTTATTGACCGTCAGCAGATCGAAGCCCTTGCGGCCAGCTACGCGGTGACGAAAAAAGTAGACGTTGTCGTCTTCTCCGCTCCGCAATTGAGTCTGTACGAACTGCGCTCGCTTGCCGGGATCTGCGATGGCCGCAAGTTCAAGGTTCCGTTACTCGCGGTAACCAGTCCGCAGGTGGCACCGGACTCTGAGCGTTTCGGCTACACGCGGCGCATCGAGAGCGCAGGCGGTACTGTCCTCGCCGGCATGTGCTTCTATCAGTCGTATGCGCGGGAAATGGCGGAAGCCAAGGGCTGGAAGACGCTGGCTACCAACAGCGCAAAGCTGGTGAATATTCTGGGCGGTTACGGTTACACGCCGATGCTGGCATCGATGGAAGAGTGCGTCAAAGCTGCAGAAAAGGGAGAACTGGCATGAACGAACTGGTTTTGACGGCGCGCCACGCGCTTGGGAAGAAAGTATCGGCAGAGGCACTGGTAGCCAAAGACGGACTTTCGGCGCGCTATGACCTCAACCGTCTGCAGGGTGTTTTCTCGCGTCCCACCCACAAGCTGGTCGGACAGTCTTACATCGGCCGCATTCTCGTGCTGGATACGGCGAAAGGTGGCGTCGCGAGTGCCTGGATGCTGCATGAAATGCAATCCCGAAACATGGCCCCTGTCGCCATCGTCTTCAACACGGTGAACCCGATTCTTGCGCAAGGTGCGGCGTTGGGTGACATCTCGATGCTGGCGGGTTTCGACCAGGACGTCACCGAGGTCGTACCGCACGGGTCGTTTGTTGAAATCGACCCGGAAGCGAAGACCCTGAGGGTCCTGCGCATGTCCGTTGGCGACACCACCGCGGCGACCTTCGCACATGGGCAGCCTGACATTTCGCCAGTCCACCTGGTACCACCGCGCCGCTGAGCATCCGCCGGACAGGAACGCTGACGGGTCTGTCGGCGTTCCTGTCGTCATGAATTCCGCGATGTGCTGCACAATCATGTACGACCTTCACCTGCGGTTGCGAAAAATCATCAGAAGAGCCGTCGTGCTTCCCGGCTCACGCGTGATGTTGCTATGGGCCGTCGTCGTCGGTGTGGCGGGAGCGTTTGCAACTGCGGCATTTCGCGAAGGAATTGATCTTCTCCAGCGGCTATCAGGTGCCCAGCCGAGAAATTTCGTCGAGATGGCCAGGCACCTGCCCTGGCCACTCCGTATTGCATTGCCGGCAGCGGGCGGTATCGTCGCCGGCGCTTGTCTCGTGATCGCACAATGGCGAGCATCGAAGCAATCCAGTGCGGACTATATGGAGGCCGTCACCGTCGGTGACGGCGTCGTACCTGTATGGCAGAGCGTCTGGCGGAGTATCTCCTCCCTCTTCACGATAGCCAGCGGCGGTTCGATCGGACGTGAAGGTTCGATGGTTCAACTGGCAGCGCTTTGTGCATCGGTCATGGGACGATGGGTACGCTTCGACCCGGCTCGCCTCCGCCTGCTTGTCGCATGTGGTGCAGCTGCAGGGATAACATCGGCATACAACGCACCGATCGCGGGTGCTTTCTTTGTTACAGAACTCGTCCTCGGATCAATGGCGATGGAGTCATTCGGACCGATAGTCGTGTCGTCGGTGGTGGCGAACATCACCATGCGCGAGTTTGCAGGATACCGACCGCCGTATGAAATGCGCGTCTTTCCAGTGGTCACAGGTGTCGAGGTTCTTCCATTTGTCGTGCTCGGATTGCTCTGTGGTGTACTCGCTCCGCAATTTCTGAGACTGCTCGCCACCTCGAAAAGGCACATCTCAAAGATCAAGGTGCCTCTGCCGCTGAAGCTTGGCTTTGGTGGACTCATTGTCGGTGTCATCTCGGTATGGGTTCCGGAAGTGTGGGGCAACGGGTACGAAGTGGTGAACTCGCTTCTCCACCAGCCGTGGACATGGACGACTCTCTTTGTTGTGCTCGTTTTCAAGGTCATTGCTACCGTCGCGACGGCGGGTACAGGGTCGGTCGGAGGTGTATTCACCCCAACACTATTTGTGGGCGCTGTCCTCGGATGCCTGTTCGGCATGGCCGTCCACGCAATGTGGCCGCATGAGGGTTCAGAACCATTCGCCTTCGCGATGGTAGGAATGGGGGCGTTCCTGGCAGCCGCGACAAACGCGCCTTTGATGGCGATCCTGATGATTTTCGAGATGACCCTGTCGTATCAAGTCGTGCTTCCGCTCATGCTTTCGTGTGTGATCGCGTATTTCGTCGCGCGTAACGCGGAACATACCTCGATGTATGAAGTCACGGTGCGTCGGAACCGTCAGGAGAAGGACCGCCTTCGTCTCGCTACTACCCGGATGTGCGAACTGGTCAAACCTGCCGCGACCATCGTGCCACTTTCCGCGACCGTTGCAGATATGACTCGCATGTTCCTGGAGCATCCGGTGAAGTATCTGTACGTGGTGGATGAACAGGAAGGTTTCTGCGGTGTCGTTGCGCTCCAGGACCTGACATCTGAACTCTTGACGCCTACCGGGGCAGGCAGGAGAACCGCGGCCGATTACTTGCGGCCAGAATTCCATGTGCTGACTCCGGACATGTCACTGAGCCAGGCTTTGCAGCTATTTCTTGATTTCCGGGGTGAGCGCCTCCCCGTGATCGACCCGGAATCACAATCGCCGCCGATTCTCGGGGTGGTTTATAAAACCGCCCTGCTCGATGCCTACGTTCGGCTCTCCCCCACATCAGCATCACCCCGTTCTGTCGAAGCCTGAAGCTGCCTCGACAGGTTCGAATCAGGTCTCTGCCTCGAACAGCTCCCTGAACTGGACGGATGCTTCCTTCAGGATTGGCAGTTTGGTAAGCAGGTGTTCAAGACTGCTTCTGGCCGATGCAGCATGACACACCAGCGCGATCGCATTGCCAGCGCCACCTGTGACGACCGGCACCGCGAGTCCAACCATTCCCACGACGAATTCTTCGCGCTCGATACCGATGCCTTTTTCCGCGAGGCGCAGGAGTTCGTCATCAAGTGACGCGCGAGACGTAATGGTGTGCGGAGTACGTTTCGTGAAGATCATCCGGTCAAGCAGCGCAGAGCGCTCTACGAGCGGCATCTGGGACAGGAACAGCTTCCCGCCCGCCGTGCAATGCAGTGGGTGGCGCGAGCCGAGATCCAAGTGCATCCGCAAGGGTTCTGGCGTTTCCACCCGCTCGAGATAGAGAACGCGGTCGCCGTCTAGCGCGGACAGGTTGCAGGTTTCTCCGAGCTTCTCGACCACCCCTCGGAGAATGGCCCGACACGTTCTCCGGAATGAGCTATTGCTGAGCGTCGTGGAGGCAAGCTGCACTGACCTCGGTCCCGGCACGAGACCGCGTGCATCCGGCATCCGGCTCAGGTACCGGTCGGAGACTAGCATGTCGACCAGCCGGGCGGCGCTGGCCTTGGGGATTTCGAGACGCATCGCTATCTGCGCAATGGTGACAGGCTCGCTGGAAGCCGAAACACGCTCGAGCAGACGAAGCAGACGAAGCAGCTTGTGCTCCTGAGAAGTATCGGGAGTAGTCATGTGTCTCCTCGGGACCTGATCTGCTTTTCAGTTCAGGGAATCAATTTCAGGCTCAGATTCCAGCACGAAATGCCTTTTCACTTGCGACAGCTTGTCCGCTGTTGTATCTATATAGTAAGACATCTAGATACAAGTCGCAAATAGCTCTCGCAGTGCGCGGACACGCGCGATCAACGGAGACATCGATGTATGGAAACAGTTGCCTATCTCATCGTCCGTCCAGATGGCGGATCCGTCACCTGCGCACCGCGGCGTTCTACCGACGCTTGCGTTCCGGGATTCAGCCAAGCGTCACGCAGCTAAATGAAGCATCGGCGGGACAACCCGGTGTTGTTCTTCGACGATGGAGACAGAACCGGGCCGCTCCCGACATCACCACGGGCACGTAATGCCCACCAGCGCCACGAGGTATTTTATGGACATTGCCCCCTCCCAATATTCGGTTTCCGCTTCCAGGGTCATCGACGAATTCCGCAACTGTGGAATCGATTACGTCACAACGGTTCCGGACATGTTGCAGATTGCCCTGCATCAAGCGCTCGAAGACCAGTCAACCGGAATCCGCGTCGTCCCCACGACCACTGAAGACCAGGCTGTCGAGGTTGCCGCCGGGCTTCATGCCGGCGGCAAGAACGTCGCGATTCTGGTCCAGAACCAGGGGTTCTACGCTGCCATCAACAGCGTCCGTGCGCTGTGCCTCGACTCGAAGATTCCCATGCTCTTCATCGTGGGACAGTTTGGCCGTGAATTCGCCAATCTGGGGAAGTCACCCCGTGAGTCGCGCCGGCTGATGGTGAGAATGCTGGAGCCCCTCCTCGAAACGCTTGATATTCCGTACTGGCGCCTCGAAGGTCCCGGAGACGAGAAGAACATCTTTGCCGCCTGGCAGGCGTCGCGAGAACGCCAGGGGCCTGTCGTGTTAATCGCGGGTCACTTCATCGGATTCCCGCAATTCCGGGATCCTGCTAAGAGGCACCAGGCTGCGTGAAGGAGTTCATGATGACAATGACGACTGTAGAAGCTTGCGAAACCATTCAGCAAGCCCGCGGAGACGCGATTATCGTAAGCACCATGGGAGCCATGAATGCTCTGGACAAGCTTTCGTCCGATGAGCTCAACGTTGCCTGCGTTCCCCTCATGGGCGGCGCTGCGTCGCTGGGTCTTGGTCTGGCTCTGGCCCGCCCCGAACGGCCGGTATTCGTTCTCGACGGTGACGCCAGCCTGTTGATGGAACTGGGTGGTCTAGTGTCAGTGGCTCAGGCCGCGCCGGGCAAATATATCCACTTTCTCATGAACAACAGCACGCAGTTCGCGGGGCTCGGCAACCTGAAGACACCCGGAGCCGACACGGTGGACTTTGTCGGCCTGGCTCGTTCGGCAGGCTACAAGGCCACCTATCGCATTGACAATGCCGGAAGCTTGCAGAGCCAGATCCTCAGCATTATCAACGGGCCGTCACCGACGTTCGTCGAGCTGGTTGTAAAAAAAGAGCCGCCCGTTCTGGGTGCTGACCGCCCATCCGTCGAGATGACCGACGCCCGGTTCACGCGCATGGGCGATGAACTGCGGCGCATCAGGAGGCAGCTGGTCTGAAGTTATCCACCATCGGCTTCACCTTCCGATACGCCGTCTGGGGTGGGTGGGCAGATGGGGGAAATGCCGAGGGAGGGACGACGTTCTCGCGGAGACCGGCGTGAACGTCGTCCCTCCGTGCATGTTCATTTCGTACGATCCAGGGCGCTACTCCCGTTGATATTCTTGATGGACGACCCGACAGGCAGCGGCCCTTGCACACTGAGTGTGAATTCATAGTTCTCGGGGCGAATGTAGAACGTCGTGTGTTCGCGAAGCTTCCCGTTGCTGCCGAACGATTCACGCTCCATGACTAGTAGCGCTGCGCGTGACGTAAGCCCGAGGGCCTGACCGACCGACGTACCCGCAGTGCGCGCACGAATCCGGATTTCCGCCTTTGCCACTGGCATCTCCAGCAGGCTTTCCAGCAGCACGTAAATCGGATTCCGGTTGACCTGCTCCCAGGTCAACCCGCTTGCCTCAGGCGGCAGATACGAAACGACAAGCGCAATAGGCTCATCGTCGACGAGGTAAAGGCGCCTTAACTGGAAACAATCGCTCTCCGGTGAGCCAAACGCTTCCCTGACGTTATCCGGCGCAGACGCCGGTCCGAATTCCAGAAGCTTGGTCTTCGGCTCAACACCTTGCGCGACGAGGGCATCATAGAAGCCGCGCATCGGCTTCAGGTCGTGCAGGAATTTCTGCCGCGAGACGAACGTGCCCTTGCCTTGCTTGCTGACCACATAGCCGTCGGTCAGCAACTGGGCAATGGCTTGCCGCACCGTGACCCGGCTGACACCGAATCGTCGCGTCAATTCATTTTCGCCGGGCAGCTTGCTGTCAGTTGCAAACGCACCTGAATCGATGTCGCTACGCAAAAGATCGGCGATCTGCATATAGAGCGCCGTGGCGCTTTCCCGATTCAGCAACGACTCGCCCTTACCTGCATCGACCCGAGGTTCAGCGGTCGCCAAAATCTCGTTTTCGGTTGCCGGCCCGGCAGGCGGACGAGAAGTCGCAGGCCGACGTGACGAGGTACGTTTTTGCGTGGTGCTTTCCATTGGTTCCATCCAGAAATAACCGGTTGCCTCGCTCATTTTCAATTCAAAAAAGCATCTTCAGGCTCAGATTCCAGTTTCCTGCGCGCTTTTCCTTGCGACGGCGATTTCGCTGTTGTATCAAGATACTAAGACATCTAGATACAAGTTGCAATCAGCCCACGTTACCACTGAGCGTGGGCGATCAATGGAGACATGGCAGCATGCAAACTTTCGACTACGTGATCGTCGGAGCAGGATCGGCAGGATGCGTCCTCGCAAACCGGTTGAGCCAAAACGGCAAATTCAAGGTGTGCCTGCTCGAAGCAGGTCCGAGAGACCGGTACCCCTGGATTCACATTCCAATCGGGTACGCAAAGACGATGACCCACCCCGAATACAACTGGCGGTTTTACACGGAACCCGAGCCTGAACTCGCGGGACGCAAAATCTATCAACCGCGTGGACGCACACTGGGCGGATCGAGTTCGATCAACGGGCTGATCTATATTCGGGGTCAGAGGCGCGATTATGACGAGTGGCGCGACTTGGGAAACCCGGGTTGGGGGTGGGATGAATGTCTGCCGTACTTTCGCAAGCTTGAAACGAATGACCTAGGTGCCTCCGCGACTCGCGGGGACAGCGGACCGATGCATGCAACGAGCGTCCCGCCTGAGCACGAACTGGTCGATGCATTCATCGCGGCTTCTGAGCGCGTTGGTGTTCCTCGGGTCAACGACTTCAACGATGGCCGTCAGGAAGGTGTTGGCTACTTTCAGGTGAGCACGAAGAATGGCTTCCGCTGTTCAACCGCTGTGGCCTACCTCAAGCCTGCAAAACACCGCACCAATTTGCACATTGAAACGCTTGCCTACGCGACGAAGATTCTCTTTCATGGCAAGCGGGCGACGGGGGTGCGTTACACCCGCCAAGGGCAGTCCTTTGAGGTGCACGCGAAGCGCGAAGTCCTGCTTTGCGCCGGCGCAATCCAGTCGCCACAACTGCTCCAGATCTCCGGCGTTGGCCCGGCCAAAGTCCTGTCTGAATTCGGCATCACCCCGGTTCACGTCTCTGAAGGCGTAGGCGAGAATCTTCAGGACCACCTTCAGGTGCGTCTGATGTATGAGGTCACGAAGCCGATTACCACCAACGATGCGGTACGTAGCCTCACCGGCAAGGCCGCCATGGGGCTCCAGTGGCTGCTTCGGCGCAGTGGGCCGCTCGCCGTTGGTATAAACCACGGGGGAATGTTCTGTCGCGCGCTGCCCGAGGAAAACGCAACACCTGACATCCAGTTTCACTTTGCAGCGCTGTCGGCCGACAGTACAGCCGGCGCGGTGCATGACTTTCCGGGGTGCACGTATTCGATTTGCCAGTTGCGTCCGGAATCGCGTGGGTTCGTGCGGCTGCGTTCCCTTGAACCGTCAGAGGCCCCGCGCATCCAGGCGAATTATCTCTCTACAGAAACCGACCGACGCACGACAGTCGCGGGCGTGAAATTCGCGCGACGTGTGGCTGCCACCGAGCCGATGGCTGGTTATATGAAGCGCGAGTATCGACCAGGTCCTGATATCCGCACCGATGAGGAGATTCTGCAGTTTTGCCGCGAATATGCGACGACTATCTTCCATCCGTCCGGGACGACGAAAATGGGACCTGCACACGACCCTGGCGCGGTAGTCGATGCCCAGCTTCGTGTACGTGGTGTCGAGGGTCTGCGTGTCGTTGACTGCTCAATCATGCCAACGCTTATCTCCGGCAACACAAATATCCCCACCGTCATGATTGCCGAGAAGGCGGCAGACATGATTTTGAACTCCGAGCGACAAGGAGCCGAGCCAACCTATGTCGTGAACACCAGCCAGGTGCGCGCGTCCCGCCAGCAGGAGGTTACTAACAGCTGACTGACACACGACAAGACAGTTGCGTCGGCACAGTCGACGCCTAATCGAGACAAGACGCGGACAACTGATCTGTGTCGACCAGGTTGGAGACATCATGAACACAAGCAAGAAGGCCCTACGGCGGGTAGCAGCCGCGAGCGTTATTGGCGCCATCATTGAGTGGTACGACTTTTTCCTCTACGGGGTCGTAGCCAGTCTCGTCATTAACAAGCTTTACTTCCCTGCCGGCGATGCGGCAACCTCGACGATGCTCGCTTATGCGACGTTCGCGATCGGTTTCATGGCCCGCCCCCTCGGTGGTGTGATCTTCGGCCACTTTGGTGACAAGGTCGGACGCAAGAGCATGCTGGTCATCACGTTGATGATTATGGGTACCTCCACGGTAGCGATTGGCCTGATCCCGACGTACGCGCAGATCGGCTATTGGGCGCCGGGCCTTCTGCTGTTCGCGCGCGTCGTACAGGGTATCGGGCTCGGTGGCGAATGGGGCGGCGCTATCCTCATGGCATACGAGTACGCGCCTGCAAACAGGAAAGGCTTTTATGCAAGCCTTCCTCAAATCGGCCTGTCGGTCGGCGTTCTGCTGTCGGCCGCAATTATCGCAGGGCTTTCAGCAACGCTGAGCGATGCACAGTTCATGGCCTGGGGCTGGCGTCTCGCCTTCGGCCTGTCTTTCCTGTTCGTGCTCTTTGGTTTGTGGATTCGGCTCAAGGTGATGGAAACGCCGGAATTCGCGAAAATGAAGCACGCGCACGGTGAGGCGAAGGTCCCGTTTCTCGACATGTGCAAGCGATTCCCAGGCAACATGTTGCTCGGTCTCGGCGCACGACACATCGATGGCGTGTTTTTCAACATCTTCAGCGTTTTCACAATCAGCTATCTGACCAGCAACATTGGTATCAGTCGCGGCGAAGCACTCATCGGCGTGATGATTGGCGCCGTCGTCCTCACCATCTTCATTCCGATTTTCGGCCGAGTGTCGGACAGCGTGGGACGCCCACGACTCTACGCGTTCGCCTCCTTGCTGATTGCAGCTTCCATCTACCCCGCTTTCTGGATCTTTACCCACGCAAACGGGAACACTGCTCTCATCTGGGCTGCGATTGCGGTTCCGTACGGGATTTTCTACGCGGCAGTTTATGGAACGGTGGCCGTCTTCCTTTGTGAACTCTTCGACGCACGGGTCCGCTACACGGGAATTTCGTTCGTTTATCAGTTTTCCAGTGTCACAGCGGGCGGCCTCACTCCCATCATCGCAACAGTGCTTGTTACACTGGCAGGCGGGAGCCCGTGGCTGGTATGTGCGTACGTTGCAGGTTCTGGCTTGGTTTCTTCAATGTGTGCATTCGTCATTAATCGTCGCGCGGCGTACGACAAACACGACGAACAGCTTGCTAGTAAATACCGGTGTCGCCTGTCTGAATAGTGACCAGCTCAGAAAGACGCAGTCCGCTTCCCAAATCGCCACAATTAGCTGCTATCTGGAGGGCCCGACACGAGTGTCGCGCCCCCTCTTCCCCGGCGGAATGCGGGCGAGTCGACAACGTCGTGGACGGCCCGACCGGGGATGAGAACGGGCCATGGGAGACATCGCGCTGAGGCGATGCGGACGCGCACGTGCGACGTAACGCGGCCCGTTCGTCAGTTCATTTGCATGTCTGGAAACTCAACGCATGCCCAGCACGTGCGAAATGCCGTTGGCCGCATCGAGCACCATCGACGTGAGTTCTTTCATGCGCTTCACCGACAGACGCTCAAGCGGCCCCGATATGCCGATTGCCGCGACAGGCGACCTGAACGCGTCGAATATAGGCGCGGCAATGCCGCCCACGCCGTCCTCCCATTCGCCGCGATTGATGGCATAGCCGTTGTGCGCAGCGCGCGCAAGCTGCGCTTTCAGCGTAGCGAAATCCGTAATGGTGGATCGGGTATGCGCGACGAGATTCGTCAGATGCCGCTCGAGGTAATCCTCGCTTTGATACGCGAGCAGAATCTTGCCCGTCGCCATGCAGTACGCGGGTACATGCGTGCCGAGAATGGAATGGGCGCGCACCGGCTGCAAGCTCTCGATCTGATCGACATAGACTACATGACCACCATCCAGAATGGACAGATGCACCGTTTCCTTCGTGAGCTCGGCGAGCACGCGCATGTGGCTCGACGCGAACTGCCGCACGTCGATCTGCGACATCTGCCTGGCTCCGAGCTCGAAGAGTTTGAAGGTGCTGCGATAGCTTCCCGTCGCCTCGTCGAGCGTCGCATAGCCCGCGTGCGCGAGCGTCTGCAGCGTGCGGTGTGCGTTGCTCTTGGTCAACCCGAGTTGCTGCGCCAGTGTGGGAATGGGAACCGGTTTGCCGCCATGTGCGGCAAGTGTTTCCAGGAGAGCAAGGCCCTTCAATAACGTTTTATCCATGGTCCTAAGGTCAGGATTGAAGGTCGGACCTATCTCGCGATTCATCGCTGACGCGGCGGGCGAAGCGCCCGTTTCGTAAGGTCAGTTTATCCTATTTTTCGGGACTCTAGTTTCACTTCAACAATCGGCTCTTGCGCGCGCCTTTACCGCCGCCGCAGGCACGTCGGATAACCGACGCTCCTTCTCTCGTCACACCTCGATGCCCGACGCATTGCCGTGGATCCGGCCCTCCTCAGGGAACTCCCTCGATCCTTTCAAAGTTTCTTGACCAGAATTTCGCGCGGTGTGAGGGAATCCGTCGAACCCGGTAACGCTGAAGTGGGCGGTCTGGTACAACCATCATCGGCGGCTCTATCCCCCGAGGCTGAGGCAAATTGTTTCCGGCAACTCAGAAATGCCGCTGATGTTCCCGGATCAACTGAAACCAACCAGCCTCCACGATTCCCGGTGCGCTTCAGTCCGTCTTTCGTGCGGCGAGGCTAATACAGTAGCCCGGAGCGTGCAGGATCAAGCCAAAGACCAACCACGGTGCGAAGTAAGCCAAACAAAGCCGCCCGATCACACGGGCAGCATTGTCTGACTCACGCACCGTGCATCTCGCGCGAAACCGGCCAGCGACAGGCATAGCATGGCGATCACCATGAGTACCATGCCAACATGATTCCGGTCACTTTAGGATGAGGTCACGACGGCCAACTGACAGGAAGGCTACGCGGCCGCCGCGCGGGAGAAGTGGTCGGTATTCAGGCTTTGTCGAACGCATCCAAGGTCCGCGCAGTATAGACAAGCGCCGCGCCGGCATTCAAATTAATCGCAACGCCAAGCGCTTCTGCCAACTCCTCCTTCGTCGCCCCAGCATTCTTCGCTTCGGCCGCATGGAAGGCAATGCAGCCATCACAACGTGTGGTCACCGCGACCGCAAGCGCAATCAACTCTCGCGTCTTTACGTCCAGGTGATTGGTCTTGCTGCCGGCCTGGCCCAACGCCATGATACCCGTCACCGTGTCCGGTGTGAGCTTCGACAACTCCCTCACACGCTCGCTCAGGTCATGACGGTATTCGTTCCAGTTTTTCATTAAAACTACCCCTATCGAGATATCGTGCAGCGCATGCACGATGATTTAGTAAATAAACAGAAGCCGTGGTCGACCGGAACTCGCTTGGCTGGAAGCACGCGGACGTCCGGCCAACTCGCATGCCGTTCAATCACATCTTGACTTCATCGATCAGCGCCTTCTTGCCACCTGGATAGGTGTATAGCGAGATGACGCCGTGCTGCAGATCGCCATTTGCATCGAACGACACGTTGCCCAGCACTCCCGCATAGTTCGTCTTCGGCATCGCTGCGAGGAGCTTCGCCGGATCCGTGGAATTCGCACGCTTCATCGCATCCACGATGATGTAAATGGCATCGTACGAATACGGCGCATAAAGCTGAATCGGCTGATTAAATCGCTTCGCGTATTTTGACTTGAACGTCGCACCGCCCGGCATCTTGTCGAGCGGTGCGCCCGCTTCGGAGCACACAACGTTTGCAGCAGCCGCGCCAGCCAGGTCCGCGAGTTGATCGGCGCACACCCCATCGCCCGCCAGAATCTTCGCGCGTATCCCGAGTTGCATCGCCTGCTTCGCAAACGGGCCGCCCGTCGCTGCCGTCCCGCCGTACATGATCGCCTCCGGATTCTCACCCTTGATCTTGGTCAGAATCGCGCGGAAGTCGACTGCCTTGTCGTTCGTCGCATCATGTGACATCACCTTGAGGCCGATTGCCTTGGCGCTCTTCTCGAATTCGCTCGCGAGGCCCTGGCCATAGGCGGTCGAATCGTCAACCACCGCAACCGACTTGATTCCCTTCGATTGCGCGTAACTCGCCAGTGCCGGGCCCTGCTGCGCGTCGGTCGCGACGACCCGGTATGTTGTCTTGAATCCCTGATGCGTGTAGGTCGGGTTGGTCGCCGCCGGCGAGATCTGCACGATGCCCGCGTCGCGATAAATCTTCGACGCCGGAATCGACGTACCGGAGTTCAAATGGCCGACGACCGCCACGACATGATCGTCGACCAGTAGCTGCGCGACCTGCGTCGCCTGGCGCGGATCGCCTGCATCGTCCTGCGAGTCGAGTTGCAGCGTGATCTTCTCGCTACCGATCACGAGCCCGTCCTTGTTGATCTCCTCGATCGCAAGTCGCGCGCCGTTTTCACTGTCCTTTCCATACTGCGCCTGCCCGCCTGTCACCGGCGCCACGTGACCGATCTTAATGACCTGTTCAGCCGACGCATGGGTGATCATCATCGTGAACGGCGCCGCCACGATCGCCATACGAAGTAGCTGCTTCATTTTGAAATCCATCATCTGTCTCCTTAAAAATAACCGTGATTCTAGTGTCTACATTAATTCGCATTGCTAATTGCTATGCCGTCAACATCGAAGTCTTCTTTATAAAAATCTCAATTCCTAATCACCAGCCATCACGCACCGAAAAATATTCTTCTCGCCCCTTTGCAGAGAATTCCGGCATGCACAAACCCATTAAAGCGGACCATATATAGCGCAGACGCGACTCAACTGACAAACAGAAGATCGCGGTGCAGGAGGGAAAAAAACGTTCTGCACTCTTCGACAAACTCCCGCGTCGCCCGAGTCAGACAATCGTTGGGACGCACGCCGATACCCACCGCCGGAACCGGAAGCTGACCGTCCAATGGCACACATACGATCCGATTGCCCGTATAGGCATGATCGATCGCAGGCCTGACATTAAGAATCGAATAGCCCAGCCCGGCCGACACGAAACTGCGCACCGTTTCGTAGGTTTCGGTTCGATAAACCACCTTAGGCAGCGCATCGGCCGACTTGAAAAGGATGTCGAAGTACGTCCTCGATTCAGGCAAATCGAGGAGAATCATCGGTTCGGAAACCAGATCATGAATCGACACCCGTTCTGACTTCGCCATTGGGTGCGCCTCGTTGAAAATTGCATGCGGTCGTGCCTCACCGAGTTTCTCGAAGGACACACCTTCAGACAGCCCTAGGTCATAGCTGAGAATCACGTCCGCCTCGCCCTTGTCCAGAAGACCGTTGACGTGCCGCAAATCGCCTTCATGCACTCGAATGGAAAGCTCCGGGTATCGAACGGTCAGCGCCCGCAGGATGGAAGGAAGCACCAGCGGCGCGAGCGGCGCAAAGCATCCGAGATTCAGCTCTCCGGTCACATGCTCGTGGAGGCCAAGCAGTTCGGCGTCGACGGTCTCAACCTGCCGCAGTAGGTGTGAGATCTTGTCGACCAGGGCGCGACCAGATGAAGTGAGGTTGAGCCCCTTGCTCGGATGCCGCACGAACAACTGCACCGAATACGTCGATTCGAAATCGTCGATCGCGCCGGAAATGGAGGACTGGGAAATTCTGGATTCCTTAGCCGCCATCGCGATCGACTGGTGTTTTGCCGCGGACTCGATGTATGCCAGCTGCCTGAGAGTGAATTTCATCCCGCCTCCTCGCGATTCCGATTGACGCCGCACATACCAGACACGCAAAGGTGCCTGGCCTGGGGCGCCGATTAGGAAGCGCCCCGGCTGGTTAGCCCTTCCCCACCTCGGTCAGGGCAGCATCCAGCGCTGCCACGATAGCGTCGATTTCAGACTTCGTCACCACAAGAGCCGGTGCGAGGCAAATGTTGTTGTTCAGATCAGAGAACGACCGGTTGGTGCGGCCGACGATTACCCCTTTCCTCGAACAGTTCGCGACAATCGCCACCGCCACGCTCTCGGCGACGGGCTCCTTGGTCTGGCGGTCTTTCACCAGCTCGAAACCGACGAATAAACCCTTGCCGCGCACATCGCCGATGATCTCGTGGCGCATCTGAAGTTCAAGCAACGAGTTCTTGAGGTAGTCACCCATCGCGACGCAGTTCTCGAGTAGCCCCTCACGCTCGACAATGTCCATATTGACTAGCGCTGCCGCTGGGCCCGCTGTGCAACCGCCGAACGTCGAGATATCGCGGAAATACCCGAGGCGCGAATTGTCTTCCTTGAACGCGTTGAAGACCGCCTCCGTCGTCACTGTGCAGGAGATCGCCGCATAACCCGACGCGAGCCCCTTGGCCATCGTGACGATGTCCGGCTCGATTCCGTAGTGCTGGTACCCGAACCACTTGCCGGTGCGGCCGATCCCGCACACCACTTCGTCGATGATGAGCAGCACGCCGTACTTCCGGCAGATTTCCTGCACGCGTGCCCAGTAGCCGGCCGGCGGCTCGATGATGCCGCCGCCCGCCGTGATCGGTTCGAGACACAAGGCGCCGACCTCACCCGGCCCCTCGCGAAGGATCACCGCTTCGATCTGATCCGCGGCCCAGACACCATAGTCCTGCGTGCCCGACTCCGGTTGCCGCCGGTACTCGCAGCAATGCGGCACCTCGATGAACCCGGGAACGAACGGGCCATAGTAGTCGCGCCGTTCTGCTTGCCCGGTCGCGCTCAGCGCGGCAATCGTCGTGCCGTGGTAATCGCGCTCGCGATAGAGAATCTTCGACTTCTTTCCACCGTGACGCGTCTGCGAAATCTGGCGGACGATCTTGAACGCCTTCTCATTGGCCTCCGAGCCGGAATTGGAGAAGTAGACCCGGCTCATCCCCGGCATCTTGCCGATCAGGCTTTCAGCGAACTGCGCGGCCGGCACATTGGCCGCCGAGTGCGCAAAGTAGTTCATCCGGACCAGTTGATCCCGAACGGCGTCCGCAACCTCGGTCCGGCCGTAGCCGATGTTCACAGTCCAGACACCGCCGGACAGCGCATCGATGTACTCGTTGCCTTTGGCGTCCCAGACCCGGCACCCTTGACCGTTGACGATCATCAGCGGATCGGCGGTCTCGAGAGCCTTGTGCTGGGTGAGGTGATGCCAGACATGTCGTCTGTCGCTGGCGACGGCGTCTTCAATGCGATCTGCAATTTCTGCGGAATTCATCAGTCTCTCCGGGAAATGGAATGGGTCGGCGTCCACCTCAGCTCGCCACGCAGCTTCGAACGGCGCCGTTGGCCACACCGGCGGTCGGGACCTGGCCAGCCGGATCGACGGTGCGAATCGTCGCGACCTTGTTCTGTGTGAAGAAGTCGACGCCGTCCTTGCCTTGCACCTTATTGTTCCCGACGAGCGAGCCCTTAATCCCACCGAACGGCAGATACGGATGCGGCGCGCAGATGCCGACGTTCACGCCCACCATCCCCACGTTGGCTTCCGCGATGAATTTCTCGATGTAGTACGCGTTCTGCGTGAAGATGCACGCGCCGTTGCCCAGTTCATGCGCGTTGAGTGTGGCCAGACCCGTATTGATGCAACCAACCTTCAACACGCTGAGCACCGGCCCGAAGATCTCCTCCTTCGCGATCCGCATGTCCGGCGTGACGCCGGTAAAGACCGTCGGCGCAACGAAGAAGCCATCCGCATTAGCTTTCGGCATCGCCGGGTTGCGGCCGTCGAGCACGAGGTTAGCGCCTTCGTCGACGCCGATCTCGATGTAGTTCGAAATCCGATCGCGCGCCTTGGCCGAGATGACGGGCCCCATGAACACGTCCGGGTTCATCGCATCGCCGACCTTCACCGCGCGCGCCGCGTCGATCAGACGTTCGACGAACTCGTCATGGATCTCCGGCACCACCGCGATATTCGACACCGCGAGGCATCGCTGGCCCGCGGAGCCGTAACCGGACGCGATCACGTTCTCGATCAGCAGATCCATCGGCGCATCTTCCATCGCCAGCAGGAAGTTCTTCGCACCTCCCAGCAGCATCGTCTTCTTGCCATGGCGGCCGCATCCTTCCGCGATCGCGCGCGCAGTCGGCGACGAGCCCACAAGGCACACACCGGCGACGTTCGGATCGTCATACCACCCTTCGACGGTCTCCTTCTCTCCGTGAATCACGTTGACGACGCCCTTGGGCAGACCGATGTCGACGAGGATCGCCATCATCTTCTGCATGAACAATGGCGACTCGGTCGACGGCTTGTAGACGAACGTGTTGCCGGTGCCGATCGCGAACGGAATGAACCAGCCGAACACCAGCGCCGGGAAGTTGAACGGCGCGACGCCACAGAACACCCCGAGCGGCGCCTTGATGACCCGTCCGTTGATGTTCGACGCAATGCCCTGCAGCGTTTCGCCCTGAATCAGCGCGGGAATGCTGCATGCCATCTGAACGATCTCGATCACCCGGCCGACCTCGCCGCGCGCCTCGGAAATATGTTTGGCCTGGTCGACCGCGATCGACTGCGCCAAATCTTCCAGATTGTCCTTCATCGCCTGGTGCAGTGCGAACAGATAGTTCATGCGCTTTGGAAGCGGGGTGGCGCTCCATGCCGGAAACGCGACCGCAGCGGCGGCGACTGCCTGTCGAGCGGTGTCAGCCGACGAGATCGGCACTTCGCCGATCACCGCGCCCGTCGATGGGTTACACAGCGGGACATAGTGCCCATTGCTTTCGTCTAGCCATTCACCGTTGATGTGATTCTTGACCTTCACGTGCTTTTGAGTCATTTTGCTGAAGTCCTTTCAATATCGGGTTTCTGGATCACTCGAAGCTCAAAGGCCGAGCCGCAGACCACTGTTGCGTCTGTTCATAAGCATGGGCCGCCTGCAGCACGGCCAGATCCGCGAAGTTCGACCCGACGATCTGCAGGCCAATGGGCAGCCCCGCCTTTGTGAATCCGCACGGGACCGAGCACGCCGGCTGCTGCGTCAGGTTGAACGGGTAGCTGAATCCGGCCCAGTCAGTCCACCTTCCGCCCTTCTCCGGATTCGGAACCTCCTGCCCAGCCGCAAACGCCGGCATCGCCGTCGTAGGCGTCAGCAGGAGGTCATACTGCTCATGGAATACACGCATTCGCGCGCCCAGTTCCGCCCGCGCCTGTGCGGCCGCCTGGAAATCCTTCAGGCTGTAGCGACCGCCCTGTTCCGCCACCTGCAACAGCCCGGGGTCGACCTTGCCGCGCTGGTCTGGCGCAAGGTCACGCAGTCGAAACGCCGCGCCCGCAAACCAGTGCGCGTGAAAGATCGTTTGGCAGTCGCCGATCGGCGGATCGATCTCGATCAGATCGGCACCGAGATCCTTGAATGCGTTGACGGCTACAAAGAAGGCTTTGCGGACCTCCGGATCCACGTCGATTCGACCGAGCGTCGCGCTATAGGCGATTCGTCGGCCTTTCAATTCAACTGACAGCCGTTCTTCATAAGGGGCGCCGTCGTACTGCAGCGAATACCAATCCCGACTGTCCGGTCTGGCTATCACGCTCAACATCGCCGCGGCGTCGTATACCGAACGGGCCATCGGACCGACATGGGCCACGGTTCCAAACGGGCTGATCGGGTAGGCAGGCACCCGTCCGAAGCTGGGCTTATGTCCGACGATGCCGCAGAAGCTCGCGGGAATGCGGATGGAGCCGCCGCCATCGGTGCCGACATGAAGCACGCCGAGGTCAGTTGCTGCCGCTGCAGACGCGCCACCGCTGCTTCCGCCCGGTGTTCTACTCAAGTCCCACGGATTGCGTGTGACACCGAAACGCGGTGAATCTGTAACCGCCTTCCAGCCCATCTCTGGAGAGGTCGTCACTCCGACGATCACCGCCCCCGCTTCCTTCAGCCGCGCTACGACCGGCGCGTCAAAGGCGGCGACGGACTCGCTTCCGAACATGAGGCTGCCGTATTTTGCCGCCCACCTGGTTGACAGGAGCAGATCCTTCACCGTGCACGGTACCCCGTCAATGCGAGATAGCGGCAGACCAGCCTTCCAGCGTGCTTCGGACGCATTGGCCGCGGCGAGCGCGCCTTCGCGCAGCGTCTCGGTAAATGCGTTGATCTTGCCGTTGTGCCTGTCGATGCGGTCCAGAACATCGATGCAGACCTCGACGGGAGACAGATCGAGTGTGCTAAACATCTGCGTCATCGGTTGAAGCGTCAATTTCATCTAGCACTCCTACATTTCATAAATTTTGCGTTGTCGCGTTTCACGAGACAACAGCGCTCCCCGTCTTCACCTATTCAGCGAAGGACGAACAAAACCGAATAGAACCGGCAAACCCTTCATCAGATATGTAGCGATCACACGCGCTGCCGGCTTCCGCGGGATCATGCTAGGCGGACATGGCGGTCCGAGCTCGCGCTCTGGCGGCTTCGCGACGCAGGTTCAAGCGCTCATAGACGTAGGTCAGTGCAAGGTTGATCGGCACAGACGTAGGATCGTATGCCCGGCTCAACTCAAGTATCTGCTGCGCCGACGCATAGCGCCCCGTCTTCATCATGCTGTCCAGCAGGATCTGATCGAACAGTCCGCGTTGCGCGTGGCTGCCGCCAATTTCGAGCAGGCGCGGAACAGCGGCGCTCATTTTTCGAAACGCCAGCTCATAATCGCCACGCGCGTGAGCCAACAGACCCTCGCATGCAGTCAGGCAAACTTCTCCCCAGGCAGCACGTGTCAGCGCGGGAGCATGAGCAACGAAAGTACGGAGGTGATCTATCAACTGATCGGTCTCCGGCAATTTCGCCTTAGCCAGGCCATACAAATACTGCATCGTCAGGAACGGTTGCACGAAGTCGCTTATTCGCACCTTGATGTACTGCCCGAGATCGGCCCAGCGATTGCCAACATCGACACCCACCAGCTCTAGTCGCATCAGCAACGACACCGCTCCGATCTGATCCTGCGAGTACTCTTTCCAGATGCCCCAGATGTGTTTGTCATAGATTTTGAGTACGTCCTCGTAGCGTCCCTGGCCGATCAGGAATAGCGAAAGATGCCACCAGTTGTGCGTATACATGAACGAGTTCAGGTCGACCCACGTCTCGCTCACGTCAGTCATGAAGTCCAGCCCGTCCTGTGTGCGCCCGCGCGTAAGCATGACATGCGCCATCGCGTGATGGGCCCACGGCTCCTTGCGCTTCATCGAGATCGCCTTGCGCGCTGACGCCTCAGCTTCGTCAATCAAATGACATTGCTCGTAACCGAATGCGGCCAGGCCGTGCATGTAGGGAACGTCCTGATTCCGGTCCATTACCTGATCGGCCACCGACAGCATGCCCGCGCAGTTGCCAAGGTTGAAGTAGTGGTACTGGGCCTGCTTGACGACCGCGAGATCGCGCGGGAATTCCTTGGCCACCTCGTGCGAAAGCTCCAGCACACGTCCAATGTTGCCGTCGACCCAGCCGCGCACGACAGCTGCCGTCATCTGCTCGCGACGTGCCGCGCCCGCCGCAGCCGCTTCAGCCTTCTCGAGATACGGGCGGGCGAGGCCCGGCGCATCGGTGCTCTCAAGAAACATGTAGAACAGTGCCGCGTACGCGTTCGCGATGCAGTTGTCCGGCGCCTCGTCAGCCGCCTGCAGAATGTTCGCGGCCTTGTTGTCGTAAGCGAGAAAGCCTTCGATAAAGTCGTTCACGCCGGCGAGCGTCGCATCCGAATCGACGGTCACGGGATTACCCAGCCAGTCTTGCTTCATGCTTGTCTCCTGATCAAGTGACCTTATTTATTTTTCACTCACGACCTTTCGGTGCATGGATCGATGAGAAGTGTGGGATCTAACGCTCCTTCGATCAAATGCTCTTTTTCGACCTAATTCATCGGCTTTTTCGATGAATGATCCGCCTTTTTTTGGATTGGCCTTGCCGTGTGCCGTTGATTCGCCGCCTGTTCCCCAATGCGAATACGTCGGTACATGGCGCAGGCGTATCGGAATGGATTGTGATGGGGGAAGCGCCGGATCAATGGTGTGCCGCGAGACGCTCAGTAGACCACTTGACCGCACGACACAGGTGCGAACTCGGGGTGTCGCGCGCGAACATCGTTCACTAATCGATCCAGTCCGGCTCGCAAATCTCGCTTGAGGTCTTCCGTGTCCTCTAAGCCAATCTGAAGACGCAAGGCCAATCCGCCAGGTTCCCATCGGGTAACCGTGCGATATTCGCTGCAGTCGAAAGGGATGATCAGGCTTTCGAAACCACCCCACGAATACCCCATACCGAAGATAGCCATGTTGTCCAACATGGCCGCGACTGCCGGCTTGTCGAACTGCGGCTTCAGAATCATGGAGAATAAGCCCGTTGATCCGTTGAAGTCGCGCTTCCAGAGTTCATGTCCCGGACAAGACGGCAAGGCGGGATGCAGTACTTGCATCACTTCGGGTTGCTGGGCCAACCACGACGCGATCTCGATTCCTCGATGTTGCGCGGCCTCGAGTCGTAGGTGCATGGTGCGCAGTCCACGCAACGCCAAAAAACAGTCCTCCGCGCCCGGTAGCATTGCAAGGCTGTCGTAGGTTTTCCTAAGCTCGGGCCACGTTTCGGTGTTCGCGCTTACCAGCCCCATCAGTAAGTCTGAATGCCCACCTAGATACTTGGTGCCTGCCTCGATCGAGAGATCGCATCCGTGATCGTGCGCACGGAAGAAAATCGGAGTCGCCCACGTATTGTCGATGATGGTCTTGAGGCCGCGCGCCTTCGCAATACGAGTGATCGCAGGCACGTCCTGAATCTCAAAACTTTGCGAGCCCGGGGACTCCAGGAAAATGGTCGACGTGTTAGCTCTGATCAATTGCTCAATGCCCGCCGCGATTTCCGGATTGTAATACTCGATTTCTACGCCGAACTTGGCCAGAAGGTCGGCGCAGAATACACGGGTTGGTCGGTACACGCTATCTGGCATCAGCAAGTGATCGCCGCTCTTAAGTGTCGTCAACAGCGCCAGACCAACCGCGCCCAGACCCGACGGCGAAATGACGGTCCCTGCGGCGCCTGCGATTGCGCTCCATGCCGACTCCAGGCTTTCGATGGTCGGCGTGCCGAGCGTCCCATAGGCAAACCTGGCGCGGGAGTTCTCCAAGTCGTCCACAGTCTTGAAAATAACCGTGGAACCTCGATACACCGGTGTATTCACAAATCCATACTGGTCCTGCGGATCTCTACCCAAACGGGTCAGTTGTGTTTCCATTCCGAACTGTTCGGCGTCGCGCTTCATCACAAACTCCAATGCTCAATCAAAGTTGCATCCACATTCCGCTGACACACGTACCTGCAATCACTACTCAAAGAGCCTGAATAGCGGCGACACCATCAACAGCAACCCGTAGAGAAACACAAAGTAAACAGCCCCTCCCCTGAGATTTCGCAGCGAAGGCACGCGCCAGGCCAAATAAGACGGCACCAGGCAGGTAGTGATCCCGTATGTCGGTCCTGTCAATTGAAGGATCAACATGGTGGAGAAATTTGCCGATACCCATACCCACAGCATCAACACGATCGCGCATGTAACGCCGACATCGACGGCTGACTTATTCAGGTATTCCGTGCGAACGAAGCGTGCCGACATGTTGAGCACGATGCCCCGCACCGCTTCGTTGAAGCCCAGGTAGATGCCAAAGAATGCGCTCACGATCGCGAAGATATCAAGCATCACGGACATGGCCTTGACCCACGCTCCTGGCATCACCTTGGCGACAATTGCGAGTGCCGAAATGTTGTGCTCCAACGCATACGCCGCGTCGGCCTGGCTGATTGTGAAAGCAAACGAGAACGCAAAAAACAAAACCGACACGACGAGAACGGCATACGCGATGCGGTTTGCGCGAACGATGCGATACGCCGCGACGCGGGGATCCGATTCGAGCTTGCGGTAGGCGATGTTCATGGGATTCAGGATCTGCACGTACAGGATCGAGAACAGCGCAAAGGGCAGCGTCGTCAGGACATCTCGCACGAAGTTGCCGACGTCCAACGGGCGGAGGATATTCTGGACGTTCCAGTGGGGCACCATCACAACGGCCATCGCGACGATAATCGTGAACTTCACAGCCACCATGGGGCCCGCCACCTTGAACAAGAGCCGTTCCCCCTGGGCGGAGATGACAACCAACACTGCGATCAGGGCAAGGCTGTACCAACCGTTGTCGGACAGTGCGTGGTCGGTGATATGGAATGTTTGCAGGTAGGAGGCGCTGTCATACGTGATCGACGTCGCGTATGTGACAATGGCGCCGAATAGCATGACGAAATATACAAACGCGAGCGCGATGCCCCAGTTCTTGCCTAAGTAGTGGGAAATGGCTCCGGCGTAGTCCTCCCTTACCTCGGACTGCATCAAGGTGCGCAAGAACAGGTTTTGCAGGTGATACACCGCGGGATAGGACAGCGCGATAGCGGTAAGGAACACCCACCCCCCCTTGAGTCCCACCTGCACGGGCATGAAGACAATGCCCGACCCGATGGCCATCCCGATACAGAGGACGATCCATCCGAAGTCGTAACCCGTAAAGGGAATCTCCAGCAGCGGCTCGCTGCGTGCGAGCGTAGGAGTCTTGATCGTTGACATGCAGGTGGCTCCTTTTTTTTGAACGCAGGGTGTCATGCGCCAGAGATGCGCGAAGCGAGATGGACACGCCGCGCTTCCCGCCCTCTAATCTTGAACAGGTCGAAGTATGGTAAGAAAAGAAAAAGATGTGCATACTGCATTTTTGTCATGAGAAAATGCATTCTATGCACGACCCATTGCGCCGCCTGGATCTGAATCTGCTGCTTGTGTTCGACGCGCTCTATCGGCACCGCAGCGTCGTGGCTGCGGCCGACGAATTGGCCCTCAGCTCTTCTGCATGCAGCCACGCGCTGTCACGATTGCGCAACACCTTTGCCGACGACCTCTTTGTGCGTTATGGAAGTGCAATGCAGCCCACGGCCCTGGCGGACCAGATGTCGCGGGCTGTCTCCGATGCGCTCGGCCTGCTCTCTGACAATCTGAGTTCCGCCGGTCCCTTTGTTCCGGCGACTAGCACGCAGACCTTTACCCTAGCGGCCACGGACTTCACTGCATTCGCACTGTTACCGAGCTTCATGGCCCGGCTGCAGGCGCTTGCCCCTGATTTACGTGTCAAGGTGGTGTACTCCAGTCATCGCGACTCGCTGGAAGATCTCGCGGCAGGGCGCGCTCATTTCGCGCTCAGCTTTGCGGATGCGGACAGCGCGCTCAGCGAGGGGGTGGAGTCCTTTGAGGGCTTCACTGACGACTATGTCGTCGCAGTGCGAAAGCTTCACCCACGCATCTCGGACACCCTGTCTATCGAGCAATATCTGCACGAGAAGCATGTCGCCGTGCTGCCCTGGACGAGTTCCGGCAGTGTAATTGACGAGGCGTTGAAGAAGAGCGGGCATCGGCGTCGCGTCGCAATTCAGCTGCCGAGCCTCATGGCCGCTCCTTTCATTGTTGCCAACACCGAGTTGCTGCTCACGTTGCCTCGACGAGTGGCAGAGCAGTTGCGCTCAACCTCTCATCTCGAGATTTTTCCAACTCCCTTCGATACTCCCCCGTACACGCTCAAGGTGTACTTCCATGTTCGGTATGCTGGCACACCAGCCCACGCCTGGATGCGGGAGCAACTGCTTCGAGCACTTGACGATACGCCAAACGTGACGCAGCACGCCAGGAGCAAAGGAAAGTGAGGGAGATGAACGCCAAGCTCTGCAGGTCGGCAGATACTGCACGTCTTGCAGCATGAGCTGAAGATCATTCAGTACACGAGCCAGTCTAAAAACATAACATCCCCGAGGTTACAATTTCGCATGTTAGGTGACATCCATGACCAACGACATTCAGTTTCGCCAGGCCCGGCCCATCGATGTTGACCGCTGCTACGAGATCGAGATCTCTGCATATGAAGGCGACGAAGCCGCAACACGCGAAAAGATCGCGACGCGCATCGAGCAGTATCCTGAGGGATTCCTCGTCATGGAGCGTGACGGTTGCGTGATTGCCTTCATCAACTCGGGTTGCGCTTACGACGTGGTTATGTCCGACGAGGCTTTCAAGGAACTCATCGGGCACGACGCTCAAGCTCACAATGTTGTCATCATGTCTGTCGTTGTCGACCCCGCCGAGCAGGGAAACGGCTACTCAAGCGTGCTGATGCAGACCTTCATTGACAAGATGCGAGCAATGGGCAAATCCACCATTCACCTGATGTGCAAAGATCGCCACGTCGAGCTATATAAAAAGTTCGGGTACCAATACGTCAAACCTTCCGACTCTGATCATGGCGGTATGACGTGGAACGAAATGGTGATGGCCCTCTAGTGTGGCGAGTTAGAAGTTCGTTGCATTATTAGAGCGTGTCAGGAACCTTGAAGTACTGGCCCTGCATGAACGAGCATGAGCATGGCGAAGACCAAACAATGAAGCCCAGCAAGGGTTTTCGGGTAGCCGCTCACAGTCCCGTCCGAGGCCGAAGCGGTCAAGCCATCCAAAGCTGCGCTCGACCACCCACCGCCGGGGCAGCAATACAAATCCCTTTATTGCTTCCTGCAGTTTGATCACTTCAGGCCGGGTCGTTGTCTTTCGTCAACGATTGCCCGGTGGGGACGGAACCAACGAGTGAGCGTGGCGGGTTTTATGAGAATTGCAGTTCTGGAGGAGACGCAGGCGCAAGCCGTTTTCGTGTGCCGGACGCTGTCGGCGACGGGGCACACCAGCCATGCGTTCGCGGATGGACACGCGCTGGTCGCGCAACTGCGTAGCCAGCCGTTCGATCTGCTCGTGCTCGATCGTGATGCGCCGGGCCTGTCGGCTGACGAGGTGGTGCACTGGGTCCGTGAGAATTTTAACGAGTGTCTGCCCGTCCTCCTGACGACGAAGACAGACGATACGTCCGGCCAGATCACGGACGTCGACGATTGTCTCGTCAAACCCATCAGCGCGGCGACGCTGCTCGCGCGCGTCGGCATGCTGCTGCGCAACCCTGGCCAGGAGCCGGTGGCCGAGAAGGAAGTGTTCGGCGCATACGAATTCGAACCGGGCTCGAAGCGCGTCCGTGTGCGCGGCCATGCCGTCACGCTCACACACAAGGAATTCGAACTCGCGTTGCTGCTCTTCAAGCATCTGAGCAGGCCGCTGTCGCGCTTGCATATTCTCGAAGCGATCTGGAAGCAGGCGGCGGCCATTCCATCGCGCACGATCGACACACACGTGTCGATGCTGCGCGCGAAGCTCGGCTTGCGTCCCGAAAACGGCTATCGCCTGATGCCGATCTACGGCTATGGGTATCGGCTCGAACGGATCGAGAAGGGCGACACAGGGACTTAAGCGGCTGGTGCTACGTCAGCCCAAGCGCTTCGGCCCGCGAATGCTTGAGCTGAACCGGCACGATGCCACTCGTCTGTGGCACATCACCACCGATCTAGCCAGCAAGCACGGCTTGCTTCTGCCTTGAGCATGCCGACCGTTGAAGAAGCAGAGGCACGATGTTCTGAGTCAATCTCTCATCTCAACACAGAAGATATCTTCGATCAGGCTATAGTTCTATGCGTGTATTAACATGGATCTGACCGACCGGTAGCGGATAAAATACGCGGTCTTACCCTCGGAGACGGGGATGATAGACAGTTCACATGTCTGTTCAGCACTCTATGGTGTGTGCATGAACTCGAACTCGATATGGCATCGAAACTCGACCATCATCATGCCTTCTGCGTAGAGACAAGAGGTTTTTTAGCAGCTGATTCTGCAAGCTGAGGAATAAAACTATGTCACGCATTGTCATCATCGGTGGGAGCGGACACATCGGGAGCTACTTGGTACCCAGACTTGTCGACCTAGGGCACGAGGTAGTAAACGTGAGCCGTGGTTCCGCCAAACCTTACCGACCACACTACGCGTGGAGCCAGATCGAAAACGTAACGATTGATCGAGCAGCAGCAGAAAGATCTGGTCAATTCGGCGCGAAAATCGCGGATCTTGCTCCGGATATCGTTGTCGATATGATCGCATTCGATCTCTCCAGCACGCAGCACATAGTTGAAGCGCTACGGGGAAAGGTTGAGCATTATCTTTTCTGCAGCTCGATCTGGGTCTACGGGCGCTATGTCACCGTTCCATCGACTGAGGCAGACGCGCCGAATCCTATAGACAGTTACGGCAAGGGCAAAGCCGAGATTGAGTCGTGGCTCATGCGCGAGGCACGATTAAACGGCTTCCCCGCCACTTGCTTCCGGCCTGGCCATATCGTAGGTGAAGGTTGGGTACCTATCAATCCGACAGGCAATGCGGACCCAGACGTCTATTCGTTGATTGTGCGCAGTGACGAACTGGTTCTTCCGAATCTCGGACTTGAGACAGTGCATCACGTTCATGCCGATGATGTCGCGCAATGGATCATTCGGGCGATAGAGAATCGGGCTGCATCAGTCGGGGAGGTATTCAATACTGTTTCTGAACAAGCGGTTACCCTGCGAGGCTTTGCCGAAGCGGTTTACCGTTGGTTCGGGAAGGAACCCCGCATTGCTTACAAGCCCTTCGACGAGTGGATTCTCTGTCTCGGCGAATACGCGGAGAACACTCGCGGTCACGTGATCCGCAGTTCTTCGCACTCGGTCGAAAAAAGCCGCCAACGCCTCGGGTATCAACCTCGGTACACGAGCCTTCAGGCCGTCTATGAGTCGCTCCAGGCGCTTATCGCTGATGGGATCGTCGTCGGCCCTGCCGCCAACCTCTGAATCATCATCTAACGGTCAACAACGCGCGCTCCTCAGATTCGTTCAGGGGCGTCCCCGACGCTGCGCCATCGCGGGGTTACGCTCAAAAGGCAACAAATACTTCGGTAGTGCCGGCGAGTCCGAGCGGTCCTCCGCTTCCGTGATACGCCAGGTCGTCACAGGGCATATGGCCTCAACTGACACACCGACGACGTGAATGCCGAGAACGGATGCGCGCCCTCTCCCGGCTTGTCCGCGCTCAGTGGCTGCACGTGGATCGATATCCGGGCGCGTGAGCTGTTCGCTTGAACGTGTGAAGATCGCGACCGGACTGGCCGCGAGAGCGTGAGCGGCCCGGAGCGGCTCAGTGCATATTGCAGGCCGATCCACGTTTTGAGCTAATGCAGCCCGGGCACGCCGGCTCGCCGCAGCAGCGCGCCCGGGCCCACACCCGACAGCTGAAGGTCCGGACTCGTGGGCTGCCTCCATACTCTCGCGTCGGGGCACGCAATTCTCAAGTAACTGAAGCTCGTGCCCGTCGACGAGCGTACGCCGAAGCACGAGATCGCCCATGCGCGCGTGCTCGAAAACATGGTGGCGGAAACCGCATCGCATGATGCGAAAGCGCTGAAGTGCTGCGCGACGCCGGCCGGCATCTCGGTCTCGCGTTACGCGCTGTCGCCGCCGTAGCGGACCCGGAGGCAGTTTTTCTGGCGGGAGAGGTCGGGCCATTCGGAGGGCTATCTGGAAGGCGTGCGCGAAGCCTTCACCGAGGATACGGCTGTACCCGTCGTACCATCGACCGTCACCAACGACATGGCCGCGATCTGGCTCGCGCTCGAGGCCTTCGTGTACTCGCGGTTGAGCGACCTGATGGATTAAATCGGACGCATCACCCGTTATAAAAGCGCCGGCGCGCATCGCGAAGCCACAATCGCACCAGATGGCGCTTCCGTTCCTCCTCATCGAAGTCGACGAACTGCGTGCGTCGATGCCCGCAGCGCAGGTTATCGACGATCTGAATCTGTCCCGGCTCGAAGAAAAACTCGCGCGCCCATTGCGGTTCGCGCATCACGGCTTCGAGCGTTTGCAGCGCGTCGAGGGTCTCAGTGTCCATTTCCCGTTGGGCCATCTCATAGCCCGCAATTACATGGCGATGCGACAGCCTGCACACCATGCGTCCGCCTTCGTTCTGAAAAAGCGGATGGCTGATGAGGGTCGCGTCGCCGGGTGCGTGCTCGCGCTGGCGGTCGAAGATATATGGCCTGAAAAGGCGCGGCAGTAGTTGCGGATAACGCTCGATCATCTGGTTGTACACCGTGTAGAAGCTCACGATGCTGCTCACGCCACCCTGCTTCGCGGGCCGCAGGCAGAGAAGCGCCACATAGTCCGGCGGGCAGATGTTATAGCTGTTGTCCGTATGAAAATTCTGTTCCGCGCTGGTGATGTCGGGACGCACGCCGTTGCCCGGCGGCTTGCCGAGATCGCGCACGTCGTAAATCATCTTGCCGTCCCAGCTCTGCGCGACCGGACGCGAGACCATTTGCGCGAGCAGCCAGTAGACCGCGGTCGCTTCCTGCTTGCTCCATAGTTCCATCGGCAGGCGGTCGACGATCACAAAGCCCGGCCCTTCGATCAGCAGTTGCGATGCTTCGCGCATCATCGCGCAGCAGCGTTTGAGCGAGAAATCGTCGGGACGCAACAGCGCGGTCGGCAGCGGATTCGCGCGCAACATTGCAACGACTTCGTCGAGTTCGCGCCGACAGGCCTCGCTGATCTTCACCATGCCATCGTCCGGCGCCAGAGAAGCACGCGTCCAAGCGATCGGTCCGCTGAACGGCGTCATGCGCACCGGCTCATTTGGTTCGCGCGTGGCTTCTTCCAGTATGATTGCTTGATCTTCCATCTCATCTCCTTGTTCTCGTGAGGGTGCGTCGTCGTGAAACCAGTCTACGACGTACCCCTGCCGCAAGATAGCGAGACATTCCGATCGTCACTCATCGAAATAGTCGATGAAGCGGCGCATCCCTCACACGACAACGAGCAATGGATATCCGGCAGCTTGAAACCTTTCTTCGCATCGTCGACACGGGAAGTTTCGGCGCCGCCGCGCAAACGCTCAATGCCACGCAATCGACCGTGTCCGCGCGCATTCGCGAGCTGGAACGGTCGCTGGGCGTCGAGCTATTCGACCGCAGTCAGCACCGCGCGCGTCTCACCGCCAAAGGACAAGACCTCGTTGCAGCGGCGCGCGAAATCGTCAGGCTGGCTTCGAATGTGCGGCACCGAATCGGCGACAAGGATGCGCTGACAGGCACGGTACGGCTCGGCGTCGTTAATCTTGTTGCGATCACCTGGCTGCCGAAGTTGATGAGCACGTTGCGCGAGCGTTATCCGAATCTCGCCGTCGTGCTGGACATGGGCCTCACAGCGCAGCTCGTCGACAAGCTGCGAACCGGCGATCTCGATCTCGCGCTCGTGACGGGTCCTGTCGTGGAGAGCGGACTGCAAGCCATATCGCTCGGCTTCGATCAGTTCGTGTGGATGTGCGCACCCGAGCTCGACGTTCCCTCGCGCAAGCTTACGCCCGCCGAACTCGCGGCGTGGCCGGTGCTCGGGCTGTCGTCGCAATCGCATCACTATCCGGTGATCGAGCGCTGGTTTCGCGATGCACACGCCGACTATCGCCCGGTCATCTCGTGCAACAACGTGCGCGTGCTCGCCGACCTGACCGTGACAGGACTCGGTGTGAGCCTGCTGCCGCGCATGTCGTATCACGCGGAAATCGCAGCGGGAAGGCTTCGCGTGATCGATACCGCCCCACAACTCGGGCCGGTGGAATTCGTCGCGCTGCATCGGCATACGGCGACCGATCCGGTCGTGGAAGCAGTGGCGTCGCTCGCGATGGAAACGAGCGAGTTCGAGCGCGGCCCGACGTCTGACGCTTAGTAGGCGGCGCGCGTCTCTGGCGCCGGCCTCGCGAACATGCGGAATGTCGCGAGCAAAGCAATGAGCGCCGCGAACGACAGCCACAACGCGGGCACCGCGCGGTTCTGCGTGACCTGAATAAGCGCCGTGCAAATAAATGGCGTGAAACCGCCAAAGATAGCTTGCGCCAAGCTCCATACGAGCGAAAAGCCCGTGCCGCGGATATTCGCGGGCATGATCTCGGTGAGCGCCACCACCATGCCGGCCTGATACGAGCCGTAGATCATCGCGTACCACACTTCGACCACGAGCAGACGCGTGAAGCTCGGCGTCTGAACGAGCCAGAGCATTGCCGGATAAGCGGTGAGAATTACGAGCACCGCGCATACCGTGAGCACCGCGCGCCGCCCCACCTTGTCGGATATCGCGCCGACTATCGGCAGCATCGTGAAGTTGACGATGCCCACGGCCATCGTCACGATGAACGAATCGATCGCGGGCAGCTTCAGCACGCGCGAGCCGAACGTCGGCGTATAGGCGGTGATCAGGTTGAACATAACGGCGGTGAGCGTCACGAGCATGATCGCGCCGCCGATGATGCGCGCATTGTCCCTGAGCGATGCAAATATCTCCTTGCTCGACGGATGCCGCGTGCGCGATTCGAACTCCTTCGTTTCGCGCAGGCGCTTGCGAATCACGAAGAGCACCGGAATGATGAGACAGCCGATCAGAAACGGAATGCGCCAGCCCCAGCTGTTCATCTGCTCGGGCGTGAGCGCGAATCGCAGGCCCACACCGAGCAGCGCTGCGAACACGACGGCGGCCTGCTGACTTGCCGATTGCCAGCTCACGAAGAAGCCACGTCGTCCCGGTGGCGCGATTTCCGCGAGATAGACTGACACGCCGCCCAGTTCCGCGCCGGCGGAAAAGCCCTGCAACAAACGCCCGATCACGACGATGACTGGCGCCGCGATGCCGATCGTGTCGTAACCCGGCACGAACGTAATCATGAGCATGCCGGCAGCCATGAGCGCGAGAGTGAGCAGCAGGCCCGCGCGGCGGCCGCGCCGGTCGATGTACGAGCCGAGCACGAGCGCGCCGATCGGCCGCATCAGAAAGCCCACGCCAAACGTCGCGAACGACAGCATCAGTGAGACGAACTCGTTGCCGCGCGGAAACAGTGCGTGTGAGATCGACAACGCGTAGAAGCCGTAGACCGAGAAGTCATACATCTCGAGGAAGTTGCCGCTCGTCACGCGCAGGATCGTGCGCGCCGATGACTCTCGCGTCTTGCCGGATGTGCCAGATTGCATGATTCGTCTCCATCGGATGCAGTTCATGCCCGGCCTCTTTCGCGAGCTCCAGGTTCGCTACGGGTGCGAGCGCACTTACGCTTGACCGCATTCTGCGACGATGCGATCATCGTGTAAACCAAATTATGATTTTTGCATCCTATAAATTAGGATTAAATCCGCGGGAGAACATCATGAGCATTGCGCGCTTGCGCGATTTCGTCGGCGAGCTCACGGATATCGTGCGTGACGGCGCACGTGAAACCGTCATCCTCGACGACCTGCGCGCGCCGATGTCGCGCCTGCTCGCGCACGATGACTGGCTGCCGGACGCATTCGCCGCGCCACATCCCGAGCACTATCAGCAGTACCTGCTGCATTGTGATCCGAAGCAGCGCTTTTCCGTCGTGAGCTTCGTGTGGGGTCCGGGGCAAAAGACGCCGATTCACGATCACACCGTGTGGGGCATGATCGGCATGCTGCGCGGAGGCGAGGAATCGACTCGCTTCAAAACGCGCGGGGCTGTCATGCCAATGCTCGCCGGTGAATCGTGCGTGCTCGACGTCGGCGATATCGATTGCGTCTCACCGACGGCCGGCGACGTGCATCGGGTGCGTAACCTGTATGACGATCGCGTGTCGATCAGCATCCATGTCTACGGCGCGAATATCGGACGCGTGCAGCGTCATGTGTATGACGAGGCGACGGGCAGCGTTAAGGCGTTCGTGTCCGGGTTCTCGTCGACCGTCATACCGAACTTGTGGATGCTCACCGACGACGAAAGGCGAAGCGCGGTTGCGTGATGCATCAACCGCGCGCTTCTCCTCAAGTCGAGTCGCCGTCGCACGTCACGGAAAGACGGGCAGATGCCACTGCATCGTAAAAGAAAGAAGCCAGAAGGTCAGGACCGTCACCGGCGCCAGGAATACGAACTGAAGAAACGTGAACGTGATGATGTTGCGCGCCTTGAGGCCGACGATGCCCAGGAGCGGCACCATCCAGAACGGATTGATCAGATTCGCCAGCGCCTCCGACCCGTTGTACGTCATGACGAGCCACGCCAGATTGCTGTGCACCGCGGTGCCGGCGCTGAGGATATATGGCGCTTCCAGCACCCACTTCGCGCCGGCGGACGGCACGACGAAACCCATGAAGATCGAATACATGGAGACGATCACCGGCAAGCCGTGCTCCCCGCTCAGGCCGATGAAGAACTCGGAAATATAGTGCGAAAGCGGATGTCCCGACGCATTCATCGCTGTAGTGAGAATAGCCGCGACGCCCGCATAGATCGGGAATTGCACAATCACGCCGCCCACGGACGGCACGGAATCGCTGACCGCCTTGAGGAAGCGCGCCGGGCGCCACTGCGCCAGCAGTGACAGCGCGAGCACCAGAATCAGGTATGAATTGAGATCGGACGTCATGGCCATCCAGCCCTTGCTCATGCCCTGCACCGCAAGCCATCCGAGCAACATGCCGCCCACGACAATGACGAGCAGCGGACTGTTCTCCAGCCAGTCGCCCGGACGCGTGCTGAGGCGCGTCTTCACTTCGTCGCCGACGGAAATTTTCAGATCGGCGGCCGTGCGACAATACTTGCCCGTCGGTGCGGTGACGTAAGCGACCAGCATGGCGACAGCCGTCATCACGCTGATGGTCACGAGGTTCTGCCACGTGAAGATGGTTTCGCCAAACGGAATGAGGCCCGAGATCGCAAAGAGTTCCTTGGGAAGGCTGGCAGGCGTGGCGTGCAGCAGCGCGGCCGACGACGACAGCCCGAGGTGATCGACCGCGCCGATGCCCATGAAGGCCGCGGCGCTGGCGGCACGATAGTCCATCTTCAGCTCGCGCCGGCGTGCGAGCGCCCTTACAAGAAGCCCGGCGAAGATCAGGCCGAAGCCCCAGTTGAGCAACGCCGTCAGGTTCGCGATCAATACGATATACGCGACTGCCGATTTACCGTTGCGAGGCACTGCCGCCACCCATGTGATGAGTTTGCGCATCGGCGGCGACACCGCGAGCGTGTAGCCCGTGACGACCACAAGCGCCATCTGCATCGAAAACGGCAAGAGCTTCCACAGGCCGTCGCCGAATGATTTGACCACCGCTATCGTCGGCGCACCGATCAGCAACGCGCCGACGGCTACGGCGAGCACCGCGAGCATGGCGATGACGAACGAATCCGGAAACCAGCGCTCCATCCAGTTCGAGATGCGAATGGCCAGTCTCTCGAACCCTTTCGTGTCGGCCGGATCCGCAACGAGCTCACGCGAGCCCGCGTCCGATGCTTCGACCAACCCGCCTGTATTCAGGTCCATGCAGTTGTCTCCCGCTGATGTTGGATTTGGGGGTGTCACGTACGACTAAGAAATATCGTCCTGCGTTACAGGACATTCATCTCAAATAGCTGCGTAAATCGTGACATCGCTCGACGAGAACCGTCAAGCGGATTTGTCGTCTGCGAGGGGAATTCTTGGACGCGCGAAAGCGCCGGCGATGTGCCGGGAACATCGACAACGGGAAGTGGACAGCGAAGTGAGTGAAGTGGAAGCGCGCGTGCGTCAGTTCACGCGCTCGTGTGAAGACTTAACGCGCGCACAGCACACGCAAAATGCCTTTTGTCTCGTCGAGCACCCTCGACGTGAGTTCTTTCATGCGCTTCACCGTCAGACGCTCGAGCGGCCCCGAAATGCCGATTGCCGCAACTGGCGACCTGAACGCGTCGAAGATGGGCGCCGCGATGCCGCCCCCCTCTTCCCATTCGCCGCGATTGATCGCATAGCCGTTGAGCGCCGCGCGCGCGAGTTGCGCTTTCAGCTCAGCGAAATCCGTGATGGTGGATCGCGTATACGCGACGAGATTCGTCAGATGCCGTTCGAGGTAATCCTCGCTTTGATACGCGAGCAGAATCTTGCCCGTCGCCATGCAGTACGCGGGCACGTGCGTGCCGAGAATCGAATGCACGCGCACCGGTTGCAAGCTCTCGATCTGGTTGACATAGACCACATGCGCGGCATCCAGATCTGATAGATGCACCGTCTCCTTCGTGAGATCCGCAAGTACGCGCATGTGGCTCGACGATGCGTTCCGGCCTCCTCAGGGAATTCCCTCGATTCTTTCGAAGTTTCTTGACCGGATTTTCACGCGATGCGAGCATCCGTTAAACCATATTTTGAATGTTTCGTCCTATTTTATAGGATTCAAGGAAACCGATGGCGAAAGCCCGGAGGCGCAATGAGCAGCGAGGCAAAGGGACAGGCGAGCGCAACGAACGTCGTGCGCGTCGTGAGCGGCAACTTCCTCGAAATGTACGACTTCATGGTCTACGGCTTTTATGCGTCGTCGATCGCGAAGGCCATGTTTCCGAGTGACAACGAGTTCATCTCCCTGATGCTCTCGCTCGCCACGTTCGGCATGGGCTTCCTGGCGCGCCCGCTGGGCGCCATCGTGCTCGGTTCGTACATGGATCGTCACGGACGGCGCGCGGGCCTCATCCTCACGCTGACGCTCATGTCCATCGGCATCTTGATGATCGCGGTCACGCCAACCTACGCGAGCATCGGCGCGCTCGCGCCTGTGCTGGTCATCGTCGGACGATTGCTGCAAGGGTTCTCCGCGGGCGCGGAATCGGGCGGCGTCTCGGTATATTTGTCTGAAGTCGCGCCGCCGGGCCGACGCGGTTTTTTCGTGTCGTGGCAGTCGGCGAGTCAGCAGGTTTCGGTACTGCTCGCCGCCGTGCTCGGCGTCGCGCTGCGCTTTACGCTGACCAACGAGCAGATGGACGCTTGGGGCTGGCGCATTCCGTTTCTGCTCGGCTGCTCGATCGTGCCGGTGCTGTTCTGGATTCGCCGCTCGGTCACGGAATCACACGTCTTCAAGGCGCAGAAGCCGCAAAGCGTCGGCGAGATCTTCAGGTCGCTCGCGCTCAACTGGCGCATCATTCTTTGGTCGACGATGCTCGTCAGCCTGACCAGCATCATGTTTTACCTGATCACCGCGTACACGCCAACCTTCGGCCGCGCGGAGCTCGGCCTGAAACCGATCGACACGTTCTATGTGACGACGTGCGTCGCGCTCACGACCTTCGTGATGATTCCCGTGATGGCGGCGCTGTCCGATCGCATCGGACGCAAGCCGCTACTCGTCGGCGCATCGCTGACGATCGCGATCGTCGCGTGGCCCGCGATGACCTGGCTCGTCGCGGCGCCATCGTTCATGAGCCTTCTGCTCGTGGAAGTGGGATTCGCGTTTATGTACGCGTCGTATCAGGCGGCGCTCGTCGTGACACTGACCGAAATCATTCCGGCCAACGTGCGCGGCACCGGCTTCTCGCTCGCATATAGCCTGTCACAAGCCGTGTTCGGCGGCTTCACGCCGGCCATCTGCACGATGCTGATCCACACGACGTCGAACAAGGCGATGCCCGGCGCGTGGCTCGTGACGGGCGCATTGTTCGCGCTGCTCGCGACGCTGGTGATCGTGCGTTCCGACAAACAGCCGGCGGGTGAAGCGTCCGCGCCGGCCGTCTCGTGAACGTAAGCGGTGGCGGCGATTACTTCCGATAACCCATCGCGCGCGAAATGTTCGATGCCGCTTCCTGCACGGCCGGCGCGAGTTCCTTCATGCGCTTGAGGCTTAGCCGCTCCAGCGGCCCCGATATGCCGATGGCGGCAACAACCGCACCGAACGCATCGAAGATGGGCGCCGCGACGCCGCCCACGCTCTCGCGCCATTCCCCGCGATTCATTGCGTAGCCGTTGGCCGCCGCGCGCGCGAGTTCGGCCTTCAGCGCCGGCAGCGCCGTGATGGTCGCCTTCGTATGCGCCTCGAGGTGAGTCAGATTGCGCGTCAGATATTCCTGGCTCTGATGCGCCAGAAGAATCTTGCCGGTCGCGACGCAATACGCGGGCGCATGACCGCCGAGCACGGAATATGCGCGCACGGGCTGCGCGCTCTCGATCTTGTCGACGTACACGACCGAGGCGCCATCGAGAATGGACAGATGCACCGTCTCCTGCGTCAGATCGACCAGCGCGCGCATGTGGCTCGCCGCGAACTGCCGCACATCGACTGTCGCCATCTGCTTGGCGCCCAGCTCGAACAGCTTGAAGGTGCTGCGGTAGTTGCCGGTGGCCTCGTCCCGGGTCGCGTAACCCGCATGCGCGAGCGTCTGTAAGGTGCGATGTGTATTGCTTTTCGTGAGCCCGACTTGTTCCGCCAGCACCGGAATTGTGACCGGCTTGCCGTTCTGGTCAGCGAGCGCCTCCAGCAACATCAGGCCTTTGAGCAACGTCTTGTCCATGGTCCTAAAAATTAGGATTAAAAGCTCATTTTACACTGGGCCCAATCGGCAAAAAGCCTGTAAATCCGGGCTTTGAGGGCTTCGGCTGCCCGCGCGACGCGCTGCGCATCAATCGCGGAATGGGTGTTTTCACCGATCTTCATATCCTATTTTATAGGATGTTAGTTTCAACTTTTGGTTTACATGCGTGTGGCAGCGCGTCACAATGGTCGCAAGCGAGTTCGGGCGAACGCGCCGGACCAGACGGACGCACAACGCGCCGCCGCGTACCAATAGACTGCCGGAGGAATTGAATGAATCAGCCGCTTCAGGGAATCAGGGTCATCGAGTTCTGCAATGTCGCTGCGGGGCCGTATTGCGGCATGCTGCTCGCGGACATGGGCGCGGACGTCATCAAGGTCGAGCATCCCCAGGGCGGCGATACGCTGCGCGCGTGGCCTCCGATTACCGACGGCTTTAGCGAGAACTTTGCTTCGCTCAATCGCAACAAGCGCTCGGTCACGCTGGATCTGAAAAATCCCGATGACATCGAGCAGGCCAAGGCGCTCATCAATACCGCCGACGTGGTCATCGAGAACAATCGTCCTGGCGTGATGAATCGTCTCGGTCTCGGCTACGAAGCCGTCCGCGCGATGAAGCTGGGCATCGTCTATTGCTCGATTTCCGCGTACGGGCAAACGGGTCCGCGCTCGCAGGAAGGCGGCTTCGATCTGACCGTTCAGGCCATGAGCGGCATCATGAGCATCACGGGCGAACCCGACGGGGCGCCGGTCAAGTGCGGCGTGCCGCTCGCGGATTTCTCGGCGGGCCTCTATGCGGCGTTTTCGGTGGTGTCCGCACTGCGCGGCGTCGCGCAAACGGGCGAAGGCACGCATATCGATGTGCCGATGCTCGGCGCCACGCTCGCCATCGCGGCGCTGCAGACCTCCGAATATTTCGGCACGGGACGCGATCCGCAGAAGCTCGGCTCGGCGCATCCGCGCAACGCGCCTTATCAGGCGTTCAAGGCGCGCGACACCTACTTCGGCATGGCGGCGGGCAACAATGCGCTGTGGAAATCGGTGTGCAGCGTCGTCGGTCGTCCCGAGCTCGAAGGCGACGCGCGTTATACGACCACCACGCTGCGCGCGCAACATCAGGTCGAACTGCGCGACACGCTCGAAGCGATCTTCGCGAACCATGACGCGGAGCACTGGATCGCGTGCTTCCGGGAAGCCGGTGTGCCGTGCGCGCCGATCAACACGTATTCGCAAGTGCTGGTGGACACGCAAGTCGAGCATATGGAATGGGTGCAGCCGCTCGAATTGCCCAACGGCGTGCGGACGAGGACGTTCGCATCGCCGGTCAAATTCTCGGGACAGACGCCTGAAATCCGCATGCGGCCACCGGGTCTCGGCGAGCACAACGCCGAATTGCTGAAGAAGTCGGAGGTCGAGGCGTGAGCGATATCGTCATCGACAAGCAATCGACGCATTGGGCGATCACGCTCAATCGCCCTGACAAGTTGAATGCGCTGTCCGCGAGTATCGTCGAAGAACTGATTCAGGCATTCGACGAAGCCGAAGCCGCGCATACGCCGCTCGTCACGCTTCAGGGCGAAGGCCGCTGCTTCAGCGCGGGATTCGACATGAGCGGCGTGGAAGCGCAGAGCGAAGGCGATCTCGTGCTGCGCTTCATCCGCATCGAGATCTTGCTCAACAAGATCGCGAGTTCATCGTGCTTCACGGTGGCGCTCGCGCATGGCCGCAATTTCGGCGCGGGCGTCGATCTGATCGCGGCATGCAACCTGCGCGTCGCAGCGCCTGGTTCGACCTTCCGCATGCCCGGGCTGAAGTTCGGTCTGGTGCTCGGTTCGGCGCGTTTTGCGCGCATCGTCGGCACGCTCGAAGCGCGGCGCATACTCGAAACGGCCGCGACCTTCGATATCGAGCGCGCGAACGCGAACGGTTTCATCGAACGCATCGCGGGTCCGGAAGAGCACGTCACGGTGATCGAGGAAGCGTTAGCGCGCGTGAACGCCCTGCCCGCGGAAAGCCGCGCCCTGCTGCGCCGCGCGCTGGACACCGAGCAGGCCGACACGGACCTCGCCGCGCTCGTGCGCTCGGCTGCCGTGCTCGGCATTCACAAGCGCATCGAGGCGTATCTCGCCTCGTCGAAGAGGGCGTAGGAGACATCGACATGAGTTCGGGATTTGCCAGCAAGGACAAGGAACTCTCGCTCGCCGAACTGGTGGCGCTCGTGCCGAACGGCGCGTCGCTCGGGCTGGGCGGCAGTTTCCTGCATCGCGGGCCGTTCGCGTTCGTGCGCGAACTGATCCGTCAGGAAAAACGCGACATCGAGATCGTCAAGCAGTCGCCCGGTTACGACATCGATATTCTGTGCCGCGCAGGCGTCGCGTCGCGGGCGCGCTGCGGCATCGTCGCGATGGAAGGGAATTTCGGGCTCGCGCCGTGGTACCGGCGCGCGATCGAAAAAGGCCACTTGAAGCTCGAAGAGCATGCATGCGCAACGCTCACCGCCGGTTTGCGCGCGGCCGCGTTCGGCGTGCCCTTCATGCCGTGCGGCGGCGTGCACGGCAGCGAACTGGTGCGCGTCAACGACTGGAAGTGCATCGACGATCCCTACGGCAGCGGCCAGCAAACCTACGTCATTCCTGCGATAGCGCCGGACTTTGCCGTGATTCACGCATCGAGCGTGGACCGGCTCGGCAACGTGCGCATTGCGGGCACGTATCACTGGGACCGCATCATGAGCCGCGCATCGAAAAGCGTGCTCGTCGTCGCCGAGGAAGAGTCCGACGAGAACTTCGCCGATCAGCCCGAACTCACCGTCGTGCCGTATTTCATGGTGCAGAACTACGCGATTGTGCAGAACGGCGCATGGCCGGGCTCGTGCTGGCCGTCGTATGCGATCGACTATCCCGCGGTCGAAGCGTATCTGGAAGACGGCGCGGACGCACTCGCCCGTCATATCGATGCGGCGCCGGAAGCAAAAGCGGCGGAGGCACATAAGCATGGCTGAAAACTGGAGCGGCTTCTCATACATCGTCACCAATCTCGCGCGTTTCATCCGCCCGGACGAGATCACGTTCAGCGGCGTGAATTCGACACCGCCGATGCTCGCATGTCTGCTCGCCAAGCGCGCATATGACTGGGACTTCGTCTATATCAACGTCGCGGGCGGCGTCGATCCGTCGCCCTCATCGATTCCGATTTCGAGTTCCGATCCGCTGCTAGCCGAAGGTTCGGCATCGATCTTCGCCAACGAAGATTTCTACGATCTCTGCACACGCGGGCGCATGGACCTTACCTTTCTCGGCGCGGCACAGCTCGACGGCGAAGGCAACGCGAACAACTCGTGCATCGGTGACTGGTCGCATCCGAAAGTGCGTCTGCCTGGTGGCGGCGGCGGCGCGGTGATGCTGCCGACAGCCAAACGCGCCTGCACATGGCGCACGGAGCATTCGAAGCGAACGCTCGTCGAAAAGCTCGATTTCGTCACATCGTGGGGCGGCATGCATGGCGTCGTCACGCCGATCGCGGTGTTCGTGAAGCGCGACGGCAGGCTCGCGTTGCAATCGTGGCATCCGGAATCGAGCCTCGATGAAGTGCGCGAGCGGACCGGATTTTCGTTCGAGGCCACCGATGCCACCCCGACCGCGCTGCCCACCGCGCGCGAACGTGAGGCACTCGCCGCGCTGGACCCGCAAGGGACATTCGAACGCGACGCAGCCATCCGGCTCAGGTAACGACCGTGAAGATATCCACCGCATTGAATCTCGACGTCCGGCCGGCGAGCCTGGCGCAAGCCTTCGATCAGTACTGGCATGCGCGCGGTCTGCAGGACCTTCCCGCGCTGACCGACGGCGCAAAGACGCTCACGTACGCCGAACTCGCACACGAGACGGGCGCCGTCGCGGCCAGTCTGTCGGGCCGCGATGCGCGCCCCGGCGATGTCGTCGCAATCATCATGTCCCGCTCGCTCGATGCCGTCGTGCTGCTGCTTGCGGCAATCCGCGCCGGATTGTGTCCTTGCGTGTTCGAACCCAAACTGGCGCCCGAAGAAGTCAGCGCACGGCTGATCGAAACGCGCGCGCGTTTCCTCGTGCATGACCCGGAGCATGCTGCGTTCATCGAATCGCTCTCTATTTCCGAACACACGGCGACGCTCGACTTCGTGCGTCTGACGGAGGCGTCGTCTTTTCCGCCCGTCGATGTCGCGCCCGATTGTCCCGCGCTGCTGCTCTTCACATCGGGCAGCACGGGCCGGCCCAAAGTCGTGCAACTCACGCAGGCGGCGCTCCTGAACAACGCGCTCGGCGTGCTCGAACAAAGCGCGCTGTCGAGCGACGACTGCCTGCTGCATGTGATGCCGATCTATCACACCAACGGCGTCAACAATCAGTTGTTCGCGCCGTTGCTCGCAGGTTCGATGATCGCGTTCTGCCCGCGCTTTCGCGCGGAGGACATGCCGGAACTGATGACGCGCTTCAAGCCGACCATCATCACCGGCGTGCCGACGATGTACTCGCGCATGCTCGCACAGCACTTCGATCCGAACGTGCTCGCGACTCTGCGCATGGCGCGCTGCGGCTCGGCGCCGATCACCGAAGCGCTGCATCGGGAGGTGGAAGAGAAGCTCGGCTGCCCGCTGGTTATCTCGTACGGCCTGTCGGAAGCGACGTGCACGAGCACGCTGAATCCGCCGACGGCAAGGCGCATCGGCTCGGTCGGCAAGGTACTGCCCGGACAGACCGTCGGCTTGCGCGCCGCCGACGGCTCGATGAGCCGCGCGGCCAACGTCGAAGGTGAAATCTGCATCGCGGGCCCGAACCTGATGACCGGCTATCTCGGCGCGAACGATGCCACCGCCCGCACTGTCACCGATGGATGGCTGCGCACGGGCGACCTCGGTCGCTTCGACGACGATGGTTATCTCTACGTGACTGGCCGCATCAAGGACGTCATCATTCGCGGCGGCGAGAATCTGTCGCCGTTGCTGATCGAAAGCGTGATCGTCGCGGACGGCGATGTCGTCTCTTGCTGCGTGGTCGGACGCGCGGACAAGGATCTCGGCGAAGTGCCGGTTGCATTCGTCGTGCCGAAAGACGCGGGTACTGCAAACGCCGAGCATGTGCAGGATGCCGTTAGGAAGCGGCTTTCGCGCATCTATGTGCCGCACGACGTGGTGTTCGTTGAATCCCTGCCGGAAACGGCGGTGGGCAAAGTCGATCGCAAAACGCTCGCGGCGCGTCTCGCCGATGGCTATTACGAAGAGAAGCGGGCGACGAACTGAAGCCGGTCAAGGCGAATCGGCATAGGGGGTAGCCACCGGGCTACGCCCCTGCCACACCACCCGGCATGCGGGTCCGCACCGGGCGGTTCGGGAGGTTGAGGTTATGAGAGGCGGGGTAAGCCAAGACGGTCGAACCATGCGATGGTCAGCACCCCGTTGAGCAGCTTGCCGCTGTTGCGCCACCAGCGATGGCTGTTGGCCGCCACCTGTCGCGCAACATCATGGGCCGCGCCGAGGGCGCGCAGCTCCCGATACATGGTCGTGCCGCGCTTCTGTCCTGTGGCTACTATGACCTCTGCTGAGACCTCGCTCCGGTTCGACACCGTCACCCTTTCAGGCATGAGGCGAGGCGTCCCCAGGTAAGAACGCACTCCTTCATCGCACAACCGCTGCATTTACGCCACTTCGCCTTGGTCACGAGAGCTTCGCGGTTTATTGCCCGCTCGCCCTGCTCGGCAGCGCCTTCTATGCAGTTCTTGTCCATCGGCTCGCGATTTACGCTCCACGCTTCCTCCCCACACTCGGTCGCCCTCATGCAGTTGCGCTTCACTTCATTTGCTGTGACCAGCTTATGACGGGACTTGCACCCGCAGGAGTACGCCCATGCTGGGCGCACAATAAAAAAGAGGGGGAACCGCGCGGTTCCCCCTCTTTCATTGCGATGACCTAAGTTATTCGTTCTCGTGCCGGGCTTTCTCCACGGCCAGCGCTTCCTGCTTGCGATCATGCTCGTCGAGATCGCTCAGAACATCGATCGTCACGCTATGGATTTCGCCGAGAAACTCGAACGGACAGGCATAGGTTTCATCGACAGGCGTACCGGTATCCAGCCCGATATCGAAGGTCTCGGTGTACGAGTATTGGATCGGTACCGTGCGCGCGATCGCGCCGTGGCCAGCGTCTTCGCCGTCGATCGAAAAACGCACCTCGCCTCCCGCGCCGAGCTTCGGCTGTTCGATGCCGAACGTCATGCGAACGCGCTGTCGTCCGGGCTTGAGAGGCCGACCGGAGACGACCGTATGCCGCTCCAGACCCGATACGTTGTGCACGTAGTGAAGGCGCCCGTCCTTCACGTAAAACCCGTATCCGCCGAAGCGTCCGCCCGCCGTCACAAGCATGCCCGAAGCGCCCACTTCCGGCATCGTCAGATCGACCTCGATGCGATGCGAGCGTCCCTTCAGATTCGGCGCGCTGCCTTCGGGGATGCCGTACACGCCTTGATGATACACGAAGTGCGTGCGCCCGCGCGCGAGCGCCGGCCCCTGGTGATACCGCTCGCCGTAGCGGTCATCGAGCGGCAACACGTTATGTTGCTCCGCTTCGGCCCACCAGAGCTGTCGCAACTCGTGCAGCTTTTCCGGATGCTCGGCCGCGAGGTCGCGCGCCTGCGAGAAATCGACATCGACGTGATACAGCTCCCACGGATCGGAATCGAAATCGCCGGTCGCGTTGCCGCCACCGATTTGCCACGGCAAACGTCCGCGATGACGCGCACCCGCGACCCAGCCCTCGTGATAGATCGCGCGATGGCCGAGCAGTTCGAAGTACTGCGTGCGGCGCCTTGAAGCCGCGTCGCGCTCCTTGAAGCTGTACGACATCGACACGCCTTCCGCCGGTTTCTGCGCGACGCCGTTCACCGATTCGGGCATCGGAATGCCGGCGGCTTCGAGAATCGTCGGCACGATATCGATGCAATGATGAAACTGCTCGCGCAAGCTCCCGGGATCCGTGATCCGCTTCGGCCATGACATCACCATGCCATTGCGAGTACCGCCGAAATGCGAGGCGATCTGCTTGACCCATTGCATCGGCGCAGAACCAGCCCACGCCCAGCCGACGGGATAGTTCGGGTAGCTCATCGGCCCGCCGATATCGTCGATGCGCGCCAGCTGTTCGGCGGGCGTTTGTGGCATGCCGTTGAGATTGCCCCACTTGTTGACCTGCCCTTTAAGCGTGCCTTCCGCGCTCGGGCCGTTATCGCCCGCGATGAAGATCACCATCGTGTCGTCGTCGATGCCCTGCGCGGCCAGTTCGTCCATCACTCGGCCGATCTGGTGATCGCAGTGCGACAGCGCGCCCGCGAACGCTTCCATGAGCCGCGCGCCGAGACGCTTCTCGTCGTCGCTCGATTCGTCCCACGCGGGAATCTCGGCAGGGCGCGGCGTGAGTTGCGCGTCGGCCGGAATGATGCCGAGTGCGCGCTGCCGTTCGAAGGTGCGCTTGCGCTGCTCGTCCCAGCCGTGATCGAACGCGCCGCGATAGCGCTCGATCCATTCCTTCGGCGCATGAAGCGGCGAATGCGCGGTGCCGGGCGCAAGATAAAGAAAGAACGGTCGATCCGAATTCACCGAGCGTTGCAGCCTGATCCATGAGATCGCGTGGTCGGCTAGATCTTCGTCCAGGTGAAGGTCCTTCTTGCTGTCGCGCCGAACGACGGGGCGCGTGTTCTCCACGAGCACTGGATCCCACTGGTTCGCGTCCGCGCCAAGAAAGCCGTAGAAGTACTCGAAGCCGAGGCCCGTCGGCCAGCGGTCGAACGGTCCGACGGGGCTGGTCTCCCATTCGGGCGTGTTGTGCCACTTGCCGAGCGCGGCGGTCGCGTAGCCGTTGGCGCGCAACGTTTCCGCGATGCATGCGGAATCGCGCGGCCACATCGAGTTGTAGCCGGGGAAGCCCGTCGCGAGATTGGTGATCGCCCCATTCGCAACGCTGTGATGATTGCGCCCAGTCAGGAGCGCGGCGCGCGTAGGCGTGCACATCGCCGTCGTGTGGAAACGGTTGTAGCGAAGGCCGCGTGTGGCGAGGCGATCGAGCGTGGGCATCGCGACTGGGCCGCCGAAAGTACTGGGATGTCCGAAGCCGACGTCGTCGAGCAGGATCAACACCACGTTCGGCGCGCCGGCTGGCGGCTTGATCGGCTGCGGAAAGCTTTGTTGCGAATCCTTCCAGGTCTTGCCGACCTCGCCGTCGAACGGATCCTCGGGCAACGGAAGCGACGTGCGGTCTTTGGCTTTGCGTTCTGCCATCTATTTCTCCTTGAGTTGCTGGGGCGCGGCGCCGCGCACGACACAGCGAAAGCCGATGTGGCACGACGCGGTATCGATCATTTGTGGCTGACGCGCGGACGGACGGTAACGGTCGCAGTACGACGGCGCGCACAGGAACGAGCCGCCCTTCACGACCTTCCGAGGAATGGGGATATCGGGTTGCGTCGGATCGAAGCTCGAATCAGCGGCTGGCCCGCGAGGATTGCCGACGACACAACAAGGCTTCGACGACGCGCGCGGCTGATCGACATACCAGTCCTGGGTCCACTCCCAGACATTGCCCGCCATGTCGAACAGTCCATAGCCGTTGGGCGGGAAAGCGCCGACCGGCGAGGTGCGCTCATAGCCGTCGAGCGCGACGTTCTGCCACGGGAATTCGCCTTGCCACGTATTGGCCATGATCAGGCCGTCGGGCGTGAAGTCATCGCCCCATGCGAAGGCCGCCTGATCCAGTCCGCCGCGCGCTGCGTATTCCCACTCGGCTTCGGTCGGCAACGCCTTGCCGGCCCATTGCGCATAGGCGGCCGCGTCTGCGAAAGAGACATGGACGACGGGATGATCGTTCAGTCCGTCAATGCCGCTCGCGCCGCCATAGGGGCTGCGCCACGACGCACCTTGCGTATAGCGCCACCAGACGTATGGATCGGAGCGGTCGACCGGACCGGGCGGCGGCTCGAAGGTGAGCGAGCCGGGCATCAACGCGCCGGTGTCGGCACCCGGATAAAGCGCGGGATCGGGATGGCGTTCGGCCACGGTGACATAGCCGGTCGCGTCGACGAAAGCGGCGAACGCGGCATTGGTCACGGGCGTCGGATCGATCCAGAATCCGTCGACGCGCACGCGTCGCACCGGCGCTTCTTCGGGATGATGCGCGTCGCTGCCCATCCTAAAGATGCCGCCGTCGATCCAGATCATCGAATCCAGGATGTTCATCGCACTATTTCATTGCCGAAAGACGCGCGGCGCGATCCGCTTCGCGACGTGGCGAAGGCAGAGCGCACAGCAGCGTAAACATGCCGATGATGAGGATCGACGCGATCACGGCAAGTCCGCTATACAGACTGCCCGTGACCTCCTTGAGCGTGCCGACGATGTTCGGGCTCAGCACGCCGCCGATCGCACCGAGCGCGGTGATCATCGCGATGCCCCCCGCAGCCGAGCCGCCGCGCAGATAGGCAGGCGGAATCGTCCAGAACGTCGCGAGATTGGCATACAGGCCGACCGACGCCACGGCAAGGCAGCACACCGTCAATGGCACGCTGCCGGAAGCAAGCGGAAGCAGCAGAAACGCAGCGGCCACCGCGAAACCGGAACCCGCGACGTGCCAGCGGCGTTCGCCATGCCGGTCCGAGCTATAGCCGGCGAGCAGCGTGCCGATCGCGGTGCACACGGAGATGCCCCCGCTGATGAGCCCGATGGTTCCGATGTTCTGCACACCCACTTGCCGGATGATGCTCGGAATCCAGAAGCTGACGGCGTTCAGCCCCATGAAGATCGTGAAGTAGATGAACGCGAGCAGATAAATGCGCGGGTTGCGCAGCGCGTCGCGCATGCTGCCGTGCGCGCCTTCCTTCGCGCCGTTGGCGCTGTCCGCCGCGAGTTCGGCCATCACGCGCGATTGCTCGGCAGGCGCGAGCCACTTTGCATCTTTCGGACGATCGTCGAGGAAAAACAGTGCCATGATCCCCAGTGCCATCGCGGGCACGCCTTCGATCAGAAAGAGCCACTGCCAGCCGCGCAATCCCATGACAGTATCGAAGTGGCTCATGATGCCGCCCGACAGCGGCCCGCCGATCACGCCCGCAAGCGGAATGGCGATCACGAAGAGACTCGTCACTCGCCCGCGCCTCGCGTCCGGAAACCAGTACGTCAAATACAGAATGATGCCGGGGAAGAACCCCGCCTCCGCCGCGCCGAGCAGGAAGCGCAGAACGTAGAGCATCGTCGCGTTCTTCGTGAACATCAGCAGGACGGTGAACAAACCCCACAGAAACATAATGCGCATGAGCGTCTTGCGCACGCCGATACGCGCCAGCATCAGATTGCTCGGCACCTCGAAAGCCATGTAGCTCACGAAGAAGATGCCTGCGGCCATGCCATACACCGCGTCGTTGAGCTTCAGGTCCTGCAGGAACTGCAACTTCGCGAAACCAATGTTCACACGATCGATGAAATTGATCACGTAGCACACGAAGAGAAACGGGACGATGCGCCGCGTGATCTTTCGGAACAGCGCGTCGTCGGGTGATAAGGGCATGGCGGATTTCATCGTTGTCTCCAAACGTTCCAGAAATGATCCAGGCTGCCGTCTTATTATTTAGGACACTTGTCGCAAATATCCTTGAGAGAATGCTGGCACCTCGTCTCTGAATCCGCAAGCGAAATTGCCGGCTTTGCGGGAAATCCCGAGGACCGGACGCTTCTTCCAGACGATGCTCCTGCCTTGACAGTGCGTCGAAAGGCGCGCGATCATGTCGATTATTGGGAGTGTCATCCTATATTTAAGGACGAGACTCGAAACCATAAAGCTTTCCCAACATCAGGAGCCGCGCATGTATCCCGAACTGTCCCTTTACATCAATGGCGAGTTCATCGGCCCGAGCGACGCGCGCCGTTTCGAGGAGGTTGTGAATCCCGCGACGAGACAAGTCCTGGGACGCCTGCCGCACGCGAGCGTACAAGACCTCGATCACGCGGTGGCATCGGCGCAAAAGGCCTTCGAATCGTGGAAGAAGAGTTCGCCGATGCTGCGCTCGGAGATTCTGCGTCGTGTGGGTGCGCTGGCTCGCGAACGCGCCGACGACATTGCTCGCGCGCTCACGCTCGATCAGGGCAAGCCGCTGGCGGAAGCGAAGATGGAAGTGGTCGGCTGCGCGGACCATGCCGACTGGCACGCGGAAGAATGCCGCCGCATTTACGGGCGCGTGATTCCTTCGCGCGATCCCGCGGTGCGGCAGATGGTGTTGCGCGAACCGATCGGCGTGTGCGCCGCCTTTACGCCGTGGAATTTCCCGTTCAATCAGGCCATCCGCAAGATCGTCGCCGCGATCGGCGCGGGCTGCACGATCATCCTCAAGGGGCCGGAAGATGCGCCGAGCGCCGTCGTCGCGCTTGCACATCTGTTCCACGACGCGGGCCTACCGCCCGGCGTGCTCAACATCGTCTGGGGCGTGCCGCATGAAGTGTCCAGCCATCTGATCGCGAGCCCGGTGGTACGCAAGATTTCCTTCACAGGATCGGTCGAGGTAGGCAAGAAGCTCGCGGCCACAGCGAGCGCGCACATGAAGCGCATGACAATGGAACTGGGCGGCCACGCGCCCGTCATCGTGTGCGAGGACGCAGATCTCGATGCGGCCGTGCTCGTCACCATGAAGGCGAAGTTGCGCAATGCCGGGCAGGTCTGCGTCGCGCCGACTCGCCTGTTCGTGCACGACGCGATCTTCGATGCTTTCCGCGATCGCATGGTCGCCGCCTTCGAAAGAGTCAAGGTCGGCGCCGGCATAGAAACGGATACCGTGATGGGACCGCTCGCGCACGACCGGCGCGTGACAGAAATGGAGAGCTTCGTCGCGGATGCCAAAGCGCGCGGTGGCAGCGTGCTGACCGGCGGCTACGCGCCCGATCTGGGCGGCAGCTTCTTTGCGCCGACGCTCATCACAGGACTGGAGGACGACGCGAAGCTGATGACGCACGAACCCTTCGGTCCCATCGCGCCGCTCGCGCGCTTCAAGACGCTCGACGAAGCCATCCGTCGTGCGAATAGCCTGCCCTTCGGACTTGCGTCGTACGCGTTCACGGAAAACGCCAAAGCAGCGCATCGGCTCGCGACCGAGCTCGAAGCGGGCATGGTCAATATCAATCATTCGGGCATGGCGCTGCCGGAAACGCCGTTCGGCGGCATCAAGGACAGCGGCTTCGGCAGCGAAGGCGGCGCGGAAACCTTCGACGGATACCTGAACATCAAGTTCGTCACGCAAATCTGATGCACTTTATGGCGCGGCGCGATGCCGCGCTGCGTGGAGCCCGTGATGAATGCATCCATTTCGACGGTCGCCGTCGTCGGCGGCGGCTCGGTCGCCACGTCGTTTCTGTATCAGTTGCTGCATGCGCTGGAGCCGAATCCGACGCTCAAGCTGCGCGTACTGATCTTCGAGCCCGCCGAAAGCATCGGCCCCGGCCAGGCTTATCAGGCCGATGCGAACAGCAATCTGCTCAACATCCCGGCCAGTGCGATGTCGGCCATCGCGAACGAGCGGGATGACTTCGTGCGCTGGCTGCGCTCGCGCTCGGTGCGCTATCTCGCCAGCTTCGGCGTGAGCGAGATCGATCCCAAGGACGTTTATCCACGCCCGCTGTTCGGCGCTTATCTGCGCGATGTCTATCGACGCTGCCAGCGCAAAGCGCGCGCGCTCGGTGTGGCGCTCGAACATGTGCGCGCACGCGTCTACGATGTCGAAGCGCCGGCGCACGGAACGGCCGTGCGTATTGTCACGGATTCGGGCAACGGCTATGTCGCTCAGCGCGCGGTCTTGTGCAACGGCAATCTGCCGTCGGTTGCATTCGCCGATCTGCACGGCGACGCGCGCTATTTCAACTCGCCCTATCCCGTCAGCGAACTCACATCGAGGATCGGCTGCTATGACAGCGTCTGCATCGTCGGCACGAGCCTGAGCGCCGTGGATGCGATCGTCGCGCTCGCCCGCGGCGGTCATCGCGGACGCATCGTCGGCGTGTCGCGCAATGGACGCCTGCCTTCGGTGAAAAGCCCGCACAATCCTTCGTTGTCGCTCGCCGCGTTGTGCCCCGCGGCGCTCGATCGCGTGCTGGAAGGCCGCAGCGGCGCCACGCTCGAAGATGTCGGCGCGATGCTGCACAGTGCGCTTGTCGCGGCAGGCGGCGCGTACGATCCCGCCGACATCCTCGGTCCGCGCGACGCCGATGCGCTCGCCGCGCTCTCCGACGAGCTCGTGCGCGCACGCTCGGGCCCGCGGCTCTGGCAAGCGGTGGCGGCGTCGACCAACGAGTGCATCGAGAACCTGTGGCGCGCGCTCGGCGACACAGAACGACAGCGTTTTCTGCGCGACTTTCGCTCGCTATGGATGGCGCGCCGCGCGACCTTTCCGCTGCGCAACGCCGAGCAGATCGTCGAGCGGCTCGCGTCAGGACAACTGTCGATCTTCGATGGATTCGCGGGACTTCATCGTCCGCGCAACGACGGCCCGCTCCATATGCGGCGCGCATGCAAGGATGGCGGCTTCGACTCGATCGAATGCGACTGGGTCATCAATGCGACGAGCTTTAGCACATCGACTCGCGACACGAGCGATCCATTGATCCGCATGCTCGTGCAGCGCGGGCTCGCGCGGGAAGATGCAGCGGGCGGCGTCGCGCTCGACTTCGATACCGGCTGTCTGGTGACTGCGCGCGGCGTCGTCGAGCCGCGCATTTCTCTGATCGGCAGTCTAGCGACAGGCGCCTATTTCTGGACCACGTCGATGGAGATCAACGCACGCCTCGCGGATGGACAAGCGCAAGCGCTGGCAGCATCGATCAGGAAGGCGGGAATGGCGCGCGTCGCGTGACGCTCGAATCGCGTCATTGCATGTGAAACGCCGGCCCCGCGCATTGTCGGGACCGGCGTTTTTCTTAGTGCCACGTCAGGACATCGTCGCGGCGGCGCGCTTCACGCCATTGTCGAAGCCAACCGACGATGCATCGCCGCGCGACGCGGCCGCGAGAATCATGTCGGCTGCTTTCTCCGCGATCATCACCGTCGGAGAATTCGTGTTGCCCGACACGAGCAGCGGAATGATCGAGCAGTCGACCACGCGCAGCCCGCCAACGCCACGCACGCGCAGTTCGGGGTCGACCACAGACATATCGTCGACGCCCATCTTGCAGGTGCCGGACGGATGGAAGATCGTGCCGCCGGTTTCGCGCGCGAACGCGAGGAGTTCGTCATCCGTCTCGAGTGGCGCGCTCGGCGAGAAGGTGTCGCGCAGATACGGCTTCATGGCGCGCGTGTCGGCGAGCCGCTGGATGAGACGCAGCCCTTCGATCGCGCATCGTTGATCCACTTCGGCCGTCAGATAGTTCGCGACGATGGACGGCGATTCGCGCGAATCCGGCGATTTGATCGCGAGCCGTCCGCGTGATTCGGGCCGCAACTGGCACACCGAAAAGGTGCATCCGGAAAACTTATGCGGATCGGTGCGCGTCTTTTCCGCCGATATCGCGCCGAAATGGAACTGCACGTCGGGCGTCTTCGATTCGGGCAGCACACGCGCGAACATGCCGCCCGGCGTCGCCGTATAGGCAAGCGGACCACGCTTGCGCAGCAGATAGTTCAGTCCGAGCCCGAGGCGCCCCGCCTTCGTGCGCATGCCGTCGTTGATGGTGATGGGCTTCGTGACGCGATAGATCGAGCGCAACTGAAGATGATCCTGCAAATTCTCGCCGACGCCCGGCAGATCGCTCACCAGATCGATGCCGTGCCTGCCCAGCAGTCCCGCCGCTCCGACGCCCGACAGTTGCAGGAGTTGCGGGCTTTGCAACGCTCCAGCCGACAGGATCACCTCTCGGCGCGCCGAGATATGGAACTTCGAGCCGTTCTGAGTGAACTGAACGCCACTCGCGCGCTTGCCTTCGAACACCACACGCTCGACGTGCGCATGCGTCTCAACGCGCAGATTGGCGCGGTTCATTGCCGGGCGAAGATAAGCGACTGCGGTGCTGCATCGTCTGCCTTCCTTAATGAACATCTGATAGTAGCCGCAGCCTTCCTGCTGCGCGCCGTTGAAGTCCGGATTGCGTGGAATGCCGAGTTCTTCGCCTGCATCGAAGAACGCTTCCATCAGCTCGAAGCGCTCATTGATGTCGGAGCACCAGAGCGGGCCGCTCGCCCCGTGATACGTGCTTTCGCCGCGCGTGTTGTGCTCCGATTTGCGGAAGTACGGCAGCACGTCCTTGAAGCTCCAGCCGGTGCAGCCCGCATCGGCCCAGGCGTCGTAATCCTCGTGCTGACCGCGAATGAAGATTAGCCCGTTGATCGAGCTCGATCCGCCGAGCACGACGCCGCGCGGCCAGAAGATTTCGCGGTTGCCCATCGTCGGCTCGGGGTCGGTGTAGAAGTGCCGCGCAAACTGCGTTTCGTAAATCGTCTTGCCGTAGCCGAGCGGCATGCGCAGCCAAAACGAATCGTCGACCGGGCCGCCTTCCAGCAGCAGCACCGAATGCTTGCCCGACTCGCTCAACCGGTTGCCCAGCACGCACCCCGCCGATCCCGCACCCACCACGATGTAGTCATAAGTCTGCATGAGTATCCTCGTCCATTCTGTTCGCTTCCGTCGCCGCGCATGGGTCTTTGATCGAAGGCGCTCACTTCGAGATTTCGTTTCGTGCCGTCCTGGTTTATGGGACACGTGTTCTATACCTTGACACTTGGGATCCTGTCACCGGCTGATGACGGGGTCAATAGCGATAGCTCGAATTTCAGGGAATTCACCTAGGCGCGCTCCAACTGAACGTGATGGTTCATACGATCGAGTAGCAGGAACGTCGAGTTGAGGAAGAAGAATGGGCCGGGCAGACGGCCGGGGCGGAACAAGGCCGATCCCGGGCGTGGCCACACGGTCACCAAAACGAAGCGGGCAACGGCCGACTAGCCGGGCCCTCGTTTCTGCGACTCGCGGGAATGTGCGAAAGAGCAGGACTTTAGAGACCAGAAGATGTTTCAGAAAGCCGGCGGCGGCTCACTCCCTCCTTCGTTTGATGCTCATGCCTGGACAATGCGGCGACCGATAAAGGACGCGCACAGAGAAGATACGATGCCCATATAGCGCACTCTGGCGTGAACAACTCATACAGGAAAATTGCGACGGTGCCGTTGATGGCGGCGTAAAAGATGCCGTAGAGAATCGCGATTGCGATCCATACCAGCATGGTGTGGCCGGCCGCATGGGTGAATACCTAAAAGGCCGGATAGACGAACGCCGCCGTGATGAGTGCCGCGAAACCATACAGACGGGACGGCCGACGAGATCCGAAATGCGGCCGAAGACAGGAATGGTGATGGTCAACTCGGTGGCGGAGGGCTGATGTCTCTGCGCAAGCTGCGATTGCGGACGCCGTGTCTCCGCGGGAGCGCGGCGGGTATCAAGGGTATCTTCCGGCGTATGGCCGATAGCGTCGATCGCCGGTCCGCAAGTTGGAGTGACGATCCACTCAAATCCAGGCTCCAAAACATCGACCCAGGTTATCGATCGAGTGATGCGACTGTTGGACACGCTCACCGCCCATAGCGACCCCGTAAGCCTGAAAGAACTGGGGCAGCGCGCAGAGTTGCATCCCTCAACCCCTTACCGCATCCTGCCTGATTTCCTCGATCGGTTGGCCCCCGGCCCGCTTGGGGATGCGCTTGCTCGAGATTGCAAACCTAGTCAGGGCGGGCCTGTATGTCGATAACGACGACGTTACGCAGCGGAAATCGCGACAGGCCAGCTGAAGATCAGGGGAACGGTATGCTCGGCTGGGCCGCCGTGCGAACGCAGCGGCATGTCGCCCCGAAACCTTGAGCGCGGTCGCCAGCCGCAACAGCTTCTCGATCAAGTCAAGTGATTCATCGGCCCATGTGCCGGCGGTCACTCTCCTTGAGGTATCGACGCGAGTGGGGGGCGCGCCTCAAGCGGTCAGAACGCCGGACGATCCTTGCGGTAGGCGTTCTTAACAGCTATCTTGCCATTCCTGAAAGTGAACACGTCCACCACGCGTGCTTCGACGCGCGAGCCGTCGGCCTTGGTGCCGCGGAACGTCGATTCTGAGACGCCGCGTTCGCCGCTCACAAAATGCTCGCCTTCCTGTCACAATGCATAGGGGACAGGTTTCCCACGCTAGCGAGAAACCCTTGCGCACTTCGTCACGGCCATCGAAAGTGCGGCCCATCAAATCGGGGCCGGCCACGCCGTGAAAAATCGCAATCATCGGCCATGCAGTTCATCAACGTTTCAATGTCGTGGCGGTTCCATGCGTCGTTGAACGTTTCGAGAAGACGGATATAGTCCTGATTCGATTGAGTTGTCATTGGTCAATTGCCATTTTGTTGAAGAAGCGTCCGCGCGCATTTAGCGCTTCTCGTGGATCTTCTGGTAAGCGAGTGCAAAGTCATGCGCGATGTGTTCGGCTACGACACGCGCATCCTGACTGCCAATGAAGTCGCAGGGAGATACGTCGACGATAGGGAAAGCTGGGGTGCGATGCTCGAACCTGACGGGATTGGCGTGCACCCGCTCAAGCTGTAGTTTGGCTATCTATCTACGGATGGCACGGAAGCTTGGCGTGAAGGTCCATCCGGGAACACCCGTACTCGGGGTCGAGACTGTTCGGGGAGTACATCATTTGCGTACACCTCGCGGCGTGGTGCGGGCGAAGGCTGTCGCCTTCGCAACGGGTGGATACACGCGTAACGATATGCACAGTGCGCTTTCCGCCAAGATCATGCCTATCCTGTCCAATTCTCTGCTAACCCGGCCTCTCTCCCTGGAAGACCCTGGAAGAGATCGATGCAACGAACTTCCGCGCGAACATCTTTATCACCGATACGAGGACCCTCCGGTTCTATTACCGTCTTCTGCCGGACAACCGCGTGCAGATCGGGAGCCGCAGCGCTATTACCGGTGCAGATGCAAGCCCCCCCGACACATGGCTGTGCTTGTGGAGGGGCTGCACAGAAAATTCCCAGCCTTGAGGGGAATCAAGATCGACTATTCCTGGTGGAGCTGGGTGGATGTGAGCCATGACATGATGCCGCGCGTCGTACAGCCCGATGCGCGGCAAAGCGTCTTCTACACAATTGGGTTCGGAGGCAACGGTGTGTCGTTCTCGGCGCATGCGGCGCGACGCCCGAGCGCGTCGCGGGCAAATGGCCGGGGAATCGCGATCTCCCGATCTACGACTCGGTACTCGAATATCCAAATGTAATAAGCGTGATGAGGTGGAAAGGTTTCGCGCCGTTCCGTCGCATCGGACAATGCTTTCTCTACAAGGAGTATCACGCGCAGGACGACAGGCCCGTGAAACCCGAGCCAACAATCACCACGTCGACATCGGCGTCACCCTCCTGCGGCCCATCGTCTTCCGGCGGCTCGCCGGCGGTCGCAACCCAGTAGGTTGGCGCGTAATCCATGGGCTTGGAAGGGGATCGTAAGCGACACACGCGCCGCGATGGGCCGTTGCGATGAAATCAATGGTAGCCACGAGCACTCCTGGAAAGTGCTCTCACACTGCCTCGGACGTCGCGCTTGTCCTAGTGCCAGCCTCTGCCCTTTTTATAGCTCCAGACAGCCATCCATATTCGCTTCATCGCGCGACTGGCCCTACCGATTTACAGCCACTGGCGCTACGAGCAACTGTTTTTGGAGAGTAATACTGACCGTAACCTTTCGCCATATCCGAGCGCTGGTCTTCCATTGCGAATCGGTCAGGCTCAACGCTCGCACGGAGTGGACCATGCTTAGATTCTTGATTGGTATCGTAATACCCTATATCGGAGTCGTTGGCTTGCTGCCTTGGGTTGCGTCGCAGGATTTCTACGTGCTTGGGATTCCCTTTATTTACGCGTGGATGTTCGCGTGGTTCGTACTTACCTCCGGATGCCTGTTGTTGTGCTGGAAGCTCTTTGACAAGCACGCCGAAACGCGCAACAGCTGAGAATTCAGAAAACCAATCCAGGAGACATCAGCATGGCATCCGCAGTATTTCTGGGCTTCATCGCCCTCTCGCTCTTCCTCGCGCTCCGCGCGGGCAAGGGCCACAGCAAACAGGGTGTACACGACTTTTTCGTTGCGTCTCGTCAATTCGGCGCGTGGCTGGTGTTCTTTCTTGCGGCAGGTGAAATTTACAGCATAGGCACGATGGTCGGCTTTCCCGGCGGAATTTATGCGAAGGGGCCGACCTACGGCGTCTGGTTCCTTGGCTACATCCTTCTTGCGTATCCGGTCGGCTATTTCATTGGCCCGAAAATCTGGGAAGCCGGCAAACGATACAACGCGATTACGCTGCCTGACCTGTTCAAAGGCCATTTCGCGAGCCGCGGGCTTGAAGTAATCGTCGCAATTTCCGCGCTCTTTTTCCTGCTGCCATGGGGTCAGTTGCAGTTCACCGGCCTGGTCGCTGCGCTCAAGGGGCTCGGCTGGCACGTGAACCCTGTTGGTCTTATCTCGATTGCCGCAGCGCTCGCATTCACCTATATATTGATTGCCGGAGTGCGCGGGACGGCATATATCGCAATCCTGAAGGACATCCTGATGGTCGCCGCCATTGTCATTACCGGGGTGGCGGTCGCATGGGAAGCGGGCGTTGGCCCGGTGTTCAAGGCCGCAAGCCAGCACGTCTCGAATAGCATGAACGCGCATCAACTCACCTTCGCGATGAGTACGATGCTGTTCCAGTCGCTCGGCTTCTACGTATTGCCATTCTCGACCCAGAACTTCTTCACCGCGAAGAGCGCCAATACGATTCGCCGCTCGCAGGTGGCGATGCCGCTGTACATGTTGATGTATCCTTTTCTTGTGGTCGCGTCCTATTACGCAATCGCACAGAACGTGAAGCTAGGGTCACCCAACGAAGCCTTTTTCAGTGCAGTCACCCACCTGTTGCCTTCCTGGCTTGTTGGCCTGGTGGCAGCCGGCGCCTCGCTTTCTGGACTGCTCGTGCTTGCAGGCATTTGCCTGGCTATTGGACCTGTGGTGACGCGCAACCTGCTGCCGCACGTGCCCGAAACACGTCAGAAGGCCGGCGCGAAGGTGGTGATCGCGCTGTATCTGTTGCTGTCGATTGTCATGACGCTCGCGACTCCAAACCTGATGCTCACGCTCATCAACATGACCTACTACGGCGTCACGCAGTTCTTTCCGGGTGTCATCGTTGCCGTGTTCGGTCTGCGGGTGAGCGCGCGCGCCATCGGCTCGGGCATGGTCGTCGGACAGGTACTCGCGGTCGTACTCTACGTGCTAAACCCCGATCTGGGAGGCTTGAACCTGGGGCTCGTGTGTCTCGCGGCGAACGTCCTCGTCATGGGGACTCTCAATCTGAACACCCGCCGCAGTCAAATTCACGCGCAGTTGTGATGCAAATTGCCGGGCAATCGATGGTTATTGCCCGGCTACACAAAGCCGGGCTTCGAATGTTGTTCTCTTACCCGAATCCTTTATGGACAAATCCACTAGCAATGAAGTGAGGGTGCTCGTCGCGCGCAAGATCCTGACGATGAATCCGCATCAGCCGCTCGCCACGCACGTGGCGATACGCGACGGCAAGATCCTGTCAGTCGGCACGCTTGAAGACATGCGTCAATGGACCGACGTGGAACCGGACACTACCTTTCGCGACAAGGTCCTGATGCCTGGCCTTGTCGAAGGTCATTCACATCTGATGGAAGGTGCAATGTGGAGCGAGGTTTACGTCGGCTACTACGAACGGCGTGGCCCCGACGGCAAACGCTGGCCAGGTTTAAAGACCCTCGATGCGGTGATCGCGCGCCTGCAGGAAGCCGAGCACAAGGTCGAAGACCCCGATACGCCTTTGCTTGCCTGGGGCTTCGATCCGATTTTCTTCGGTAACGAGCGCCTCACAGCCAGTGATCTCGATCGCGTGTCGGCCACCCGCCCAATCGCAATCCTGCACGCGAGCGTGCACCTGATGAATGTGAATACGCCGATGCTCGACATGTCGGGCATCGACGAGGACACCGACGTCGACGGCATCGTTCGCGATGCCAATGGCAGGTTAACCGGCGAATTGCAGGAATTTGCCGCGATGTTTCCGGTTTATCGCGTGATCGGCGACCGACTATCACCATCGGCCGCCGACAACCCGGAAGCGGTCTGGAATTTCGGCAACGTTGCGCAACTCGCGGGCGTCACGACGGCCACCGACCTGCTCAACGACCTGTCCGATAAGGGCCTCCGTAATCTCGTCGAGGTGACGCGTGACGAAGAGTTCCCTATTCGTCTTGTGCCCGCGTTTGCACCACAGCGTAATCCCGAAGGCGGACCATCGCGAGTGCACACGGCGGTTGAATGCAATTCAGCCAAGTTGCGCGCCGGCCCCGTGAAATTCATCGTCGACGGATCGATCCAGGGATTTACCGCACGCTTGCGCTGGCCCGGCTATCTGAATGGCCGACCAAACGGCCTATGGTTGATTCCGCCCGAACAGTTTGTCGAAACCTTCCTCCCCTTTCACGAGGCCGGGCTACAGCTGCATATCCATACCAACGGCGACGAAGCGACCGAACTCGTGCTCGACGCGATCGAGACGATCGTGAGCCGACATCCGCGCAGCGACCACCGGCATACGCTGCAGCACTGCCAGATGGCCGACGCGCGGCAGCTCGCGCGCGCAGCGCGCCTTGGCATGTGCGTGAACTTCTTCTCGAACCACATCTATTACTGGGGCGACGCGCACTATACGCAGACGATGGGCGCTGACCGAGCGAACCGCATGAATGCGGCGCGTACGGCGAGCGAGCTCGGCATCACCTTTGCCATGCACTCGGATGCGCCGATCACGCAGCTCAATCCTCTCTTTACCGCGTGGTGCGCGGTAACGCGGCAAACCTCATCGGGGCGTGTGCTTGGCGAAGCGGAACAATTGAGCGTCGACGATGCACTACGAGCGATCACCCGTGGAGCAGCTTATACGATTGGCATGGACGACGTCATTGGGAGCATTGAGGTAGGCAAGTTCGCAGACTTCGCGGTGCTCGACGAAGATCCTTCTGAGGTTCCGGTCGAACGGCTCGGACAGTTGGCCGTCTGGGGCACCATACTCGGCGGCCGCGTCTTCAAGTCACCAACATGATTGCCGCAGCGCAACCGCCGATTCCGCTCGCCGTGATCGGCGGATATCTCGGCGCGGGCAAGACCACGATGATCAACGCGATGTTGGCCAACCCGCGTGGCCGCCACGTCACGGTGCTCGTCAACGACTTCGGCTCGATCAACATCGATGCTGCGCTCATCCGGGAGCGGAGCGACGACGTGATCGGCCTGGAGAACGGCTGCGTGTGCTGCACGATCGGCGGCAAGCTGGTGGAGACGCTGCTCGAGATAAGCGCGCGCGAAACGCGGCCCGATCTGCTCGTGATCGAAGCAAGCGGCGTATCCGACCCGGTGCGGATCGCACAAGTTGGTATGCTTGATCGCGCATTTCGCTTGCAGGGCATCGTCGTTGCGGTCGACGCCGATCGCATCGAAGAGACCCTCGCCGATCCGTATATCGGCGACATTGCGCGGCGACAGATCGAAGGCGCGACCGCGATCGCGCTGACCAAGACCGACTTGCTCAACGATGAGAAAGCCCGCACCGTGCGGTCGCACGTCCTGGAGTTTGCGCATACGCGGATCGTTTTCGAGGCCGATCAGGGCAAGGTGCCGGACGGGCTGTTCTTCAGCGACGACGCGCTCCCGCGCGAGCGAATCGGGTCGCGCCAGTACGCTGCTTCCACCCACCTTCCTGCAAATTTGCGCAGCTTCACGTTTCGATCTCGCGCGTGTTTCGAGCGGCAGCAACTGAAAGCCGCCTGCGCAACGTTCTCCAGCCGGCTGTTACGGGCCAAGGGGTTCGTACGTCTCGAAAATGGCGAGTGTGCGGAGATTCACGTGGTGGGAGATCGCGTGCATATCGTCCGATGCCGAGAGCGGCAAATCTCAGAGTCAGTCATCGTTCTGATCGGATTGTTCGAGCAAGTCGATATGGCGTTCGCTATTGACGCGCTTGCATCCGCCGCCCGCAACCCGGAAAGCCTGTCCTGACGTTAGGTGGCACTGTGCGTCAACACTACCGCACCCGCGTGTAGCCACCCTATTGGCTTGCAGCCGATCCGTAACCGCCTCGCCTTCGGACCAACCGAGAAACTGAACAGAAGGGATGGGAAGACGAACGACCTACTCCAGTAATAGCCCACCGTCTGACCTTGAATAGCCTATAAGCCTACCTCAGAATGCACCGTTTCGGACTCGATCTGAAAGCCATATATATAATTCGAACACCTACTGTCAAAGCTATTTTGAAATGTCGGGGCTCCAGCTAAATACAGATGTCGGGTTTGAGATCGGTTTTGGGTTGGAGTCGTTTGTTATGCAGTCCTTTTTATCTATCTGGAGGGGGTTTTAGCACCGAGGCTCCCGGCTTCCGGTGAGTCCCCATTAGCGCCGCATTCAAGTCCTCGAGCGTCACTTCGCGCTGCTTCCGCGTGCCGGGCAACGGCTTGGGTTTGCGTACTGCGGCGCCGCGATTCGTGCGTGATGGCGAGCCCGATACGCGGCGGTTGTCGCGCTGCGCCTGCAGCGCCTGGGCGACCCGCAGTGCATGGCCGAGCCGCTTGTGCTCGATCACGGCCCCCTGGTCGATTTCGGAGAGCTTGTCGTACGGCACACAGGGCAGCACCACACCGTCGGCGCGGATCTCGAGGCGGCCGTCCGGATACTCCCAGACGTCGATGTAGCGGCCGATCAGGCGGCGGGTGGCCGGCGTATCGTCGAGCAGCCAGATCACGCGGTCGTTCAGCAGCGTCAGCGCGTCCGACACCTTGCGCTGTACCCGCCACGTCAGAATCGCGTCGAGATCCTCGTCGGCGCGCAGCGGCCGGTGTGCATCGAACCGGCTTCTGGGCGGCTTCGCGAAGCGGGCGTTGTAGGCCGCCATGAAGGAGGGTGCCCAGGCGTTCGCTTCGTCCAGCGTGCTGATGCCGCGCAGCCGCAGTTCCTTCACCAGCCGGTCCTGCAGCGTCTGGTGCGCGCGCTCGACGCGTCCCTTGGCGGGGCTGCTGTTCGCGCAGAAGGTGTCGATGTTCAGTTCGTACATCGCGCGGCCGAACTGCGTGACGCCTTTGCCCGCCGTCTCCGCGCGGCGCTTCACGTAAAAGACGCTGGCGCGGTCGCTGTAGAACGCCACCGGCTTGCCGTGGCGCTCCAGGTACGCGCGGGTCGCCTCGAAATAGCTGAAGGTCGACTCCGTCTGCGTGAAGTGCAGGTGCATCAGCCGGCTCGTCGCGTCGTCGACGTACACCAGCAGCGTGCAGGCCGGCGCGCGATCCTCGAACCAGCGGTGGTCGCTGCCGTCGATCTGCACCAGCTCGCCGAAACACGCGCGTCGTGCGCGCGGCTGGTAGACCTTCGGCGGACGTTGTTTGCGCGGCACCCACAGGCCGGCCTGGGTCATCAGTTGGCGCACCGTTTCCTTGCACAGCCGGATGCCGTGGCATTCGTCCAGCTTCTCGCGCGCCAGCGTGGGCCCAAAATCGGCGTAGCGCTCGCGGATGATCGTCAGGGCGCGCAACGCGAGGCCTTCGTCGAGCTTGCGGTTACCTGGCCGTCCGCGCCGGCCCGAGGCCACGCCAGACGGCCCGTGCTCCCGCAACCGGATCACCAGCCGCTCGATCTGACGTACCGTCAGTCCCAGCCGGTCGGCGGCACGGCCGGGCTTGAGGCCCGTCTCAACGACCGCCTGTATAACCTTCAGTCTGTCCAGTTCGCGCATGCTCAGACTCACCAGCGTCGTGTCCGGCTTCATGGCAGGCCCCGCAACGTCGCAGCAGTCTGCCAGCTTGCCAGCGCTCAAAAACACGACATCTGTAAATAGCCAGAACACGACATTAGGACGTAGCCGCTACACCTACGGATTCGTTAGTTCGCTTTATGTCAAATCGAACATAGGTTTTTGATCAAGACGCGCTTGGCGAGATCAATGCCGAGAAGATCGATTTTCCATGATGTGCCTCCACACCGGTTCGCGAGAGCAAGACGCCCAGTGTCCTGCGAAAGGTGCGTCGGGTCCATCTCAGTGGCAATGGTTCAGTCTCTCGGACCCGGCGATGGAGGAGGCGCGGCACGACATCCCGCTGTATCGCGAGTTTGCGCTGCTGGGAACGGGCATAATGCGGCTGCCCGACGTGAGTACGATCCTGCGATTGCGGCATCTGCTTGAGGCGCATGAGCTGTCGGCCAGGATGCTGGCGACGGTCAACCAGATCCTGCAGGCGAAAGGCTTGATGCTTAAGCTTAAGGCGGGCTCGGCAGTCGACGCAACGCTGATTTCGGCATCCAGTTCGACGAACAAGGCAGTCGCAAATGACCGTTATCAGGATCAGGAGGCTCCCGGCTACTCCGAACCATTTTAAAATTGTTCGGGCCAGCGAGTCCAATTTGCAAAGCCCTTGGGCTGAACCCTCTCCTTCTGCCGTACTGCATGGATTTGAGCCAGGCAACCAAGCCGACCGAACGCGCGATCTGTCCTGCAAAAAACCAGATTAACCAGTTGCGCGGCTTGATAGCGGACGGTACTCGTCGAGTCACTGGATCGCCCTGCTCCCTCGGCGCGCGCAACACCCTGCTCGTGTCCAACGAGGCGCACATCTATTCGCACTGGCGGTACATGTTCCGCAAGCGCCGTGTGCTGGCTGATTATGTCCCGTGTCGCGGGACTGCGGATGGGTGGCCTGCTGGAACGATTGGCTGCTGCTCGGCGTTTACGACAATCGCCAGGGCGCGCGCCCCAGCGACCGGGAAGGGGCGGGGCGCCTGCGTAGCGAACTGGTGGCTTCAGTGGTCGCGCAGATCAGCCGGGCGGCCGGTTGACGTGCGGCCGCGTCCCGCCTCTCATGCGGCGTCTGACCGTTCTGGCGTGGCAATCTTCGTTTTTCCCAATGCTTGCTTCGCGAATCATTGATGGCGCGCGGGATATGAATTTTCCAGAATGATCCCTGGACAAACAATCGGGCACGCCGGGCGCGCGCCGAGGGACATCATTCAAATGGATTACTCTGACTATCGTCACCTCCGGTTTGAACACAAACCGAATGGTGTGCTGCTGATCACGATTGACCGGCCTCCTCGCAACGCAGCGAACGGCGTTCTTCACCATGAACTGGCGGAAGTGTGGCAGACCGTCAGGAACGATCCCGCCGTACGCGTACCCGTGATTACCGGCGCAGGCGCCGCGTTCTCCGTCGGTGGCGACCTCGCCGAAGGCATCGACAAGCTCGGCAGGATCGAGCGCCATATCGAGACGGGTGAAGAGGCGCTGCGGATCGTCTACAACATGGTCCACCTCGACAAGCCTGTCGTGTCGGCCATCAATGGCGCGGCGGCGGGCGCGGGCCTCGCCGTCGCGCTGAGCGCGGACATCTCAATCGTCTCCGAGACGGCGAAACTCTGCGATGCGCACATGAACATCGGGGTCGCCTCCGGAGACCACGCCACGATGCTCTGGCCGCTTTACTGCGGGTTGCCGAAGTCGAAGCTGTACCTGCTGACGGCGGACGTTCTCACCGGCAAGGAAGCGGAACGGATTGGCCTCGTGTCCATGTGCAAGCCCGCCGACGAGGTGATCGAATCCGCGCTGCAGATCGCGGATTCACTCGGAAGAAAGCCGCAGCGCGCACTTCGCTGGACCAAACGATGCCTGAATCACTGGGTGCGCCAGGCGGCGCCGATCTTTGACCTCTCGGTCGCCTACGAAAGTCTGAACTTCATGGAGCCTGACGCCAGGGAAGGCCTGAGCGCGTTCCTCGACAAGCGGCCCCCGGTTTTCCCGTCCACGGGGAGCTGAGACCATGGATCTTGCCCATCTGCTTCACCGTTCCGCGATGCAGTTCCCCGACCGGCCGCTGTGGGTCACGCCGCAGACGTCGATCCCCTATGCGGAGGGTGCACGACGCGCAAACAGGATTGCGAACGGCCTGCTCGAAGCGGGTGAGCAATGCGACCGTGTGGCAATCCTGTCCGTGAACCGCTTCGAGCATTTCGAGATGTTCCTCGCGGCATTGAACGCCGGGATGACGGCCACGCCGTTCAATCCTAAGCTGCATGTCGACGAGCTGAGCTTCATGATCGAAGACTCAATGCCAGCGTTCTTCGTCTTCTCGCCCGAGTTCACTGAAACGGTCGAAGCGCTACGTGCCCGGCATACCTGCGTGCAGCACTGGATCTGCATGGATCGCGTCGCGGGGTTCGACTACTACGGCGACCTGCTCGAAGGCGTGGGCGACGCCCGTCCGGATCTGCTGATCGACCCCGACGATGTGGCGTGGCTCTTCTATACGTCCGGGACGACGGGCAAGCCCAAGGGGTGCATGGAAACGCACCGCAACCTCGTCAACATGGTCACGGGCAGGCTGCTGAGCATCCTGAGCGACGTTGACGAAACGGACAGGATCATCCATTTCGCACCGATGGCGCATGCCACCACCAGCGTGGGTCTCTCTCATCTGGCGCGGGGCGCCGCGCAGATCTTCCCCGGCCTCGAGAAATTTGATCCGCCCAAGGTACTCGAGGCGGTGGAACGGTTCGAGGCGACGTCTAGCTTTATGGCGCCGACCATGGTGCAGATGCTCCTGAACTGCCCCGACCTCGAAAGCTTCAACGTTAAAACCCTCAAAAACATTCTCTGCGGCGGCGGGCCGCTGTATGCGGAGGTACTGCGTCGCGCGATCGAGGTGTTCGGACCGATCATCGGACAGGGGTATGGACAGAGCGAGGCGCCGAGCGGCGTGTGCGGGATGCACAAGTCCGAGTACGACCTGAGCTCGCCCGACGGCATCAGGAAACTCGGGTCCGTGGGCCGCGAGAGCCTAGGCGTGCGCGTGCGCATCGTCGACGAGCACGGCAAGGAAGTGGCGCCGAACGTCGCCGGCGAAATCACCGTTCGCGGCGACATCGTGTTTCCGGGTTACTGGCGGCGCAAGGAAGCGACGGACGAAGTGCTGAAGAACGGGTGGCTGCACACCGGCGACGTCGGCTACCGGGATGACAGGGGCTATATCTTCATCACCGATCGCGTGAAAGACATGATCATCTCGGGCGGCTCGAACATCTATCCGCGCGAAGTGGAGGAAGTGCTCCTGCAGCATGAAGCCATCGCCGAAGCATGCGTGGTTGGCGTTCCCGACAGAGTCTGGGGGGAAGCCGTCCACGCCGTGGTCGTTCTGCGGAAAAACGCGACCATCTCGTCCGACGATGTCATCGAGTTCTGCCGTAGCCGGCTCGCCTCGTACAAGAAGCCCAAGGCCGTCGATTTCGTGGACCATCTCCCGAAAAACGCGTACGGCAAGATCCTCAAGAAAGAGGTCAAGGCGCGCTACTGGCAGAGCGCTACCCGCGCTATCTGATCGCGACCATGAGCGTACTGGACAACATTCGCGTGCTGGATTTCGGACGCTATGTGGCCGGACCCTACTGCGCCACGCTGCTGGCGGAGTTCGGCGCAGAGGTCATCCGCATCGAGAAGATCGGCGGCAGCGAGGACCGGTTCTTGCTGCCCGCGCTGGAAACTGGCGAGGGGGCGCTGTTCCTGCAGATGAGCCGGAACAAGAAGTCCATGACGCTCGATCCGATGAAGGACGAAGGCCGCGAACTCGTCAGGCGGCTTGTCGCGACGGCCGACGTGGTCGTCGCGAACCTCCCTCCCACAACGCTGGAAGCGATGGGGCTCGACTTCGCCTCCATCTCTGCGATCAATCCCAGAACGATCCTGACGCTGGCGACCGGGTTCGGTCAGAGCGGGCCGATGGCCGGGCATCTGGCGTTCGATTCGATCGGACAGGCGATGTCGGGCGGCGTCTATCTGAGCGGCCACGAAGGACAGCCGAGTCGCACCCAGATTCTCTGGTGCGACTTCGGCACGGCGCTTCACTGCGCTTACGGCACGGCGATGGCACTGATTGCGCGCGAAACGACGGGGCGCGGCCAGGTGGTCGACGGGTCGCTCTTCGCGACAGCCGCAATGCTGGGCAGCGCCTTCGCCACGGAGGCGACGCTGACGGGTCGTGACCGGGTCGGCGTGGGCAATCGCAGCTTCGCCGCCGCGCCGGCGGATATCTTCGCGACGAAAGACGGCTGGATCATCTGTCAGGTGGTCGGCAAACCGCTGTTCCGGCGTTGGGCCGCGTTGATGGAAGAACCCGGCTGGCTGGACGACGAACGCTTCAGCACGGACGATTCGCGCGCCCTGCATGGCGGCATCATCAGCGATCGCATGCAGCTGTGGTGCGAGAGCCGAACGAGTGCGGATGCGCTGAGCGAGCTTGCAACGGCGAGAATTCCCGCCGGTCCCGTGCTGCGGCCAGGTGAGCTGGTCAGGCATCCGCAAGCGGAGGCGACCGGTCTTTTCGACTGGGTCGACTACGGCACCCCTTCCCGTCCTGTTCCCTTGGCGCGTGCGCCCGTGTTCCTTTCCGAAACGCCGGGCGGCATCCGCGAGAAGCCGGCCATGCTCGGTGAGCACACGGATGCGATCCTTCGCTCGCTCGGTTATGCACAGGCTCAGATCAACGTGCTCCGCTCGCAACGGGTCATCTGAATCTGCTTGCAGAGACGTGCTGTGTAGCGCGTATCCGGGCCAATACAGTTGGTCGCGAGCGGCCGATTCAAAAGAAGACGTCACGGGAGCAATTTCTGTCGTGAGCGTTGGGCATATGCGATTACGTCTTCCAAATGCCAAGCGCTGCGTTAGCGCCCCTCCGCGTCAGGACGCCGCGGAACCGGCTCGCGCTGATGCGCGAACCGGGCGCCTCCGTATACTTTCGGCACGCGAAAGTGGCGCGCGTCGTCCTACCGGGCGGCGTCAGGCGACCCTGAACTGTCCGACCGTCGACCCGAGCGCGTTCGCCTGCGTCTGGAGCGCCATCGCGGCGGCGGTCGATTGCTCGACGAGCGCTGCATTCTGCTGCACCATCTCGTCGAGCTGCGTGACCGCACGGTTCACTTCCTGGATGCCGCGTGTCTGTTCGTTCGCGGCGTGCGTGATCTCCGAGATGATCGTCGTCACGTTCGCGACGTTGGAGACGATTTCGCGCATCGTTTCGCCGGCCTGGCGCACCTGCTCCGAACCCGCGGACACGCTCTCCACGGTCGACTCGACTAGCACCTTCACCTCGCGCGCGGCCTGCGCGCTGCGTTGCGCGAGGCTGCGCACTTCCTGCGCGACAACCGCGAAGCCGCGGCCCTGCTCGCCCGCACGCGCGGCTTCCACGGCCGCGTTCAGGGCGAGGATGTTGGTCTGGAACGCGATGCCGTTGATCACCCCGATGATGTCGCCGATGCGGCCCGACGCCTCCTCTATTTTCCCCATCGTCGTGACGACGGCCGATACGACAGTGCCTCCGTGCGACGCGATCCGCGATGCCGCTGCCGCGCGTTCGTCGGCCTGGCCGGCGGCGGCCGCCGACTGACCGACGGTGGCGGTAATCTCTTCCATCGACGCAGCCGTTTGCTGGAGGCTCGCAGCCGCCGATTCGGTGCGCGACGACAGATCCTGGTTGCCCGCTGCGATCTCGTTCGCGGCCGTGCGCACCGATTCGCTCGCGTCGCGGATCTGCCGCATCACGTCGTTCAGCTTGTCGACAAAACTGTTGAACGAGCGCGCAATGTCCGCAACCTCGTCGTGGCCGTCGGCCGACAGGCGCTGCGTCAGGTCGCCGGTGCCGGAGCCGATCGCCGCCATCGCCCGTCGCACCTGAGACAGCCGGCGGAACGTAGTCGCAGTGATTGCGCCGACGACCAGCGATGCGACGCCGACGATCACGACCAGCGTGATCAGCGACGCGGTCAGCTGCGAGCGCATGCCGGCTGTCGCGTCCGTCTTGTCGAGCGCGACGAGCGCATACCAGTCGGTGCCCGGCACAGGCTGCGCGCGAACCAGTTTCGTATTGCCGCCAACGCTCACCTCCACGGGCGCGGTCGCACCCACGAGCGACGCGCCGCTTAAGCCCCCGAGATCGGGCGACACGTCGGTGACCGGTTTGAGCGTGAGCTTGGGATCGGGATGCGCGACGATATGGCCACTACTGTCGATCAACATGCCGAAGCTGCCCGGCGTCGGGTGGATCGATTTCACGTTGGCGATCACGCTGTCGATTGCGACGTCCCCTGCCACGACGCCCTTGAGCGCGCCATCACGCATGATCGGTACGGCGAAGGTAACGATGAGGTGACCCGTGGCCCCGTCGACGTAAGGCGGCTCGACAACCGGCTTGCCGGCCTGCGCGGCTTGCCTGTACCACGGGCGGCCGGTCGGGTCGTAAGTGGGCGGGATGCCCGTCGGGTCCAAGAACCTGAACGTCTTGTCGGCATAGCCCGCATAGACGTTGGTGAAACCACCCGCTGCGGCCGACTGCCTAAACACCGGCAATGGATCGGCAGCGAGCGCGGCGTCCTGCAGCGATACGATCATCCGGCTTTTCATTGCGACCCAGTCGGCGATCCCGACCACGTGGCCGCTCGCAACGGAGGTCAGATTCCGGTCGATCGCGTCGTCGTTGTACGAGCGCGCGATGAAATAGTTGATGAGCGTGGAGGCGACGAGCGCGAATACCACTATGGCGACGCTCGCAGCGATGATGCGGGCGCGGATGGACGAGAACATGACAACGACCCCGTAAGGGCGCATGAACGCCCGGTGGACGAATTCGCCGGGGTAAGCGGCAAACTCGCGAATTATCGGAAAATCTTGTGAACGTCTTCCATCCGCAAATCGGGGAATCGATAAACCAGGATGGACCCCTCCCGCGGGGCGGCGTTCTGAGTGAAGCAACGGGATACGATGCCATTCGCGCCGGGCGCGCTTCACCTGCGCAGACACTCTGGCAGCCGACACTGAGAGGTTCGGTCGAGTCGCTCGAACGGATAACAAAATCGATAATATTTACTTCGTTATCCTTACTATTGTCGTAATATCTCTCAAGCTCAATCCCAACCGGTATAGTCCATTCGGTGCCGCTCACGTCTGAAAGCGCGCTCAACAATGACGCACCCGACAATCCTCCGGACAGGCCGGACGTGATTGTCGGCGATCGACATGCCTGTTCCCGTCCTGATGGAACGCGCGAGACGACGGTCCGCACGCGCTCCGTCAGCGAAGCAGCGCTATCTCATTTTTCTCCCGATGGCCGCGAATACCGTGGGACGGCTTGACCGCAGCCGGTTGGCGTACCCAATACCGCCCACCAGTGAGGCGAAAATGATGGCGAGCAGGCACTGCGCGACTCTCAGGTTGCCCGTGAGCATCTCGATATTGCTGATCGCAAGCCAGCCTGTAATGACGAGGCCGACGAGGCTCACCGCGGGCGCATACATCGTCTTCCATCGTCCCGGGTGGACGCGACTGCGTCGAAAGAAGACGATGACCGACAGGGACGTCAGGATTTGCAGCAGGATGAGCGTGAACCCGGTGATGCCGACCAGCGCGGCATACGCCGTAAACGGATCGGCGCCCGTCACGGTCAAAACCGTGACCGAAACCACGCCCAGGACCGAGACGAGCAGCGAAGCCCGGTAGGGAGAGCCGTGCCGGCTGTGAATCGCGCCGAGCCCGGGCGGCAGCACCCCATCGATACTCAGCGAATAGATGTAGCGCGCGAGGATGTTGTGCAACGCGAGCTGGCAGGCGAACATGCTCGTGCACATCAGGACGCTCACCATGGCCTGCCCGACATGTCCGAGGTATCCGGCGATGCTGTCGAGCGCAGCCGTCGCGGGGTCGCCTGCCGCCTTCGCGAGCGCGCCTGTGGGACCGTACGCGACGATGAAGAAGTACGTGGCCGAGACAAACACGCACGCCATGATGACGATCGAGAGATACGTCGCCCGTGGCACCGTGACTTCCGGGTCTCTCGCTTCCTCGCGAAATATGGCTGTCGCCTCAAAGCCCGCAAAGCACGTGACGCCAAACAGGATCGCGAGCCCGACGGACCCCGACACGACGGCGGTCGGCGTGAGCCAGACGGGCGACAGGGAGTCATACCCTTTGGTCAGCGCGATGGCGCCTTCCCAGACGGCCACCAGCAAGATCTCGCACACCAGTGCCAGCGTGAGCACCCGGGCCGACAGGGTGATGCGAAAGTATCCCAGCACGGAAACGACCGCCCAGAGGATGACGGCCCACAGCCACCATGTTTCGGCGCCCTTGCCCGTCACATGCGCGGCGAAGGAGCCGATGATAATGCCCGCGTACGGGTAGCCTCCCATGATGAAAAACGCGTACGCGAGCATGGCCATGAATGCCGAACCGAGGCCAGTGCACGGCCCGAGACCCACGGTGATGTAGGCGTAATAGGCGCCGGCGTTCGGCACATGGCGCGACATGGTCGTGAATCCGACCGAAAACACGAGCATCAGGATCGCCACCGCGACGAACGTCGCGGGCGCCCCCAGTCCGTTTCCGTACGCGATGATGATCGGGATCAGCCCTACTACCACCGCCAGCGGCGCGTTATATGCAAGCACCGTAAAAACGATGTCCAGTGTCCCGAGTCGACCAGTGAGCGTTGCGCGCTCTGCGTCCATCTTCGGCGTCTCCTTCACAACGGCTTGTACCTGCTCCACCGAAAGTTCTCCTCTGTAGTTTTCTGTACCACACTTCGTTACTTCGCTGGACCAGCTGGATGCAGGACCAGCAACACCTTATGTCTACACCTGATTCTGTCGTGCGCCCGGGCGTGCTCCCTGGGCCGCCCCCTTTTCGATATTGAGAATCTTCAGCTGCATCACACCCTTCAGACCTTCGATCCCGTTCTCGTGGCCAAGTCCCGACTCTTTCGCGCCGCCGAAGGGCACATCGGGCGCGAGATGAAGGTGCCGGTTGACCCAGGCCGTGCCGACTTCGAGCCGCCGGGCGATGTCCGCGCCCCGGCGATAGTCAGACGTCCACACCGTCGCACCGAGTCCGAATGGCGTCGCGTTCGCCCGCTCGACGACCTCATCGACGGTTTCGTAGGCAAGCACGGGCATGACGGGACCGAACTGCTCCGTCCTCACGAGTTCGGCATCGTCCGTGAGTCCGCGCACGATGGCCGGCGCAATGAAGTATCCGGGGCCGTCTCGCGAACAGCCGCCCGCGATCTCGGCGCCCGCCAGTCTCGCGCTTTCGATCAGTTTGAGCACCTTCTCGTACTGCTGCTGGTTCTGAAGCGGCCCCATCTGGGTCTTCTCGTCCAGCCCATCCCCGACGATAACCGAGCGGGCCAGTTGTGCAAGTTCGTCAAAAAAGGCGTCGAACATGCCGGAAGGCACGTACACCCGCTTGGCCGCAAGACAGACCTGCCCGGCGTTGACCATGGCGGCTTCGAACACCTGGCGTGCGACCGTGCCGAGCTCTGCGTCATCCAGCACGATCGCCGCGTCGTTCCCGCCAAGCTCCAGCGTCAGACGCTTGAGCGATTGCGCGGCGGCCTGCATCACCCGCTTGCCGGTTTCCGTCGAGCCCGTAAAGCCGACCTTGGCGATGTCGGGGTGGGCGGTCAGTCGCGAGCCGAGGTCATTGGCGTCGACGATGACGTTCAGCACACCAGGCGGCAGGATCCCGGCCGCTACCTCGCCAAGCAGCAGCGTAGTCAGCGGCGTGGTCGGCGCAGGCTTCGCCACGATGGTGTTCCCCGCAATCAGCCCTGGCGCGATCTTGCTGATCAGAAGGCTGAACGGGAAATTCCACGGGGTGATCGCGGCGATGACCCCGAGGGGCACATGTTCCTGGACGATCTGCTCCCGTTCGTTGTCCCTCAGCACGACGGGCGGGCAGTCCAGCGCGGCGAAGTAACGGAAGCGGACGAGACCGCCCGAGATCTCCGATCGCGCCTGGCGCAACGGCTTGCCCTGTTCCAGCGTGAGCAGCCGCGCGAACTCCCCGGTGCGCGCCTCGATCGCATCGCACAGGCGCTCAAGGTACTTGCCTCGCTGCGCGAAGGTCAGACGCGCCCACGCCGGCTGGCTGCGCCTGGCCGCATCGACGGCCGCCTCCAACTGCTGCGCGCTTGCACGCCCGCATGTCGCGAACGACATGGCCGTCGCCGGATTGACGACGTCGAGCGAAAAGTCGCCCTCGACGAGTTTGCCGTCGATCAGCATTTTCGGTTGCATGGTGTCACTGTCTCCTGTTCGCTCACGCGCGCGCGGGTGCGATCATTCCTTGCGGCCCGGACGTCCGGGCGCATCAGTCAGATGAACGGCGGCTCGCTTCGCCAGTCGAAGAACCCAGGCATGTCGGTCGACACCCGGTCGGGGAACCGGGCCTGGCGTTTTTCAAGAAATGCGTTCACCCCTTCGGCGGCGTCGGCGGAGCGTCCGCGCGACTGGACCGCGCGGCTGTCGAGCCGGTGCGCCTCTATCGGATGGCTCGCCCCCGCCATGCGCCATATCATTTGCCTGGACATCGCGACGGACACGGGCGCGACGTTGTCGGCGATTTCGCGCGCCAGCGCATAGGCCGCAGGCAGCAGGTCGTCCGGCGCGTGCACGGAGCGCACCAGGTCGCGCGCAAGCGCTTCGTCGGCGTCGAAGACGCGGCCCGTACAGCACCACTCGAGCGCGGCGGACATGCCCACCACCCGCGACAGGAACCAGGACGACGCCGCTTCGGGCGTGATGCCGCGCCGGCCGAACACGAAACCAAACCGGGCGTTCGTTGAGGCGAGCCGGATATCCATGGGAAGCTGCATCGTTATCCCGATGCCGACGGCTGCGCCGTTGACTGCGCCGATGACGGGCTTGAGGCTTCGAAAGATGCGCAACGCCACAAGACCGCCGCTGTCGCGATGCACCGTATCGACGTCGACATCGGCGTGGACATTGATATCGTGCTGTTCGGCGTAGTTGAAGCTCTCTGCGCCCGACGACAGGTCCGCTCCCGCGCAAAACGCACGACCCGCGCCCGTGAAGACCACGCAACGCACCTCATCGTCCGCATCCGTGACGTCGAGTGCGCCGACGATCTCCTGCATCATCGTGTCCGTAAAGGCATTAAGCTTCTCGGGGCGATTCAGCGTGATCGTGGCGATGCCGTTGTCGACGGTGTAGCGCAACGTATCGAAGTGCGGGGAAATCGCGGGCATGGACGGCCTCTCGAAAATGGTGAAGCGTGCGCCGCGCGTATTGCCGCGGCGCCAGGGTACGTTAGCTCATGAAGCGTCGACGTCATCGGCTGGTGGCATGCCTAAAGGCGCTCGAAGATGGCTGCAATGCCCTGCCCGCCTCCGATGCACATAGTCACGAGCGCATAGCGCCCACCCGTGCGATGCAGTTCCGCGATCGCCTTCACCGTGATGATCGCGCCCGTGGCGCCAACGGGATGCCCGAGCGAGATCCCCGAGCCGTGCACGTTCACCCTGGCAGGATCGAGGTCGAGTTCGCGCGTCACCGCGCAGGCCTGTGCGGCGAAAGCCTCATTGGCCTCCACGACATCGATATCGCGGATACCCAAGCCGGTTCGCTGGAGCGCAAGGCGCGTGGCGGGCACCGGTCCAATGCCCATCAGTTCGGGTTCGACGCCGGCGTGCGCGTACCCGACGAGTCGCGCGAGCGGCTTCAGTCCGCGCTCCAGCGCCTGCTCCAGGTCGCCCAGCACGACGGCTGCCGCACCATCATTGATTCCCGACGCATTGCCCGCGGTGACCGTCCCGCCGTCCGCCCTGAACACCGGCTTCATCTGGGACAGCGCCGTTTCCGTGACATCGGCGCGCACATGCTCGTCCGTATCGAACACGACGTCCCCTGTGCGCCGCCTGATCGTGACGGGAACGATCTGCTGCGTGAAGTAGCCGTTGCGGATCGCGCTGGCCGCCCGCTGCTGGCTCTCGAGCGCGAGCGCGTCCTGCATCGCCCGCGAGATGCCATACCTTTCAGCGACATTCTCCGCGGTGATGCCCATGTGACGACGCTGCCAAGGATCGTGCAGAATGCCATTCATGTAGTCGATGACCTGGCTGTCACCCATGCGCTGGCCCCAGCGCGCTGCGGGCAGCAGATACGGGCCGCGGCTCATGGACTCCGCACCTCCCGCGATTGCGAAATCCGTGTCGCCAAGCGCAACCGCCTGGGAAGCGCAGACGATCGCCTGCAGGCCCGAGCCGCACAGGCGATTGACGTTATACGCGGTGGCCTCTTTCGGGATGCCGGCGCCGAGCGCAGCGACGCGGCTCAGATAGGCGTCAGCCGGCTCCGTCGGCACCACGTTGCCGAGCACCACCTGTCCGACATCGGCCGGCGCCAGGCCAGAGCGCTCCAGTGACGCCTTGACGACTGTCACGCCAAGGTCGCGCAACGGCACGTCCCTGAGCGCCCCACCAAAGGTGCCAATCGCGGTTCTCGCGGTCGCCAGGATGGCGACTTCACGCTTTCTCATTGCGTTTCCCATTTAACTTGATCCATTGAAACGGATCGAACCTAGCCAGCGCGCTCCGTTATCCGGTGCGTCAGTTCGTCCGCTGCCAGCCATTCACCGTTCACCGTTATTCATCGCTGCGTCAGGCAGTCGTGGGCGAATAGTCGTAGAACCCGATCCCCGATTTCTTGCCGAGGCGGCCTGCATCGACCATCTCCTGCAGCAAGGGGGCCGGCCGGTATTTCGGATCCTTGAAGCCTTCGTAGAAGACCAGCAGCACCGAGAGCAGCGTATCGAGCCCGATCAGGTCGGCGAGCGCCAGCGGGCCAATCGGGTGATTGCATCCGAGCTTCATGCCCTCATCGATTTCCTCTGCAGAGGCGATGCCCTCCGACAGCACAAAAATGGCCTCGTTAATCATCGGGCACAGGATCCGGTTGACAGCGAACCCGGGTCTGTTTTCCACCGTGATCGGGGTTTTGCCGATGCGCCTGACGAGCGCGTCGGCGATCGCGTGCGTGGCGTCGCTGGTGGTCAGCGCGCGGATCAGTTCGACGAGCCCCATGCGCGGGACGGGATTGAAGAAATGCATGCCGATCACGCGCCCGGGGTGGGCGGTGGCTGCCGCCAGCCGCGTGATGGAAATCGACGAGGTGTTCGTCGCGACGATGGATGACTGACGGACGACGGTGTCCAGTTCTTTGAGGATGCCGACCTTGATGGTCTCGTTTTCACTGGCGGCTTCAATAACGAAATCGGCGTCTCGCAGATCGACCAGACCCGTCGTTGTGCCGATGCGACTGAGGATGTCCTGCCGTTGATCCCCGGTCATCTGTTCCTTCTTCACGAAGTACGCCAGGTTCTGGCCGATCTTTTCCTTCGCATGCGCCAGTATCGTGTCGTTACGATCGACGATGATCACGCTCAGTCCGCTAGCGGCCAGGACCTGCGCGATGCCGCTGCCCATGATGCCTGCGCCTACGACGCCAACTGTTTCGATCTCCATCCCTTAATCTCCTGTATTTCTGCCGTATCCGGCGCGGGCAAGGCGCGCCGCACCGCCTGACTGTCTGTCTGTGCTCACGGGCCGGTGACTGCCTCGAGTGCCATGAGTGCGCCTACGAGCCTGCGAACCGGGGCGCACGCTTGCCGAGAAACGCGTGCACGCCTTCCCGAAAATCTTCTGTCGTCACACAGACGCCGAACCCCCGGCGCTCGTCCTCGAGCTGCGCCCGCAGGCTGTTGTCGAATGAGCGCTTCAGCAACTGCTTGACGGTGCGAAACGCACATGTCGGGCCGCTGGCGAAGTGCTGCGCGAGCGCGCGCGTTTGCGCGTCGATCTCATCGGTCTGAACCAGCGCGTTGACCAGCCCGAGACGCAGCGCTTCCTCTGCGTCGATGGCGTCGCCCCGAAGCAGGATCTCGGTGGCCTTTCGCAGTCCCACGATGCGTGGAAGGTGCCAGGAAATGCCGACGTCGACGCAGGCGCCAATGCGCGTGTACGCGGCGTTGAGCGATACGTTGCGCGCGGCGATCGCCATGTCGCAGGCCAGCGCCAGACTGATGCCAGCACCGGCTACGGGTCCCTGCAGGCTGGCGATGGTCGGCTGCGGCATCTCGCCCAGCAGGATTACCGCCTCGTTCAGCGCCTCGATCATCTGGTCCGATATCTGTGGGGCACTATCCATGTCATGGCCAAAGAGCCGCACGTCGGCGCCCACGCAAAATGCCTTTCCTGCGCCACGGAGCACGACCGCGCGCGTGGCGCTGTCGGCGGCGATCGCCGCGCAGGCCGCGCTCAGCTGCCGCGCCATGTCGACCGTGAGCGCGTTCATTGACGCGGGCCTGTTCAGCACGATCTCGGCTACCCCGTGCGCCTTGCGCACCAGGATCGGCGCGGTTTCGGGGGCTACTTCAGTGGCCACTTCAGGAGCCGATCCACGGGCCGATTGGTTGATTGTTGTCACTGTCCCTCCAGTAAGTGCTCAGTCCATCTCCGCCATATGGGCAGTGGAGCGCCCTTTCGATACAGGCATCAATGGAAACATGCGCGAGGCCCGGCAACAACACGCAGGAGCCAAACCTTACTTCGGCAGAGTCGCTACATGTGCTGCGGCGGAGGGTCATTCAGGGGCGTCGCGTTCACCGATCACGCGGGCACGCACGCGAGCATTCCCGCGGATGGCGCGGCAGCCGGGCGCACCGGGCGTCCCCTTTTTCGATGGATGAGCAAGGGCGTCCAGCCAGCGTGCGTTGCCGGAGCGCGGTTCTGCGCAAACGCACCGGGGGGCATGGTGCGCGCCGGATCCTGCGCCACGCAGGCAACCCGGGGCAACCCCGGGGTGGTCAGGTCATGAGCGCCGCCCCGCTTCGCCCCGCGGCTGAGTGCGGATCAGTGGCGGTGCTGACCGCCGGTTTCAAGCCCAGAAAGCGGATGCGCTTCCATCTTCCACGGCGATCTCAGGAAATGCCGGACGCGCTCGTCGCGCACTTCCACAAGTGCGGCGGGCGCCCATCGCGGAAATCGCCTTCGCCGATCGCCCGCGCCACGATTCCGAGCTCCATGCGAAACGACTCGGCAAGCGTCATATGGCGCCCGCGCAGCAACGCTTCGCGCGTCACACACAGCATCGTCGGCGAGTGCGAGGTGAGCGCATCGAGCGTCGTCTGCAGCCATGCGCGATAGTCCAGCGAGAGCCGCTCGCGCGCGAGATCCCGCTGCAGGGTCGCGACCGTGCGCTCGACTTCCGAGCGCCGGTCGAAGTGATGGGCAATCCAGGGGTACCAGGCGTCCAGCTCCTCATGCGGGACCACATTGCGCGGAGGTTCGAACAGGCGATAAAGCTCGTGCAATACGTCGCCGTTCCAGGCGGCGCATTCAAGACGCGCCTCAAACGAATCCAGCCATGACGACGGCACGCACAGGTCCGCAAGCTTTGCGGCAAGCGCGTCCGGGCCCGATAGCATCGCGCCCGTCAGGCCGACGTAAAGTGCGAGCTCCACGGGCAGCTTCGCCAGAAAATGCGTGGCGCCCACGTCCGGGACGAGCCCGATGCGCGTCTCGGGCATCGCGATCCGGCTGCGCTCCGTCACGACGCGCAGCGCAGCGCCCTGCGCGAGACCCATCCCGCCGCCCATGGTCACGCCGTCCATCAGCGCGACTACGGGCTTCGGGAACGTGTGCAGCATGTAGTCGAGCCGGTATTCGTCAATGAAAAACGACAGCCAGTCGCCATCTGCTTCGCCCGCCATGCGGTACAGCTCACGCACATCGCCGCCTGCGCAGAAGCCCCGCGTTCCTGCGCCCCTGAGCACGACCGCGACGATGTCGTGATCGCGCCGACAGTGCTCGAGGAGCGCCGTCAGCGAACGCACCATGCCGGACGACAGTGCGTTGAGCGCCCCCGGCCGGTTCAGCGTGATCAGCGCGACGCGGTTCAGCGTGCGAAACTGCACATCGGACAAGGCGTTGGGATCGGCGTCCTGCATCCTGGCCGGCGTGTTCATGGTCGCCCCCGCCACTGCGGCGAACGCCCGCACACATGACACGGGTGGAACGCGTGACGCGCGTACGGCCGGTTCACCGCCATCGGCGCGTCCCCCCTGGGCAGGCTCGATCGATCCCGTATTCATCGCCTCGTCCTCCCGATCAGCCCAGACGGATGGTCGTGTTCACCGGGCCTGCCGTCGTCCCGTCCTCGAACCATCGCGCGGTGACCGTCTTCGTCTGCGTATAGAACTGGACGACCTGCTTGCCGTACGGGCCGAGATCGCCGAGCTTCGAGCCGCGCGAACCTGTGAAGCTGAAGTACGGCACGGGCACGGGAATCGGGATATTGATCCCGACCTGGCCGATATCGATCTCGCTCTGGAACTTGCGCGCGGCCGCGCCGCTTTGCGTGAAAAGACCAACGCCATTGCCCATCGGGTTGCTGTTCACGAGCGCGATCGCATTGTCGAGCGTCGGCACGGTCATCACGCACAGCACCGGGCCGAAGATCTCGGTCGTGTAGATTTCCATCTCCGTCGTGACGTCGCTGAAGATCGTCGGGCCGACGAAGTTGCCTCCTTCATAGCCCGGCACCTTCACATCGCGGCCATCGAGCGCAAGCGTCGCGCCCTCCTTCACACCCGCCTCGATCAGACCGAGAATCCGCTCCTTCGCGGTGCGCGACACGACCGGGCCAACGTCCGTCTTCGGCTCATGCCCCGCGTTGACCTTCAGCGTCTTCGCCTTCTCGACGAGTTCGGGCAGCCAGTCCTTCGACGCACCCACCAGAACGACCACCGAGGTCGCCATGCAGCGCTGCCCCGCCGCGCCGAAGCCGGCGCCCGCGAGCGCGTTCAGCGTCTGCTCGCGGTTCGCGTCGGGCAGCACGACGGCGTGATTCTTCGCGCCCATCATCGATTGCACGCGCTTGCCATGCTGGCTGCCGAGGTTGTAGACGTGTGTGCCGACCGCCGTCGAGCCGACGAACGAGATCGCCTTCACGAGTTCATGCGTGCACAGCGCGTCGACCACTTCCTTGCCGCCATGCACGACGTTCAGCACACCCTTCGGCACGCCCGCTTCGATCGCGAGTTCGACCAGTTGCATTGTCGACAGCGGATCCTGCTCGGAGGGCTTCAGCACGAAGGTGTTGCCGCACACGATGGCCATCGGGAACATCCACAGCGGAATCATCGCGGGGAAGTTGAACGGCGTGATGCCCGCGCACACGCCGATCGGCTGGCGCAAGGTGTACGTGTCGACGCTGCCTGCCACGTTCTCCGCGAATTCGCCCTGCTGCAGGGTGCCGATCGAGCATGCATGCTCCACCACTTCCAGGCCGCGGAAAATATCGCCTTCCGCATCGGGCACCGTCTTGCCCTGCTCGGCCGACAGCGTCTTCGCAATGCGCGGCATGTGTTCGCGGATGAGCGCCTGATACTTGAGCATGATGCGAACGCGGGCGCCGACGGGTGTCTTCTTCCACGTATCGAACGCGGCGTGCGCACAGCGGATCGCGGCATCCACTTCCTCTTTCGTCGCGAACGGCACACGCGCGAGCACCTCCTGCGTGGCGGGGTTCACGATATCGCGCCATTCGGTAGTGCGCGATTCGGTGAACTCGCCGTCGATCAGCAGCTTGGCGGTGGAAATGGCTTGCCCCGTACGGGACGTCGGAATTGCGTTCAAGGTTGACTCCTCCTTTTGTTAAGGTCGCCACGAAATCGCTTCTCTGGCGACGGATTCCTGGCACTGGCGAACCACTGCCGGCGTGCAAGGCTGGACCTGCTGGCGGTAGTTGCCAGCGGTAGTTACCAGCCCGCTTCGCGTTGTTCTTGTGCTCTCCCGGTCCGGACACTGCGCGCGCGACGGATCATCGCGGCTGACTTCGTCGCCAGCGCGGCGGCGCAGGTTATCTCGACCGGAGCAGGCAATATGGTGTCCATAGTAGATTGGCTGTCGACAGCGTTCGATGCTCATGCCGCTCTATCATACTGAGCGAATTTGCCTGTGATGCTTCGGAAAGTCCGAAACAAGCCTTCGTACTCCCGTGTTGCTCTGCCGGGCCTCGCATGGTGACATTGGTAGCACCGCAACTACTTATCAAAATGATCATGGGAACCATGAAAGAGAAGCTTGCCACCGCCTACCGGGTCATGCCGGGCGGTGCATTTACGACCTACGTACTCGACGAGGAAGTCGATCTCGTCATCAGGGACGGGAAAGGCGCGAGGGTCTACGATGTGGATGGCAAGGAGTACATTGATTGCGTCAACGGCTCGGGACCGATGCTGCTGGGTCACGCGCATCCTGAAGTCGTCGAGGCCCTGCGCAAGGCGGTCGAATGCCCGTCGAACTTCTACCTGCTGAACGAAAAAGGCATCGAGCTCGCCGAGCACCTGGTTGCCGCGATTCCGTGCGCGCAGCAAGTCAAGTACGGCGTCACGGGGTCCGATGCCACGCTGTACGCGATGCGTCTTGCGCGGGCGTTCACGGGGCGCTCGAAAATCCTGAAATTCGAAGGTGGCTTCCTGGGCGGCAATGACTACGCGCTCATGAGCATGAACCCGCCGGCTCCGCAGCCGGACTTCCCCAACGCGCGCCCCGACAGCGCGGGCATTCCCCGCGTGCTCGAGAGCGAAGTGCTGATCGCGCCGTTCAACAACCTGACCGTCGTCGAGGACATCGTCAGGACATCAGGACACGAGATCGCCGCCATCATTGTGGAAGCCCAGCAGCGCTGTATCGATCCGCAGCCTGGCTTCCTGGAAGGACTGCGCGCGATCTGCGACACCCACGGCATCCTGCTCATTTTCGATGAGGTGGTGACCGGTTTCCGTCTTGCATGGGGCGGCGCCCAGGCGCGCTTTAACGTTCTGCCCGATCTCGGCACCTACGGCAAGGTGATTGGCGGCGGGTTGCCGCTGTCGGCGGTGGGCGGTCGCGCGGACATCATGGGACTGGCGAATCCGCGCAGTCCCGCGGATCCTCGCAAGTGCTTCACGGGCAATACGACCTGCGGCAATTCGGTCGCCGCGACGGCGGGCATTGCGACCCTGAACGTGCTGCGTCGCCCGGGCACCTATGAACGCCTGGACGAGATTGGCGACCGTTTCCGTAAAGGCGCGGCCGAAATCTTCGCGAGACGCGGCCTGCCGGGCCAGGCGATCGGCTCGGGACCGCTGTCGCAGATCCTGCTGACGGATACGCCCGTCATCGATTACCGCAGCAGCGTATCGGGCAACCTCAAGCTGCAGCGACAGCTGATGACGGCGATGGTCCGACGCGGCGTGCTCACGCATGGGAAGTTCTACTTTTCGCTCGCGCTGTCGAACGAAGACATTGACCAGATTCTGAGCGTACTGGACGACTCGATTGCTTCCGTCCTGAACTGATTTGCCAGAAACACATCCTCCCATCCATTTCGGCCCGCCTTCGCAGACCGTTGTCAGCGAAGGCGTCCCGGAACGGGTTGCTCACGGAGCATGCCGCTGTATCGCCAGACCACGCCGCTGCGCCGCTTCGACAGGGACATCTCGTCGAACCCGCCGGCAGCGAGTGTCGTGCGAGTGGGACTGGCCACGCAGCCGGTGATCAACCTGATGCGCGACGTGCTGCTCGAATCAGAGCTGATCTGCGACGACGAGACGACTTTCCAGGCACTCAGGGAACCAAGACGAAAGCCGCAGGTGAGGCGTTACCTGTGGGCGAACTGCAGTTGTCCCGGTTCTTGTGCATTCGTCGACGCAGGCGGCCTGCTGGTCTTCACTCTCTCAAAGTATTCCGTTTCGCAGCCACAGTCGTTTTCCCACACTACAGCGAAAGGTTTCATCCTGTCTCCCTGTCAAGCGATATCCGCCGATTCAGAAAAAGCCTGAGCCATGTTAATTGCCGCCGCGAAAAGCATGTCACACCGAAGCTTGTGGTTGAGTGGCCTCCTTGTGCGAAGGTGCGCCTTCGCGTAACGCCTCGATGGACAGTTCCCTGGTAAAGGTTAACTGACGCGCCGCCTGCGTGCGTCTTGTGGGAGATCGCGCAAGACAGCCGGTGCGCGTGCGGGAAGCTCAGATAAGCCGGCGGATGTACTCACTGAGACGGCGCCAGTAACCCGGGACCGACGTCGAACCTGTCTCACGCTGATGGCGCGCCAGCGGCGCGTGTCGCGCGATACGCTGACCGCCTTTACCCTTTCTTCGATATCCATCCATCGCCCCCGGGCAATACCGACTTTCCAGGACAATGAATTCGGGTGACAGGTGTTGAGGCCGGTACATGATGTCCTCCAACGACTTCGCTAAATCGCAGGGCGCGTCCTGCCAGGGTCCGGGCGGACTCAGGCAGTCGAACCCGGACACTGCATTCCATTCACGATCACGGCGGCGCTTCAACCAATCCCTGCGCCTCGCGCCAACGTGCCTTCTCAATGAGCCCTCACATCGTCAGTGCTTGCGCGGACGGCCCCGGGGATCCAGCCGCGCGTGGGGCGATTGGATCGCACGCAGCTCATGCCTGTGCGTACGAGGACCTGCCGCGGTTGAAACGCATCACCACGAAGATGGCGATCGACGTGATCGCGATGATCACAGTCGACACGGCGGCCAGGGTCGGGTCCGAGTCCACATACACGCTGTTGAACATCTTGACGGGCAACGTCTTCAGATCCGGACCACCCAGAAACGACGCGATGACCACTTCATCGAAGGACGCCATGAAGGCGAACAGCGCGCCGCTCGCGAGTCCCGGGCTGATGATCGGCAACGTGACAAGAAAGAACGTTTCCGTAGGCGTCGCGCCGCAACTCGCGGCGGCATACTCCATCGTCTTGCTGAAGGCCTTCAGGGCCGCCGACACCGTCGTGAGGACAAACGGCGTAGCAAGTGCGGTATGCGCAAGAACAAATCCGAGATAGTTCCCCGTCAGATGCCACTTGAGGAAGACGGCGTACGTACCAACGCCGCTCACAACGGCGGGAATGATCATCGGCGAGAGCAGCAGCGACGACGTCGCCGCGTTCAGGACCCCCTTGACCCTGGTGAGCCCCAGGGCCGCCATGGTGCCCAGTACAAGCGATAGCAGCGTGACGACCAGCCCTATTCCGAACGACTGGAACATGCCGCGATACCAAGCTTGGTTGGTGAACAAGTTGACGTACCACTGCGTCGAAAAGCCTCTGGGCGGAAACGCGAAGGATTGCACGCCGCTGAAGCTCATCGGGATGATGACCAGCAATGGTGCAATCAGGGTGAACGCGACAAGGCTCGCAATACCATACAGCGCGACATTGCTCGCGCGGCGCATGATGAAACTGGAACGGTTGTATTTGCTCATATCCGACTCTCACTGTTCTTTCGTGCCGATTCGGTTGCGCAGAGTGCGGGTCATCACCGCCCCACTCGCCAGGATGCCGACGGTCGTGACGAGCAGCACCACCGCCATGGCGCTGCTGCGCCCCCACGCCAGCAGTTCAGTGACCTGCGCATAGATGATCTGCGGGAGCATCGCGTCGCGAGGCGAGCCGAGTATCGCTGGCGTCACATAAAATCCCAGCGAAAGAACGAAGACCAGCACGGCCCCGGCGAAGACGCCTGTCATCGACAGCGGTAGGAATACAGTAAAGAATGCGACGATGGGTCTTGCGCCCAGCATCAGCGCAGCGCGCATCAGACTTGCATCGATCTTCTGCATGCTCGTGTAGATGGGCAGCACTGCAAAGGGAAGCAGCACCTGCGCCATCCCGATGGTGACCGCGGTCGCCGTGCCCAAAATGCTGACGGGGGGCGCACCGACAAGCGATAGGACATAGTTGACGACGCCCCTGTCCTGCAGGATCACGACCCAGGCGAAGTTACGCACCACTGCGCTCGTCCAGAATGGCAGCAGAACGACGCCCAGAATGGCGAGCTTCCACACGCCTCGCGCTCGCATCATCGCGTAGGCCATCGGATACGCGACAAGCACACAGAACACCGTGACCTTGAAGGCCGTGACGAGCGTGTTCCAGTAGATGCGCATGTTCGTGCGGTCGCTGAAAAACCATTCGAAATTCGACCATGCGCTCGCGCCTGACGGAATGTCAGTGACGCTCTTCACCGTCATGGTGAAGATGGGATAGAGAAAAACCAGTCCCAGAAAAGCGAGAACAGGAATGAGCAGCGCCGCGCGACTGATCCGGCCGCGTGGGCGCACACGCGCAGTGGCGAGACCGGATCCCGACGAATCCGTGGACACGATGGCTGAGTCAGTCACCTGCGCCTCCCTTTTCGACAGGCAACATCATGCTGGCCGAGACGGGCCAGCACACAGAGACCTCCGCCCCTTCCCTGACGTCGATCTGGTCGCGCGGCTGCTCCCGGACCTGCATCAGCGTGCCGTCGGGCAGCGCGACCTCCACCTTGCGCGAGGATCCCACGTAGATGATCTGCGACACGCGCGCATTCACACGGTTGGGTTCACTGCATTCCTGCGCGACAGGAATCACGCGCATGCGTTCAGGCCGTACGCTGATGGCGGCTGCTGCCGCACCGTCCAGTTTCTGCGAGCGCGGCGCCATGAAGGTTCCGCAGCGGTTCTCGAGGATGTGAGAATCCCGCTCGACGCGAGCGGTGCCGTGCAGGATGTTCGAATCGCCGAGAAAATTCGCGACGAAAAGCGACTGCGGCCGCTCGTACAGGTCGGCGGCCGTGCCGACCTGAGCGAGCCTGCCGTCGCGAAAAACGGCGATGCGATCGGACATCACGAGCGCTTCTTCCTGGTCGTGGGTCACGAAGATGAACGTGATCTTCAGTTCCTTGTGAAGCCTGCGGATTTCAAGCTGCATCTGTTCGCGCAGCTTCTTGTCGAGCGCGCTGAGCGGCTCATCCATCAGCAGCAGCGTCGGCTCGAACACAATCGCCCGTGCGAGCGCAACCCGTTGCTGCTGCCCGCCCGAGAGCGCCACCGGATACCGGTCCATCTTGTCCGCAAGCTGGATCAGATCGAGAACGCGCCCCACTCGCGACCGGATCTCCGCCTTGCCGACGCCGCGCCTTCTCAACGGAAAGGCGACGTTATCAAACACGGTCATGTGTGGGAACAGCGAGTAGCTCTGGAACACCATCCCGATGTTCCGGCGATGAGGCGGCAACGCCTCGATCGGCTGGCCGCCGAGCAGGATCTGGCCGGACGTCACGTCCGTGAATCCCGCCACCATGCTCAGGGTGGTTGTCTTGCCGGAACCGCTCGGTCCCAGGAATGTGACGAATTCACCCGCCTGGATCTCCAGGCTCACGTCATCGACAGCGGGCGCGTTGTGACCATAGCGTTTGGTCAGATTCCTGATCGACAGGGCGGCTCCAAGACCGCCGCCGTTCCTTGTCATACCTTGGGATGAAAACGACATCACACGCCTCCCCAAACCATCCGTTGATGATGGGTGGCTATCGCCCGGAAGTGCTCCGGGTCGAGGCCCCATCCTGCTGATACGTCGCGATACAAGGCTGCCCGTTACTGAGATTGCCAGGCCACAAAGCGCTGATTGACGGTGTCGAAGTTCTTCGCCCACCAGTCCTGATTGACGAACACGGCGCTTTCTCGAACGGGCAGAAAGTGCGCCGAAAGCGGATCGACCTTCGGGTGTCCGTCCGTGTTGGCCGTCGCGTAGGACGTGAGCTCTGTCATGCTGGCCTGCTGCTTGGGCTGCGCGACGAAATTGAGGAATGCGATGCCGGCAGCCTTGTTCTTGCTACCCTTGACGAGCGCCCACTGGTCCCACGACAGGAGCTGCTGGTTGCGCACGACCTCCACCTTCGCGCCGGCCTTGGCCGCCGCCGCGACGCGGCCCGAGAATGCGAGCGCGAGATCGACCTGGTTATTGACGAGCGCGTCGGTCAGACCGCCTGGCGACTGCGTCCAGGTGATCTTGTCCTTGATGGTGTCCAGCTTTTTGAATGCGCGATCGAGATCAAGGGGATACAGCTTGTCGACGGGCACGCCGTCGGCGAGCAGCGCCATTTCGAGGATTCCCGTCATCGGGTTATTGAAGATCGCGCGCTTGCCCGGAAACTTCTTGAGATCGAAGAAATCGGCCCAGCTTTTCGGGGGCGCGTTTTTATATTTGTCCTCGTTGTAGGCGAACACCTCGGCCACCACCACCGTCGAAACGCCACAGTCGTTGGTGATGAAACGTTTGTCGATGCCTGCTGCGACGAACTTCGACGTATCGACCTTCTCGAACAGTACGCCGCAGTTTTGCTGTACGAACGATGCATCTTCGGTGTAGATGTCCCATACGGTGTTGCCGGACTCCACCTGCGCCTTCAGCTTCGCTCTCGGGTTAGGAGAGTCGATGCTTACCTTCGCGCCTGTCGCCTTTTCGAACGGCGTCATCCAGGCTTCTTCGATCATCTTCTGAAGCGAGCCGCCAAAGAAGGCCGCGGTGATTTTCTGCCCTTGCAGGTTGGGCGCCTGGTCGGCAAAGGCCGACGGGCCACTGATGGCCAGGACGGCCGCGACCGAACAACACTTGACTACTTTCCCGATCAACATGTGCTTTCCTTGAGCTGGTTTCACGAGAACGCTTCAGGTTTGGACTGGCGAGCCGCTGAAGTCGTCACGAATTTGAAGTCGCCACAACGGCGACTTCAAAAACCAGTATATGGATCGGGATTTTTTTTCACTATCGCTGCCAGGAGAACCTAGGATCGGTTCTCTCGCAGGTATTTGCGGTCAGTCAGTCCGACTGGAATGACCCGCGTTAACCCTTGACTGCAGCGATAGAGACGCCCGCGGGGCGGGCCTCGGAGGGGTTGCCGTACGTGTGCGCCATGACGATGCAGGAGCGTAGCAGCGCGACGAGTTTTCCATGTGGACCGGCGTCGCGACTCACGACATTGATCGGAACTGTCCGGCGCGTAATGTCAGGTCTGACGGGGCGCGCCCTGTGCATCGCGACAGACGGTGCGGCGACGTGCTGAGGCACCCATCCCAAATCCCTGCCCGAGAGTACAAGCGCCAGCTGCGCCTGCGCGCCCAGCCCGACATCGCCCGAGCGGAAGTCGTTCCCGATGAGCAGCGCATCCTTGCGCTCCAGGTGTCCGCGACTCGAATAGGGGTACTCGGCAAGCTGGGCTTCCGTAATCTCGTGGTCAGGCACATCGAAAAGAGGATGTCCGCTTCCGCAGTAGATTTCTCCGACCTCATCAAAAAGATGCTGCGTGGACACGTCTCGCGTATAGACGTCCGAGAGACTGATGCCGAGGTGCACGGAGCCATCCGCGACGTGGCTGATGGCCTGATAGCCCACCATGACTTCGACCTGCACACGCGCGCGGCGCCCCGCGCGAACTCCAAACATCTGCAGTGCTTCGGGCAGCCGGCACGCAGGGTTGGTAATGATCTCGTCCTCGACCGCAACGATCACCTCGCCCGCCATCTCGTCGCCGATCTCGCCGATGTCCGCCTTGAACGCGTCAATCGAGACGAAGAGTTGCTTGGCTGACTTGTAGACCCGCTCGCCTTCCGGCAATAGCTTGAAACCGCCAGGTCCGCGCTTGCACAGCACAAACCCGAGTCGGACCTCGAGCGTCTTCAGGTGCTCGCTCATCACGGACTGCGATATGTTCAGCGCAGCCTGCGCGGCGGCAAAGCCTCCCCGGTCAACAATCTCGGTGAAGCTGCGCAGCAGCCGTAACTCGAGATCCGTGACTTGCTTCAGTTTCAACATCGACGCAGATTCCTTCTCATGATGGATGGGACACTTCGAGTGTAGATCGCCAAAAAATCGCGCAGCGCAGATCGGCGTCAGTTACACCCTGCCCTGGCGTCATGCGATCGCTGTCGACTACGCGGGCGATTCCATGTGCGGGTTCCTTTCGATATGAGGAAACCGCGGACGTGGACGTCGTGTCCCATTGCGGGGCGATACGCGCTCGTTATCTGATTCGCCCTTTCCCAGGCGCTGCGATCGTATCCAGCGATTGTCGTTCACCCATCGACAGGATCAATCAGGGAAAAGCCCATGCTGACAGCATGAGAAAGACGGCAGGTATGGCGACGCGCGTCGAAGCCGGGCCACCAGAAGCTTCCGCGCGCCTGCTTCGGTGGACTGATGAAAGGGACCGAATAAGCGCAGGCCCACTGCTGAAAACTGTACGCCGCCCGCAGGAAGAGACGTCTGCAGCCTGGCGTGTTTCTGGCCGGGACACGGCGGGCGCCACGCGGTCAATGTAGTTGTAGTTCGCTGGCGACACACGGGCCACGGCCCGGTTATGCGAATGAAACCGGTGGCCGACAGACCACCATCCGTCTGATGTCCAGACTATCCTCGTGACTAGTAAGCACGGGAACTGATTTCAGGCAATAAGAAAAAGCAGATCCTTGTTTCGGCAATTCCGGATGCTTTTCGGGGCGGTCATGCGACGGAGCGTCCCATCAGGAATGCGCCGCCGCCCAGGGCGAATGCAAATCGCATTCGGATCACCCTCGGATCGCAATCGCTTCAGCATCCTTTCCAGACAGGTCGGCGTTTTTCAGCGAAGGCCCGGGCCCCTTCCTTCGCGTCTTCAGATTCAAAGACGCGCTGCGTACAGACTGCCTGCCGTTCGAACATCTCGCCCTGGGACCAGTCACCCGATTCAGTCACCACCCGCTTTGCCGCCATCACGGCGAGAGGGCCATTCGCCTGGATCTTTCCGGCAAGCGCGAACGCAGCGGCGAGGGTCTCGCCAGGTTCGGTCAGCACGTTCACCAGACCGTATTGCGCGGCCGGCGCTGCGGGCAGCATGTCGCCCGTGAGGATGTATTGCATGGCGACATGATAGGGAATGCGTTGCGGCAGGCGGATCAGACCACCCGCGGTAGCCGCCAGGCCCCGCTTCGCTTCAGGCAGGCCGAAGTTTGCGGTGCGCGACGCCACGATCAGATCGCAGGCCAGCGCCATCTCGAATCCACCCGCTAGCGCGTAGCCTTCCACCGCGGCAATAAGCGGTTTCAGGGGGGGCTTTTGCGTCAGCCCACCGAATCCACGTCCTTCGATGCGAGGAAGCTCGCCACGCAGGAACCCCTTGAGATCCATGCCCGAGCAGAAATTCCCGCCGACGCCCGTGAGCACGCCAACGCGCAGCGTTGCGTCGTCGTCCAGTTCGTCAAGCGCGTTAGCCATTTCACGGGCCAGCGCCTGCGTCATCGCATTGCGTGCGTCGGGCCGGTTCATCGTCATGACGAGCACGCCATCGCGGCGTTCAACCAGAAGTTCGGAATTCATGAGCGCCTCAGCGTGGCTGCATGCGAATGGCGCCATCCAGACGGATGGTCTCGCCGTTCAGCATGGGGTTGTCGAGAATCTGCAACACAAGCCGGGCGAATTCGTCCGGCTGTCCAAGTCTTGGTGGATGCGGGACGGCGGCGCCCAGCGACGCCCGTACGTTCTCGGGCAGACGCGCGAGCAGCGGCGTATCGAAAATCCCCGGCGCAATCGTCATCACCCGGATCGCGTGCTGGGCGAGGTCGCGCGCGGCGACCAGCGTCATGCCGACGATGCCCGCTTTCGCGGAGGCGTACGGTATCTGGCCGATCTGGCCTTCCCACGCGGCGACCGATGACGTCAGCACGCATACGCCCCGGTCGCCATCCCGGGGCTCGTTTTTCGCCATGGCGGCCGCGGCAAGCCGCAAGGTATTGAAGGTGCCGAAGAGATTCACGCGTACGACCTCTTCATAGAGCGCCTGCGAGGCGGGATTGCCCTCCCTGTCGATGACGCGCAGCGCGCCGCCCCGACCGGCGCAGTGCACGAGCGCGCGCAGCGGTGCGCGGGCTGTCGCGGTGGCGACGGCCTCCTGAATCTGCGCCTCGTTCGTGACGTCCGCGGGGACGAACCGGACCTGGCCGCCGAGTTCATCCGCGACGCGCGCGCCGCCCGAGCCCGGCAGATCCGCAATGACGACATACCTGCTCTGCTCCACAAGCCGCCGCACCGTCGCGAGCCCGAGCCCGGACGCGCCGCCTGTCACGATAGCGCTGCTCTTTTCCTGCTCCATTTCGTTGCTCCTCCTATCCCCTTTTCGTTAGATTCGTTCCAGCACCATGGTGTTCGCCATGCCGCCGGCTTCACACATGGTTTGCAGTCCATAGCGACCGTTGTGCATTTCGAGCCAGTTCACGAGCGTCGTCGCGATACGCGCGCCCGAAGCGCCAAGGGGATGGCCCAGGGCGATCGCGCCGCCGCTCGGATTAAGGCGCGCGGGATCCGCATCGAGCTCCCTTAGCCACGCAAGCGGTACCGGTGCGAAGGCTTCATTGACCTCGAAGGCGTCGATGTCCTGCACCTTCAGTCCCGCCTTCCGCAGCACTGCGCGGCTCGACGCGATCGGTGTCGTCAACATCATCATCGGGTCGTCGCCGCGCACGTCAAACGCGACGAACCGTGCGCGCGCCCGCAGATTCAGACGCGTCGCCAGCCGTTCGCTCACAATCAGCACGGCAGCCGCCCCATCCGTCATCTGTGATGAATTGCCCGCGGTGATACGCCAGTCCGTGATCTCCGGGAAGCGCTCGCGCAGGCGCTCATCGGCAAACGACGGCTTCAGTCCGCGCAGCCTGTCAGCCGTGGTGGACGGTCGCACGGATTCGTCCTGATCGACCAGCCCGGCAGCCGTGCGAATGCCGACGATCTCCTGTGCGAACTGCCCCGACCCGGCCGCGGCCGCAGCGCGCTGATGCGACTGCGCCGAATAGCGATCCAGTTCGTCGCGGGAGAGGTTCCATCGTGCGGCGACGAGCTCTGCGGCCACCCCCTGCGAAATCTGCTGACCATAACGCGCCATGTACGAAGGACCGAAAGGATTCCTGCCCATCCGCGCGCTGCCCATCGGTACCTGGCTCATCGACTCGACGCCGCAGGCGATCACCATGTCGTGCGCGCCCGCCATGACGGCCTGCGCGGCGAACGCGATCGCCTGCTGAGAGGAGCCGCACCGGCGATCGATTGTCGTCGCCGGCACATGCTCGGGAAAGCCCGCGCCCAGCCACGCGACGCGCCCCGGAGTGACCGACTGCTCGCCTGCCTGGCTCACGCATCCCGTCACGACGTCGCCTACTTCGGCGGGATCAATCCCGGTACGTTGCACCAGGTGCTGGAGGACCTGGCCAAGCAGTTCGGCCGGATGCAGTTCTGTAAATGCGCCGCCCGCCTTGATGCGTCCGGCGGGGCTGCGCACAAGGTCGACGACAAGAGGTGTCTGAAGGGTCATGTTGTCCGGAGTGAAGTGGGAAGATCGTCCTGCCTCAGTTGGAAAAATCGGCGCGGGGATTCAGTGCGAAAATTTGGGCGGTCGCTTTTCGGCAAACGCGCGCACCGCCTCGTGGTGATCGGGATTCATGTGGGCGATCGCCTGAAAGGCGGCCGCGAGTTCGAGCGAGGACTCCAGCGAGCCGTGCTCGGCCGCCCGCAGCAGGCGTTTCGTCATCCGCAGCACCGCGCCAGGATGGGCGGCGATCCGGGAGGCGACGTTCATTGCCGTATCCATCAGCGCATCGGGCTCGACCACGCGCGAGACGAGTCCGCATTCGAGCGCTTCCGCACTCGAGACGGGCTCGCCGAAAAACGCCATCTCGGCCGCCTTCGCCCGGCCCACGACCCGGGGCAAGAGCCACGCTCCACCGTCGCCCGGGACGATACCGACCTTGAGGAAGCTTTCTGCAAACGTCGCCGCGGCAGAGGCGATGCGGATATCGCACATGCAGGCAAGGTCGAGACCGGCACCGATCGCGGGGCCATTGATGGCCGCGATCACGGGCACCTCCAGGTGGTAAAGCGCCTTGGGCACACGCTGGATGCCGCTGCGGTACTCCTCGCGCACCACCTCCGGCGGCGGCCTGTCACGCTCGTACTTCTGCATGTCCTTCACGTTTCCGCCGGCGCTGAAAACGGAGCCGGCGCCCGTGATGATGACCGCCCGCACGCAGGCGTCGGCGGTGACCATTGCGCAGGCGTCGACGATTTCCTGCACCGCGGTGTTGCCCGTCAGCGCATTGCGCGTTTCCTGCTGGTCCATGGTCAGGACAAGGATCGCGCCCTCGCGACGGATATTCAGAAAATTTGCCATGAGAACCTCGTCAGTGGATGTCGCCGATTTCGCGGATCATGTCGATCGCGCGGCACTCGCTCGCCAGCAGGGCATCGCCCAGCACGTCGTGCCAGTAACCTTCCGAACCGGCCGTCCTTCGTCCCCAGTACAGCCGTCTGGTGAACAGTTGCAGGTCATGCTCGGCGCTCAATCCGACCGCGCCATGAATCGCGTGCGCTATCGAAGTCGCCTCCTGGGCGGCCTCACTGGTGAGGATCTTCGCGACGGCGATGGCCAAACGGGAAAGATCCTTCAGTGGTCCGCGGCAACCCAGCTGCGCGGCGATCCGGGACGCAAACACGTGTTCGGCCATCACGCTCAACTGATGCTGGATGGCCTGGAAGGCGCCGATCGCACGGCCGAACTGCAGACGCTCATTCGCGTAACTCAACGTGCGGCTGAGCGTGGCCTGCAGTGCGCCGCACAGGTGGGCCGTGCACAGGCAGGCGTGCAGCGTGCGCAGCTCGCCGAACGCGATGCGTGGCATCGACCCGAGCAGCCCGATGTCCCAGTCGAGACCCGCGTCAAGGGGGAAGACGTCCGGGTTTTTGCGGGCGATGGCGGCAGGCAGCAGATACGCGTTGCCCGACGCGTCCGCCGCCAGCACATGATCGGACACCGCGCCAAAGGCGACCGCGCCACACCGGATGCGATCCCCGTACCGCGTCGCCACCGACAGCGTGATGCTGCCCGCGGGAATGTCATAGTTCGCCGAGGCGAGCAGCATCCGGGCGACCATGGTTTCGGCCAGCGGCAATGGCAACACGTGCGTTCCGCACAACTCGAAAAGCGCAAACGCTTCTGTCATTGACAGTTCAGCGCCGCCCTTCGCCGCGGGCAGCAGCGCATTCGCGAAGCCGGACGCCTCGAGAACGTTCCAGAGCGTATCGGCAGATCCGCCCGCTTCGATGCGACGGACCATGTCGGGCGTGCACTCCTGCGACAGCAGTCGTGCGAGCGCGTCGGAAAATGGGTCGTTGATGGGTTGTTCCATCAAATATTCCATCACCGCAGCCCCAGTCCGCGTGCGATCATGCCGCGCAGGATTTCGCGGGTGCCGCCACGCAGAGAGAACGACGGCGCAACCTGCACGAGATAGGTGAGCGTCGCCAGAAGTTCCATGGGGACATGCTGGCCGTCCCGCGAATAGAGGTCATCGGCGATGGCGGCCGGAATCAGCTGCTCGAGCGCGGTGCCGAGATCCTTGACGAGCGCAGCCTCGACCGCCGGGCTCTCGCCCTTCGCGAGGCTCGCCGTCAGCGCCACCGACATCGCGCGCAGTGAGGCGAGGTGCGCGAGCAGCCTGCCCGCGAGCCGGACCGCATGCGGCGTCCGGCCGTCGGAGGTCCGGACGAATGCCAGCCACTCGTCGAAGAGCACGATGCTGGAGAAAATCCGTTCGGGACCGCTTCTCTCAAACGCAAGTTCTGATGTCACCTGCTGCCAGCCATGTCCTTCCTCGCCGATCAGCGCGTCGGCGTCCAGCTGGACGTCGTCGAAGAAGACTTCACAGAAGTGGGCGTCGCCGCAGAGATCCGTGATCGGACGTACGACGATGCCCGGAAGGCGCATGTCGATCAGGATCTGCGACATTCCCTGACGCCGGTCCTCCGGTGCGCCCGACGTGCGCACGAGCGCGATCATGTAGTGGCAGTGCTGTGCGTTGGTGGTCCAGATCTTCTGGCCGTTGAGCAGCCAGCCGCCGTCCTTGCGAACGGCGCGGGTGCGAACGGAAGCCAGATCGGAGCCCGAGCCGGGCTCGCTCATGCCGATGCAGAAGAACGCTTCTGCGCGACAGATCTTCGGCAGGTAAAAGCGCTTCTGTGCGTCGCTGCCATACCGGAGTATCAGGGGCGCGCTCTGGCGATCGGCAATCCAGTGTGCGCCAACGGGCGCGCCCACATTGAGTAGTTCCTCGGCGACGACATGGCGCGCGAATGCGCTGCGGCCCCCGCCGCCATACTCCTTTGGCAGGGCGAGCCCCAGCCATCCCCGGCGAGCCAGTTCACGCGAAAACCCGGGGTCAGCGCTGGTCCACGATCGGGCGCGGATATGCGGAGCAACGCCCCCGATGGATTCCCTCAGGAACGTTCTCACGCCGTCGCGCAGCGCTTCGTCTTCCGGCGGGATGGCGCACAGTTTCAGGGAAGTCAGCGCGCCCATCACGCGGTGCGGCCGGACCGGGGCGCGGCATGCGCGGTCGATACATCATGCACGTCATGCACGTCACGCGAAATGGAAGCGAAAAACAGACGGATGCTCATGATCTGTTCTCAATCGTTAACGACGACCGGTTACGACGACGGGCGACGACAGCGCACAGCATGCCTGCCGTGCAGCGCCGCGAGCGGCGCACATGGGTCGGGGGGCGCTCAGGGACCGGGTCAGGGACTGCCTCAGGGGGCGCCCCAAGGGCACGAACCAGGCGCGTCGCCTCCGCGGTGCGCGAAAACTCGACCAGAGGGATGCCTACCCGTCCCTGGCGCCGTTAGCGGGCCGCCTGCCGTTGACGCAGGATTTCGCTGATGAAGGCGGTGGTCAGCCTGACGGCCACGTTGGCCGCCAGCCCTGCCGGATCGCGCGCCTCGACGTATTCGACCATCGCGACGCTGACGATATTGGCCTTTCGCGCGATGCCGCGGATCAGCTTGATCGCGTGCCAGAAGCTCAGGCCGCCGGGCGACGGCACCCAGACGGCCGGCATGATGGTCGGGTCCAGCCCGTCCAGGTCGAAGTTGACGTGCACGTTCGCGCCTTCGCGCACGGAGTCGATGATCGGCTGCACGCCACGATCGAAGAGGCCCTCGCCCGTGAAAATCTTCGCCCCCCACTTGCGCGCATCGTTGACTTCGACGTCACCCGCCGAGCTCGGGCCGCGCGTGCCGACCTGGATGATGTCCTTCACAAACGACATCTCCGATGCGCGGCGCATGCCGCTCGAGAGCCCCCATCGCTCGCCGAGGTTCTCGTCGCGCCAGTCCATGTGCGCGTCGATCTGCAGCACGGTGACGTCTTCGTAGCTGCTCAGGCCCTGCAGCATCGGCGTCGGCACCGAGTCCTCGCCGCCCAGCGCGATCACGGCCGTCTTGCGCGCGGCGAGCTGCTCGACCGTCTGCCGGATGATCTGGCGGTTCGTTTCCGCTTCGTGGAAGTTGACGGGAAGATCGCCAATGTCAACCACCCGCCCGTTCCCATCGGGCAGAAACACGCCGTCGAGATCCCAGTCGTGGCGATCACGCAGGCGCAGCAGCGGAATGGAGGCGCGGCGCAGCGCGGTCGGCCCGGACAGGTTCGCGAGGCCATAGGCCTCGGACTGCAGGTACGGCGTCGCGCACGACACGCCCATGATCGCAACATCCGCGTCGATAGTGCCAATGTCCCCGCAGCGCGGCACGCCCATGAACGTCAGCGGCGCTACTTCCGGGGTTGCATTACTGGAGATAGTGGTCATGAAGATAGTCAGCTCACGATAGAGATTAGGAAACGACCCGGAACCCATCCGGACTTCGTTACCGGTGATCTGACCATCCTGGGCGGTCCTGAACAACAAGGAAGATCGGACTTTTTCTTCGGGCTTTCCGAAAGCTGGTAAATCCGCCCGGTCCGTCCTCGGCTTTTCCCAATGTTAGGTTCGTGAATCGCTGATGGCGTGCGGCGTCGCAATGCCTGGAAAATGGCCGTACGCAAATCAACGTGCCTGTGACCCCATGCGTCCATCCAAAACGCCGATTGTTACCCCGGAAGAACTGAAGGCGCTGCGCGCGCCGACAGGCGTCGCCCTCGGGTTACCGGGTCGCGCCTATTTTTCCGATGATTTTTACGAGGCCGAGCGCCGCAACATCTTCGCCACGGGCTGGATGGGCGTGGGGTTCGCGCACGAGATTCCCGAGGTGGGCGACGCGAAGGCGGTGACCATCGCCGGGTGGGAACTGCTGCTCGTTCGCGCGACGGACCGGTCCATCCGCTGTTACCACAACGTGTGCCGGCACCGTGGAATGAAAATTGTCGACGGGCAATGCTCGGCGCGCAACCTCAGGTGCCAGTACCACTCGTGGACTTACAGCCTGGACGGCAAGCTCGTCGCGACGCCCGGCATCGCGGGCGTGCGGCAAAACGAGTCGCCCGGCGTCAACCGGGATGCGCTCGGCCTGCTGAGCGTGCGGTGCGAGCAGTGGCTGGGCGTCGTCTTCGTCAATCTTGACGGACATGCGCTGCCGCTCGCCGAACACCTGAAGCCAGCGATCTCCCGCGTCGAGCGTAGCTTCGACCTGGCCTGCCTCGAGCACGCGCCTGGCGGCCGGGAAGGCGCCTTCCACTATGCGGCAAACTGGAAAATCGTTCTTGAGGGGTCGATCGAGGATTACCACCTGCCCTTCGTGCACCGGGCGTTCGACCACAGCGCCGACTACGCCACGGAAGACGGCGGAAGCGTGTACGCCGGATTCTCGTCGCGGCGAACCCTCGATGAGGCGGCGGCCCGGTATGAAGCGCAAAGCGACGGCGTGCGTCTGCCGGTGATGCCCACCATGTCGAAAGCGGGCATGACCGAGTCCATGGTGCTGTTCGTCTTTCCGAACACCGTGCTCTCGTGCGGGCCCTTCTCGATCTCGACTTCGCTCATCGTCCCCACCGGCCCCGAGAGCACCGCCTATCACTCCACGACCCGCTTCGTGCGTGAGGCCGTGCATGACCGTTTCCGGGCCGTGCGCGAGCAAAGTGCCGAATTCTGGAAGCAGGTCTTCGGCGAGGATGAAAAGATCTGGAAGTCACTCCAGACGCAATGTCACGTCCGGCATGAACTGGGGCTGGCCACCCGGTTTTCGCCGCAATGGGAGCGCGCGCTGCACCTGTTCCAGCTCTTCGTCGCCGACAGGCTCGCGCCGCGCCGTGCTACGAGCGCGCCCCTCCTGATGAGCGTCGAATCCGCCCATCCGTCCACAACGAACATGTAAATCAACATGCATCTCGCACATTTCGTTCACCGCTCCGCAAAAAATCATCCCGGGCGACCGCTCTGGATCACCCCCGAGGTCACCATCACTTATGCCGATGGCGTTCGCCGCATCAACAGCATCGCGCATTCGCTGCACGCGAGATTGCAGCAGCGCGATCGCGTGGCCATCATCTCGACGAACCGGTTCGAGGCGTTCGAAGTCTACCTGGCGGTCCTGACTGCGGGCATGACGGCGACCCCGCTCAATCCGAAACTGCATGTCGACGAGATCAGCCTCACGCTTGCGGATTCGGGCGCGAGCGCCCTCGTCTTTTCGCCGGAGTTTGCGGGCGCCGTCGAGTCCCTGCGGGCCTCACACCCGGACATTTCGCAGTGGATCTGCATGGAGCGGTGCGACGGCGCCGGATTCTACGGCGACCTCCTGGAAGGCGACGGCGATGCGCCGCCGGCCGTATCGATCGACTCCGACGACACGGCGTGGCTCTTCTACACCTCGGGTACGACGGGCAAACCCAAGGGTGTGATGGAGACGCACCGCAACCTGGTGTCGATGGTGCAGCAGTTGCGGCTTGGCATCCTACAGGACGCCGATGAGAACGACCGCATGATTCACTTTGCGCCCATCGCCCATGCGACGGCGAGCGTGGGTCTGGTGCACCTGTCGGTGGGCGCGGCGCAGGTGTTTCCGGGGCTGTCCAGGTTCGATCCCCCCAAAGTCCTGGAAGCGATCGAACGCTTCAGCGCCACCGCGAGCTTCATGGCGCCGACCATGGTGCAGATGCTGCTGCAGTCTCCCGAGATTGGCCGGTACAACGTCAGGAGCCTGAAAAACATCCTGTGTTCGGGCGCGCCCATGTACGCCGAGGTGCTGCGTCGCGCGATCGACGTCTTCGGCCCCGTGTTCTGCCAGAGCTACGGCCAGAGCGAAGCGCCCGCGCAATGCGGGATGCACAAGTCCGAATACAACCCCGCGTCGCCGCAGATGCTGGAGCGAATTGGCTCGGTCGGGCGGGAATATCCCGGCGTGATCATGCGCATCGTCGACGAACAGGGACAGGAAGTCGGCAGCAACATCGCCGGCGAAATCACGGTGCGCGGTGACGTCGTGACGCCCGGCTACTGGCGGCGGAGGGAGGCGACCGACGAAGTGCTGAAGGCGGGCTGGCTGCACACGGGCGACGTCGGCTATCGCGATGACGAGGGCTACATCTATATCACTGACCGCGTGAAGGACATGATCATCTCGGGCGGATCCAACATCTACCCGCGCGAAGTCGAGGAAATCCTGCTGCAGCATGAGGCGATTGCCGAGGCCTGCGTCGTCGGCGTGCCCGACGATGTCTGGGGTGAAGCCGTGAAGGCGGTTGTCGTTCTGCGCGCTGGGACGGAAGTGGCGGAGGAAGACGTCATTGAATTCTGCCGCACGCGGCTCGCGTCGTACAAGAAGCCCAAGTCGGTTGACTTCGCGGACCACCTTCCGAAGAACGCCTATGGAAAGGTGCTCAAGAAGGACGTCAAGGCCCGCTACTGGCAAACGACCAGTCGCGCAATCTGAATTTTGGGGGCGATCAGTGACCAACCTGAGCAACATCGGACTTGCATTGGACCGGGACACCCGCGTGGACCAGGACCGTCTGTGGGCGTCGCTGATGGCGATGGCCCAGGTCGGGCCTGGCGTTGCCGGTGGAAACAACCGCCAAGCGCTCACGGACGAGGATGGCGCAGCCCGCACGCTGTTCGCGCGCTGGTGCCAGGACGCGGACATGGAGATCCAGGTTGACCAGATGGGCAACATCTTCGCGATGCGGCCTGGCACGGACCCGGACGCGGCGCCCGTGTGCGTCGGCAGCCATCTCGACACCCAGCCGGCGGGCGGCCGTTTCGACGGCATCCTCGGTGTGCTGGCCGGACTCGAAGTCGTGCGCACCCTCAACGATCGCGGCATCAGGACAAAACACCCGATCGTCGTCACTAACTGGACCAATGAAGAGGGATCGCGCTTTGCACCCGTGATGATGGCCTCCGGCGTCTTCGCCGGGGTCCATTCCGTCGAGTGGGCCTACGCTCGCCAGGACCGGACAGGCGTGCGGTTTGGCGACGAGCTCGAACGCATCGGCTGGAAAGGCAGGATGCCGGTTGGCTCCCTGAAGCTGAAGGCATACTACGAACTGCACATCGAGCAGGGACCGATTCTTGAAGCGGAAAGCACCGAGATCGGCGTCGTGACGGGCGGCCAGGGGCTCACGTGGCTGCAGGTGAATCTGCAGGGCCGCTCCGCGCACGCGGGCAGCACCCCGATGGCGCGACGCCGGAACGCGGGGCTGGGCGCCGCGAGGGTCATGGAACTGGTCCAGCAGGTCGCGATGAGCCATCAGCCTCACGCGGTGGGTACGGTGGGTCGTCTTGAACTGCGTCCGAACTCCACCAACAGCGTGCCCGGCTCGGCCGAACTCGCCATTGATATCCGCTCGCCGGACGCCGCCGTGCTCGCCGCGATGGAAGCCAGCATCCGTCAGGGCGTCGAGGCGATCGCCGGCGAGCTGGAACTGACCTTCACGATCAGCCAGCTGCAGCACGCCGAGCCCGTCGCATTCGATGCATCCTCGATCAGCACGGTCAGGCACGTCGCAGCGTCGCTCGGCTATACACATCGCGACATTGTGTCCGGCGCGGGACACGACGCCTACTGGCTCTCGCGCATCACGCCGACGGCGATGATCATGTGCCCGTGCGTCGACGGCATTTCCCACAACGAGGCGGAAGATATCTCACCCGAGTGGGCGGGCGCCGGTGCCAACGTGCTGCTGCACGCAGTGGCCGAAACTGCGCTCGTCGACGGCGCCGCCGACGCCCCCAAGGTCCGCCCATAGTGGAACCGGGTTCGGCGATCGGCGATCGGGCCGCGACGGGCTCGCACGGCGCCCTTCTCCTGCTCATGGCGGTGTGGGGATTCACGCTGCCGCTCGTCAAGTGGCTGACGGGCCACTTCGACATCGTCTCCTGTCCGCGCTCCGGCTGACGGCGGGCGTCGTGGTGCTCGCCTGCCAGCTTCGCCCGACGGTTCCCCTCTTTCAGACCGGTAGGGGCTTCAGGCGCAGGTTCCTGCTCTGCGCGGTGCTGACCGTCTATTTCCAGCAACTGCTGCTTACAGTGGGCGTGCAGCGCAGCACCGCCACCAACGGCGCGCTGATCACGGCGCTGCAACCGTTGCTGTCCTCGTTCATGGCCCTGACGTTTCTGGGCGAGCGCATCAACCATCAACGCTGGCTTGGCACGGTCGTCGGTCTCGGTGGCGTCGCCGTGACAATCCTGATGCAGCCTTCCGCGCAGCTGCTCCAGGCGGGCGCCGGCGATGTCCTTATCTTCGCCGCCGTCGTCGCCTACTGCATCGGCAACGCCATGACGCAGCGTGTTCTCGTACAGCTCGACGCGCTGACAGTGAGCGTGTGCATCCAGGCGTTCGGCTCCATGATGCTGCTCGCGCATGCGCTGGTCGCGCTCTGCTGGCGACAGGAACTGCCCCGCATGAGTGATGTTGGCTGGCACTGGTGCGTCGTATTCCTCTCGGGCGCACTGTCAACCGGGTTTGGCGCGCTGGTATGGAACCGCGCGGTCGGCTCGGTCGGTATCGCCCGCGCGTCGATGTGGCTCTACTGGGTGCCCGTTTTCGGCATCGCGAGTTCGGTGCTCTTTCTGGGCGAACCGCTGACAGTCTGGCCACGTCATCGGGCTTCTGCTAGTGCTCACCGGCACGTGGCTGGCTGCGCAGCGAAGCTGAGGTTCACGGTCACGCGACGCCCGCGCCGGCAGTCCCGAACGGGATGAATCGTGTAGGCGGGGCCATCAGGGTGTGCGCGTCGCGCCGGCGCAGGACAATCATTCGCCCGCCTGGAAACATTATTCAGTATGACGATGTAATGATTGGTCGAAGCCATATTGTTTTTGACAATGCGTGCCTATATCGTGACGGGGTTCGCAAGTGATGGCGCGGGAGAGATCGTCACACCACCATGACGACGCCGACGGAGCAACCGCCCCGGAAACTCTCAGGCAACAGGACCGCGATATCAGGACATCTGGAGAGAGGCGTTTCGCACGCACACCGAAGGGGACTTTCCTGCGGCCCACAGGCGCAGGCGAGAAAAACTCTCAGGTACATGGACAGATGGGGCACTGACGCCAGTTCAATGGCGATATCCCAACCCGTCTGGACCGTACCATGAAACGAATTGCCGTAATTGGCGCTGGCGTCACCGGCGTCACGACCGCTTATGCCCTGATCCAACGTGGCTTCGATGTGACGGTGTTCGACAGGCATCGATACGCCGCGATGGAGACGTCGTTTGCAAACGGCGGTCAGCTGTCAGTCAGCAACGCCGAAGTCTGGAACCATGTGGCGACGCTTGCGAAAGCGCTGCGCTGGATGCTGCGCCGCGACGCCCCGCTGCTGCTCAACCCGGCCCCTGCCTGGCACAAGTACAGCTGGATCTACGAGTTTCTGCGCCAGATCCCGAACTATCGCGCCAACACGATCGAAACCGTCCGTATCGCCCTGCAGGCGAGACAGCACCTGTTCTCCATTGCCGAAAAGGAAGGGATCGAATTCGATCTGGAGCGACGCGGGATCCTGCACGTCTACCACGATCGCAAGGGATTCGAGGCGGCAGCCGCCGTCAATTCACTGCTGCGCGAGGGAGGCCTCGTACGACACGCGGTAGCCGAAGGCGAGATCCGCTCGATTGAGCCCGCGTTGCAGGCCTCCTGCTACGGCGGCTTCTTTACCCCGTCCGATTCGACGGGAGACATCCACAAGTTCACGCGCGGACTGACGGCCGCCTGCGAGCGTCTTGGCGTGACCTTCCATTTCGACACGTCGGTCACGTCCTTTGCGCGAGATGAATCGGGTCTCTTCACGTTGATCGCCGAACATCGAACCGAGGATGCGGCGTCGCATGACGTGTGCGACCACCGGTTCGACGCCGTCGTCATCTGCGCGGGCGTGATGAGCCGACAGTTCGCCGCGATGCTCGGCGACCATGTCAACGTCTACCCCGTGAAAGGCTACTCGATCACCGTGTGCCTGGACGATGAAGCCAGCCGTAACGCCGCGCCGTGGGTCAGCCTGCTGGACGACGGCGCCAAGATTGTCACGAGCCGCCTCGGCAAGGATCGCTTTCGCGTCGCGGGCACCGCCGAGATCAACGGCTTCAGCCGCGATATCCGCGCCGACCGCATCGCGCCGCTTGTCGACTGGACTCGGCGGCATTTTCCGGGCGTCGCCACCTCGCGCGTCATCCCGTGGACGGGACTGCGTCCCATGCTCCCGTCGATGCTGCCGAAGGTGGGCAAAGGAAAACTGCCCAACGTGTTCTACAACACAGGTCATGGCCATCTTGGCTGGACCCTGTCCGCCGCGACAGCCGAGACGGTCGCGGGCGTGATCGCGCAATCGGCCGCGGCGAGCGCCCACCTGCCGCCCGCATAGCGAAGCGCGTATAGTGGAGCGCGTCCTGTCCTTGCCTGCCCTTCCCCTGAACCTTTCGCAACCGGGGAAGGCAGCCTGCGAAGGTAACCTGCGAAGGCGACGCCGGCGGCGGCCACGCGCCGCTCGCCGCCCATCGCGCCGCACTCACACATCGGGCGCCCGCCCTGCGGCGTCAAGGTGCCGCGCGCCAGCGATGACGGGCGCGACCACGGGTGCGGTCACCGGTCCAGTCACGCAGCAATCATGCGCGCCAGCGATCCAGGTGTCGGCTGGTTTCACGCCGAAAACCCCTGTGAATTGATCGTAGATCGAACCAAGTTTCGGGTCTTTCCGATGCTTTTATTTTTGGCGCGCCATATCATGCTTTCCATGGCGCTGCACGCTTTCTACCCTCAGTTTGTGCAATGACAGGCTCCGTGCAAGGCCACCCCCTCTTGCAGCAGGAGCACGCGGCTGTACAGGCTGCGCACCCAACCAGCAAAGGACCGGTATTCAGCACCGCTTGCGTAGCATGACTAAACAGAAAGCAGATAAAGCTGACGGCTGATGAAGCGAAAATAATGATGAGGAGACGCCACACGTCTGAGATCCCCGACATGACTACCAAAGAATATCTGTGGAGAAAAATCCACCAGATCTGGAAATCTGACCTTCTGCGCGTAACGACTTCAAGGGACGTTTTTCCCGGTTCAGAAATCTGTTTTTATCTTTTTTCTTACTAGAGGGTGCGGCATGAAAAGCATTGGAACAGTCTTTATCTATTCATCAGCAGTCCTTATTGGTTTGGCTTCACAGACCAGTCATGCGCAGAACAGCGTCACGCTGTATGGAACGATCGATAACTCGCTGCAGTATGTTCACAACGTGGCCGGCAAGAGCTATCAGCTGTCCCTCCAGTCCGGGCAGCTGACGGGCAGCAACTGGGGGCTCAAGGGCAGCGAGGATCTCGGCGGTGGTCTGTCGGCGATCTTCAAGCTCGAGAGCGGGTTCGACACGAATACGGGCGCACAGACCTCGTCCGGGTTTGGACGCTCGGCCTATGTGGGCCTGAAATCCGAGACGCTGGGCACGCTGACCATGGGTCGCCAGTACGATCCGCTGTTTTACATGACGTATGCCGTCCAGCCGAATGCATACCTCTACTACTTCACGACGCCGGGGAACGTCGACAATTCCGACGGTCTGATGCGACTGAGCAGTTCGGTCCAGTACGCCAGCCCCTCGTACCACGGCTTTCAGGTGCGTGCCTCGTACGCGCTGGGCGGCATACCCGGCAGCGTGGGCTCCGGACAGTCCTATGGCGTGGGTCTGTCCTATTCGGGCGCCGTATGGAGTTTCGGCGGCGGCTATCTGCACGTTGACAACGGCAACGGCACCACGGCGACACGCGGTACGGCCGACGCGAAGGATCTGATCATTTCGCCCGTCAACTCGGCTTACGCGACGGCCAGCAAGATCAATATCGCGAGAGCGGGCGCGAGTTTCACGGTTGACAGCTTCACGTTCGGCGGCTATTACAGCTATTCGGAATATCTGGCCGACGCCGCCTCCACGTTCCGGCAGGCGGAGCGCTATAACAATGGCAACCTATATGCGGTCTGGCAGGCTACACCGGCTACGACGTTCGAAATCGGCTACAACCTGCTCAAGTCACACGGCGATTCTTCGGCTACCTACCATCAAATTTCGCTCGCAGGCGACTATGCCCTGAGCAAGCGCACCGACGTGTATGCGTCCGTGTCTTACGCGCGTGCATCGGGCCAGGACGGCAACGGCGGCGACGCACGGGCCGTCGTCGCGGACTCGTACGCGGCCGCAGGATCGAAGTCGCAGGAGTTCGCCATGGTCGGGATCCGGCACAAGTTTTGACAGACAATCCCGTTTTATCGTATGGAATGCTGACCGGCCGGATCGGGCGATTCAGGCTCGACCCGGCCAACACACATTGGGACGCGACGCCTGCGCAGCGAACTGGTGACTGCCGTGGTTGCGCAGATCCGGGTCGGCGTGGGCAATCGCAGCTTCGCCGCCGCGCCGGCGGATATCTTCGCGACGAAAGACGGCTGGATCATCTGTCAGGTGGTCGGCAAACCGCTGTTCCGGCGTTGGGCCGCGTTGATGGAAGAACCCCGGCTGGCTGGACGACGAACGCTTCGACACGGACGATTCGCGCGCCCTGCATGGCGGCATCATCAGCGATCGCATGCAGCTGTGGTGCGAGAGCAGAACAAGTGCGGATGCGCTGAGCGAGCTTGCAACGGCGAGAATTCCCGCCGGTCCCGTGCTGCGGCCAGGTGAGCTGGTCAGGCATCCGCACGCGGAGGCGACCGGTCTTTTCGACTGGGTAGACTAAGGCCCCCCTCCCCGTCCTGTTCCCCTCGCGCGCGCCCGTGTTCCTCTCGAAAACACCGGGCGACATCCGCGAGAAGCCGGCCATGCTCGGTGAGCACACGGATGCGATCCTTCGCTCGCTCGGTTATGCCCAAGCACAGATCGACGTGCTCCGCTCGCAACGGGTCATCTGAATCTGCTTGCAGAGAGGTGCTGTATAGCGCCGTAGCCGGGCCAATACAGCTGGTCGCGAGCGGCCGATTCAGAGTGCCGTTGACGCTGGGCAAACTTCAGGTGACGCGCGACTGGCGCGCTGGATCGCCTTAGCTGGCGGACGCCTCGCCCTACACGATCTGCAGTCCGGCGCCGGGTACGAACGTGCCCTTTTTTTGAAACATGAGGTGCACGCGCCTGTAGCGCCTGATCGACCTGTGCCATCACATCGGCGCTAACCTTTGAGCTGAATATCACTTACGTGACAGCTTCGGGTGGCACCTCGAACAGACAGATTTTTTTGCCGCCGGGAACATCAACGATTTCGGAGCTTGAGGCAGGTACCTGATGATCCGACACTCCTTCTCGTATTCCCAGCATTGAAGCGGCACCAGTAAAGTTGAGCACCAGCGCTTTTTCCGCGACACTTTGAGATCCTCGAAGCGTGGTCGAAATTGCATGCGACCTGCAGGGGGCGAAGTATTTTGAATAGCTCAATTACTTGATCGGCGGCAAAGCGGGACGCCGGAAAATGTGTGATCGCCGCTCTTTGTCGAATGCACGACCTGGGCGATGTAGGCGCGCCCCATTTCGGGAAGGGCCCTGAAGTCCGCTGAATCCTCAGGCAACAACCATTTGTCGAGCGCGCTCCGCCCTGCGGAAATGTGAGCGGCAAATTCATGACGACCCATACCGCACTGTCTCATTGCGGCGAGCAGAAAATCCTGCTGCGAAATCCTTGGTTGATCTCTTTCCATGTCCGACTCGCTCAGTAATTTGAAAGTCTGAACTCAGGAACAACTTTGCATTCGTGGGAAACTTTTGGCTCGGCGCAAGTGATGGTTCCGAACCTCGTTGCGCACACCTTGCATTGCAGATTTCTGCGCACCAAAAACAAGGTGCATCGTCCGCGAGAGCGGCGATTGTTTGATGCTCAACCGATCAGCATAACTGACCAGATGAAGTTGCTTGGTAACGATGACAGCCATGAAGGAACAGAAAGGGCAAAGCTCCATCCTTACTCCTTCATAGGTCCACAGTTGCTATCTGCTTGCCACAGACTTTTGATCGCCCGGTTGCCAACCTCCGCCTAGTGCCTTGAAGGCTGCGACCGCTGCGCGCGCCGATTCCGTTTGCGCCTGCACGCGCGCGTCCGACGCGCGCAGCAGATTGTCGTCGGCCTGCAGGACTTCGATCAGGCTGACCACACCTTTCTGATACGCTGCAAACGAGGCGGCTCGCGCGCGGCCCAGCGAGTTCACGCCCTGCGCGAGAACGGCAGCCTGCTCCTCGCGCTTCACGAGTGCCGAGAAAGAATTCTCGACGTCCTCCGTTGCGTGCAATGCGGCAAGCCGGTACGCGGCCAGCATCTCGGCGTCCTGCCCCTTGGCCTCATTGATCTGGGCATTGATGCGGCCGAAGTCGAACAGACGCCAGCGCAGTCCCAGCACGCCAGCGGCCTGACTGGCGCCGCTACTGAACAGGTTGCCGCTGGCCACTGAGGTGGCGCTCCCGATCAGTCCACTGAGTGACAGCTTGGGGTAATACTCGGCAACTGCCACGCCAATACGCGCGCTGGACGCAGCAAGGCGACGCTCGGCCACGATCAGATCGGGCCGGCGCCTGAGTAACTCGCCTGGCGATCCGGTGCCTGCGATTTGCGGGGCGGCCGGGATATCGCCGCCCTCGAGGAGTTCCGCCCGATGCGTGCCGGGCTGTGCACCCAGCATCACGTCCAGCGCGTTCATCGCCGCGTCAAGGCCGGTCTCCAGAACCGGGATGGATGCCTGCACCTGGGCCAGCGCACCTTCGGCCTGGCTCACCTGAAGATCGGCCGCCAGCCCCTTGCCGTACAAAAGGTTGATGGTCGAGAGCAGATCCTGCTGCGTCTGCAACTGTTTGCGCGCCACCTGCAGACGAGCCTGCAATCCGCGAACGGTGATGTAGATGTCGGCAGTCTGTGCTGCCACAGCCAGGCGCGTGGCCACTTCTCCGGCCTCTGACGCCTGATAGTCGGCAAGTGCTGCTTCCCGTCCGCGACGCAGGCCACCAAACACATCCAGTTCCCAGCTCGCGCTGAAATTCGCCTCGTAGTCGTTACCGTAGCGATCGAACCCGGGCGTTGAATTCAGGACACGTCCCAGCGGCGTTTCCACCGACTGATAGACCCGGGCCGCCTGGCCGCTGACATTGCCAGAAGGCAGCAGCGCGGCATTCGCTGCCCCAAGTCCCGCGCGCGCCTGCGAGACGCGCGCCGCAGCCTGCGCGAGGTCCAGGTTCTGCTCCAGCGCGAGCGTGACGAATCGTGTCAGTTGCGGATCGCCGAAACCCGTCCACCACATGACCAGGTCGGCGCTCGCCGCCGCCTGCCGGTGATCGACCGCGGCCTGCCCCTGGAACTGGTCCGGCATGGGGATATCGGGGCGGACATAGTCGGGCCCTACAGCGCAGCCCGCCGAGAGGCTGGCGACGACGACCGCGGCAAGGAGGTGTTTGGGTAGCATGAGCATCTTTGAGAGTTTCCGGTTGTGACTATAATACCAAATAGTCACAGGTTGTCCATTGCTGTATGCTATGCCCATGAAAAACACCACCACTGCCCCCGCCCCCGTGCGCGGCCCCGCTGATCACGAGATACGGGACCAGATCGTTGCCGCAGCCACCGAGCACTTCAGCCGGTATGGCTACGCGAAAACGACGGTGTCCGACCTTGCCAAGGCGATCGGGTTTTCCAAGGCCTACATCTACAAGTTCTTTGAATCCAAGCAGGCCATTGGCGAGATGATCTGCGTCAACTGCCTGCACGAAATCGAAAGCGAGGTCAGGACAGCCGTCGCAGAGACCGACCTGCCGCCGGAGAAGCTGCGACGGATGTTCAGGGTCTTTACCGAATCCAGCCTCCGGCTGTTTTTCCAGGACCGCAAGCTGTACGACATCGCAGCCTCAGCCGCCACGGAAAACTGGCAGGCGGTGCAGGCTTATGAAGCACGTGTCCAGACGCTGCTCCAGGAAGTCCTGCAGGCAGGCAGGCAAAGCGGCGACTTCGAGCGCAAGACGCCGCTGGATGAAACCGCGATGGCGATCTATCTGGTGCTGCGCCCCTACCTCAACCCGCTTCTACTCCAGTACAACCGCGACACCACCGACGTCGCGCCTGCGCAGCTGTCCAGCCTGGTGCTCCGAAGTCTGTCGCCCTGACACGAATCCTTTTGTGACGCTTGACTGAAATAGTCACTAGAACCATAATGGAAGCCATCATTACTTCATCGATGGGACTTTCATGTTCTCGCGTCGCCTTGCCACCTCCGCACTCGCCTGTGCGCTGCCGCTTGCGCTAGCGGCCTGCGGCGAAAAAGCGCCGTCCGATCCACGCACCGAGGTGCCGCTGGTGCGCACGGCCATCGTTCAGCGCGCCGCCCCCGCGTCCCGCTCTTTTACGGGAGCTGTCGCGGCACGCGTGCAGAGCGACCTGGGTTTCCGTGTTTCCGGCAAGGTGCTGGAACGGCTTGTGGATGCCGGCCAGACAGTCAAACGCGGTCAGTTGCTGATGCGCCTCGACCCCATGGATCTCAAACTTGCGGCGCAGGCCCGGCAGGAGGCGGTCACCGCTGCGCGGGCGCGAGCGCACCAGACCGCGCAGGATGAGGAGCGGTATCGCGATCTGCGCGGCACGGGTGCCATTTCAGCTTCGGCCTACGACCAGGCCAAGGCGGCCGCCGATGCAGCCAGCGCGCAGCTCAGCGCGGCCGAGGCTGACGCCGACGTGGCGCGCAATGCGACCGGCTACGCCGATCTGGTGGCGGACGGCGATGGCGTCGTGATGGAAACATTGGCCGAACCGGGCCAGGTCGTCAGCGCCGGACAGCCCGTGGTGCGCCTGGCACACGCAGGACGCCGCGAGGCTGTGATCCAGCTACCGGAAACCCTGCGCCCAGTTATCGGCTCGATCGCCCAGGCCACCCTGTTCGGCAACAGCGGCGGCGTACCAGCCACCCTACGCCAGCTCTCGGATACCGCGGATCCGCGTACCCGCACCTTCGAAGCGCGTTATGTGCTGCAGGGTGCGCTGGCCGACGCGCCGCTCGGCGCAACCGTCACGATCGAGATACCGGACGCACGCGCGGCGCTCCAGGACGGCATGCAGGTGCCGATCGGCGCGGTGCTCGACGCAGGCAAAGGGGCCGGCGTGTGGGTTGTCAACGGTGAGCCGGCCAAGGCTATGTGGCGGCCGGTGACGGTCCTTCACCTCGACGACGACAGCGCTCGCGTGAGAGGTACGTTGAAGGAAGGCGACCGCGTCGTTGCGCTCGGTGCCCAGTTGCTGCGCGAAGGTGAACCGGTCCGGGTGTCCGGCCTGGCCATCACGGTCGCAAACGAAGGAGCACGTCCGTGAGTGAAGGCCGGTTCAATCTGTCGGCGCTCGCCGTGCGCGAGCGCTCCATCACCCTGTTTCTGATCTGCCTGATCTCGCTGGCCGGGCTCCTGTCGTTCTTCAAGCTGGGGCGCGCCGAAGACCCGGCGTTCACAATCAAGGTGATGACCATCGTCACCGTATGGCCGGGGGCCACCGCGCAGGAGATGCACGATCAGGTCGCCGAAAAAATCGAAAAGCGCATGCAGGAGCTGCGCTGGTACGACCGGACCGAGACATACACCCGGCCAGGCCTGGCCTTCACGACGCTGACGTTGCTCGACAGCACGCCGCCGTCGGAAGTGCAGGAGGAGTTCTACCAGGCCCGGAAAAAAATCGGCGACGAAACGGCCAACCTACCGGCTGGCGTGATTGGGCCGATGGTCAACGACGAGTATGCTGACGTCACGTTTGCGCTCTTTGCGCTGAAAGCCAGGGGCGAACCGCAACGCCTGCTCGTGCGCGATGCCGAGTCGCTGCGCCAGCGGTTGTTGCACGTGCCGGGCGTGAAGAAGGTCAACATCATCGGCGAGCAGGCCGAGCGCATCTACGTCCAGTTCTCGCATGACCGGCTGGCAACGCTCGGCGTCAGCCCTCAGGACGTGTTCGCCGCGCTCAATGGCCAGAACGTCCTGACGCCAGCCGGCTCCGTGGAGACCAAGGGTCCGGAAGTGTTCATTCGCCTGGACGGCGCCTTTGACAACCTGCAAAAGATCCGCGACACGCCGGTCGTCGTGCAGGGCCGCACGCTGAAGCTGTCGGACATTGCCACCGTCGAGCGCGGTTATGAAGATCCGGCGACATTCATGATCCGCAACAACGGCGAGCCGGCGCTGCTGCTGGGCATCGTGATGCGCGACGGCTGGAACGGGCTCGACCTCGGCAAGGCGCTGGACAGCGAGGTCGGCGCAATCAATGCCGGGCTGCCGCTGGGCATGAGCCTGACCAAGGTCACCGATCAGGCCGTCAACATTCATTCGGCGGTCGACGAGTTCATGCTCAAGTTTTTCGTCGCCCTGCTGGTAGTCATGCTTGTGAGCTTTGTGAGCATGGGCTGGCGCGCAGGCCTGGTGGTCGCCGCCGCCGTGCCGTTGACGCTGGCCATCGTGTTCGTGGTGATGGCCGCGACCGGCAAGAACTTCGACCGCATCACCCTGGGATCCCTGATCCTGGCGCTGGGCCTGCTGGTGGACGACGCGATCATCGCCATTGAGATGATGGTGGTGAAAATGGAGGAAGGCTACAGCCGTGTGGCCGCCTCTGCCTATGCCTGGAGCCATACTGCCGCACCCATGCTCTCGGGTACGCTGGTGACGGCGGTCGGCTTCATGCCCAACGGCTTCGCAAGGTCCACCGCCGGCGAATACACCAGCAACATGTTCTGGATCGTTGGCATTGCCCTGATCGCATCGTGGGTCGTTGCCGTGGTCTTCACGCCCTACCTCGGCGTGAAGATGCTGCCCGACTTCAAGATGGTCGAAGGCGGGCACGACGCGATCTATGACACGCCGCGCTACAACCGCTTCCGCCAGTTGCTCACGCGCGTCATCGCGCGTAAATGGCTGGTCGCCGGTTCGGTCGTTGGCCTCTTTGCCCTGGCCATCCTCGGCATGGGCGTGGTCAAGAAGCAGTTCTTCCCCATCTCCGACCGTCCCGAAGTGCTGATCGAGGTGCAGATGCCGTATGGCACGTCGATTTCACAGACCAGCGCCGCCACGCAAAAGGTGGAGGCATGGTTGGCTAAACAGAAGGAAGCCAGCATCGTCACCGCGTACGTCGGGCAAGGTGCGCCGCGCTTTTTCCTGGCGATGGGACCGGAACTGCCTGATCCGTCGTTCGCGAAGATCGTGATCCGCACGGACAGTCAGGAGGAACGCGATGCACTGAAGGCGCGACTGCGGCGAGCCATCGCCGACGGTCTCGTGCCCGAAGCGCGCGTGCGCGTCACGCAACTCGTGTTCGGGCCGTATTCGCCATTCCCCGTCGCCTATCGCGTCATCGGTCCGGACCCGGACAAGTTGCGTGGCATCGCGGCCGAAGTTCAGCAGGTGATGCAGGCCAGTCCGATGATGCGCACGGTCAACACCGACTGGGGCACGCGCTCGCCCACGCTGCACTTCACGTTGCAGCAGGATCGCTTGCAGGCGGTGGGACTGACGTCCAGCGCCGTCGCGCAACAGCTGCAATTCCTGCTCACGGGCGTGCCTGTCACCGCCGTGCGTGAGGATATCCGAACCGTGCAGGTTGTTGCGCGTTCGGCCGGCGACGCGCGTCTCGACCCGGCCCGGCTCGGCGACTTCACGCTGGCCGGCGCCAATGGGCAGCGCATTCCGCTGTCACAGGTGGGCAAGGTCGATGTGCGCATGGAGGAACCGATCACGCGCTGGCGCGACCGTGTGCCCACGATCACGGTACGCGGCGACATTGCCGACAATCTGCAGCCACCGGATGTATCAACAGCAATCACCAAGGAGCTCCAGCCGATCATCGCCAAGCTGCCCAATGGCTATCGCATCGAGCAGGCGGGCTCCATCGAGGAGTCGGCCAAGGCGACGACCGCCATGTTGCCGCTGTTCCCGATCATGCTGGCGATCACGCTGATCATCATCATTCTCCAGGTTCGCTCGATATCGGCGATGGTGATGGTGTTCCTGACGAGTCCACTCGGCCTGATTGGCGTGGTGCCGACATTGATCCTGTTCCGGCAGCCGTTCGGCATCAACGCGCTGGTCGGCCTCATTGCGCTCTCGGGCATCCTGATGCGCAACACGCTGATCCTGATCGGGCAGATTCACCAGAATGAACATGCCGGGCTGGATCCGTTCCATGCTGTCGTGGAAGCCACTGTGCAGCGTGCCCGCCCGGTGGTCCTGACGGCCATGGCGGCGATTCTCGCCTTCATCCCGCTGACGCATTCGGTGTTCTGGGGAACCCTCGCCTACACGCTGATCGGCGGCACGCTCGCCGGGACGATTCTCACGCTGGTGTTCCTGCCTGCCATGTACGCGATCTGGTTCAGGATCCGCCCCGGCAGCGCTGCGGGTTCGCACCAGAGCCGGGCTCACCAGTCATCGCGTTCCGAATCGATGACGCAGGATGCGCTCGACGCGCGTTGAAACACAATCAATTCACCAAACGGAGCTGTTCATGTCGAATTCGACGATTGTTGTTGTGACCGGCGTGTCATCGGGTATCGGGCGCGCCACCGCCGAGAAGTTTGCGAGGCGAGGTTGCCGCGTGTTTGGCACAGTGCGCAGCATCGCAAAAGCGGTGCCTATCTCCTCAGTGCAGCTTGTCGAGATGGATGTTCGCGACGATGCTTCGGTCCGGGCTGGAATCCAGTCTGTCATCGAACGCACCGGGCGAATCAACGTACTCGTCAACAACGCGGGAACCAGCCTGATCGGTGCCGTGGAGGAAACGTCGACTGCCGAGGCCCTGTCGCTGTTCGATACCAACGTCTTCAGCATTCTGCGCACGACGCAGGCAGTACTTCCTCATATGCGGGCACAACGCGGCGGAAGGATCATCAACGTCAGTTCGGTGCTTGGGTTCTTGCCCGCCCCCTACATGGGACTCTACTCCGCGTCCAAGCATGCTGTCGAAGGGCTGACCGAGACCCTGGATCATGAGGTGCGCCAGTTCGGTATCCGGGTAACGTTGGTCGAACCATCCTTTACCAGGACCAATCTGGACATCAACGCCCCTCTGGCAAGCTCGAAAATCGCCGACTATGATCGCGAGCGGATCCTTGCATCGAGCGCAGTCGTCAACAGTGTCAAAGGCGCCCCAGCGCCCGACGGCGTAGCGAAGACAATAGTTGAAGCGGCGCTTGGCACCTGGCGTATGCGTCGCACGCCGGCCGGTGAAGCGTCCCTGTTGCGCAAATTGCGGCGCTTCATGCCCTCCGGCCCCGTCGATGCAAGCTTGAGGAAAACATTCGGGCTCGCATGAAGTCCTCTTTCCCGCCGCAACGTGGTCCGGGCATCACGTTCGCGGGCCCGCCTGGCACCGACGGGTGATTGGTTTCAGGCGTCCATGGTCATGACAGCTCCGGCGCCTCGCAACGACCTGCCCGCGGCAGCACGGAACTCTTTGAAACCGAGCTAGTACGCATCCGGAACCGCAGATATGGAAAGTCAGCATTGCGAGTCGTCGATACCCGCAATCGAAGAGATCTCCGCTCTCGCGCTCAACCACTTTTTCGCCCAGCGTGCAATGCGCGCTTTCTGGGCGCATTTCGACGAAGCACTGCGGCATACGGACGTTAACGCATCCCAGTTTTGCATGCTCGCGTTGCTACATCTACGCGAACCACTCGTTTTCGGCGACATGGCAACAGAACTGGAAATGGACCGATCGAATCTGTCGGCCAATCTGGCACCATTGTTTCGCCGCATGCTCATCTCCACGATCTCTCACGAAGGAGATCGACGGAAACGACAGCTCATCCTGACGACCGAAGGCCGAAAAGCTGTGGCTTCGGCGATGGTCCCCTGGATGCGTGCCTATCAGGATACCTTTGCGTTTGTGAGACTCATTGATCTCGACTCAATGCGCGATCTTTTTCACGTGATTCGGGATATGAAAAGGCTCGACGATCCGAACGTTGCCAGCGGCGCTCATGCTCGTCCGGAAACTCGAATACTGCTAAACAATGACTAGCCCGGTGAGCCACAAGACGGTCCGACAGCCTGGGATCATCGTGACATGACATACATCGGTCGCGTTGATCCAGTTCGGAGCACGGGGTATCGGCGTGACTCGCGCGAGCAACGTACAAGCTTTTGACCACACCATTGGATCAAGACAATATTAAAAAGGACGCCCACGTGGAGGAGATGCCAGCGCGGGCGCCAAACTCGCAGCGATAGGTCAGAACAGTTTCAGGCGCATGTTCGATGATCCTCAGGCTGCCAAGCTCCCTGACGCGATGGATGCAACACGCCAGCGTTACAACTACATCAAGCGCATCGACGGCGTACGTCTCGGCGGCGGATAGACACACCACGAACCGCGACCGTGTCGAAAGAAGGTAACAGCGATTGTTTCGGTTGGCCTTGCGATCTCAACCCTAACCACTCGCCAAGGCATATTGCGCGATCTCGGTGGCCGTGTCAGTTTCAATATCTCCCCGGCTCCGATCCACTCGTCTACCAGAACGCGCAGAGAGTTCCCGCTGAGCATCATTCCTTCCTCGATTGATCGTTCATCGGCCGCTTGCATGACGCGGCAGCGGAATGAATTTCTAACGAGACAGCCGATTCCGCGTGGCAGATCCCAAAGCGCGCGATCAGGTTACAGTCTCCGCGGGCGGTGCTCGGCTGTCTTACTGGTCCAGAAGATTGATTGGCGAGTGCGAATCCATCCAGTCGTAGTGACTATGCATCGTCGTCCACGCCCAGTTGTGTACTGGGCGACTCGAGATTCCTCCAGTCTCTCGGCCTGTAATGCTCTCTGTCTCCGCGAAATCTTGGTTTTTACCGCAGCTTTGTCGCGTTTCCTTTTCTTTGCTGTTCATCGTCGCCTCGTTCCAAGATTGGTTTTGCATCGTTTTTGAACTGCCTGTTCATTCAGAAAGCACCAGCCTCGCCCTCGTACAGCGCTTGCATGGCATCAGATCTGCGTTACTCCATCTACCGCTGGATTCGCCGCTATCGCGCCTCTATTGCTCGATATACCGACATGGGTAGGGAACTCCGTGCTAACGAACAACCTCCACACGACTTCCACATTCGCATTCAACGCGCTCTTGCGACGCCGCAAGAGCACAGTTGTGATGGAAACGTCAGGAACGAGCGGACGTGCGACGAGAGAAGCCGGCAGCACGTCGGGATAGGACGAAACGGGCAGCACACCAACGCCGATCCCCAGCTCGATCATGCGCAGTGCGACAGTGAGGTGGCCGCATTCATTAGCGCGAGTTGCATCGATCCGGTGTTCGCCGAACACTCGCTCCATCACATTGCGCATGCCCGCTTCCGCATTGAGTGTGACGAGTCGCGAGGCCGTGTTCGTGTTACGCAGCGCTTCCCAGTGCAGCGCCGCGCCGGAAGCGAGCGGATGCGTGTGCGGCAGCACCGCGCACAGCGGCGTCGACATGAGCGGATGCATGTGGAAAGCATCCGTCTCGCCGCCGAAGTTCGTGTCAGACAGCACGCCAAAGTCCACTTCGCCTTGTTCAACGGCCGTGAGTACAGCGTGTTGAGGCTGCTCCTTTGCGACTATCGTCAGGTTGGGAAAATGCGCGGCGCCGCGCGCGAGCCGTTCAGGCAACCACCCTGACGACGTTATCGGATCGCACGCGATCACGACGGTTCCCGTGCGTCGGTTGTGCGCAGCGCGCTCCTCGCGGAAAGTCAGTTCGATTTCCTCGATGAGCCGGCCGACGCGCTGCTCAAGCCGGGCACCAGCAGCCGTCAGCTCGACCTGACGCGTCGTCCGGTAGAACAGGCGCAAATCGATCGTGTCCTCAAGCTCACGTATGCATCGGCTCACAGCCGACTGCGTGAGATCGAACTCACGTGCTGCACGGGTGAAGCTACGTTGACGCGCGACAGCGGCGAACACCTTCAGTTGCTGCAACGATATGTTCATATATTCGCGTCGCCATGTTGAAGTCACGAGGTTTCATTTTCCCGTCCCGCTCAGGTCGTCCGCTCGGAGCCCGGAATCATTGCCTGTTTTGGAAGGTCCACCATTACTGAGTTCGCTCCGGCGACATACTGACGCTTGCCCTGTTGCGGGTAGTCGCAAACGTCATGCTCCAGCCTCTGACCCGCGACGATAAGCTCAAGCGGAATATGTCCGGTGTTGAACAAGGTGTGGGCCGCGCCTTCTCGCGCGAAGCCCATGAAGTCCCCTGGACCGATCTCGTATGCCCGCTCGTTGATGATCGCCTCACCGGTACCCGAAAGGACGTAGATGCATTCTTCCTCATAGAGATGCCGGTGATATTCAGTGGATTCACATCCTGGCAGAAGCGTTACAAGGTGGAAGCCGAACTGGGTGATGCCGGTCACTTCGCTCAGCGGCCTTTTAAGCCGTATTGCTCTGTCGTTCAACAGATGGACAGAGCGCTGCGGCTCCATTGCACCGATATGAACCGCTTTCAGCAACTCGCGCGGGAATTCGACCATGTTTTGTCCTCCGCATGTCTCGCGTGTCTCGTTGGCGTCGGCGTTGCCCAGTGGTCCGGAACCTTTGGGAACCACATGGGGCTGTGTCGCTATCAACGCAAGGACCGTCGTCGGGAAAAGACTCCCTTCGCCGGAGTTCAGTTCACGTCCGTCGGTAAGTGCTCCCACACGACTTTGCCCACTGCCGCCGCCGTAGCCGCCGAAAGGGTCCACCCAAGATGACCGTGACCCGTGTTATAAAACACCCGTGGTGCTCTTCCCTTCATTACGCGGGGCATCATGTTAGGCATCATCGGTCGGAGTCCCGACCACGGGACGACACGTGAAGTATTGACCGTGAAATTTTGGTTGACCCAACGAATGAGAGGATCAATGCGGTCCATTCGGATGTCGCGATTGCATCCGTTGAATTCCGCCGTGCCAGCGATCCGAAGTCGCTCGGCACCGAGACGGCTTGTGACGATTTTTGCGCTCTCGTCAAGGAGGCTGACCCATGGGGCCTGCGATACACTGTTCTCGTCCTCGAGGTGAACAGTGATCGAATAGCCTTTTACCGGATAGACGTTCAAACGATCGCCGAGCAAACTCGCGATTCTCCGACTCCCTACGCCGGCACAGACAACGACTGCATCGCCTGCAACGTCTTCGAGACTCTGCCGCGCTGGCACTTCCTGATCCGTTTTGTCGCTCGAAAGCAGAAATCTGACACCGCGTTGCAGGCACTCGACACTCTCCACCGTTACGCCTTGCCGAAATCGTACGCCGCGCCTCTCGCAGGCAGATGCCAGTCCTCGGGTGAATCGATGAATATCACCCGTCGAGTCAGATGGAGTGAAATATCCCCCGTAGTATTGGCCTCGCAGCGTCGGTTCGATCTGTTTGACTTCTGCCGGGGTCACGGCAAAGCGCTCAAGACCGCCCGACACCAAAAGTTCATTCGTTCTAGTAGCCGCGTCATACGATTTTCTGTCGTGGTAAAAGTGCAGAATGCCGCGCCTTTGAAGGTCGAAATCGATCTGCTCGCGTTCGGCGATCGCGAAAAGATGGTTCCGCGCCTCTATCGCCAGCCTTACCGTCTCGATCGTGTTGTCGCGGTAGTGCGCGATATTCGAGATGAACTCGCCAATCCATGAGTATTTGTGCCATGACGGTTTTGGATTGAAAAGGACGGGGGCGTCTTGCTTGAGCATCCATCGGAGCCCCTTCAGGATCGTTCCCGTACTGTTCCAGACTTCGGCATTGCACGCCGAAAGTTGACCGCCGTTGGCGAACGATGTCTCCATCGCAGGATAGCGGTGCCGGTCAATGACAGTCACCTGGTACCCGAGCTCGGAGAGCGTGTATGCAGTCGTAACGCCGGTGATGCCGGCGCCAATAATAATGACGTGGGGCATGGTTCAATCCGTGAAAAGATAGATGTCGCCGGTCTTTCGGCGCATACCCCATCTGTCACGGTACCTGAGAGCTTAGGCGCAAGAACTCGCCGTCCCCTTCGGTGGGCATACATGCATGCCTCTCTCCAGAGTTTTGAACGCGCTACAGTCCTTTTGCCTGAGAGTTTCCGGGGCGGTTGCTCCGTCGGCGCCGCAGCCCTTGTGACTGCGGTCTCTCCTGCAGCGCGTTTGCTGCAAACTTGACGCTTACTTCAATATCGGCACAAGGCGGCGAGCGACTGCCGCCTGCCCTATCTAACTCGTTACTGCAAAAGCCACTGCGTGAAGCGCAACTTCAGTGCGTCCTGATTTTCGGCCCAGAAATCTGCACCTGCCTGAATCGAATCCTTGATATTGGCCGGGTAGGTGGGCATGTGCGGCGCAACGCTTTCCGTAGTGCCGGGATAGTTACCAACGAGCACGATTGCCGAGCGTCGCGTCGGCCCATTCGATGTCAGGGTCGACAGAGCTGCTTGACGCTCAGGGTTGCTCGCAAATTTCACGAACTCAAGAGCTTCTTGCGTATGTGGTGCGCCTTTTGGAATCATAAAGAAATCGGTTGACCAGACATCACTGTCCCACATGATCCGGAACGGTGCTCCTTCCATTCGAGCGACGAAAATCCGGCCCGCGTAAGCAGACGTCATAACGACTTCATGCGACGCGAGCAATTGTGGCGGCTGGGCACCAGCTTCCCACCACACGATATCTTTCTTGATCGTATCCAGCTTCCGAAAAGCGCGGTCGACGCCAGCTGGGGTCGATAGCACAGTGTAGACGTCCTTTCGCGGAACTCCGTCAGCGACCAGTGCCCACTCCAAGGTCGCAACCGGTGATTTTTGCAGCCCACGCTTGCCCGGAAAGTTCTTGGTATCAAAGAAATCCTTGATGGTCTTTGGCTGCTTGGGCGCATTCGCATCGTAGGCAATAGCACGCGCCCATGAGATTGACCCGAGGCTGCATTTGGACGTTGTCCCCGGTACGAAATCGGACACACCCGCAGTGCCATCTGCACTAGCCGGGAGCGTCGACGCGTTGAATCTCGTCAGCAATCCGTCTTCGCAGGCGCGGCGCTCGTCGAAAATATCCGAGACGACTACATCCCAGACCACCTTCCCTGCCTGTTGTTGCGCGCGAATTTCACTCAGGCCACCGTTATATTCAATGATTTTGACGGCGATCCCCGTCGCCTTGGTAAAGGGGTCAAACAGAGCTTTTTTCTGCGCTTCCGTGTAGCTGCCACCCCAGGATGCAACGGTCATTTCCTTGCCGCCCTGAGCCATCGAAGACATTGAGATCAGCAAGGCGGCACTCGCGATCACCATCCTTCTCACTACGTTCATTGCATCACCTTTTCCCATGAAGAAACTGCATCAAGTCAATACGAACGTTGCACCGGTGGCACCTGCGTAGCCTCGCCGTACCCAAAGTATCGGAAAACGGAATTTCATTATCAATAATGGAATTTACCTAGGCCACACACGCACGACTCAGGCTGGCAGCAGTCTAGCGCGCCGTTTTTCGGAAAAATAAAAACGCTTCGTTCCGATATGCGAAATCTTGTGGCTGGCGCCGCGATCAGAAGTCAGCTGCCCGATCAGGGCGGCCGGCGCTCAGACAGCAGTTGCGGACGAGCCGGGGCGCGGCAGCCGCCGACTCGTGTGGGGGAATAACAGAAGGGAACGCGACGACGATCGTCGTCGGAATTGGGGCAGTATCATGCAGACACGATCCTTCGATCAGCCCCGCAGATCACGGAGCGCGCGAAGGCCGGCGCTCAAGCATCGACTTCACTTTCAACATCGCTGACGGCATGCAGACCGGTCGATTGCAATGTCGTGCGCAACTCGCCCGCGGCCTCTTTCAGGCTTTGCACGACGGCCTCCGTATCAAAGCTCATTAACAGTCTTTCCTTGAGGGCGACGATGCCAACGCCGTACAGCGCGCCCGCGGACCCGATCAGCACTGGGCAGCAAATCGAATAGACGCCTGGATCGAACTCATCGTCGCTAATCGCGTAGCCCTGCTCTCGGACATCCGCCAGCTTCGCTCTAAGTTTCTCGGGGTCAACGATCGTGTTCGGGCGATATTTCTCCAGCGGCCCCTGCAGCTGCTGGTCTATCACCGCTTCGGACTGAAACGCAAGCAGCGCTTTTGCGGAGGCGGTGGCGTTTAGCGGAAAAACATTGCCCGGATAGATGAGGTTCCGGCTCGGGGACGATGGCAGCACCGTGACAGCAAGCTGAATGGAGTCCTGAACCAGCCTCACCAGATACGCCACTTGACCAAACCTGTCGGCAATCCTTTGCAGGGTGGGCTCGGCCAGTGCCTGAAGCGTCTCGAGGCTCAGCGAACTTTGGAATATGCGGATAAGTCGGGGCCCGATCCGGTATCGCGACCTCCCACGCTGCCCAACGAGAAACCCGGCATCGAGCATGTTGTTCACGAGCCGATGCGCCGAAGGCATCGGCATCTCAGTCTGCGACGAAATTTCGACCAAGGTGAGGCCCTGGTCTGACCGGTTGATCGCCTCGAGAATCATTGCAACCCTTTCCAGCCTTGGAATTCTGTCGCTTTTCTCGATATCGGAATTGGAATCGGACATTTTGGTCTACGCCTGCGGATACACGAATTTCGTAATCATACGTCGAAAAACGCAATGTCAAGCCTCTCGCCGCTCTTGCTGTGTGCAGCAGTCGATCGTCGGTAGCCATGAACGCGTCTCTTCGCCCGCCCTCGGGAGTGGTCGGCCACAGATTATCTTGCAACGCAGGCTCTGTACCTGTTTCTGGAAACCGGGGCACACCACAGGATCCGCTTTCGCCTTTTGGAACTTCACTGAGTACAAACACCTATTTTCGTTCTCGTTGACTAAAAAACGGAAGTAACGTTTAATTTTAGAAATATTGAAGCCCACCGCTAGTCCCCGCAGGAGCATGAAATGAAAGACGCGATAGTCGAGTTTCGGGACGTCCGCAAGAGTTACGACGGACATACACCTGTCGTTGCCGGACTCAACCTCAGCATCCAACGAGGCGAATTCCTCACGCTGCTTGGGCCTTCGGGTTCCGGGAAGACCACGACGCTAATGATGCTTGCCGGGTTCGAGACTCCCAGCAGCGGATCGATATTTCTGGACGGCGTCGCGATCACCAGCGTCGCACCTCACAAGCGGAACATCGGAATGGTGTTCCAGAGCTACGCGCTCTTTCCGCATCTATCGGTGGCCGATAACGTTGCCTATCCGTTGAAAGTTCGCCGGGTACCTAACGCCCAAATCGTCGAACGAGTGACGGCCGCGCTCGACATGGTGAAACTGAAGGGCCTTGGCGATCGGCTTCCGGCCCAACTGTCAGGCGGCCAGCGGCAGCGTGTCGCTCTTGCCCGCGCAATCGTCTTCGAGCCCCGCATCGTCCTGATGGATGAACCGCTTGGCGCTCTCGACAAGCAATTGCGGGAGCACATGCAGTACGAGATCAAACAACTGCATGCCCGCCTCGGCATCACGATCGTCTACGTCACTCACGACCAGGGCGAAGCACTGACCATGTCTGACCGTATTGCGATCTTCAATGAGGGCATCGTGCAACAACTTGCCTCTCCGGTCGCCCTGTATGAGCAGCCAGGCAATTCATTTGTGGCTTCATTCATTGGCGAAAACAATCAGCTATGCGGCCGGCTGTCCGAAATCCGTTCAGAAAACTGGGTAGTGGATAGCCCGGGAATGGGCAAGGTTACCGCGACTGGCGTCGGTACTGCGGCCGAAATCGGTGATTCGCTAAAGCTATCTATTCGCCCCGAACGCATTGTCCTCGGCGTGGACGCGGACTCCCTAAACAATCGCTTCAACTGCCGCGTCACAGACCGAACCTATCAGGGCGACCATATCCGGGTGCGTCTCGCACGCGAGGAAGGTGACGGGCTGATCGCGAAGCTTGCAAACAATCGCGACTGCGAACGTGTTCAGATCGGCGACATGGTGACCGTTGGCTTCCGGTCCGAGGACTGTATTGCTTTCCGATCAGCTCCGTGAGGTGAGAATGAACATGCCAAATACTGCGTACGTACCGCCTGCGGCAGCCCCCTTGCCCACTGACCGACAATATCGGCACGTCAAGTTACGCGCCCAGGTCCGCGCGCTGATTCTGATATTGCCGCTCGTCGCCTTCCTCGTCGCTTTTTTCCTGTTTCCGATCGTCCAGATGTTGTACCGCTCGGTCGACACGAGTGCCGTGGCGATGCCTCTCGCTCAGGTCCACGCCGAGCTCGGGAACTGGAGCGGAGAAGGAACACCGCCCGAAGCGGCATATCGCGCGCTTGGAAAAGATCTGATGGCCCTTGACGACCGTGACGAGCTAGGGCCAGTTGTCCGGGAGTTGAGCTATAGGTACACGGGCTTCGAAGGCCTGCTGCGCAAGACTGTGCGCCAACTGAACGGATCTGACGGAACCCAGGAGACCTGGAAGAGCAAGTTCGTCGGTATTGATCCGAGATGGGGTACGCCCGAGCCTTGGGGTGTCATCAAGCACTCGTCCGGAAAAATGACGGCCCAAAACCTTCTTGCTGCGGTGGACTTGCGCCAGACCGCAACGGGGGGCGTCGCTTTGCAGCCCGCGGACCAACGACTGTACATCGCCGTTTTCATCAACACGATCGTGATTTCCGTAAGCGCGACACTCGCATGCCTGCTCCTCGGATTTCCGGTGGCGCATCTGCTCGCCACCTCGCGTCGAAGCACAGCCACTGTGTTAATGATGCTCGTGCTGCTTCCCTTCTGGACGTCATTACTGGTCCGCACCTCTGGATGGCTGGTCATCCTCCAGACGAACGGTCCGCTCGTGGACCTGCTTGTCTGGCTGCACATTGTTTCCAATAACGCTCGGCCTCAATTGGCCTACACCCGTTTCGCCTCGATTGTCGCGATGACACACATCTTGTTACCGTTCATGATTCTTCCGCTGTACAGCGTAATGAAGGGGGTTTCGAAGGACTATGTGCGGGCCGCGTGCTCCCTCGGTGCCGGACCCGTCAAGGCTTTCTTTTCCGTCTACATACCTCAGGTCGTCCCAGGGATTGCCGCGGGAGCGATGATGGTTTTCATTTCTGCCCTTGGTTTTTATATCACACCCGCCCTTGTCGGTGGCAGTCAAGGACAGATGGTAGGGAATCTGATTGCCTACCACATGCAATCGTCGTTGAACTGGGGGTTAGCTGCAGCGCTATCAGTCGGCCTCCTGGTGCTCGTTGCGGACATCTTCTGGATGTTCAGAACGCTCGCCAGCGCTGAACTTGTGGGAGCACCGAAATGATCCGGAAAACGTACTATTTAATCTGCGGTTCTGTGTTCTTCTTCATGATGGCGCCAATTCTCATATGCGTCCCGCTCTCATTCAATACCCAACGATACCTGACGTTCACCCCAGGGATGCTAGCGCTTCATCGAGACGCCTTTTCCCTGCGATGGTACGCAAGCTTCTTCGGCTCCGAAGTCTGGCGTGACGCGATCGTGAACTCCATGGTCGTCGGGTCACTGACTACCCTCGTTGCGACGACGCTCGGAACGGTCGCGGCAATTGGCCTAAGTCGGCGTGATACACCGTTCAAGAAGATTCTGTTGGCGCTGATTCTCTCGCCGATGATCGTTCCGGTTATTGTCACAGCGGCCGGCATCTATTTTCTCTTCTCGCGCTGGGGTCTCACACAGAGCATTACGGGTCTTGTGATCGCACACACAATCGTTGCGGTTCCACTTGTGGTTATTACGGTCAGCGCAGCGTTGGCGCGCTTCGACTACGACCTCGTAAAGGCTTCATTGAGCCTCTCAGCGTCGCCCATCGAAACGTTTTTCCGTGTGACCCTGCCGCTCATTGCGCCGGGCGTGGCGTCGGGCGCCATCTTCGCATTTGCTACATCACTGGACGAGGTGGTCATGGCGCTCTTCATTGCCGGCGTCGATCAGCGGACGATCCCATTGATCATGTGGAGCGGAATCCGCGAAGAGTTAAGCCCGACAATCCTCGCAGCAGCGGTAATTCTCACAATGGTTTCGATATGCATGCTGCTGACTGTCGAATACCTCCGGGCATGGTCATCGAAGTTCAGCAACGCTTGATAGTTAAGTGGAGATCCAGGTAAATGAATATCCCCCGAATGATGCGCGCCGTAGTGCTTATGGGCCACGGCGGACTTGATAAGCTGGAGTATCATGAAGATATCCCAACGCCCCGACCAGGAAAGGGTGAGGTCCTGATCCGTGTCGGAGCCTGCGGTGTCAATAATACTGATCTGAATACCCGCACCGGCTGGTATAGCCCGAACGTCCGCACAGGGATGACGGAAGAAATTGGCAGCAGGGGCATTGATCCGGACACTGCCGATCTGGGCAATTGGGACCGCTCGAGTCTGGCATTTCCCCGCATTCAGGGTGCCGCAATTGCAGGGCGAATCGTCGGCGTCGGCGAGGGCGTCGATGTGCAGCGGATCGGCGACCGCGTGATGGTCGATCCCGTAATTCGTGATCCGTCGGCACCGTTGCGAGAAGAAGGTGTCCGCTTCGTTGGCAGTGAATGCGACGGTGGTTACGCAGAGTATGCAGCGGTTCCGGTCGAGAATGCCTTCACGGTGAACGCCGATATCCCGTATGTCGAGCTGGCAACCTTTCCTTGTGCCTTCACGACGGCCGAGGAGATGCTTGAGCGAGCTCGACTGAAAGCTGGCGAAGTCGTGGTCATCACGGGAGCAGCGGGCGGGGTCGGTAGCGCGAATGTGCAGTTGGCGAAGCGCCGTGGGTGTGTGGTGATTGCAATTGCTGGGCAAGGCAAACGCAGCAAACTTCTGGAACTGGGCGCGGACCATTTCATACCACGCGAAACCCCTAACATGGTGGCAGAGGTTGAGAAGCTTGTGGGGCCTCGTGGCGTCGATGTTGTTGCGGATGTGGTCGGTGGAGACTCCATTACGGGGCTCTTGCGCGTTCTTAAGCGCGGCGGTCGCTATACCACAGGTGGAGCGATTGCGGGCCCAATCTCCGAGGTAGATTTGCGTGACCTGATTTACAAGGACCTTGAGATGTACGGCATCGCAAATCCGGTGGCCAATACTACGGGGAACCTTGTGCAGTACATTGAAAGCGGAGAAATCAAAGCGATGGTGGATAAGACCTTCCCGCTGGCTCAATTACGCGATGCGCAGGCCGAATTCATGAAAAAATCTCACGTTGGGAAGATTGTCATTGACGTGGACGCCTCGGCTTAAGCACGGATTGTTTCCTCGAAGCGCCGGCCCCGCAGATGGGGCCGTTTTCAATTCAATAGACATCAGACAATGGACTTCTTTGACAGGACGAGTCCGTACCTTCGTTTGGCACGGGTCGACAAGCCCGTCGGGATCTTACTCCTGCTATGGCCGACGCTGGGCGCCCTATCAGTTGCCGCGAGCGGGCATCCCCCGCTTCACCTGCTGGCTACTTTCATACTTGGCAGCGTCCTGATGCGTTCCGCAGGATGCGTCGCGAACGATCTTGCCGACGAACGGTTCGATGCTCACGTCACGCGGACGAAGCACCGCCCGCTAGCTTCCGGTGCGATATCGCGCACGCAGGCGCGTAGCTTTCTCGCTATGTTGCTAATGCTCGCTGCCCTGCTACTGCTTCATTTGAACGCATTGACTGGCTTGTACGCTCTCGGTGCCTCTGCTGTTGCCCTCTGCTACCCGTTCGGGAAGCGCGTCTTTGGCGTGCCCCAGGTCGTGCTCGGGGTGGCGTTCAGTTTTGGAATCCCGATGGCTTTCGCAGCTGTCCTCGATTCCGTCCCCGCCGTCGCCTGGTGGCTGTGCGCCGCTAACCTGTTCTGGGTCGTCGGTTACGATACTGCGTACGCAATGGTCGATCGGGCGGATGACCTTCTAGTAGGCGTCAAAAGCAGCGCGATTACCTTTGGTCGGTATGAGGTGCTGGCCTCGGGCTTCTGCTTCGCCACATATCTGGGCATATTCGCCGCACTGGCTATCGTTTCGCAATGGACCACCGCATTCTGGCTCGGGTGGACAGGCGCGCTTGGGTGCGTCGTGGACCAATACTTCAAGATAAGATCTCGCGATCCGGCGCTGTGTTTTCAGGCATTTAATCGCGCTCACCGTGCGGGTCTCTGCATGTTTACAGGCCTCGCGGTGGCTCTGACCTGAACCAGTCGTGAAACGCGTCCCGACGAGTAGTGCCTTACTCTTGGGACGCGTCGCGTACCGCCAGCCCGATTACTGGCCGGCCACGTCGAGAGACGGATTCGCAAGCCGATACATCGCCAACGTCAGCGCCTTGGCCCCCCACGCCAACTCATCCGGAGCTGACAGCTCTGCAGGATGGTGACTCAGCCCGTCCTTGCTCGGAATGAATAGCATACCCGTTGGACAATGTTCCGCCAGGTACATTGAATCGTGGAAGGCGCCCGACAGAAGCTCTCGCCACGGTTCTCCGCATTGCTCAGCCGCTTCAGCGACGGTCGCCCTGACCTTCTCCGAGAACGGTGTCGGCTTGTGTCGCATCAGTTCTTCGAGCGAAATCGAACAGGCGGACTGTCGTCGCGTCCAGGAACGAAATCTGGCCTCGAAGTCATCAAGGACATCATCGGACGGATGTCGTAGGTCAATTGTGAAAGTGACTCCATCTGCGATGGTGTTCGTCGCACCGGGGGAGACTTCGAAGCGCCCGACAGTCAAGCGCAAATCAGCGTCACTTTCGTTGGCGGCAGCGTATGCCTGCTGTACCAGCTCGGTTGCGACAAGGACTGCATCTTTCCGGAATTCTCTGGGCGTTGTGCCCGCGTGGGAGGTCTGCCCTCGGACTGAAATCCTAAACCAGCGAACTCCCTGAATTCCACTTACAACACCGAGTGTTTTACCCTCCCGCTCAAGCACCGGGCCCTGCTCGATATGCGCTTCTACGAACGCGGAAAACGGGCGATTCAGTGGCAGCAGCGGAATGAACTGGAGCGCGTTCGCCGCATCGTCCAACGCCTCGCCGAACCGTAAGCCAGTGGAATCCGCACTCTCACGAAAGGTGGATAGCAGTTCAGGCTGAACGAACGCAGCGGAACCCATTGAACCTGGAGCGAATCGGCAACCCTCCTCGTTCGTCCAGATTGCCACTTCGAGCGGTAGCTCGGTAACGACGCCCGCATCGTTCAGTGCGGCCATCATTTCTAGCCCTGCGCAGACGCCGTACGCTCCGTCGAATTTTCCGCCGGTGGGTTGCGAATCGATGTGGCTCCCCGTCACTACCGGAGGGCCGTCCGTCGTTCCCGCGCGTCGAAAGAAAACATTGGCTGCCTCATCCCGGTAGACCTCGCATCCGCACCCGGCGGCAACTTCCGCTAGAAATTTGCGGGCAGCCACGTCCTGAGGCGTAAGCGCTTGCCGATTGACACCGTCCCCGTCCGATTTGCCAATCTCGGCCAGCGCCGAAATCAGCCTGGCAAGTCGTTCCTGCGACACATGATCAGTAAGAAGGTCTGTGAAGTTGAATTTCATCTGCGACACCTGATGAGGGAAGTGATTGCCCGTCCGGCGCCGCCTCTGCGAAAACGGGCCGAAGATTTCTCTTTGCTACTAGCAATTTCCAAAAAATCTTGCTAGATTTCATTTAACGGAAGTTTAGACAACAAAATGGAATCTTGCAACGCCCCCCACCCCTATAGGAAACGCGATGAACTCGACTGCTGACCAATTTCTTGACTCCGGAATCATTCCCCGTTTCGCCGAGCCTGCGACGTTCATGCGCGCGCCTTATACACGAGAGCTTGAGAACGTCGACATCGCGCTTGTCGGCGTTCCATACGATCTTGGGTGCACGAACAGAAACGGTGCCCGGCAGGGGCCTGCGCAAGTGAGAGAAATGTCGCGGCTCATCCGGAAAATCAATCCGCAAAGCGGAATTTGCCCATTCGAACTGCAGCGCGTCGTCGACATTGGGGATGCGCCGGTTAATCCGCTCGACAATGCACAAACCCTCGACGCGATTACGGCGTACTATGCGCGCCTTCGCGATCGCGGCATCGCCGCAATCTCCTGTGGCGGGGACCATACGGTCACCTACCCCATTTTGCGCGGGCTGGCGCCGAAGGGGCAGAAGTTGGGCGTTATCCACTTCGATGCGCATTCCGACACCCTCGACGAGCTCTACGGAAGCCGCATCAATCACGGCACCGTGTTTCGCCGCGGTGTTGAGGACGGGATCATTGACCCGAAACGGGTCATCCAGATCGGTCTTCGCGGCACCCGCTTCAGCGAAGGCGACATCCAGTACGCCTACGACGCAGGTATGGCCGTCGTTACGATGGACGACTATGAGGAGATGGGACGTGCGGCGGTCATCAGCAAGATGCTTGAGACGGTTGCGGGCGGCCCGGTGTACATCACGTTCGATATTGACGGGTTAGACCCCGTCTACGCGATCGGCACGGGTGCCCCTGAACCGGGCGGACTTTCGATGCGCGACTGTCAGGTCATCATTCGCAGCGCGCTTGGTTTGGACGTTATCGGCGGTGACGTCTGCGAAGTCGCGCCCCTTCTGGACCCATCCGGCCATACGGCGCTCAATGCGGCCAACCTGATGTTCGAAATCCTGTGTGTGACTGCACATGCCAAGTCGAACGCAAAACGCTAACCGACCGGGTCGATAATCATGGCGCAAACTGCTAAACGTGATGCCGTTCTGTCGGAGTTTCCTGTCGGCGGCCCTCAGGACCTGTTCTACAGCCGCAAAAACACAAAGGATTTACCTACGATTGTTCGGGGCGAAGGGATCTACCTCTGGAACGACGCTGGCGATCGGTTTATCGATGTTTCATCCGGTGCGATTGTAAGCAACATAGGACAAGGTAACGAGCGGGTGTTGCGGGCGATGTACGAGCAAGGCAAGAAGCTGTCCTTCAGCTACGTGCGTGTATCCCGTCACGAGCCGAACGCAGAGCTTTCTAGAAAGGTAGCGGTACTCGCAGGGCCTGGCTTCGAACGGTGCCACTTCACATCCGGCGGCTCTGAGGCTAACGAAATGGCGATCAAGTTCTGTCGCCAGTACGCTTTTGCCAAAGGCATGCACAAAAAGACGCGTGTGATCTCATGCATGCCGTCGTACCACGGTGGCACGCTTGGCACCATTGCTGTAACGGGGGACCTGGACTTCGCTCCCATCTACGGGGACATGGTTCAGTTTTCCGAGAAAATCCCGACGCCGTTCACGTACCGGCGCCCCGACGGCATGGGCGTAGTCCAGTATGCGCTGCAATGTGCACAAGCGCTCGAGGACGCGATCCTTCGTCTTGGCCCAGAGAACACGCTGTGCTTCATCTTCGAGCCGATTGGAGGACTGTCGACGGGCGCGAATGTTCCCCCGCCTGAGTACTTCGCTGAAATCCGGCGCATCTGCAGCGAGTATGGCGTCTTTCTCATCTTTGACGAGGTCATGTGCGGCGCAGGAAGAACAGGAAGATTCCTCGCCAATAGTCATTGGCCGGAGGCAAAACCGGACCTTGTCGTTCTTGCCAAAGGACTAGCGTCCGGATATACCCCGCTTGGGGCAGTCCTCGCGCCCGCAGCGCTCGTGGATGAGCTAGCAGGACTCACCGGGTTCAATCTGGCCCACACATACAACGCCAACCCCATTACCTGTGCGGGTGCTTGTGCGGTTCTCGACGAGACCGTTGAGAACGACATCATAGGTAACGCTTCCCGCGTCGGCGGCTATCTGTTGGAGCGTCTGCTGGCGCTGAAGGAGAGCTCGCCGATCATTGGCGATGTGCGTGGCAAGGGCATGCTGACTGCTGTGGAAATGGTGAAGAACAAGGAAACCCGCGAGATGCTGCCGCCCGAACTGATGGCTGCTGACCGCGTTCGTCAGATCGGCATGAAGCACGGCCTTTTGATTTACGCGCGCCGCACCAGCGGTGGTCGATTCGGAGAGTGGTTCATGACTGCCCCACCGCTAACCATGACGGTCGCGCAGGTGGACGAGATGATGGAGCGACTGGAGCTTACACTGGCCGAGTTTACGGACGAGCTGCACCGCGCCGGTGCCTTATAGGGAGACGGAGAATGTCAATCGCTTACAGCGAATATCAGCACCTGAAATTTGATCGCCCCTCTCCAGGTGTTCTTTTGATCACCATTAACCGGCCAGAGAAATACAACGCCACCGATGAGCGACTGCACTGGGAATTGAGCAAGATCTGGCTGACGATCGGTGACGACCCGGAGACGCGCGCGATCGTAATCACCGGAGCGGGTAAAGCCTTCTGTGCGGGAGGCGACCTCGACATGGTTAAACGGAACCTCGAAGACTATTGGGGCGTTCTTCGCACTGGTCAGGAAGCGCTGGACATCGTGAACAACATGATGAACCTTGAAAAGCCCATCATTTCCGCGATTAACGGCGTCGCCGTGGGTGCTGGTCTGGCAACTGCGCTGACAGCTGACATCAGCATCATCTCCGACCAGGCGAGGCTAAGCGACGGACATACGCGTCTGGGTGTCGCTTCGGGTGATCACGCAGTGATGCTGTGGCCTTTGATGTGCGGCATGGCAAAAGCCAAATATCATCTCCTACTAGCCGATTTCATTGATGGTCCGGAAGCCGAAAGGATCGGGCTAGTGAGTCTGTGTGTTCGGCACGAGCAGCTGCTGGACCGCGCCCTGGCTGTCGCAGACACGTTAAGCAAAGGCAGTCAACTGTCTATTCGCTGGACAAAACGGGCTCTGAATCACTGGTATAAGCCTGTCGCTCCGATCTTTGACCTGTCAGTCGCCATGGAAATGCTCAACTTCGTTGACGAGGACGCGCGGGAAGGCATCCTTTCGGTGAAGGAAAAGCGCGGCGCGAGATTCCCGTCTTCCGAGCGAGGTACATATCAGGAAGCTGGTTGGGGAAGCAAGAATCGCATCTTGAAGTTGGGAGAATAGTATGCACGCGGGTCATTGGGTTCAGCGGTCTGCGCTGCGCACACCGAACAACATCTTGTGGATTTCCGAAGACCGTAGGATCACCTACAAGGACGGCGCGAGCCGGATTAATCGGGTTTCAAACGCCCTTCTTGCAAGCGCAGGAAAGGGCGCACGCGTGGCGATCCTGTGCGCGAACCGCTTTGAGGGACTCGAAGCGTTTCTGGCGGCAATGTCTGCCGGATGTACGGCCGTCCCCATGAATCCCCGGCTTCATGTCCAGGAGTATGCGTTTCTCATTTCAGACTCCGGCGCTCGAGTCGTCTTCTACAGTGAAGACTTCGCTGATCACGTGGCCGAACTTAAACCTTTAGTACCCGAGGTCAAGCTCTGGACCTGCATCGGTGGCGAGCATCGGAGCGCGGACACCGACTATGAAGATTTCCTTCTGCAATTCCCCGCCACGCCGCCCGACGTCGTCATCGACCCCGATGACATCGCCTGGCTTTTCTATACGTCGGGGACGACCGGAAAGCCTAAGGGTGCGATGGAAACGCATCGGAATCTAGTTACGATGTGTCAGCAGTTTTTGTTAGGCGTTGTCCCGGATGTCGTTTCCAGTGATGTCATGTTTCACGTCGCGCCGATATCACATGGAACTGCCAGTTGCATGATGCCTCACCTGGCGGTCGGGGCGGCCAACGCATTCCCGTTATCGAAAAGCTTCAAAGCGGAGAAGGTGTTCGAGGCCATTGAGAAGTACCGCGTGACTTCGACGTTTATGGCGCCGACGATGATTACGATGTTGCTTCAGTCCGATTCGCACACCGGATACGACCTGTCGTCGCTGAAGAACGTCATCTATGGCGGCGGCCCCATGTACGTCAATCAGCTCCAGAAGTCACTCGACGTCTTTGGCAACGTCTTCGTCCAGATTTATGGACAGGGTGAGGCACCCATGACCGTCGCATCACTGCCGAAGGCGGCGCATATGGTCGGCGACGATGAGGCAAAGATCAAACGACTTGCATCGTGTGGCCGTGAGATGCCCGGTGTGCGCATTGCGATTCTGGATGACAACGACGCAGAAGTGGGCGTCGGCGAGTTCGGAGAAGTCTGCGTGCGCAGCGACCTCGTCATGAAAGGCTACTGGAATCGTCCCGAGGCAACGGCCGAGACGCTGCGCAACGGCTGGCTACACACCGGCGATGTCGGCTACCTGGACACTGAGGGATACCTCTTTCTGACCGACCGCAAGAAAGATCTCATCATTTCTGGTGGCTCGAACATCTACCCCCGCGAAGTCGAAGAGGTCATTTGCTCCCACCCCGCGGTGGCAGAAGTCGCTGTGGTGGGTGTGCCCGATGAGGTATGGGGGGAGCTCGTCAAGGCGGTCGTCGTGCTGCGTTCTGGTCACCGCCTAGACGCTGCTGGAGTCATCGAGCATTGCAAGGCGAACATGGCCTCTTATAAAAAGCCGTCGGTCGTGCAGTTCATTGATGAGTTGCCCAAGAACGCCGCGGGCAAGGTGCTCAAGCGGGAACTTCGAAGCACCGCTTGTGAATGAAAGTCGCCATTGTCCGACTCCGTCGGACAATGGCCAACGTTCAGCTCACCGCTTCCGTGAAACGCACGCGAGACGGCGCAACAGCAAGGCAATCGAACAGGGCGGACACGTATGCCGACGCAGACAACGGGTGAAAAAGCCGGCCGGCTGGAAAGAATCGCTGCCATTCTTGAAGTCATATCGACTTCATCGGCCGGCCTGTCCCTGGCAGAGATCTCGTCCAGGACACAATTGCCTATGCCGTCGGCTCACCGACTGCTCAATGGCATGGTTGAGGCGGGGTTCGTGGCTGGTCAGAGAGGTAGGTCCAACTATTTCATTGGCCCTCGAATTCTCGACCTCTTTCGCTGCAGCGCGCCAGACACATCCTCAAAAACACTCGCCCGTCGCGAAATTCAGATCGTGGCCAACCGCTTTGGTGAAGTTGGATATCTGGCGAAGATTACCGGAGAAAAGATCGAACTGGTTGTGATAGTGCCTCCAGAGGACCCGGCCCGTACCCTCGTCTATCCTGGTGCTGACTTCCCGGTTCATGCAACCTCGACAGCAAAAGCGCTCGTGGCTTTTCAACCAGAAGGTTTGGTTGACCGTTTCGTATCGGGCCCGCATGAGAAATTCCGGCCCAACACCGTCACCGATCCTGCAAAGGTCAAGGCAAGTCTCAGGGCAGTGCAAGCTGCGGGATATGCGATCAACGATGATGAGTATGACGCAGGGGTGTTCTCAATAAGCTGTCCTATTGAGATAGAGGGTGCGGGTGTCCTGTACGCGATTGGCCTCGTTGGCTTGAAGGAGAGGCTGTTGATGGCGTTCCCACAAGACCATATAGTGACCTCCCTCCTTTCAACGGCGCAAAGCCTGTCTCGATTACTTGCACGACCGTGACCCCTGCCCCTTGTTTCTGAACAGCCTGACCGACCTATGCTGTTGTCTTTGTTTCCGTCGTAGGATTGCGAGTTTAAGGCAGCGCGATTATCCGTCGCGTTGTCCCTCATTTTCGCGCAAGCAACGGACGAGTTCCGCTTGTGCATGGGGCGGCATGTTTCGGTCTGCAACGTGCCAACGGTCGCCGCCTTCCACCGATTAACTCCTGTGGACACTGGAACTCGTCTGCACGACACCCGCAGGAAACCTGCATTTGCCAATTTCGTTTGCTCAGTTCCCGACGGCAGGGCCCAGAGCATAGCTAACTTCTGGCGCAGACAGCAACCTTCTGATTTCACGATCAATATTATTCGGGCCATGTCGCAAACCCGCACGGAGTCGAGAGCGTCCTAACCGTAAAACTGCGCGTAAATCAAGGTCACCCCCGCCAGTGCACCCGCAAGGTCGCGCCACGCATTACCCGCTACCTCGAGCCCAGCCTGTGGCAGGAAGTGAAGGACACCATGGCGGCGATGCCGCAGGACACGCCACGTACCCGGGCGCATTCTCAGCAGGTACGGTGGCTGTTCACGCTGCTGTATCTGGGCGGCCTGCGCATCGCCGAGGTCGGCGGCAATACGATGGGGCAGTTCTTCGGGTTTCTTCGTGCGACGCGATACCGATGACACGATGCGCTGGTGGCTGACGGTGCACGGCAAGACAGGGAGCGCCTGGTCCCGGCCACGCGCGAACTGATGACGGAACTGTCACGCTACCGGCAGTCGCTGGGCATGACGGCCCCGCCCTCGCGCAGTGAGGCGACGCGCTCGTGCTCCCGATCAGACAAACTGCAGGTAGCACTGCAGGAAAAGCAGCAGGCAGCACGGCTGGAACCAAGGCACAGGCCGCCAGACGGCAGTTATCTGCACGTTGTGACGATCGCCGGCATCAGGAAACCGACGAGAAGCACCGCATCGACTGTAAAGCAGATACGCTCTGAACCGGAATCCAGGCGCACTGCGCAAGACGGATGCCGTTGCTTCCATATCTAGACCCCCGAGGCATCACAGCGCCCTGCCGCAGGCTAGTGACTCGGGTCGAACGGAGGGGTATCTGAATGCGGTGCGGCCCCGTCTCAAACTTCTGTTCTGGTTCCGTCGCATGATGATCCGCAGTTATCCACAGCCGGCCCGGCGCCATGGTCGTGAAAGGCGACCCGCCGGCCCGCCGTGGATACCTCCCGCACAGCAGGCGCGTGCCTTGCCTCTGCAGGCGGTGCTGTCCCGCAGGCCCACCTAAGACTACCGTATTCAGGCCTATGCCAACGGTTCGCCAGCCACTCGTCAATGCAAAGTTGCAAAACAAACCTTGACAATTTGATGCTCATAGAAGGGCCATCGACGGAAACGCCAGTTCGTCGGGACGACCGAGGGATGAAGAGCTGTCGCTGCCGCAATGGCCCGTAGTTGCAGGCCTACGAGGATACGTTTGCATTTGTGAGGCTGATTGATCTCGATTCAATGCGCGATCTTTTTTTCGCACTTCAAGAATTTAATCAGGAAAACAAATGGCCCAATTCTTTCAAGCAACCACCGTAAATCATACCGCGTGGGGTAAACCCACCGCTGCTTTTGCAACGCCCGGGCATCTATTTAAGGCCGGACCGCTACCCACAGAAACCCTCGTGCCGTAGCACTTATTGCGCCGTATGCGCGCGTAGGGCGCTGGTCGATGTTCCCAGCAAAGGCCCACTTCTGTTCGAAGATATTTGTAGGCACGAGCCGTTTCGATAGCATGCGACGTAACTACGTGAAGGCACCTGCTCGGACATTAGCGTCCGTTCCATCGCCCTAGACATCTCTTCGCTCGACCAATAATACAAATAATACTATCATACGAGACTAATATGTCTGGAAACGTGGGCTACGCAATGCGTTCGACGTTATGGAGGAGAATGATGGCAGCATCGCAGCGGCGTCGAGACCGCCGCGGTCGACGCCAGTCCGCGCTTGCCGCTTGTAAATGAATCTTCACCAATGACCAAGAGAAACGAGATCGATCCTGACACACCGTTGTGTTGCAACTGCGCGCGCCTCCGGCGTGCCGCTCGCGTTGTAACACGATTGTATGACGACTGCCTTGCTCCCACAGGGATCAACACGAACCAGTTTACGATCCTAGGCTATCTTTTTAGAGAGCGCGGGCCACTACGAATGATGGCGCTCGGCGAACTGCTTGCAATGGACCGTGCGACAATCGGACACAATCTGAAGCCTCTCGAACGCGACGGTTACATCACAATCGCTGTCGACAAGACGGACCGCCGTGCGCGGTTGGTCAGCGTCACCAAGGCTGGCATTGCCAAAATCTTGGAAGCGCACCCGCATTGGGTGCTGGCGCAAGATCGCTTCGAGTCGGAATACGGAAGTGCCCAGTCGGCGAAATTGCGGCACATGCTTGATTGCGCCGCAGAGCAGCACCTTGAATCGTGAGACGCATGGTGCGTCGATCACTGTGGACAGAGCATTAGTGTGCTGTCCGCCGTCTTCGACAACCTGGGTAAAGGTGTATCTGGTGCGGCTGTGCAGAAGCTGGATCTGATGCTCGCCGCGTAAGCGGCTCCGCCGACGGAAAGCGGACGTTCCTTAGCGCCCCTTGTACCGAAAGGCGCGCCGAGGGTTTCCGGCTCCAGCGCTCCCACGGAGCCGCCAGCGCCACTCTTCGGTCTCGCGCAGCAAGCGATTCGGCCAATGCCTCCTCAGCGGCTGCCCCGCGATAGCGCAAATGTGTAAAGGGCCTTGTGAGCCGCGTGAGTCGAGCATACCCATTGACCGCCGGAATGACGGACTTCGGCGAAGCGCCCTCTTCGCCCCTCTTCGGGCATGAAAAGCCAGACGCGCAGCTCAACACTTCGCCCCATCAACCTGAACCGGCTCGTCTTGCCGATCAACGGGGAGAGGTTTCTCTTGTCGTTTTACCAGCATGTGAGACTATGATAGGCGCATATGAGACTTTTCAATCAGCTGAACGATGAAGACCTCTTGCCAAACTTGGCAGCATCGCGGCGCAACCGAGGGGATTCCTCTTTTCGGTAGCAATGTTTAACGCTTTCTTTTTCGATGATTCAACGGGAACACCCATGTCCACGCTTTTCGATCCAATCCAGATCGGTGCTTTGAAACTGCCAAATCGTATCGTGATGGCGCCGCTCACTCGGATGCGCGCCTTTGACGAACGCAGCCCCGGTCAGATCAACGTAGACCATTATGCCCAGCGGGCCAGTGCAGGACTCGTCATCACCGAAGCCACCTCGGTCATTCCCCAGGGAGTTGGTTACCCAAACACCCCAGGCATCTGGTCCGAAAGGCAGATTAGCGGGTGGGCCGCGGTCACTTCCGCGGTACACAACGCAGGCGGCCTCATCGTCTCTCAGCTTTGGCACGTGGGAAGAGTCTCGGACCCAACGTTTCATAACGGCAAACTTCCTGTCGCACCGAGTGCGATTGCGCCCGAAGGCCAGGTCAGCATTTTGCGACCTCAGCGCCCGTATTCGGTGCCACGGGCACTAGAGACAAACGAGATCGCAGGGATCACGGAGAGTTTTCGAGTCGCTGCTGCAAATGCTAAGCGTGCCGGTTTCGATGGCGTAGAGCTTCACGCTGCCAATGGATATTTGTTCGATCAGTTCATGCATGACGGCTCGAACAAGCGTACCGATCGCTACGGCGGATCGATTGAGAACCGTGTTCGCTTGATGCTGGATGCGGTGGATGCGATGCTTACCGTTTGGCCGGCCAACCGAGTGGGTGTGCATCTGAATCTAATGTCGAGTTCGAACTCGATGCACGATTCGAATCCGCGCGCATTATTCACCTATACGGCCGAGCAACTGAACGTCCGCAATATCGCGTTTATCTTTGCACGAGAAGCTCTCGATCGAGGTGGACAGCAAATTGGGCGCGACGTGAGGCGCATCTTCAAAGGCGCGTACATCGTCAATGAGGGGCTTACCAAGGAACGCGCGCAGCTGGCCATTGAACGCGGCGAGGCAGACGCTGCTGCATTCGGGCGTCCCTTTATCGCCAACCCCGACTTGGTGGAGAGGTTCCGGCGCGGCGCACCGCTCAACGCCGTCAATGCCCAAACGATCTATGCGGATGACGAAACCGGGTACAACGACTACCCACCGTTGGCCGATAGGTGAGGTTGGGTTGTTCTCCCCCGGCCAGCATAAAGGCCGCGGATTGCTGGTAATGCGCGCCTGCATCGGAGAATACTTGACGCAGCGTTCACGTCAAGACTATGGCCGCAACGGCACTCGCCGACACTGAGGATATTCTCGTGCAGCAGACCGAAACTGCGGTGCGCCTGATCTCATTCCATCAGAATCAGGTGACTGACGGTCATGAGCGCAGCGGTGTCGACCCTGCCATGATGCGGCTATCGTCCTCGCCCAGAGTCTGTCCAATTGTGTTGCGTGGTTCCACATTTCCGGCATAGTATTAGTCTCATATGCACGCGTTTAGCGGTCTAAGAGAAGAGATGCCACGTTTCGCGCGGAGGGCGACGCGCGCCGCTGAGTGCCCCGTGATCGATCTGCAGCGAATCGTGGGTACGAGAGTACACCGCTACCCGACCACGCATCTGTCGATGCAGCCGGGCAACCCACGATAAGTTGGAGCTAGCAAACATCAGCGTTATAAAAGTTCAAGAGGTGCTACAAAACAATGATGAAGCTGTTCTCAGAGGAAGCGCTGCTTCGACGCCTCCACGAAAGCTTGATTTCGCGATATGAGCCGGTCTTTTCCCTGGATAAATCAGCATGGGTTGACGTTGTCGGCAAGCAAACGCCCGTGCTAAAAAATGGGGGCCGCACCGTCAATCTCGCCCACGACATACTGGATGACTTCAGATCTCGGACCGGCTATGGAGGGTCCATCTTCGTCCGGAACGGAGATTCATTCGTCCGAATCACTACTTCCGTTCTTCCTAACGGCAAGCGCCTGCTTGGCGTTGATCTCGAGCCGACGAATCCGGCAAACCGGGCTCTCTCCTCCGGGCGCCACTATTTTGGGTACACGTCCCTCTCCGACATGAAGCTGGCCATCCTCTACACGCCTCTTCTGGATGCGGATGGATCGGTCGTTGGCGCCATCGGTGTTGGCATGAGCACAAAGAAAGGGCCGCGCCTGGCGCTACAAATCAGTTTCGCTGTCACTACGTGGCTCGGAATGCTCACGGCGGGGACTGTCGTTGCATTCGCCACGTGGGCTCCTCTCAGCATGCGACCTCCAGCGTTACCTTCGGCGGTATTGGGTCTGACAATGCTGACTCTGACCGGCGCCTGGGTTTATTGGATAGTTGAGAGCAGGGTTAGTGTTTCCCTGCGTCGCGCCCAAACGGCGGCGCGGCGCCTAGCCAAGGGCGACTTGACCGAACAGGAGCCGCTGTCACGGAACGACGAAATAGGAGAAATCCTCGAGGCATTGAACGGCATCACGGTCGGTCTGTCGAGTCTCGTAAGAAACGTGGCACGAACCGTTCAAGACGTGAACCGAGGATCGAACGAGATTGCAAGCGGCAATGCACATTTGTCCGAGCGCACAGAACGTCAAGCAGCATCCCTTGAAGAGACGGCCGCGAGCATGGCGCAGCTGACAGAGGCTGTCAATCAGAACACCGACAACGCGCGGGAGGCAAATGGTTCAGCAGTCTATGCTGCCGAGATGGCCGACGCTGGCAATAAAGCCGTTCAGGGCCTGGTCCAAGCAATAAAGGACATTGGTACTGGCTCAGCCAAGATCGGGGAGATCACGGGCCTTATTGAAGGAATTGCCTTCCAGACTAACATCCTTGCGCTCAACGCGGCCGTTGAGGCCGCCCGCGCTGGCGAGCACGGGCGCGGATTTGCCGTCGTCGCCAGCGAGGTTCGCAGCCTTGCCCAACGCTCGGCGACTGCTGCGAAAGATATTTCCGAACTGATTGCCTCATCCGTAGCAGTGGTCGAGCGGAGCGTTGATGACTCTGCGCACGTCGCTACCACGATTCTGGAACTTAAAGATGCGATTGCGAGAGTATCCGAGTTTGTCAGCGGCATCGCGACTGCATCCGAAGAGCAAAGCCGCGGGATCGAGCAAATCAATCAGGCTGTTACACAGATGGACGAAGTGACCCAGCATAACGCTGCCCTCGTCGAAGAAGCGGCAAGCTCCGCGCGGTCTCTCGCGAGCCAAGCAGAGAGCCTGAAGGAGGCCGTATCCATGTTCAAGCTATTGAACACCTGAATCAGCGCTAGAAATTTTCATCGTTGGGCGGCACGCCACTGTCGTCCGTAAGTTTCGTCGCGAAACTGATTGATTGCTTACTGGTACGACCCGCTAACGGTCGGACGCCTCCGAAGGATTTCTCGATGGATAGACGCCTCCTGATTCTAGCTTGTGGCATGTTCGCAATCGGCACCGACAGCTTCGTGGTCGCCGGTGTGCTCCCGCAGGTTTCCGCATCCCTTCGCGTGCCCGTAGCGCTTGCCGGGCAGATGGTCACGCTCTACGCGTTGAGCTATGCGCTGCTGTCGCCTGTCATCGCCGCGGCAGCAGCTCAATGGCCGCGCAAGCGGCTGCTACTCACAGGGCTCGCGGTCTTCGTGCTCGCCAATGTTATAACCGCCTTGGCGCCGAGTATCGGGCTCGTGCTCGGGAGCCGGTTGCTAGCCGGCATCGGTGCGGCCATGTTCAGTCCGACGGCAACCGCCACCGGTGCTTCGCTGGTGCCGCCTGAGCAGCGCGGCCGAGCGCTCGCCATCGTGATCGCCGGCCTGTCCAGTGCGACGGCGCTAGGCGCACCGCTCGGCACCTTCATTGGGGGGTGGCTGGACTGGCGTGCGACGATGTGGTTCGTCGCCGCGGTAGGCGCTGTCGCCGCGATGGGCGTGACCTGGCGCCTGCGAGACATCCCGACTGCGCCGGCCGTCAGTCTCGAGCGCAGGCTCGCACCGCTCGGCAATACGCCCGTGCTGCTCACGCTCCTGACTACCTGGCTCGTGTATACGGGCCTCTTTCTGACCTACACGTACATCGGCTTGACCTTCGACCGCGCCACCGGCGGTGACGCGCGCGTGCTCGCCGGGTTGCTACTGCTCTGGGGCGTGGCCGCTACGGTTGGCAATCTCGCTGCCGGTCGCTTGACTGATCGCTTCGGTAGCCGCCGAATCATCAACGCGGCCATCGCCATCGTCGCTTTGGACTTCGCGCTGTTGCCCTGGACCTCGGCGTCGCTCGCGACCGCCGCACCCGCCCTCGTCGTCTGGGGCATGTGCGGCTGGGGCCTGCTCGTGCCGCAGCAGCACCGCCTGATCAGCATCGCACCCGTTGCGGCGCCGGTGCTGTTAGGCCTGAACGCGACCGCTATCTATATCGGCGTATCAATGTCGGGGGTCATAGGCGGAGCGGCCATCACCTGGTTCGATCGCCACACCCTTGGCCTTGTCGGCGCGGCATTCATTACGGTGGGATTTTTTGTTGCCGAGTGCGCATACCAGCGAATTTCGCAACCACATGGTCAATCGACGAAAGCGGCACCCGGCTCGTAAATTGAGGGTAAGAAACGGGGGCGCGCACGACCCATGGGGTTCCGACCCGTGATCCACGCGGATGAATTCAGGGTTAGTGCTTAGCCATGAGACAGAGCGTCCCTCGCACGAGCAGGAGTCTATCTTATCTTTGCCAAGTTTGATCACAAGATGGAGTGAGCACTGATATGATCACGAACGGTGTAGCACGCAACAGGCTCCAATAAAACCATTCGTTCGTATCATTCAATGACAAGACCACGCACTCGAACTGTCAAGGCCGCACCGACTCCGTATCACCACGGCGACCTGCGGAACGCGCTGATATCAGAAGGCCGGCGCCTACTCGAGGAGATCGGAGCGCACGAGCTGAGCCTCAGGCATGTCGCGCGCTCCGTAGGCGTCTCCATTGCGGCACCTTCGTATCACTTCGAGAGCAAGGAACACTTGCTGGCGGCGATCGCTACCGAGGGATTCAACGAACTGGCGGCACTGCGCCGCGAAATCGCCGCATCGAAGGTCGACCCGATGATCAAGGTCTTCCGCATGATGCAGTGCTACGTGCACTTCGCCGAGCGCGAAAGGGGACTCTTCGATCTTATGGTGGGCCCACGCCTCCCGGCCACTGCATACGAGGAACTCGTGGCTGCCTCAGTGGCATCGTTCGAGCTATTCGCATCCGCCGTGTGCGACTTTGCGCTGACTAAGGGTTGGGCTAAAAAAGATCTCAATCTCGTCCTGCATGCCGCATGGTCGGTAGAGCATGGACTGGCCGCACTGATCCTGGCTCAGCGCGTGCCCTTTCCTGGCCACGAAGTCGATGTGCAGCAAATGATCAACTTCTCGGTATCAACCATGCTAAGCGGGATCTCAGCAGGGCCCGACCTTCGCGCGGCCATCGCGAAGGTAATGACCTGAAGGCGAAAGTGGAGCGTGATAACCAAGCCGCGCTAGACGCCGCAAACGGCAGACTGCGCGGCCATCGAAGCGGCTTCCTTGGCTGAGGACACCATCACCTGATCAGGCATTTTCACGCCGTTCTTGGCGGCCACGATCGCGGCGAGTATCGACCACGCGATTTCGGATGGAGTTCGACTGCCGATGTTGATCCCCGCAGCCCCATCCAGTCCGCTGCAATTGCTCATCGCGGAGGTACTGCAGCAGCTCGACCCGATTGCGCTTGCGGTATCGGAACGGAACGCAAACATCGCTCGCGCGTGAACGGATCGAACTGCATCGATTGCTCCACAGCATTATGAGGTTGTCAATACCGGCTCGGAAATCGATCGCATCGCGGTGCAGGTAAACCCGCAACTCGGCATCGTGCCGAAACAGTAGCGTGCTCCCAACACTTCGATCATCGCTCGCACGAGTTCGGCGTCGTCTGAGCCGCATTCGATTCAGAGCGTCTCACCGCTGGGCAGCTGCGACGTAGTCGAGCCTGTATGGATTGGGCACGACTTGAGTCGCCTCCTCAAAGGCCCGTTCATCGTCAATGTGTAGTGGTCAACTAATTTCGGACAGGCAGATAGGTTCTTTCGCTGTCGGTTTCGCCTCGTAGGCGGTGGGCGACAGATAGCCCAGCGTGGAGTGCAAGCGCACCGGATTGTAAAAAGCGACGATGTACTGGTTGATATCGCGCCGAGCCTCATCGTGGTTGGCGTACTGACGCTGCCACACGCGCTCCATTTTGAGGTTCAGGAAGAATCTTTCCATCACCGAATTGTCCCAACAATTTCCCTTGCGGCTCATGCTGCAAACCACGTGATGCTGCTTCAGCAAGGCCTGGTACTCATCGCTTGCATACTGGCTGCCCCTGTCCGAATGCAGAACCAGTCCTGGCGCTGGCCGACGCTGCTGCAGCGCCATCGTCAATGCCGACATGACCAGTCCAGCCGGCATGGTCGGTGCCATTGACCAGCCGACGACCCTGCGCGAGTACAAGTCCAGCACGACAGCCAGATAGAGCCAGCCCTGCGCCGTGCGGATATACGTGATGTCCGAAACCCATGCGCGATTCGGCTCGGCCACGTCAAACTGGCGGTCGAGCACGTTCTCTGCCACAGGTAGCGTATGCCTGCTGTCGGTCGTCGAGACGAACTTGCGCTTCCAACTCGTGCGCAGGCCCGCTTCGCGCATCACCCTACGCACTCGGTAACGACCGATGCGTAGCCCTTGCTCCCGCAGTGCATGCATCACGCGGCGGCTACCATAGCTCGCGCCGCTCGCGGCGAATGCTGCCTTGATGTGCGTCTGTTCGTGCAACCTCTTCGCTCTGGGCGTGGCGCTCTGGTGCGCATAGTAGCCAGAGCGGCTCACCTGCAAAAGCCGGCAGGCGTGACTGACCGATACGGCCTCCTGTTGCAAATGAGTTACCACGCGGTAAATCACTTCAGTTCCCGGGCAAAGAAGGCCGATGCTTTTTTTAGCAGCGCGTTGTCCTCGCGCAGTTGCCGGTTTTCCGCCTCGAGCTGCCGGATACGCTGCTGCTCAGCCGTCAGCGGCTTGCCCTCGCCGGGGCCGCCAGCACGCTCTGCATCGTACTGCGCCACCCAGCGGCGCACGGCTGTCTCAACAAGGTCCATCGACCGGCACACTTCGCTGACCGATAGCCCTTGGTCTCGCACCATCCGTACTACTTCCAGCTTGAAGCTGGCGTCAAATTGTCGGCGCCTTCTTGTCATCTTGCTCTTTTTCCTCGTCGATTCAGGATTGTCCTCCTATCGACCTGTCCGAGGAAATTAGACCACTACAATGAATAGCTTAAAAGGGAACGCGCGCAGTAGACCGTAAAACGCGGCGAGGCTGACGCCGCCGCATTCGGGCGTCCCTTTATCGCCGACACTGACCCGGTGGAGAGATTCCGGCGCTGCGCATCGCTCAACGCTATCAATACTCAAACAATCTTTGCGGAAGATGAAACCGGGTACAACGACTGCTCACCGCTGGCTGAGCAGTCGTTGTGTTGATGTTGTTCCCGGTCAACCTAACGCTAGGGATTGCTAGCAATGCACCCCCACACCGAGAATGCTTAACACGCGTTTACGTCGCGACAATCGTCGCAACGGCATGCTCGCGGACATCGAAGATATGCTTGCCGAGCAGGCCGAAAACTGATGTGACTGATCTCTGTCGATCAGAAGCAGGAGAGTACCGGCCACCCTCCGGCCGACGACGCGTAGCGCGACGTGATCGACACCGACGCGGCTATTTCGAGTTCGATTCGCCGCTTCCCTACAAAGATGCCCCACCATCGTGCTCGATGAGTTCTCGCGAGCGCAATTGTCGCTTCTGTTATAAAGTCGTTCCATGCGCCGGTGGACGAAGCATCGATGGTCTCCTGCTCCAACGGCGTCGTGAAGACCTTGTTGACAAGCTATTCAGCAGCAAGGCGACAGACCGCGGCGGTGTCGGTGCGGCCATGATGCAATCATAATTCTCCCCCATGGTCAGCTCATTTGTGTTGCGTGTCCCCACCCTTTCGCATAGTATTAGTCTCATATGCACATGTTTAGAAGAGATACCGACCCTGCGTCCGCTGCGGGAGAAAATAGTCTGCCGAATTGTGTTGCGTGGGCTCGGCTTTCCCACATACATTAGTCTCATATGCACATGTTATATGCCAAGTTTGTGCTGCCGAGCGCGCCGTCTCCAGCCCACAGCGAATCGTAGGGTACGAGCAACCGTTACCTGGCGGCGCATAGGTCGTGGACAGCCGACGAACCCACGATCAGTTGGCGCTAACAAGCACCAGCTTTATAAAAGTTCAAAAGGTACTACAAAACAATGATGAAGCTGTTTTCACAAGAAGCAGTTTCGACGCCTTCACAAAAGTTTGATTTCGCGATTCGACTTCGATGCGCTCCGTCTGGAAGCTCCTTGTGTCGCGTAGGACTTGCCGGGTGGCGGGCTTCGGCTGCTGCAGCGGGCCAAGGGCTATGTTGCGATCGTCGAGTCTGATGAGGTCACTTTCCGCGACGGCGAGCCGACCGGCGTGCGTCTGGGCGTGCTTGTCAGGGTAGGTCGCCATCGGATCGGCCTGCACAAGGTCTGATCGGACCGAAGATCCGTCCAACATGGGCGAGAAAGGTGCACTGCCACCGCAATTCTGTTCATCAAAAGGAGTATTGGCAATGAGCGAAAGTTCGCGGAAGAAAAAGTTTTACGCGCTGAATATGTTCGACGTGGTCGACGTGGAGAAATACCTTGCGTATTTCCGCCGTTTGCCTGAAGCGGCCCCGCGATATGGCGGCCGAATGGTGGCGCTTGCCCGTTTCCAAGACAATGTCGTTGGTGATCTCGCGCCACGGCAGGTTCTTTTTCTCGTTGAATGGGAGTCCGAAGAGGCATTCAACAGCTTCCGGGACGATCCAGATTTGGCCGACTTGCATCCGCTGCGGGAGAACGGGACAGCGTGCTATATATGGCAGACGTTCGTTGGTCCCGATATGGCCGCCCCCGACCGTTCGCTTGACGATGTACTGGCGGTACTCAAGCCTTAAGCGTCCGTTTGAGAAGACCTGCTGGTGAATAATGCGCCTGAGGAGGAGGCTTCCGAGGGCGCGTTTGAGAACACCTGCTGGTGAACAATGCGCCTGAGGAGAAGAATTCCGAAGGCGACGTGGACCATGGCCTCAGAGCATTCGAGGCGCTCTTCATAGTCTCGCACGAGGCAGCGCCAGCGAGTCATCCTGCCGAAGGTGCGCTCTACGACCCGGCAACGTGGCAGGACGCAGGGCTAGGCTAAAAAACCAAATCACGTCGTGCATGCCGCATGGTCGGTCGAGCATGGACTGGCCACACTGATCCTGGCTCAGCCGTGCCCTTTCCTGGCCACGAACTCGATCTGCAGCACGTGATCAACTTCTCTGTATATCTCCTGCTGAACGGGATCTCATCCGGGCCTGACAGGCGCGCTTCCATCGCGAACGTAGTGACCTGAAGCCGAGTTTGACGTGTCAACCACGCCCGACTAGACGCTGCAAACGGCATACGGCGTTGCCATTGAAGCGGCCTCCTTGGCTGAGGACACCATCGCCTGGTCAGGCAGCTTCACACCATTCTTGGCGGCCACCATCGCGGCGAGGATCGACAGCGCGATTTCGGGCGGAGTTCGACTGCCGATGTAGATTCCCGCGGGCCCATCGAGTCGCTGCAATTCCTCATCGGTCATTTCGAAATGTTCCTTCATCCGCGCTCGCCGATTGCTGTTGTTCAATCGTGAGCCGAGTGCCCCCACATAGAAGGCGGGCGTCTTCAGGGCGTCCATAAGCGCCAGATCATCGAGCTTCGGATCGTGCGTCAGCGCCACAATCGCCGTTTGAGCATCCGGTTGAAAGGCCTGTACCGCGTCATCCGGCATGTCGCGCGTGATCGAAACGGGCCCAAACTCATGGTCATCCAGGTAATCCGTGCGGGGGTCGCAAACGGTGACCTCAAAACCCAATCCTATGGCCGTTGCGCAGAGGTAACGCGAAAGCTGACCGCCGCCAATGACCAGGAGGCGATAGCGGGGACCGAGGACCGTTTGGAGCAAGTCCTCCGCAAGTTCAAGCTGATCCCCACGATCCGAATCCGACAATTCGACTGTTCCCGTTTTCAGATTCAAGGCCCGACATGTCAGGCGCCGCGAGTTAAGCCTGTCCACCAATTCGTCGATGCGGCTGACGTGAGAGAGCGGCTCGAGAACCAGCTGAAGTGTCCCGCCGCAAGGCAACCCAAAGCGATGTGCCTCGTCTGCACTGATGCCATAAGAGACGATCGCAGGCAGACTCTGCGGCGTAAGTCCGTTGATGCTTCGTTCGCGCACATCGGCGATCAAGTCATCCTCGATACAGCCCCCCGACACCGAACCCGTTACGCGCCCATCGTCACGAATGGCCATCATGGCGCCAGGCGGACGCGGAGAAGATCCCCACGTCCTGACCACGGTAACAAGCAACACCGAATGCCTTTGAGACATCCACAAACTGCAGTCACGCAAAACTTGCAAGTCTTCCGCATCCATGACGTGTCCTACTTCCATGATGGCGAGTAGCGCGATCGCTGTCGCCGTAATCCACATCCGCCGCTTGAGTCTCGACTATGGGTCGCCGGCATCGTCAACGAGTTCGGCGGGAACACTCGTGCCCGGCACCCTCTGTTCGATGAAGAGCTCTTTCGGTACAGCGTCATTGTGTCTCGGGAAAAATATTCGATATCAAATCCGCTCGAGGCACAAGGCGATCCCCTGCCCGCCACCAATGCACAGCGAGACCACTGCTTTACGTGTCTTGGTGCGCTCGAGCGCATGCGCGACCTTCGTGATCAGAATGGCACCGGTGCCGCCTATTGGGTGTCCGTGGGCAATCGCGCCGCCGTCGATGTTGAATTTCAACGGATCGATCTTCAGCTCGTCTCGCACGGCGATTGCGATGGCGGCAAAGGCTTCATTGACCTCGTATCGGTCCACGTCTTCGACCCTCCACCCTGCTCGATCGAGTGCCAGACGGATGGCAGGGAGCGGCCCCAGCCCGAAGAACGCGGGTTCGACCGCGGCGACACCCACACCGCGAATCGCGAGCATGGGTTGCATATTGTTGTCGTGTGCCATGACCTCATCACAAACGATCATCGCGGCAGCACCTGCATTGACGCCCGGAGCGTTGCCTGCGGTAATCGTTCCGTCGGGGCGAAAGGCAGGCTTCAGCTTCGCAAGGGTCTCCATCGTGGTATCCGGCCGATTCGATTCATCTGCAGAAAAGTTGATCGTGGCTCCCTTCGGCCCCGTCAAGGTCAAGGGTTCAATCTCTGCTTCGTACCAACCGGCGGCCTGCGCATTGGCGAAACGGCGCTGGCTTTGCATGGCGAATGAATCCTGGGCATCGCGAGTGATCCCCAACTTCAGCACAAGATCCTCGGTGTGCCAGCCCGAATGTTTGCCCGAGAAGGCGTCGTTCAATCCATCGAACAACACGGAATCCATGGCCTCTGCATTGCCCATGCGAGTCCCCAAACGCATGCCGGGCAATAGATACGGTGCGCGCTCCATGTTTTCCGTCCCGCCGACAATCAGGAGGCGCGAGAGTCCGCTCGCAATTTCCGCATACGCAGTGGCCACAGCTTGCGCGCCGGAACCGCAAACCCGGTTGACCGTCATCGCCGGTACGCTCACCGGCAAGCCCCCATGGATCGCCGCCTGCCGAGCGACATTCATACCGTTGCCGGCCTGCACCACGTTGCCCATCACGACCGAGTCGACACGCTCTGGATCGAGCTTCGAGCGGCGCAGTGTCGCGGCAATGACGTGCGCGCCCAGCCTTGCTGCCGGTGTGCTCTTCAGTGCCCCACCAAAAGCGCCAATGGCTGTGCGAACGGGGAAACAGATGACGATGTTCTTGCTCATGGTGATCATTACTCTGATTGAATCATTTCAGTTATGGAGCGGCCCTGCTTGAGTAAATAAGGATTCGTCGTTAGAACCGGTATCCGACCACCAAACCAAAGAGATCGGGGTTGGCCTTGACGCCGATGGTCCGGGCGATGTTGCCGAATCCGGGTGTCGCAGTAGTGAGGGTGAGTGTCGTTCTCGTCCAGTAATGCAAATACGAAAAATCGACGAGCCAATGCTTGCTGAGCAGATACTCGACCCCTAGTCGCGCGACTGGCCCCCAGGAATTTTTCGTCTCGATCGAAGTCTGCGTCCCTTGGAACGCCTTCGTGTAAGCGGCAGTGACTTTTTGATCCGTGAAGAAAGTGTAGTTCACACCAAGCCCCACGTAAGGCCGAATGCCATGGAAGTCCGTGAAGGTATAGTCAACCATAAGAGCCGGAAACCAGGCCTTGGCTGTTACGAGCTCCCCTACGCCGGCTGCATTGCCGGCTCCTTCGCCGCGTATGCTCACAGGACTTCCCATTTGGAGCAGGACAGACCAGTGGTCGGACAGCCTCCGCTGGTAGCTCAACCCCAGTATGCTTGTATTCTTCAGGTCCACCTGAAGACCGGGAGGGGTGGTACCCGGCGGACCCGACATGTTGCCAGATTTGGTGTTGAAAACGACACCGACATATCCCATCTTTACAGTGTTTGCGGGTTCGTCGACTTGCGCGCTTGCAGATTCGTCAGCTCGAGCGCCCTCGCATGCGAAAGCAATTGATAACCCTATGGCCAGGGCAGTGATAATTTGGCTTCCTTTCTTCATTTGTCTCCGTCTCCGTTCATTTATATAATTGCCTAACGCGCAACAAGGTGCTTCTCAAAACCATGGTTCAGCAGCTTCGTCTTTTAGTTGCTCCACATCGGTCTTTACTTGCGTCGACCGGCGTCGCGACGAGGGGAGCAAACCTGCGGTGATGCAGGCAGGGTCTTCGCCTCTACCCATTTTTGATCGCCATGATTTCGAGAACGATCGAAAGCGAGATCTCGGGCGCCCTGCGACTGCCAATGTAGATGCAGGCCGTCCGGGCAGCCGACCCAATTTATCTATAGTCATGCTAAGGAATTTTTCAATGGCGCAGCGGTGACCCCAATGGTTCCAGCAGAGCTGAAGTTGACCCGGCAAA
>NZ_CYGY02000058.1 GCF_900007165.1 Paraburkholderia piptadeniae
ATCCGCTATGGCGCGCTTGCGATCGGCTTCAACGTGTCGGTGTCGCTGTTCGGCGGTACGACGCCGCTCGTCGCAGCGTGGCTCGTCGACCGCACCGGCAACCAGATGATGCCCGCGTATTACCTGATGGGCGCATCGTTGATCGGTATCGTGTCGGTGATCGCGTTGCGCGAGACGGCGGGCAAGCCGCTGCCCGGCTCGGGTCCGTCCGTCGGCACTCACGCCGAAGCGCTTGCTGTTCTCCGTCAGGCGAGCAAACGCGTCAACGTCAAGAAGGCCTATCTGGCGGTCGTCAAGGAACGCGCGTAAATGTGGGCCGCCTGTTGCGCGGCCCCGCATAGGTCTCGTGTTCAGAACCGGTCGACGTCGACCACAGCCTGCGCGAATGCTCGTGGTGCTTCTTGCGGAAGGTTGTGGCCGATGCCACCCGTGATCGTCCGGTGTTCGTACTTGCCCGTGAACTTACCTCTATAGGCGCTCGACGGCAGATGGGGCGCGCCGTTGTCGTCGCCCTCAAGCGTAATAGTGGGCACGCCGATCGTGGGCGCCGCGGCAAGTCGCTGCTCGAATTCGTCGTAGCGCGCCTCGCCCGCTGCAAGCCCTTGCCGCCAGCGATAGTTGTGGACCGTGATCTCGACATGGTCCGGGTTGTCGAAGGCGGCCGCGCTGCGGTTGTACGTGGCGTCGTCGAAGTTCCATTTCGGCGAGGCCTGCCGCCAGATCAGCTTTGCGAATTCATGCGTGTACTTTTCATAGCCCGCGCGTCCGCGATCCGTTGCGAAATAGAACTGATACCACCACTGGAACTCCGCCTCGGGCGGCAACGGCATCGCACCAGCCTTTTGACTGCCGATCAGATAGCCGCTTACCGACACCAGCGCCTTGCAGCGCTCGGGCCACAGCGCCGCGACGATATCGGCCGTGCGCGCGCCCCAGTCGAAGCCGGCGAGTACCGCTTGCTGGATGTTGAGCGCGTCCATCAGTGCGATGATGTCGCTTGCCACAGCCGACGGTTGTCCGTTGCGCATCGTGTCGCGCGAAAGGAAACGCGTGGAGCCGTAGCCGCGCAGATACGGGACGATCACGCGATAACCGCGCGATGCCAGCAGCGGCGCAACGTCGACGAAGCTATGAATGTCGTAAGGCCAGCCATGCAGAAGGATGACGGCAGGTCCGCTCGCCGGTCCCGCCTCCGCGTAGCCGACATTCAGCAGGCCGGCGTCGATCTGCTTGAGCGACGCGAAAGACGTATGGCCCGGCTTCTCCGGAGGCAACGTCGCAGGCGTCGAAACGTTGGTCTGGGCACGCGCGGAACCCAGCATGCCGAACTGAGCAGCCGCAAAAGCAAGGGCCGTTGTGCCCAGGAAGCTCCGACGACGTGAATCGATTCTCTCTGACATTTGCCTCTCCTTGTTGTTGAACGCGCTTGTGCTTCGAAGGTACTCGAACGGAGCGGCGACAGGAAGCGCCGTCACGGAAGCATTAAAGCGCGCCAAGGTATCTGCAATGTGTCGAGAACCCGGCTTATTGTGATGTTATGTATCTGATCCATGGCCAGATACATTCGGGTACAGATCGCGGTTCGCACCGGACAAGCGATCTGATGGCCCTCGGCTGATCCGGCCGAGGGGGAGCTCCGCTTCCTCCGCACCTTCGGGCGCAAACGAATCGTGCTCCCCCGACAAGGCCGTGAACTTACGCCTTGACGAACTGCAGGCCGCCGAAGTTCTGGATCGTCGGAATGTCGACCTTCGTGTCCGTCTGCGTGACAGGTGCGACCACGATAGCCGGGCTGGCAAAGCCGCCGCCGAATGCCGCGTTCGTGTTGAAGGCGTTGACGTTGCTTCCGCCGCGCACTTCCGAAAGCTCCTTGGCGGACAGTTCTTCGTTATGCGAAATATCCTTGATGGTCAGCGAAGTCATAGTTAAATCTCCTTGGATGGAACAGTTGCGAGTTGAAAGAGAGTGAATCGTTTGCTGCTTACAGCACGGCCTGCAGGCCGCCGAAGTTCTGGATCGTCGGGATCTGAACCTTCGTGTCGTTCTGCGTGACGGGGGCAACCACCACGCCCGGGCTGGCGAAGCCGCCACCAAGCGCTGCGTTGATGTTGCCGACGTTGTAGTTGCTGCCGCCGCGCACTTCGGAGAGTGCCTTGACGGAGAGTTCTGCGTTGTGCGAGAGGTCTTTGATGGTCAGCGATGCCATGATGATTCTCCTGAATCGAACGGGTTGTGAAGCGAGAGAGAGTGAGTCGTTTGCGATTTAGATCAGCACGCCTTGCAGGCCGCCGAAGTTCTGGATCGTGGGGATCTGAACCTTCGTGTCGTTCTGCGTGACGGGCGCAACCACCACACCCGGGCTGGCGAAGCCGCCGCCGAACGCCGCGTTGATGTTGCCGACGTTGTAGTTGCTGCCGCCGCGCACTTCGGAGAGCGCCTTGACGGAGAGTTCTGCGTTGTGCGAGAGGTCTTTGATGGTCAGCGATGCCATGATGATTCTCCTGAATCGAATGGGTTGTGAAGCGAGAGAGAGTGAGTCGTTTGCGATTTAGATCAGCACGCCTTGCAGGCCGCCGAAGTTCTGGATCGTGGGGATCTGAACCTTCGTGTCGTTCTGCGTGACGGGCGCAACTACCACACCCGGGCTGGCAAAGCCGCCGCCGAACGCCGCGTTGATGTTGCCGACGTTGTAGTTGCTGCCGCCGCGCACTGTGGAGAGTGCCTTGACGGAAAGTTCTTCGTTATGCGAGAGGTCTTTGATGGTCAGCGATGCCATGATGAATCTCCTGATGGTCTATGTTTCGGTTTAGGTAGAGCACGATTTGTTTGCGCTCGCGGCTATATACGCACAGGGTGTGCCAAGCGCGGCCTGCGACGCACTGACTATCTGTAAAGCACTGAAAATAAAGGCACTTCCTTGAAACGACCATCATTGACGCTGCTCTTTGCATCGACTCGCAGCAAACGACGGCCTGTGCTTCGCCAACAGGTTCGCGGATAGCTGTCTGTTTTGATCGAACAGTGCCGAATTCCGTCGCTACGACTGGCCACATCATGGTGTCGAGAACTTGATAACGATGTGCCGGAGCCGAGGGCGGGCCTCAGTGCAAAGATTGGAAGCAGGAGGGCTACGCGATCGTCAATATCGCGCGAGCGGCGGAATAGACGAGAATGCCGCCCGTCGATGGACACGACGCGCTTCCGCGGCCGGCGGTGCATGTTTCCGCTGCGATGTGAGCGGAACCGATATGGAGCGACAGGGTTTGGGCGCAACGGCACGCGTCGCTGACTGCGTGAAGCGCGGGCGCTTTGGCGCACTGTATTTGTAGGGTTTTCTGGCGCAAACAAAGAAGCCCGCCAGACGGAGAACGGCCTGGCGGGCTGAAACCATCAGGGACAAGACCTGACGGTGTCTCTCGGACGAACGCTTGTGATAGTGACTCCGTCTCCTCCTTCGTGCTTACCCCGTTTCGTCGTTCTGTCGCGAGCTATCGAATCTGATCTGGCGAAGCAAAGCTGGCTTCGCAAGGCAAGACGGTTGCCGAATGCTGAGGCTCAAAGCCCCTTCAGCCACTGCAGACCGCCGAAATTCTGGAGCGTGGGAATCACCACCTTCGTATCCGTCTGGATGACGGGCGCTACCACGATGGCAGGGCTGGCAAAGCCGCCACCGAACGCGGCGTTCACGTTGCCGAAGTTGAAGTTGCTGCCACCACGCACCGCGCCACGCGCTTCGGCGGACAGTTCTGTGTGATGCGAGAGGTCCCTGATCGTCAGCGAGGCCATGGTAGAACTCCTTGGATTGACGGGTGTTTCGATTTGGGAGAGCACGATTCGTTGCGCCGTGAGGAGCGGAGAATCGCAGCTCTCCCGGATCAGCACTTAGCTCTTGACGAACTGCAGGCCGCCGAAGTTCTGGATCGTCGGAATGTCGACCTTCGTCTCCGTCTGCGTGACAGGGGCCACGACGATAGCCGGGCTCGCAAAGCCGCCGCCGAACGCCGCGTTCGTGTTGAAGGCGTTGTAGTTGCTGCCGCCGCGCACTGCCGAGAGGGCCTCGACGGAAAGTTCTTCGTTATGCGAAAGATCTTTGATGGTCAGCGAAGTCATGATAAATCTCCTGGTTTGGCGTGTTTCAGTGGGAAGAGCACGTTTCGTTGCGCTCGCTCCCACATATGCAGAGGTTGTGCCAGTCCTGTTACCGGCTCCGCGTACCAAGCCTAATCGATTGAATTAAAACATCATTTTCCCAGAGAGCAACTCACTAGGGGCCTTCGGCTCTCCCGCCCAATGGTTGGGGCTCGGTGTCTGGCCAACAGGTTCTCGGGAATCTGTCTGTTTCCGCCGAACACCTGGGCGACATAGAGATTGCGTCGGATCTATCGCGAGGCTCCGATCCGCCCGATTGCCTGCTTTCGCTCAATTCGCTGGCGCTGGCGGGAGCGGTTCAAGTCCGCTCCCGATAATCGCGGGCGCTGCATCGGGCGATGACAGAAAGCGGATCAGCGCTGCCGCGCCGGCGAGGTTCTTCGCGTTGGTGCCAATGCCTCCGGAATACACCGTGTATCTCTGCAATTCCGCAGGCAGGCTTCCGGCAAATATCACGCCTTTCACGGGCAACAGTTCGACGACCTGCTGGAATCCGATCTCGGCCCGCCCGTTCGCGACAGCATCGGCGACCTGCTCCGCAGGTATCATGCGGCTCTTGATTGCGAGTCGTCCCGCAATGCCGAGACGTTCGAACAGCTCGCCGCCGATATAGACACCCGTTGCGTTGTCTGGATAGACGATCGATTGTGCGGTGAGCAGCGTGCGCCTCAATGCGTCGATAGAACTGATATCCGGCTTCGGCTCGCCATCGCGAACCACCATGCCGATTGCCGAGCGAGCGAAGTCCACCTTGCTGCCCGGCACGACCTTGCCGGCGTCGATCTGATCGTCGAGCGCATAGCTGACCACGATCAGCACGTCGGCCCATTCGCCGCGCGCTAGACGCACGGGAATCGCATTCGCGGTCTTGCCCGTCACGGGCCCCCAGACGGTGGTCAACGTGCGGCCCGTCGCCTCCTGGAACTGCGGGCCCAGTTCGCGATAGGCCGACGCGAAGCCGCCCGAGATCATGACTTTCACCTCATCCGCCGATGTCGCGCCGCTGCCCAGCAACGCGCCTGCGACGCAGAGCGCAAGTACGCGAACCCTTAGCTTGCGGATAGTCACGGCCCCGCTCCATGTCGATGGGATGTCCGCTGACGCTGTGGCATCGCACGCGGCGATAACACGGCAGCTAGCGGGCAGCGCGTTCGTTCAATTCTGGATTCGAGTGTAGGCCATTCGCGCCGCTCTATGGCAGATCGCCATCTGCATGGATATACGTAGATCGTTTGTTCATCGCGGCACGCGAGTTTGTCGTTGACGGGGCCGCCGGCAGACGGTCCTTCATGAATGAGGCGGAATGCGGCGCCAGGTCACTGCGACGATCAGCAGAAACAGCACGTAGGCGGCTATGAAAATCCAGGCTGGCAAATCGTAATACAGCAGTGCACTCACCCAGCGCTGCACGAATCCCTGCGGGCCGGCCGCACCCGTGCGCAGCCAGTCCTCGAGGACGGTGAGCGGACACGGCACGCCAAGAACCGCCAGCATCGCGACTACACCGATGGCCGCAAGATGCACGATCCGGAAAGCGCGGTTGCGCACCCAATCGCGCTTCAAGGCCGCGCCGACCCAGATCGCGATCAGCCCGCCGACGATGAACACGACGATCAGCGCGTGCAGCACAAGTACCGTATTGGCGAGCCAGATCACGATGTCCTTGCTATGTCTGATAACTGTCGGCGGGTCGGGCCCAGGTTAAGGGCGGCCTCGCAGATGCCGCATCACGCGGGCCAGCGAATAAGGCTGTGAATTCCGCGGTCTTTCTTGATGGTCCGTGAATGAACGTTGACACGTGCGACACCGCCGAGACGGTGTACGGCCATCGGCGCAATGACGCGGACTCCGTGTTTCTATGAGTGTAAAAGCGTTCGTCGTTGAACGCGCGAGTCGTGCGGGGAACGGTAAACGTAAACCGCCGCAACGGCGACACGTTTTACGTCGTCGGGTTGTACCGGCAGCGCTGCTCAGCGGAAG
>NZ_CYGY02000153.1 GCF_900007165.1 Paraburkholderia piptadeniae
GAGCGGCAGAACACCCAGCAACATTGCCGCCGTGGTCAGCAGGATCGGCCGCAAGCGCACGCCGGAGGCTTCTTCGAGCCCCTCGCGCTTGCGGCCGATCCTGATGACGACGGCGGCAATGGTGCTGGGCGTGCTCCCGCTCGTGATCGCGTCCGGTGCGGGCGCGGCGGGCCGCAATGCGATGGGGCTCGTGATCTTCACGGGGCTGTCGATCGGCACGCTGTTCACGCTCTTCGTCGTGCCCGCAATGTATATGTTGCTGGGTGCAAACCATCACCCGAAGTCGAACCAAACGGGTGCAGTTTGATCCGACGATCTGCACACGTGGGAACGATTCGCGCACAATCCGATGCTGGACATCGATCCTTACTGGTACGAGCCGCTCGATACAGATGTATTGCAGGACCAGGCCTTCCGCGCCCCCTGAGTCTTCGCCGCCCCGAACGGCGGCGGCTGGCACATGGTGTTCACTGCGCAAGAGACTGCGGGCCCAGCGATCGGACGCGGCGTGCTTGGGCATGCGGTATCGCGCGATCTCGAAGACTGGTCGCTGCCCCGCCGCTGTTCCGCTCGAAGGTGTTCGGGCAACTGGAAGTACCGCAGGTCTTCGAACATCAGGGCCGCTGGTACTGCCTGTTCTGCACCGCGAAGGACCATAGCGAGCCGATGTATTGCCGCAAGCGCACGTCCGCGCCCATGAAGGGCACGCACTATCTGATTACCGATTATCCGCTTGGCGAACGGAAGCTGGTCGAGGAAGACTTTCTAGTCGGCGATGCAGCGGATCGCTCTATTCCGGCCGGGTGTTGCACGCACCGGACCGTACGTTGCGCTTCATGGCACTCCTGAAATTCGGCAAGGACGGCCAGTTCATCGAGGAGATCTCTGACCCGATGCCCGTCCATGTACTTGACGATGGCAGGTTGCAGGTTGACGCGTCGCGCTACGGGGTCGGTGGCCCCGACAGGTTGGCGGGGCAGCGGCAAGACCGGGACACACGATGAAACTGAAAGATCTTGCGCACAAGCTTGGGATGTCGCGGACCACGGTCAGCCGTGCGCTCAACGGCCACCCGGAAGTGAGTGAGCGCACCCGTGAGCGAGTCATTGCGGTTGCGGCTAGCGTCGGCTACCGCCCCAATACGATCGCGCGGCACCTGGCAACCGGGCGCGCCGATGCTATCGGCATCATCTGTCCGCTCACGGCGCATGATCTTGGAGATCCATACTTCCTCGAAGTCGTGTCCGGCATGACTAAGGCCATCGAGCGCACCGACAAGGATCTGATCATTGCCTCGTCCTCTAACGTCGACGAACTCCGTACCTACGAGCGGATGACTGAAGGGCGCCGCGTCGACGGCATGATCGTCACGCGTACCAAACTGAATGATCCCCGGCTGCAGTATCTTGTGAAAAAGTGCATTCCGTTCGTTGCGTACGGCCGCAGCATCCTTCCGGGCCCGTACTCCTGGTTTGATTTCGACACCGAAGCCGGAGTGCGCCAGGCAGTCGAGCGGCTGGTAAACCTTGGCCACCGCCGGATCGCGTTGCTCAACGGACCATTGGAGTTGCATCTCACAACACAGGCGCGTAAGGGCTACATTGACGCGATGGCCGCCGCCGGTCTGCCCGTAGACGCGCGCTACATGATCGAAGGTACGCTCAGCCGCGCCGGCAGCTACGAAGCAATGACGTGTATTCTTTCATGCAATCCGCGACCGACTGCCGTGATCGTGGACAACCCTCCATACGGCGCCGGCGCAGTGCGTGCGCTTGTTGACGCCGGGGTTACGATCGGCAGCGCAATGTCGATCATCGTCAATGGTGGCCTTCCTCCAGACACGCTCATGGGTTACAACTTCACGACCCTGCAATCGGCCGCTCCGCATGATGTTGGTGTGACGATCATTGAGTTAATGCTCGCAGTGCTCAACGGCGAGCCACCCGAGAAGCTGCACGTTCTTTGGCAGCCTAGCCTCGAGATCGGCAATTCGGACGGGCCCTGCATCGACTAGATATAGGTATTCGCAAGGTTGGGGACACAGAAATTACTCGGATTCGTCCATTATCTGGTGCTCGAGGTGATTCTGTAGCATCTGCCCGAGAATGGGTCCGCTACTGCAACGATCTTCCTTACCTCGCTCAACGTCACGAACGATACTCCTGCGCCGCCGGACACCTTCGGCACGGCGATGGCCCACGGGCCTGAACGAGAAAACAATTCGATCTTATTGTGCGGCAGGCGTTGTTCGCGGTCGCGTAGCACGGCTTCCTCAGCGACGCGCCTCGCAAGCTCCGGCGATTGTCCTCGATGACACTTGCCGTGCCAGCGGCCTGGTGTCTGCTCCCGCAGTACGGTGGATTCATAGAAGTGCTGTCATCCATTACTTCACTTTCCAACAATCAATCTGCATTCCGAAATCAAACAAAGCGACGCTTTGAACAACGACAACGTTACTACTTCGAATACTAATCTGACAGATTGATCGCTTATCCGCCAAACCAACGATGGTTACTACCATCGGTTCTGTACCGGCTCACCCAGGCATGTGCGGCGTGCCTGGGTGAGCCGGTAGACCTTCGGCGGTCTCTGCCGTCGCCGGCCCCATATGCCGGCGGCGTCATCAGCTTCCGCCCCCTTCCTTGGCAAGCCGAATATCGTGGCATTCATAGAACTTCTCGCAAGCCAGCGTTGGCGCCAAAATCGACGCAGCGATCGCGGATGATCGAAATTGCACGATCGGCAACCGCGGTGTCCAGTCGGTTGCTGCCGGGTTTCGGGCGCCGCTGCGACACGAGGTCCTGCGGACCCCGCTCACGCGGATTGGCAACCAGCTGGCGAATCCGTTGTGTCGTCAACCCGCACGCTGTCGCCCAGCATCTCGATGGGTGAGATAGCGCACTTCAAGGACACAGCTCGCCCTTCTCGCCGACCGCCTCAACGTTACCGTCGGGATCGACGCGAATTCAGGTTCGGCTGCACGCGGCCACCCGTTGTCACCCGCTTGACGAGCGGGTCGTTGGTGCAGTTCTGGAACGATACCGGGGAGGTCTCGGTCATCCTGTACGTGAACGTCACCTCGCGGAGATGCATCTGCGACACGACGCGCTTCATCGTCTCGACCGGGCATTGTTCGAACCCAAGCGCGCCATGAAGCACTGTCGGAAATCGCGCTCGAAGCCGAGGCGACATTGTGTCGCAAATGGATGGTTTTTGGTGGCGATTATGATTCATATTCACAAATTGCTTTAGGGTGATTCGGAATGTGTCATAAAGATATGCATGCCGGGGCCATATTTATATCATTTGACGCTGTCGCCGTATCAGGCATCACAGTTGAAGCGTCAAAAATGGCCAAAATTCTTGCGCAGAATCAAATCAAGTCTTATCTCGACCTGGGCTACGACATAAAAATAGATAAAGGAAAATTCGGCAAACCTTACGATCACGAGAAGGAGATTTATAGGGATATATTCGATCTGGTTCGTATTGATGATATCGATTCTATTCCCCACTACAGCGTCGATTTCCTAGCGCACTCGCACAATGTTCTGATGGGTCGAGTTCCATCCGCTTTTTCCAGAGAGCAGGAAGAACTCCTGCTTGCAATTAGCGAATCTTCTCTGCGACTGGCACATCGAATCGTTCAGCTATGGGAAAAGCTGAGTATCAGTTATGTGATTGTTGAGAATGGAACGCTTCCGGAAAATCTTACCTATACCAAGGCGCTGTATATGGCGATTGAAGATTACGGGAAACGTCATTGCCTAGGCAATTTCGTCATCTGGCGCGATCACGATCTAATGTGGAACAGTGAAAAAAATGTGATGAAATACGGCGCAGCGCCTTATCCTCATGCCATTAAGCCTGTTAAATCCAGGTATATAACATACGTCACACTCAATAATCACCTAAAGAATGAGCTCGAAAAGTGGTGTGATTACGAAGTGGAAGTCAAGGTTAAAAAGAATACCTATAATTTCACCGGACATGGCAAATATACAAGTATCAGGGAGAACCTCCTTATCCGCGACAGCGACATTTTGATCGCCCGCACCACCCGCATTATTCCGCAAAAGCGTTTGGACAGGGATGTTTATCTGGTCCATCGGCTGAACCAACTTTTCAGTCAGAACGATATCGACCGGAAGGTTTTTTTGGTTGTGGCAGGCGATCCTGATGAAAACCATCCTTACCATCAGGAACTGAATGCATTGGCCAAAAAATTAAACGTCGAGTCATTCATCAAATTTATTGGCCCACTTCGGCACGAATACATGCTTTCATGGGAAGAGGCGATTACTATTGAGGATTTATACTACTCCTGCGATCTGGTCTCTTTTCTTACTTCGTGGGATTATGACAGCTATGGGAATCCTGTTGGAGAAGCGATTAGCAGCCAGCGCTGCTACATCACTACCAGCTACGAATATTATTGGGAGGTCTATGGTCAATATGGATTTGAAGCGCCGGTTATGAAGATATCAGAAGAGCAGGATGGTTTGCCTGATGAAGTATTTGTTGGGGACTTGTACAAACTCCTTAATAATAAACAGTTGATGAATGACGTTGCTCGGAGGAATTTTTCTATTGGCAAGCGATTACTTTCTGATAATGCAACTTGCATCCTCGACTTGAATTGCTCCGGAGGAAATATGCGCGATACTGTTTTTATATCAGTTGTGCTGCCAGTTTATAACGAAAGCGATCGTATCCGCGAGGTATTGCTCTCCCTATTTAACCAAAAAACACATAACAACTTGATTACTCGTGACGGTTATGAGCTTATTTTTGTGGATAATAATTCCACGGACGACTCCGTTGAAAAAATTAACACCTTCAAAGCCCAAAATCCATCCATGGATATTCATACTCTCCATGAGACCACTCAGGGCGTCTCGTCCGCCAGAAAACGCGGCATGGATTACGCTTCTGTGCGTTCAAAATCCCGCGACAGCCGTCTAGAAGTTCAGAAAAAACACTATATTGTTTCCGCCGATGCGGACTGCACCGTAGACCCTTACTGGCTGCACGCGCTGATTAAAAAAATGGTGGAGGCAAATGGGGATATTGGCACCTGCAATTACTACTACAACGAAGAAGCGTTCCGCAATCGCCCCAACCTGTTCCGGGAAATCCAAAAAACCCTGCGCTGCCGTGATGTGTCGTTTTCGCTCTTCGGCGGCTTTCCAGACGGCAAAGGTTTTGCCGTTGAGCGCACTCTATATGACAAAGTGGGAGGTATCGAAATTTTCTACCAGCTGAACAATGGCCGCTTTGTAGAACACCTCTCCGACGACTGGGACTTTGGAATCCGGGTAATCGCCGGAGGCGGCAAGCCGGTTTACGCCCGGGATTCCCGTGTGGAAATTAACAGCCGTCGCGTGGATACCATCCTAGAGGAAGTGATCAGCGGTACTGCCTATGGACAGGATGGCATCATCATCATGAAAGACGTACGCCCGGATGAGGAAAAGCAAAGGCCAACGCTGTACGACACCACTCCCGCACAGTCGCAGCAGGCCTGGTGCTACTCGATTAAAGACTACGTTCCCAAAAACATCGTGTTGCCGGCGCTGCTCAACCCACAGATTTTGCTGGAGAACATCGCCGTGCGTGAATTTTTTACCGGACCAGTGGCTGACCGTCTGTATCAGCGTATCCATGAAATTAAGCACGATTCCAGAATTATCGACTTCAAACCGATCCATGCTTACAAAACCCCGGCCTATCGGCTTTATTTCGAGTTTCGTGATGAAATTTTCAGTGCCATGCGCCGCGCCGTTGGTGAGGATATCGGTTTTCCGCCGCCGTTGCCGGAGTGCTTCGATGTGGTCAAACCGGAAGATCTCGAGCGCTTTATCTACTATTTCTGTGAAGACCGTGAGTCCGGCGAAGCGCATAACTACTTCGCTAACGGCGGGGTATTCTGATGAATAGCGAAACTCTGAACTCACTGAGCGATATCGATACGAATTATCCGGTGCCGCGAGTATATGATTTTCTCTCCCGCCCGGAGAACATCGCATTTCTGGAGTATGTTTTTAAAGATCCGTTCGGTTGCCACGTTTTCCCTGGCGATATCTGCGGTTATCCACTCGTCGCTTTCTTTGATGACATGGAGCGTGATATCAAACAGGCAAAACAGATCCATCTTTGGTCATATATCCCCACCTGCCGCTACCGCTGCCATTTCTGCCAGTACCCGACGCTTATTCTGAATCCACAGGTCACTTCGTCACAGGCAGTGTTCCGGGATCTGGTGGATTACAACATCAAAGAGGCCGCTATGTGGCTTCAGAACGTTCCGTGTCTCGCCCAGGCCGAAGTCGGCGAATTCAACATCTTCGGCGGCACGCCATCGCTGCTTCCTGAGCCTGAGCTGCGGCGCCTGATGGATTTTTACCAAGGCCATTTTAACTTTTCTGCTGCTACCATGCGCTTTGAGGGCGAGCCGGGTACCCTGACCAAACAATACCTTGGACTGTTAAAAGAGTTGGGCTTTACCAAAATCAGCTTCGGTGCCCAGGCCTTCGACGACCGCATTATCTCGGCCTGCGGACGTATGCACTCCGCCGAACAGTGCTTGGATGCAATTTTTAACGCGCGCGAAACCGGCTTCGACTGGGTCAGCGTCGACCTTATCTACGGCATGCTCGGCCAGAGCGTGGACGATGTGAAATATGACATAGAGAAAATCCTCGAACTGAAACTTTCTCACGTGGTCTGCACCAAGCTGCACATGGAAAAGTTTCTGAAAAAGCGTACCGGTGTTTCCGGAGAGCGAGAAAGTCTGTGGCAGAAAAAAGGGCTTATTAACATTAATAACATGAACTTCCCGGGGCTGGGTAAACAGTATCAGATGCGCGAACTGATCGGGCAGTACCTCTCGTCCGGATATCTCGAACATCCGACTACGTACTTTCACCAGAACCATCAGCATCCCGAGAAATGGAAAGGGCTAGTGACCGACCTCGATAAGCAGTACCCGGAAGTGGCGATTGGTCTCGGCGGCAGCTCGAAATGTACCCGGGCCGAGGCCGTCAACATCACCGGCTACAGAAAATACAAGGAAGCTCTGGATGAAAACCGTCTGCCCATTGAGGAAAGCCGAGGAGTCTCCTCACTTCAGCGCGAAGTGAACGCTTTCAAAATGGCTCTCTCCACACTGGTTCCGGTGAATGACAACGTGTTCAGACAGCGTTTTGATAGCAGAAGCTTCTTCGACAACCCGATTATCCGCCCCACGCTCAGAACGCTGGTTGATAAAGCGCTGGTCATAATCGATAGGGATGTGGTAACCCTCACCCCCAACGGAGTTACGCTGGTCGAAGCCGTCATTAACACCCAATTCGTGACACCCGAAGTCTGAGGAGCGCACTGGAATCGCCCCTGTGGTACCGGGCACCGCCTCACACCAAGGTTGATGAATTGGTCCTGCGTCGGAACTTGCGTGGCGATCGGTATTGCCAAGCGCTGCGCGGATATGCCACTCGTTGCAATTTGTCAAACGCGATGGCCGGGTTTCGCGTAAGCACGCAGAAATCGACGTCTTGCGCTGTGTGATCTACCCGGGCAGGCTATGTCCACTGTATTCGGAATGCCCCCTCTTCGGTAAAGATACTTTTATCGGTACCGGGTGGTCCCGGCAATCGGATGCGCGATCATCTGGGAGATCGACCACCACATCGAAGTGCCAGTAGCCGCAAAGCCGCAGACTGGCCGTCCGCCGCGGCCGATCTCCGCCTACCAATACCGCAGTGTATTGATCTGTGTCAGTCCTTCTTGGCGCGTGCGCCTGGTAACATTTGAATTGTACCGGTCGCGCTGCGGCCCTATCGATCACGCCGACAAGGGCTGCGTTCACCGTTTGGTTCAGACAGTCTGTACCTGACCATTCCCACGGAGCATGTCATGCCGGACTCACTTTCTGTATGGCACGCCGAGCACGTTAATTTTGCCCGGCTACTCGATCTTCTCGAAGAACAGGTAGCTGTGCTCCATCGAGGCGAGAGTCCGAATTACGGGCTTATGAACGACATCCTTTACTACATGCGGAATTTTTCCGATCGTGTTCATCATCCGCGCGAGGATGTCGCGTACGCTCTGCTTGCTAAACGCGATCCCGGGATTCAAGTCGTCGTGAACCGACTTCTGCAGGAGCATCGCGTGATTGCCGCGGCCGGCGATGAACTCCTGAATCGCATCAATGAAGCCGCTGGAGATGTCATCGTCCCCCGCACGGCTCTGGAGGCGGCCACGGCCGCGTACCTTGTGTACTATCGTCACCACCTTTCTACTGAGGAGCGAGATTTGATGCCTCGCGCCGCGCAGGTGTTGACGGAACAGGACTGGGCAGCGGTCGATGCCGTCGTTTCTGCTAGCCCCGATCCGCATTTCGGAGAACAGGTACTTGAGCGTTTCGAGGCGCTTCGCAAACAGATCGCCATAGATGCGCGGATGCAACACACATGAGCCAGCCGCCGGTCGCTCCTTGAGCAACTCGTACTGCAGGCAACCGGTCAATGGCTCTCCTTTCGCACTACCATTCTGCCATGGTAGAACGGTCACGCATACGTGATGGCCGATCGATGATCGACAGGAGCCCATCCATTCAGACATCAAGGCCGTCGTGAACGCTTGGCGAATGGTTCGCCTGCCGAAGTTCGAGAGTCGGAACGAGACCTCGTCGCCCGACATCACTTGCCGCACACGGTATTATTACGTGCGGCGGGCTGTGAACGTTGCAAAGCAGAGCTGGGCCGCGAGCCCGATGAGCCGGGCACGGACCAGTAACCCGTAAGTTGCTCGGGTATAATCGTGCAGAAGTCAAATGCACCGACGCCCGACTCCTTAGAAATCAGGCAAAGACGATTGCCTCCATTAACACGCAGGCCCCGGCAGCCCGAAAACCAACTGGCTCTTTCGCGACAAGGAAATCGAGGTGAGAAAGCTCCGAGATGAAAATAGGAGCTTACATAACGAGTGAGTTGGAACTGCTCCGCGGTGGTTCTGGCGATATCATCGTCTTGCAACTGCCCTTGCGGACCATATGCATCAGTTCGATGCCGGCAAGAACGATGCGCGCACACGGGCTACTCTTGAAGCCCATCGTCGGTTTGATGAGCCTTTGATCGCGCGCGATTCTGCTCGATGATGTTATTCAGCTCCTTGATCGGCACTGGCCTTCGGCGTTAAGCGCTTCGAGCGCTCCAGCTCTTGCGCACTAGTCACTTTTGTCGACGAAACGCCTTTTCGAACAGGGGCACGAGTTTGATAACCCAGCGATGCACGCTTGAATGATCGACCTCGAAACTCCGCAGCTCTCAGGATAGATACCTGCGCCGCTGGCTCACGGTGTCGCAAGAAATGCGAGACGGTATATCTCTGTCGCAGTTCCACGGAATAACGCATCGCGCTCCTGCGCGCTCGCCTGCTCAGTCAAGAGCTTGAAAGCATTCCAGCCATTGCTGTAAGGATACGAGCCTTTATCGACGGGAAAATTGCTTTCGAACATACAGCGGTCCGCGCCGAAGGCCTCGATACACGTGTACATCCACGGTTTCCATGTCTCGGCGAGTTGAGCCGATGAAGGCGGCCGCTCGCCTCTCTCAAAGTCAAACGCGTTGATGCGCATGCCCAGGCCGCCCACCTTCACATAAACATTGGGCAACTGCGCCAGTTCGCGCATCGAGCGTGACCATGCGTCGAACACTTCCTTGCCTTTGTCTGCATAGCTGGCGATACGCACGACACCGCCACAATGGTTGACGATGAACGGAGTGTCGGGATAATTCTTCGCCAGATCGAACAGTTCCGGTAATTGAGGGAAGAAGAGCCACGCATCGTACGAGAGGCCCAGTGCCCCGAGTTGCGCAACGCCTGCGCGGTAGTCCGGATCGAGCAGCAGTCCACGCGGCGCGGCCGACAATGGATTCACGAGCGTTGGGTCTGGGTCCCACGTAACAAGGTGCCGCACGCCCCGCAAGCGGCCATCGCCGGCCTGAAGCTCCGCTTCAAGAACCTCGCGTACCTCGGCACCATGACGAAGGTCCGCGTATCCTACGATACCCTTTGCGACCTGCGGCTTGCCGTTCTGCAACGGCGCGGTCACATGCGTCACATATTCGATTTCGCCAACCGGGCGCAATTGGTCGGGGCCGGATTGCCGGTAACGGGTTAGCGCCTGCATGTACACCGACGCGGTAATGTTGTGCCCCGATCTCGCATCCTCGAGATATTCATCGAGCAGGTACGTCCATCCCGTGCGCTCATAGAAATGATGATGCGCGTCGATGATCGGCATGTCCGGTTCGAGCGCGGCTTCAGTGCCCGAGGCGAGCCACGCCGCGCGAACGGGAAGATAGTTGCTGGTCGTGCTCATGCTGCGCGTTTCCTGTTTTGCGAATCCCTGCCGCGCAGTGACGGCGGGAATCGTGATCGATGCCGCCGCCGCGCCGAGGAGTCGGCGTCGCAGGGGCGAACGAAGCTGTGTCATCCTCACTTCTCCGTGTTGAAGGCGTAGAGCGAGAGGGTCAGCACGGTCGTGATGAGCAGCACGACCGACAGACCGATCATTCCGGCCGTGAACGTACCGAAGCTGTCCTTGAGGTAGCCCACGAGGTACGGTCCCGCAAAACCGCCAAGCGCGCCAACCGAATTGATCAGCGCCAGGCCGCCGGCGGCGGCCTCTCCCGAGAGAAACCTGTTCGGCAACGTATAAAAAATCGTGCGGCCCGCGATCGTACCAATGAGCGCCAGTGTGATGCCGGTCATGGCGGGCACCAGTTGATGGAAATGGGTCGATACGCCGAGCGCCACGGCTCCGATCAAAAGACCCCCGGCCAGGTTCGCGACGGGTCCGCCGCGCCGATCGACCCGCTTGGCCCACCAGAGCAATGCAATGGTTGCAAAGAAATACGGCACCGCTGACACCCAGCCGGTCTGCGTCACGCTCATGCCGTGAGCCTTGAGCATCTGCGGCAGCCAGATGCCAATACCGTAGGAACCCATCGTGAAGCCGAATGAGATCATCGCCAGGATGTACGTGCGCGCATCCTTCAACGCGGCACCGAAATCCTTCTTCTGACTGGCTGCAGCCTCGCGGTCGAAGGCGCTCTGCAGCGCCTGCCGCTCCTGCGGCGACAGCCACGTGGCATCGGCGGGGTTGTCCGCGAGCATCTTCAGCACGAGGAAGCCGAGCACGCACGCGGGCAATCCCTCGACAATGAACATCCATTTCCAGCCCGCCAGCCCAAGGAAGCCGTCCATCTTGAGCAGCCGGGTCGAAAGCGGACCGCCGACGAGTGACGAGAGCGGCGTGGAGACGGTGAACCACGCGAGCACGCGAGTGCGATAGCTCGCCGGAAACCAGACTGCGAGGAAGAAGATCACGCCCGGGAAAAAGCCCGCTTCGCCTATACCCAGCAAGAGCCGGATTGCGTAGAAGCTGTTGGGTCCCACCGCAAGCGCCGTGGCCGCCGCGAAGAAGCCCCACGTGATCATGATCCGCGCCAGCCAGCGCCGCGCGCCGAAGTGGTACAGCGCAAGGTTGCTCGGTACTTCGCAAAGGCAGTACCCCGCGAACATGATGCCGGCACCCCAGCCGAACTGCGTGGCGGTCAGACCAAGGTCGTGGTTCATCGTCAGCGCAGCGAAGCCAACGCTGGTGCGATCCAGGTAATTGAAGAAGTATGCAAGTGCGAGAAGCGGAATAAAGCGCCACGCGGCCTTTTTCACCGCCTGCTGTTCAAGAGTGGAGGCGGCAGGACTGTCGGTTGCAAGATTCGAGAAAATAGATGCCATGTATCGTCTCCTGTCGAATCACGGGCCGGGCTGGACCATGCCACCCACGCGCGGCGCAGTGATTCTTCGTGTACGGTTCGAATGTCAGGCGCTGGCGAGTTCGTAAGCCGACGGGCTTGCCGCATCGCCAGGCTGCCGATCCTGACACCTGACGATGCCCGCTTCGGTCAGGTGCCTGAGGTCCTCTGACGTGTAACCGAGCTGCATGAGAACCGCTCGCGTGTCCTGGCCGAGCGAAGGCGGTGCTGCACGCAGTTGCAGCCGTTCTCCGCCAAGCGTCAGGGGCAGCAATGCTGTCCTGGTGGATACGGGTTGGCCGGCGCCACTAGCGTCGGAAGGCAACGTCACATCGGCAAGCCCGCCGGTTTCAAGCAGATGGGGATCGTCAAACAGATCTTGAGGCTTGGTAATTGGCGCGTACGGCAATCCGCAGCCTTCGAAGATCGCGCTGATCTCAGCTGCGGTGAATGCTTCCATGTGCTTGCGAAGCTGCGGCAATAGCCAGTCGCGCGCCTGCACCCGCTGATTATTGGTCGCGATGCGCTCGTCCGCCTTCAGTTCCGATAGACCAAACGCGTCACAGAAGATCGCCCACTGTCTATCGGAAACGACCGCCAGGAAGATCTGTTCGCCGTTCCTGACTGAAAACACATCGTAGACCGCCCAGGCGGAGATTCGGCTCGGCATCGGTGCTGCGGCTTTTCCGGTCACGGCGAACTGCATCATGTGCTGCGCGACGAGAAACACGTTATTCTCGAACAGCGCGCTTTGGACCTCTTGGCCGTGTCCCGTGCGCCCGCGTTGAGCGAGCGCCGCCATCGCGCCGATTGCGCCGAACATGCCGCCCATGATGTCGTTGACACTCGTGCCGGCCCGCAACGGACACCCTTCCGGTCCCGTCATGTAGGCGAGGCCACCCATCATCTGCACGACCTCGTCGAGCGCGGTACGGTGATCGTACGGACCGGGCAGGAATCCTTTGTGTGACACATAGATGAGACGCGGATTGAGCCTGGAAAGTGCTGCATAACCGAGGCCCAGTTTGTCCATCGTGCCGCTTTTAAAGTTTTCGCTGAAGACGTCCGCACCCGCAAGAAGCTTGTGCACGATCTCGATACCGCGCTCATCCTTCACATCGACGGCGATGCTCTTCTTGTTCCGGTTAAAGGTACTGAAGAAGCCCGCTCCGGAACCGCGAAGTGCGCGCGTGCTGTCACCAGCGATCGGTTCAACCTTGATCACTTCCGCGCCCAGATCAGCCAGGACCATGCCGCATGTCGGTCCCATCACCATGTGCGTCATCTCGACAACACGCACGCCGTTGTACGGCAGAGATTGATTCGCTGGCACTTCGCTCATTGCGCAACTCCCAACAGACAGCCTTCCGGTTGCGGCGCGCTCGGTACACGCCCGTCTGAGTACCTGAATCCCCTTGGCATCCCGGCATCGTGCACATGCCCGTACAAAGTTTCTCCCGGTAGCGCTTCGGCCAGAATCGCGCGCGCAGCGATCAGCTTGTCGATGTCCACGCCCGTGTCATAGCCCATGGCTTCCAGCAGGAAAGCAAGGTCCTCCGTGACGATGTTTCCCGTAGCGCCCGGCGCATACGGACAGCCACCAAGGCCAGCCTGGCTCGAATCGATCGTTGTGACGCCAACGTCAAGTGCAGCGATCACATTGGCCAGTCCCTGACCGCGTGTGTTATGAAAGTGCGCCCCGCCCGCCTTGTCCGCGAGTTCAGATTGCAGTCGGCGGAACAGGCGACGAACCTGCGCAGGGTTGGCGTATCCGCTGGTATCGGAAAGACCAATCTCGTCCACGCCGCACTCGGCCATCGCAAGGCACATACGCATCGTTTCATCGTCGGTGACCGTGCCGGCGATCGTGCAGCCAAATGCGACCGACACCCCCGCTTCGATCCGCACGCCAGGAAAGAGCTCGTTGCGCAATGCGACGATGTTGCGCACCTCTTCGATCATCTGCACTGTCGTCTTGCGTATATTGGCCATCGAGTGCTCGTTGGTCACCGAGACGGGCAGAGTTACCTTGTGCACACCGGCCTCAAACGCGCCTTGCGAACCACGCAGATTCGGCGTGAGGACCGCGACATGAAGGCCCGGGATCGACAGCGCATGCGCCACGACCTCACGGATGTCGGCCATTTGCGGCAGCAGCTTCGGGGGCACGAACGAGCCCACCTCAATCTCCTTCAACCCAGCGGCCGCCAACGCGGAGATCCATCGCAGTTTGGCCGCTGTCGGCATGACGCTCCTGATGCTTTGCAGGCCGTCGCGCGGCCCGACTTCGCTGATCAACACCCTAGGATTGGATGTACACATCATTGGATCCCATGTTCTATCTGTCAGACCTTAGTTCTACTGGAAAGAACTATATGCGCGTATTCGATGTTGGTTAAGACGGGTAAACCCCGAATTTTCTCAAATAACAGAACTTGAGTTCCACCAGACGGAACTGTAAAGTGATAGTGATGAGCAAGGAGAAAAAACGTGTCTATCAATGCATTTTCGACGACGCAGTCATCGGTCGACGCGTCTGAAACGTCGAGTGGCGTTGCGGTCCTGGATCGAGCATTCGCGATTCTCAACGCCTTTGGACCGACTGATGATCAGTTGACGCTAACCGAACTTTCGCGCCGGACCGGCTTGTACAAGAGCACGGTTTTGCGACTGCTCGGTGCTTTGGAGCACGGCGGATTCATACGGAAACTGAATGACGGGCAGTACGCAATCGGCCATCAACCACTGCGCCTCGCAACGCTCTATCAACGGTCGTTTCAAGTCGGTCCTGTTGTCGAACCCATCCTTCAGCACTTGAGTCGAGACCTTGGCGAGACGGCATCTTTCTACGTGAGGCAGGGTGACCATCGGTTAGTGCTGTACCGCGTAGAGCCGTCAAGAAGCGTACGGGTCTCGATACGCGTTGGTGAGGAATTTGCGATCGACAAGGGCGCGTCGGGCAAAGTACTACTCGCATTCACCGAATCGCTGGACCCGCGCTGGAGTGAGGTGCGCGAACAACTCTGGGCGGTGTCATACGGCGAACGCGATCCTGAAACAACATCAGCATCGGTGCCGGTGTTCGATTCGACTGGTCAACTGGTGGGCGCGCTGACGCTATCCGGACCCAAGGGCAGATTCGACGTTCCAGACATCATCAAGCTTGCGCTGAAGGCGTTGCTTGACAGCGCAAAGCGTGCGACGGTCAGCCTGGGGGGTACGGGAGCGAGATACGATGTGAGCATCGCCAGATTCGCTCATGAAGACTTCGTTGAGCGCAGTTAGAGCATCGCGGGGGCCAATCGACGCGCAGCTACCGATGCCGGCGGCCTGGAAAGCAATGTCAACAACCGGAACAAGCCGCTGTTCCGTCATTCCACCGGGCGACAGCCTTACTCGAAATACGTATGGAGCGCCTGATGCGTCTCACCGATCAGGTAAAGCCGATCAGCTATCTCAATCGCGAAAATGCGCAGATCACCAAAAATCTGACGGAATCAGGCGAGCCGATCATCATCACCCAGAACGGCGAAGCAAGACTCGTTGCGAGCCTATGAAGCCACGCAACAGACGATAGCCCTCCTGAAGATACTGGCCATAAGCCAGAAACAGATCGAGCGCGCACATCACCTCTACGGTGACGAGTTCTTTGCCGAACTTGACGAACTCGACCGCCAGGAAAAGCTTCGCTGATGCGAATCCCGTTTGCGTATCGCACGCTGCTTACCGCTCGAATCGGCATCGATGAGTAAGCCGAAGTCTGCCGACAGGCAGAACGTTCGCGAAACTCGGTGGAAGTTGCCGCGAAGCTGCTTGAAATCACGGGAGAAACGTGCCGGGCCTGTCCAGCGGCACTGCTTTGCAATACTGTCGATCGACGAGGTTGTTTGTACGAGCAATCGCGAAGCCAAGTCGAGTCTCGCTTGAATCGGCGCGGGAAGTTTCGCTCACTCATGGCTGCAACGCGCATCGCCTCACGAAAGGGAACGGCATGATCGCAGTATCGCCTCATCCACTGGGAAGCCGCCCTGACCCTTCCCAATTGCTCCTTCAACGCAAGCCGGGGTAGAGAACCAAGAAAATTCCATCCAGTCCATCCCCGCCGAACGGTTGAATCCTTACAGCAACATCATGCGCAGCTTCGTCACCGATGTCTCGCCCAACCATCCCGAGAGCGCTATCTGCGGGCCCGACATTGTCTGGCGGGTCGTAAAGCAAGCCAGCTTGAGCTTTAAGCTGCATGGTATTGACCGACGGCCATATGCCCGCCCCGTATGTCACCCACTGCGGCCTCGGACGGCAGCTTCCAACAGTAGCCTTCCGTCGCCGATAGGCGCTATCATGACATCTTGCGAGACCGCCTCCGATAGCCAGTCAACGACTCGGCTGTCGAGGCGCGCGGCCGCTACGCCAGGGCCGTCTGCTATGAATACGGCATCCAATCTACGAACATCACCAGGATCGCATGCGCGTGTCCATACATCGATTGATGACGAGCATCGAGTTTTTTCGCCTTTCCCTGAATAGAAATTGATGTTATACGGCCTGTGACTGCTGTTTTTATATATTTCATTTGCTTGCTGAAATATCTCCGTAATAGCATTGGTCGAGAGGAGAGAGAATCCATCAAATAAGAGAATACCAATCTGGCGGACAGCCCTTCGCAATTCACTTTTTTCTTCAACATTGCAATTTCCTGTGATGCTACTTTTCATAATGTCCTCAATCGCTCGTGGGTCAAGCAGAGCATCATCTAACGCAAGAAACATGCATGAGATGAATATAGAATGTTAGCGACTATACGCAAATCTATGCTTTGCTAAGCCGCGAGTTGCACGGTTAGCGTTTCTTATCGACTAGCGCCTGGAACTTGAACTTCTTCGCCGCAGCCCAATTGACGCAGGCCATTCAAGTACCCGTCGGGCGAGCAGCGAATCTACGCAGTTCGTCATTTCGTCTCTGCTCACATTGACGCTTTCTTCATGCGTCTGACCGAATCCAGAGCTGCGCCCGACGCCGAGGTCGATGAATCTGCCCGCGCACCGCCCCAGCGTGACTCTTAGTAAGCACAGATCGAACCAACGATAAGCGCCTAAAAATCGGCACAGTAATGGCAAACCGGCATGTCGCACATCCGACATTGTCGGGTGTGCGACATAGCGAAAGACTGAAATAGATCTTATAAAATAAGTCACAATTTTTAATGACCACATTTAATGACCACGCTGACACAATAACATTCACACGGAACACGGACATAATATCTAGCATCGGCCTCAATACAACTTACTTCATCTTCATGCTATCTATTGGTGTTGGCTCAACTATTGCGTCATGTCGCGCGAAGGAAAAAAGACAGGATGATGGAAAGACGGAAAGCGGCTCTCTAGAGTACTTGCGTACCGACTCCGTCCGAAACGAGGCAAAAACGGCTTCCCTTTTAAACCATACATGCGAGGAGCTTTGAAGGCTCTGTGGCGCAAGTTCCCGTACACCAGGCGTACGCTCTTCGCTACGCGCAAACTTCCGAGTAGGATCGTCCGCGCGTTATCAACCAGGGGCGTAGTCGACTTCCTCGGAGGACTGCCGGACCATGCGTTTGGGGCCCGCGGCGACTTGGACCACCGCTCGACACCTTACCTACAGAAGTAAGGTGATCCAGCCTCATCGCGTGGTCTTATCCACATGCAGCACGACGAACGATTTATCTCACAGGAATCTCGTCAACGCGCCGTCATTCACAGATCTGAGGCGGATTGAGTCCAACCCGCAGAAGCTCCAAGGCCTGCTCTACAAACAAAGAGTCACGCAACTGAACAAAGTCAAAAATGGTTAGCTCGAGTGTTGGCCAGAAATCCCTGATCGCGCCGATGATCGTCGCGTGCGCCATGTTCATGGAAAGTGTCGACGAGAACGTGATCCTCACGGCTCTGCCGACGATGGCACGCGATTTCGGGCACGATGTGGTGACGCTAAAAGTTGCAGTAACGAGCTACGCCGTTGGACTTGGCGCGTTTATACCTGCTTGTGGCTGGCTCGCAGACCGCTTCGGCGCGCGCACGGTGTTTCGCTCAGCGATCGGCATCTTCGTGGTCGGCTCTCTCCTCTGCGCGGCGGCAAATTCCCTCATCACCTTCGCGCTCGCACGCTTCGTGCAAGGCGTCGGAGGTGCGATGATGGTGCCGGTGGGCCGGATCATCATTTTTCGCGTTGTGCAAAGAGCCGATATCATACGCGCGATGAATTATCTCACCATTCCCGCGATCGTCGGTCCAGCCGCAGGTCCACTACTCGGGGGCCTTATCACAACCTACTCGCATTGGCGCCTGGTTTTCCTTGTCAACGTGCCTATCAGCATTCTCGGCATCTGCTTGACGAATAGACACATAGCAAACACCTGCGAACCGCATCCCGGCCGCCTCGACTGGACCGGCTTTTTTCTGTCGGGGGCGGGTGCCGCGCTACTTCTGCTTGGCTTGTCCCTTATCGGTTGTGAAATCGTTTCGAACCGCGATGCTTTCTGCATGGGCGTGATGGGCGCCGTATTGCTCGCCGGATACGTTGTGCATGAACGGCGTGTACCGCTGCCTCTCCTCGATTTGCACTTTTTCCACATACCGACGTTTCGCGCGAGCGTCCTCGGCGGATCACTGTTCCGCATCGGCCTTGGCGCGCTGCCGTTCCTGCTGTCTCTTATGCTGCAGGAAGGATACGGCATGAGTGCCTTTGAGTCCGGCCTCGTCACCTGCGCGTCTGCTTTCGGCGCCGTGTTCACACGCACTGTCGCCCCGCGCATGCTGCGACGCTACGGCTTCCGTTCGGTGCTGGTGGCGAATGCGGCGCTCTCGGGTGTTTCGGTCGCGGCTCACGGACTATTTTTCCCGTGCACGCCAACATGGATCATCTGGGTAGTTGTGCTGCTTGGCGGCTTCTTTCCGGCGCTGCAATTAACGACTCTCAACTCGTTAACCTATGCAGAAATTGCGAGTCGCGACGTTGGACGGGCAACGAGCCTCGGCAGTGCCGTGCACCGGATGTCGCTCAGTCTAAGCGTCACGATCGGCGGCATCATCCTGCAAATTTCCCGCGCAGCGAACGGGCACGCGTCGCTCATGTGGTCGGATTTCTGGCCCGCGTTTCTGCTGGTGGGCTTGTGCTCGCTGGCGTCGATTCCCATCACGCTGCGCTTGCCGCGTCAGGCAGGAGAGGAAATTACGCGTGCCGGCCGTATCTGACCTTCAAGCGAATTCTCGCCGCCCGTCGAATCACACACTTTACGATAACCACTGGTGACTGAAACTGGGTCGTACAGGTGGCCGACGAGCCCGATGAAATCCTGTCACGGGCCGCGCTGCAAAAGATTTGGACGCCCCTGGCAGAATGCTCGCAATACTCACTTATTCCTGAATTCCGCGGCATCGCTCTACCCGACGATCAATCCGTGCCGGATCGCGTACCGGATCACCTCGGCATTGTTGGAAAGCCCAAGTTTCTGCATCAGTCGCATCTTGTGTGTACTGATCGTTTTCGCGCTGAGCGCGCACGCGTCGGCGACTT
>NZ_CYGY02000081.1 GCF_900007165.1 Paraburkholderia piptadeniae
CGTGCACCGGTTCTGATGCCGTTTGTTGTATTTGAAGTCACACGAAGCGCCGCACTTGCGGCGCTTTGTTTTTTATGCGTGAATCTCGCGCAGAATCGCATGCGGTGACAACTTCTTTGTGATTCACGCGTATCAGGACCGCTATTTGCCCAATGCGTCGGCTACTGCCGCGCCTTGTGCACATCGTGGCGAAAGCTCGCATACCGCGAGGAGTATCAAGAAAGGGCCATCAAGCAAGTGCATGATAAGCGCACGGCAGTCGGTAGCCGGGCGGGATGAAGATGCTCGTCGGCTGCTACAATCCTGCGTCATTGCAATACAGGTGAACACATGGGCTTTGAACAACTGGCGAAGCTAAGGGACGAACTCGCCAAACAGGCAAACGCACAGCGCAAGCAAAAGCAGGCGGCGAAAGAGCAGGCTGCCCAGGCGGGCGGCAAGGATGCCAAAGCGAAGGACGCAAAAACCCGGGACGCCAGGCCGGCGGCAAAGCCTGCCGCGAAGCCGGCGGGCAAACCGGCGCAGGCGCGGCCGGCAGCGCGGCAAAATCCCGTCGATCCCGTCGTGCATACCATCGGCAAATTGCAGAAGCGCTTTCCGCTGGCGTTTCCGAAGAATCCTGCGCCGAAGGTGGCGCTGAAGATCGGCATTCTCGAAGATCTGCTTGCGCAAGCGGGCGAACTGAAGCTGACCGAGCAGGAAATCCGCGACGCGGTGAGCACCTGGTGCCGCGGCAGCCGCTATTGGGCGAGCCTGACGGAAGGCGCGCCGCGCGTTGATCTGACAGGGACGGAAACCGGCAAGGTCACGGCATCGGATTCGGCGTTTGCGCGTCGTCGCTCGGGTGGACGGACGAAGCCGGCCAAGCCGGAGGGCGAAGCGAATGCCGTCGCGAAGGCTGCGGAGGACGATGGCAAGCCGCAGCCGGAAAGCGCTGCCGCCGATGAAGGCAAGGCGTCTGAAGCGGATCAGGCTCGCGGCTGATTGCCGGTTCGCCAGGCGGGCAGCGGAGGAGGGCGAAATGGACGACACATCCTCGCCCCCATTTCTCCGCCATGCAGCGCGCGCTGCATGCTTCACGTGCGTTCGATATCCTTGATTTTCCGTGCCGGCACGCCGCCGACGAGCGTATAGGCCGGCACGTCCTTCGTCACGACGGCCCCTGCGGCAACCACCGCCGCCTCGTGAATCGTCACGCCGGGCAGGATGGTGGCACCCGCACCGATCCACACCTTGTTTTCGATGCGGATTTCCTGGTGATCCAGTCCGCGCCCGAACTCGGGTTCGAACACGAGACCATGCGTGGCCGTTTCGAACGATACGCGCGGTCCGATCTGCACGTCGACGCCGATGGAGATCCGGCTGTTTCGACAGGCGAGGCGCGTATCGGCGTTCAGATACGCGCGGTCTCCGATCGAAATGCCGCGAATCGTCTCCTCGTTGAGGCTCATCTCGACATTCAACGGCCCGATGATCGTCACGTCCTTGCCGATCACCATGCCCGCCTTGCGGTACATCGAAGCACGCATGCGATTGAAAGGGCCATACGTCGGCATCGCGTTGCCGAGGCTCATGAAGATGTGTCGTGTCAGTGCCGTCAGTAGCTTCATCGTCCTGCCTTGATCGCCGCGCATCGTGCCATCCTCGCGCAGTCGAACGTCGCCGTGCTCCGTGGGGCGCACGCGCGGTCGGGTTGTTGTTCTGACTTCAGCCGTTTTTTGAAGGACATGTCGATAATCCCGGCTCGCTCGCTGGACCGCCGCCATCGAACCGCTCGGTTGGACTAAAAGTGTGATCTTACCGATCGCTTGCAACCGCGAATCCGTTTCGTCCCTCAAGTGGCCTATTCAGAGGGGGTTTTGGCGCGAATTCGAGCATCGTGCGTCGCAACGTCGACGTCATCGCGCGGTGCGCGTCGGAATGTTCCCCCTTTCGCCTTGATCAGCGCTGTATCGACGCTCTGCCGTCGCGTGCAGGTGATCCGTCATTTCGCCATGCATGACGCAACGCCGTTCGCGCTAGGGAACGCGTAGCTTCGACACGCCGTGTGCCGTCGTCCTGACCACGTTCGGGCAGCAATTGCGCGCATGCCTTCTGCGGCCCCGAATCAGTCGCTCATCGCTGTTTTTTGACGCTCTGCCGAGCGGTGCAACAACACCCTGAAACAGGCGACGAGCGCCGGACTGCTCGCGCCTCTACACCCCCTCAAAGGACAGGGTGCGCACGAAACGTATTGGCATAGCATTGCGCCACGAACTGCCAGATAACGTCAGCAATCCCCGAACCCGGTCGAGTCGAACAGGAGACAAGCAGCATGCATATCGGCATCAACATGGGGTACATCGCCACCCTCTTCACACCCGCCCAGGAAATCGAGTTCGCACAGGAGGCGGAGCGACTCGGCTACCGTTCGCTGTGGGTTGGCGAGCCCTATGGCAACGACGCTGCAACCGTCCTCGCTGCGCTTGCGGCCTGCACGAAGCGCATTCAGATCGGAGCGGGCATCTTCGCAATTCCCGGCCGAACGGCAGCCATGACGGCACAGACGGCCGCGACGCTCGACTGGCTGTCCAACGGACGCCTGCTGATGGGCCTTGGCCCGAGTGGCACGCAAGTCTCGGAAGGCTGGCATGGCGTACCGTTTGCAAAGCCGCTGCTGCGCACTCGTGAATACGTCGAAGTGATCCGCATGATCCTGCGCCGCGAAAAGCCGCTCGAGTACCACGGCGAGACGATACGGCTGCCGCTGCCGGGAACCGAGGGCAAACCGCTCAGGCTGATCATGCACCCGGTGCGTCCCGCCGTGCCCATTCTTCTCGCAGCGCTCGGTCCGAAGAACATCGAATTGTGCGGCGAGATCGCTGACGGCTGGTTGCCATTCTGGTTTGCGCCCGAGCACGCGGCGACGCTGCGCGCACCGCTGGAGGCGGGCGCGCGCGCGGCCGGCCGCGATCCCTCTGCGATCGACGTCATGGTCAACGTGATCGTTCATATCGACGACGACCTGGCCCGGGCGCGCAACACGATGCGGCCGAGGCTTGCGTTGTACGTCGGCGGCATGGGCTCGAAGGAAAACAACTTCTACAAGACGCTCGTGAGCTCGTATGGCTACGGCGATGTCGCCGAACAGGTCCAGGAGCTCTACCTGTCAGGACGCAAGGCCGAGGCGGCAGCGCTTCTGCCCGACGAACTCGTCGACATGGTGACGCTGTGCGGCCCCGCAGACCGGATCGCCCAGCGGCTGCATGCCTATCAGGCCGCCGGTGTCCATACCGTCATTCCGATGTTCGAGACGAGCAGCTTCCAGGAGCGGATGTCGCAACTGCAAGCGTTCGTCGATATCGCGAAGCGCTCCGGCTGCGTGACATTGAACCTCGATTGACCAACGCTTGCGCGGGCACGGGCAGGACAGGCGATAAGTCGGGACCGTGACGTGTCCGGACTCGAGCGGCACGCCGCAACGTGCGCGGCGCCGAGATACGCATAGCCAACACGACGTGGCCATTCAGGTCGCGGGAATCGAACAGACACGCGAAGGGCAACATGGTGCAACAGGAAAAACCGACGATCGCCGTGCTTGGCGGAACGGGCAATGAAGGCAGCGGGCTCGCATTGCGCTGGGCGCAGGCCGGCTACAGGGTCATCATCGGCTCGCGCAACGCAGAGAAGGCTGTGCGCGTATGTGCCGAACTCAACGATGTACTCGGCCGCGCGGCGTTGACATGGCAAGACAATCCGATGGCCGCGCAGGCAGCCGACATCATCGTGCTGACGGTGCCGTACGCGGCTGCACGCGCAACGGCCGATGAAGTGCGCGGCAGTCTCGGCGGCAAGATCCTGATCGACGCGACCGTGCCGCTCGTGCCGCCCAAAGTCGCACGCGTGCAGTTGCCCGAAGGCGGTTCGGCCGTCGCGCAGATGCAGGCGCACCTCGGCGCGGACGTGCGCGTTGTCGCGGCATTCCAGAACGTCTCGGCGCATCATCTGCGCGATCTTGCGCATGAGGTCGAATGCGACGTGCTGGTGTGCGGCGACGACATCGACGCACGTGACACCGTGATCGGTCTCGCCCGCGCGATCGGCCTGCGTGCGTACCATGCGGGGCCCATCTGCAACGCCGCGGCAGCCGAGGCGTTGACGTCGGTGCTCATCGCCATCAATTCGCGCTACAAGATTTCGGGTGCGGGCATTCGCATCACGGGCTTCGAAGCCGACCCTCACGCGCGCGAGCAATGAAGCCGCGGCAACCGAAGCAGATCGCCTCGACGGCAATAGCAGCCGTCGCGCGTGTGTCGGCAGGCGACGCCTTCGCGGCACGCGTGCTCGAGGCACTCGATCTGTCCGGCCCGAGAGCGAACGCATGAAACCGTGGCTCGTCGTACCCGTTCGATCCATCCGCGGCGGCAAGCAACGCCTCGCCGGTATGTTGAGCGAGCACGAACGCATTCGTCTCAACACGACGCTGCTCGAGCATGTGCTAGCCGAGGCCACGCGGTTTCCTGGGCGCGGACGCACGCTCGTGGTGACGCGCTGTGCCGAAGTGGCGGCCGTGGCGCACAGGGCGGGCGTCGAGTGGCTCATCGAGCGCAATCTCACAGGAATGAACGGCGCCCTCGACGAAGCACGCGCCCATCTCGGTACGAATCGCGGATCACGCCTGATGACGGTGTCGTGCGACCTGCCGTTGCTGTGCGCCGACGATCTGATCGCGCTGGCGACAGCCGCTCCCCTGGCCACCGGCGTCGCGCTTGCACGTGACCACACCGGTTGCGGCACGAACGCGCTATGCCTGCCGCTCGACGTCCCCTTTGCATTCAGCTTCGGCAAAGACAGCGCAGCACGACACCGCAGCGCGGCAGCGCGAAATGGCTTGCCGGTCGTCGAAGTTCAACGGCCGGGGCTGGCCGTCGATCTCGACACGCCGGCCGACCTGCAAGCGCTGCGTTTCGTCGTGCCGTGGTTGTGGCCGCACGCGCGGGCTGCGTAGGGGCGTACGCGGACCGCTGGCGAAGGCGGCGCACCGTGCGCCGTCTGGACATGAACACTCCCCGATGCAAACCAATAAGGAGCTCAACTTTGGAAACCCGTATTACACGACTGTTCGGTATCGATCATCCGATCATTTGTTCAGGCATGAGCCACATTGCCGTACCGGAACTCGTCGCCGCGGTCTCCGAAGCGGGAGGGCTGGGCATTCTTGCGACTGCCCCCTTGAACCCCGAAGCGACGCGCGAGTCCATTCGACGCGTGCGTGCGATCACCTCGCGGCCATTCGGCATCAACATCACGATGTTGACGGCGTTTGCGTCGGGGAATGTGCGCGTCGCGCTGGAAGAGCGTGTGCCCGTCGTGAATCTGTCGCTTGGACGAAGCACAGAAATCGCCGATGCCGTTCACGCCTATGGCGGCATGGTCGTCAACACGGTTACGACGGAAAAGCATGCGCGTGCCGCGCAAGCGGCCGGTGCCGACGCGCTGATCGTGACGGGTCACGAGGCGGCCGGGCATGGCGGCGCAGCGACGTCGCTGACGCTCGTCCCCGCCGTGCGCGATGCCGTCGAGCTACCCATCATCGCGGCGGGAGGGTTCGCTGACGGGCGAGGGCTCGTCGCGGCGCTGGCGCTCGGCGCCGACGCCATCGCGATGGGTACGCGCTTCGCCTTGTCGCTCGAAAGCCCACTGCACGCGCACGCAAAGGATACGGCGATCAGCAAGAGCGTGGCCGACACGCTGTACAGCCCGAATTTCGACGGGATTCCATGCCGTGTCATGGACACGCGAGCCGCGCGCAAGCGTGCCCGGCGTGCAATCAGTTTCATCGAAGCCGTGCCGGGTGCGCTGGCGAGCGCCGCCCAGCTCGGCATGTCCTTGCCCCAGGTTCTCAGAATGGCGTTCGTTCGGCCTGCAAACCTGGTGCAGCAAGTCCAGATCGGCGCATTGACGAAATCCACGCTGCTGTCCATCCGGAAAGGCGACATGAAGCGCGGCATTTTGCCGATCGGACAGGTTCAGGGACTGATCGACGAGGTGCTGTCCGCCTCGGCGATCATTCAACGAGCACTTCAGGAAGCAGAAGAGATACAGAACCGGATGGTGTCGGCTTGATCGCTTCGTTTTCGGCATCGATGTGACGCGCCGTTCGATGCTGCAACCCGGATCGAATCGCGATACATCGGCTACGACGATGCATCCAGTTTAGTAAGGAATAGAAAACAAGAAGGCGATCGGCAGTCTTTTTGACGGCGGACGGAACGCGCAAGGACGGCAGTCATGCAACAGCGCAAACCTGGCTGGAAGCGGAAGCATTCGTCATCACGTATTGAAACGAAACCAACTAGTGGAATGACTATGAAAGACAATTCAGCGGCGTTTCTCAGCGAGCAGGAGCTGATGATTCGCGAAACGGCAAGAAAGGTCGCAGCGGAGGTCGTCGCGCCGACTGCCGCCGAACGCGATAGAACGTGCGCGTGGCCACATGCCGAGTTGAATCAGGTGGCGGAGCTTGGATTCCTCGGTATGCTGGTTCCTCCCGAGTATGGTGGGTCGGGGGCGAGCTTCGTCGAGTACTGTCTCGCTATCGAAGCCTTCGCGGCAGCCGATGCAGGATTCGCGACGATCCTGCACGTTCACAACACGATGGGCGGCATGCTCGCCTCCGAGGGCAACGCCTCGCAGAAGGAGCGTTATCTTCCCGGTCTGGTGTCCGGCAGGACCATCGGTGCGGGGCTTCTGACCGAACCGCAGGCGGGTTCCGACACGGCGGCGTTTCGCACGTCGGCCCGGCGCGAAGGCGACCACTACGTGCTGAACGGCACGAAGCAGTTCATTTCGAACGGCAGCGAGGCCGGCTTCGCCTTCGCGTTCGCCATCACCGACAAGAACGCGGGGAAGGGCGGCGGGAGCATGTTCATCGTCGATCCAACCGATCCCGGCTACGTCGTTGCGCGCGTTGAAAACAAACTGGGACAGCGTTCGGCTCATGTCGCACAGATCCAACTGGATAATTGCCGCGTTCCCGTCGAAAATCTTCTTGGAGAAGAGGGCACTGCATACAAGCGGCTGATGGGCGGGTTCTCCGAGGGGCGTATCGGGATCGCCGCGGTGGCGGTTGGAGTGGCACGCGCAGCATTGGAAGCCGCGGTGCAATACGCCAGGGAACGCGAAGCTTATGGCGCGCCCATCATCAATCTGCAGGGCGTAGGGTTCGATCTGGCCGACATGGCGACCCAGGTCGCTGTGGCACATCAATTTGTCCTTCATGCAGCGAGACTGCATACGGCAGGCATCCCGTGCGCATCCGAAGCGTCGATGGCGAAGCTCTACGCCAGCGAGATTGCCGAGAAGGTCTGTTCGGATGCGCTGCAGATCCACGGCGGCTACGGCTATCTCGCCGATTTCCCCGTTGAGCGCTATTACCGCGATGCGCGCGTGACCAAGATTTACGAAGGAACGAGTCACATCCAGAAGCTCATCATCGCTCGCAACCTGGTCTAAGCCCGCTCGGCCGGATCATCGGGTGAGCCTAGCGTCCACTGGCAAGGTCCTTCCGTTCAGGCAAAGGGTCCAGCATCGATGGCCGGGTGGCGTAATCAAGCGTACGAACTGGATCGATATTGCTGTTGAATCTTCCAGAAGCCGGATGCACAAACAAAAGGAGACAACGCGTGAAACTGAATTTTGCGAACCTCACGGAGCAGCTCGCTATCCGGTTCGCCGACCGCGAGGCACTGGTCAATATCGAACGGCAGCGGCGTTACACCTATCGGGAACTGCATCGCCTCACCAATCGGATCGTCAACATGATGCGCGAGCGCCTGATGTTGCGACGCGGCGATGTATTCATGTGCCTGCTGGAAAACGACAATCTGTCGCTGATGCACGCGTGGACCACGCTCAAGGGCGAGGCGACCGCGGCGTGGACCAATTTCCGCGACTCGGTGGATGAACATTGCCGGCAGTTCGATTTCATTCGTCCGAAAGTCGTGTTCATGGAGAATGCGCTGGTCGAGCGTTACTACGACACCTTGCGTAAGTCGGGCGTGACCGTGGTCTGCATGGACCCCGTGCACGTCGAGCGCGACGGCCTGTACTACTTCTGGAATCTTCTCGAAGGCGTATCGGATGAAAATCCGGGCGTCGTCAGCGATGCGTTCAACGACGTCATGGTCTACCGTTTCACAGGCGGCACGACAGGCAATAGCAAATGTGCGCAGTACACGATGGACAACTGGCTTGCATCGCGCGACTCGTTTTACACCGAGTTCGAGCAGCACTACGAGCCTGACACTCGCTATCTGCACATGGCACCGATCAGTCACGGCTCCGGTCTCGGCTTGCTGCCGACACTGTTCCGTGGCGGCTGCTCCGTCACACAGAACTCGCCCGATCTGAAGCAATGGTGCAGCAACGTCGAGCGCGAGCGGATCACCTTTAGCCTGTTGCTTCCGACGCTGATTTACCGGCTGCTGGAATTGCAGGAGGCCGCGCAGCACGATGTTTCGTCGCTACGCACGCTGACCTACGGCGGCGCGCCGATGAGTCCCGCCAAGCTCAGGCAGGCCCAGCAGCGGTTCGGCAATATCTTCGTGCAGCAGTACGGTTCGACGGAATGTCTCCAGGCCGTGACGTGCCTGACCAAGGCCGATCATCTTGTGGCAAGCGATGCTCAACTCGCTTCGGCCGGGCGTGTCGCGCCGGGCGTGGACCTCAGGGTCGTGGGCAATGACGGCACGGACGTGTCGCCGGGCCAGACGGGCGAGTTCTGGCTCCGCTCGCGCGCCACGGTGTCGGGCTACCTGCACAATCCGGAGGGCACTGCGGCCGAGTTCGAAGACGGTTACTGGAAATCCGGCGACATGGGTTATATCGACGAGCAGGGCTTCCTGTATATCGTCGATCGCAAGAAGGACGTGATCATCACGGGCGGGTTCAACGTGTATGCGATCGAGGTCGAGGCTGCGCTGAATTCTCATCCGGCCGTGCAGATGTCCGCCGTGGTCGGCGTGCCGCATGAGGAATGGGGCGAAGCGGTGCACGCGGAGGTCGTATTGCGGGCCGACGCCCAGGTGAGCGCAGACGAGCTGATCGAGCATGTCAAGAGCCGTCTTGGCCGGTTCAAGGCGCCGAAATCGGTTGACTTCGTTCAATCGCTTCCGGTGAGCGTAGTCGGCAAGGTGCTGCGTCGACAGGTTCGGGAGCAGTACTGGAAGGACCGTGCTCGAATGGTGTCGTAGCACTCGTATGGCTTGAGGAGGACGGTCGGACGCGAGAAGTTTGCGCGAGTTGCATCCGATGCGTGTTCTGAATCTTTGATTAAGGCTTTGGCTGTTCGAAGAATGGCCGAAGCTGTTCAAGCGGTTGCCGTAGGTGTGTCTGGGGATGCGGGTTGATGGGGGCTCTTATTGCGTGCATGTCATTTGACATAACGTAAATTATCAACGTTTTGGCTTGTAGCAGCCAAGTTCAAATGTCCGCTTATTTCGACGCATAACCTGTCCGGCCGCCGGTTGCTACGGCTCTTTGGAATCCGCGCCATTAGCCCCCCAACCGGCTCCCGGGAAACGCCCAATTCACCCAGTCTCAATCCCCAACGCCGTAATCAACCGCTCGCGTCGCGACAACGCCTGCAGCGACCGTTTCCCCAAATGCGTCGCGACCAGATTCAGCAAGCCTTCGCAAAAGATCAGATACGCGCCCATGCTGTTGCTGAAAAAGCTGCTGTCATGGGGAATCAGAAACGCGTGACGCGCGGGCGGCACCAATGGAGACGCAAGCGTGTCGGTAATCGCGATGACGGTCATGCCGGCCTCGGCGGCAGCCACGGCGGCCTCGGCGACGCTGCGCGTATAAGGCGCGACGCTCGACACGACCACCACGTCGCCCGGTTGCAGTTGAGCGAGTCCTTCGGCCACGCCGAGTCCTTGCGCGTCGAGCAACGCGACGTCGGTACGGATCATCCCGAGCCCGTAGCAAAGAAAGCTCGCAAGCGCGCTGAACTGCCGCAAGCCATGCACGCGAACCCGCGGCGCGCCCGCGAGCAAAGCCGCCGCGCCGCGCAGATCGTCGGGCGACAGCCGCGCAAGAAACGTCTCGACGTTGCCGATCGATTCGCGCGCCAGTTGCGCGACGACCTCGACCTCGGGCGACGTTCCGCCATTCACAGGCGTCTGAGTGCGCGCCTTTTTTCCCGCGACGAGCCGCTCGGCCTGATGCGTATAGAAATGCCGATGGCGCTGCGCGAGCGAATCGCGAAACACGCTTTGAAAATCAGCGAACCCGGTATAGCCGAGCTTCGTGCTGAGCCGTGTGAGTGTCGACGCATTCACGTCCAGCGCCGTCGCCAGATCGGTGATGGTGCGCACGGCCACTTCCTCCGGCCGTTCGAGCAGTCGCGCGAGCACCGTATGCGCCTTGCCGCCGAGCGACAGACCCGCCTCGTCGCGTCCGATCCGCACCACCAGTTCGCGCAGTCCGTCCACGCTGCGCGGCGCGGTTCCCGTCATGTCCGGCGCACTCGCCTCGTCGTCATTCAGCGCCGTGCGGCGCGTCTTGCGTTTGTCTGTGTCCATCGATCAGTCGATACCGGGGCGGCTTGCCTGGCTGTTCATAAACGTCCCATTCTATGTGAGATGCCCTGATCACGATATCGGCTGTGGCGAGCGTGTTCTCGTCGTCCGGGTCGGCGGGGTCGGCTCGATAGATCGGCAGCGACGTGCCGTGTGTGTCGGCGAGAATCGCAAGCGGATCAGGCGTGCGCCCGCGTTTGCGCCCCTCTTCGCGCGCTTCGCTCAACAGCGCGTCGCCGGGTGCCTGCCGGTCGCGCGACGAATCGGTCACGACCTGCGGGAAGTCGCGCATCGACGGATGGATCGCGTGATTCGCATGCAGCGACGGCTGCGTGATCTCTCGCGCCGAAAAGCCATGCGCGCTGTACTCGACACTCAGCAGCGCAGGACTCGCGCAAGCCCCGAGCGTCAGGTGGAAGCCGCCCGCGCGCGGGTTGTCGCGCACCACGGAAAGCGCCGCATCGACACTCGACGCATCCAGCACCGCGCGCGTGAGCACCATGCGCGGCACGCCCGCCTCGACCCGTCGCTGTCGCAGATTGTTGACGGTGACGGCGAGACCCGCGTCCGTGACAGCGAATGTATGCCCCGGCAGCGAGCCCGGATACACGAACGCCGCAAAGCCCGGACTGCCGTCGATGCGGCACGCCGCAAGCGCGCAATGTCCCGCGAAACCGGGGTCGCCGTCCTCGTTGTGGCTAATGCGCTTTTCCGCAGCTGACGGCAACTGCACCGTCGTGCATCCGTCGGGCGACGCGGCCCAGACATCACCGCGGCAGTTCCACAGAAAGACTTCGTCGAACGGCGCGCGCAGGCCGTCGGCGAGCCCCTCCAACTCCGACCAGATGCGCGGAAACCGCTGCTGAACGTGCGCGGCCATCGCGGCTGCCATCGGCGTGCCGCGCCATTGCATCACGTTGCGCCATGCGGGCGTATGAACCAGATGACGATGCACGGCGTCGGCGCCGAAGCGCCCTAACGCCTGGCCCGCCTCATAAGGCGAACCGGAAACTTCGATGAAACCAAGTGCTGGCATGTGAGCGAAATCATTCGACGTGTTGAAGGAAATCACGCAGGCGCTGATTCGGCGGATTGTCGAGCAGTTCGGCGGGCGGTCCGTCGACGGTGATATGTCCGTGCTCCATGAAGATGAGCCGCGTGCCGACCTTGCGCGCGAACGCCATCTCGTGCGTGACCACGACCATCGTCATACCCTCTTCCGCCAGCGACTGCATCACGCGCAGCACCTCCTGACGCAGCTCGGGATCGAGCGCCGAAGTGGGCTCGTCGAACAGCATCAGCTTCGGCTTCACGGCAAGCGCGCGCGCAATCGCCACGCGTTGCTGCTGTCCGCCCGACAACTCGCTCGCGTAATGACCGACGCGCCCCGCGAGGCCCACCTTCGCGAGCAGTTCGCGCGCGAGCGCCTGCGCTTCGTCCTTGCCCGCGCCGCGCACCTGGCGCGGACCGAACGCAACGTTCTCGAGCGCCGTCATTTGCGGAAACAGATTGAACTGCTGGAACACCATGCCCGCTTCCTTGCGGATCTCGCGGACTTTTTTCGCCCCGCCCCGCACGCTGATGCCATCGACGATCAGGTCGCCGCCGTCGATATGCTCCAGCGCGTTGATACAGCGCAGGAGCGTCGACTTGCCCGAACCCGACGGACCGATCAGCACTACGACCTCGCCCGCGCGGATGTCGAGATCGACAGCGTCGAGCACCGTCGTCTGCCCGAAGCGCTTCGTCACCTGCTTGAATTCCACCATCCTGGCGAGCGCGTTCATAGTATCCGCATCCTCTTTTCCATCGTGCGCAGACAGAACGTCAGCACACCGATCATGCACAAATAGATGACGGCCACGGCCGTCCAGATTTCGACCGCGCGAAAGTTCGCGGCCATGATCTCCTGCCCCTGGCGGGTCAGCTCGCCGACGCCGATCACGATGAAGAGCGACGTATCCTTCAGGCTCACGATGAACTGGTTGCCGAGCGACGGCGTCATGCGGCGAATGGCGACGGGCCCGACGACGAACGCCAGCACGCGCCACATCGGCATGCCGAGCGCGAGGCCCGCCTCCTTCAGGCCGCGCGGCACGGACAGAAACGCGCCGCGCACGATCTCGGCGATATACGCGCCCGAGTTGACGATGATCGACACGACGGCGGCCGTCATCGCATCGACGCGCACGTTCAGCAGCACGGGCAGCGCGAAGTAGATGAACATCACCTGCACGACGATGGGCGTGCCGCGCACGAATTCCACGTACGCGAACGCGATCTTCTGCACGAGTGCGTTGCCGTAAGCGCGCATCAGGCCGAACAGGAAGCCGACGAGCATGCCGCCCGCGAGGCCCACGACGGTAATCAGCACCGTGAGCCGCGCGCCTTGTAATAGCGCAGGCAGCGCATCGACGACGACGGACAGATCGAACTGCATGACTTCTCTCCCGAGGCCCGCTTATCAGGACTTAGCCGGCTCGACGCCGAACCACTTCTTGTAGATCGCCGCATAGCGGCCGTCGGCCTTGATCTTCGCAAGCGCCGCGTTGACCTTCGGCACGAGCGCACTGCCCTTCGGGAACGCGATGCCGTATTGCTGCGCCATCATCTGCGGACCGACCGCCTTCACGTGGCCCTTGCCTGCCGTGTTGATGTAGTAGAGAACGTTCGGCGTGTCGTGCATGGCCGCATCGACGCGGCCTGTCTGCAACTCGAGATACGCGTTGTCGATGTTCGGGAACTGACGCAGGTCCGTGCCCGCGAAGTGCGCTTTCGCGTAATCCGCCGACGACGTGCCCGTCTTGATCGCAAGCGACTTGCCCTTCAGGTCGTCCGGGCCCTTGATCGTGCTCGCGACGGGCACCATCAGCGTGAAGCCGCTGTCGTAGTAGCCGTCCGAAAAGTCGATCACCTTCTTGCGCTCGTCCTTGATCGTGATGCCTGCGAGCGCGACATCGACGTTATGCGTCTGCAGCGCGGGCAGGATGCCGCTGAAGTCCATCGGCTGCAGCTTGTAGTCGATCTTCAGGTCTTTCGCGATGGCCGCCCACAGATCGATATCGAAGCCGACGTACTTGTCGCCCTGCTTGAATTCGAACGGCACGAACGCCGTATCGCAGGCGACCAGCAGGGTCTCTGCCCTCGCCGCATGACCAAGGACGGAAACGGCGACGAGTGCGGCCGCGGCGAGCTTTGCTACGAGTTTCATGACGACACCTTCTGCGTTGGTTGATGAAACGACAGGGAACGACAGCAAGTCGATTTGCGCTGAGTATCTTCTCGCAAATTTATTTGCGCAATAGGGGCGTACGCAAATTGGCTTGCAAATTGGGTATACCCTGGCTTTGGGGGGAGGCGACGATGTCGCGTGTTTGAGGCGGGACGCCGCGATGCGCGATTGCTGCCAACCCTCACGCGAGTCGCAGAGAGGGCTGGAACTTCAGGCTGAAGGCAAACGAAAGGATGCTTTGCGTCGTGAGGCGGGACGCGTGCTCGAGACCTGTTGGATTGCTAACGGGGGCGCGGTTTATTCACGCCCGCCATCAATCGACAATTGCCGGCTCCTCGATCGCTCGCGTCAGCAGATCGACAAACGCCTGCATCACCTGCGGCAGCGTGCGTCCCGCCATCGTCTGAACCTGCAGCGTTCGCTGATGCAGTTCAGGGTTCGTGATCGGCACGGCCGCGAGCCCGTCCGATTCCAGGCGGCTTCTGACCGTCAGATAACCCGTCAGCGTCACGGCGTCGGTGAGCCGCACGAAGCTCTGTAGCGCCGCGTGATAGTTGCTCACGAACACGGGCTCGAAGATCAGCCCTTCGAGGCTGCACGAAATATCGAACAGTTGCCGGATCGTCACGCCCTGGTTATCCATCGCAAGCGGCCACGGCGTGAGATCGCGCAGCGACACCGACTCGCGCGCCGCGAGCGGATGGCCGCGCCGCACCAGCGCGAAGATCGGCGCGCGCTGCGAATAGTGCACGTTGATCTCCTTCTCCGGCGCGATGCTGAAGCACACGGCGATATCGGACGTGCCTTCCCTCACCCGCTGCGTCGCCACCGATGGCGCCGACACGTCCAGCTGAAAATGCGTCGACGGATGCGTCTTCAGAAAATGCGCGAACACTTGCGGCAGAAAATGCGGCGCGACGCCTTCGGAACTGGCGACGCGTATCGTTGCGCGGCCGCCCTCGTTCAGCCCGCGAATCTCGTCGATCACGCGCTCGCTTTCGAGCAGGCTGCGCCGCGCATGCTCGGCGAGCAGCCGTCCCGCGTCGCTCAGCACCATGCCGCGCGGACGCCGCTCGAAAAGCGGCGTGCCCAGTTCCTCTTCGAGCTTGCCGATCTGCCGGCTCAACGCCGACACGGCCACATACAGCCGCTCGGATGCCTTGCTCAGCGACCCGCTGCGGGCCACCTCCAGAAAGTAACGCAGTGCCGTGCTGTCCATGTCGATGGTCGTGTGCTTTGCCGTTTCGGCAACGATTCGTGGCAAATATTGTAATTGTGCAGAAATATCGGCGACCGCACGATCGGTTCAACTGCTTTCTATAAACCCACGCCCGCAGAGGAGACACGCTGTTGACCCGTGACATCGCCATTCAAAACGCGGCCGGCCAGTACGATTCCGGCCGCTTTCTCGACGACCTCCGGCGCCGCGTCGCGTTTCGCACGGAGAGCCAGGAGGCCGACAGCGGCGAACGCCTGCGCGGCTATCTCGACGATGAACTCACGCCGCTTCTGACGCAGTGGGGCTTCGTCTGCCGCGTCGTCGACAATCCCGCCAGGGGCGCGGGCCCATTCCTGATCGCGCATCGCCACGAAGACGACGCGCTGCCGACCGTGCTCAGCTACGGCCACGGCGACGTGGTGCGCGGCTACGACGCGCAGTGGCGCGACGGCCTGACGCCGTGGGACGTGACCATCGACGGCGAGCGCTGGTATGGGCGCGGCACCGCCGACAACAAAGGCCAGCACAGCATCAACCTCGCCGCGTTGAAGTCCGTGCTCGATGCGCGCGGCGGCAGGCTCGGCTTCAACCTGAAGCTGCTGTTCGAAACGGGCGAGGAAGTCGGCTCGCCGGGCCTGCACGAACTGTGCACGCAATTGCGCGACGAACTCGCCGCCGATGTGCTGATCGCCTCCGACGGTCCGCGTCTTTCCGCGCACCGCCCCACTGTTTTCCTTGGCTCGCGCGGCCTCGTCAATTTCAAGCTCGAACTGAAGCTGCGCGACGGCGGCCATCACTCGGGCAACTGGGGCGGCCTGCTGCGCAATCCGGGCATCGTGCTCGCGAACGCGATCGCGTCGATGGTCGATGCAAACGGCAAGATTCTCGTCGAAGGACTGCGCCCGCCGCCCATTCCCGACGCGGTGCGCCGCGCGCTCGCGGATATCGGCGTGGGCGGCAATCCGGGCGAGCCGGCCGTCGATGCCGACTACGGCGAGCCCGGCCTCACGCCGACCGAGCGCGTGTTCGGCTGGAACAATCTCGAAGTGCTCGCGTTCCGCACGGGCAATCCCGACAAGCCCGTCAACGCGATTCCACCGCATGCGATCGCGTACATGCAGATCCGTTTCGTCGTCGGCACGGACTGGCGCAACCTCGAATCGATCATGCGGCGGCATCTGGATGCGCACGGCTTCGGCATGGTCGAGCTCGAAGTGGAGCGCGGCGCGCCCGCGACACGCGTCGATCCCGACAACGCTTGGGTTCAGTGGGCGCTGCGTTCGCTGCGTCAGACGACGGGCGAAGAACCCGTGCTGCTGCCGAACCTGGGCGGCACGCTGCCCAACGACGTCTTCGCCGACGTGCTCGGCATGCCGACGCTATGGGTCCCGCATTCGTATCCCGGCTGCTCGCAGCATGCGCCGAACGAACATCTGCTCGGCCCCGTCGTGCGCGACGGGCTGCGCATCATGGCCGGTCTCTTCTGGGACCTCGGCGCGACAGGTTCCGACGCATCCAATCCCGCACCGCATGTTTCGACAACTCTTGCCTGAGGACGTCGCAATGAGCATTGACTCCGTATCCGTGCATCAAGCCTCCCACAGCGCGCAGGCAGCCTCGCACGCGCCGTCGCGCGCGAGCGTCGCGCGTCTGATCATCGCCACGTCGATCGGCAACGCGCTCGAGTTCTACGACCTGATCGCGTACGGCTACTTCGCGACCACGCTGTCGAAGCTGTTCTTCCCCGTGCACAACGCGACGGTGTCCCTGCTGCTCACACTCGGCACTTTCGCGCTGTCGTACCTCGCGCGGCCCATCGGCGCGCTCGTGCTCGGCTCGTACAGCGACCGCAAGGGACGCAAGGCGTCGCTGACGCTGTCGATCGCGATGATGACGCTCGGCACGGCCATGGTCGCGCTGATGCCGACTTATGCGGCGATCGGCATTCTCGCGCCCATCGGCATTTTCCTGTCGCGGTTGTTGCAAGGCTTCTCGGCGGGCGGCGAGTTCGGCAGCTCGACGGCGTTCCTGATCGAGCACGCGCCGCAGCGCAGCGGCTTCATGTCGAGCTGGCAGTTCTCCAGCCAGGGGGCGAGCACGCTGCTCGCGTCGGCGTTCGGCGCGGTGTTGACGGGCATGCTCACGCAGCCGCAACTCGAAGGCTGGGGCTGGCGCATTCCATTCCTGTTCGGCATGCTGATCGGGCCTGTCGGCCTGTATATCCGCCGGCGGATCGACGAGACGCCCGAATTCGAGCGCATGGAAAAAGCCGAATCGCCCGTGCGCGAGTTGCTCGCGACGCAGAAGTCGCGCGTGCTCGTGTCGATCGGCGCGCTGGTGCTGACGACGACGGCCAACTACATGATCCTCTACATGCCGACTTATGCGTCGCGGCAACTCGGCCTCGCGCCTTCGTCGGGCTTCATCGCGACGCTGGTCGCAGGGCTGATCGTGACGGTGCTGACGCCGTGCGTCGGCCACTGGTCGGACAAGGTGGGCCGCACGCGCATCATGCTCGGCGCGGGCGTGCTGTTCTTCCTGACGGTGTACCCGGCGTTCATGTTCATCAACGCGCATCCGTCGCTGCCGACGCTGCTCGCCGCCGTCATCTGGGTCGCGCTGCTGAAGGCCACCTACTTCGCGCCGATTCCCGCGCTGATGGCCGAACTCTTTCCGACCCGCACGCGCACGACGGGCATGGCGATCGGCTACAACATCGGCACGACGGTGTTCGGCGGCTTCACGCCGCTCGCGGTCGCGTCGTTGATCGCACTGACGGGCAACAACCTCGCGCCCGGACTGTATCTGATGCTCGCCGCCATCGTGAGCCTGCTGACGCTCGTCTGGGCGCGAGCGCGGCTCAACGCGCATTGAGCCGGCGGGCACGATCGGTCGACGCAATTGACTCAACATCACGAACACGCAAGGAAGCAGTCACGCATGCAACACGATTTGCCACAGGAAATCCGGGACGCCATCCAGTTTTCCGTCGATCACGAATCCGCATGGGATCGCAACGCCGATGGCAAGTTCGGCGTGCACGTGAACGATCCGCCGCCCTGGAACCGGCTGCTCGGGCCGATTCACGATCGCGGGCCGGTGTCGGGCGCGATTGCCGTCGACGGCCGGCCGCTCGCGACATGGGGCGAGCCGGATCGCGCCGATCTCACGTTCAGCATCGCGAAGACGTATCTGGCGCTGCTCGCAGGCGTCGCGCACGATCGCGGCCTGTTGCCCGACCCTGACGAGCCCGTGCGTGCGCGCGTGCCGGGCATCGGTTTCGACGATGCGCACAACGCACCGATCACGTGGACGCACCTGCTGCAACAGACGAGCGAATGGCAAGGCAAGTGTTTCGGACTGTCCGATCAGGCCGATCACTATCGCGCAGTGACGTTCGGCGATCCTCCCGACGGCAAGAAAGGCGACTTGCGCCAGTTGCAGCGTCCCGGCACGTACTGGGAATACAACGACGTGCGCATCAACCAGTTGTCGCTCGCGTTGCTGCATCTGTTCGGTCGGCCTTTGCCCGAGGTGTTTCGCGAGTCGATCATGCGGCCCGTGGGCGCGAGCGAGAACTGGCAGTGGGTGGGTTACGACGATGCGTGGGTCGAGATCGGCGGCGCTCGCGTGCAGTCGGTGCCGGGCGGCTCGCACTGGGGCGGCGGGATGTCGGTCAGCGCGAACGATCAGCTGAAGGTGGCGCAGATGCTGCTCGATGATGGCCTCGCCAATGGGCGTCGCGTGCTGTCGAGCGAATGGATCGCGCGGATGCGCACGCCTTGCGCACTCGCACCCTTCTATGGCGCGCTTGTGTGGCTCAATACGGGACGGCGCGTGTTCCCCAGCGTGCCGGAGTCGAGCTACTTCGGCGTCGGCGCGGGGAGTTCGTTCATGTGGATCGAGCCGGAACGACGGATCGCGCTGATCGTGCGCTGGCTCGACTCGCAGTTCGCCGACGCGTTCTTCGGCAAGATGCTTCGAGTTGTCGATGCCGTGTGCTCGCGATAACGCGCGATGATCGTTGTATGCGATGCGCGGCGCCGCCGATGTTTATCGCGGCGCACGCATCGCGAGGTTATCGAGCGATGCCGGATCGACGGCTACATCGCCCGTCCGACGATCAGCGGGTCCACGGAACCGATCACGTCGAGGTCCCGATTCGCGTAGGGCAGCTTGTGCAGCACGAAGCGCATCGCATTGAGCCGCGCGCGCTTCTTGCAATCGGAACGCACGACTGTCCACGGCGTGTCCGCCGTATCCGTATGCGTGAACATCGCTTCCTTCGCCTGTGTGTACTCGTCCCATTTGTCGAGCGACGCGAGATCGACGGGACTGAGCTTCCATTGCTTGAGGGGATGCACCTGGCGCTCCTTGAAGCGTCGCGCCTGTTCCTCACGGCTCACCGAAAACCAGAACTTCACGATGTGGATGCCACTTTGCGCGAGATGCCGCTCAAACGCTGGCACCTGCTGCATGAACTCGGTGTACTCGGTCTGCGAGCAGAATCCCATCACCCGTTCGACGCCCGACCGGTTGTACCATGAGCGGTCGAACAGCACGATCTCTCCCGCCGTCGGCAGATGCTGGACGTAGCGCTGGAAATACCACTGCCCGCGCTCCTGTTCAGTCGGCTTTTCGAGCGCGACCACGCGCGCGCCACGCGGATTCAGATGCTCCATGAAGCGCTTGATCGTGCCGCCCTTGCCTGCCGCGTCGCGCCCTTCGAAGAGAATCATCACGCGCTGGCCCGTTTCGCGCACCCACGCCTGCAGCTTCAGCAGTTCGACCTGCAAGCGATACTTCTGCTTCTCGTACGCCCTGCGCGACATCAGGTTCAGATACGGATAGCCGCCCTCGCGCAATGCGGGCGACAGTTCGTCGTCGGGATGCCGGCTCTTCTTTGCCGACCACGTGGCCGGATTGCCTTCCAGCAGCAGGCTGCGCAACGCGCTCACTTCGTCGGCGGACATGCCGTCCATCAGGGTCTTTACCGTGTGGAGCAGCGTGTCCCGGCCCTCGTCCTCGCGTTGCCCCGCATGCGCTTCGAGCACGGCCTGCACGCTGTTGGCAAGCAGATCGTTCGCGGCCGCGATTGCGTGGCTCGTTTGCGCGAGTTCAGCCGATTTCGCCGTATGCCCCGGCATCACGTCGCCGCGCGATGCGCGACGCGCGCCCGGATCATGTGCTGCGTGCGCCGTCGAAGGCACTTCCTGCATCTGTACATTTCGATTGTCGTGCTGCGCTGTCAACTTCATTGCCTCCCGTTGGCGTTGAACTCCGAACCGCCCGCATATTGCGGCGCGCCATTTACACGCGCATGCCGGCCCTCACATCTCTTCTTGTGGCTGCCGGCCGTCACGCAGCGGCGCGGGCTTTTCTGAGGATGGCGTACAGACTGTCCTTGATCCGCAGCTTTTCTTTCTTGAGGGCTTCGATGCGGATGCTATCCGTGGGCGCGACACCCGTCTCCATGTTGTGAACCTGATGGTCCAGTTCGTTGTGCCGCTCGAACAGCCGGGCAAAATGCGCGTCTTCGTTTTTCAGGCGCGAGATCAGATCGCGATACTCGGGAAACATGGCCACTCCTCGTACGGTGTCGGTTAATCGCTCGCACTCATTTTCGCACCGCGAATGGCCTTCTCAAATAATACGGATGGCTAATTACTGTGTCATGTGGTCGCATTTAAGACGCAACAAAGGCAAAGCCGGTCATCCACGTCAACGAACATCGTCAGCGTCCGACGCCATCGAGCGCCGTCAGGATCTGATATGCGGCTGCCACTCTATCTTCGATCGGGAAGTTCCTGTTCGCGAGGATCACGATGCCGAGGCGCTTTGCCGGAATGAAAGCCACGTATGAACCGAAGCCGTTGGTCGAACCCGTCTTGTTGATCCAGACATTGTCCTGCGGCGCGAGCGGCGGCTTGATTTCGGTGACGGGCATCGCGTTCAGCGCCATCGACGGGCTGTTGCCCTCCAGCAGCGACTTCAGCGCGACGGGATACGGGTACTGTTCCCAGATCAGATCCTGAGTCATCGGCCCCGCCGTGAAGTAGCCGGTGTGCGTGTCCGTGATCGCGCGTTGCAACTGCCCATCGAGCCGGAGCAGCCCCATGTTGGCGTCGATGAAACGGAGCATGTCGGCGGCCGTCGACTTGACGCCGTACGCTTGCGGCGCAAGCACGCCGCCCGCCATCCGGATCGGCTTGCCGTCCTTCGTATAGCCTTGCGCGTAATCGGCGGCGCGATCGACGGGAACGTCGATGAAGCTGTTCTTCATGCCCAGCGCGGGAAAAAGGCGCCGCTCGATCAGCGCCGTGAAATCCTGTCCCATGCTCTTCGCCGCGATCAGGCCCAGCGTGCCGATGCCGGGGTTCGCATACGTGCGATACGTGCCCGGCGCATACGTGGGCCGCCACGCGTTGAAGTAGCTCATCAACTGGCTTTCGTCGTGGATGTCGTCCGGGACCTGAAGCGGCAGGCCACCCGGCGTATGCGTGCCGAGATTGAGCAGACTCACGCGGCCGAACTGGCTGCCGCGCAACGATGGCAGATACGTCCCGACGCTATCCGACAGCGCGAGCCGATGGTCCACCTGCGCCCAGGCCGTCAACGTCGCCGTGAATGTCTTGCTCACCGAGCCGAGTTCGAACAGCGTGTCGTTCGTGACGGGCGTGCGGGTTTGCGTCGACGCGACGCCATAGTTGATCACCCACGGCTTGCCCGCGTCGATGATGCCGACCGCGACGCCCGGAATCCTGTCCTTCGCCATCAGCGGCCGGATGGCCTCGTCCACTGCGCGCTGGACGCGGCCAGGCGGCGCATCGGCCGCATGGCTCGCGCCCGGCATCGCGCACAGCGCGCCGAGCACCGCGGCCACGACGGGCAGTGCAGCCCTCCCCGCGCCCAACGCCCGAGATGCAACATCAGCTATCGCACTGCCCCATACCGTCATCGTGAATCGTCGCCGCGTCATCGTTGTGTCTCCTTGAAGAGCCGCCACTATCGCGTTTCCGCGCGCCGCTGACAAACGATGATAAATTGGCCGACACCCCAGAAAATCTTATGACTCGATCATGCGACCGTATCTGCCTCTGAATGCGCTGCGCGCCTTCGAATCGTCGGCCCGGCACCTGAGCTTCACGCGTGCCGCGCTCGAGCTGAACGTCACGCAGGCGGCCGTCAGCCAGCAGGTGAGGATGCTCGAGGAGCGGCTCGGCGCGACGCTCTTCAAGCGCCTGCCGCGCGGGCTCGCGATCACGGATGAAGGACTCGCGCTGCGCCCCGTGCTTAGCGATGCGTTCGACCGCATCGAGGCCGTGCTGCGCCAGTTCGAAGGCGGCCACTTTCACGAGGTGCTGACGGTCGGCGCGGTCGGGACGTTTGCAGTGGGGTGGCTGATGCCGCGCCTGAAGTCGTTTCATGACGCGCATCCGTTCGTCGAGCTGCGGATGATGACGAACAACAATCTCGTCGATCTCGCCGCGGAAGGTCTCGACTTCGCGATCCGCTTCGGCGACGGCACCTGGCCCGGCTCTCGCGGGCTGAAGCTGTTCGACGCGCCGCTATCGGTGCTGTGCGCGCCCGAAATCGCGCAACGGCTGCGCGCGCCCGCCGATCTCGCGGGCGAAAAGCTATTGCGCTCGTATCGCGCCGACGACTGGTCGAGCTGGTTCGCTGCGGCGGGCCTTGCGCCGCGTCCCGTGCGCGGGCCGGTTTTCGATTCGTCGCGGCTGATGGTCGAAGCGGCGATGCAAGGCGCTGGCGTCGCGCTCGCGCCGGCGTCGATGTTCGAACGCGATCTGTCAATGGGCCGTCTCGTGCGTCCATTCGACATCGACGTGCACGCGGGCAGCTACTGGCTCACGTGGCAAAAAGGCAAGCCGGCGACGCCCGCGATGCGCGCATTCAATCAGTGGATCGTGCAGGCAGCGGGCGAATCGAGCCGGCCGCCTGAGGACGGCTTCGTGCAGATGGCGGCAGCGCTAGATGCCGTCGAGCAGCAGCCTGGTTCCAGCGGTGCATCCTGACGACGCGTGACGAGGCTCCGTCAAGGAGAATCACATCTCCGTCAGATGCGCGGCCGCCGACGTTTCGCGCGGCTGCCCGCCGAGCTTGATGGGCGGCACCACCATCACCGACAGCACGGCGCCCAGGCAGATCACGAAGATCGACAGAAACGTCAGATGCAGCGAGTGATGCAGCGCCGAGCGCACCAGCTCGTTGCCCGCGAGCGCCACCGTCGCCGCGCCGGGCGTCGCGTCGAGCAGCGAGCGCAACTGGTCGGTCGTGATCGACACGCCCTTGAAATGGCTCAGCCCGAAGTTCAGCACCGCGCCGAAGATGGCCGCGCCGAGCGTGCTGCCCAGATTGCGCGCGAACAGATTCGATGCCGTCGCCGAGCCGCGCTGAAGCGGCTGCACGATCTCCTGGATCAGTATCAGCGAGCTGACGCTCACCATCCCCATCCCGAGGCCCATCACGAGCGAGCCGACGCCCGCCAGTACCGGCGAGCTTTGCGGATTGAGCACGGCGAACGCGATCGCGCCGAGCGGCAGGAAGAAGCTGCCGCCGACGAGCGTGCGGCGCAGCCCGAGCCGATGAAACGCCTTCGCGGCGAAGGTCGCGCCCGATGGCCAGCCGACCATCATCATCGTCAGCGCGAGGCCCGCGACGACGGGCGACTGGTTCAGCACGCCCTGCACGTACATCGGCAGGAACGTCGTGAGCCCCATCAGCGCCATGCCCGACAGCACGGTCGCGGCATTGCACGCGGCGATGGGACGATGGCTCCACAGCGCGAACGAGATCATCGGTTCGGGCACGCGCCGTTCGTGCCACACGAAGAGCGCGGTGCTCAGGACGAAGAGCGCCACTTCGAATAGCGCGCGGCCGTCGTTTTCCGAACCGGCGTCGGTGAGCGCCATCATCAGCGCGCCAATCGCGACGGTGAAGAGCAACGCGCCCAGCATGTCGATCGACGGACGCTGATGGCGCTTCTCTTCATGCAGGTACGAGAAGAAGCCGTACGCGGCGAGGATGCCGATCGGCACGTTGATCCAGAAGATCCACGACCACGACAGATCGCGGATCAGCAGACCGCCCGCCATCGGCCCGACCACGGCCGAGATCGCCCATACGCTCGCGAGATAGCCCTGGATCTTGCCGCGTTCGCGCGCCGGATACAGATCGCCGACGATGGTCAGCGTGACGGGCTGGATCGCGCCCGCGCCGAGGCCCTGGATCAGGCGGAACACGATCATCGCGGGCATCGACCACGCGAAGCCCGCGCCGAGCGAGCCGATCAGGAAGATCGCGATGCCCACGAGCACGGTCGGCTTGCGGCCGTACAGATCGGCGAGCTTGCCGAACACGACGGTCATCGCCGTCTGCGCGAGCAGGAACGACGAGAAGACCCAGCTATAGAGACGCAGTCCGCCGAGTTGCGTGACGATCTGCGGCATGGCCGTCGATACGATGGTGGCTTCGATGGCCACCATCGCCATCGACGCCATCACGGACGCGATGACGAGGGGACGCCTCGTCTGAGGATGGTTCGACATGGGGAAAATTGTTGTGTGCAGGGCGCACAACAGCGAGGGTTCGCTGAAACGTGGCGTTTCATGCGAGTCGTTCGATGCGCGCAAAGAAATGTATGCTACCGCTTAATTGATTTCCTTGCACTTGGTTGCACGCACAGCAATCGGTCGACTAAGGCGCTTGAATTGTAGGGCGGCCGTCGACACGATCTCCGACGAGATTCATCCAGTTGAACTTCGCCATGGAAATCGGCGGCGACACGGACCGCGAATAGCGCCACAAAGCGAGATATTCGGCCGTGGTCAATACTGCACGCTATCCATCACGCCTCACGTCGCGACATTCCTTCTCGATCAATTCCGTGTCCCATCGGTGCATGCGCATCGCAAGCAACAGCATGCCGAGGGTAAGCGAGTGTTCCGACTCGCATCGTTTCCCGGTGAAGAGGAACAGGATCAGGTAAGGGATCGCAGCAATCGGGTTTCCTCCGGCCTCGCCGCCAAAATACCGCACGTAGGGGAACGATTCACCGTTCGCCACGTTGAATCGCTCGAATAGTTTGTCGACAAACTCGATCGCATCGATTCCTGATATACGCAAGTCCTCTTCGACCCGGGTTGACGGCGTAAGTATCGGTTCCTTACCGAACAGGGATCGTCCAATCTCGGCCCGCGTGAAGTGCTCTAGTTGCTCCCAAAGCTCATCATGTTCGGTCACAATTGATCCTCCGGTTTGACCATCGCGTTGTACGCTTTCACCGTCCGATACATGATTACCGTTGCGTCATATGTCATGAAGGTGGCTCCTGCGACTGGAATCAAGCGACCGATGAAACCTGCAAGGCTCGTTGTATAAATGATGCGAAGTTCCGTCACACTCTTCCAGGTCAAAGTAGGAAGCCTGATCGAGGTCCGCTTGTTTATGACCTTCCGCAGAAAAATGGAAACCACTGAAGTACCCTCGGTTGCTGCTTTCATCTTCCCCGGTACAGGCACGTCATTCTGACCAAGAAGCCACGATGCAGCGGCGGCGAGGTTATCAAAGCCCAATCGCTTTCGTGTTTCATCAAGGGCAATGAATAGAAAGAGCCCGGCCGGCGACAGCGCGCGATGTTCATGAAACTGATATAAGTTGTTGCTCATAGCAGGTCCGCCTTAGCGAGCAACGTTTTGTTTGATATCCATGATCGCAGTTACCGTCCCGCGTTGGCCGCCAATAGCATTTTGAACAATGTATTCTTTTTTCATTCTCGCGAACGAGAGTCCAACGTTCTCGATGCCGTCGATGTATGACGTTGTCATTTCCCACGGACTTGCGCATAACCAGCCTGACTTCAGGAATGTGCTTTCCAGTGAAGCAATAACTCGCGAGATTAGGACTTGCCTTGTCGATCAGGTGCGTAAACTCGAAGTCCGAGACTGTCGCCTTGCTAGCGCCGCCACCCGATCCCGACATCATGAGCGACTGTTGCACGACCTTCCACGTCCAATCAATCACGTCGATCTCGTTTCTATGTATCGCATCTTGCGATTCGCCAGCAATGCCTTGAATCTTGATGAAGATATCATGTGCCATCAGCAAACTCCCTAGCCCAAAAAGATACTAAGTCAGCCTTATTAATAGTCTCAAATTATGCCATCGCGTATTAAGCCGTCTGGCACATATTAAATCAAGATTCCTAACATTAAATTGCGGACGAGTCCATTCTTCAAACATTGAATCAACGCGTCGCAGCCCCTACGGCCACCCCGCCGCGAGCCGACTCGCCAACGCCTGCGCGCCCGGCATGTCGAGACGCAGCGATGCATACGCGCTGCGCTTCACATCGTCGGGCAAAGTCCAGTCCCATTTCTCGTTGTCGATGTTGCCGATCGCGCGCAATGCGTCGCGGGTCTGCGCGGGTGTCAGCGCCGCGATGCGTTGCAGCGCGTCCTTCACCGAATCCGCGCCCGATGTGCGCACGCTGACCGTCGGACCCTGGTTCCATGCGTCGAGCCCTTCGGCGCGCAACAGCACGACGAGTGCATCGTTGATCCAATCGCCGGACCATGTCGCGAGTATCGTGCTCCCGCCGTGCGTGAACACCGCGCGCGAGGCCAGTTCGTTCGACGCGAAAAAGCGCCGCGCCTCTTCGAGCAGCTCGCGGCCCGTCGCATCGACGAACACGACGGGCTGTCCATCGTTCAGCACGTTGAACATCTCGCGCCGCACTTCGTCGTGCACGAGCGAGCCGCCACCGTCGAACACGGGCGGCACGCCGCCCTGGTCCGGCTTCACGTAGACGGTCTTCTTGCCCGCGTCGACTTCCTGCACGCGCCAGCGCTGCCCGCCGAACACGATGCCCTGGCCCGCCGTCAACGGCCTCGATACAGGCAGCGAGCCCAGCACCTTCGCGCCGGCGATGATGCGGAACTCGTCGTCGGTCGTGAACGACGCGTAGAACTCGTAGTGATTGACGAGCCGCTCGCCCGCCACGCCGTGCAGCAGCAAGCCGCCCGCTTCCTGCACGAGCAGATCCTTCGCGCCGAGGCTGCGCAGGATGGCCGCGAACGTCGCCTTGTCGATCGCACCGAACGGGCCGCTCGCGACCAGCGTGTCCCACAGTTCGCTCGCCGTCGCGCCGCCGCGTTCGGCGACGATCGACAGCACCTGTTGCACGAGCGTCGACGGATGCATGCCACTCGCGCGCGGCGGCTCGAACCAGCCGCGCAGCAGCAGATTCACCATCGCCACCGACTGCACGAGGCTTTCGCGCAGCCGGTCCGACAGATCGGCGTCGCTGTGCAGCTCGGCCTCGACGCAATAGCAGCGCAGAATGGCCGCTTCGCCCTTGCGGCGGCCCGAGCGTCCGAGCCGCTGCCGCAAGCTCGCGACCGACGGCGGCGCCCCCACCTGCACGACGCTCTTCACTGCGCCGATGTCGATGCCCAGTTCGAGCGTCGTCGTACAGACGGCGCTCGCGGGCCGGTCGCCCGCCTTCAGCGCCTGCTCCGTCTGCTCGCGCAATTCCTTCGACAGGCTGCCGTGATGCGGCCAGAACTCGTTCGGGTAGCCGTCGCGTTCGCACGCGCGGCGCAACAGGTCGGCGTAAAGCTCGACCTGCCGGCGGCTGTTCGGAAAGATCAGATTGTTCGAGCCGCGCAGCGCCTTGTACATGTGATTCGCGACTTCGACGGTGCTGCCTGGCACGACGTCTTCGAGACCGGGATTCTCGATATCGGGCTCGAAGTGAACGCGCGGTGGCTTCTCGACATAGCCCTTGATCAGAATCTTCAATTCCTGGCCCGCGCTGCCCGATTCGATGATGTGCACGTTCTGCGCCGCTCGCGGCCGCAGAAATTCCGCGGCGAGGCGCATGTCGCCGAGCGTCGCCGACAGGCCGACGCGCGGCACGACGCGAGCGCACACGCGCTCGACACGCTGCATCAGCGACTGCAACTGCATGCCGCGCTCGGAGCCGATGAACGCATGCAGCTCATCGACGACGACGTAGCGCAGCGCGCCGAACGTCGCCGCCAGCGACGAGCCGCGCGTGACGAACATCGCTTCGAGCGATTCGGGCGTGATCAGCAGCACGCCCGCGGGCTTCTTCAGAAAGCGCTGCTTGCGGCCGGACGATACATCCCCATGCCAGCCGGTGACGGGAATCTCCAGCGCTTCGCACAGATCGTCGAGCCGCGACCACTGATCGTTGATCAGCGCCTTCAGCGGACTGATGTAGAGCACCGATCCGCTGCACGGCTCGTCGCGCAGCAGGTTCGAAAGAATCGGGAGAAACGCGGCTTCCGTCTTGCCCGCCGCCGTCGCCGCCGCGATGATCACGTCGCGATCGGCGTCGATCAGCGCGGGCACCGCGCGTTCCTGCGCGTCGCGCAACTCGGTCCAGCCTTCGCGCCAGATCCAGCGACGAATGCGCTCGTCGAGCAGATCGAAGCTGCGCGAATCAGTTGAGCCGGAAGCTGGCGAGCTCATCGTCGCTGTCGGGCGCGGCGTCGTTGACGATGTCGGCCGCGCCGCCCGTGTCGCGCTCGATTTCGAGCCCGCCGATCAGTTCGCGCCAATCCGCCGACGGGTTCTGCTCCAGCACGGCGAGAAAATTGATGAACGCGGTGATCGTCGTGCGCGGCGTGCGGAAGTACGCTTCGCCCAGACGCGTCGCGCAATGCGCCATGAACGCGGGAATCGCTTCCTCGGGCACGAGCGCCTTGCTCGCGTCACCGAATGCGTACACGAGGCGCAGCTTGTCGAGCAGCACGTAGAAATCTTCCGGCGTGAGCGCGGCGAGGCGGATCACGGGGCCGCTGTAGTCGACGAGTCCGTTCGTTGCGAACGCGTTTTCCGCGAGGCGCGATTGCAAGGCGGCGTAGCTGTACAGGCCGCGGCGCGTGTCGAGCAAAAACTCCGGCGTCCCGCCGAGCACGAAGCCGAGGCCCTCCGCCGTGCCTTGCAGCGAATCGTTCAGGATGCGCAGCAGCTGTTCGTAGTTCGCGTTGCGCGCCTGGAGATTCGCGAGCTTGTACAGGTTCACCATTTCGTCGAGGCACACCACCAGGCCGCTGTAGCCCGCGAGCCGCACGAAACGGCCGAGCAGCTTCAGCTGGTCGTACATGTTCGCGTCGTCGACGATCGTGCGCACGCCGAGCGCCTGGCGCGCGTCGGTGCGCGTCGAGAACTCGCCGCGCAGCCAGCGCACGGCATCGCTCTTCAGCTTCTCGTTGCCTTCGTCGAAGCCGCGGCAATACGCGGCGATCACGTCGGCGAAATCATAGCCGTTGACCATCTCCGTCAACTGCGAGAGCTGCGCGCGGATCACTTCGTCGCTGGTACGGCCCGTCGCCTTCGCTTCCGTCTTCGCCTGGCCGATGAACTTCTCGACCACGCCGGAGAGCGCGCCGCCTTCGGGCTTCGTGCGCGTCGCCATGTTCTTCACGAGCTCCGCGTACAGCGAGCGCGCCTGGCCGCCCGACGCGTGCAGACGCCGGTCCGGGTTCAGATCGCCGTGAACCGTGACGAGCTTTTTTTCGAGCGCGATTGAGCGCACGAGGTTCAGGAAAAACGTCTTGCCCGCGCCATACTCGCCGACGACGATGCGAAACGCCGAGCCGCCGTCCGCGACGCGTTCGACATCCTTCAGCAGCGCTTCGAGTTCGCGAGCGCGGCCCACCTGGATCAGATGCTGCCCGATGCGCGGCACGACGCCGGCGCGCAGGGACTGCAGGACCGCATCGCGGTCCCTTGGGCGAATCGTTGTCATGCAGCCAACCTTTGTGCGACTTCCTGATTGATTTCGACGGGATCATCCCCGTCCGTGAGCGGCTCGTCCCACTGATCGAGCGACGCCTCGTTTACCTGTTCGATCGCGCCGTCCAGCATCAGTTCGAGATGCGACGCGGCGGCGGCGAGTTCGGCGCGCGTCCACGACGCGCGCGTCACGAGCAGGCGCAGGAAGGACGAGTGCGCATCGTCGAGGCCGAGGAGCTGGGCTTGTGTTTCATCGTCAGTCTGCGCTGCTTCAGACGTCGTTGCTTCAGACGTTTGCTGCACTTCAGGCGCGGACGTTGCAGGTTCGGCGAGCATTTCGTGTTCCTCGTCGCGGACGGTTGCCTTCGCGTTCGCTTCGACGGGCGCGGGCGGCTGCGCTTCCATCGCGTGGCTGTGCGCCGCACCGGCCGCTCCATGCGCCTCGTCGACGAATACGTCCGCCAGCATCGCCGACACGCGCACCGTTTCCTCCTTCAGCGCGGCGATGCGCGTCGCGTCGAGGGCGAAGGCCGGCTTTGGCGCGGCGTGCTTCTGCGTATCGGCGTGCTTGTGCGCCCTCGCGTTCGCGCTCGCGCCCGCCGCCGATGCCGGCGCGCCGCTCGCGTGCTGGTGCAAATCCGTATAAAGACGCTGCGGATCGATGCCGAGCATCCGGTACACCTTTTCCAGCAGCCTCACTTCGTCGCGCGACACGACGCCGTCCGCGTTCGCCGTATGCACCAGAAACGATGCGATCGTCGTCTTCACGTCCTGCGACAGCGGCTCCAGCTTTTTCTTGAGCCCGGCAGCGGCCGTCGGTTGCGCAAGTTGCACGAGATTACGCGCTTTCAGCCGCGCGCGCTGCTGCGCTGACAGATGCGGCCACTGCTCGATCTGCCACTCGATCACGGCCGTCTCGCGCTGAGTCGCATCGCCGTCCGCGCGTGCCACCGTCGCGGCCAGATCGACGATGATCGTCGCGACGTCGTACGCGTCGTCGGTATGCAACGGGGTCGCATCAGGCTCGATCGCGAACAGCGCGACGGCATCCGTCGGCTTCGGCGTGCGCGCGCCCAGGCGCACGTCGGGTTCGACGGCGATCCCCGCCTCCGCCAGCGCCGTGATGAACACGACGGCCTTGTCGCGCGTCATCTTGCCGCCCGATCTGAAGCGCGCGAGCACCGCGCCGAACGTGCTGACGACCGTGTCGTGTGCGACGTCGGCGGCGAGCGCGTCGATCGCATCGTGCGTCGCTCGCGGCCACATGTTCACGGGCAGCATCAGCGTCGCTTCGAGCGTGCCCTGCGCTTCCGGATAGCGACCGAGATAGCGGCTGTACGCGTCGAGCGCCGCAGCGCTCTCGTGCATCAGCAATTGCAGCTTGTTGCGCGTGCCGTTGACGGCCGCGATATCGGGCAGCCCGACCAGAAAACCCGGCACGGGCACGCTCTTCAGCGCGCGGAACGACGGTTGCGGCGACGCGTCCAGCTTCGTCCGGTTGGCGGGCAGGATCATGCCATCGCCGAAGCGCTCGCGATACTGACGCATGAACACGCGGTCGAATTCCTCGGGACAGCGCGCGACGGCCGTGCGCCGCACCATCATCGGATCGAGTTTCACCCACGCGAGCGCCCAGTCCGCCGGCAGCGGATGCTGGTCGAGCGCCGCCTGGCCGAACGCGACGCGCACGTTCAGCGGCACCTGATAGCCCGTCGCCAGCCCGTCCGGCGCGGGCTGCCGATACATCCGCGTATGACGCGACGCCATCAGCGACAGCGCATCGAGCAGGCCGCGCACATGCTTTTGCCATGCGTAGTTCGCGTCGAGATTCAGCAGGCGGCGCAATTCTTTCGCGATCGCGTTGAATTCGTCGCCGCTCACCTTGCCCGCCGCGCCGTCGACGAGCACGCGCCGTTCCAGCCCATACAGATAGAAGAACAGATAGCCGGTGTGGATATCCGATTTCCTGCGATCGGACGCGAGCCACTCGACGTATGTGCGGCGCTGCGCCGGTGTAAGCACACCGTAACTGAGCGCGGCGCTGCCGAGGCTCTCCGTCGGGTCCGCGTCCTCGCGAGCGAGATCGAAGCGCGCGTCGATCACGCATGCTTCGATCGAATCGGCGTGCGAGCGCTGCACGTCGCCCGTGTAGAAAAAGCCTCCCTCGACCGCGATGCCGCCGATCTCCACGCTTTCGCCGGGCGCGATCCAGCGTGCGGACGGCCGCACGCCGCCGGGCGCGGGCCGGATGCGGAAGGCGTCGGCCGGCGCGCCGGATTCGGTCATCGATGCCAACGGCTCGTCGTCGTATGAGCCGGGAGAACTTGTCATGAAATCGCCTGGCTCAGCGTGAGCCTTGTGATATGCGGATGAAAACTGCGACGCGAAACGCGACGCCAGAAACGCCGGCGGCGCGGTGGAAGACTCGAGCGGTTCGCGGGCACGGCTTGCAGGGGCACGGGGCGCGGCGCGCGACGTGTTGTTCGATGCAAGCCTGATTGGGAACCAACGATAGCCGGCCAAAAGCGCCAGCGCCAAAACGATCAGATGGAAGATCCGCGCGTGCCACCCGACGCAAGAACGCCAAGCCTGAACAGTACGCCAATGACGACAGCTGCGCCCCTCCCGATACTGCTTCGCCCGCGGCTCATTGTTCTCCCGTCCGCCGCCGGCAGCCGTCGCCGCCACGGTCGCGACCTGTTTTAACAGTTGATTATATTATCTTTTCCAGGATCGCTCAGACGCCGCTCAACGCCTGTTTGCGACGCGCGGCGCGGCGAGCGCATCACGAATTCATGCCCTCGACGACGAGCATCCGATGACAACGGCATGAGTGCGGCAGCGCACGACAAGCTCATACCCAATTCGCATATTTCCGGGGTTTGTTTCGCGAACTGGAGTAGACTGGCGCTGTGTTGACCGCGCCGTTCACGCGGACAGTTCCGATACCGCCGAGTCCAGTTTTGCGCCGCATCCGGCGGCCCGCTAACTCGGTCATGCGTCGGACTTTTCACACCGTCTCTCAGGTTCTGGACGGCCCTCGGAATGCCAGAACCTATTCACGCCAGCGGAAGCTGGCGTCTTTTTGTGCGCAGCGAGAAAGGACACGTTCTGCGCCGCCGTCCCTGCCCCCTGGTCGGCCTCCGCCGACGCGACGGGACGCCGCCGCACCGTCGCATATGTTGCCAGCGCGAGCCCGCACCAGATCAGCCCGTAGCCCGTGAGATCAACGGTCGTCAGCCGTTCGTGGAAAACCGTGAGCGCGAGGATGAAGGTCACAGTCGGCGTCACGTATTGCATCACGGCCGACTCGGTCAGCGAGACGAGCGGCATCGCGTACGCGTAAAGCGCGAGCGGCACGACCGTCAGCGGGCCCGCGAGCATCATCAGCACCGCCGCGCCCGCGCCCAACGACGTGAAGGCGAGCGCATGACTCGACGACAAAAACGCAAAGTAGCCGAGCGCGAACGGCATCATCACGACGGTCTCGCGCCAGGTGCTGACGATCGCGTTCTTCGTCGGCCACACCTTTCGGACCAGACCGAGCAGCGAGAACGTCACGGTGAGCATCACGGCGAACACGGGAACGCCGCCGTGCGCGTAGCACTGCACGACCGTGCCGGCCAGTCCGAGCGCAAGTGCTGCCGCTTTCAGACCGTTAAGCCTCTCGTTGAGAAATACAATGCCCAGCGCTGCCGATAGCAGCGGGTTGAGGAAATAGCCGAGACTCGCCTGCAACGCATTGCCCGTCACCGACGCGAGGATATACACGACCCAGTTCGCCGACAGCAGCACGGCGGGCAACAGCGCGAGTGCGAACGAGCGCCAGCCGCCCATCTGCCGCCTCAACGCGGGCCTGAGCCCGATCGCCACCGACAGCATCGCGAACGACCAGAACACGCGATGCGCGAGCATCTCCGGCGCGCTCACTTCCTTCAGATGCCAGTAGTACAGCGGCATCAGCCCCCACCAGCACAGCGCCACGAGCAGCGCGGCATAGCCGGTGCCTTCTTTCTGTTTCTGATCGTGTGCGTTCATTCCTGTAGCGCCTCTTCGAGTCGGTCCATCAGACATTCCACTTCGTCCACGCCGAAAATCAGCGGCGGCGACAGGCGCAGCGAATCCGGTGAAGCGGAATTCGGCATCGCCAGCACGCCGGCGTCGATCAGCCCCAGCCACACATCGGCCATGTTGATGTCGCACTGCGCGGCGGGCGTGAGACTCAGCGCGAGTCCCTTGCCGTGCAGCGTCAGACGCCCGCCGAAGCGATCGACGATGCGTCGCTCGATCAGCGCGCCCATCGCTGCCGCGTTATCGACGAGCCGTCCGCTTTCGACGAGATCGAGCACAATCAGCCCGCACTGCATTGCAAGCCGGTTGCCGCCGAACGTCGAGCCCTGCACTTTCGCCTTGCCGGGTGCGCCGAACACGGCGTCGAAGTCGCCGTCGTTCATCAGCACGGCGGACAGCGGCACGAGCCCGCCCGTCAGTCCCTTCGATACGACGATCATGTCGGGCGCTTTCGACGCATCGCTCATGCCGATCGCGTCGATGCCGAACCAGGCGCCCGCGCGCCCCAGCCCGCAGTACACCTCGTCGGCGATCAGCTTCGTTCCCGTCGAACGGCACAGCGCGGCGAGCCGCGCCGATGTTTCCGCCGTCCAGTGCTGCGCCGCCGACGAGCCCGCCACCGGCTCGAACACGACGGCCGCGATCTTGCGGCTCGCCAGCATGTCTTCGAGTGCGGCGAAGTTGCCGGCGTCGACGTGATGCACGTTGCCCGGCTTCCAGGGCAATGCCTCCGTCCAGAACGGATTGCCCGTCATGAAAGACGCGAACATCGACAGCCCATGGAACGAATCGCGAAACGCGACGACGTCGCTGCGGCCCGTGCTCGTCATCGCGAACTTCACGGCGCTTTCCACGGCTTCGGCGCCCGTGGTCGCGAAGAACACTTTCTGAAAGCGCCGGCCGCTCAGCGCGAGCAGCCTGTCGGCGAGCGCGAGTTGAGATTCGGCGCATTCGAAAGGAAACACGTTCACCGACGTGCGCTGCAACGCATCGGTGAAACGCGCGCCCAGCGTCGCATGCGCGTGACCCAGGTTCGCGGCGCCGAAGCCCGCAAGACAATCGAGCAGCACACGTCCGTCGGCCGTTTCGATGTAGCAGCCGTCGCCACGCGCGCCTGTCATGTCGAGGTCCAGTTCGTCGAGAAACGTCTCCCAGTACGGATTGACGGAAGCGAAGCGCGACGGCGCGCCGCCCGACTCGCAATCAGACTTCAAGCGACCTCCTGCCTTCGTGGAGCCCATGAAACTGGAGTTGCGTCTGACCGCCATAGAAGTACGCGACCGATTCCAGTTGCCGCATGTTCACTTCGAGCATGAATAGCGCCGCTTCGAGGCTGTAGCGCTGCTCGACCGCCGTCACGTGCGGAACGTCGGCGAGGAAGAGCCGCGACAGGCTCGGATGATTCAGTTCGTCGTTCGTCTCGCCATGCTTCGCGGCGATGTCGCCCGCGTGCAGCGCGTTTTCGACGAGCGCGGCGATGTGCGCGTGAACGGGGCTGTGCTGGTCGCGCAAGCCTTCCGTGACCATGATCGACGCGAAGAACGCCGTGGGCATCCGATGCGCGAGCACCGTGTACGCATCGATATAAAGCGCCGTCAGCGGCAGCGGCACCGATGCGCGCACATCGGTTTCGTTCATGCCGAGCGCGACGCAGGTGGCAAGCTCGAACGCTTCGTGGCCGTACTCTTCCTGAAAGTACTGAAAAAGCCGCGCGCGCAGATTGCGTTGCACACGCTTCGACAGCAGCTGCCCGAGTATCTCGACGAAACGGTCCGTCACGTGATACTGCTCGACGTACAGGCCCTTCACGAGCGGCGTGATCTCGCTGCACGCGAGCGCCGCCGACGCATACGCATTGCTGCCCAGTTGATCGAGCGCCTTGATCAGCAGACGCTCCGCGCGTGCCGCAAGCGTGAGACCACTGCATGCGTCGTCGAAGCGCGCGGTATCGACGGACGTCATGCGCCTGCCGACGCGCAACGGCGCAAGCTCGACGAAATGCGCGAACGACAGCAGGTACATTTCGAGGTCGATGGGATCGAGCGAAGCGACGCTGCGGAAGCTCTCCAGCGCGGCGTCTTTCTTGCCGTGCGATCGGGCCGTCGCGTGTGCGGGAAACCAGCAGGCGTGCCGGAACACTTCTGCGAGCACGCGCTGCCACGCGATCAGGAGTTCGGGCGCGTTTCGGCGCGCGTACGCAAGCTGGAAATGGAGGGCTTGCAACGCGAAGTTATCCGCAAACGGGCCGGCTGATTTGCGCGAGAACGGAAACACACCCGACCGCGCGTCGCGTTCGTTGTCATCGTCAGCGAGCATCTCGTGGACGACGGCGAGCGTGTCCTTGTACATCGCAAGCCGCCGCTCGACGACGGCGGCCAGATGCTGCCCGACTTCCGCGCACATCGCGATCGCGCGTTCGGCGCCCGACGTCACGCTGTCGATGCCCGAGTCGGTCTCTTCGATCAGCGACAGCGCGTCGAGCTGTACCGTCAGCGCGCGAACCCATGCGGGGCACGCGCGGCGATTGAGCTTCGTCCAGATCTCGGACGAAGGCCGCATCAATTGCGCGACGACGTCGGCCACCTCGTCGCGCGCGACGCCTTCGAACGACAGATCGACGGCATCGTCGCCGACGCCGATCGTCAATACGTCGTCGCCGCCCGAAGCGACCTCGCACGGCACCAGCGCCGGCCGTCTGTATCGATCGATATCCCAGCGTTCCATGGCTGTGCTCAGGCAAAGATGCGCGGTTTCACGACGGGCTGCCTGCCGTAGTAATCGAGAATCTGGTTCTCTTGCAGCACCATCGTTTCGATCGCGAGCATCACGTGCTTTTTCACGGTCAGTTGCTCTTCCGGCGACACGGCGTCGATCTCGGCGAGCAGCGTGAGCGAGATGTCGTCGTGATCGAATTCGTCGTTGATCGACGCGTGACGGGCGATCGGGCGCCAGAAGCCCTCCGGGATGCCAGTCTCGCGGCAATAGTCGGCCAGTTCGACATGAAAGCTCACGCCTGGCTGCTCGAACAGGAAAAGCAGCGCCTTGAAGCTCAACGGATGCTGGCGCGCGTACACGCCGAGCGATGCGCACAGCGCAAATGTTGCGGGCAGCGGCACCAGATAGTCGAGGTTGTCGGTCCGAATGGACACGGCGTGCAGCGACTGGCGCAGCATCTCATCGTGGTTCAGCTCCGACGCGAGAAAGCCTTGCAGCAGCTTCTGCACCTTCACGGGTTCGGCGTGGCCGAGCGCCGGCGCGATCAGGCCCGGCGCCTCGCGCACGATGTAGAAGTATTCGAGCGCATAGCCGATCAACGCGCCGCGCGGCAGCGTCCTGTCGCGCAGACCCTGATAGAACCGCGACTTCGAATTGCGCTCGATCGTTTCGGCAGCGAACTTCCTGAGCCGGTGATAGAACTCCTCGCCCGACAGGCACCCTCGCGGCACGGGAAAAGCGCTTTCCGTGAGCAGCCCGAGCCGGTCAAATTCTTCGATCAGCCCGTCGATCTCGGGCGCGAGGTCGGCATGCCGGTGCTTCAGTTCGGCGATCGTCAAGTCGCCCTGCTTCAGCGAATCGGCGAATGCCTGCAACAAGCCCAGCTTGTCCGCGACGACGGAGCACGACTGCTCGCGATAGTCGATCGTCAGGCCGTTGTGTTCCAGAACCAGTTGCACGCCCGGACGAAAACGCGGCGCTGAAAAGAGATCCGATGCGGTCGTGGCCTGCATTACGCCTCCTCGTCGACGTCGAGCGTGCGCAACAGCGCCGTGGACGTCGAGTAGTGTTCCCAGATGCCCGTATAGAACTGGTCGTACAGCTCGACGAACAGATGCGTCTGCGCGCGCATTCGCCGCACGTCCGTTTCCGCGATGGCGGGAATGCGCGAGAAGATCTTGCGCGTGAGGCTGCCATGGCCGCCGTGCAGATTGATATCGGAATGCGTCTTTACCGGCCTGAGCAACGCGGGATCGACGCCGATCCGGTACGCGGCATCGAGAAACGAATCCTGCTTGATGTCCTTCCCTTCGAGAACGCCGAGCGTCGAAAAGAAGAAGAGCGGATCACTGTGCGCCCAATACGCGAGCGCATTGCACAGCGCCATGGTCTGCGGCAGCGGCACGGTGCGCGCGAGGTCTTCGCGCGTAACGCCGAGCGTGTTCAGCGCCTTGAGCAGCAGTTCGTCGTGACCGTACTCTTCCGCGTAAAACTCGTTCATCGCGAGGCGCACACCTGTATTCGCGACGTACGAAAGAACGGGCGCGTCGAAATAGCTTTCGCGGAACAGGAAATGGTAGTTCTCGACGATCATCCCGTGGATCACGTTGAGCGGTATATCGTCGCGCGTGTTCGCCGATGCGCACTTCTCCCAGAACACATTCGTGTAGAGCGTGCGGTACAGCAGTTCGTTGGCGAGATCTTCGAGTTCGAGCAGCACGTCGAGGCCGCTTCGGGCGTGCGCGGGCTTCACCGGGCGCACCAGTTGCAGTTCCTTAAGACGGTCGAATACTTTCTGTTCATACGGCGAGTAGTGCGCCAGCACCTCGTCGGTCTTGATGCCGGAGCGCAACGCGCTGATCAATGGCGCTGCGTCTTCGCCGTCGGCGGACGCCGGAAATTCATACTGGTGCTCGTCGTCTTCGATGACGAGCGAAGGCGACGTGCTGAGACACTTTCCCGCCAGCACGAACGCGCGTGGTTCAAAGATGTCGTCGATCACGACAGCCTCCGTTCGTGGCCGGCACGCGAAGGTGCCGGCCCCGCTCATTACAGATGGACGGGAATCAGCACGGGGCGGGCTTTGCGCGGCTTGACCACGACAGTCACCTTCCTGTCGTCCTGTCGGTCCGTTTGCGACTGTGTCTGGGACTGCTGTTGCGGCTGAACCTGTTGAACCTGCGTTTGCGTCGTCATTTCAATCTCCTTCGGTTAGCGGTTTAAGTCTGCACTACTTAACAAGCTGCCCACTCGAAGTGGTCAGTTCTTCGCACCCGGAGCCAGAAACCCGGAGCCATTTCGCGGGCAGCACCGCCCCGCCGTGGCGGCAAGACGATGAGCGCAACAGGCTTATACATGTAGCCCCGTTCTCCGTCGTGGATCCCGACACCAGCGGCTTCTTCGTGTCCGTTCAGGTTCAGTCAGACGTATGTGTGTTTATCAGTCCGATGCCATAGGTCGCAGCAAAGCGATTGCGGCAAAACGCGCTGTGATCGAATGCGTGCCCGAGTGTCGGACTGTGGCCGCAGACTGAACGCTCGACACGCAAAACGGGCGCTCCCGCAATGGGGAGCGCGCTCAAAGGTCGATTTCAGACTGGTCGGTCCGGTCGGAGTCTCGCTAGCGGCCGCCGTTCGATGGTTTCTCTCAGGTTCGGTTCTCTCAGGTTCTGCTGGGCCATGTCGTTTCGCACGGCCTCGGAAGTTCTTTCGATACAGTTCTGCTTTTACACGATCACTCAAAGTGTTCGGCCATCTTCACCGGCGTTTGACGGATGCGCCAAATACTAAGCAAACTATTGATTTAAAGACTTTTTCAGCCAACAATCTCGGCGAAGAATTCTGTTCGTCGGACCTATTGTTCCGGTAAACTTCGACGACTGGAATGAACACTTTCGATCAATTTGCGCGAAGTGTTCGGTTAACTTGCGCGAACACTTTGAACGGGAGGCGAATGAAAATTACCCTCGACGTCGCAACTTCCACCCCGCTGACGGAGCAGATCGTCGGGCAGGTCGAGGCGTTGATCCTGTCGCGCGAGTTGCGGGTCGGCATGCGTCTGCCGTCCATCCGCAAGTTCGCGGCCGAGCACAACATCAGCCGCTTTCCCGTCATCGAGGCCTACGACCGGCTCGCCACGCGCGGCCTGCTCCAGCCGAAGCACGGCTCCGGCTACTATGTGGCCGAGCAGTTCGAAAAAGCGCCGCGCGCCACGCGTGGGCTCGACGCGATCCGCGCGACGCCCGAATCCGACCAGATCCTGCGCCAGTTCGAACGGCCCGACGAAGTGCTGAATCTGTCGATCGGCTTTATCCCCGAAGCGTGGCGCGATGTCGAAGGAATCGCGCAAGCGATTCGCCAGGCGTCGCGCACGGACGCCCGCAGCCTGATCGATTACGCGATTCCGCAGGGCGATCCGCAATTGCGTCTGCAGATCGAACAGCGGCTGGCGTTTGTCGGCGTGGCGGCGGAGCCGCAGAACATCATGGTGACGAACAGCGCGAGCGAGGCGCTCGATCTCGTCGTACGGATGCTGCTCAAGCCCGGCGACACCGTGTTCGTCGAAGATCCCGGCTACTTCAACCTGTTCGGCCTGCTCAAGCTGCAAGGCATCGAGCTGGTCGGCGTGCCGCGCCTGTCGACGGGCCCGGATATCGAAGCTGTCGAAGCGCTGCTGATAGAGCACCGGCCCAAGCTCTTTTTCCTCAACACCGTCTTTCACAATCCAACGGGCACGAACGTCGCGCCGCATGTCGGCTTCAGGCTGCTGCAGCTCGCGCAGGAGCACGACTTCATGATCGTCGAAGACGATGTCTACGCGGATTTCCAGGCCATTCCGACGCAACGTCTCGCGTCGCTCGACCGGCTGACGCGTGTCGTGTACATCGGCGGATTTTCGAAGAGCCTGTCGTCATCGCTGAGGCTCGGCTACATCGCGGCCGAAGCGGGGCTCGTCAAGCATTTCGTCGAAGTGAAAGCGCTCACGAGCCTCGGCGGCACGCGTTTCAGCGAGCGCGTGGTGGCCGCGCTGCTCGAGCGTGGCACGTATCGCAAGCATCTGGAACGGCTGCGCCGGCGCGTGAACGGCGCGATCTCGACGGCGGTGGAGCTGCTCGCGAGCGTCGGCTGGCAGGTGTTCGACGAGCCTTGCGGCGGCACGCTCGTATGGGCGTGCGTGCCCGGCGTGCCGAATTCGGATGTGTTCGTCGCCGAGGCTGCCCGCTCAGGGATCACCGTGCAGCCCGGCAGCTACTACCGCCCGCACGGCGAGCCGACGCCATGGGTCCGTTTCAACACGGCGTATCTCGACAACGAGCGCGCGATGGGATTTCTGCGGCGCGCTGCGGCGCTGGGCGGATGAATGGATAGCAGAACGCCGCGGCGGCGGCAATGCGAAGGCCAGGCCGACTCAACTGCCCTGTTTCCGTGCAACCCGCTGGAGCCGCTCACGCGCTTCGCGTACGGTCTCGAACCGGTTGTCTTCGTCGTTGAATACGGTGATGCGCCCGTGCCCGATGTCGTACACCCAGCCCTGCACGTCGAGGCGCCGTTGCGCGAGCCGCCCCGCGACGGACGGATGCGTGCGCAGATGCATCAGTTGCAGCCGGATGTTCTCTTCGACTAGCGCCTGCACGAGCTGATCGCGGCCCACGTTGCGCGCCTGCACGACGCTGCGCGCCGTCTCCGCATTGCGCAGCCAGGCGTTGACGGTCGGCATGTCTTCCGCGGTCATCAGGGCCGTGCCCGCGAGGCCGCGCATCGCGCCGCAATCGCTGTGTCCGCACACGACGATCTGCCGCACGTTCAGCGCGAGCACCGCATATTCGACGACGGCCGACACGCCGCCCAGCATCTCGCCGTAAGCGGGGACAATATTCCCGATATTGCGGCACACGAACAGCTCGCCGGGATGCGTCTGCGTAATCATTTCCGGCGACACACGCGAATCGGCGCACGTGATGAACAGCGTATGCGGCGCCTGGCCTTGCGCGAGGCTCTCGAAGAGCGCCTGGGTGGCGGGAAACACCTGATCGCTGAACTGCTCGACCCCATCGAGCAGATGCAGCAGATCCGGGTTCGCCGGATCGCGAAGGCGATTCGTGTTGAGCAGATCGTCCGGCATGAAAATCGTCCCCCTTTCGCGGCGCGCCTCGATGATGATTGAAGGAGAGTGTACGACGGGTTGGCGTCAGCCGGCAGACAGAGGCGTACCGAGGCAGGCGGGGCAACGCGGCGGATCGCGATGCACGATGCTCGCGATGCGTGATGCCGCAGGGGATAAACGCAGCGTATAAAAAAAGCCCCGGCCGGACGTGATCGGAGCGGCGCGGGGCTCGACAAAAGCTCGCCTGTTCTCAAGAGGCACGTCGACCTTACCCGCATCAAAAAACTGGATCAATCGAAAAAAACCCCGGTCTCCGGGTGCCGGCGACCGGGGGAAGCTCTCTCGCGCGCGAAGGGACCACCGCGCACACGAGTCACTTTAGCGGTTCCCGCGCCAAGGATTAATCCGTCCCGTGAGAACAGTCCTTTCCCGCGCGCGCAAACGCGCGCCAGCGCAATGCGGGCTCATCGCCTGCCCTGCTTTTGCTACGTCCGCGTGCGAGGCGGATGCGCGCGCGCCGTGCACTCGGCGCAGACGCCCTGCAACGCCAGCGTCTTGCCGACGAAGCGCATCCCGAACTTCTTCGCGATCGCGTTGCGCCGGCGATCGAACGCCGGGTCCGAGAATTCCTCAACCCGGCCGCACACGACGCACACGAGATGATCGTGCGCCTTGCCCGTATTCAGTTCGTAGAGACTGTGGTGCTTGCCGAGCGGCACGCTCGCGACGAGTCCGGCATCGACCAGTTGGTTGAGCACGCGGTAGGTGGTCGACAGATTCATCCGCTCGCCGCTCGCCGAGATGCGCCGGTGAATCTCTTCCGCGCTGTAGTGGCCGTGCTCCGCATGCAGCAGATAGTCGAGCACGGCGGCCTGCGCGGCCGTGCCTGCGAGGCCGGCGCGCTTGAGTGCGTCGAGGGGAAGTAGCGGCGATGGGGAACGAGGCGGCATGCGCAGCCGTTCGGTATCGATTGGAAGGAGCCGGCTTTTAGCCTATGACATCGGCTCGCACATTTCCGGAACCTAGTTGATTGCGATTCGCGTTCGGAAGCGCGGGCGTTGCGCATGTGCCTGATCTGCTTGATCCTCTTGGTCCACCACGCGACGCAGCAAGCGCAACCCGCATCGTGCGAATTGCGTGCTGCGGATACCCAGAGTAAATCAGCGCGAAGAACGCTCGCGCTCGACGGTGTCGCGAGACCGCACGCGATGCTCGGCCGGTCTGAGCGATGGATTCTTGTGCCACGCGTCCTGGCGATTGCGGACGCGGTTGCGAACGAGTTCGACTGCCTGCCACGACGCGAGCGCGACACAGCCGAACACGACCTCGCGCATCCGCTTGATGAGCGCAAGCGAAAACGCCGTCTGCTCGTCGACGCCGAACATCCGCGCGAGCAGCACGACGACAGCCTCCTGCACGCCGAGCCCCGACGGCACGAAAAACGCCGCGTGCCGGGCGGCTTGCGTGAGCGCCTCGACGGCGATTGCGCCGCCGATCGAAACGGGATGCCCGAGCATCCAGAGCGCGAGATACACCTCGGACGCGCCCAGCACATACCCCGCGAACTGCCACAGAAACGCGCGCAGAAGCAGGCCGGGTTCGCGCAGCAACGCATCGATGGCGGCATCGAGCCGCGCGCCGCCCATGCGCTCGACGCCCCAATGCTCGCTCATCGGCAGACGCGCGGACCATCGCTCGATCGCGCGAAAGAGCCCGCCGCGCCGCAACAGCACGAACACGACGACGGGCAGCGGCAGCGACAGCACGAGCGCCGCGCCGACCGTCACAAGCATCGCGTCGTGCCCCGTCTGCGCGACGATCATCACGAGACCGATCGCCGCGAACACATACTGGACGGCCATCGTCACCAGCACCTCGACGATCACCGATGCGCCGACGACACTCGCGTCATCCGTCCGCCAGCGCGCGAGCCGCACGCCGACGAACTCGCCGCCGATGCTCGCCACCGGCAACAGCCGGCTGACCGCCTCGCGCACCGTCGCGACCCACCACAGATATGCGAGCGGCGCGCGCTTGCCGAGGAGCAGCCGCCATGCCTGCGCATCGAGCAGCAGCGGCAACGCATGCAACGGCACGAGCCACAACAGCGCAAAGCCCGCCGCCCCGATCGCGCGCAGCACATCGTCCATGCCGCCGTGCAGCGCCAGCGCGATCAGCACCGCGATGCCCGCGGGCAACCCCAACCATTTAAGCCACTTCATCACTTCATCATACGTAAGTCCGCTGCGAGAACACATCGGCGAAACCGCCCGTGATGGCCCCGCTCGCGGCAATTGCCGATGCGACGCGCCCGGACACCAGCGCGTCGAATTCGTCGCTGTGCCGGTATGTCTGCATCGTGGGCGTGATCGCCCCGTCTCCGGCCACGGCCGGATGACCGTAAATCTCTCCGACCCCTTCCGGCAGCCGCGCGAGCGCGGCGAGCAGCGCCGCTTCGTCGAGCCGCCCCGTCTGCGACATGCCGATCACGTAATCATTGTGCGCGATACCTGCATTATTCAACTGCTTGCGCACACGAGCCATCCACGGTCTGATCCACGCCGGCGCGCCGGGTTCATACGGCAGACGCATCGCGTTCAACCCAAAGTCGCTGCCAACCTCGATGATCAGCGCGAGCACTGTCGGATGCAGATGAAAGTGCTTGTGCGTGTTCACGTGATCGAGCTTCAGCCCCGTGTGCGCGAACGCCTGGAACTGCGCGCGGATTTCCGCCTTCAATTGACGGCGCACTTCCGGGAGCAGGAAAAAACGAAAGCCGTCGCGCACCATCCGGTCGCCGAACCGGCCGTGCCTGTCGACGAGCGCCGGGACGAGATGCGTCGCCAGCATCGGCACGCCGTCGGCCAGCACGATATGCAGGCCGACGCGCAAGGTCGGATTGCGCTGCGCGCGCCGCACGGCATCGGCGGCGGCGGGCGCCGCCACCATCAGGCTCGCCGCCGTGAGCACGCCGCTTTGATGCGCGCGCTCGACGGCTTCGTTGATGCGCGTGTGCAGGCCAAAGTCGTCGGCAGTAACGATCAGTGCGCGTCGGGGCCTGCCCGGCTGCGTCATGCCTCGTGAGCCCGCAGGAAGCGGAAGAACTCGACGCCTTCGCGCAGGCGCCGCTTCATCATGTCCCAGCTCATCAGCATCTCGCGCACGATTTCCCAGATCTTCGACGGCCGGAAATAGAACTGGCGATAGAACTGTTCGAGGTGGTGATAGATATCTTCGCGCGACAGATGCGGATACCCAATCGCAGCAAGCTGCACGCCTTCCTTGCTCACGAGGTTGATCACCTTGTTCTCTTCGAGCCAGCCATTTTCGACGGCCTGCTTGTAGAGCGTCGTGCCCGGATACGGAGCCGCGAGCGACACCTGGATCGTATGTGGATTGATCTCCTTCGCGTACTCAATCGTCTTCTTGATCGTCTCTTGCGTCTCGCCCGGCAGGCCGAGAATGAAGGTGCCGTGAATCTTGATGCCGAGCTTGCGGCAGTCTTCGGAGAAGCGGCGCGCGATATCGGTGCGCAGGCCCTTCTTGATGTTCAGCAGGATCTGGTCGTCGCCGGACTCATAGCCGACGAGCAGCAGACGCAGACCGTTTTCCTTCATGATCTTCAGCGTCGAATACGGCACGTTCGCCTTCGCGTTGCACGACCACGTGACGCCCAGCTTGCCGAGACCGCGCGCGATCTCCTCGACGCGCGGCTTGAAGTCGGTGAAGGTGTCGTCGTCGAACATGATCTCCTTCACTTCGGGCATGTTGTCGCGAATCCACTTCACTTCTTCGAGCACGTTCTCGACGGAGCGCGTGCGATAGCGATGGCCGCCCACCGTCTGCGGCCACAGGCAGAACGTGCAGCGCGAGCGGCAGCCGCGTCCCGTGTAGATCGACACATACGGATGCTTCAGGTAGCCGATGAAGTAGTTGTCGATCTTCAGGTCGCGTTGATAGACGGGCGCGACGAACGGCAGCTCGTCCATGTTTTCGAGGATCGGGCGCGCTTCGTTGTGCTCGATCGAACCGTCGGCGGCGCGATAGCTCAAGCCCTTGATCTGCGCGAGCGGCAGGCCTTCGGCGAGCTCCTTGCAGGTGAAATCGAATTCTTCGCGGCAGACGAAGTCGATCGCGTCGCTCGCCGTCAGCGAGTTGTGCGGATCGACGGCCACCTTTGCGCCGACCATGCCGACCATCACCTTCGGCGCGCGCGCCTTCAGCTGCTCGGCGAAGAGCGCATCCGCCGGGAACGACGGCGTGCTCGTGTGAATGACGACGACCTCGTATTCCGCGGCGATCGCGAGTGTCGCTTCCACCGACAGGCCATCGGCGGGCGCATCGAGCACCCGGCTGCCCGGCACGAGCGCGGCCGGCTGCGCGAGCCACGTCGGATACCAGAACGAGCGGATTTCGCGCTTCGCCTGATAGCGCGACCCCGCGCCGCCATCGAAACCGTCATACGACGGTGCCTGCAAAAATAACGTCTTCTTCATATTCGTTTTCCACGAGTTTCAATTGAGCCGAACGCGCAACTGCTGCGGATGCGGCGCGTTCAGCGGCCGTCGGATACTTCGAGTGCCTTGACGGGCTCTGGCCGGAACACCGTCGCCGCGCTGTCCTTTTCCTCGACGGGCATGCGCACGCCGCGCCACACCACGGTCGAGCCAAACGATCCCGCCAGCCATTGCGCGAACATCAGCGCATCGCGCACCGGCGTCAGCGCGAGATCGCGCCAGAATATGTTCCGCTCGGCGCTCATCATCGCATGCAGGACGACGCGCGCCGAAATTCCCGTCACCGTCGCGACGATCAGCGCGATCGACACGGCGGGATGCGCGAGCGCGCCCGGCAAGTGCGCGCCGCCGCGCAGCGCGAACGCGAGCCACGCGCCGCACAGCATCCACGGCAGCGTGATCGTCACGAACAGGAACGTGAAGCCCGCGCGGTTCACCGAGCGGATCGTGCGCAGCCAGCGCGTCTCGCGATCCCATAGCGCGGGCAGCGTGCATTCCGTCACATCCGTTTCGACGACGACGGACGACAGCGCCGTGTTCAAGCCGAGCTCGCGCACATGCCCCGCGAGCCAGTAGTCGTCGGCGAGCGTGTTCCTCAGACGTCCGAAGCCGCCGATGCGCTCGAGCGTCGCGCGCTTCAACGCGAGCGTCGCGCCAAAGCCGAAGCGCGTCGAACCGAACATATGCGCGACGCGCACGGACGGCACGAACCATTCGTTGATGAACTGCGCGCCCACGCGCGACCAGAACCCGGCGATACCCTTCGCGCGATACAGGCAGGTGACGATGCCGACCTGCGGATCGTCGAGCGGCGCGCACACGCGCTCCAGATAATCGGCTTCGACGGCGATATCGCTGTCTGCGATCACGAATACGTCGTGACGCGCCCATTCGGCCATGTTGATCAGGTTGCTCACTTTCAGATTCGTGCCGTGGATGCGCGGATCGATCACGAGCGAAATCTGGCGTTCGGGATAGGCGGTCTGCAAGCGATGGACGATCGCGACGGCGGGATCGTCCGCGCGCGATACGCCGCAGATCAGTTCGAAGCACGGGTGCGTCTGCTCGCAAAACGTGGCGAGATTCTCGAAGAGCCTGGGCTCGGCACCGCATAGCGGCTTCAGCACGCTCACGGGCGTCGGCGCGACGCGCCGTTCGGCCGCCGCGACACGCGACATCGACACGATCGAGGCCACCACCGCGATGACGGCATACACCGCTGCCCCGAGCGCAAGCGCCGTCGGCAGCCAGTAGATGTGCAGCAGCGCGTCCTGCATGATTTTAGTTGCTCCGGCTAAAAGACTTCAGAAGCTGGCTGTCTCGCCGACAGCCGCGCATAAACGGGTGACACACGTCACAGAACGCAGTCACCACCCCGTCCTGTTGACGGGAACATAAGGCATGCCGGTGAAATGCAGATGAAGGATAACAAGTCTTCGCGCCGGACACATGGAAGACACACAAACCGCGTTCTCCCGTGGCCCGACGAAACGCGCATGACGCCGCCAGATGGCCGCGCGGAACGCGATATGCGCCGCGTGGCGCGTGGCAAGAACGGCGGCCAGTAGCAAGGTGAACGTAATCGCACGGAACGAAGCCGTCTCGAACATCGATTCCGGAAATTTGCAGAAGAAAAGCAGGCTGACGACTGCCACGTCAATGGCCGTCGCAGCAACGGAAGCCGTGACGACGTGTGCCCGGATCATCTCTACAGTGGTTTGCTTCATCACACAGCCAGCCCTACATGGCGCGCACCGGCCCGCTGCGCCGACTCCCCTCGTGTGAAGTTCGCATGGCGGTGCGCCGAATTCGAACGTGCCGGAACCTCGCCGGACACCGCACCCCGATGGTAGCGACCCGATTCTGAAGGGAATATTAAGCCCCTTCGATGCAGTGGCTGTTTCAGATGCCTTGCGACACATTGCTCGTGGCTTACGGCAACTGCGCGATCTACGGGAGCATGCGTTGCAGCACATCGTCCTTCAGAACGATGCGATGAAAGAGCGCCCCGCCGATGTGCAGCGCGATCAGCGCGAGCAGCACCCAGGCGAGCCATCCGTGCACGTCGCCGAGTGCGTGGCCCGTCTGCGAGCCGTTCTGCGTCAGGTCTGGATAGCGGACCACGCCGAACAGCTTGACCGCCCAGCCGCGCGACGACGCGTTCGCCCAGCCCGCCAGCGGCACCGCGACGAGCGTGACGTACAGCAGCGCATGCGTCGCGCGCGAGATGAAGCCGAGTGTGGGCGTCAGCTCGGCGGGCGGAGGCTGGTGCGTGACGCGCCAGAGAATCCGGCACGCGACGGCCGCGACGATCGCCGCGCCCACGCCGAGATGCCACGCGATCAGCCCGTCTGGAACGGTATCCCGATGCACGTCCGGCATCGTCCAGCCGAGCACGAACTGCGCGGCGATCAAAAGCGCCACCAGCCAGTGCAGCAGACGCGCAATGCCGTCGTAGGCGGGGCGTTGCGTGAGGGCATTCAGGTTCATCTTCTACCTCGTCGTGAAGGGGCGGCGCCGTTGCCGCAAGCGGGTACGGCGCGATGCTAACGGCTAAATCTGAAGAAATGCTTAAGCCCTGTCGATGCCGCGACGCCCACGTATACATATATGTCATACGCGATAGACTCTCATCAAACAGACCCAAAACAGATTTCACATCCATGCGCATCCTACTCGTCGAAGATGACGACCTGATCGGCAGCGGGCTCGAAGTCGCGTTGCGCAATGCCGGCTTTACGGTCGATTGGGCGCGCGATGGCCAGCATGCGGAAGTCGCGCTGGCGACCACGCCCTATGCGCTGCTGATCCTCGATCTGGGCTTGCCGAAGCTCTCCGGCATGGACCTGCTCAAAGGGCTGCGCCTGCGCGGCAATGACATTCCCGTGCTGGTGCTGACGGCGAAAGACACGGCCGCCGACAAGGTGCGCGGCCTCGACGCCGGCGCCGACGACTACCTCGGCAAGCCGTTCGATCTCGCCGAGCTGGTTTCGCGCTGCCGCGCGCTGATCCGCCGCTCGCAAGGCCGCAGCACCGACGTTATTGCGTGGCGTGGTCTGACCGTGGACCCGGTCGCGCAAACGGTTTCGAAGGGCGGCGTGCGTGTGCCGCTCACGGCGCGCGAATGGGCCGTGCTGATCCACCTGCTCACGCATGCGGGCGTGCCGCAGCCGCGTTCGCGCATCGAGGAAAGCCTGTACGGGTGGCACGAGGAAGTCGAGAGCAACGCGATCGAAGTGCACGTGTCGAACCTGCGCAAGAAGCTCGGCGGCGACGTGATCCGCACGGTGCGCGGCTTCGGCTACGTCGTGGACAAAGCATGACGGGAACGCGCTCGACGTCGATCCGCCGCCGGCTGATGTGGCTGATTCTCGTCAGCGTCGGCGCCGTATGGGCGGTGATGTTCGCGTGGAGCTTCACCAACGCGACGCGCGAAGTCGACGAGTGGGACGACGCGCGCCTGATCCAGCTCGCGCATCTGCTGATCCAGCTCGATGCGGCCAATCTCGCGAAACTGGCCGCGGCGGGCATCGACGTGCGCAACGAATACACGCGAGCGTCGCCCGCCGTCTACGACGACAGCGATGCTCAGCCGCGCTATGCGCTCTTCGAGATGAGCGATGCGGCGGGCCGGCTGATCGTCGAAAGCCCCGGCCTCGCGTCGCTGAAAACGTCCGTCGAGCCGGGCGAGACGGCTGAAGGTGTGCACCGGCTGACGATCGGCGGAAGCATGTGGCTGGCCTATGCACTGCGCGACAGCGCGACGGGCCGCACCGTGCGCGTGCTGGAGCCTGCCAATATGCGCAGCGATCTGACGACGGGCGTCGCGAGCCGCATCGCGCGTCCGATGGCCATCGCGCTGCCCGTGCTGGCGCTCTTCATATGGTTCAGCATCGGGCATAGCTTCAGGCCGCTGTCGACGATCTCGAAGGCAGTGCGCACGCGCGACGCGCGCAACCTCGATCCGATCCACGTCAATCCGTCGCCCGCCGAAGTGAAGCCGCTCGTCGACGCGATCAACCAGTTGCTCGCGCGGCTGCAACATTCGATCATGCGCGAGCGCGCATTCACGGCCGACGCGGCGCACGAGCTGAAGACGCCGCTTGCCGCGATCAAGGTCCAGGCGCAAGTGGCGCTCGCCGCGCAAGACGGCGCGCAGCGTCAACAGGCGATGCACCGGGTGGTCCAGGGCGTCGACCGCAGCGCGCGTCTCGCCGAGCAACTGCTGCTGCTCGCGCGGCTCGACGAACGCGAGACGGTCACGACGCTGCCCGTCAAGCTGCATGAAGTGGCGAGCGAGGCGATCGCGTTTCGCGCGCTTCATGCTGAAGAGAAGTCGATGGCCATCGTGCTGGCCGGGGACCGCGACGCCGAAGTGTATGCGGACCGCGTGCTCGCGCGCACGCTGATCGACAACCTGCTCGACAACGCGATCAAGTACGGCGATGTCGGCGGGCGCGTGCATATCAGCGTGCTAGCCGATGCGCAGAGCGTCGCGTTGACGGTCTCCGACAACGGCCCGGGCGTTTCCGACGAAGAGCGCCTGCGCCTGACCGACCGCTTCTTCCGCGGCTCGGCGGCAACGGCGAGCGGCAATGGCAGCGGACTCGGGCTATCGATCGTCGCGCGCATCGCCACGCATTTCGACGCGCAGATTCACATCGGCTCGGGAATCGGGCGGCGTGGGCTCGCGGTGCAGATTGCGTTTCCGCGCGTCCAGCACGCGCGTGTCGGCCAGGCTGTCGAACCGCTCAGACCATAAGGGACGCGAGTCGATGCGGCGCATGTGCACGCCCGCGTGTTCAGAGGAACGCTGAAAAGCCCGGGGTCCAGCCTTCAGGGATTCAGGGAAAGAGCGGCAGCGACATCGACATGTCGGCGCCCGGCGCTTTTTTTCGCGCGGGCCGCCCGGCTCGCGGCGCGCGCTGCCGGATCGGCGCGCTCGCTCGGTCGAGGCAGCGATACACGCGAACCAGCGCGGATGAGAAAGCGGCAGGCTGCGCCATCAGGCAAGGCAGCGACGCTTCCAGTTCGATGAGCAACGCCGGCAAGGTCGGAGCCGGGGACTGCGTGGTCTTCCGTGGTCGTTTAGTCATGGACGCCTCTCTGGAACGCTGCGGGCACTGTATCACAGCCCGGCAACACGTCCTCCCGGACGACGCGTACAGCCTCGAACCACGCGCGCGATGCGGATGGTCAGCGATCGTCAGTCGGCTTGTCGACAGGTGGATGCGCCGGGAAGCGCCGCGTCATGCGCGCGCGTCGTCCGCAACGGCGAGCATCGTGCCGCGGCACGCGGGCGATCCGCATCGGCATACATACTGGCGGCGAGTTTCTTCGTCTTGCGGATCGTCGACGGACAGACCATATGAGATCAGCAGTTCTTCGCCGCACTGGATATCGACGGCGGCTTCGATAAAAACGCGTCCGTCGATTTCGACCGCCTCGCAATTGGCCTTGCACGCATGGTTGAGCCAGCGCGCGCTATTGCCCCCGACGCTGCCGTCGATCACGCGCCCATCCGACAGGCCGAACACGAACGTATGCCCATAGTCTCCGCTACGCTCGATGCGCCGCGCGGCGCGCCGCCATGACGTCACTTCGCCTTTGTACTCGATGATGCGCTCGCCGGCCGCGAGCGCGCACAGCGCGAACACGCCCTTGCCATGAATGGGCGACCGCCTGACTGATAAACGACGCATGGCCTGCTTTCGAAGAGGATTCATCGGCTAAGTATAGGGCGCGAATAAAATGCGCTGTTATCGATGTGCGTATGTTGGTCCTCTTGCATGCATCGCAAGCCTGCATCGGAATGAAGTGACGAGTGCAGGCGTCGCGTTCGATCAGCCGTGCGTCCGATCGCGTCTCACCATCGCAAAGCTCACGGGCACCGAGCCGCGCGCGCTGGCCGTGCCCGGCTCGAACCCGCGTGCGTCCAGTGGCATCTCACGCGCGCGTCCCGTCGCCAGCCGCGCATACAGATCGGGGCGCCTCGCATCGAGCCAGCGATGCCCGGGACTCGTGCCGATCAACGCCGGGTCGAGGTCCGCGACGATCATATCGTCGTCGCGCGTGCCCTGCCCGTCTTGCACGATCACTTGGCCGCACGGATCGACGATCGCGGCCGCCACGCGTTCGCCCGCATGATCGCCGGCTTGCGTGTCGTCGTGAACGCCGTCGCTGTAGACGACGAACATGCCGTTGTCGATCGCGCGCGCCGGCAACGCGCGGCACATCCATTCGGCGCTCGCGGCGTCGCTGGCACCCGTGCGCGCATGCGGCGCAACGAGCAGCCGCGCGCCGAGCAGTGCCGCCATCCGCGCGTTCTCGACAAGATAGTTGTCGCCGCCGATCAGGACCGCGAGCCGCCATCCCCAGCGCGTGTCGAACACGGTGAAGCGGTTGCCGCGCGCGAGATGGCGCGCGCCATCCGGCTGCAGCTTGTGATGCACGTGCCGCTCGCCGCCCGGCAGGCACACGACATAGCTGTTGAACAGTTCCCCGTTCGGCGCCGCTTCGATCAGGCCGACACCCGCGGCGACGCCCGTGCGCTCGACGGCATCGGCGACGGCGAGCACGGGCGCGCTGTCGATGCCCTGCGCAAGCGCCCTCAGCTCCGTGCGGCGTATCTTGCGCGCATCCGACGAAGCAGTTTCGCCAATGCCACCCGTCAGACATGCTTCCGGAAACACCACCAGTCCGACACCGTCGCGCGCGGCCCGTTCGATGGCGGCGACGGTTCGCGCAACGTTATCGGCCGTCGCGCCACGGCGCGACTTGAACAGCATCGACGCGACACGCAGCGTCGTGGTGGGCAGAGAGGACATGATGGACCCGGTACGAATCGATGAAATGCCTCCATTGGACCGCGCGCCCTTCGATACGTAAAATGAATAATTCGATCGAAACGATAACGGTGAAGAATGGAAATCCGGCTGCTGCGCGCGTTCCTGACGGTCACCGACCTGCGCCATTTCGGCCGTGCGGCGCAGGCGCTGCATCTGAGCCAGCCGGCACTCAGCAAGCAGATCGTCGCGCTCGAGGAAAGCCTCGGCGCGCGTCTCTTCGAGCGGGGCCGTCACGGCGCGGAACTGACGGCCTTCGGCAGCGTGTTTCTGCCCGATGCCGAAGCCCTCGTGCGCGACGCCGACGACGTGCTCGCACGCGCGCGCGAAGCGGGCAGCGGCCGTCGCGGCCATCTGCGCATCGGCCTGTGCCTGTCGGCGCTCACGCTTGCGCCGCCTTTGATCGCCGCGTATCGAAGGCTCAATCCCAACATCGGTGTCACGCTGAACGATCTGTCGTCGGCGGAGCAGACGCGGCGCATGTTCGCCGGCAAGCTCGACGTGGGCTTCGTCCGGCTGCCCGCGAGCGCGGGCCTGTCGGCGTTTCGCGTCGTCGACGAATCCCTTGCGCTGGCCGTGCCGCCGCACGCGACGTGGAAGCGCGTGCCCGCGAACCTCGACGAACTCAACGAGCTTGGCTTCATTGCGCTCGCGCGCAGCCGCGGCCCGGGGCTGGCGGGCATGATCGACGCATGGTGCGCGGAGCGCGGCTTCGTGCCGCGCGTGATCCAGCAAGCCGACGATATCCAGTCGGTGCTGGCCGCCGTCGCGTCGGGTGTCGGCACGGCATTCGTGCCTTCTCGTGCGGAGCATTTGCTGCGCGATGCGCGCGTGTTGCGGCTGAAGGATGCGTCCGCGCAATGGCGCGTCGGCCTTGCATGGCAGACGGAGCGCGACGATCCCGTCGTGACGCGCTTCGTCGATTATGTGCGCGCGTCGATGAAGCGCGCCGCGTAGTGCCCGCGTAGTGCCCGCGAAGCGCCTTCGAACGTTCGATGCGCGCCTTCAAAGCGTGAGCCGCGCTTCGAGGCCGCCGCTTTCGCGATTGCGCAGCGTCAGCGTCGCACCCATCGACTGCGCAAGCTGCTTCGCAATCGCGAGCCCCAGGCCCGTGCCGCCCGTCTCGCGATTGCGCGACGTCTCGACGCGATAGAACGGCTGGAACACCGCGTCGAGCTGCGACTGCGGAATGCCCGGGCCGCGATCGAGCACGGCGATCGACACATGCCGCGCGCGCGTGGCGTCGACGCTCATTTCGACGGTCACTTCGTCGCCGCCCGAGTACTTCAGCGCGTTGTCGATCAGATTGCCGAGAATGCGACGCAGCGCCTGCGGCCGCGTCGTCACCGGCTCGCCGACGCGCCCCGTCAGCGATACTCGGTCGCCCGCGTCCGCATAGTCGCTGACGATGCTCCCGATCAGCGCGTCGGGATCGATCCGGCACGGCTTCTCGTCGGCGCCATGCAGCGTGCGCGCATAGGCGACGCCTTCGCGCACGAGCAGCTCCATCTCCTTCAGATCCTTTTGCAGACGCGCGCGCTCCGCTTCGTCGTCGAGCAGGTCGGCGCGCAGGCGCATGCGCGTGATGGGCGTTTGCAGATCGTGCGAGACGGCCGCCAGAATCTGCAAACGCTCGCGCATATAGATGCCGATGCGCGCCTGCATCGCGTTGAACGCCTTCGACGCACGCGCGACTTCTTCGGGCCCGTTCTCCGGCAGCGCGGCGGGCGCGAGATCGGGGCCGAGCGTGTCGGCCGCCTGCGCGAGACGTTCGAGCGGCCGCGTCGCGAGGCGCACCGCGAGCCACGCGCAGCCGCCCAGCAGCGCCAGTTGCGCGGCGAGCACGAGCGGCAGCCACGGCGACAGCGGCGTGCCGTGCACCGGGTGCATGTCGATCGTGAGCGGCGAGCCGTCGCTCAATGTCATATGCACTTCGAGATGCTCGCGCTCGCCCGGCACCGCATTGGCCGTCACGTTGTAGTGCGCGCCGACGTCCTTCGCGATCGAAGCGCCGATCTGCCGGGACAGCGTCGCATCCGGCGGCATGCCGCTCGTGCCCGGACCGAGCACGAAGCGATAGCTGCGCCGCGCGAGCTTCGGCAGCCATTCGACGCGCTCGGCGGGCGTCAGCCGGTCGAGCAGCGCGACGGAGCTCGTCACTTCCTGGCCGATGTAGCCGACCATCATGTGCGTCATAGACTCGTTGCGCTCGGCCATCGTCAGCCAGAACGACAGCGTCTGCGCGGCGATGAGGCCCGCGAAGAAGATCAGCGACAGGCGCACGAACAGCGTGCGCGGCGGCCACAGACCGCGCAGGCGGCCGGCTGCGTGGTTCATCAGGCGCTGTCCTCCGGCGTGACGAGCGACGAGAACACATAGCCCTCGTTGCGCAACGTCTTGATGTAGCGCGGCTCGCGCGCGTCGTCGCGCAGACGCTGACGCACGCGGCTCACGAGCAGATCGATCGAGCGGTCGAACGGTTCCGTCTGCCGCCCTTGCGTGAGCGTCAATAGCTGGTCGCGCGTCAGCACGCGCTGCGGATGATCGAGGAACACGCGCAGCAGCCGGTACTCGGCGCCGCTCAGCGCGACCATCGTTCCTTCGCTGTCGATCAGATTGCGGCCGATCGTATCGAGCCGCCAGTCGCCGAAGCACAGGAAGTGCGACGTGCTCGCCTGCTCGTTGCCGGGCGGCATCATGCGCGCGCGGCGCAGGATCGCGCGGATGCGCGCGAGCAGCTCGCGCACGGCGAACGGCTTCGCGAGATAGTCGTCGGCGCCCATCTCGAGGCCGACGACGCGGTCCGTCTCTTCGCTCAGCGCCGTCAGCATCAGGATCGGGATCGACTGGAATTCGCCCGCGCGCAGTTCGCGGCACAGGTCGAGACCGCTTTCGCCCTGCAGCATCAGGTCGAGCACGATCAGGTCCGGCCGCTCGCTCGCGAGCGCGGCGCGCATCTGCCGGCCGCCCGACGCGAGCGTCGCGCGCACGCCGTTCTTGTTGAGGTAGGTGCCGACCAGTTCGCGGATGTCGCGGTCGTCGTCGACGATCAGAACATGATCCGTTTTTTCCACACGAGGCTCCTTCGCCCGCTGTTGTGCCGCTATTATGCGTCGCCGACCACCGACAGGCTCGCGCCGTCCGATACCGACGCTTCGAGCGCGTACGGATCGACGCCGTCCAGACAGCCGAGGTTCACGCGCCACAGGTTCGGGTCCTTGCGCGTCTGGTGAAAAGGATAAACGCCGCAGTGCTTGCAGAAGTAATGCTTCGCGACGTGGGTATTGAACTGGTACAGCGTGAGACTGTCCTCGCCCGACAGGATGCGCAGCGCGCTTGTGGGAAGGAATGGCGACATCAGCGCGCCTCTGCGCCGGCACAGACTGCAGTTGCAGCGCACGGCGGGCGTGACGGGAGTTTCGACTTCGAACGTGACCGCGCCGCAATGACACGAGCCGTGGTGAAGGTTGGACGTCATGGCTTGCTCCTGATTGCAATGCCGACTTTATACCGTAACGTCTCCCCTGCTTTGTGTCCCAATGTATCTGGCCGGTACGGCGATACAAAATGCGTGGGTGGTGGGTTTGCTGGTGACGCCCCACCGCCTCCGACCGGACCGGAAACCCGCTTCGACCGGCACGTTGCGTGCCGCCACGATACGGTTCAAAACGGTTCAACCCACCCACTAACCCCGGCACTGATCCCTGTCTCCGGGCGCGGTCGCGGCATTCAGATCGAAGTCCGCTTCCCGCAGCCCTTTGTGACTCGTCGCGACCCAATGCAAAACCGACGGTGAACGGACGAGCCCGATGCTGCCCGTGTAGGTCCATTTGATCGGCGACGGCTGCGTGCCCGCGAGTTCGATCGACGAACGCGTGAGCTTCAGATGCAGCAGCCGCCCATCCTCGGAAGGCGTGAAGGCGCGCTCGCCGATCACGGCAATGCCCGCCTCGCGCACCGATGCCGGCATGCATCCGAGCGTCGCCGTCGTCTGTCCATTCGCATCGATGAGCTGCGCGAAGCCTCTGCCTTTGTCATCAGTAGCGACCACGACGAAGCGGTCAACGGCAGGCACCCAGGCCGCCGCGTACGTGTAGTACTGCAAGCGCTCCTCGATCACATGCGGCTCGCTGAGCGTGCCCGTCGCGGGGTCGAGCGTCGCCACCTTGAGCCGCGCGTACGTCTCGCCGTTCACATACTGCTGCCACACGAGCAGCGCGCGCATCGGCGAACCGGCGATCATCGGCCACCATTCGCGCACGCGTGGCGCCACGTCGATAGCCTGCAGGAGCGCGCCGTCGGCATCGTAGGTCTTCACATAGACGCCGTCCCCCGTGCCGAGATTGTCGACGCCGCCGCCGTCGATCCAGTCATTCGAATAGAACACGACGAACCGCGAGCCGACGCCGGCGACATGACCCGAGTGCCCGCCCGACAGCACATCGTTCGGATACGGCTTCACGCCCTTCAGGTCCGGCGTATAGACGCCGTATCGCTGGCTCACCTGATTCGGCGTGTTCCAGCCGTCCTCGAACGACACCATCACGCGGCCCGCGTCGTTCTGCGCGACCGACACGGGCTCTTGCGCTTCAGGCCGGCTGATGAAGATGCGCGGCCGCTCGAGCGTGGCCTGCTGCGGCGTCCAACGCGCGATGTAGACATCGTGTGTCCAGTTGCGGTCGCGGCCCGCGCCGCGCGGCGGCAGGCCCGAACTGCTGAAGAACACGGTCGTCACGCCGCGCGCGTCCGTCGTCGCGCCGATGCCGTGCATATAGGCGCGCAAGTCGCCCGTCGGCACGCGGGCGCTCGACGCGCTCGCGGCCTTCGTTCCCGCCTTCGCCCTCGCTTGTGTTCCTGCCTTGGTTCCCGCCGCAAGCGCGGCTGGAACGAGACCGCATGCGGCCACCACGGCGAGCACTGCAAACGTCGTCCGCATGCTCGCCGCTCACTCGACCGTCACCGACTTCGCGAGATTGCGCGGCTTGTCGACATCGGTGCCGCGCACGCAAGCCGTGTGATACGCGAGCAATTGCAGCGGCACCACATGCAGGATCGGCGACAGCGGCCCGTAATGCCCGGGCAGCTGGATCACGCGCACGCCGTCGCTGCTTTCGATCGTCGTGCCCGCATCGGCGAGCACATACAGCTGGCCGCCGCGCGCGCGCACTTCCTGCATGTTCGACTTGAGCTTTTCGAGCAGCGTATCGTTCGGCGCGATCGTGATGACGGGCATCTCGTTCGTGACGATGGCAAGCGGCCCGTGCTTCAGCTCGCCGGCGGGATACGCTTCCGCGTGCACGTATGAGATTTCCTTGAGCTTCAGCGCGCCTTCGAGCGCGATCGGATAATGCACGCCGCGCCCGAGGAAGAGCGCGTGATCCTTGCGCGCGAGCGCTTGCGCCCACGCGACGATCTGCGGCTCCAGTGCAAGCACGCTGTTCAGCGCAGCGGGCAGATGATGCAGCTGGTGCAGCGCGTGCGCTTCGTCGTCGGTGCTGACGCGGCCGCGCTCCTTGCCGAGCGTGAGCGCGAGCAGGAACAGCGCGACGAGCTGCGTCGTGAACGCCTTCGTCGACGCCACGCCGATCTCCGGACCCGCGCCCGTCGAATATTGCAGCTCGGTAAGCCGCATCATCGAGCTATGCGGCACGTTGCAGATCGCGAGCGTATGGTTATGGCCGATCTCTTGGGCGTGCTTCAATGCCGCGAGCGTATCGGCTGTCTCGCCCGATTGCGACACGACGACGACCATCGCGCACGGATTCACGACGCTCTCGCGATAGCGGTACTCGCTTGCGATCTCCACTTGCGTCGGAATGCCCGCGATCGATTCGAGCCAGTATTTCGCCGTCAGCGTCGAGTAATAGCTGGTGCCGCACGCGAGCAGCAGCAACGAATCGATGTCGTTGAACGCGCGCTGTGCCTTCGCGCCGAACAGCGCTGGCGTGATCGAACGCACGCGCTCCGTTGCATCGGCGACCACGTCGGGCTGCTCGAAGATTTCCTTCTGCATGTAATGGCGGTACGGACCCAGCTCGGTCGCACAGTGGCTCGCGTGCTGCGCCTGCACTTCGCGGCGCGCGGGTGCGCCGTCGCGATCGACGATATGCACGCCATCGCATGACAGCACCGCGATGTCGCCTTCTTCGAGGAAGATGAAATGCCCGGCCGTGCCGGACAGTGCCATCGCATCCGAGGCCAGATAGTTGCCGCGCTCGCCCACGCCGACGACAAGAGGCGAGCCCGCGCGCGCGCCGATCACGCGGTCCGGTTCGCTCTTCGCGAACACGGCGATCGCGTACGCGCCGCGCAGCCGCTGCAACGCACGCTGCACAGCCGTCAGCAGATCGCGCGACGCATCCTGCTCGCGCGTGTGATGAATCAGATGCGCGATCACTTCCGTATCGGTATCCGTCTCGAACGCGTAGCCGAGCGCCTTCAGTTCGTCGCGCAGCGGCTCATGATTTTCGATGATGCCGTTGTGCACGAGCGCGATCTCGTCGCGCGAGAAGATCGGGTGCGCGTTGTCGGTGATGGGCGCGCCGTGCGTCGCCCAGCGCGTGTGCGCGACACCTATCGTGCCCGACAGCCGCGCGTGTTCGACCTGCTCCGCGAGGTTCGCGACGCGCTCGATGCTGCGCACGCGGCGCGGCGCGCCATGCTGCAAGACGGCGACGCCGCACGAGTCATAACCGCGATACTCGAGCCGGCGCAGGCCCTCCGTGAGAACGCCGACGATGTCGCGCCGTGCCACTGCTCCTACGATTCCGCACATGGTGGTCTCCGTGGTGCGTGTGTTGTGTGCCTGTCGTTTCGATGCGCACGCGGGCGCTCACGCGGCCTGGCGTTCGAACTCGGGCATCGTCACGACGTGCGAGATCATGCCGTCGTCGTCGTGATACGCGACGAGGCAGCGGCCCGCATCGCCTTCGGGGATTTCATGCGTCGTCGCCGGCTGCGGCGCGTCGCTCGTCTCTGGCATGCGGCGCACGCGATTCGTGTTCATTGCGTCCATCTGGCGGCCGAAGGTCCAGAGGATCATCGACAGCGCGACGATGCCGATGCCCATGATGCCTGGCGTGAACGCATGGAGCGACAGCTCCTCTTCGCTCGCATTCGCGAGACACCAGCGGATATAGACGGCGGCCAGCACCCACGTGCCAAGCACGAGCACAGGCCGCACGAAGCGATACCACGCGACGAAGCGCACGGCTCTCGCCTTGCCGCACTCCGTTGCGAACTGCGAGACGGACTGCTTCGAAACATCGATGATCGGGAATTCCATGTTGTTTGCCCCTGTCGAGAATGTTGACTCCGAGATGTCAATTCGAATGCTTCATGCCGACTGCTTTACTCCGCCTGCGGCGCTTCGAGCGATGCGTTGAACCGGGGCTCGACGGGTGCATCGTTGGCCAATGCGCCGCTGCTCGAACGGATGCCGCGATCCGGGCTCACCCAGCGCGCGCGCTTTCTGCGACGCTGGATGACCACGCCGGGCAACGCGATGACGGAAGCGATCATGCTGATGGCCCAGAACGCAGCGGGATACCAGACGGTGTCGATGAAATAGCGCATCAGGTTCTTGTCATAGCGACGGTCGATCAGGCAGCCGATCAGGATCTGCGCGCAGCAGGTCGCGAAGAGCAGCACGCCCGTGCCGCGCGGCACGAAGCCGAAGCGCCAGCTTTCGGGCAGCGTGAACATCGCGGTGGCCGCCATCATCACGAGCGTGAAGAGCATGCAATACGCCCACACGATGCTGACCGCGTACTCGACGAAGATCGGCCACATCATCATGTTGCGGCGTGACAGCACGGCGCCCGCATACTTGAAGAGCACCTGGATGCCACCCTTGGCCCAGCGCAGACGCTGCTTGTAGAGGCCGCGGAACGTCTCCGGCATCAGTATCCAGCTAAGAGCGCGCGATTCGAAATGCACGGCCCAGCCCTGCACCTGAAGCTTCCAGCTGATGTCGATGTCTTCCGTCAGCATGTCGGAGCTCCAGTAGCCGACTTCCTGCAGCGCGCGCGTCCTGAACATCGACACCACGCCCGACACCGTCAGCAGACGCCCATACATGTGCTGCGTGCGCTTGATGAGACCTACGATCGACGAAAACTCGCCCACCTGCATGCGCCCGAGCAGCGACGAGCGCGTGCGGATGCGCGGATTGCCCGTCACCGCGCCCACCGATGCGTCGTCGAGGAAATGCCGTAGCATCCAGCCGATTGCTTCCTTGTCGAGCAGCGAATCGCCGTCGATACACATCAGGTACTCGGCGTCCGACAGCATCGCGGCCGTCGTGAGTCCGATCGCCTTGCCCTCGTTCTGATGCTGATGCACGACGACGAGCTTCGGATAGACGCTCACCAGCTGGTTCAGGATCGTGCCCGTTTCGTCGCGGCTGCCGTCATTGATCGCGATGATGTTGTAGTTCGGATAGTTCAGCTCGTCGAGGCACGCGATCACTTCGCGCACGTTGTCCGCTTCGTTGTAGCAAGGCACGACGACCGACACCTTCGGATACGACATCAGCTGCGGCGCCGACTTGCGCCCCGCGTCCCTGCGCTCGATGAGCACGTAGTGAAGCAGGCCGCCCACCATCCACAGATAGGCCATCAACAACGGGTAGTAAAAGACGAAGTTCGAGATGATGCTCATGACGTTTTTCATTCTGGTCCCCTGGTCTGGGCTGGCATCGCACGGGCTTCGTTCTTCGTGTTCGAAACCCTCGCGCGATGCTCAGCCCAACATCCCCTGATTCGTTCGCAGCGTGCTTTGCACCGACATCACATCGCGCAGCACGGTCGTGTCCGGCCGGTTCTTCAGGAAGTCGTCCGGCCCATAGCCCAGGTGCACGACGCCCGCGGCGTTGAGCCGCTTCATCTGCGCGCGCAGGACGGCGGCTTCGACGGGCTGCTGCGTCTGCGCGTCGACGGCGGGCAACTCGAACACGGTCTTCGCCGCCGCGCCCGGCTGTTTCATTACGGTCTGCTGAAGGCGATCGAGCCATGCGTCGCTCACGCGCCCGTTTGCGGCCCGTGGCGCCGCCGTCAGCGCGACGAAGTCGTAGTTCGCGAGCGCTGCGGCGACGGAGAGCGAGAAGTTGCGCTCGGCGTTCGGATCGAGCGCGGCCTCCGCTGACACCGTGCGTGCCGTCAGCACATTGCCGCCGCCCTGATAGGCGCGCACGCGCTCGGCGAGCTGGTTCGTGAAGGCGGTCAGATACGCTGTCTTGTTCTTCGCCCAGCGCTGCATCAGTTCATCGGAAGCGTGAATCTGCACGATGTCGCCGGGCATGCCCCACGAGCGATAGACAGCCATCGCGGCCGCGCTCGTGTCCTCGTACGCGTTCAACGTCGCGTCCGCGCCGAACACGAGGCCGTTGAAGCTCGAGTAGCGCGTGAGGTCGTCGTACAGCTCCTGGATGGTCTGACGCGCGAGTGGATCGAATGGGCTCAGGCGCTGCGCATCGCCCGGGCTGTTCGCCGCGACTTCGACGAGTTGCCCGGCTGCTGCATGGCCCTTCGGCAGATCGAATGCGAGCAGCGGCATGTGCGCATACACCTGCACGCCCGCGCGCGTGATCAGCTGCCACGCGACGCGGTTGAACAGATCGGCGCGCATCGGCATATGACGGTTCGGGTAGTACATCGCGCGCGCGACGCCCGTATTGTCCGGGTCCCAATACGCCTTCAGGTACACCGACTTCGGTTCGAGATCCTTGATGCGATCGAGCAGTCGGCCGAGCTTCTCTTCGCTCCTGTTCGGGTCGATGTCGTACATCTCGTCGAGCGACACATTGACGACGCGCTCCACCGGATTGTGCTCACCGCGATACGCACGCGACGAACGCATCTGCGCGATCAGCGTGCCCACGTCCCAATCGTATGAAACGAGCAGACGGCGAATCTGCGTGAGCGGGACGTCGGGCGTGTTCGGACCGTCGTCGAGCGTGAAATGCACGGACATGCCGAGCGCCTGCGATGCCTTGATGAGCGCCGCGTTATACATGCCATACGGCCACACGGCCGAGCGCACCGTCACGCCCGTGCGGTCCTGGATCAGGTCGACGCTCTTCTTCAGATCGTCGTGCACGCGCGCCTGGTACTCTTCATCCGTTTCGTAGCGTTGCAGTTGCGGCAGATACAGATGCGCGCTCGCGGCAGGCAACTCGTTGCCTTGCGGATTAGCAAGCGCGCCGTGATGCATGTCGTGCGTGTGCGACGCCACTTCGACGAGACCCGATTGCGACATCTCGCGCAGATCGTCCCAGCTCATGAAGTAGCCCGGCGGCATCACCGACTTGTGGCTGATGCGCACGGGGTCGCCCGCAGGCGTATCGGTCCAGCGCGTGACGACGCCGATCAGCGCCGGATAGCCGTATTGCTGCAGCAGCGGGAACGCGTGCGTGAACTGGCTCTTGTACGCGTCGTCGAAGGTCAGCAGCACGGCGCGCGGCGGCAGGCGCGGTCCGCCGTTGCGCGACGCGACGATCTGATCGACGCTCACGGGCCGAAAGTCCTTCGCCTTCAGCCACGCGAAGATCGTGTTGAGCGTGCCCGTGCTGATCGCGCACGTATCGGCGACCGTCGTGACATCCGCGTGCAGGTCGTCGCGGATGTCGTGAATCGCGAGCACGCGAAACGTGAGGCCATCGTCGGCATCCTGCGGCGGCAGCCTGTCGAGCGCGAGGCGTGCCTGTGCTGCGGGCACCGCGGCGAGACCCGCGGCGAAAGCGAGAAAACGTCTGCGATTGAGCTTGTCCATGGTCGCCTACAGAGGAATGTTCAGGTTCAGATAGATGAGCTTGCTGGTCTCACGCGTGCGGTCCATGCGCTGGCTGGCGACACCGATGCCATACGCGAGCGACGCGTGCGCGCTGAACTGCCACTGCTGTTCGAGACGCACTTCCCACAGCATGCTGTTGCCGATATCCGTTTGCCGGTAGCCGCCGATGGTTGCGTACGCGCGATTCGCGAGCGACTGGTCGGCGTTGCGCCACGACGTCCACTGGTACATCGCCGTCAGTTGCGCGGTCATGTCACGATGAGGCGCGAAATACGCGGTGTTCGCGAGCGTGTTGCTGCTCGTGTTCAACTCGACCCACGTCGCGACGAGATGGCTCGGCGTATTGATGAGGCGCTCGTACCACGTGCCGACCCACGACTGGTTCACGTTCGTGTCGCTATAGCGCGCCGCGCCGTAGGTGAGATCGAAGTACCGGTAATCGTCGATGCTGTAGCGCACGCTGCCCGTCGCCGCGCGGCCCGTCACGCCTGCCTGATAGGCCTTCCACGGCAACGAGTTGACGTTGCTGTCGACGCCCGCCGAAAAGCGCCAGCGATCGTCGGGTGCGTAGCTGACACTGCCGGCGCCGCCTGTCTTCGCTTGCGGTCCCGTCGAGTGATCGACTTCCGCTGCCGCATCGATGCCGCGAAAACGAAAGTCGCCGCCGATGCCGTTGCGCACGCGGCTCACGCTGTTGCCGTCACCTGTATCCGCGCGGCCGCTGAACTGATGCGCGAACACGCGCCAGTAGTCGGCGAGCGGCATCGAATAGAGCTGCGTATCGATGCCCCAGTTGTTGTCGGCGAGAACCGAGTTGCCCTTCTGCCCGTTCGCCGCGATGATCAGTTGCGGGCTCTTGTACGCCGCGTAATCGCGCTGGAATGTCTTCACCGTGTTGTTCTCGGGGAATCGATCGCCGAAGGTCGCGTTCACTTCCGCTGCGCGGTCGTACTGGTTCAGTTCGAGCGCGGTGCGGCCGAGGCCCGCGAGCGTTTCGATGTCGCCGGGGTGATCGACGAGCGTGCCTTCATAGACCTTTTGCGCTTCATGCGGACGCTGCTGCACAAGCGATGCATCCGAACGCGCGCTGATCAGCGCGGGATCGAACGGCGCTTCGTGGCGCAACGCGTCGAGCGCGGCGACGCCTTCGCGCGTGCGGTCCGTGTAGAGCAGGTACTGCGCCTGCAGCTTCTTCACGCGGCCATAGTCTTCGTTGACGTCCTCGGGATGCTCGGCGAGATCCGCGCGCATGGGCGTGCTCGCCGAAATCTGCTTCAGCAGTTGCTGCGCGTTGTCGTAGCGGCCCGAATCGAGGTACGCGAAAAAGAGCCCTTCCTGCACGTCGATGCGCTTCAGCGCGTGCGGTTCGACGGAAGGCACGAGCGGCTCGACGGGCGTCTGCAATGCATGCTCGTACGCAGGCGCCGCCTTGCGCGGCTCGTCGAGATACGTGTACGCATCGCCTGCCGCTGCATAGGTGCGCGCGGGCATCGGCTCGTTCGAGCGCGACAGGTTTTCGTAGAGCGTGGTCGCTTCCTTCATGCGGCCGAGCCCCTGCAATGCGGCGACTTTTTCGACGAGCGCCGAGCGGCGCACGTCGGCGTATTCGTCGGTCGATGGCGTGCGCGCAAGCATGTCGTCGATGTGCGCGTGCGCGGATCGGGTCTGCGCGAGGCGGTCGGATTCATCGGAAGCGAGCGATTGCTGCCGGCCCCAGTGCACTTCCGTTTCGACGACGAGTGCTTCGATCTGCAACAGGTCGTGCTCGGAGAACGCATCGCGGCTTGCGCGTGCCTCTTGCAACGCAAGCTGCGCAGCGCCGGCGCCCGCTTCCGCGAAGATGCGTTTGCGGAGCTGGTCGCGCTCCGTGTCGATCTTGCCTTCAGCGACTTGTCCTTCTGCGGCTTTCCCCGTGTTTCCGGACGCAGTGGTCGGCTGCGCGGCGCAGTAGTCGCGCGCAAGCAGAACCATCAGCAAGGCGGTCGCCTTGACTGCGGCGTGCTTGTGTCGGCTAGAGCGTTTGGTTTTCATGGTTCCTCGCTTGTCGGTGCCGATCTCCAGACAAAAGCGAGCCCCTGCACCATGCGAATGGCGCATGGAGAGCAACAACGGTCGCGAGCCTGGCGAACAGCCTGGAGTTCAGCGTTTCATTTCGACGGCCGGTTATCGCATTGCGCACCAGCCTCGGTCTTTTGCGCGGGCAGGCTTATAGCGAAGTCCGTACCAGCACCCCGCTGAACCTTCTGCTTAAAAGGCTCGCCGCAAAAAGCGAGTCGCAAGGGGAACGTAAATGGTCAAATACGTTTCAACGCTGAACTCGACAAGCAATGCGAATCAATCGCGCGACAGCGGATGACACTGCGAAGCAATCGCGTGTATTCGATGCCAAGCCACGCTTGGCAAGCTACTGAGCTTGTGCATCGCAACAGTTTCGTGCTTTGATTCAAAGCTGAAACGGCATTCACATGAGTGAATCGGGATGTTGTGGCGACACCCTTATGTGCGAATGCAGCGCTTGCGAATGTGCAATGAAACGCTCGCGTTATTTCTCGATAGTGTGCGCCAGCGAACATAAGCACTTGTTCATCCGATGTGCGCCAGCGTACGGAGCGCGGCTCAAGGACTCGGGTATTGTCTCGCTGCACAATCAAGACGAAGACTAACGCGGACCGTGGAAGGCACCGCGACAATCGCATCGCCATCTGATTAGCGATGCAAAATAAATGCTTGACGTGGTAATCGATGATGATCTCTTCCGACAGGAGAAAGCGGACGCTGCGCGTGTGCGCAACGCCCTCTTCTCTCACGCCGCGACGCACGCAATCAGCACGGTTCGAGTCATAGCGTCAGTTCGAAAGAACGCACGAGCAGACCGGGCAGCATCATGCCGCCCGTCGCGCGCTCGCCCCATGTCCAGTCGTTCAGTAGCAACTCGGGCTCGTTGCCGATCCGCTCCAGCTCGCAGCCGAGCACGCGATACAGGCTGTCGTCGAAGCGCATCGCGTCGACGGGCGCGACAATGCGGCCGCCTTCGACCCAGAACGTCGCGAAGCGCGTCATGCCAGTCAGGCGGCAGTTCATGCGGTCGGAGAAGTTCACGTACCAGAGGTTGCCGATATAGAGCCCCGTGTCGAGCGCGGAAAGCACATCGGCTTGCGCAAGATCGCCGGCTTGCATCGACAGCGCGGACGGCACTTCTTCCGACGTCGCGCCATTCGGCACAAGGCCGTATTCGCGGGCCGTGCGTGCGCTGGTCAATTGATGCGCGCCTCGGCCGGCATTGATCAGCCGCACGGTTTCGCGACGATAGCCGTCGCCATTGAAGCGCGGCGTGATGTCGAGCGCGAGATCTTCCGTCAACGTGACGCGCGGATCGAGCGACACGTCGCCGGTGTTGAGACGATAGAACTCGCTGCGCGCCGTCGCTTGCGTGCGCGCGGAGAACGCGCTGAATGATGCCGCTTCCATCAACTCCTGCAACGCGGCGGGCGCGAACCACACGCGATATCGTCCCGGCTTCAGCGTGCGCGGGTTGCGTGCAAGAACGGGCAGACGCGCGGCGGCTGCTTCGACTTTTGAAGCGAATATCGCATCGCTCCATGTATCGCCTGCATAGTGGCTCCTGATTGCGCGTCCGTTCGCCTCGTATAGCGACCAGCTGAAATTGAAGTTCGACACTTCATACCAGCCGCGACTGCCCAGCGACGACGCGAAGCCGCGCGCGATCGTGCCGCCTGCGTAGAAGCCCACGAAGTCGAGGCCGTTCGCGCATTGTGCGACGACCAGCGGCAAGGTGTCGGGCGATGGCAGCCTGCCCGTGCGCTGTGTCGATTCCGACCAGACCGTCGTATCGAACAGTAGATGCGGATCGTCGGGTGCGTCGCGCAAACCATTGCGCAGCGTCTCGACCGTCGCGCCGATTGCGTGCGTATCGGCACCGATGTCGCCGCAGATCGTGAGCGTCGAATAGGCTTGCCGTTGTCCGTCGATCAGTCTCAGCGTGAGCCGGCCTTGCGAAACGCGGCCCGTTTGCCGAACCCTTCCCGCGTTGAAGCGAATGAAGTCGGACTGTTCGGCGGCGAACGATGTGAGCGCAATTTCACCGACCGCGAGGCGCTGCTCGATTGCCCGCGCGAGCGACATGAAATACGCGTGTCCGACGAATGAGGGCTTATCGTTCATCACACGCCTCCGAACACGTCGACGTTCGCGAATATGCAGGCGGGCGACGCATGCCCCACACGGATGATCTGCATCGGCTCGCCCTTGCCGCACATCGACGTCCCATACACGACGCGTGTCGCTTCGTTGCCGACCGCAACGAGACTACGCCAGAAACTCGCAGAAATGCCCCGGTAATTCGGCTGACGCACGACGCGTGAGAGCTTGCCGTTCTCGATCAGCTGGCCGAACTCGCAGCCGAACTGGAATTTGTTGCGCTGATCGTCGATCGACCACGATGTATTGGTGCGCATCAGAATGCCGTGTTCGATGTTCGCGATCATGTCGTCCAGTGAGCTAGCGCCGGGCTCGACATTCAGATTCGCCATGCGGTCGATGGGCGGACGATTCCAGCTCGACGCACGCGAGTTCGCCACGCCCGCGAGACCCGCGCGCTGCTGCGACAGCGCACCGCCAAGCGGCCGCACGAGCACACCGTCGCGAATCAGGTACTGACGTGTCGCGCGCGTGCCGTCGTCATCGAATGCATAGCTCGCGGCTTCTTCGCGCGGCTCGGGATCGAATGTGACGTTGAGCAGTTCGGAGCCGTAGCGCCAGGTGCCGAAGTACTCTGGCTTCACGAAGCTCCAGCCCGCGAAGTTGCGCTCGTCGCCGAGAATGCGATCGAGCTCGAGCGGATGCCCGATCGATTCGTGTATCTGCATCATCATCTGATCGGGCATTAGCAGCAGGTCGCGCGGACCGGAAGGACAGTTCGGCGCGGCGACCAGTTGCAGCGCTTCATCGGCCACGCGCGCGCCCGCGCCGTCGAAGCCGAACTGCGCGAGCACGCCGAGGCCGCCTTGTGCGAGCGTGCCGTAATCGCCGCCGAGCGTGCGCACCTGCGTCACGCCTTGCGCGTGCGCCGTCACGGAAATCTGCGGCAGCAAGAAGCGACAGCGCTGTTCGATGCGAACGCCGTCGCTCGTCAAGCAGATCTGATCCGTTTGCGTGATCTGCACTGAAGCCGTTCTCTCGACGACGCGGCTATCGATGTTCGCCGCCGCACATTCATGCCGCAAACGTTCGACCCATTCGTGCCGCGTGAGCAATGCCTGCTCTATTGCAGGCGATTCGTACGTGCCGCTCTCCGCGGGCCGGCCGATTTGCCGATGATCGATCAACGACACCGCCGCGCTCGTCTTCGCGCGCTGCGTGGCGATATCGAGCGCGGCTTGCAGACCGCTCTCCGACAGATCGGCCGTCGCGGCATAGCCCGCGCCGGCGCCGCACCACGCCACCAGCATTGCGCCCCGATCGCTCGATATGCGCAACGGCAGCGCGACATCGTTGCGTACCGCGTGATCGTCGACGCGCTCGTCGACGATGCGCAGCGACCAGAAATCCGCCTCGCTGCGCAACGTGCGCGGCAAGCGGTTCATCATGGGATCGGCCATCGGGGTGCCTCACGAATGTCACGCGCCAGTGCGAACATAAACCCGCCCGGCGGGCGCGGTAAACACCGCGCAAGTGCCCTATCGTACGCGATACCCAAAGCGACGTTCTCTCGTGTGCCACACGTGTTGCGTTGCCAGGGCTGTGTCGCCATGACTTACGCTGACTTCACGGGCTGTGCCCTGCCGCACATTCGCGGCCACGAACTGTCGGCGACATCACATTCAGTCGTGCGGCTGCTTGTACGCGCAAGCATTTTCACCTCGTAAAACAAGTGGTTTTCTCACGCTTGCCGTGCACGATCTTGCGCGCAAATTGATGCATTTCTGAACGACGTCAGTGTCGCGTGTGAAGAACGCGTATTCGCATGGCGTGATCGGTGAATCGGCTTGCCGCGAATCTCCTATCAAGCAGCGCAACGTTCCTGGACGGGGACACTTGCATAGTCGAAGGTCGGGCGCGCGTAGAAAAAGCCTTGCGCGAGTACCTTCGGCCATTGCGCGAGCCATTGCGCAAGCGCCTGCGTTTCGACGCCCTCCGCGACCACCGTCACGTCGAGACGTTCGAGCATCGACAGCACGCCGGACGCCACCGCTGACGCGCGCGGGCATCCCGGCACACTCTTGAGCACTTCACGCGCGACCTTCACTGTATCGACGTCGATCGTGCTCAGCAGCGCAAGGGACGAATAGCCGGTGCCGAAGTCGTCGATGGCGAGCCGCATGCCGGCTTCGCGCAAAGGTCTCGTCAAAGTTCGCGCGGCCAGCAGACGGGCCGCGTCTTCCGTCTCGACGAGTTCGAGTTCGAGCAGATCCGGTTCGACGCCGTGCAACCGCGCGATCTGCACGACGGTCGCCGGAAACGACTCGTCGGCCACGACGCTGGGCGGAACGTTCACGGCGACGGGACATACCGGTTGCCCCAGACGCCGCGCGTTCGCAAGCGCCCTGCATGCGCTGTCGATCACGTGACAGGTCAGTTGCAGCGCAATCAGCGGATGATCGAGCGCGACGAGAAACGCATCGGGCAACAACATTCCGTAGTCCGGATGCATCCAGCGGATCAGTGCTTCGACGCGCGCGAGCCTGCCTGTCTTCACATCGTAAATGCCCTGAAACGCGAGCGGAAATTCACTCGCCAGCAGGCCTTCGCTCACACGGCGTTCGAAGTTGTTCAGCTCGCGTGGCGCATGCGCATCGTGAGCCATGCCGGTGGTTACGCAGGAGATCGTTTCATTGCCTGAATTGGCGGCGGTAGAGTGGCGAGCATCCATCGTAGGGAAGGCCTTGTTATCGAGGAGTGGATTGGAGTGGCTTTCCACCCCCGATGCACGTTTCGTACCACAGGACCACGAAAATCATCCGATCTGCTTAAGAACCGCATCGCGCTTCATTCCACGGGCGATGGTTCGCGACCCGCGCATGAATCGAAAACGCAGCAACGTTTCGTGTGCGAAACATCGGCACTGCGCCGCATTACCTCAGAGGTAGTCGATTCGCCGAGCCGCCGGCGATATGCTGGCCTCATTGGTCAATGGCCTGGAGATCGGCATGTCAACGTTTGCGATTGCGCACTTGCACGAAGTGAAGATGGGCGTCGAGATCGTCGAATACCTGAAACGTATCGACGCGACGCTTGCGCCCTATTGCGGCCATTTCGTGCTGCACGGCGGCCGCTATGAACGGCTCGAAGGAGACTGGCGCGGCGATCTGATCGCCATCGAGTTTCCGAATCGCGATCTCGCGCGTGCATGGTATCGATCCGATGCGTACCAGGCGATCTTGCCGTTGCGCACCGGGAATTCGATCGGCGATGTGATTCTGATCGACGCGGTGCCGGCATCGCATATCGCGACGGATGTATTGTGCGGATGAAGCATGGGTGGCGTTTCGTCGGCCCGGAAGCGCCACCCGCGTCCTCTCGTCGTGCTCAGCTGCCGAAGTAGACGCTGCAATAGCTGACGGGCCCGACACACGAATTCATGCCCGTGCCTGTGCCAGTCATGGGCACGCGAGATCCAGCCGAATGCGTGCCCGACATGTTTGCACCCACACCTTCGGCATCCTGAGCAGCCTTTTGATGCGCGACCTGTTGCTGATAGATTGGCGCGACCTCGGGATAGGAAGCGTCCGTCACGAATTGCGAACCGTTCTGCTCGGCCTGAATCAGTTCCTGACGGACTTCGGCACGCGTCTTTTCCTGAGCGAATGCGGTGGAGGCGATACCCGTCGAAACAAGTGCGGCGATCGAAACGCTCAACAGTGCAAGCTTCTTCATTTCCAGCTCCTCGGTATGAGATGAAGGCGATGCGGCACGTCGTGTGCTGCGCTTTCACTGTGATGAACAAAGGGACCGTCGAATCTATTCCCGTTTCCTGATCCCTTCCAACGACAAAAAGATTTCCCCACTTCGTGGAATAAACGCTCCCTGTTCCTGTTGACCCTTTATGCGATGTCATAGACAGGAAAAGGAGCATATGTGATGAACCCCAAATCCCCTGCGGGAGCGCCTCGCTGCATTCCGTGCAGGTTCGCCGCGATTGGCGTGGCCGTCCTTGCCCTCGCCGGCGGCTTCGCGTACACAGCCGGCTGGCTGACACCTGCTCGCCTCACCACTTACCGCATCATCGATCAGTTCCAGGCCAACGCGGGCCCGCATCCGGGCTATCGCCGCAATCACGCGAAAGGTCTTTGCGTCGAGGGCTATTTCGACAGCAACGGCAATGCAGCCTCGATTTCAAGTGCACAAGTATTCGCGTCGGGACGCACTCCCGTCATCGGCCGCTTCGCCATTCCGGGTAGCAATCCGTCGGCGCCCGATGCAAGCGTGCCGATTCGCAGCATGGCACTGCTGTTCATGCAGCGCGACGGCCAGCAATGGCGCACAGGAATGAATTCCACGCCTCTGTTCGCCGTGCATACACCGGAGCAGTTCTATCAGCAGCTTCTCGCGGCGAAGTCCGATCCGAAAACGGGCAAACCCGATCCCGCGAAGATGAAGGCGTTCTATGCAGCGCATCCGGAAACGCGGCCGTTTCAGGAATGGTTGAAGGCACACCCCGCGTCGTCTGGTCTCGCGAATGCCGCGTACTACAGCATCAATGCGTTCCGCTTCATCGACGCGAGCCGACATGAGCACGCGGTGCGTTGGTCCGTCGAACCGGATACGCCGTATGCCCCAGTAGATCCGCGGGAAAAGGGCGATCCCGACTTTCTTTCGAAGCAACTCGACGAGCAGCTCAAGCACGGCGACGTGCGCTGGCATCTGATCGTGACGGTTGCCAATGCGGGCGATCCAACCAACGATGCGACGCTGCAATGGCCTGCCGACCGGCAGCGGATCGATGCCGGTACCGTCGTGGTGGAACGCAGCGCGCCGCAAACCGATGGCGTATGTCGCGACGTGAACTTCGATCCGACCGTGTTGCCGGACGGCATCAAGCCATCGGACGATCCATTGCTCGCTGCGCGCTCGGCCGCCTATGCCGTGTCATATCAGCGACGCACGCGTGAAGAAGCGTTGCACGCCGCGCCCGCTACTCCGAAACCTGAACGGAACCCATCATGACGAATTCGACTCGCCATTTTTCTCCGCTCGCGCGTTTACTGCACTGGACGATGGCCTTTCTGATACTCGCGATGCTGTTCATCGGCATCGGCATGGTCGCCACGGTTTCGCACGCGCATGACACGCTGATTGCATTGCACCGGCCGCTCGGCGTTGCGTTGCTCGTGCTCGCGCTGATTCGTCTGGGCGTACGTGTGAAGAACGGCAGTCCCGCGCTGCCTTCGGACATGCTCGTGTCGCAGCGATTCGCGGCCAAAGCATCGCATTTCGTTCTCTACGCGCTGTTCATTGCGATGCCGTTGATCGGTTGGGCGATGCTCTCCGCGGGCGGATATCCCATCACACTGTTCGATGGATATCACTTGCCGGCAATCGTGCCGCAAAACGTCGATCTGTTCGCGCTATTGCGTGCGCTGCATACGTGGTTTGCATTCGCGTTGTTCGCGACAGTACTCGTGCATATCGCCGCGGCTCTGTTTCATGGACTGATCCGCCGCGACGGCGTATTCTCCAGCATGACTCGCGGAGCACGCTAGACATCAGTGCGCCACGCCGGCAGCATCACGCGACACAAACGAAAACCCCGCAAGGAGACATCGCGTGTTCGAACAATGCGAGTGGTTCAATGAGCCATCGGCGTGGTCGCTCGATGGTGACACGCTTCGAGTGACGACCGATCCGAAGACCGACTTCTGGCGCGAGACGCACTACAGCTTTACGCGCGATTCGGGCGACTGCTTCGGTGTGCGCACGCAAGGCGACTTCACCGCACAGGTGCGCATACGCGGGCAGTTTCATGCGCTTTACGATCAGGCCGGCCTGATGGTGCGCGTCGACGAATCGACCTGGATGAAAGCAGGCGTCGAATTCACCGACGATGTGCTGATGATGAGCAGCGTGTTGACCGTTGAGCAGTCGGACTGGGCAATCGGATCGCCGATTGTCGGCGTCGACGGCTTCTGGATGCGGGCAACCGTCGTTCGAGGCGTTTTGCGCGTGCAGTACTCGATCGATGGGAAAACGTGGCCGCTATTGCGGCTCGCGCCTTTTCCCGCGGCGGCTAGTTATTTCGTCGGACCTGTATGCTGCACGCCGGAACGTGGCGGACTCAATGTCGAGTTTTCGAGCTTCGCTGTCGGTGCGCCGCTGCAAAAAAATCTGCACGATCTGAGTTGAGAAGATGGTTGCGTGGCACACGTTGCTGTGCGCCGCGCAGTACTGCATTCATACCGCGGCCGCAAACCCCGCTTTGAGCGCCTGATAAATGCTGCGATAACGCGCGAGCCTTTCTGCAAGCAGCGGTGCGAGCGTGCGGTCAGGTTCGCACGATTCGAGCGTCGGCGGAGCGAGGCATACGTCCTTGATGGCCTCGCCCGTCACGGCAAGCCGTGCGAGACGCGCCGCACCCAACGCCGCGCCGACGTCGCTGCCTTCATGCCGATGCATCGTGATGCCCGTCGCCGATGCGCACAGATTTGCCCAGAACGGACTGCGCGAGCCCCCGCCGATAAACGATGCACTTTTCAATGTCGTACCAGCGCTTTGCAGCGCGGCGTAACCGTCGGCCATCGCGAATGCGACGCCCTCCATCACGCTGTACGCAAGATCGCTCGTGGTGTGCGCGCCCGTCAGCCCCCAGAACACGCCGCGCGCATTCGCATCGTTGTGCGGCGTACGCTCGCCGCTCAGATACGGCAGGAAAATGGGCGCCGTAGCGGGATTGGCCGCACTCGCCATTTCAGACAAGCTGCCGACTTCGCGGCCCACGACTTTCGACAGCCATCCGAGACTCGATGCCGCGGACAGAATCACGCTCATCTGATGCCAACGACCGGGCAGACAATGACAGAACGCGTGCACGCCTTGCTCGGGATTCAGCGCGAAGCGATCGGTTCCTGCGAACAGCACCCCCGATGTGCCGAGAGAAAGAAAAGCACTGCCCGCTTCGGCGACGCCCATGCCGATCGCGCTGGCCGCGTTGTCACCCGCTCCGCCGCATAGCACGACGGGACCCGTTGTGCCCCAATCCCGGCGCAACCCGTCGCTCAGCTGTGCAGCGGGCGCGCTGCCTTCGACGAGGCGAGGCATGTGCGCGCGGGTCAAATCCGTCGCCGCGAGCATGCGATCGGACCAGTCGCGCTTTGCGACATCGAGCCAGAGCGTGCCTGAAGCATCTGACATGTCAGACACGAAATCGCCGGACAGCCGCCACGCGAGATAGTCTTTCGGCAACAGCACCTTTGACGCGGCACGAAACACATCGGGTTCATGCTTGGCCAGCCAAAGCAGTTTCGGCGCCGTAAAACCGGGCATGGCGAGATTGCCGGTAATGTCGCGGGATTCCGGCACGAGCGCTTCGAGCTCTGCGCACTCGGCGAATGCACGTGTGTCGTTCCAGAGTAACGCGGGTCTCAGTACCTCGCCGCTCTGATCGAGCAGCGTCGCTCCGTGCATCTGTCCCGAGAGCCCGATTCCGCGCAGCGCTGCAAATGCCGTTGGATTCGCGCCGCGCACGGCGGCCACGGCGTCGAGTGTCGCCTGCCACCATGCTTGTGGATTCTGCTCGGACCAGTGCGGATGAGGCTGCGAAACCTCGAGACGGACGCCGCTGGTGGCGAGCGTCGTCGACGCATCATCGGTCAGAATTACTTTTACCTCGGACGTGCCGAGGTCGATTCCAAGGAAAGTCACAGCACGTCTCCATATTTGACATGAAGTAACCGGCTGTTCAGGGCCGGCGTCTGTTCGACTCGATGAAACGTGACGTTACCACGGTACGCGGTGAGCGCATGACTTCGCAGCTTTTGCTAGTGCGCCGCTGCTGCCGATGTATGTGCATACCGGCTATCGGGGCACTTTTCGCAGTCGTGTCGCGACGGCAAGGGAATGTGGCCGGCGGCCGAGGCAGTGGGGTATTGACGATGGGGTGAAAGCGCCGCGGGGGAGAATGAGATAAAGGGCGCCACAAACGCCACGG
>NZ_CYGY02000196.1 GCF_900007165.1 Paraburkholderia piptadeniae
GAGAGGCCGAATTATGCGGGGGCCCATAGGGCCTGTCAAGAACTTATTTCGTGTCGCATTAAAAAACTGCGACACCACTTTCTTAGGCACACCGCACTCTCCTCACATTCGCAAAGTACAGAAGAAAAAACGCGCGGGACAACCGCGCGTTTTTCACATGTACTGCCGATAGCGCAAGCGGCCGAAGCGGGCCGCCTGCACACACGACATAAATCAGGAGCCGACGTAACCCGGCGGCGGATTCACGTTGCTCTTAGCGACACTCGCATTGTTCGACACCACATAGACAGGTGCTTCCGTAAGATTCAGCTTTAACGTGCCGTCCGTGTAGTTCATGGTCATCGGGTTGCCCATCATGTCGATCACTTTGACCGTACCGTTCGTACCCGGCGCATCCACGACGAGGTTGTACGCGACGCTATACGTCGAACTGAAACCCGCACTCGCATTCCAGACGTTATTGTTGTGCGTCCACAAGGCGGTGATTACCGAACCATTGCTGACCTGTTGGAACGAGTACGCATAGACACCCGATGGCGTGTTCTTCACGGGACCGAGTGTGTTGGTGCCGTCGAGCACGCGCGTCATCGCGCTCATCACCATAGCAGCCGGCTTCGGACTGATGTTCGTCGCACCAAACGAGCCTTGAGCATTCGACAGATCGAAGAACGTGCCGTATCCCACTTCATCTGGATAGTCCGCGCCGTAGAACACGTACGAAACGTCCGCGCCTTCGCCGAGCAGAATGATGTGCGTGCGCGCCACCACTGCGCCCTGCGCGAACAGAACGTTACCCGTCGGATAGTTCGGGCCGTACGACGAGCCGAGGTCGTAGCTGATGCCGACTTCCGTCTGATACAGCTTCATGCCCGAGCGGTACTGGTTCAACATCGTCGTGCGCAGCGTACGAATCGAGTTGTTGAGTGCGTTCGCAGCCGTTGCCGGATCGGGATCGGTCGCGAGACGTTCAGGCGGATGTGAAGGAGAAGTGCCCGCATCGTAGTAGCCGTGCGTCGCGACACCGTCGATGTACTTGCCAAATCCAAGCGACGCAATACGTTGCAGCCGCTGGTTCGTGAGACTTGGAAACGCATCTGCCGGCCCCATGACGATTGCGTTCGGGTCGGTCGAGTGAATGCCCTGATAGACCGACTGGTACAGCGACACGAAATTGGCATCCGTGTCGGTCCAGAACTGATTTGGCTCCCACGTCACCTGATAGAAGTTCGCAGACTGCTTCGGGAAGTACCTCTGCCGGATCGTGTTCGATTCGGTGCCGACGCGGCTCATGTAGTTCTGCAGATACGACATGTCCTTCGGCAGCGTCATGAAGTCCTGGAACGCACCCGTCGTAGACGCCCAGCCCGGCACACCGTCGAGTCGGATGAGGCGCATCACATTACCCGTCGTATAGAACGAATCGAGGTTGCTTGCCGACGGATTGAAGGTATTCGGACCGTTCGGCTCCATCGTCGACATCTGACGGTCATCGATCGTCTGCGTGATGCCGAGGCCGGCAAGCACTGCTGCACTGTCGTTCTCACCCTGCATGCCGAAGCGGTGCTGCTCCTGCTTTGTATAAGCGACGGCGGGCACGACGCTCGACAGGTCGGGAACCACCCCAAACGTTGCAATGCCCGTGGGACGCGTGCCCGCTTGCGGCAGACCACCACCCGCCGTCTTCAGACTCGCGGACACTGCGAAATAACCCGCGAGTGTCGACTTGCATGTGAGTGTCGTTTGCGACGCGCCGCTCGGCACATCAAAGCTCCCGCTTGTCGCGACCCGGCCCGCCGTATCGGTAATCGCCCAGTTGAGGGTATCCGCATTGCCCGCGTTCGTCGTGAATGCGAGCGGAAAGTCCGCTCCCGACGCGAACATGCGCGTGCCGTCGCTGCCTGGTGTGTCCGCAGAAATCCGCGTGCCGCCCGCTGCTGCACCTGCCTTTACGGGCGAGGCGCAATTGATGCCACCCACGGTATTGCCGTTGGCCGTCGCATTGGCAGCGGACGCTCCCGGCTGCTGGGAAACGCTGTTCGTCGATGCACTCGTGGAGCCCGTGCTTGTGGAAGATGCGCTCGTGGAAGCCGCGTCGTTGCTGCCGCCACCACCGCCACCGCAGCCGGAGAGAAGGATTGCTATTGAAGAGGAAACAAGAAGGGAATTGAGTTTCATGAAGTGCGAATGGGCAATCGAAATCCGTCCGAAAACGCCTGGCAAAAATGCCCGGATGCGGACGCTGGATTTCGAGGTTGGCTTTCCTGCACGCCGAGTCGTTCTTACTTCGCCGACTACAGGTGCGACGCGGTGCCGGTAATTTTCGAGCGACGCATTTCCTGCATGCCCGCCGTTTCTTTCCGCGCGAGTGAGGCCGTGCTCAACCGATTGCAACCAGATGTAACTGCAAGATGGAATCCGGCTATTGCGGCCGTCAGTGTTATGAACGCGGATACCGCATAGCATTTAAGCTAGAACATCCGTCCACCGTGCGATTCAAGCGTCACACAAAATTATCGTGACACTGGATTCCATTTTGCCAGGCCGAATGCTACCGAATGGAAGCGCTTACGTCTGCCGAAACGGGGTAACACTTTGTAACGTATGAAGATTTATAGGTCCAATTTACGGATGTGCACCAATGGAGTGATAAGGGACGTATTAACGCGGGCCTTCGCCATGACGGCGATGCGGTTAAATTTACCCAACACTTTCAGGCATCTACGACCTAGGGTCGCTATTGGCGCAAAAGCACTAGCGGATTTATCGCCATTTATTTTTGATTTTTTAAATCACTGACGTCACCCCTGCACTTCATTTCTCTGGGATTTTCCATTCGCCGACTTAGCCGTTTTAATCTTCATATCTATTCCGCAGTAGAAAGCCGCGCAATTCATCTCGACCCCTGCAAGAATTCATTCCTTCACGCACGAACAACATTTTTTTGAAACCAATAGTGGAGTTTCATTGACCTATTGATCAAGCTGACACATATTGCTCATAGACCATTGCGATCACGCGAGATGTATCGCACCGTGACCTGGCCACGTCCTGCACACAATGGTTGCCAACGAGAAGAATGTGCGATGCCGTCTGCAATGCCGGCATGGGAGTCCACCATGGACACGATTCGCAAGCGTCCCGCGGCGCCGCATGAGCAATGCGACAAGACGCCGGAGACGAACCTTGTGGTGCAGCGCGACCTTCCTGCGCGCCCACTCGATCTGCTATTTCCCCTCGACGCTTCAGCGCCCGACATTCCCCCACCGCCGTCACCCGACGGGGCGCGCGCCCTGCAGTCCACGCCTTCGCCACTCGTCCGGCGTGTCGTGCCGAGACCACGCCGCCTCGCGGCCCCTGCGTCCGTGGGAACGCCGGACTGGAGCCTGAGCGCTGGCGCAGCCGCTGTGCTGCTCGGCTTTGCGATCGCGTTCGGGACATACGTTACGTTGACGCAACGCGACGCCATGCAAAGCCGTTTGCGCCGCATCGTGAGCCAGAATGAACTGCGAGCGGCTTCGCATCACGATCGCCCGACGATCGGAGAACGCACACAGGAACTCGCGCGCGCCTTGCGCGAGCAGATCGAGGCGTTGCGCAGTCTCGATGTCGCGGACGCTACCGCGATTGCAGGCACCGCAGCCATCCCGCCCGCCGATGCGCATAGCAGCACGCTCGCGAGCAGCGCGCCGAGCCTGCCATCCCGATCGACGCCGCCCGTCGCCGACAAGGCATCCGCGAGCCAGCTCGCCGCGAAGCCGCTTGCACCTCCGTTGCCTCAACCTGCGCCGCGCGCGCATCAGGCCGCAAGCACCGAGCCAACGCGCGCGCGCGTCGTGACAACAACACCGCACGATCAGAAGGTGACTGCGAAGCCCGCTAATCCCGAGTGCGGCGCGCGCTCGCCGTGCGTCCAGTCAACGGCGGAAAGCTCGCGCAAGCCCGTCAAGACGACGGCCGCGGCGCCGCAGCAGGACGTCAAGGCACATACTGCCGCTGTGCGAAACGTCGCGGCAAAAGCGCCCGCCGCACCTGCGCCGCGCGTAGCGCCTCCCACCGTGGAGGCTTTTGTGCAGCCCGATAGTGGCCCCGCGGCGCCTCCCGTCAGCGTCGCCGAAAACAGACAGCTCTATCGCCAGCACTAGAACATGTCGGGCGCGGCCACTCATTGGCGCGGTCCACAAACAATTGCACTCATCTGGCGGAAATAGACGAAGCGATGTCGTCCCATCCCGCGCCGACGTCCTTACCATGGAAAGATTGGCCGCGCCGCGAAGCAGAAGAGCGCGCCATGCCATCGTGCGAGGGCGCTCATCCGGGAGCGAGGAGAATGGTATGCATCGATTGCATTCAGTATCGCGAGATCATGCGCGCCGCCGTTCACCGCAACCGCCCTGCACGCTCACCTGCGTTGGCAAGACCACTGCCGCACTGACACTCGCGCTCCTCTTCACCGCGTGCGGCAATGGCTCGTCGAATGGCGACAGCACGAACAGCTCCAGCGCAACCGGCAGTTCGGGATCCGGCTCAGGCTCCGGAAGAGGTGGCTCCGCTTGT
>NZ_CYGY02000189.1 GCF_900007165.1 Paraburkholderia piptadeniae
TTGCCGGTGCGGTCGACGAGCCACGCTGCGACGAGCGGCGTCGTACCGCCGAACAGCGACACCGACACGTTGAAGCCGATCGCAAGCGCGCCATAGCGGATCTTCGTCGGAAAGAGCGCAGGCAGCGACGACGGCATCACGCCCGTGAACGTCGACAGCAGCGCGCCAAGAATCAGCAGCCCGCCGAACACGGGCAGCACCGCGCCCGTGCGGATCAGCAGCAGCGCCGGAATCGACAGCAGGAATAGACCCACGCAGCCGAGCAGCATCACCGGCTTGCGGCCGATCCTGTCCGACAGGTGGCCCGCGTAGAGCGTCATCGGCATCATCAGCACCATCACGGCCAGCACGAGGAACAGGCCGTGCGATTCGTTGAAGTGGAGCGTCGCCGACAGATAGCTCGGCAGATACGACAGCGCCATGTAGTCGGTGACGTTGAAGATCAGCACGAGGCCGACGCATTGCAGAAGCGGCTTCCACTGCTGTGCGAGCAGTTCCATGAAGCGCTGCTTCGGACGCGACTTCTCTTCCGCTTCACGCGATTCGGCTTCCTTCTTGAACGCGGGCGTTTCCTCGAGCTTCATCCGGATATACAGGCCCACGAGACCCAGCGGCCCCGCGATGAAGAACGGCACGCGCCAGCCCCACGACAGCAGTGCTTCCTGCGACAGCGAGGACGTCAGCACCGCGACCGTGCCCGCGCCGAGGATATAGCCGACCAGCGTGCCGAATTCGAGGAAACTGCCGGCGAAGCCGCGGCGGCGGTCCGTCGAGAACTCGGCGATGAAGGTGGCCGCGCCGCCGTATTCGCCGCCCGTCGAGAAGCCCTGCACGAGGCGCGCGACGAGCAGCAGCACGGGCGCGAAAATGCCGATCGAGCCATAGCTCGGAATCAGGCCGATCGCGAAGGTGCCGAGAGCCATCATGATCATCGTCATCGCGAGCACGCGCTGGCGGCCGATGCGGTCGCCGAGCGGGCCGAACACCATGCCGCCGATCGGGCGCACGAGGAACGCGGCGGCAAACGTGCCGAAGGTCGCGATCAGTTGCGCGGACGGGCTGCTCGACGGGAAGAACACCTTGCCCAACGTGACGGCGATGTAGCTGTACACGCCGAAGTCGAACCATTCCATCGCGTTGCCGAGCGCCATCGCGCCGACGGCACGCTTGAGAAGGGTGTTGTCGACGACCGTGATGTCGTCGAGGGTGAGG
>NZ_CYGY02000040.1:0-173 GCF_900007165.1 Paraburkholderia piptadeniae
ACTGAGACGATTTTTCTGACAGCCTCACGAATACCGGAACGAATCCGGCCAGTCTCACCAATTCGGGTCGTGGTCCACGAGTGCGGCGACGGAATTGTTGGTTAGGTCGTTGATTTATTGGATGCCCCAGTCTCATGTATTCCGCTTCCCTGCATCACACCTGTACACCTACC
>NZ_CYGY02000040.1:183-1634 GCF_900007165.1 Paraburkholderia piptadeniae
GAATTTATCGGGCGCTTTGGGCTGACCGCCCGACAGTTCAACGCGGTGCGCATCGGCCTGCGGGGCAAGGTCGACAGCATCGTCGCGCTCAGAAAGGAGCGCGCAGCATCCCTGGCGCAGCGGATCAAACGGGCCGCCACCGTGATCGCCCGGCTCGAGCAGCAGGCGCCTGGCAGTACGAAGCTGCACCAGAAGCGGCGACGTCTGGGGATTTTCGAGTCGAAGATCGCCCAGATCCAGGCGGACCAGGAGGCTGGTCGCGTGCGGCTGTGCTTTGGCTCGCGCCGGCTCTTCCGTGCGCAGTTCTCGCTCGCGCAAAACGGGTATGCAAGCCATGCCCAATGGCGGGAGGAGTGGCGCACGCGGCGCGATAGCCAGTTCTTCGTGATTGGGAGCAGGGACGAAACGGCGGGCAACCAGTCGTGCCAGGCCAGCGTCGAAGACAATGGTTCGCTCACGCTAAAGCTGCGGCTCCCGGATGTGCTCGCTGCGGAAAGCCGTTACGTCACGATTCCTGGTGTGCGCTTCGCCTATGGCCATGAGGACGTCGTGAAGGCGATCCTGTCGAGCCAGCGCATCCAGACGACATCAAAGGACGGCAGGCCTGTGTGGAAGCGCACCGGCACCGCGACCAGCTACCGCTTCCTGCGCGACGGTAAGGGATGGCGCCTGTTCGCGAGCGTCGATGTTGCGCCACCGGACCGAGTGAGCCATCGCCTGTGCGGTGCAATCGGCGTGGACATCAATGCAGATCATCTCGCCGTGGCTGACGTCGATTCATCGGGCAACCTCATGCGCAGCTGGCGCATCGATCTCGTCACGTATGGCAAGCGCACGGAGCAGAGCCGGGCACGGATCGGCGACGCATGTGTTGCGATTGCGGAACTCGCCCGCGCGGCCGGCAAGCCTGTCGTGCATGAGACACTGGACTTCGCAACGAAGAAGGCGGAGCTCGAGGCGACCGACGCGCGCTACGCGCGCATGCTTTCGTCGCTCTCGTATGGCCAGATCATGGCGGGCCTGGACAGTGCATGCTTCCGTCGCGGCGTCGAGACGATCGAGGTCAACCCGGCGTGGACGTCAGTGATTGGGGCGGTCAACCACGCGAAGCGGCACGGGATCGGTACACATGGGCGCCGCGTGTGCGGTTGCCCGAAGAGGTCTGGGATTTTCTGAACGCCCGGCAGCGCGCAGCGGCATTGTGCCCGCGCGCGGGAGGTGCCACGTCACCTTTGCGCTACCCGTGAGGAATCGTGCAAAGCATGTGTGGTCGCACTGGGCCGGCGTGAGGAAGAGCCTGAGAGCGGCGCATGCAGCGCATGTCCGGTCGGAGGGGGCGCGTTCACGCGCCCGATCCGCACCACTGGCCCCGGCAACCCGGCCAGTGGTGCCATCCTGACATCCGGGGCGAGATTCCCCGGCGCGAATCCGTCATCAGCACTGCTCGGGTG
>NZ_CYGY02000061.1 GCF_900007165.1 Paraburkholderia piptadeniae
TTTAACTCGGGATACTAGTTCGCAACCGTTCGTCTGGAGCAAGTCGGCTGACGAGACTCTGGCAGCCTCGAATGGTTTTGTACGCGGGTCCAGAAGACCGTGGAATGAACGCCACGAATATCGATACCGATGCAATCGATGAAGTCGCCCTGGCTCTGCTCTACCTGACACTACATGACCGAGACCGTGCATGGAAGGGCTTCGACCGGGATGTGCTGAACCGCCATGAACGAGGCTTCATCGAAGATCCAGTCAACAAGACGAAATCCGTGATCTTTACCGACGAAGGTCTGCGCGGATCCGAGCGGCTTTCTTGCCAGCAGTTCTTCATTCCGGAAGGAAACGGGCATTGATTCAATTTCTGACTCACGACACAAGCCGCGCGAGAGAATATGCGGCCAGAAGGGGGCGTAGTGTCTTCCGACGCAAATGCAGCCGGGCGATTTCAGCGTGAATATGAGGCGCTGCCGGCCACCCTTGTTGAGAGAGTTCAGATGCCGCCCATACAATAGAACAGCATTCCTTGGACTAGTTGCGATATGAACGGTCCCGTCGATCGAGAAAGCGCAGCATCGCGGGCCATTCCATTTCGCCATAGGGGCGGCGCGTTTCCGGCTTGTAGAGGTGCGCGGTCTTGTCGATCACGTCTTGCGGCGGCAAATGAAGCTCCGTATTGCACGCCATCGCATCGACTTGCGCGCGGCACGCATTTTCCAGCCAGTAAATCGCGTTGAAGGCTTGCGGTATGGACGCGCTTGCAACGAGCAGGCCATGATTGCGCAGAATCATCGCTTCGGCGTTGCCCAGATCTTCAGCGAGCGTCTTGCGTTCTTCAAGGTCGATTGCCACGCCCTGATAGTCGTGATACGCAACAGGACTGAAACGCATCGCCGTTTGCGTGAGCGGCAAGAGCCCGCACGACAGTGCCGACACAGCCAGTCCGCCTCGGCTATGCGTATGGATCACGCAATTCACGTCATGCCTCGCCGAGTGCACCGCGCTGTGAATCACGTAACCGGCTGCATTGACGCCGTAAGTGCCTTCGTTCGGATTGAAGAGCACGTTGCCGTCGATGTCGATCGTGATGAGGCTCGACGCCGTGATCTCCTCGTACATGTAGCCATACGGATTGATCAGCAGGCGCGTGTCGTCGCCGGGAATGCGTGCCGTGATGTGGTTGTACACGAGATCGCTCAAGCCGAAATAGGGCATCAGCCGGTAGCATGCGGCCAGGTCGACTCGCGTATTCCACTCCGCTTCGGAAACCGTCGACTTCACGTCGGACGGCACGTTGTGCTCCATCAGCATGGGTCGTCTCCAGAATTCATCGGATAACACGGCTCATTGCGGGTCGAACCCGTAGAGCGCGACGGGGTTGTCCACGAGGATGCGTTGCTGCGCGTGCAGTGACGGCGCCCAACGCATCAGCGCGTCGAGCAGCTCGCCGTCATCGGGCATCGTACCTTCGAGATTAGGATGAGGCCAATCGGTGCCCCACACGCAACGTTCGGTCGCCACGTGCGCGAAGAGTGTCGCAAGCGCGTCGACATCGCGAAACGGATAGCCCTCGTTCGAGCAACGATACCCGCATAGCTTCAACCATGCACGGCCACCATCGAGCAGCGCACGCAACGCGGTGACGGCGCGATGCGCCGTGCCCCACGTCGCCGGTATCTGCCCCATGTGATCGATGACGACGTCGGTGGGCAGGCGGCGCAGTATCGGCAGCAGATCGGGCAGATCGGCGCCGTTTGCATAGATCTGTGTGTGCCAGCCGAACGGCGCAATCTTCTCCGAAAGTTGCGTCAGATGTTCGATGGGCGGACCGCCCGGCGTTACGAGATTGACCCGCACGCCACGCACGCCGTCTTCGTGCATCTGCCGCAACGCCGCATCGCCGATAGTCGGATCGATCACCACGATTGCGCGGCTGCGGTGCGCGCCGAAGTGCGCCACGGCATCGAGCGTGCAACGGTTGTCGGTGCCGTAGAAGCTGGGCTGCACGATGACGACGCGCTGCACGCCGAGCACCTCCTGCACATGTCCGTACTGGCGCAGCGACGCTTCGGGCGGCGTATAGGCGCGGCCTTCGCTCAATGGAAAGCGTTCGAACGGACCGGCGATATGAATATGGCAGTCGCATGCGCCGGGCGGCGCTTTGTGCCCGGGCGTGCTGATCGTCGTGCGTGGTGCCTGGCAGGTTGCGGACATGAAGGGTATGGGTATCAGGACGGGGTATAGCTCTTGGCCGCGCCGCCTTCGGGCTGCTGGGACGGCTCGACATCGTCGGGCAACGGCCTGCCGAGCGTTTCGGGCAACAGCAGCACGGCGAGGAACATGACGGCATAAGCCGCGATGCCGAACGCCGCGATCGCGTTACCCAGTCCTATCACGCTGGTCAACTTGCCGACGAGAGCCGGAAAGAGCGCGCCGATGCCACGGCCGAAGTTGTAGCAGAAGCCTTGCCCCGCAGCGCGGATGCGCGTCGGAAACAGCTCGGTCATGTACGGTCCCATCGGCGAGAACATCATGAACGCGCAGAGGCCGAGCGGAAAACCGAGCACGAGCATTGCGCGGTTGCTGATCGGCATCAGCATGTAGGCGCCGAGTATCACGGCCGAGCCGATCGCGCTGAGCATGAAAGTCCGCTTGCGCCCGATCGAATCGGCCAGATACGCACCGAGAATGAAGCCGACGAACGCGCCGACGATCATCACCGTCGTATAGCCCGTCGTGCCGATGACGGAGAGTCCGCGAGTCGTCTTGAGGTACGTCGGCAGCCAGATCAGGAACGTGTACGAGCCGCCGATCGATCCCGTTGCCAGCGCGGAGACTCTGAGCGTCGTCGCGAGATAGTCGGTGCGAAAGATGGCGAGCAACTGGCGCAGCATGCCGCGGTTGGGCCGCTCGCGTCGTCCTTTAGTGAAGACGCCCGATTCGGGTACGTGCCGGCGCACCCAGAACACCAGCAGCGCGGGCGCGAGGCCGATCCAGAAGAGCGCGCGCCACGCAAGATGCTCCGGCATGGTCGAGAAGAACAGGCCGAACAGCAGCGCCGCCAGGCCCCAGCCCACAGCCCATCCGCTCTGCACGATGCCGACTGCACGGCCGCGATAGACGCCTCGCACCGTCTCGCCGATCAGCACGGCGCCCGCCGCCCATTCGCCGCCAAAGCCGAAGCCTTGCAGCGCGCGGCAGATGAACAACTGCTCGTAGTTCTGCGTGAAGCCCGACGCGAACGTGAAGATCGCATACCAGAGGATCGTGGCCTGCAGTACCGCAACGCGGCCAAAGCGGTCGGCGGCGAGTCCGCTGAGCCATCCGCCGATGGCCGATGCGAGCAGCGTCACTGTCCCGAGTACGCCGGCTTCGGCTGCCGTGATGTGCCAGCTGATCAGCAACGTCGGAATGACGAAGCTGTAGACCTGCACGTCGAGCGCATCGAGTGTCCAGCCCAGGAAACAGCCGGCCATGGTGCGCCGCTCAGTCTTGTCGAGCTCCGTCATCCACATGTCTGTCTCCTGATCGTGCGCCGGCTTGCGTCGCCTTGAGCATCGCAGAACGTTCGTCATCCGAATCGTTTCGACGGTTTCTGCAACGGGCATGAGATCGGTGCTCCTGCCGCATCGACGCTTGCTTTTCGCTATTTCGAAAGCGCTTTCGAATTTTAGAATGTTTGGATCGAAATATAGGAGCCGGTTTTTGACGTGTCAAGGAACGCTGACGCCGCGCCGGATAGGGCCCAAGTCCTGTCGAAGCGCCTGCCGTAGCGCTTTGCGGGCATCGAGCGACACGCACCAGGGCTTTCCACTAGCTCGCGATGCTGGCATAGGCGGTCAATTTCCCTATACTTGTTTTCGAAATGTCAAATCATTTTTCGAACATACGAAATGAAACCGACCGATCGCGCGCTGGGCATTTTCGAAGCATTCGAGAGCGAAGGGCGTCCGCTGACGCTCAGCGAACTCGCCGAAGCGGCAGGCCTGCCCGTGAGCACGAGTCACGGCATCGTGCGCGTGCTGCTCGAACGCGGCTATCTGTATCTGACGAGCCGAAGGAAGGACCTGTTTCCCACGCGCCGCCTGTACGACATGGCGGCGAAGATCATTGCGAACGATCCGTACCTCGAACGCATCGAGCCGCAGCTTCAGACGCTGCGCGATGCGACGCAGGAAACGGTCATCGTCGGCAAGCGGCAGCACGACGAGATCGTCTATCTGCGCGTGCTGGAAGGGCCGCAGACGATTCGCTACAGCTCGGCGGCGGGCGAACTGAAGCCGCTGCATTCGACTTCGATCGGCAAGGCGATGCTGAGCCGGGTCGACGCAGGCGAACTGCGGCGCTTCCTCGCGCAGGCCGCGCTGTCGAGCGTCACGGACAACACGCTCACCTCGGCCGACGCACTGTTCGACGACATCGCGCAGTCACGCGAGCAGGGCTACTTCGTGACACGGGGCGAGAGCGTCAGCGACGTGTTCGCGGTCGCGGTGCCTATAGACGTGAACCGCGACGTGCTGGGCATCGCCATCGCCGGGCCGCGTCACCGGATGGAAGATCAGATCGAGCGGATCGGCGCCGTGCTGCTCGAAGCGAAGCGCGCGGTCGAAGCGGGCGGGCACTGACGCTAGAGTGCAAATGAACGTGCAAGCGAACACACAACCGAACGTGCTAGCGGACGTGCGCAACGGCGTCCTTCACGTGACGATCAACCGCCCGGACAAACGCAACGCGCTGAACCGGGCGACGCTCGACGCCTTGCGCGACGTCTTTGCCGGTGCCGCGCACGACGCCGCATTGCACGCGGTCGTGCTGACGGCAGCGGGCGAACGCAGCTTTGCGGCGGGCGGCGATTTGCGCGAGTTCGACGCGCTGCGCAGTGAGGCCGATGCGGCCGCGCTGTTCGATCACGCGGCAGCCGCGCTCGACGCGATCCGCGCGGCGCCCGTGCCCGTGATCGCCGCGTTGAATGGCACGGCGCTGGGCGGCGGCGCGGAACTGGCGGTCGCGTGCGACTACCGCGTCGCGGCGGCGCATGCGTGCATCGGCTTCGTGCAGGCGACGCTCGCCATCACGACGGGCTTCAGCGGGTCGGCCGATCTGTTCGCGCTGCTCGGCCCGGCGCGCGCAATGCGTGTGCTCGCCGAGGCGCGTTTGATGGACGCGAAAGAAGCGCTGGCGCTTGGCCTGATCGATGACGTGTGCGAGCGAGAGCAGTCGCTGGACGAACGCGTCGCGCAGTTCGCGCAGCCGTTTGCCGGCCGCGCGCCGCATGTGGTTCGCGCAATGAAGCAGATTGCTGCCGCGCATCGCCATGCATTGGCGCAGGCGATGCGCGACGCGGAGCGCGCAGCCTTCGTGGCGACATGGACTGCGCCCGCGCACTGGGAGCAGGCGCAAAAGTTTCTCGACCGGCAGCGCGCATCGACAACCGACCCAAAGGCGTAGACGGTGCTGCATGCGCCGTTCCGCCATTGCAAAGAAAGGAGCCTCCAAGTATGAAGTCAAGTGCAGCCGAACTCGACGAAGCGATGGCCATGCCGCATCCCGACCGCACGCCATCGGGACTGCATGTGCCCGTCGTGGTCGGTCCCGGCGAAGCGAACGGCACGAACGGCACGAACGGCGCGAACGGCAATGACGGGATCGGCGCGCCGGGACAGTTTCCGTTCACGCGCGGCATTTTCGCGGACGGCTATCGCGGGCGCCTCTGGACGATGCGCCAGTACTCGGGATTCGGCACGGCGGAGGAATCGAACGAACGCTACCGCTTCCTGTTGCAGCAAGGTCAGACGGGGCTCTCAGTCGCGCTCGACCTGCCGACGCAGTGCGGCCTCGACCCCGATGATCCGATGGCGCGCTCCGAGATCGGCAAGGTCGGCGTATCGCTTTCGAACCTCTCCGAGATGGAGCTGCTGTTCCAGGGCATCGACTTGAGCCGCATTTCGACGTCGTTCACGATCAACGGCACGGCGGCGATGATCTACGCGATGTACGTCGCCTGCGCGGACAAGAAGGGCGTGCCGCGCGACAAGCTGACGGGCACGATCCAGAACGACATCCTGAAGGAGTACGTGGCGCGCGGCACGTGGATTTTTCCCGTGCGTCCGTCCATGCGCCTGATCGCCGATTCGATTCTGTACTCGAACGACGTGTCGCCGCGCTTCAATCCGATTTCGATTGCGGGCGCGCACATGCGCGACGCGGGCTGCACGGCCGTCGAGGAAATGGCATACACGCTCGCCAACGGCCTCGCGTACGTGGATGCCGTCGTCGCGCGCAGCGGCGACGTCGCGAAGTTCGCGCGGCGCCTGAGCTTCTTCTTCTATGTGCACATGGATCTCTTCGAAGAGGTCGCGAAGTTTCGCGCGGGGCGCCGGGCGTGGGCGCGGCTCATCAAGGAGCGCTACGGCGTCGATGACGAGAAGGCGCAGATGTTCCGCTTCGGCGTCGTGTGCGGCGGCTCGTCGCTGACGTCCGCGCAGCCGTACAACAACGTCGTGCGCGTCGCGATCGAAACATGTGCGGCCGTGATGGGCGGCGCGCAATCCGTCTTCACCTGCGCCTACGACGAAGCGTTCCAGATTCCAACCGAATTCTCCGCCGAGCTTGCGTTGCGAACGCAACAGATCATCGGCTACGAAAGCGGCATCGCGCGCACGGTCGATCCGCTCGGCGGCTCGTACTTCGTCGAGGAACTCACCGACCGTACGGAAGCGCGCATCGGCGAACTGATGGACGAGATCGACGCCTATGGCGGCGCGGTGAAAGCGATCGAAGACGGCTGGCTGCAACTGCGCATCGCGAAGAGTGCGCTGCAGCGCAAGCGCGAGACGGATGACCGCGAACGGCTCGTCGTCGGCCAGAACTGTTTCCGGCGCGAGAACCAGGTCGAGCAGCCGGGCGAACTGTTTCATCTGAATCCGCAGGCGAGCGCGACCGTCGTCGAGCGTTTCGAGCGGCTGCGCGATACGCGCAACCAGACGGAAGCGCAGAAGTCGCTCGATGCATTGAGCGCGGCGGCCGCGCGCGACGAGGGCAACCTGATGCCATATCTCGTCGATTGCTGTCATGCGTACGCGACTGTCGGCGAAATGGTTGCGCGGTTGAAAGAGCAATGGGGCGAATTCGAGGAGCCGGTCCATCTATGAACAGCACGAGCAGCAGTTCCGCCAACCCGGCTGGCCATGCCGCCGCGACGTCCCGCAGCGCGCACGCGCCACTCAAGGGCAAGCGCATTCTCGTTGCGAAGCCCGGGCTCGATGGACACGATATCGGCGCCAAAGTGATCGCACTCGCGTTTCGGGATGCCGGCGCGAGTGTGATCTACACGGGTCTGCGCAAAAGCCCGGAGTACATCGCGCGGATTGCCGTCGATGAAGACGTCGATGCCGTTGGCCTGTCCATTCTGTCGGGCAGCCACAACGAACTCGTCGCGCGCACGGTCGAACTGCTCTCGGATCGCGGCGCGGGCGAAATTCCCGTGTTCGTCGGCGGCACGATACCCGCCGACGATCGCGCGGCGTTCCTGAAGGCGGGCATTCGCGGCGTGTTCACAAGCGACATGCCGCTCGACACCGTGATCGACGCCGTTGCAAAGGTGCTCGGATGAACGCCCCCGGATTCGCCGTGCCCGGAGACTCGCCGAAGCGCGGCGCGCGCGGTGGGCCGCTCGCAGGCATCCGCGTGATCGAGATCGGGCATATGTTGATGGGCCCGTACTGCGGCATGCTGCTCGCCGATCTCGGCGCCGAAGTGATCAAGATCGAGCCGTCCGATGGCGACATCGGGCGTTCGATCAGTCCGCACGCGATTGGGCCGCACAACGCGTATTTCGCGAGCCTGAACCGCAACAAGCAGAGCGTAGTGCTTGATCTCGCGAGCGAGTGCGGCAAGCAGGCACTCGCAACGATGGTGCGCGACGCACACGCGCTCGTGACGAATCTGCGGCCGTCCGCGATCCGCAAGCTCGGCCTGACCTACGACCGGCTGCGCGAGCATAACGAGCGGATCGTCTGTGTCGCGCTGACAGGCTTCGGCCTCGACAGTCCGAACGCCGAACTGCCCGCCTACGACTACGTGATCCAGGCGCTCACGGGCATCATGCATCTGACGGGCGACCCCGACGGTCCGCCGACCAAGGCCGGCTTCTCCACCGTCGACAACTCGACGGGCATCATGGGCGCCGTGGGTCTGCTCGCAAAGATTGTCGAAGGGCGGGGCGGCCAGGTCGATATCGCGATGTTCGACGTGATGGTCTCGCAGCTCAACTATGTCGCGGGCGCCGTGCTCAACGGCGGCGAACAGCCGGCGCGGCACGCGCTTTCATCGCATCCGTACATCGTGCCGGCGCAACTGTTCAGAACGCGCGACGACTGGCTGATGCTCTTCATCACACACGACAACTTCTGGCGCATCTTTGCGGAACGCGTCGGGCATCCCGAATGGATCACGCAAGCGGGCTTCGCGACGATGGCCGAGCGGCGCGCACATCGCGCAACCGTGATCGATGCGCTATCGGCGATGTTCGCGGGCGAGACCACGCAGCATTGGCTCGACAGGCTGGCGTCGTCGGGCGTGGTGGTGTCGCGGCTCGCGTCGATCGGCGAAGCGCTCGAAAGCGCGCAGGCGCAGGCGCGCGGACTCGTCGTCGAGATCGAATCCGAAACGGGGCCGCTGAAGATGGTCGGCAACCCGATCCATATCGACGGCGTACGCACATGCTACAGCCCGCCGCCGCTGCTCGGCGAGCACACGGCGGCGTGGTGCGGCGAGGTGTCGACATGAGCGGTCGGGATGGCGCATCGGCAGTGAGTGTCGCCGGCAGCGGGCGCCGCCGGTTGGCGCGCGACCTGTCGAAGATCGCGCGCGCGAGCGTCGCCGAGTCGTTACAGATTCTGCGCGAGCGCGGCGCAAGGCCCGCGCGCCGCATCGGCTTCACGGGACCGCCGGGCGCGGGCAAGAGCACGCTGATCGGGCGCGTGGCGAAAGCGCGCGCGGCGCGCGGCGAACCTATCGCGATCATCGCCATCGATCCGAGCAGCCCCGCGACCTCGGGTGCGTTGCTCGGCGACCGCGTGAGGATGGACGCGGTGCTCGCCGACACCGACGTCTTCATCCGTTCGCTGCCGAGCGGCTGGTCCGCCGACGGCCTGTCCGACAATCTCGCCGACGTGCTCGCTGCCGTCGAAGGCGATGGCTTCAGCGAAATCCTGCTGGAGACGGTCGGCGTGGGGCAAGTCGAAAACGGTGCGCGTGCACTTGTCGATACGCTCGTGCTGACGATGGGCCCGCAATCAGGCGATCAGATCCAGGCGATGAAGGCGGGCGTGCTGGAAACAGCCGATATCGTCGTCATCAACAAGTGCGATCTGCCGGGCGCCGAGCGCATGGCGCAGGACATCCGCAACGTGCTCGAACGCAACCGCGCGAACGGACACCGCATCGCGCCTGTACTGTTGACGCGGGCGAACGACGACGCGTCGATCGCGCAACTGTCGTCCGCGATCGACGAACACACGCAATGGCGCACAGCACACGTGGATGCCGCCCACGCCGAAGAGATGCGCAAGCGCTTTCATGTGCGCAGCCTCCTGACGCGCCGCGTGGCGGAGCTCATCGACACATTGCCCGAGGATGCGCGGGCCGCATCGGTTGCGCAGCTTTATGCGTGCATCGCGAAGCAGATAGGCGATACGGAATGATGCCGACGTAGCGGGACATCATTCCGCACAACGACAAACCAACACGGAAGGAGACGCGGATGAAACGACTTCGTTATCTGATGACGACGCTGATGTCTTGTGGATCTGCACGCCGTGGCTCGCAAAGAGCTGCGCGACCCGGCGGTCATCGGCTTTCGCACCTTCGAAAGCGCTCTGTTCGAGGCTCTGCCCCACGTCCGTCATGATCTTCTGCTGCGCGGGCGTCAGCTTGTTCCAGGTCTTCATGCTGATCGCGATCGGCTCGATCGTGTAGTAGATGCTGTATTGCTCCGGCGAATCGTAGTATTTGGCCACCTCATAGAGACGGTACGAGCCGAACGTGCCCGACGACGTCCACAGACCATCGAGCAGCCCCAGTTGCATCGCGTTATACGTCTCCGACGAAGCCATCGATCGTGTTCGCGCGCCGCGAGCTGACCCACGATCTGTCCGTCGACGAACTCGTGCTCGGGAGAGACAAGTGACCCAGCTATTCATCGGCGCCGGCATGTTCGGCGGGCTGCTCGCGGTGTTGTCGTTCGGTGTGCCGATCGCGTTCGCGCTGTTGTTCGTCGCGCTGGTGTCGCTGTTCGTCACGGGCGGCGGCTGGGATGCGCTGAACCTGATTCCGAGCACGTACTGGGGATCGGTGGCGACATTCACGCTGACTTCCGTGCCGATGTTCATGTTCATGGGCGCGATCGTGTCGGCGTCCGGCATGGGCGCGCGGCTTTATAGCGCGCTCGCGACAATCCTCGATGGCGTGCCTGGCGGTCTCGCCGTCGCGACGACACTCGCGTGCGGCGTGATGGCGGCCGTATCGGGGTCGAGTGTCGCGACGGCGGCGGCGATCGGCGGGTTCGCCGTCTCCGAGATGCGGCGGCATGGCCTGCCGGCGTCACAGGCATGCGGTTCGGTGGCGGCAGGCGGAACGCTAGGCATCCTGTTGCCACCGAGCATTCCACTCATCGTCTACAGCGTGATCGCCGAGCAATCGATTGGGCGCCTGTTCGTCGCGACGCTGGTGCCGGGCGCGATCATGGCGGCGGCATTCGGCGTCTATCAGATGGCGCTCGCGCTGCGCCGCAAGTCGCGCGGCGAACGCCGCACGCGCCCGCTCGCGCCGCTCAGCGCGCGCATCGTCGCGCTGAAGGATATCGGGCCGTTCGCGCTGCTGATCCTGATCATTCTTGGCTCGCTGTACCGAGGGCTCGCCACGCCGCAGGAAGCGGCATCGCTGGGCATTATCGCGAGCCTGATTCTGGCGGGCGTCGTCTACCGCGAGCTGAACTGGCGGAAGTTTCACGAGATTCTCATCAACGCGGCGCAAAGCAGCGTGATGATCCTGGCCGTGATTTCATCGGCGATCGTGTTCGGCTATGTGATGACGACGAGCCAGGTGGCCGCGTCGCTGACACAGTCGGTTGCGGGCGCCCACGTCGCGCCGTGGGTGCTGTTCATCAGCATCAACCTGCTGCTGATCTTTCTCGGCTGTTTCATGGAGACCATCGCGATCATCGTCGTGACGATGCCCGTTCTCGTCCCTGTGGTGCAGGCGTATCACTGGAACCTGATCTGGTTCGGCGTCGTCGTCGTGATCAACATGGAGATGGCGCTGATCCATCCGCCCGTCGGGCTCAACCTGTTCGTCGTGCAAAGCGTGGCACCCGACGTGCCGCTGCGGCGCATCGTGCTCGGGACGCTGCCCTATGTGTTCATCATGGCGTGCATGCTTGCGCTGATTGGCGTGTTCCCGCAGCTCACAATGTTTCTGCTCGATGGAACATGATGGCGTAGCCACTCGCTGTCGCGACAGCCGCAGTGGAGACGCACGGCGTCATTGGATGCTGCGTTTACAGTCGAGGACGGGTTCAGGTTGGGCTGAATTCGATACGCGATGAGCCGTATTAGAACGGGTATCGGAATGGCTTATCCGTCATGGTGACCCGTTGAGTCTGCGTAAATTCATGTGCGTTCGCCCTGCTGCAAGGCTTTGCTGAAATAGTTGTGCGCTGTTGTTGGTGTTCGCAATTACTGCTAGCCGTGATCACAGATTATGCTAGCGGCGTGATCCTTCGAAAGCTCCGCCTGGCAAAATCTTTGCGTATGCCGCCATGTCTTGAGAGGATGCAGTCCGGCAGCCAGCGCGTCGCGCACCGTGTCGGGTACGGTGTGCGTCAACTCGGCGCGCCATGCACCTAGCCCATGGCTGCGAAACCCTCTTGCAGCGCGGCGATCTGTTGGGCGAAACGGGTTGCATCGCGTGCCTTTAGTTCGACAGGCTTTTACACCCTGTCTTCAATATCAATACGCTGCCGGTAAGAACACCGCAGATATTGCGTTGGCGCTGGACGCTCTCGAAGCAATGTTTGCCCATCGGGCTGACAAATTTTGTCTCATAACCAGCGACTTCGATTTTGCCTATCTCCGTCGGAAGCTAAGGGAGCGGGGATCGACGGTCTGTATTGTTGGCGAACCAAAGACGCCAGAAGCGCTTCGCAATTCTAGCGATCAATTTTTTGAGTGGGCGCCAGTTTCGACAGCGAATGATGAGATTTCCGTCGGCATGCCAACTCAGCCGAGCGCGGAGCATTCAATGCAGCCGGCAATCAGGCGGCGACCGAAATTTGTGGTCGAAGCGGTGGCGTTGCTTGCGAGTAATACGCCTGAAGGCCGTGTGCACCTGGCTGCGCTAGCGCAATAACCGAGGCCTCGTCGGCCGGTACCAGCTAACAGCGGCGGTCGACCGACATGGACGTATGTCCGTTGGACTTTCAGAAGCAGACGCGGTCACGACGACCCGAAGGGCAACTCAGGGTCCTTCACCTTCCCGTCGTCAAGATCCCGCCGCCGTCCGACTCCGTCTGAGTGTTCGGTGGGCTCTCCACGCGTTCAATCTGCACGTGCATCGACCGTGCGTCTGTCAATCCCAAGGTCTTCGCCGCGGCATAAGAGAGATCGATAATTCGGTTTTTGACGTATGGTCCGCGATCGTTGATGCGCACGACAACCGACTTTCCGGTTGCCAACGATCTGACGCGCACATAGCTGCCGAGCGGCAATGTTCGATGGGCAGCCGTTAATGCGCCGCCATCATAGCGCTCGCCGTTCGCGGTCAGACGCCCCTGGAACGTTGCCGAATACCATGACGCTTCGCCGGATTGCAACATCTCGTGTCGCATGTGACAGGAATCAACTCTGCACGCAGCATGTTGGGACGCAATCTGTCCGCAAGCAGCGAACAAAGCGCAGATTCCCAAAATTCCCAAATAGCGGAGTGCTAGCACCATAGACCACATGTCAGTCAATGAGGCGTGGTTTTAACGTTATAAAAAAGCTCAAGCAAGTCGCGAGCCGGTTCAGGTCGCCGTCGGCCGCGCCGGCGGGCGTTCACCAAAATCAATATTGCCCCACTCCCAGCGGAAGATCACGCTTTTGCTGAAGGATGTGCATAAGCCTGTCGCGCCGCGCTGGGCGCATCGATCTTCTTGTTCGTGAGAAGGGCGTGAACGGAGGCGGTCCCGTGCGGACCGTCCGTGACGGACGCTATTGTAGCTGTCGAGATTCACGTCACTCTGAACTTTGTTCACTCAAGTCTGACGTCAATCGATGTCGCGTCGAACACGAGGGCGAGGCGGCACGGCGGGACGAACAGTTTCGGCTGCTGATCGGCGGGCAAAGGGGAACGGTGGCTTGGCCGGCTCAGTTCGGGCCATGCAGGGTCATCCGCCCGGACCGTCCCACAGACATTGACGCGTCCGGCCCTCATGCATAAGTGGCCGTCAGATTGGCGACGATGCAAATCGCTTCATCGTCCAATGCAGGCGATTGTGCCTTGCCCAATTCCATTTGAACGTGTGCGTGAGAACGTGAACTATCTTAGGGTTTCCGAGCTTGTTGCATCGCACCTGCCTTTACTAGAAAAAAAGAGTCTCGGCACTCAGTGACGGACAGCACTGTCGGGCCGCCTGGCGCCACTTTCGACGAGTGTGCGTGAAGTATGCCCTTCGCTCTGCGGAGGAGGTCATCATGAATCGCAAGCAGCTAATTAGCGCATGCGTGCTCGCGACCCTTGCAGCCGCTCCCGCGCTTGCCACGGGACAGGGCGGCGAAAAGTACGGCACCGTGAGGTTCCCCACTTCATGCAGCGCTGCGGCACAAGTCCAGTTCGAGAAGGCATTGGCGATGCTGCATTCTTTCTTTTACCCTGCGACGCTCAAGGCGTTTGAGGCCGTAATCAAGACCGATCCACAATGTGCGATTGCGTACTGGGGCCTTGCGATGGCCCAGCCTCCAAATCCGCTGGTTCCGCCTTTCGACGAGGCGCAACTTAACCGCGGATCGGACGCAGTAGAGAAGGGCCTGGCGCTGAGACCCGGGACCGAACGGGAGCGTGACTGGCTGCTGGCAGCCGAGGCGTTTTACAAAGACTACGACAAGGTCCCCCAAAGCCAGCGCACGTTGGCATACGAGCACGCCATGGCGCGCTTGGCGCAGAAATATCCCGACGATCCGGAGGCCGCCATTTTCTACGCGCTCGCGCTCAACGAGGCTGCGCAGCCCAGTGACAAAACGTACGCCAACCAACTCAAGGCAGCAGCGATCCTGGAGAAAATTTACCGTGAGCAGCCCGACCATCCCGGTATTGCGCACTACCTGATCCACAGCTACGACTATCCACCGCTCGCGCAGCGTGGATTGCCGTTCGCCAACAAATACGCGCAGATTGCTCCGGCGGCGCCACACGCAGTGCACATGCCCTCGCACATCTACTCGATGCTCGGCATGTGGGACGCGTCCGTTAAATCGAACGAAGCGGCGCTGAAGGTGATGCGCGAAGAAACCGCCAGGAGCTGGCCGGGCGCCACCCACCCGTCGGCGCCCCATTCATGGGACTTCATGGAGTACGCGTATCTGCAGATGGGCCAGGACGCACGAGCAAGACAGGTCCGCGACGACGCCAATGCCGCCACAAAATTTCCGTTCGATCGACTGGGAACCTATACCGGGCTGGAAGCCATCCCGGCACGCTATGCGCTTGAGCGCGGCGCCTGGCAAGAAGCTGCCGCGCTGGAGCCGCGTGGCAGCCGCTGGCCGCAGGCCGAGGCAATCACGTACTTTGCCCGCGCGCTGGGCTGCGCTCGCAGCGGCAGGGCGGACATGGCGCAGACGAATATCGATATGCTCACGCAGTTGCGCGCGAAGCTCGAACAGTCAAACCAGCCTTACTGGGCTGAGCAGGTCCAGATTCAGATCCTGGCCGCTTCGGCGTGGCTGGCTCATGCCCAGGGCAACGACGATGAGGCGCTGAAGCAGATGCGCGCCGCGGCCGACCTGGAGGATGGGAGCGAAAAGAATGTTGCGATGGAGAACCGGCTTTACCCGATGCGCGAACAACTGGGCGAGATGTTGCTCGATCTGAAGCGACCTGCCGATGCGCTGAAGGAGTACGAGGCATCGATGCAAGCGACCCCGAACCGTCTGCGTGGGCTGTACGGCGCCGCGAAGGCGGCAGACATGGCGCAGGATAAACAGAAGGCGCAGCTATACTACGGGAAGCTCGTTGCACTCACGCAAGACGCGGACACGGTCAGGCCGGAAGTCCGCCTGGCGAAGCTGTATCTTGACCAGCATTAAAGTGGCCAGCATTGACCGATGTACCTGGCAAGCTGCTGTTGAGGCAGCGTCGCCTCGAGCGTCAGATACGGGTCGGTAGCGGCGTATGGCGTCGGTTGCAGCGTAGCTTCTCGATTGGCGCCTTGTCACATAAGGCGGAGAGACCTATGCATCACAGGCGAGTGGCCGGCAACGGCGTCGGTTGACAGGGGACTCATAGGTCAGGAATAAAGTTACTTTGGCTACCCGAGTTTACCAGCGGCCCCGACACTCCAGCGGGATCTTCGCCTTTCGGCCATAAAGAGCGTCGTTCGCTTTTTCCCGTGGCTCAGACACTCAGATGTCAGCTCCGTCGCTCATCTCATCGGACAGGGGGGGGCGTGTCAGCTTTCCCACATGCACCTTGAAGCCCGACTCGCCGCTCGCGTTCGCTAGAACACGCATCTGGTTCGGTGGGAGTTGTAATTTCCCCTACACGGACTACGCTACTCGGGCAGGTCACCGACGAATTCGTGATTAAAGGACTCGTTATGCTGACGGCAGAAAGGTGTTGCACATGTTTCCGCCATATGGTCCTCGTCGCAGTCTGTATTCTCGTAGCCTCGCTGGCGCGTGCCGGATATGCGCAGGTCGCGCGCATGGAAGTCATCCCGTTTGAGTCACTCACGTTGACAGACCAGGAATTCCTGGCCCGCCGCGAAGATGGCGAGCACGTCACCATCGCCGGCGAATTGCGCCTGCCACGCTCAGGAAACGAGCGGTTTCCACTTGTCACCCTGCTACACGGCTCGGGTGGCGTCAGTAATTACGTTCTGGATTGGGAGCAGGAATTTCTCGCGTTGGGCGTTGCCACCTTCGTCATCGACAGCGTCACGGCTCGCGGCATTATCAGTGTGAACGACGACCAGTCCCAGCTCGGTCGCCTGGCGCAAACTGAGGATGCGTACCGCGCGCTTGCACTGCTGGCCAAGCATCCGAGGATTGACTCCGCCCGGGTAATGCTGATGGGATTCTCCCGGGGTGGCCAAAACGCCCTTTACGCGAGCCTGACGCGTTTTCAGCGGATGCATGCTGGTGCTCCTGGCGCGCATTTCGCGGCCTATGTTGCTTTCTATCCGGATTGCAGCTACACGTACCGCGACGACGAAGACATTGTGTCTCAACCGGTGCGTGTGTTTCAGGGGACCGCCGACAATTACGCCCCCGTTGCGCCATGCCGGGCATACGTCGAGCGGTTAGAAGCCAAGGGCAAAGACATTCGCCTTCTGGAATATCCCGGCGCCAGTCATGTTTTCGATGGACGCTCGTTCAAGCCGCCGGTGACGTTGCGGCAAGCTCAGACGATGCGCAATTGCCAGTGGGAGGAAGGTGACAACGGCCAGATTTTCAACGCGAAGACCAACCAACCTTTCTCGTACAACGACCCATGTGTCGAACGCGGCGCCACCATCGCGTATGACGAGACGGCAGCGACGGCAGCCAGACAGGCGGTGGCGGAACTTGTTGCGGTCACACTCAAACCTGTACGCTTGCCAAAGTAGTTCCGTGACGATGACTTGGTAGGAGAGCGGACATATCTCCTCCATCTAAGCGAGGTTTGCTTGCGGGGTGCTCACTTAACTGGAGCAGTTAATCATGAGGCGCAAGAATGTACTCGTTCATGCAATGGCGATTGGGGTGCTCTCGTTCTCAGTGCTGCCTGCGAGCGCGGGGACAAAGGTGCTTGAATTCCAGTTGGTGACTAAGCCGATCGATCCAAGAGTGATCGAAGCTCCGAATATTGAAAACCAAACGATCATGCAGTCAAGAGCGTTTGGAGTGGGCGTATTCAAGGACGGCCGCATCGCGGTGAAAGATTTTGTCGTGGTTATCGATCTCAATAAAGGAGTCGGGTCTGGATTCGGATATAGCACCTACACGTTTGACGATGGTTCGTCCGTTACAGCGCGCTTTACGCTAGAAGCGAAACCGAATGCGGTCACGCATGGCGATTACAAGATTATTTCTGGAACAGGTGCATTTGCTGGTGCAACAGGGACAGGTACATTTGATCGCGTTCCCTCAAAATTGAACGTCAACCTTTACAATGTAAAGTTGAATATCGTGACACCCTGAGGCGCTGGTTTGTTGTTCGAAGAACGGTTACACGAACTGGGTCGAGATTATGGAGCCCAGTTCGTCGTTGATCTTGACTGACAGCAACCACTCGCGATCGGCGAGCGACAACTGTCCGAGACGTACACGTGTGTCGTTGCCAGGCTCGACTGAGGAGACCGGCATGGATCGACTTTGGCGAATCGCGGCGAGGGCTTGTGCAATCCTTTGTATCGTTGCCGGATATCCGCCGGCCGCAACGGCGCAAGATTCGGCGAGTCCGGATGTATTGCGCGTCACGCTTCTCGGGACGGGGGCGCCAGACCCGACGGTGGATCGTTTCAGTGTCAGCACGCTCATTGAGGCCGGCCATCAGAAAATACTCATCGATGCCGGGCGTGGCGTCACGATGCGGCTGAGTCAACTGAACATTCCACTTGGCAAAATTGAAGCGCTCTTTCTGACCCAGTACCATTCCGACCACACCGTCGGCGTTCCGGATCTCTGGCTGACCGGGTGGTTGCCGCCCCCCTTCGGGCAGCGCCGGTCACCGTTTCACGTGATTGGACCGACTGGCGCTGCGGAACTGATGACGAATCTCGAACGTGCGTATGCTGCCGACATCAGAATACGGATGGCCGATCAGAAGCTCTCGCGAGAAGGCGTGGATGTCAAAGTCGATGAGTTTTCGAAGGACGGCACCGTTTACGAAAACGATGGGCTTCGCGTCACCGCGTTCGAGGTCAATCAAGGCGAAGCCGTCAAGCCCGCGTACGGATACCGCATCGACTACGCGGGCCATGCTGTTCTCGTCTCGGGCGACACGAAGATGAACGAAAACGTCGTGAAATATGGCACTGGAACCGATCTGCTGGTGCACGAAGTATTCGCCGTCAAGCCCGAATTAATGAGGAGCACGGCGATTCAGCGCATCGCCGCGCATCATGTCACGCCTCAGCAGGCTGGCGTGATTTTCACCCGTGCGCACCCCAGGCTCGCGGTCTATACACACCTTTCGTTAATTGGCTCGCCAACGGTGCCGAGCGTGACGACCGATGAAATCGTGTCGCAAACACGCGAAACGTACGGCGGCCCCTTGGTCATTGGCGAAGATCTCATGGCCTTCGAAATCAGTGCCAAAGGCATCGCGATTTACCGACGTGGCAGCCACTAGTCGTGGCTGGACAGCCGTTACAGCTGTAACCCGATCGGTGCAAAAGCAGGTCATGCTCGAATGGCAGCGCGATGCTGGCTTTAAGATCGCTTGTCGTCCCCGAATCACGAAGCCGACGCTTGGAAGCAGCGAAACGATGTCTAACACGAATCCATGCAAAAGCCGAAAGTCGCGGCGATCGCGTCGGCGGAAGCAACGGCCGACCGCTGCACCTCGCTTGCAGTCCTCGCAACTTGACCAAAACTGCCATTCGAACTCGATGCGGGCCCGACGTCGGTAATGCTGACCATAGCAGCCGTTGGCTGATGGTCGCGTCAGCGGCTGCTTCGGCCGACAACTTCCCCACGAGCGGTCGTACCGAGCGACTGCTCGATCGCCGAAACCTGGCAACGCTCGTGTCGCAGGAAGCGCAAACGAAGATTGAACTGCCCGACATCGTCAACGTGCTGATCGAGGAATTGGTCCGTCGCCGTTACGGGCTTCCGCCACTGGCGCTGCTGCAGCGGGTTGCCGCGCAGGCCCGCAACGAGGTCAATGAAGCGATTTACAGCGCCATCTCAGACGCGCTCGACGAGTCGCTCGTTGCCAAAATTGACGCGCCGCTGGTCGTCCATGCCGGCAAGTCCGGCTGGGATGATTTGAAGCGGATGACGCGATTCCGGAGCGCGGCCGACTGGCCAGAATTCGCGAAGCGCTCGGCGGCGATCCGGCCGCGGCGCTCAGCCGGTGCAACGAGTACATCGCCTATGCCTCCGGTACGGTGGCTATGGCGGCATCGGCTACTATCACGTGTCGGACATGTAAATCGCGCTGTTCAGCCACTTCATCCCGTGCGGCGTTCACGAAGCCGTCTATATTCTCGACGGGCTGATCCGCAACGGCGCCGACATCAAACCCGATTCAATCCACGGCGACACCCAGGCGCAGAGTGGTCCTGTATTCGGCCTGTCCTGGCTGCTCGGGACCAATCTGATGCCTCGCATGCTAAACATCAAGGATCTTGTCATATACAAGGCGGACAGACGCCGCAAGTACGCCCACATCGATAGCCTGTGCCGCAAAACGATTGACTGGGAGCTGACCGAACGACACTATCCCGACATGATGCGCGTCGCGGTCTCGATCAAGGCCGGCAGGTGGTACCTTCGACGATCGTCCACCGTTGCCAGACGGTGAATCGTGCCTTGAGTTCACCGCGAAGGGCGCAAAGGATCGACCCCGATTGATCCCTTGCGTTCGATTTGCGCTTCGCTGAGTTCGCCTGAGTTGAGATAAATCAAGATCGGTGCAGGCAATGAGAATGAGTCGAGTCAAGTACACACCCGTTTTTTATCGTCTTTGGCTTACTGCCTCGCTGCTATCCGCACACGCGCGCCCGATCCGCTGCGCGCCGACGCGATCGACATGCCCAGCCCAAGCAACGTCAGGCAGACGACGGGCACCAGCATAGGGGCGCTCGCGTTGCCCGCGACCTTACCGACGTAGGGCATCAGGTTCTGCGCAAAAAAGCCGCCCAGGTTGCCGATCGAATTGATCGCCGCGATACTCGCCGCAGCGCGGGCACCCGTGAAGTAGCGCGGAGGCAGAGACCAGAAGCACGGATACAGCAGCGGAATGCATGCGCCGCCCAGCACAAGCGCGGCGAACCGCAGCGGCAGGCCCGGCAGCACGAGACTCAGCGCGAAGCCGATTACGCCCACGCCTGCCACCATCGCCATCGCCTTGAGCACCACGCCCTCGCGTTTGAGTTTCGCTGGCAGCCACAGCAGAAGCAGCGCGGAGAGCATCCACGGAATCATGTTGAGCAGGCCGTTGAGCGACGAATGCGAGACGCCGCCGCTTTTAAGCAGCGTCGGCAGCCAGTACGTCACGCCATAGAGCGACGTGGACATCAGCATATAGCCGCACGCGAACATCAGCACGCGCCTGTCGACCAGCGCCCGCCACGGATGCTCCGCGATGGCTTGCGTCGACGCCTCGCGACGCAGCGCCGCGATCACCAGGTTCTTCTCTTCGCTCGACAGGAACGGCGCGCGTTCGACTGACTCCGGCAGGAAACGCAACGCCACCAATGCAACGACGATCGCGGGCGCTCCCGTCGCTATGAATACCCACTGCCAGCCGGCGAAGCCAAGGCTGCCGTCGAGTGACAGCAGCAAGCCGCCAGCGAGCGATCCAAGCATGTTGGCGAGCGCACTGCCGAGTGTGAAGAAGCCGAGCATGCGGGTGCGATGACTCTGCGGAAACCACAGCGTCAGATAGAAGATCACGCCCGGATAGAAGCCGGCTTCCGCGACACCCAGCGCGAACCGGAACACATAGAAGAGCTCCATGGAACGCGTGAATGCCATCGCTACCGTGATGGCGCCCCACGTCACCATGATGCGCGCGAGCCACAGGCGCGCGCCGAAGCGATGCAGCGCAAGCGTGCTCGGTACTTCGAACAGCAGATAGCCGATGAAGAAAAGCGACGCACCCAGGCCATACGACGCTTCCGACATTCCCAGTGCATGCACCATCTGCAGCTTGGCGAATCCGACGTTCTGCCTGTCGATAAAGGCGATAAGGAACATCACGATCAACAGCGGCATGAGCCGCCAGGCGATTTTCTTCACGACGGCCTGCTCAGCGGTCTGGATTTGGCTCACAACAGATCTCCGATATGAATTCATATATATGTTTTGTTGAATGCGATCCATTAGCAATGGGTAGAAACCCCGTCATTGAGGAAGACGTGGGGTTTAAAGGGTTATCCCCGATCCGTCCGGAACGCGATTCATGAAATCATATACATGAATGTGATGGAGAAAATGATGCATGCCGATGACCGGTTGCCGCGCTACCAGCGTTTGCGCGACGAAATGGTTGCCCTGATCGCGGCACGCCACTGGAAGCCCGGCGAAGCGATTCCCACCGAGCAGGCGCTCGCGAAGAGTTATGACGTGGCCGTCGGCACGGTCCGCAAGGCTGTCGATCTGCTCGTCGCGGAAGGCCTGCTCGAGCGCTTCCAGGGCAGAGGGACGTTCGTGCGTCGCGCGAGCTTCGACAGTTCGCTGTTTCGCTTCTTCCGCTTCCAGACGCGGCAGGGCGAACGACGCATTCCGCAGAGCCGCATCTTGCGCCGCGAGGTTGTCGATGCGCCCTCCGCGGTCGCTGCCACGTTGCAGATTTCGAGTAGCGCGCGTGTGATCCAGATGTCGCGCCTGCGTCTGATCGACGATGTGCCGATGCTGGCCGAAGAAATCTGGCTGCCGTACGTCCGTTTTGCCGCGTTTGCGCAGATGGATCTCAACGAAGTCGGTGACCTGCTGTATCCCGTGTACGAGGCACAGTGCAATCAGGTTGTGGCCTCCGCCACGGAAACACTGACCGTCGAAGCGATCGATCCGCTGCATGCGCGGCTGTTGCGCATCGAACCGGGTACGCCCGCTGTCGTGATCGAGCGACTCGCGTATGGCTACGACAGGCAGCCGCTGGAATGGCGCCGCTCGCGCGGGCCCGCCAGCGAATTCATCTACCAGGCCGAGATTCGATAACTATCGGCGGCCATCAGGAACACGTCGTTTTCCATGCAGGAGCGGCGACCCAGGGAGACGGCAATGTTCAAGTGGTTCAGCGAGATTTCAGGCAACGAACGCCGGACGTTTTGGGCGTGTTTCGGCGGATGGGCGCTTGATTCGCTCGACGTGCAGATGTTCAGCCTCGTGATTCCGGCGATCGTCGCCGAATGGTCGATCAGTCGCGCGCAAGCGGGGCTCGTCAGCGGCGTCACGCTGGTCGCGTCCGCGTTGGGCGGCTGGATCGCGGGCATGCTGTCGGACCGGCTGGGTCGCGTAAAGACGCTGCAATGGACGGTCGCGTTCTTTTCCGTGTTCACATTCCTGTGCGCGTTCGCGCAAAACTATCCGCAGTTCCTCGTGCTCAAGACGCTGCAGGGGTTCGGCTTCGGCGGGGAATGGGCGGCCGGCGCAGTGCTGATGGCGGAGACGATCCGCAACGAGCATCGCGGCAAGGCAATGGGCAGCGTGCAGAGCGCATGGGCCGTCGGCTGGGGCGCGGCGGTGCTGCTCTATGCAGTGATGTTCTCGCTGTTGCCCGCCGAAACCGCGTGGCGCGCGATGTTCGGGATCGGCATCGTTCCCGCGCTGCTGATCCTTTACGTTCGACGCGGCGTGCACGAACCCGACGTGCCGGGTCGCACGGCGCGCGATGCGCGAGTGCCCCAGGACGAACCGGCACCCGGTGCGATCGTCGGCATCTTTTCTCCGCAAGTGCTGCGTATGACGCTGATCGGCGCGTTGCTCGGCGTCGGCGCGCATGGCGGCTACTATGCGCTGATGACCTGGCTGCCCACGTTTCTGAAGAGCGAGCGCCACCTGTCGGTGCTGGGCACGGGAGGCTACCTCGCTGTCGTAATCGTCGCGTTCTTTTGCGGGTGCATCGCGAGCGCGCAACTGCTGGACCGTATCGGACGCCGCAAAACCATTCTCACGTTTGCAATCTGCTGCGTGATAACGGTGATCGCCTATCTGTTTCTTCCGCTCGGCAATACCGCAATGCTGTTCTTCGGCTTTCCACTGGGCTTTTTTGCGGCGGGTATTCCCGCGAGCATGGGCGCGCTGTTCAACGAACTGTATCCGCGTGGGATGCGCGGCACGGGTGTCGGGTTCTGCTACAACTTCGGCCGTGTTGCATCGGCAGGCTTTCCGGTGCTTGTCGGACAGATGTCCGCGAATATGTCGCTCGGATCGGCGATCGGCATCGATGCAGGACTCGCCTACGCAATCGTGGTGCTGTCCGTGCTGATGCTGCCGGAGACGCGCGGCCGCGCACTAGGCGATGCCGCTCTCGATACGCAACATCCGGGCGCGCTTTCTCAAGCACAAAGGCATTGACGCGCGGCGCATTCGCGCGTAGCCGCACAAGACTGGTAATGAAGGAATGTTCACGATGGAGAAGTTGGAGACAGACGCGAGCCTTCGGCGGGATGCGCGTCGTCCCGCCAGCGTCGGATCTGTCGATACGCATGCGCATGTATTCGAGCGCGGCCTGCCGCTCACCCGGCAGCGGCGCTATGCGCCCGACTACGATGCGCCGCTCGACACGTACCTGGCACAGCTGGACGCGCACGGCATATCGCACGGCGTGCTCGTACAGCCCAGCTTTCTTGGCACGGATTGCAGCTATCTGCTCGATGCGTTGCGCCGCGCGCCCGAAAGACTACGTGGCGTCGCCGTAATCGGGCGCGAGTGCGCAAAAGACACACTGACGGAGATGGCGGACGCGGGCGTCGCTGGAATTCGCCTGAACCTGATCGGTCATGCCGATCTGCCACTCGACCACTGGGTGAGCGGGCAAACGCTCGCGCATGTCCGAGAACTGCGATGGCATGTCGAGGTGCATGCGGAAGCTGCGCGGCTGCAGGGCATCGTCGAGCCGCTTCTTGAAGCGGGCCTGAACGTGGTCGTCGATCATTTCGGCAGGCCCGATCCTGATCTCGGTGTCCGTGACGCGGGCTTTCGCCGTCTGCTCGAACTGGCGCATACGCAGCGCGTGTGGGTGAAGATATCTGCGGCGTACCGGAACTGGTGCGGCCTTCGCACGGGTGACGATGACATGCACGAAGCGGTTCGTCTTTTGAAGGCGGCGTTCGGCCTGAGTCGCCTGATGTGGGGCAGCGACTGGCCGCATACACAGTACGAAGCCCAAGAGCATTTTGCCCACACGCTCGAGTTGCTTTGCGCGCTGCTTCCGGATGGTGAAGAGCGCAATGCGGTCCTCGCGGACACGGCCGCGAGACTTTACATGTTCGACGATGGGCATCAAGTATCTGCATGACCGGCAGCGCATCGTGACCGTGATGCTGCGCGGGCACGGCACACTCGCGAACGATCATCCGGTGCCGGAGTGGCATCCGTACTTCATGAAGGACTTGCCGCGGCGCGCCTACGATCCGGACAAGACGTAAACGTCGACCCCGTCGATGTTCACGCGCAAATCACCACAACGCCTGGCTCGTCAGCGCGAACTGCGTGAGTGTGTCGTCGGGGGATGGCGTGCCGTTCAACGCCATCTGCTCGATGGTATCGACGAGCGGCAGACCGAGCCCTTCGAGCCACGAAGAGAGACCGTAGCGCAGCGGCGTATCCACGCGCACGAACATGCCCGCGTTCAACGCGAGCCAATAGCTGATCAACGCCTTGGCGCGGCTCTGGTCCGGCGATTCGGGCGCGATCACCGGGCCGATCACATGTCCGTCGCCGAAGCGCCGGAAGAGCGCGAAGCCGGTCAGCTCGCCATCGCGATCGAGTGCAATGCCGCTCGCCACGTCGAGCAATGGCGGCATCAGTTCGGTGCGATCCATGCCGGTCGCGCGCGAGGCGAGTTCCGCGAGACGCGGCGTATCCTTCGCGCCGATGGGACGAAGCCGTTCACCCGGCGGGAGCGAAACGAGCGGTGGCTGAAACGCCGCGCCCTGATGCTGGCGAATCGTGTCGATACGCGTGAAGCCGCGTTCCTCGCACAACGGCTTGCCTTCGTTCGATGCATGAATCAGCAGCATGCGCGAGGGCAGCTCCGCCATCAACCGGTCGAGCAGTCCGCGCCCGATGCCGCGCCGCTGATGTTCCGGCGACACGATGAACATGCCGAGCGTCGCGGCACTTGCGCCGAACTGCCACGCGAGCGCAGTGCCGACGAGCGCGGCTTGCTCATCGACGGCGGCGAAGCCGCTGCCGAGACGTGCCGCGAAGCGCCAGTCGTCCGCACGATGACGCCATTTGACGGACATCGACAGCGCATGCGCGGCGGGGATGTCGTCGAGTGTGAAAGCCCGGTATTGGACCACATCGTTATTGCTTGAGTCGGGCACGCCGGCCTCCTCGCGTGAAGACATTTACCGTCACTGTGACACCGCGCAGCGCGCATGGCTAGGACGATCTTCCTGTTCCGCGCCGAACAAGGAGCGGCGCGCGTGGTGCAACGCAAAACCGCGGGTTATCGCGGCAAGAACGCGCGCGCCGTGCTGAATCGGCAATTTTGTCGGTGAAATATGCCGGGGCGCTGGTCCTACGATGAAGTCATGCCAACGCAGCAGCCCGAAGGAGGACTCGCGCACATGGACCGTTTCGATCCCGCCAGCATCGACATCAGGAGCGGGCACTTCATTGGCGGCGAACTGATCGATGCGGGCGCCTCGCGCATCGACGTGTCGCGGCCGTCGGACGGCGTCACGTATGCATCGGTGCCTCTCGCCGATGACGCGATGATCGACTATGCCGTGCAGAACGCATGGAGCGCGTTCAAGAAGAGCGACTGGGCGCGCCGCGCGCCGCGCGAGCGTGCACGCGTGCTGCGCAAGTTCGCCGATCTCGTCGCCGCCGATGCGCTGAGCCTCGCGCCACTCGAAGCACTCGGCTCGACGCGTCCCGTACGCGATGCCTCTAACTGGGACGTGCCATTTACGGCCGAGAGCATCCGCTTTTATGCGGAGCTTGCGGACAAGATCGGCGGTGATGTCGCGGCGACAGATCATCGTCATCTCGGCATGACCATCGCCGAGCCGTATGGCGTGATCGGCGCGATCGCACCGTGGAATTTTCCGCTCGTGATGGGCATTTGGAAGACTGCGCCCGCGCTGGCGGCGGGCAACGCGGTCGTGCTGAAGCCTTCGGAGATGACGCCGTTTTCCGCATTGCGTCTTGCCGAACTCGCGCTCGACGCGGGCGTGCCGCCTGGCATCTTCAACGTCGTCCAGGGCGACGGCAGCACGACGGGCGATGCGCTCGTGCGTCATCCGCGCATCGGCAAGGTCACCTTCACCGGATCGACGCGCACCGGCGCCGCGATCATGGCCGCGTGCGCGGAGACGGGCACGAAGCCCGTCACGCTCGAACTCGGCGGCAAGAGCCCGCAGATTGTGTTCGCGGATGCCCCGCGCATCGACGAAGTGGCAAGGCGAATTGCCGGCTCGATCGCGGCAAACGCGGGACAAGTGTGCGTCGCGGGATCGCGCCTGCTCGTGCAGCGCGCCATCGCCGATGAACTGATCGAGCGCATCGTGCAGGCATTCAGCGAACTCAAGGCCGGTCCGACATGGGCAGCGGGCACGACCTTGCCGCCGATCATCTCCGAGCCGCAGGCGCAGCGCATCGACGCGATCGTCCAGCGCAGCATCGCAAGCGGCGCGACCTTGCGTTGCGGCGGCGAGCGCGCGGATGCGGCGACGCCCGGCGCGTTCTATTCACCCACGTTGCTGTCCGATGTCACACAGGAAAGCGACGCGGTGCGCAACGAAATCTTTGGCCCGGTGCTCACCGTGCAGTCCTTCGACAGCGAGGAAGAAGCGCTCGAACTCGCTGCGCATCCCGAATACGGACTCGCGGCGGGCGTGCATACCGCGGATATCGGCCGCGCGTTGCGCATGGTGCGCGGCATCGAAGCGGGCACGGTTTGGGTGAATCGCTATGGGCGCACGAGCGACTTTGTGATCCCGACGGGCGGCTACAAGCGTTCTGGCATTGGCAAGGATCTCGGGCGGCAGGCGTATGAGGCGAATCTGCGCTTCAAGAGCGTGCTCATCGATATTGAAGGCTGATGCGTACGATCGTGCGAAACAGGCGGCGCATTTTCTGCTGTAACGGAACCTCAAAACGCATGACTTATGTCGTCGCGGGGCACACATTCAACGCCATCAGTCATTTTTGCCTTGTTTAAATTTTTCTCAACGATTCGCTGTTCCTCGTTTTCACCACTGAACTCCCGAACGGGTTCATCACACGACAGGACTGAAACCATGATCAATTTCGAGCCGAAGTACATCACCTTCGACTGCTACGGCACGCTGACGAAATTCCGCATGGCCGATATGGCTCGCGAGATGTACGCCGACCGCCTGCAAGGCGATGCACTGGAGCAGTTCGTGAAGTTTTTCGCGGGCTATCGTCGCGACGAAGTGCTCGGCGCATGGAAGCCGTATCGCGACGTGATCGTCAATTCGGTGCGCCGCGCCTGCGAGCGTATGAACGTCGAATTCAACGAAGCGGAAGCCGAAAAGTTCTACCTCGCCGTGCCGACCTGGGGCCCGCATCCGGACGTGCCGGAAGGGCTCTCGCGTCTCGCGAAGAAATACAGGCTCGTGATTCTGTCGAATGCATCGAACGATCAGATTCAAAGCAATGTCGACAAGCTCGGCGCGCCGTTCCATCGCGTGTTCACCGCGCAACAGGCGCAGTCGTACAAGCCGCGCATGCAAGGCTTCGAGTACATGTTCGACCAGCTCGACTGCAACCCGGAAGACGTGCTGCACGTGTCGTCGAGCCTGCGCTATGACCTCATGACCGCGCATGACATGGGCATCAGGCACAAGGCGTTCGTCAAGCGCGGCCACGAGCCGGGCACGCCGTACTACGAGTATTACGAAGTGGACACGATCGGCGATCTCGCCACGCAACTCGGTCTTTGACCCACGTTAGACACGCTACTTCACGCGAGCAATGCCGATGAAACTCGACTCCTACTGGCTCGATACTGCGCCCGCTTTGACCTCGACGTGCGAAGGCCCGGCGGATGGTCGGGTCGATGTCGCCGTGATCGGCGGCGGGTTCACGGGTTTGTCGGCGGCGCTCGCGTTGGGCAAGCGCGGCGCGTCCGTCGCGGTGCTCGATGCCGGGCGCGTGGGCGGCGGCGCGTCGGGCCGCAATGGTGGCCAGTGCAATACGGGTGTCGCGCAAGACTACGCGGCGCTGCGTTCACAACTCGGCGTCGAGCGCGCGCAGCGTTGTTATCGCGCGTATGCGGATGCCGTGAACACCGTCGAGCGTTTGATTCGCGAAGAGAACATCGATTGCGACTATCTCGCGTCCGGCAAGTTGAAGCTCGCCGCGAAGCCGCACCATCTGGAATACATCGCGAAGACGGCCGAACTGATCCGGCGGGAAGTCGATCCGGACATCGATCTGCTCGATCGCGAGCGGATCCGCACTGAAGTGCAATCTGATGCCTTCCACGGCGGCTTGCTGCAGCGTCACGGCGGGCAGATGCATATGGGCAAGTTCGCCGTGGGGCTCGCGCGAGCCGCGGTGAAGCAGGGCGCGCGCCTCTATGAACATGCCGAAGTCACGAACATCGTGAAGGAAAGTGGTGCATATCGCGTCGATTCGAAGCGCGGTTCGCTGCACGCTAAGCAGGTTCTGATCGCAACGGGCCCTTCGAAGCACGGTCCGTTCTCGTGGTATCGGCGCAGGATGGCGCCTGTCGGTTCGTTCATCATCGTGACCGAGCCGTTGCCCACGGAGCAACTGCAGCAACTGTTGCCGAACCGGCGCTCGTACACGACGAGCCGCCTCATGCATAACTACTTTCGTGTGACGCACGACTCGCGCCTGCTGCTGGGCGGCCGCGCGCGTTTCACGGCATCGGAGCGTCCTTCGGATTCGAAGAGCGGGCGCATCCTGCAAGCCAATCTCGCATCGATTTTCCCGAGCCTCGCCGGCGTGCGCATCGACTATTGCTGGGGCGGTCTCGTCGATATCACGGCTGACCGCCTGCCGCGCGCGGGCCAGCACGACGGCATCTATTTCTCGATGGGCTACAGCGGCCACGGTACGCAGATGTCGACGCACATGGGCCAGGTCATGGCCGACGTGATGAACGGCAACACGGAAGCGAACCCGTGGCGCGATTTCGACTGGCCCGCGATTCCGGGGCATACGGGCAAGCCCTGGTTTCTGCCGCTGGTCGGCGCGTATTACTCGATCAAAGACGTTTTCTACTGAAGCATCGAAGCACCGAAGCATCGGAAGCAAGGACAGGCGGCCCACATACAACGATCAAGCCGTCGAACATTTACAGCCCCTATCGCGGAGAAGTTCATGAGCATCGACAAATCGCCTGAAGCACTCGCCCATGCCGATGCCGGCACACGGCTCGAAGAACTGACGCGACGTGGTGCGTCGCGGCGCAACGTCCTGCGCGCGATGGCTGCGGGCGGATTGCTGTCGGTGACGGGCACGGGGCTCCTCACCGCGAGCGGCGCCGCCTTCGCGCAGGACAAGCCGAAGCAGGGCGGTCGCATCCGCGTGGCGACGCAATCATCGTCCGCTGCCGATACGCTCGATCCAGCCAAGGGCGCCCTCGGCACCGACTACGCGCGCGCATTCATGTTCTACAGCGGCCTGACCGAGCTGGATGGTCATCTCGGCGCGAAGATGGCGCTGGCGGAATCGCTCGAAACGAAAGACGCGACCGTGTGGGTCGTCAAGCTCCGCAACGGCGTGCAGTTCCACGATGGCAAGTCGCTCGCGCCGCAGGACGTAATCTATTCCCTGATGCGCCATAAGGACCCGGCTGTCGGCTCGAAGGCGAAGACGCTCGCCGACCAGTTCAAGGAAATCAAGGCGACCGGCCCGAACGAACTGACCATCACGTTGACGGGCGCGAACGCCGACCTGCCGGTGATTCTCGCGGATTCGCACTTCCTCATCATCAAGGACGGCACGACAGACTTCAAGACGGCCGTCGGCACGGGCCCGTTCAAGCTGAAGGAGTTTTCGCCGGGCGTGCGCACCGTGGGTGTGCGCAACGAGAAGTACTGGAAGCCGGGCATGCCGCATCTGGACGAAGTGGAGCTGATCGGCATCGCCGACGAGCCGGCGCGCGTGAACGCGCTCATATCGGGCGACGTGCAGCTCATCAACGCAGTGAGCGCGCGCTCGACGGAACGCATCAAGGGTACGCCGGGCTTCGCGGTGCTGGAAACGAAGACGGGCCAGTACACCGATCTCATCACGCGCGACGATGGCGGCATCACCGGCAACGCGGATTTCCGCCGCGGCATGATGTACCTGATGGACCGCGATCAGATGCGCAAGACCATCTTCCGCGGCTATGGCGCGATCGGCAACGATCAGCCGATTGATCCGAGCAACAAGTATTTTATGTCGGGCCTGCCGCAGCGCGGCTTCGATCCCGACAAGGCGAAGTTCCACTTCCAGAAGGCGAAGATCGGCAACACGCCGCTTCAGCTCTATGCATCGCCGGCGGCGGAAGGCTCCGTCGAGATGGCTGTGCTGATGCAGCAGGTCGCGCCACAGGCAGGCATCAATCTCCAGGTCGTGCGCGTGCCGTCCGATGGCTACTGGTCGAATCACTGGATGAAGCATCCGCTCGGCTTCGGCAACATCAATGCGCGTCCGAGCGCGGACGTGATTTTCACGCAGTTCTTCAAGTCCGACGCGCCGTGGAACGAAGCGAACTGGAAGAGCACGCAGTTCGACCAGATGCTGGTCGCGGCGCGCGGCGAGCCGGACGACGCGAAGCGCAAGAAGATTTACGGGGACATGCAGGAGCTTGTGCACAAGGACGGCGGCATTGGCATTCCGATGTTCCAGAGCTCGCTCGATGCGCATACGTCAAAGCTGAAGGGCCTGGGCAGCATTCCGCTCGCGGGCCTGATGGGCTGGATGTTCGCGGAGAACGTGTGGCTGGAGGCGTGAGCGTGCTTTGACAGCGGACGTGCGCCGTCGTTTGCAGGAGCGTCGGCGCGCGATATCAACCCTTGAAAACGAGAGACGATATCCGATGAAAGTTCACGCGCAACGACTCGTCGCCGCGCGCCTCGGGCTCGCGCTGCTCACGCTGTGGATCGTGTCGATGGTTGTGTTCGGCATCACCGGTCTTTTGCCCGGCGATGCCGCGCAGCAGGCGCTCGGCCAGGCCGCCACGCCCGAGCAGGTGGCGGCGCTGCGTCATCAGTTCGGCCTCGATCAACCCGCGATCACGCGTTATGTGCAATGGCTCGCGCATGCGGTGACGGGCAACTTCGGCACATCGCTGTCCAACAATCTGCCCGTCAGTGAATTGATCTCCACGCGTCTGCCGAATTCGCTGGTGCTCGCGGGGTTGACGACACTCGTGTCCGTGCCCCTCGCGCTCGTGATCGGCATTCTATCGGCGATGTATCGCGGCTCGCTGCTCGATCGCGTGCTCAATGTGCTCACGCTTTCGACCGTTGCCGTGCCGGAGTTTCTCGTCGCGACCATTGCCGTGCTGATCTTCGCGGTGAAGCTGCGCTGGCTGCCGGCGCTGTCGTATCTGTCGGATGTGTCGTCGTTCGGCGCACTCGTGCGCACGTACGCGATGCCGGTGATGACGCTTTGCTGCGTGATCGTCGCACAGATGGCGCGCATGACGCGCGCGGCGGTGCTCGATCAGCTGAACGCGTCGTATGTCGAGATGGCCGTGCTGAAGGGCGCTTCGCCAATGCGCGTCGTGTTACGGCACGTGTTGCCGAACACCATCGGTCCGATTGCCAACGCGGTTGCGCTTTCGCTGTCGTATCTGTTCGGCGGCGTGGTGATCGTCGAATCGATCTTCAACTATCCCGGTCTCGCGAGCCTGATGGTCGATGCCGTCACCAACCGCGACATGCCGCTCGTGCAGGGCTGCGTGATGGTGTTTTGCGCGGCGTATCTCGCGCTCGTGCTCATCGCGGACCTGTGTCAGATCGTATCCAACCCGAGGCTGCGTCAACGATGAACCGACACGCTCCTTCTCATGCCACGACCGTGCTATACGAGCAACCTTCCGCCCAACCTTCCGCCGATACGCGGCAAGAACCTGCGTCCGTCGTCAGGCGGGGCATGTTGAGCCGCGTCGTCAGCCGCTTCTCGGTGCTCGGGCTGATCGGTCTGCTTATCGTCGTGTTCTGGCTCGCGGTGGCGTTCATCGGGCCGGTCATCGCACCGTACAAAGGCGGCGCGTTCACGTCGACGGAAATCTTCGGCTCGTACAGCGCGGCGCATCTGTTAGGCACCGACTATCTCGGCCGCGACATGCTAAGCCGCGTTCTGTACGGCACGCAATACACGGTGGGGCTTGCGCTCGCGTCGACGGTGGCGGCGAGCGTCATCGGCACGTTCTTCGGCCTCGTTGCCGCGGTGTCGGGACGCTGGGTCGATGAAGTCCTGAGCCGCCTCTTCGATGCGCTCATCTCCATCCCAAGCAAGATTCTCGCGCTCGTCGTGATCGCGGCATTCGGCTCGTCCATTCCGATGCTCATGATGGTCGCCGCGCTCGCGTATATCCCCGGCGCGTTCCGCATCTCGCGCTCGCTCGCGGTGAACATCATGACGCTCGAATACGTGCAGGTCGCGAAGGCGCGTGGCGAGAAGCTGTTCTATATCGCGCGCGTTGAAGTGCTGCCCAACATGATTCATCCGATGCTCGCGGACTTCGGCCTGCGCTTCGTGTTCATCGTGCTTCTGCTTTCGGGTCTGAGCTTTCTGGGCCTCGGCGTGCAACCGCCGAACGCGGACTGGGGCTCGCTCGTGCGCGAGAACATCGGCGGTCTCGCGGAAGGCGCGCCAGCGGTGCTGATGCCAGCCGTCGCGATTGCGACGCTCACAGTCGGCGTGAATCTGCTCATCGACAGCCTGCGTCGTCATGGCGCGCGTTCGCACGGAGGCAGGCAGTGAATACGACAACGAGCACGAACATGATCGAAGTAAAGGGCTTGCGTGTTGTCGCGGGCGTAGCGCCCGATCCCGTCGTCGAGATCGTAAACGGCGTCGATTTCACGGTGAAGAAAGGCGAAGTGCTCGCGTTGATCGGCGAGTCGGGCTCGGGCAAGACGACCATTGCGTTGTCCCTGCTCGGGCATGCGCGCGGCGGGTGTTCGATTGCGGGCGGGTCCGTGAAGATCGGCGATATCGATGTGCTCGCACTCGATGAAAAAGGCCGCCGCGCATTGCGCGCGCGCACGATCGCATATGTCGCGCAGAGCGCATCGGCGGGCTTCAATCCGGCGCGCACGATCATGGATCAGGTGACCGAGCCCGCGCTGCTGCACAAGTTGATGACGCCCGCTGCCGCGCGTCAGAAAGCGATCGGTCTGTTCCGTTCGCTGGCGTTGCCGAATCCGGACACCATCGGCGATCGCTATCCGCATCAGGTATCGGGCGGTCAGTTGCAGCGCCTGATGGCGGCGATGGCGTTGATCACCGGTCCCGCAGTCGTCGTGTTCGATGAGCCGACGACCGCGCTCGACGTGACCACGCAGATCGAAGTGCTCGCGGCGTTCAAGGGTGTGGTGCGGGAGCTGGGCACGACGGCGGTGTACGTATCGCACGATCTGGCCGTGGTCGCGCAGATGGCGGACCGCATCGTCGTGTTGAACGGCGGACGTGTGCGCGAGAACGGCACGACCGCGCAGGTGCTCGATGCGCCCGCTGACGAATACACGCGTCAGCTGCTCGCGGCGACACGGCGCCCGGAAGTCGAACTCAGCGCGGCCGATGACGCAAAGGAAACGCCGCTGCTCGAGATTCGCAATCTTAGCGCGGGTTATGGCCGCGTCGACGCGAACGGCGTGCCCGCCGTGCGCGTGCTCGATGACGTGAGCCTCAAGATTCCGCGCGGCACCACGCTCGGCGTGATCGGCGAATCGGGCTCGGGCAAGACGACGCTTGCGCGCGTGATTGCCGGTCTCGTCGATCGTGCGCGCGGCGACGTGCTGCTCGACGGCAAACCCTTGCCGGCGAAGCTGTCGGAGCGCACACTGGACCAGTATCGCCGTGTGCAGATCGTGTTCCAGAACGCCGATACCGCGTTGAACCCGAGCCGCACCATCGCCGATATCCTCGCCAGGCCGATGAACTTCTATCACGGCTTGCGCGGCGCGCCCGCGCAAAAGCGCATGCTAGAACTGCTCGATCTCGTGAAGCTGCCCGCATCGATCGCAAAGCGCCAGCCGGGCGGCTTGTCAGGCGGACAGAAGCAGCGCGTGAATCTCGCGCGCGCGCTCGCGGCGAATCCCGAACTCATTCTCTGCGATGAAGTGACGTCCGCACTCGACACGGTCGTCGGCGCCGCGATCCTCGATCTGCTCGCGGAACTGCGCCGCGAGCTGAACGTGTCGTACATGTTCATCAGCCATGACATTTCGACGGTGCGCGCCATCTGCGATGAAGTCATCGTGCTGTATGCGGGCCAGTGCGTCGAAGCCGGCCAGCGCGATGCGCTTTCGCACCCGCCGTATCACCCGTACACGGGCTTGCTCGTCGATTCGGTGCCTGCGCTGCGTCCGGGCTGGCTCGATTCGCGGCGCGCGATGGCGCTCGCCGCACTGCCCGCGCTCGGCCCTGAAAGCAATGCGTCCGAGCTGTGCTGCTTCCGCTCGCGCTGCGCGGCGCGCATCGACGGCAAGTGCAACGTCACCCCGCCTGCGAAGAAAACCTTGCCTTCGGGTGCGCAGATTCTCTGTCACCACAGCGCCGATGATCTCGCGCGCATGCAGTCGATGGAAACGGTGACGGCATGAGCGGACGCTTCGTCAGAGTCGCGGAGAAGGGCCGCAGGACTTTCGAAATTGTCATCGACGGCAGGCGCGCGCGCGCTGCCGAAGGCGACACGTTGATGGTCGCGCTGCTGACTTCACAGGAAGACCTGCGCGACTCCGAGTTCGGCGATGGCCGCCGCGCGGGCTTCTGCGTGATGGGCGCGTGCCAGGACTGCTGGGTATGGACCGCGGACGGCGACCGTGTGCGCGCGTGCACGACGCAGGCGGTCGAAGGCATGTCGATTGTCACGCGGCTCGCGGTTTCCGGGGAGGACGTATGGCCGCGACTGTGATCGTGATCGGCGCGGGACCGGCCGGCGTGCGCGCGGCGCAGGCGCTTGTCGAGGCGGGCTTGCGTCCTGTGGTCATCGACGAAGGCCGGCGCGATGGCGGGCAGATTTATCGTCGTCAGCCGGAAGGCTTCACGCGCACGTATGAGACGTTGTACGGCACCGAAGCGCAACGTGCGCGTGCATTGCATCGCGATTTCGATGCGTTGCGCGCAAAGATCGACTATGTGCCCGACACGCTCGTGTGGAACGTCGAGCCTGACGCCGTCCATGTGGTGAGCGGCACGCATCATCGCAAGATCGCGTTCGATGCGCTCATCATCTGCAGCGGCGCGACGGATCGCCTGATGCCCGTTCCCGGCTGGCATCTCGCGGGCACGTATAGCCTTGGCGGCGCACAGGTCGCACTGAAATCGCAGGGCTGCGCGATCGGCGCGCGCGTCGCGATGATGGGCACGGGACCGCTGCTGTATCTGGTCGCCGCGCAATATGTGAAGGCGGGCGCGACAGTGAGCGTGGTGCTGGATACCTCGACATTCGCACAGCGCCTGCGCGCATTGCCGCAATTGCTCGCGATTCCATCGGCGCTCAAAAAGGGCATCGCGTTGCTGGGCGTGCTCAAGGATGCGCGCGTGCCGATTCATCGCGGCATTACGCCGGTTGGGATCGAAGGCACGCCGCAGGATGGTGTGCAAGGCGTGCGCGTGAAGCAGGCCAACGGCGCGATGCTGCAAGTTGAATGCGATGCCGTCGCGCTCGGCTATCACTTGCGCTCCGAAACCCAACTGGCCGATCTCGCGGGCTGCGAATTCCGTTTCGATCGGGCATTGCAGCAATGGCTTCCCGTCGCGGATGAGGACGGCCGCAGCAATGTGAAAGGCGTCTATCTTGCAGGCGATGGCGCGCGCGTGCGCGGCGCGGATGCGGCTGAGCGCGCCGGACGGCTCGCGGCTTTGGCTGCATTGAAGGACATCGGCCTGAGGCACGATGATACCGAAGCCGGCATGTTACGCATGCAACTAGCACGCTTTACGCGCTTTGCCGCGGGCTTGCGCACGGCGTTTCCGTGGCCCGCGCGATTCGCCGCGACGTTGCCGGATGAAACCATCGTTTGCCGATGCGAAGCGATCACGGCAGGCGAGCTGCGACGCGTCGTGAATGAGATGGGCGCCAACGAAGCGAATCGCGCGAAGGCATTCTCACGCGTCGCCATGGGCCGATGCCAGGGCCGCTTCTGCGCGCATGCGGGCGCGGAAGTCATCGCTGCGCAAGCGCGCGTGCCGCTGGAAGCGGTCGGCCGCCTGCGTGGCCAGGCACCGGTCAAACCTTTGCCAATGGCGCTCGCGCCGCACCAGGACATGGAGACGAGCAAATGAACGGGCGCGCCGATGTGATCGTGATCGGCGGCGGCATCGTCGGAACGACGACTGCGTTTTTTCTGCGCCGCCGCCAGCGCTCGGTGATTCTGCTCGAACGGGGTTTGACGGGGCAGCAGGCGAGCGGCGTGAATTTCGGCGGCGTGCGCCGGCAAGGACGCGCACTCGAACAGCTCGCCATGTCGAACCGCGCATTGGAAACATGGCGGCGTTCACGCGAATTGCTCGGCGAGGATATCGAATTCCTGCCATCGGGCCATACGCGCGTGTGCTATCACGCGCATGACGCCGAATACTTTCATCGCTATGCCGCCGATGCGCGCGCCTATGGCCTCGATCTCGAAGTGCTCGACGGCGCGGCGATGTTCAGGCGCTTTCCGTTTCTCGGCCGCGATGTACTTGCCGCATCCGTCTCGCCGCTCGATGGTCACGCGAACCCGCGCCTTGCCGCGCCCGCGTTCGGACGCGCGGCGGCGCGGCTCGGCGCGCACATCGTTGAGAACACAGAGGTGGTGCGCGTAGAAAAGGACGCAGGCGGCTTTCGTGTGGAAAGCGCAACGGGCGATGAGTATCGCGCGGAGCAAGTACTCATTTGCGTGGGCGCATGGGCCAATGCGCTGTCGACGCAATTTGGCGAGCCCGTGCCGCTCGTCGCGCGTGGCCCGCAAATGGCGGTGACGGAACCCGTGCCTTACGTGTTCAAATGCTCGATGGGCGTGTACACGTCGATCAAGGAAGAGAGCGTGTATTTCCGGCAGGTAGCGCGCGGAAATATCGTGCTGGGCGGCGGTCTGTCCGTCCCGGTGGATGCAACGACCCGCCGCGCGGGCGTGGTGCCTGACAACACCGTTGCGCAGATGGCGCAGTTCCTCCGCATGGTCCCCGCGATGCGTCCGCTGCATGTGATTCGCGTGTGGAGTGGCGTGGAAAGTTATCTGCCGGATTCGGAGCCTGTGATCGGCCCGAGCTCGAAAGCAGATGGTTTGTTCTATGCATTTGGCTTTTCTGGCTCCGGTTTCCAGATTGGCCCGGGCGTCGGCGAAACGCTCGCCGAGTTGCTCGATACGGGCAGCACGCCCATCGATCTCGCTTCGTTTTCCATCAGACGATTTCAGCGCGCTTCGTCGACGCACGCCGAATCGGTTACTTCCGAGACTTCATCATGAGCCAAGCCAATCTGGTCGACGCGCTTGCCTATATCGAAGCCAATTTCGACAAGACCGTGAGCCTCGCGCAGCTCGCGGATCTCTCGGCGCTGAGCGTATCGCGCTTCGCGACGGTGTTTCGCGAGCAATTCGGGCTCTCGCCGTACAGGTATCTGTGCGCGTTGCGCGTGCGCCGCGCACAGACCTTATTGCTGGCGGGCGTGCCCGGATCGGTCGTCGCGACGGAGGTGGGCTTTTTCGATCAAAGCCATCTCGCGCGGCATTTCAAGCGCTTGTGCGGCATGACGCCGAGTGCCTTTGTGGAGCGCACGCGCCAGAAGGCGCGTTCAGCCGAGCTTGATGCCTGTTTGAAGAAGCGCGTCGCGCAAGCCGAGACACGGGTATTTGCTCTCGACGACGCGCATGCCGTCTAGCGCTTCCCGTATGATCCACTCGCGCACGCATGAGCGCACTTCAGAAGATGACATAGACCTTGCGGATGGTTTCATCGACTTCCCATGTGCCTTCGGTGTTCGCCGCGAAGAAGAGCGTGTCGCCGCCCATGAAGTGGATCGTGTCTTCGCCATCGGGTGTGAAGCGGCCGCTGCCCGCCAGAAAATGCATCACTTCCGCCTCCTTGACCGCGCGGCGATAGATGCCGGGCGTGCATTCGAATACGCCCGTATCGATCGCCTCGCGGCCCGGAATGACCTTCTGCACGCCGGATACCCTGATTTCCCGCGTGCCCGGTGATCCGGCCGTGCCCCAGTCTTCGAGTCCTTTTAGCGCGATGCTCTGCCTGATCTGCTGAACTTTCATGGTCTCGCCCTTAGGTGGATTGAATGCGCCGTTCGATCTCGCCGAGCCGCACAACCGTTACGCCTGGCCGCAACTGACGCAGCGAGGGCATGACGAGCATGCAGTCGTCGTAGGGTGTCTTCACGGGATCGCCATTGTTCCAGCCGATCACGCTGCCGGCTTTGGGAAATACTTCGAGGCCGGTGTAGTCGCCCGCGAAGCGGAAGTCCATGCTCTTCGCGACGACGGGCGCAGTCACGCGCACGACGAGCATTTCCTTCGGCGATGCCTGAATCCAGGCGCCAGGCACGTCTTCCCTGGCGACCACGCCGGACAGGACGAGAAAGCGCGCCGTCACATCGCGCGCGACCGTAACGGCGCTCGCTTCCCAATGCTGTCCGCATTCGATGAGCAACGCGTTCTTCCTGCTCGATGGATCACCGAAGCCTTCGTAGTCGCGCATGCGCCGGCCTTCGGGATGTCCTTCATCGCAAATGACGGTCTCGGGCGTGCCGAGCTTCGCCGATAACTCGATGCCTTTGTCGAGCGGCCCCGCGACGATCAAGGGCTTGCTCTTCTCATGCATCGAGTGCAAGTCGAGCAGCAGATCGACGGTGTCGATGACAGGCCGCATCGCGCGGGCACGGCGCAACTCGCTCGAATCGGCCGAGGCGTCGTCGAGCGTGTGCGCGGTCCATACGCGGTTGAAGTCCTGATCGACGAAGCGCGATGTATCGGGCTTGTCCGCATCGAAGCGCGCGTAGGCATCGACGTTGGCGAACGCGAGCGTGAGCTTGCCGCGACGCGGCCGCAGCTTCGCGCGCAGCAGTTCGTCGACGACGATCGCGCCGCACACTTCGTTGCCGTGCGTGAGCGCGTTGATCATCACATGAGGGCCGTCGATGCCCGAATCGAACGTATGCACATACGGCACGCCCGCGCTGCCCGACGCATGCGCACTGATATCGGGAAACGTGATCTCGATCGGATAAGCGTTCATTCGAGGCCACCCTGGCAGAGATACTTGATCGAGAGGTAATCGTCGAGACCGTACTTCGAGCCTTCGCGTCCATAGCCCGATTCCTTCACGCCGCCGAACGGCGCGGCCTCGCTCGAAATCGCGCCTTCGTTGATACCGACGAGACCTGCTTCGAGCAGACGCGACACGCGGTCGATGCGCCGCAGATCCTGGCTGTAGAAATACGATGCGAGGCCGAAGGGCGTATTGTTCGCGGCGTGGATGGCTTCGGCTTCATCGTCGAAACGGAAAAGCGGCACGACCGGGCCGAAGGTTTCCTCGCAGCTGAGCTGCATGTCGGGCGTGGCGTCGGCGAGGACCGTGGGCGCGTAATAGTTCGCACCAAGTTCGGAGCGGCGCTTGCCGCCGGTGAGCACGCGCGCGCCGCGCTTCACCGCGTCGTTCACATGACGCTCGATCTTCTCAACCGCGCGCGCGTTGATCATCGGGCCGATTTGCGCGTCTAGGTCCGTCGCGGGCGCGACCTTCAATGCGCAGACGCGCTTCGCCAGCAAGTCCGCGAACCTGTCATAGATCGACGACTGCACGTACACGCGATTCGGGCACACGCACGTCTGTCCGCCGTTGCGGAACTTCGATGCCATGAGGCCGGCGACGGCGGCATCGAGATCGGCGTCGTCGAACACGATGAAGGGCGCGTTGCCGCCGAGCTCCAGCGACACCTTCTTCAACGTGCCCGCGGATTCGCGCGCGAGATACTTGCCGACGGGTGTCGAGCCCGTGAAGGTGATCTTGCGCACGCGGCCGTCTTCGAGCCAGTCGGCGACGGCTTCCTGCGCGTTATCGCGCGATGCGCTGATGAGATTCAACGCGCCCGCCGGAACGCATGCGTCGTTCGCGAGCATCACCAGCGCGAGCGCGGTGAGCGGCGTATCTTCCGCCGGCTTGCCGATGACGGTGCAGCCCGCCGCGAGCGCGGGGGCGATCTTGCGCGCGATCATCGCGAGAGGGAAATTCCACGGCGTGATCGCCGCGACGATGCCCACCGGCTCCTTCACGGCGCTCATGCGCTTGCCGCGTTGCTGCTGCGGAATGATATCGCCATAGATGCGCGTGGCTTCATCCGCGAACCATTTGACATACGACGCCCCGTACATCACTTCGCCACGACCTTCGGCGAATGGCTTGCCTTGTTCGAGCGAGATGAGACGCCCGAGCGCGTCCGCGTTTTCGACGATCGACGCATGCCAGCGATGCAGCACGGCCGCGCGATCCTTCGGCAGGGTATCGCGCCAGGCGGGGAAGGCGCGGGCGGCGGCGTCGGTAGCGGCGCGTGCATCGGCGGGGCCGCTGTCGGCGACTCGCGCGATGACTTCGCCCGTCGCGGGATCGGTGACGGCGAAGCGCTTGCCGCTCGCGGCGGGCATCCATTTGCCGTCGATGAAGTTGTCGGTGCGAATCAGGTCGCTCAACTCATATCGTTGCGTCATGATGGTCTCCAGAAAGATCAGGCGAGCAGTTGCGCAATCGCTGCTCCGACTTCCGTCGTCTTTGCCGTGCCGCCCAGATCGCCCGTGCGCGGGCCTTCCTTCAATACCGCCGAGATCGCGGCAAGCATCGCATCGTGGGCTTCGCGCTCGCCGAGGAAATCGAGCATCATGGCGGCGGACCAGATCATCGCGATCGGATTGGCAATGCCCTTGCCCGCAATATCCGGCGCGGACCCATGCACGGGCTCGAACAGCGACGGGAAAGTCCGCTCGGGATTCATGTTCGCCGATGGCGCGATGCCGATCGTGCCCGTGCACGCCGGGCCGAGGTCCGAGAGAATGTCGCCGAAAAGATTCGTGGCAACGACCACGTCGAAGCGATCCGGATTCAGGACGAAGCGCGCGCACAGGATGTCGATGTGCTGCTTGTCCCATGCGACGTCCGGATATTGCGCGGCGATTTCAGCGGCGCGTGAATCCCACCACGGCATGCTGATCGAGATACCGTTGCTCTTCGTCGCCACGGTGATTTTCTTCTCGCGCTTCTGCGCCAGATCGAACGCGAACTTCAACACACGCTCCGCGCCTTTGCGCGTGAAGGTGGAAGTCTGCGACACGAACTCGCGCTCGGTGCCTTCGAACGATACGCCGCCGACCGAGGAGTACTCGCCTTCGGTGTTCTCGCGCACGATCATGAAATCGATATCGCCCGCCTTGCGGTTCGCGAGCGGCGAGGGCACGCCATCGAACAAACGCGCGGGCCTCAGATTGATGTACTGGTCGAACTCGCGGCGGAACTTGAGCAGCGAGCCCCACAGCGAAATATGGTCCGGCACCGTCTGCGGCCAGCCCACCGCGCCGAACAGAATCGCATCGGCGTCTTGCAACTGGGCTTTCCAGTCGTCGGGCATCATCTGGCCGTGCTGCGCGCAGTAGTCGCAGCTCGCCCACTCGATGTGCCGGTATTCCAGCGCGATGTTGAATCGCTTGCTTACGGCATCGAGCGCGCGCAAAGCTTCGGGCATCACTTCCTTGCCGATGCCGTCGCCCGGAATCACGGCAATGCGATAGATGCTGGACATGAATTACTCCGCGTGAAGTTGATAGACGAGAAAAAGCACGCACGTGCATAAAGCGCGTGCGTGCTTTCGATAAAGAGAGTAAGAGGCGCGCGCCTCAGTGATGGTGCTGCGAAAAGAGTGTTTCGAGCGGGTAATGCGACTTCACGAATGCCGTCTTGATGATGACGTAGCTGAAGTACTTTTCGATGCCGATGCCGCGCTCCAGCAGCCCCTCGATGATGCTTTGATAGTGGCTCACGCTGCGCGTGACGAACTTGAGCAGGTAGTCGTAACCGCCGCTCGCGAGATGACATTCGACGATCTCGTCGACATCCCTCACCGCATTGACGAAGTTGATGAAGTCCTCGCGGCGATGATCGGCGAGCGTGACTTCGGTGAAGACCACCTGCACGTCGCCGAGTTTCTCCAGTTGAATCTGCGCACCATAGCCGACGATATAACCCGCCTTCTCCAGCCGCTTCACGCGAATCAGGCAAGGGCTGGGCGACAGTCCAACTGCATCGGCGAGCTCCACGTTCGTGATGCGCCCGCGTTTCTGCAATTGCGAAAGGATACGCAGATCGATTCGGTCCAGCTTGCTGTCGTTGCTCATCGTGGCGGGTTTGGTCTTGCATGTCGGCGGTCGGTCGATGTTATCACGCGGCCGCGCGAGAACCACATCCGGAAACGCCCTTCAATGTGGCGCGCACGTCGCTTTGTGCGAGCACGTCGTCGAGCGTTTTGGCGAGACGCTCGAACATCATGTCGAAGTTCGCTTCCGTATAGCACAGCGCTGGCGCGAAGCCGAGAATGTTGTCGCCGAACGCGCGGAACACGAGGCCATTGCGATACGCCGCCGCGGCGACGCGGTCTGGAAGCTTCAGTGATACATCGAAGCCACGCTTGCTGTCCTTGTCGGCGACCAGTTCGAGCGCGCCGAGCAGGCCACGATGACGCGCATCGCCCACGAGCGGATGGTCGAGCAGCGCATCGAGTCCCTGCGCGAAACGCGGTGCCCGCGCCTGGCCGTTCGCGAGCAGACCGCCTTCGTGATAGAGCCGCATGACTTCGAGACCGATGGCCGCGCTCACCGGATGCGCGGAGTACGTGTGGCCGTGACCGATCGCGGCCGATACATCGCCGCCATCGGCGATGCCCTGATACACCGCATCGGACATGAGCACTGCGCCCATGGGCGCGTAGCCCGCGGTGAGGCCCTTCGCGACCGTCATCAGATCGGGCTCGACGCCTTCGCCGTCGCATGCGAAGAGCGGGCCGGTGCGACCGAAGCCCGTGATGACTTCATCGGCGACGAAGAGGATCTCCAGCTTGCGGCATGCTTCGCGCATCGCCTTCAGCCAGCCGGCGGGCGGCACGATCACGCCGCCCGAGCCTTGAATCGGCTCGCAGAAGAATGCGGCGACGTTGTCCGCGCCGAGCTCCGCGACCTTCGCTTCGAGCGCTTTCACCGATGCGTCGATGAGCGCGGCGTCATCGGCGTAGTCATTACGATAGGCATACGGCGACGGAATGTGATGCTGCGTCGAAAGCGGCAGATCGAAGTTGCGATGAAACGCGGGCAACGCGGTCAGGCCCGCACCGAACGACGACGATCCGTGATAACCGCGTTGCAGCGCGATGCAGTGCTTCTTCGACGGACGGCCCGTCGCGTTGTAGTAGTGCGTGATGAAGCGCAGGGCGGAATCGACCGCATCCGACCCGCCGAGCGTGAAGTACACGTGTTGCAGCGATGCAGGCGCGAGTTCCACGAGCTTCGCGGCCAGTTCGATCGCGGGCTCGGAGCCGAAATGGAAGTAGCCGGTCGCGTAAGGCAGCTTCGTCATCTGCTTCGCGGCGGCCTCGACGATGCTCGCTTGCCCATAGCCCGTGTTCACGCACCACAGGCCGGAGAACGCGTCCAGTAGCTGATTGCCTTCTATATCGCGCAGGAACACGCCATCGGCGGAATCGAGCACGGTGACGCCGCGCGCCTCATGCGCACGGTAGCTGACGACGGGATGAATCAGATGCTTACGGTCGGACTCGACAAGCGACTTGATCGACATGATGCGGCTCTCTCTTTGTGCGGACAGTGTTCGAATTGGCTCGTGACCGTTTCATACTATCGGCAGAGCCGCATCGCGCGCATCGCCAAAAAAGTCCCCAAAAAGCGCAAATGCGGCGTTTTGCAGGGGGCTTGCAGCATTTTGTGCTACGCGCTTCGCGCAGCGGTTTCAGTAGCCGCGCGTGCGGTCGATCTCACCGATCATGCGCTCTCCCGCGCGATGGCGGCGCAGATTTTCCAGCACCACGTCAACGGCGGTCTCGGGGCGCGTCGCGCTCGCGATATGCGGCGTCAGGCGAACCCGCGGGTGCGTCCAGAACGGATGCGTCGGCGGCAACGGTTCGGGCTCGGTTACGTCGAGAATTGCGGCGTGAAGATGGTCGCTGTCGAGCGCATCGAGCAAGTCCTGCTGAATCACGTGCGGGCCGCGCCCCACGTTGATGAAAGACGCACCTTCGGGCAGCGCCCCGAACACGCGCTTGCCGATGAGACCGCGCGTGGCATCCGTGAGCGGCAGCAGGCACACGAGGATATCGGTGCGCGCGAGGAAGGCATCGAGCGATTCGGTGCCCGCATAACATTCGACGCCTTCTATTTCGTGCGGCGAACGGCTCCAGCCTGCGCAAGGAAAGCCGAAAAGACGCAGCGTGTTCAGCACCGCCGTGCCGAGCATGCCGAGTCCCAACACGCCGATTCGCCGCGTCGACGCCGCGCGTACTGGCCTTTCGCGCCATACTCGCTCGCGCTGCTGCATGGCGTAATCGAAGAGGTCGCGATGAATCGTGAGTACCGCCTGCGTCACATATTCCACCATGCTTTCGGCGATGCCCGACTCGGTCATGCGCACAACCGCGACGTGCGGCGGCACGCTCGACAGATCGAACTGATCGATACCCGCGCCCACCGAGAAGATCACTTTGAGATTGGGCAAAGTCTGCATGATATCGGCGGGCGGCTGCCACGCGGCGAGATAGCGCACGGCAGCGGGATCGCCAATATCCGGCCACAAACGGAACGGCATGTCCGGCGCTTTTTGCGCGAAGCGTCGCGCCCATTGCCTGCCGCGTTCGGGATCGGCCTTATAGAGGATGGTCATGAATCAGCCCAGCGCCTGGTTGATGATCGCGAATTGCGCGACGGATGCATCGTGCTGCAGCGTGCCGTTGCGCGCCATCTTGATGACCGTATCGACGCGTTTGAGGCCGGCGCCTTCGAGCCAGTCCGACAGACCGCTTTCGTCCGGCGTGTCGATGCGGGTGAACTTGCCTTCGTTATGCGCGAGCCAGTGGGCGATGAGCGCCTGCGCGCGGCGCACGTGTTGCTGGTCGGCGGTGATGGAAACGACCGGGCCGATCGCGTGGCCGCGCCCGAAGTCGCGAATGAGCGCGAAGCCCACTGTTTCGCCATCCCGTTCGAGCAGAACGCCTTGGGCGACGTTCAGGAGCGAAGGCAGCAGCGCGCTTCGGTCAAGCCCGCTCGCGCGCGATGCGAACGCGACGAGCGCTGGCGTATCGCGCGGCTCGATTGCGCGCACGCTTTCGCCTGTCTGCAACTCGACGCGAGGCGCAGTGAAATCGGCGGATTGATGCTGATGAATCGCACCGATGCGCCTGAAACCGAGCTTTGCATACAGCGGCTCGCCCGCGGGCGTCGCGTGCAAAACGGTGATGCGATTGCCGAGCGCTTCGAGCAGCAGGTCCATCAGCTTGCGGCCGATGCCCTTGCCCTGTTGATCGGGTGCGACGATCACCATGCCGAGCGAGCCGCCGTCGCCGCCATACTTCCAGCACAGCGCGGTGCCGACCACACGCTCGCCATCCTGCGCGACGAAACCCGCGCCGGCATCCAGCACGAAGCGCCAGTCATCGGCGCGATGCGGCCATTTGACGTGGAGTGACAGCGCATGTGCGGCGGCGATGTCATCGACGGTGAAGGGGCGGTAGAGAAGGGTGGATGCTTCGGTGGCGGACATGGGATGCTCCACGATAGAGGCTCCTCGCTACTCTGACATGCCACGAAGGCGGCAGGATAGGATGATCCTGTTGTCGTCGATTGCGCGGATGCGCGGCCTCACTCGAAAGCACGCGCAGACCTCATCTGCGCCGAGGTGAGGGGTTCATGATTAGCAGTTTTCTTGACGATCGAGTCGAGGGCCGCAGGCAACGGGTCGAAAATATGCGACCAGCCACGGGTAGAGCTGACATTCGCGGTCGTTGAGGGACGATGCCGGCGAAAAGCCAGGCGAACCACAACCACGCCGATCGCGGACACTAAACGACAATATTGACAGGCGCACCGCGCATAAAGCCGCCGATGTTATCCATCAACTGATCGGCGAGCGCCTGCTGCGCCTCATCCGACGCCCACGCGACATGCGGTGTCACAATCACATTCGGCCGATTCGCAATGCGCATCAGCGGATTGTCGTCGCCGGGCGGTTCGCTCGACAGCACATCGAAGCCTATGCCGCTGATCAGCCCTTCGTCGAGCGCGCGCACCAACGCGTCTTCATCGACGAGCCCGCCGCGCGCCGTATTGATCACAAGCGGCGTGCGCTGCATCGCGCGAAACTCGGGCATCGCGAGCATGCCGCGCGTTTGTGGCGTCAGCGGACTGTGTATCGTGATGACGTCGCTCGTCGCGAGCACTTCGTCCCATGGCGTGTAGAGCGGTCCGAGTCCTTCGCGGCCCTTGTGCGCAGCGAACAGCGGGCGCATACCGAACGCCTTCGCAATCTCGGCCACGCGCTGACCAAGCACGCCTTCGCCGATGATGCCGAGCGTCATGCCGCCGAGATCATGTATCGCGTGATTGAAGAAGCAGAACTGGCCAGACTTCTGCCACTCGCCGTTCAGCACGTCGTCGCGATACGCGATCAAGTTGCGGCGCAGCGCGAGCATCAACGCGAACGTATGCTCGGGCACGGTGTTCAGTGCATAGCCGCGAATGTTCGACACCTTGATGCCGTGACGTTCGCACGCTTCCTTGTCGACGCAATCGGTGCCCGTCGCGGCGACGGCGACGAGCTTCAACGACGGCAATTGCGCGATCACATCGGCGGTCAGCGGCACCTTATTGGTAATGGCGATGGTTGCGCCGTCAAGACGCGCGGCGACCTGATCGGCCTGCGTGTGCCCGTATTCGACGAGCTCGTGTTCGAATGCCGGCCGTGCGAGCTTTATCTGTGGCGCGAGTGTCGCGCGGTCGAGGAAGACGATTTTCTGCATGCTGGTTCCTGTTGGAGTGGCTCGATGAGGGCGGATCAAAGATGACGCTTTGCTTCAGCGACGATATGCGCTGGCGTGATGCCGAAGTGTTCGTACAGCGCTTCGGCAGGGCCTGACGCACCGAATCCCGTCATACCGACAAAGCCGCCGCGTTCGCCGAGATAGCGGTCCCAGCCGAAGCGCACGGCGGCTTCGACACCGATGCGCACGGTGTTCGCGCCGAGCACAGCTTTGCGATATTCGCGGTCCTGCGCGTCGAACAGTTCCCAGCAGGGGAGCGAGACGACGGCGGTGGGAATGCCTTCCTGTTGCAGACGTTCGCGCGCCGCGACGGCCACCGCGACTTCCGAGCCCGTCGCTAGCAGCGTGACCAGGCGCTTGCCGCCTTCGGACTCGGCGAGGACATACCCGCCGCGCGCGCACAGGTTGTCGGTGCTCAGGCGCGTGCGCACGAGCGGCAGCGTCTGACGCGCGAACACCATCGTGCTCGGTCCGCTGCGATGCTTGTACGCAAGTGCCCAGCATTCGGCAGCTTCGACGGCATCGGCGGGACGGAACACTTGCATGTTCGGCATCGCGCGCAGCGAAGCGAGTATCTCCACCGGCTGATGCGTCGGTCCATTCTTGCCGACACCTATCGAATCGTGACTGAACACGAACTTCACGGGCAGGCCCATCAGCGCGGCCATGCGCATCGCGGGGCGTTCATAGTCGGAGAACGCGAGGTACGTGACGGCAAGTGGTATCACGCCGCCGTGCGCGGCCATGCCGTTCGCCATCGCGCCCATCACGTGTTCGCGCACGCCGCAATGCACGTAGGCGCCGCTGCGGTCTTCCGAAGTGAACGCATGCAGGCTGCGCTTGTGGCTCGTCGGCGCTTCGAGGTCTGCGCAACCGACCATGCGTTCCGGCAACTGTGCAAGCAGATCGTTGATCTCAGCGGAAATCATGATGCCCGCCTGGGCTTCGCCTTTGTCCACCGCCCGCTTCTTGTAGTCTTCGAGGACTCGCTGCCAGCCTTCGGGCAAACGGCCTGCCTGAATGCGCTCGAACTCGGCGCGCGCGTCGTCGGGCAATGCGGCGAGGCGCTCATGCCACGCGAGATATTCGCTTTCGCTGCGCCTTCCCGCGGCACGCCAGGCTTGCAGCACGTCATGCGGAATCTCGAACGGCGCATGCGGCCAGCCCAGTTCGTCGCGTGCCGCATCGGCATCGGCTGCGAACAGCTTGCCGCTGTGACCGCCGCGCTGTCCCTGCAAGCGTGCGATGCCGCGCGCGATAACCGTGCGACACGCAAGCATCGACGGACGCGGATCGCGCTTCGCTTGCGCGAACGCTGCGGCGACGGCATCGAGATCGTGCCCGTCGACTTCGATCACGTGCCAGCCCGCGACGCGGAACCGTTCGCTCACGTCTTCGCTGATCGACAGCGACGTGCTGCCGTCGTCGGTGATGCGGTTGTCGTCCCAGCAGAGAATCAGCTTGCCGAGCTTCAGGTGTCCCGCGAGCGAAATCATCTCCTGGCCGACGCCTTCCTGCAGACAGCCATCGCCGACGAACGCATACGTGTAGTGATTCACGATCTCGTCTCCGAACTTCGCGTTCAGATAAGCCTCGGCGACAGCCATGCCGAACGCGTTCGCAATGCCTTGTCCGAGCGGCCCCGTCGTGACTTCGATTCCGGCTGCGGGATCGAACTCTGGATGGCCTTCGCAATGCGAGCCCATCTCGCGGAAGGTCTTGATCTGATCGATGCCGAACTCCGCATAGCCCGTCAAATGCAGCAGTGCGTACAGCAGCATCGAGCCGTGTCCGTTGGACAGCACGAAGCGATCGCGATCGGGCCATTGCGGATCGGCTGGGTTGAACTTCATATGCTGCGTGAACAGCGCCGTCGCGATTTCGGCCATGCCGAGCGGCACGCCCTGATGGCCTTCGCCGGCACGCACGATGGCATCGATGGCCAGGAAGCGGATCGCGTTGGCGAGCGGCCGCGTTGCGTGCAACGGCATGATGTCGGACATGACTTCTCCTTGCCGCTGCGCCTCGTGGGCGGCGGCTATCGCAAGTGTTGAAAGAAGGAAGAGGGCGCTGCGTCTTCGGGGGAAGACAGAGACGCAGCGCAATGCGTCAGTGCAGGAAGCCGATCGAGATCCACGGCACGGCCGCGACGACGATCAGGCCGATCACGAGCGCGATGATGTAGCCGATGATCGGCTTCATGCCTTCGTCGGGATGGATGCGGCTCACGGCGCACGCGGAATAGTAGCCAACGCCGAATGGCGGCGCGAACAGGCCCACGCCCATCGACAGGATCACGACCATCGCGTAATGCACGTCGTGAATGCCCATCTGCCGAGCGATGGGGAACATCAGCGGGCCGAACAGCACGATCGCGGGAATGCCTTCGAGCACGCTGCCGAGCACGATGAACACGAGCATCGACGCGGCCATGAACATCGCGGCGCCGCCGGGCAGTTTGGCCATCGCCTGCGCAAGCTGGCCCGAGAAGCCGGACTGCGTGAGTGCCCATGCCATGCCCGTCGCCGCGCCGATGATCAGCAGGATCGCACCGGAGAGCGCGGCCGTGTCGATCAGCATCGGCTTCAGGCGCGACCATTCGAAGCGGCGATAGATCAACAGGCCCGCAAGCACCGCATACGCAATGCCGATCGTCGAGACTTCCGTCGCCGTCGCGACGCCTTCGACGACCGCGAGGCGAATCACGAACGGCAGCGCAAGCGCGGGGAAGGCGATCGCGAGCTTGCGCAGCACTTCGCCACGCGCCGCGCGCCGCACATTCGACAGATCGTCGCCGCGATAGCGCCACCACACGACGGAGCACAGCGTGATCGCGAGCACGATGCCGGGCAGCATGCCGCCCGTGAAGAGCGCGGAGATCGACACGCCCGTCACGGAGCCGAGCGTGATCAGCACGAGGCTCGGCGGGATGGTCTCCGTCTGCGCACCCGTGGCGGCGAGCAGCGCGACGAGGTCGCCCGGCTTCGCGCCGCGCGCCTTCATCTCGGGGAACAGCACGGGCGCGATGGCGGCCATGTCGGCCGCCTTCGAGCCGGAGATGCCCGACACGAGATACATCGCGCCGACCAGCACATACGACAGACCGCCGCGCACGTGGCCGAGCAGGCTCGCGAGAAACGCGATCATCGCGTTGGCCATGCCCGTCATCTCGATCAGTTGCCCGAGGAACACGAAGAGCGGCACCGAGAGCAGGATCAGATGCGACATGCCTTCGTCCATCCGTCCGACGACGACGCTCAGCGGCGTGCTCGTCGTCAGCGCGAGATAGCCGAACGTCGCAAGGCCGAACGAGAACGCGATAGGCACGCCCGACAGCACGCACAGCGCGACGAGACCCACGAAGAAGATCAGCAGGTTCACGTTGCCCAGATCGTGCAGCACGGGACTCATCGCGACGAAAGCGCCCGCGATCGCGGCCACCGCCGCGAGCGCTGCGAGCGTCATGTGCCAGTTGGCCACGCGAATGAGGCGCAGGCACGCGACGACGAGCATCAGCACGCAGCCGATGGGCAGCGCCGCCGCGCGCCACGTGTTCGAGATTTCCAGCGCGGGCGTCGTGATGATGCCTTCGTCCTGCGCGAACTCGACAGCGGGTCCGATCACGAGCAGCAGGAACGCAAGGGGAGCGCCGATCGCGACGAGCTCGAGAAACGCGCGCACGGACGGCGATGCCTTGCCGACGAGTGCCGTCATCCGCATATGCTCGCCCCGCCGCAGCGCGACCACGGCGCCGAGCATCGCGAGCCAGAGGAACAGCATCGACGCGAGTTCATCGGACCAGACGAGCGGCATACGCAGCACATAACGGCTCGTCACGCCCGCCAGCAGCACGAAGATTTCGGCGACGACCAGCAGCGCGGCCGGAATCTCCACCATGTACCCGAGCACCGTGTCGATCGTATTGACGATGCGACGCGGCGACGGTTGAGGGAAAGTTGCGGTGTGCATGGTGTTCATACCAGTTTTCCGACGTACTTTTCGAGCGTGCTCCAGCCCTGGTCTCCATACTTCGCTTTCCAGTCGCTATAGAAGCTCGTTTTGCGCAATGCGTCGCGGAACGCCTGGCGGTCCACATCGACGACATTGATGCCCTTGGCCTTCAGATCGTTGCGCAGCGACCCGTTCAGGCTCGCGATATCCGCGCGTTCCAGCATGCCTGCCGCTTCGAATTCGCGCGTGACGATGGCGCGCATGTCGGCGGGCAGCTTTTCCCATGCGCGCTTGTTGCCGAGAATCCAGTAGCCGTCCCACACGTGCGACGTGAGGCTGATCGACTTCTGCACTTCGTAGAGCTTGGCCGTCGCGATGATGGGCAGCGGGTTCTCCTGTCCTTCGACGACGCCCGTTTGCAGCGCCGAATACAGCTCGTTGAAGTTGATCGGGGCAGGGCCGGCATCGAGCGCCTTGAAGAGTGACGTGAGCATCGGCGCTTGCGGCACGCGGATCTTGAAGCCCTTGAGATCGCCCGGCTTCTTGATGACGCGCGTCGAAGAGCTGATCTGGCGAAAGCCGTTGTCCCACACCTTCGACACCGTGACGATGCCCGTCTTCTCGATCTGCGCGCGGATGTACGCGCCGAGATCGCCGTCCATCGCTTTCCAGACGGTGCCGTAGTCGGGGAACGCAAAGCCCGTGTTGACGATGCCGGCGGCGGGCGCGAGCGTCGCGAGAATCGACGACGCCTGGTTGAAGAACTCGACGCCGCCGCTTCGCACCTGCGACAGCAGGTCGGTATCCGAGCCGAGCTGATTCGCCGGGAAGACCTTGATGTCTAGCTTGCCGTTGGTCGCGGCGCGAATCTTGTCGCAAGCCTGCTGCGCGCGGATGTTGACCGGGTGCGTCGGGTCCTGGCCCGTCGCGAGCTTGTACGAGAAGTCGGCCGCCGATGCGCGTCGGATCGACAGGCCCCAGAGCGGTGCTGCTGCGGCGACGCTTGCGCCCGCTTTCAGAAACGTGCGTCGGTCGATGCCGGTGCGGATGGTCGAGCGGTTGCTCATGATGTGCTCCTCCAATACGGATTTGTGATGTATCGGTGTAGTTGTCTAACCCGGACAACACGCTCTGCGGCGCGTTTGTCTGCGTCCGGCTACTGCTGCTTGCTTCGCGCGCGGCTGGCCGGACCCGGCCGCGCGCCTCTGGCGTTATCCGCGCATCAGCCGTGAATCAGCATGCCGCCGTTCACGTCGATGACAGCGCCCGTGATGTACGACGAAATCGGCGACGCGAGAAACAGGAACGCGCCGGCCACGTCGTCCGGCACGCCGAGACGATTCAGCGGAATGCCTGCAAGAATCTCGCCGCGCTTGTCGTCGCTGATCTTGCCCGCGTTGATGTCGGTTTGAATCAGGCCGGGCGTCACGCAGTTCACGCGGATGCCATCGGTGCCGAGCTCACGCGCCATCGCTTTCGCGAGACCGAGCACGCCCGCTTTCGCCGCCGAATAGTGCGGACCGCCGAGAATGCCGCCGCCGCGCTGCGCGGACACCGATGACATGCAGCCGATCGAACCGCTCTTCTGTTTCTTCATCTGCGGCACGACGGCTTGCGACAGATACAGCACGCCGCGCAGGTTCACATCGAGAATACGGTCCCAGCTTTCCGAGTCGATATCGAGCAGCTTCACGGCTTGCGTGATGCCCGCGTTATTGATGAGCACATCGATTGCGCCGAAGTCGGCGACGATCTGTTCGACGGCGGCCTGGCACGCCTGCTTGTCGGTGACGTTGCACGCATAGCCGCGATGCTCGGGGCCAATCGATGCCGCGGCGTCGCGTGCCGCCGATGCGTCGAGATCGAGGATCGCGACTTTCGCGCCGTGCTTCGCGAACATGCGTGCGGTGGCCATGCCGATACCACGCGGCGATGCTGCACCGGAAATGACGGCGACCTTGCCGTCGAGAAGACGCGACTCTGACATGATGCTGTTCTCCTGATAATGAATTCTTGAATAAGTGGGGTAATGCGGCTATCGCGTGCTAGTCGGGTACTAGCCCAGCCAGCCTTTGATTGTGTCGCACATCGTTTCGGTCGAGATGCCGTAGCGGTCATGCAGCGTGGGCAGCGCGCCCGCGTCGAGGAACGCGTCGGGCAGCGCGATCTGCCGGAACGGCGGCGTGACGCCCGCGACGAGCAGCGCGCGGGCCACCGCCTCGCCAAGCCCGCCGATCACCGTATGGTTTTCCGCGACGATCACCATGCGGCCCGTGCGCTTCGCTTCGCGCAGGATGGTTGCCGTATCGAGCGGCTTGATGGTCGGCACATGCAGCACGCCGACGCCGATGTTGTCGGCTTCCAGCGCCTTCGCGACTTCGAGCGAGCGCATCGTCATGATCCCGGAGGAGATCAGCAGTACGTCGTTGCCGTCGCGCAAGAGCTTGGCCTTGCCGAGTTCGAAGCGATAGTCGTATTCGTCGAGCACGACGGGCACGTTGCCGCGCAAGAGGCGAGCATAGACGGGGCCTTTGTGCGCGGCGATTGCGGGCACCATCTGCTCGATGTCGAGCGCGTCGCACGGATCGATCACCGTCATGTTCGGCATCGCGCGCATCAGCGCGAGATCTTCTGCCGCCTGGTGGCTCGGGCCGTAGCCCGTCGTGAGCCCCGGCAATGCGCAGACGATCTTCACGTCGAGGTTGTCTTCGGCGATCGTCTGATGGATGAAATCGTACGCGCGGCGCGTCGCGAACACGGCATAGGTCGTGACGAACGGCTGCGCGCCTTCGTGCGCGAAGCCTGCCGCAGCGCCGAACAGGAGCTGCTCGGCCATGCCCATCTGGTAATAACGCGCGGGAAATTCATTCGCGAAGATGTGCAGGTCGGTGTATTTGCCGAGGTCGGCCGTCATGCCGATCACGCTGGTCTTCGTGCGTGCCAATCTGGAGAGCGCGTGGCCGAACGGCGCGGAACGTGTGGCCTGGCCTTCGCCCGCGATCGACGCGATCATCGCAGAGGTTTTCAGGCGCTTCTTGGCGACGGTGCTCATGCTTGCCTCCCGGCATCGAGTGCTTCGAGCGCGAGCTTCCACTCGTGCGCATCGACGCGGATGAAGTGATTCTTTTCGCGCTCTTCGAGGAACGGCACGCCGCAGCCCATCTTCGTATCGCAGACGATGATGCGTGGTTGCGCCTTATCGTGATTGCGGGCGTTGTCGAAGGCCTGCTTGACGGCGTCGATGTCGTTGCCGTTCACGCGCTGCGTGTACCAGCCGAACGCTTCGAGCTTTTCGACGAGCGGCTCGAAGGCCATGATCTGCGTCGATGGGCCGTCGGCCTGCTGGTTGTTCACGTCGACGATCGCGATCAGGTTGTCGAGCTTCCAGTGCGCGGCGGACATGATGCCTTCCCAGATCGCGCCTTCGTCGAGCTCGCCGTCGGAAAAGAGCGTGTAGACGAACGCATCCGAGCGCTTGCGTTTCAGACCCAGGCAGCGGCCGACGGCGATCGTCAGGCCCTGGCCGAGCGAGCCGCCCGACATCTCCATGCCGGGCGTGTAGCTGGCCATGCCGGACATCGGCAGGCGGCTGTCGTCGCTGCCGTAGGTTTCGAGTTCGTCGGCGGGCAGGATGCCGGCTTCGAAGAGGGCCGCGTATAGCGCGATCGCGTAGTGACCATTCGACAGCAGGAAGCGGTCGCGGCCTTCCCATTCGGGATCTTCGGGGCTGTAACGCATGGCGCCGAAGTAGGCGACGGCCAGTACATCGGCAATGTCGAGCGCCTGGCCAATATAGCCCTGGCCCTGTACTTCGCCCATCAGCAGCGCGTTGCGGCGGATGCGGTAGGCGTGTTCCGCGAGTTGGGCGGTGCGCCCGGCTTCGCTCGTATTCACGCGTGTCTCCTTCTTGCGGCGCCTGGCTCGGTGAGGGCCAGGCGCGGAGTGATTCGTGGCGGGATGCTTCGTCGTGCTCGCAGATTCGGGTAATCCCTTGCTTCGAAAGCGCTGCGAGTGATTGAAAGCGTATCTGCTTGAACACATTGGCTCAAACGAATTAAAGTGGCTCATCAGTGAATTGAATTCAACCGAGCGCTGCAATGCACAATCGCGTCACACTCAAGTCTATTCAGGCGTTTGAGGCTGCTGCGCGGCTTTCGTCCTTCGCAGTCGCAGCAGACGAACTGTTCGTGACACCCTCTGCGATCAGTCACCAGATCAAACTGCTGGAGGATCAATTGGGCGTGCGGCTCTTCCACCGCGTGCATCGCGCGGTGATCCTCACGGATACGGGACGGCTATATGCAGAGGAAATCGGCGCGGCGTTCGCACGCATCGACAAGGCCACGCGCGATATCGGCCGCGTCGAGAAGAGCGACATCCTCACTGTGCACGCGACGCCGAGCATCGCGACGCAATGGCTGATGCCGCGGCTCGCGCGGTTCAGTGCGATGCATCCGGATATCGATGTGCGGTTGAATGCGTCATCCGCGCCTGTCGATCTGATCAAGGAGGCTGTCGATATCGATATCCGCTATGGCGCGCGGCGGCTCCAACCGGCAGGGACAATGGTGCTCGACTTGCCGCTCGAAACGATCGTGCCGTTATGCTCGCCGCGGCTTGCGAACGGCGAGCATCCGATCCGCACGGTCGCGGATCTGAAAAATCACACACTGATTCACAGCGAAGGGTGTCTCGTCGGTTGGCGCGACTGGATGCGGCTGCATCGCAAGGTTGTGCTCGATATCACGCGCGGTCCGCGCTTCGATCGCTCGTTCATGGCGATCAGCGCGGCGGCCGATGGCATGGGCGTGTGTCTCGAGAGCCTGCTGCTCGTGCAGCGTGAACTGGAGACAGGCACGCTGGTGGCGCCGTTGGGACTCGAAGGATTGAGGGTGAATGGCTACACGCTGAACCTGCTCAAATCGCGCGCGGATTTGCCAAAGCTGAAGAGCTTTCAGGACTGGCTGTTTGCGGAACTCGAGACGGGCTGAGGCGCGGTTGAACAGATTGGGCCGCTTGTTCGGCTGGTCAAATCCCGACTTCGCTTTTTTGCAAGAGCCCGTTCCTCCTGACAGCTCGACGGTAGTGAGCGCCGATGTGCTGCAGTTGCAGCGCACGACTGCGGCGTTCGAGGACGCGCGCGTGAGGGTCCGTCGGCGAGAGAAGGAAATGGGGTGAACTGCGCCGTAGAGTTTGGCGCCGCACAGGCCGCGCGCGATCTCGCGGGTGAACACGTCAACGCGATGCTCGGGGACCTGCGTCAGGCAATTGCGGCCTCGGGTCGTGACGCGGAGTCGCTCGCTCGGGCGGTCGAGCGGCTCGCCGGTACAGAAAAATTCCTCAAGTCGCAGAACGATGCCGTGCGGCTGCGGGCGTCGTCAGAGGCGGACATGCTGCGGACGCAGAACCCGCAACTGCGCGAACGGATCGATCACCTGATGCTGGATAACGACCAGTACCGCTGAACGTTGGGGAATCGCGCGAACGCGGAGCGCGGTATGCCACCGAAGCCGCTTCGATATGGAACGCTCTCCTTGCTTGCTGCTTCGGGAGGCGCTGGTAAGACAACACTCCTCCGCAGCCCCTCTGCCGAAATCAACGCATCACGGCATTCGAAGGTGATGCTTATTGAGGCGGACACGCTCAAAAGCTCTCGAAGGACCAGTTGAGGCGTTCCCACGTCTCATGCCCGTTGATGCCTGAATGCAGTACTGGCGTGGCGCGCTTCTGCTCGCAGACGGGCACGTCGGGCGCCGTCATCCACGCGCAGACCAAAAGGAACCCATGTAGTGACAGGGACGACGCCCCTTAAATCCCTTAAGCCGCTGCGTCCGTTTCCCGGTTTCCGCTCCTGATGACATATGCACTCATAGTTGATGACGATCCGGACACCCGCGACGCGCTTGCGGCGATCATCGCGGATGAAGGGCTGACGACAGCCACGGCGGACGAACTGCGCGAGGCGCACATCCAGCTCGTGCGGCAAATACCCGATTTCGTGTTGAAAAAGCCCGCGATGCCACTGAAGGCTGCTCGCAGGCCTGGTGCCGTGCTGACGGTGTCAATGGATCTCACCGTCGTCGCTTTCCAGCCACGCCGGAATATCACGCTTGCCGTTGAGCACGCGCCAGACTTCGACGTGAGCCTTGCGCTCAATGTAGAAGATCAAGTGCGGATAGCGATCAAGCGGCCACGAACGCAGGCCCGGGATGTCCAGCTCGTACGCGTAACGGGGAGACCCGATGTTGGGGTGCCTGGAGAGACGCTCGTATGCCTGCTCGATCTCCGCGATGAATCCGAGCGCTGCCTGCTCCGAGCCTTCGTCCACGAGGTAGTGCGTCACCTCGTCCTCTACGTCCTGCCTGGCCAGCCGCGTCGGGATGACGGGCTTGGCCGTCATTTGCGAGAAGTACGCACGCGAGCGCGCAACGATTCGAAGTAGTCGGCGTCGACAGGGGCTGCGAGGCCGGACGTCGCGCCTTGCAAGATCGTCGCGCGCAGACGCTTGCGATCCTGGTCCTTTCGGATCAGTTCGCGGACGTACTCGCTGCTCGTGCCGTAGCCGCCCTCGCTGACCTGTTCGTCGACGTAGTCCTTCAGCGAATCCGGTAGAGAAATGTTCATCGTGGCCATGAAACGACTCTAGCACGATTTGGCAAATTTTGCCAAACTGCACTATCGGTAGCGGCGTTCGCATGAGAGTGGAGGGCCAGCGTGATATAGGCGAGCGCAACGAACACGCCCGCCATCGTTCCGAGCACATCCCGGTATCCAGCCCCTCGCGTGAAAT
>NZ_CYGY02000018.1 GCF_900007165.1 Paraburkholderia piptadeniae
TCGCCGCGCGGGCGTTGCCCCTGTGCGGGGCGGCACTTACTTTCTTTGCCGCCGCAAAGAAAGTAAGCAAAGAAAGCGGGCTCACACCGCCAGTGCTTGACCTTTACCCACGGGCTCTCAGCGGCCCCATCCTTCGCGCCGCAGTGTGCTCGCTAATGTTCGTTGCCAACACTCTAGCTAAACGCCTCACCCGCTTCAAGCTCGTGTGGCATGGCTAAGGGGCATCGACCCGTTCAGCGCCGCATGTCGGTAGTGAATGAGGTTGCTGTGTCGTACGGGGCAACGCCCGCACTTGAGCCGCATCGCATAGCGAGGGTTTCCTGTGCGGTGCGAATGCCTACACACAGTTTGCCGCAAAGGGGCGCGGGAATCTCCGATGTCGCGGGCCGCAACGCACGTGCATGAAGCGGGTGAGGCATTCAGATAGTGCGCTGGCAACGAACATGAGCCGTGTGTGCTGCCGGCTGAAGGATGGGGACGTTGAGAGCCCGTGGGTAAACGTCAAGCACTGGCGGTGTGAGCCCGCTTTCTTTGCTTACTTTCTTTGCGGCGGCAAAGAAAGTGAGTGCCGCCCCGCACAGGGGCAACGCCCGCGCCGCGAGGCGCAATCGCGGATGCCAGCGACAAAGGCAAAAAACCAACCAGCGTCGCAGACAAAAAACCTACTTCGGCGCAATATCGCGCCTCACCCTCATGATGTGCTGCTCGACATAGAAAGCAGCCGCATCCGCATCCCCATCGACGATCGCCTCATAAATCAGACGGTGCTCCGACACATACAGCCGGATGCGCCCCGGATCGTGGATGCCGTCGTCCTTGAGGCGCTTCCATAGCGGCTGGTCCATCGCCTGCGCGACTTCGTCGGCGATCTTCACGAGCAGCGCGTCGCCCGTCATCACGGCGAGCTGCCGGTGGAACAGGCGGTCGCTGTCGTTCCAGAGCGCGCGCTGCTCGGCATCCGATACGTCGTCGATCGAATCCATCTGCGCGAGGTAATGCTCGGCGAGTTCGTCGCGCCGCGCATGTGCGGCCGCCCGGCGCGCAATCGCGGGTTCGAGGATCAGGCGCACGTCCAGCGCGGAAGTGGGACTGATATCGGCGTCGCCCGGCGCGCGATTGTCCGCGCGTGCCGCCGACAGGCGCTGCAACGCGTCCGCGCACACATAGGTGCCGGAGTTGCGCCGCGTCACGACGAGCCCTTCGTTCTGCAGCGCGCCCAGCGCTTCGCGCACGGCGGGCCGGCCCACGCCAAAACGAGCGGCGAGATCGCGCTCGGACGGCAGTCGCGCTTCAGGCGCGAACTGTCCGCCGCGGATGTCGGCGCGCATCCGCTCCGCGACCTGCTCGTATATCTGCTTCGGGCGAAACGCGCGTTCCAGTGCGAATGAAGTCGTGGCCATAGGTGCGTAGCAAGGAATGGACGGCAAGATGCCGTAAGCCGGATTTCGACCAGTTTAGCGCGATAATTGTGAAAGTGGTTGATCAACAACCAAAGCTGGTCTACATTCTGATCCACTATAGCCAAACATGGAGCGAGACGATATGTTCGATATGCAGCCGGCGAGGCCTGTGACGCGAGGCGCGAACGCATCATGAAACTGAACCGCGTGATCAGCACGGTCGAAGTGAATACGGGCGGCGAGCCGTTTCGCATCGTCACGAGCGGGCTGCCGAAGATGCCCGGCAAGACCATCGTCGAGCGGCGCGCGTGGCTGAAGGAACATGCCGATCATCTGCGCCGCGCGCTGATGCTGGAGCCGCGCGGCCACGCCGACATGTACGGCGGCTATCTGACGGAGCCCGTCACCGAGGGCGCCGACTTCGGCATCATCTTCGTCCACAACGAGGGCTATAGCGATCACTGCGGCCACGGCGTGATCGCACTGGCGACGACGGCCGTCGCGCTCGGCTGGGTCGAGCGCGCGGAGCCGGAAACGCGCGTCGGCATCGATGCGCCGTGTGGCTTCATCGAGGCGTTCGTCAAATGGGACGGCGATCACGCGGGCAGCGTGCGCTTCGTCAACGTGCCGTCGTTCATCTGGCAGCGCGACGTAAGCGTTCAGACGCCGAGCTTCGGCACCGTGCGCGGCGATATCGCATTCGGCGGCGCGTTTTATTTCTATACGTCGGGCGCGCCATTCGGGCTTGACGTGCGCGAAGAGCAGGTCGACCGCCTGATCCAGTTCGGCGCCGAAGTGAAGCGCGCGGCCAACGAAGCATTCAAGGTCCAGCATCCGCACATTCCCGAGATCAACCACATTTACGGCACGATCGTCGATAACGCGCCGCGTCATGCGGGCTCGACGCAGGCCAACTGCTGCGTGTTCGCCGACCGCGAAGTGGACCGCTCGCCGACAGGCTCGGGCACGGCGGGACGCGTCGCGCAACTCTATCTGCGCGGCCAGTTGGGCAAGGACGAGACGCTCGTCAACGAGTCGATCATCGGCACGGTGTTTCGTGGACGCGTGCTGTCGGAGACGAAGCTAGACCGCTTCGATGCCGTGATTCCCGAGATCGAGGGCGACGCGCATGTTTGCGGTTTCGCGAACTGGATCGTCGATGAGCGCGATCCGCTGACTTATGGATTTCTGGTTCGCTGAAGGCGCGACTGAACGCACGCCCGAACACAGGATTGAACGCACGACTCAACGTACGAGGAGCACGCCCCGCCATGAGCAGCACGCCGATTTTCGATGCCGCCGAGACGGCCCGCCTGATTCCCTTCCGCGCGCTCGTCGACGCGCTGAAGACGGCCGCCGCCGATTACGCCGCGGGGCGCGTCGCGAGCCCCGAGCGGCTCGTGGTGCCGCTGAACGACAACGGCATCATGCTGTCGATGCCGGCCGCCGCGCCCGATCTCGCGATCCACAAGCTCGTCAACGTGTGCCCGCGCAATGGCGAGCGCGCGCTGCCGACGATCCACGGCCAGGTCACGACGTTCGACCCCGATACGGGAAAGACGCTGTTCATTCTCGACGGTCCGACCGTCACGGGGCGCCGCACGGCCGCGATGACGATGCTCGGCATCGAGACGCTCTCGCGCGCCGCGCCGAAGGACTTTCTGTTGATTGGCACCGGCACGCAGGCTGCGAACCACCTACAGGCGATCGGCGAGCTGTATCCGGACGCGCGCGTGCGCGTGCGGGGCACGTCGGCGGCTCGCGCGCAGGCGTTCTGCGATGCGCAGCGCGGCAGCGTGCGCGATCTTCAACCGCTCGCCGAAACGGCGACGCCCGATTCCGTCGATGTCGCGATCGCGCTGACGACGAGCCGCCAGGCCGTCTACGACGAAGCGCCTCGCGCGGGGCGGCTCGTGATCGGCGTCGGCGCGTTCACGCCGCAGATGTGCGAGATCGGCGCGCGCACGCTCGCGGGCAGCGCGCTCTACGTCGACGATCTGGCGGGCGCGAAGCACGAGGCGGGCGATTTCATCCAGGCGGGCATCGACTGGTCGAAGGTGACGGGCATGGCGGACGCGCTCGAGCGCAAGCCGGCGCTCGACGGGCCGATCGTGTTCAAGACCGTCGGTTGCGCGGCCTGGGATCTGGCCGCGGGACGCGTCGCGCGATCGACGCTGGGCGCGGGCTGAGTGTGCGCAAGCGCGCTCGCGTCTGTGATTGCGAGTGCGAGTGCGGAGCGTGTTGCCCGTCTCGCGAGGGAGAGTGATCCGGCACGAACGAACGTGCGTGTCGTGTCACGAGAGCAAGCGTGCAAACAATCCGAAAACGTTGCACCATAGTCGTCTCGCGCAAACGCGTCCGGCGTAGGCGCTGCCTGAAAGGGTGGCCCGGACGGGCTTGCGTTTCTCCCAGCAGTTCATCTTTCGCGACCGCGCTATGACGACTTCCAACGCTCCCGCCTCGCCGGACATTCCGCTCGACATGATCATCTTCGGCGGCGCCGGCGATCTGTCAGCCCGCAAGCTGCTGCCCGCACTGTACATGGCGCACACGCACGGCAATCTGCCCGCCGAGACGCGCATCCTCGCGATCGGCCGCCGCGAATGGCAACGCGAAGACTATCTGAAATGGATGGATGAGCAGAGCAAGCCCTTCATCGAGTCGAAGGCGTTCGACTCGGCCGCATGGGACCACTTTCTCGCGCTCTTCGAGTACGTGCGTGTCGACGTCGATCAGCCCGCCGATTACGCGCGTCTCGCCGAAGCGTCGCGCAAGGATGCGCTGCGGGTGTTCTATCTGTCGACGTCGCCGGAACTGTTCACGGCCATTTGCGACAACCTCGCTTCGCACGATCTCGTCGACGAGCGCGCACGCGTCGTGCTCGAAAAGCCGCTCGGCCACGATCTCGAATCGGCGAAGGCGATCAACAACTCGGTCGGCAGGCATTTCGAAGAGCATCAGATTTATCGGATCGATCACTACCTCGGCAAGGAGACGGTGCAGAACCTGATGGTGCTGCGCTTCGGCAACGCGATCTTCGGGCCGCTGTGGCAGGCGCCGTATATCCGCAGCGTGCAGATCACGGTGGCCGAGTCGGTCGGCGTGGGTACGCGCGCGGGCTTCTACGACCATACGGGCGCGATGCGCGACATGGTGCAGAACCACCTGCTTCAGTTGCTGTGCATCGTCGCGATGGAACCGCCCGTTTCGCTCGATGCGGATGCCGTGCGCGACGAGAAGCTGAAGGTGCTGCGCTCGCTGCGTCCGATGACAGCGGAAGACATTACGCGCGATACGGTGCGCGGCCAGTACACGGCAGGTGCAGTCGGCGGCGAGCCCGTCAAGGGCTATCTGGAAGAAGCGAACGTGCCGCCCGACAGCCGCGCTGAGACCTTTGTCGCATTGCGCGCGCATATCAACAACTGGCGCTGGGCCAACGTGCCGTTCTATCTGCGCACGGGGAAACGGATGGCGAAGAAGGTGTCGGAGATCGTGATCGAATTCGCGGACATGCCGTTCTCGATCATGCCGAACAGTCCGTGCGGTCCGCGCAATTGCGGCAACCGTCTGGTGATCCAGCTTCAGCCCGCCGAGTCGATCCAGTTGCAGATGCTCGCGAAAGAGCCGGGCAGCGGCATGCGCACCTTGCCCGTGAATCTGAACCTCGATCTGGAGCAGGCGTTCACGAGCCGTCGCGCGGAAGCGTATGAGCGTTTGCTGGTCGACGTCGTGCGCGGCAGGCTCACGCACTTCATGCGCCGCGACGAGCTGGAAGCGGCATGGACGTGGGTCGATCCCATCATCGAAAGCTGGAAGCGCAATGGTGACAAGCCGCGTGGGTATACGGCCGGGACGTTCGGGCCGGGGGCTTCGACGGCGATGATGGCAAGGGATAATATGGTTTGGTCGGAGGAGACGTGATCGGCTTTGGTTGAATCGTGAATTGAGGGAAGGTGGAGAGGGAGGCTGTGGGCGTAGACACATGGTCACATTACCGCGACCCCGGTTTCGGTTGTCGATCATATTCTGCCGAAGCCGAACGCGAAGAAAGAGCATCAACCCGCCATGCCGTGGCGCGATGTGCCTGCCTTCGTCAGGGCGCACATCGCTAACTTCGAGCGCGGCGATCGCACACGCGCCGTCTTCACTGGGCGAAAGATGTAGCGGCCTTCTCTTGTGCGGATCTTCGGATGCTTGGGACAGGTATTTGACGCAAGCGGTTCGCCCCCTCACTGCTCGTGAATTTTTTTTGCACGATGGCGGCGTACCGCGAAGTAGCAGAGAAAGAGAAAAGCGCCAACTAGCAGCGTTGCTATTGCCCAATAAAGCAACGCTGCGAGTGCTTCCATGTCGTCGGGGTTTGCCAGGTCACTGCGTCCAATGACAGACAGACAGAACCTTATAAACATCTCAACCGAATACGGCATGTCGCTGCAAGGGAATATATCGGTAATGTTCCCGCATGGAATCAGGTCAGGGAGGTGCGAGAGATACAGCCCACCGATAACCGACGCTGCAATGAAAGCGGCGCAAACTACCAACTTCACCGCGATTTTCTTCACTTTACCTCAACAGTTCCATACGCCCGCAATGCTGTACCTAGGACAAGAATTTGACGCAAACGATTCGCCACTCACTGGCTGTGAATTTTTTTGGCGCGATGGCGGCGTACCGCAAAGTAGCAGAGAAAGAGAAAAGCGCCAACTAGCAGCGTGGCGATTGCCCAATAAAACACCAACGCAAGTGTTGCCATATCCTCTGGGTTTCCTAGGTATTCTGCGCCAGTTACGGACAGGCAGAATCGAATAAAGGTCTCCACAAATATCGGCATATTGAACGGTAATGCTGCAATGACATACGTTAGCTGCCATCCTCCGATGGCCGACGCCATGCTCCACGCTGCGTATCGCAATATCCGTTTCACGAGCGACATATTCACTTGACCTCGACGGTTCCATAGGCTCTCAACGTTGTGCCTGGTACTGGCAGGGTCTTTCCTCGCGAACGGATGAATTTTTGAAGATGGTCGAAATCGTAAGGGGCAACGACTGTAATACAACCGTGACTCAATCCGAAAGGACCTTTGGGGTGCAACCTGAAATTACCTCGTTCGATGTCGTTGATATTGGTCGTATCGCCGGATAACGGATTCCAGAGCATGAACCACGTACGTCTGTCGGTTGAGCCGTAGGCATGCGCATCCCACCAGTCGTACAGGAAGCCAAGGTAACCGCCCGACTGGCGATCCACAAGGTAATACGTCCCTTTCGGAAGGGGGCCAACGTTTTCTATGGCCGTTTTATCGGGATTGTCCCTGCCTTGACCGGTTCCCGAAAATGCCTCTACGGACGCGGTTCCTTCACAGGTGAGAGTAGAGGACTCCTGCTTGTTAAGAACAAAAGTGCATTTGACGGGCATTTCACTTACTCCGAGTCAATTGGTCGTATTGTTCTTGACGTACAAGGTAGCAGTGATCGCACCGCCACTTCCCCCTAGCTGGTTCTGCACGAAGTATTCATGCTTCATTGTCGCAAAAGAAAGGTGCACGTCTTCGTGACAAGCATCGCCGCCGCCGACAGGCTCAACCTCGGTAATGACCACGTCGTACATCGTGATTTTCAAGTACTCGAATGGTGTTCCTCCCGCCTTTCGCGCGGTCAATTTCACCTGGTCAATGTGCTTACCCGTAAAGCAATACTTGGCCAGATTCGGCCTGGCGCGGTCTAGCTGGTGCGTGAATTGAAGATCGGAAACCGTAGCCTTACCCGCACCGCCGCCGGAGCCCGACATCATGGTCGACTGCTGCGAAACTTTCCAACGCCATCCGATTACATCGATTTCGTTTATGTGCGAAGCATCCTGCGATTCGCCATCGATACCGTTGATTTTGATGAAGATGTCAGCCATTCCCGTTCCTGTTGTGTTTATGGGTTTTCCAGCGTATTGCGTATTTCAATCGCCTTCTGGACAGGGCCGCTTGCGTTGGTGTTATCCGCGTCAAAGGACGGGGAGAGCATCGCAACCCGGCCTCTACCATCCTCAATAGTGCTGTGGGCGGATACAAGAATTGTCCGAAAAAGTGAGTGACGCAAAGAAGGCGCGCATTTCTTATTGCGCTACATCCCGTTGTTGGGAGCATCTTATGAGGCGGAAGAATTCGCATATTGCGCACGCTGGCGGCGCGTAACGCGAGCCGTTGTCGCGGACGATTTTCCGCAACAACCGTTGTCCCGCACGTGAAGGTGGGAAGTCCGTATAACGCGAACCCCAGCGCAATGCGAACAACGCCGCTAGCCCTGCCGCACAGGGCGTCGCTGTATTTACTAGCGTAATGCGAACATCCTTCGAGAATGTTCGCTACTGCCGTTTCGCGGTTCGCCGCGTCCGCATGGCAACGCTCGCCGGGAAGGAACACGCGTCCATTACACACGTCATTCCCTTACTGGGTTTTGATCTACATCTTGGCGGAGAGCGTGTTCGCCTTTTTCGCTTGAACTGCGGATATTCGCGCCCCCTTCAAAACACATCCACCCTCCCCGGAAACGTCTCCTCATACGCAGCAGCCGCATCGCCCTCAACCGGCGTTCCGCCGCGTTGTTCCCTGAACATCACCGGGGGCATGCCGAACTCTTTGCGGAACTCGCGTCCCAGATGCGACGCGTCAGAAAACCCGCAACTCGACGCGATATCCGCGACAGTACGATCCGAACTCGTCAGCAGCCAGGCAGCCGTCCTTAACCGCACCTGCTTCGCAAACGCCTGCGGACTCTTGCCCGTCTCCGCCTTGAACAGCCGCTCCAGCTGACGCGGCGACAGATCCAGCTTGCAAGCCAGTTCCTCTAGCGGCAGCGTGCGCCCGACGTGCTGCTCCATCAGCAGGATCGCGCGCTTGACCTTCGGATGCGTCGCCGGTTCGAGTCCCGGCGGATGCGGCTGCGGCGCGTTCCCTTTCTGCATCTCGCCGACGAGCAGAATCCGCAGTGCCTTCTGAACCGTCGCCGTCTCGAAGTGCCGCAGCAGGATGGCCGCCGCGACGTCGATCGACGCGCGTCCGCCCGAGCACGTGATCCGTCGACGGTCGATCACGAACAGCCGGTCCGCGATCAGCGCATCGGAATTGACGGAAGGAAAGCGCTCGACGAAATCCCAGTAGTGAAACCAGCTGACGCAGATCCGGTGCTCGTCGAGCACGCCCGCTCGCATCAGCGCGAACACGCCCGTGCAGATGCCGACCACCGTCGCGTTCGAGCGCGCGGCGTTGCGGATGAACTGCAAGGTCTCGTCGCTGGCCTGCGGCCCCGAATGCAGCAGCCCGCCGACGACGACCACATAGTCGAACGGCTCGGCATCGGCGAACGTTTCCCATGGCGTGATCTGGATGCCGCAACTCGCGCGCACGGGCGCGAGCGACTCGCCGATCACGCTCCATGAGCAGCGCACAGGTTTGCTGTAGTCGCCTTCGTCGGCGGACAGACGCAGCATGTCGACGAAGCCTGAAAAAGCCGTCAGCGTGAAGTTGGGCAGCAGGATGATGCCGAAGCGGATGCGCTCTTTGGGCAGCGCATCGATGGAAGTCAGCGGTAGCGAATCAACGATGGTCATGGCGCGATGGCGCAGGAAAACGTCATAAGGTCCGGCAAGCTGAACAGAGGCTGACGACGAAGCAAAACGAAAACGCAGCGCAAACACGCAGCACTAAAACGCGCATGCGTGGGGATAACCCTAGCGTCGCCGATCCGGCTTCGCGCCTCTTGTCCTTTTCCGACACCGACTTTCGCGGATGCGAAGCGCGTCGGCCCCCAACAGGCATGCGATCCGGCGATCCCGCACGCGCTCGACTTGCGTTTTTCCGTCGCGGAGTTGCGCAGAAACGCAGCCGGAGCGGGGGCTGGCGTCGCCATCCCACGTCGATGCCGTTTTTGTTCTATCTGCGGATTTTACGCTTTGGTGTACTGGCGTCACTTCGCAATCTTCGCGTTTCCGCCCACTCAACTGAGCAAGGTTTCCATGAACGTCAGCGTTTTCGACCTGTTCAAGATCGGCATCGGCCCATCGAGTTCGCACACCGTCGGCCCGATGATCGCCGCATGCCGCTTCGCTTCGCATATCGAGGACGCGAATCTGCTCGCGTTCGTGCGCCGCGTGAAAGTCGAGCTGTACGGCTCGCTCGGCGCGACAGGCAAGGGCCACGGCACCGACAAGGCGGTGCTGCTCGGCCTCGAAGGCCATCTGCCCGACACCATCGACCCGGACCTGATCGAGCCGCGCCTGGCTCAAATCCGCAAGGACAAGCGCCTGTCGCTGCTCGGCAAGCACGAGATCGGCTTCGAGGAAAAGGAGCACATCGCGTTCTTCCGCCGCCTGATGAGCGGCACGGGCAGCGTCGTGCATCCGAACGGCATGCGCTTCCAGGCCTTCGACGAGAACGGCCAGCTGCTCGTCGAGAAAGAGTATTACTCGGTCGGCGGCGGCTTTGTCGTGAACCGCGAAGGCGATCGCGTGAACGGCGTGCGCGCGGGCGGCGAAGTGCCGTATCCGTTCCGCACGGGCGACGACCTGATGCGCGTGTGCCGGGAAAGCGGCCTCTCCGTGGCGCAGGTGACGTTCGCGAACGAATGCGCGTCGCGCTCGCCGGAAGACGTGCGCGAAGGCCTGCTGACCATCTGGCGCACGATGGCCGCGTGCGTCGAGCGCGGCTGCAAGATGCACGGCGAGCTGCCCGGCCCGATGCGCGTGAAGCGCCGCGCCGCCGATCTCTCGGTGCAACTGCGCTCGCGTTCGGAAGAGTCGCTGCGCGATCCGCTGTCGATGCTCGACTGGGTCAACCTGTACGCGATGGCCGTCAACGAAGAGAACGCCGCGGGCGGCCGCGTCGTCACCGCGCCGACCAACGGTGCGGCCGGCGTGATTCCCGCCGTGCTGCACTACTACGTGAAGTTCGTGCCGGGCTCGAACGAGAACGGCATCGTCGATTTCCTTTTGACGGCGGCTGCCATCGGCATCATCTACAAGGAAACGGCGTCCATTTCCGGTGCGGAAGTGGGCTGCCAGGGCGAAGTGGGCGTCGCGTGCTCGATGGCCGCGGCGGCGCTCGCGGCCGTGATGGGCGGCACGCCGACGCAAGTCGAGAACGCCGCGGAGATCGGCATGGAGCACAACCTCGGCATGACCTGTGATCCCGTCGGCGGCCTCGTGCAGATTCCGTGCATCGAGCGCAACGCAATGGGCGCGATCAAGGCGCTGAACGCTTCGCGCATGGCGCTGAAGGGCGACGGCCAGCACTACGTGACGCTCGACAACGTCATCAAGACGATGCGCGAAACGGGCGCCGACATGAAAACGAAATACAAGGAGACGTCGCGCGGTGGTCTCGCCGTGAACGTCATCGAATGCTAATGGAAACCAGCAAGGCAACGACGAAGGGGTCTGCACGATGAGCCGCTATTCGATATTCAGTCTGTTCCGCAACGGGTTGTCGTATCACGAGAACTGGGAGCGACAGTGGAGGAGCCCGGAACCGAAGAAGGAATACGACGTCGTGATCGTCGGCGGCGGCGGGCATGGTCTTGCGACCGCGTACTACCTTGCGAAAGAACACGGCGTGAAGAACGTCGCGATTCTGGAGAAGGGCTGGATCGGCGGCGGCAATACGGCGCGCAACACGACCATCGTGCGTTCGAACTATCTGTGGGACGAATCGGCGGCGCTGTACGAGAAGGCGATGAAGCTGTGGGAAGGCCTCTCGCAGGACCTCAATTACAACGTGATGTTCAGCCAGCGCGGCGTGATGAACCTCGCGCACACGTTGCAGGACGTGCGCGACACCGAGCGCCGCGTGAACGCGAACCGGCTGAACGGCGTCGATGCCGAGTTCCTCACGCCCGAGCAGATCAAGGAAATCGAGCCGACGATCAACCTGAACAGCCGCTACCCGGTGCTCGGCGCATCGATCCAGCGGCGCGCGGGCGTCGCTCGGCACGATGCCGTTGCATGGGGCTTCGCGCGCGGCGCGGACCAGGCGGGCGTTGACATCATCCAGAACTGCCAGGTGACGGGCATTCGCCGCGACGGCGGCCGCGTGACGGGCGTCGATACCGTGAAGGGCTTCATCAAGGCGAAGAAGGTCGCCGTCGTCGCAGCCGGCAACACGACGACGCTCGCCGACATGGCGGGCATCCGTCTGCCGCTCGAAAGCCATCCGTTGCAGGCGCTCGTGTCCGAGCCCATCAAGCCCGTGGTCAACTCGGTGATCATGTCGAACGCGGTGCACGCGTACATCAGCCAGTCCGACAAGGGCGATCTCGTGATCGGCGCGGGCGTCGACCAGTACACGGGCTTCGGCCAGCGCGGCAGCTTCCACATCATCGAAGGCACGCTGCAGGCAATCGTCGAAATGTTCCCGGTGTTCTCGCGCGTGCGGATGAACCGCCAGTGGGGCGGCATCGTCGACGTGTCGCCGGATGCTTGCCCGATCATCAGCAAGACCGATGTAAAGGGCCTGTACTTCAACTGCGGCTGGGGCACGGGCGGCTTCAAGGCGACGCCTGGTTCGGGCTGGGTGTTCGCGCACACGATCGCGAACGACGAGCCCCATCCGCTGAACGCGCCGTTCTCGCTGGACCGCTTCTACACCGGCCATCTGATCGACGAGCACGGCGCCGCTGCCGTGGCCCACTAATCACGGACACCTGGAGAAAGAAACATGCTGATGATCGAATGCCCGTGGTGCGGGGCGCGCGCCGAATCCGAATTCTCGTGCGGAGGCGAAGCCGACATCGCGCGTCCGCTCGACACCGACAAGCTCAGCGACAAGGAATGGGGCGACTACCTGTTCATGCGCAAGAACCCGCGCGGCGTGCACCGCGAGCAGTGGATGCACACGCAGGGCTGCCGCCGCTGGTTCATGGCGACGCGCGACACCGTCTCCTATCAGATTCAAGGCTACGACACGTTCAAGACGGGCCATGCGTCCGCTGACGCTCAAGAGGGCAACAAGCAATGAGCCAGATAAACCGCCTCGGCGCCGGTGGGCGCATCAACCGCGCGATTCCGCTGACCTTCACGTTCAACGGCCGCACATATCAGGGCTTTCAGGGCGACACGCTCGCTTCGGCGCTGCTCGCGAACGGCGTGCACTTCGTCGCGCGCAGCTTCAAGTATCACCGTCCGCGCGGCATCGTCACGGCCGACGTCGCGGAACCGAATGCCGTCGTGCAACTCGAACGCGGCGCGTACACGGTGCCGAATGCGCGTGCGACGGAGATCGAGCTGTATCAGGGCCTCGTCGCGACGAGCGTGAACGCCGAGCCCAATCTCGAACACGATCGCATGGCGATCAACCAGAAGTTCTCGCGCTTCATGCCCGCGGGCTTCTACTACAAGACGTTCATGTGGCCGCAAAAATGGTGGCCGAAGTACGAAGAGAAGATCCGTGAGGCGGCGGGTCTCGGCAAGTCGCCCGATGTGCTCGATGCCGACCGCTACGACAAGTGCTACGCGCATTGCGACGTGCTCGTGGTCGGCGGCGGGCCGACGGGTCTCGCGGCCGCGCATGCGGCGGCTGTCAGCGGCGCGCGCGTGATTCTCGTCGACGACCAGCGCGAGCTCGGCGGCAGTCTGTTGTCGTGCAAGACGGAGATCGACGGACGCCAGGCGATGAGCTGGGTCGAGAAGATCGAAGCGGAACTGTCGCGCATGCCGGACGTGAAGATCCTCACGCGCAGCACGGCGTTCGGCTACCAGGACCATAACCTCGTCACGGTGACGCAGCGCCTGACCGATCATCTGCCCGTGTCGATGCGCAAGGGCACGCGCGAGCTGCTGTGGAAGATCCGCGCGAAGCGCGTGATTCTCGCGACGGGCGCGCACGAGCGTCCCATCGTGTTCGGCAACAACGATCTGCCGGGCGTGATGCTGGCGTCGGCGGTGTCGACGTATATCCAGCGCTTCGGCGTGATGCCGGGCCGCAATGCCGTCGTGTTCACGAACAACGACGCGGGTTATCAGTGCGCGCTCGACATGAAGGCGTGCGGCGCGACGGTGACGGTCGTCGATCCGCGCGCGCAGGGCAGCGGCGCATTGCAGGCGGCGGCGCGCCGTCATGGCGTGAAGATCATGAACAACGCGGCCGTGATGACGGCGCACGGCAAGCAGCGCGTGACGTCGGTCGAAGTGGTCGCGTATGCGAACGGCAAGGCGGGCGCAAAGCAGGCGGATCTGCAATGCGATCTCGTCGCGATGTCGGGCGGCTTCAGCCCCGTGCTGCACCTGTTCGCGCAGTCGGGCGGCAAGGCGCACTGGAACGACACGAAGGCCTGCTTCGTGCCGGGCAAGGGCATGCAGCCGGAGACGAGCGTCGGCGCGGCAGCGGGCGAATTCAGCCTCGCGCGCGGTTTGCGTCTGGCCGTCGATGCGGGCATCGAAGCCGTGAAGTCGATCGGCTATGCAGTGACGCGCCCGCAAGTGCCGCAGGTCGCGGAAGTCAACGAGTCGCCGATCCAGCCGCTGTGGCTCGTCGGCAGCCGCGCGGAAGCGGCGCGCGGGCCGAAGCAGTTCGTCGATTTCCAGAACGACGTGGCGGCGGCGGACATTCTGCTCGCCGCGCGCGAAGGCTTCGAATCCGTCGAGCACGTGAAGCGCTATACGGCGATGGGCTTCGGCACCGATCAGGGCAAGCTCGGCAACATCAACGGCATGGCGATTCTCGCGGATGCGCTCGGCAAGTCGATTCCCGAAACGGGCACGACGACGTTCCGCCCGAACTACACGCCCGTGACCTTCGGCACGTTCGCGGGCCGCGAGCTCGGCGATCTGCTCGACCCGATCCGCAAGACGGCCGTGCATGAATGGCACGTCGAGAACGGCGCGATGTTCGAGGACGTCGGCAACTGGAAGCGCCCCTGGTATTTCCCGTTGAAGGGCGAAGATTTGCACGCGGCCGTGAAGCGCGAATGTCTCGCGGTGCGCAACAGCGTCGGCATTCTCGATGCGTCGACGCTCGGCAAGATCGACATTCAGGGCCCCGATGCCGCGAAGCTGCTGAACTGGATGTACACGAACCCGTGGAGCAAGCTCGAAGTCGGCAAGTGCCGCTACGGCCTGATGCTCGACGAGAACGGCATGGTGTTCGACGACGGCGTGACCGTGCGTCTCGGCGAACAGCACTTCATGATGACGACCACGACGGGCGGCGCGGCGCGTGTGCTCACGTGGATGGAGCGCTGGCTGCAGACCGAGTGGCCCGACATGAAGGTGCGCCTCGCATCCGTCACCGATCACTGGGCGACGTTTGCCGTCGTCGGTCCGAAGAGCCGCAAGGTCGTGCAGAAGGTGTGCAGCGACATCGACTTCGCCAACGAGGCGTTCCCGTTCATGTCGTATCGCAACGGCACCGTCGCGGGTGTGAAGGCGCGCGTGATGCGCATCAGCTTCTCGGGCGAGCTCGCGTATGAAGTGAACGTGCCCGCGAACATGGGCCGCGCGGTGTGGGAAGCGCTGATGGCCGCGGGCGCCGAGTTCGACATCACGCCGTATGGCACGGAAACGATGCACGTGCTGCGCGCGGAGAAGGGCTACATCATCGTCGGGCAGGATACGGACGGCTCGATCACGCCGCACGATCTGGGCATGGGCGGGCTAGTCGCAAAGTCGAAGGACTTCCTCGGACGCCGTTCGCTCACGCGCTCGGACACCGCGAAGGAAGGGCGCAAGCAGTTCGTCGGCCTGCTTTCCGACGACCCGCAGTTCGTGATTCCGGAGGGCAGCCAGATCGTCGCCGGTCCGTTCCAGGGCGATACCGCGCCGATGCTCGGACACGTGACGTCGAGCTACTACAGCCCGATCCTGAAGCGTTCGATCGCGCTCGCCGTGGTCAAGGGCGGACTGAACAAGATGGGCCAGAGCGTGACGATCCCGCTGTCGAGCGGCAAGCAGATCGCTGCGAAGATTGCGAGCCCGGTTTTCTATGACACCGAAGGAGTGCGTCAACATGTGGAATGAAACAAGGAACAATGCACCGGGCGCTACCTCGGCTGTCGTGCAACGGATGGCGGGCCAGCCCTGGCAGGAGTCGCCGCTCGTCGGCGTGGGCGAACTGGTGAAGAAGCACGCGGCCGCGCCGTCGACGAAATTTCATCTGCGTGAGAAGGCGTTTTGCGATCTGGTGACTCTGCGTGGCGATGCGCGCGATGCGGCGTTTTTGAGTGCCGTCGAAAGCGTGACGGGCTGCCGTCCGCCCGTGAAGCCGAATGCGGTTGCGCGCGGCAACGGCTATGACGTGCTATGGCTCGGTCCCGACGAGTGGCTCGTGCGTTCGCAGCAGTCGCAGGCGCCCGTCGCCGAGGACAAGCTGGTCGAGGCGCTGCAAGGGCAGTTCGCATCGGCCGTCGATATCGGCAGCGGCTGGACGGTGCTCGCAGTGAGCGGCGAAAAAGTGCGCGACGTGATCGCGCGCGGCTGTCCGCTCGATCTGCATCCTCGTACGTTCGCGCCTGGCCAGTGCGCGCAGAGTCATTACTTCAAGGCGTCGATCGTGCTCGTGCCCGTCGCCGACGATACGTATGAAATCGTCGTGCGCCGCAGCTTCGCGGATTACTTCGTGCGTATCATGCTCGACGCGGCTGAGCCGCTGATGTCGTGAAGCCGTTCGAAGAATCTCTGGCGGCTTTTGTGCAGCCGTTGCGCGGCTCGCATGGGGCGCGCGGCAGGGGCTGGCGCGTCTTCATCGGCGAACTGCTCGTGTCGACGCGCATCGGCATTCACGCGCACGAGCATCTCGCGCCGCAGCCTGTCGTGATCGACGCGAGTCTTGCGTATCGCTGCGAGCCTTCGGAAGAAGGTTCGCACGCGATGATCGACTACGAGCGCTACTGCAATCGCGTGAGCGAGTTTCTCGCGACGAAGCCGCACACGCGGATGCTCGAAACGCTGGCCGTCGAGATCGCGCAGCTTTCGTTCGACGAGTGGCCCGCGCTCGATGCGCTCACGCTTTCTTTGCACAAGCCGAAGATTCGTGAGGGCACGAAGCGGATCGGCGTCGAGCTGGACTGGACGCGCGCGGATTACGACATGCATCGCGCGGCTTCTGCTGCCCGGCGTTGAGTGGGTGTTCGATATGGCGCGTGCGCATACGTCCGAACTGCTCAAGCGTGCGTATGCGGCCGGCGATGCGCACGCGGCTGTCGAGTTGCTCGATCAGAGCATTGCGCTCGGGCATCGGCGGATTGCGTTGATTCGCTATTTGCAGGCGCAACATCTGGACGCGCCGCTCGATGCGAGGCATCACGAGTACGTGCGGGAAGTTGCCGCGCGGATGAGCCCGGCGACGCTGGCAAGGGTGGTGGGGGAGGCGCGGGCGCGGAGAGTGCGTCAGGTGCGTGAGGATCAGTACGATTGAGACGACGTCGATCAGTTTTGTCCCGGCGATCGAATTGGCTTAATTTACCCTGTCGCTGAAGACGCCGAACTTTAGAAGCGCCAGTTTCGAGATGCAAAGCCATTTGTTGGTCTCTGTACCGCACAGCATAGACCTCACCGCTAGTTATCAATGTACAAGCCTTTGTATGCGATTTGCCCGAGCAGGAAGCCAACGCCAGCACTATTTTGCAGTCCCTCGTTGTCACCGGCCATTGTCAATACCGCGGGTGCGCCGCGAATCGCCATGCCGATCAGGTCCGGCTTCACAATTCCCATGATGAGAAGTTCACGATTGATACCCAAGAGCATCAGTGAGCCGGTACCTCCAAACAAATATCCAGCAGCGCCTTCGAGGTAGATCGTCCCACCTTCGAGACTTTTGGGATCTTGCAAGTCGATGCCTTTAAACGCCTCCGTCAGGAACAACGTGCCAACGCTATCAAAGGCAGTACTCGAACCTGACCCACTCAATTCGTCGTTCTTGATAACGAATTTCGGAAGCGCAAACTTTGGGATATGAAGCAACGAGGTTAATGAACTTGAAAAGTTTGGGCCAAACCCGCTGTAAAGATATTGGTATAGGTGTCTGGACCGATCATCGAGTACGAACATACCACTCTCCGCACTGAAAATGCCACAGCCAATGCCTCCGCCAGCACTCGTGTTGAACTGCCACTGGCTCTTTCTGAGAACCTTCAACGTTTCCTCCTGTTTTCTAAAGGCTCTCCTCGCAGTCCACTAGTGACGAATGCGGCTGCGAGAAACACAACGAATAGAGGCCATCGCCATAGATCGATAGCACTGTCGATCATTGCCGAGCCGTCAGGATCGTCGGGGCTATATCGAATCGGAACAACCTGACCAGCCTCGTAAGACCATGTTGTGCCAGTAGGCCGCTCAAAGTGCCGACCATCCTTCGCATCGAAGGCTATCTGCGGGTGGTGCCCCCCGGCATTCAGGCGTACGACCTTGCCGGTTACAACGACTGATGACAGACAAAACTCGATGACCGAGTAGACATAAAATGCTGCGCCCACTGACAGGCAAAGTCCTATCAACAGCGCGAAATAGTTTCGACACTTCACCGTTCAAGGTTCTCTTTGATGTCAAAGGTAGCGGTGACAGTGCCCGCGCTTGCGCCGATAGTGCTTTGCTGCACGTATTCCTGCTTGACGCGGGAAAATGACAGGCCTACATGCTCGTAACAGTTGTCGCCAAAAATGATTGGCTCCACAGACGTGATAACCGCATCGCCCATGGTGATTTTCAAAAAATCGAGAGGTACTCCGCCAGCTTTGCGCATGGACAGTACAACTCTGGGAATGTGTCTGCCGGTCAGGCAGTAACGCATCAGGTTCGGACTTGCCCGATCAATCTGATGCACGAACTCGAGATCGGCTATTGAGGCTTTGCCCGCTCCACCACCTGAGCCGGACATCATGCTCGACTGTTGAGAAATCTTCCATCGCCAGCTTGTTACTTCTATCTCGCCACGATGCTCCATGTCCTGCGATTCACCGCCGATACCGTCGATCTTGACAAACATATCCGCCATGTTCACGTCGCCTTGCAAAAGGGATGGAACATGGCTTGTAGCATATCCTGTTCGTGAAAATGTAAAGCGGTGTGAAATCGGGTGTTGTGATTTGTCGTGCATCGGGCCCTCCCGACTGGACAAGCGAGCGGGAGGTTCCCTCAACAGCCTACGGACCCTCACGCCGCATGCAACCCCCCACGCATCAACTGCCGCACACGCGACATATCCGCCTCGACGTGCCCCTGATGCTCGAACAGCTCAGCGAGCCAATCGACGAACGCACGCACGCGCGGCGACACGCGACGCCCTTTGACATAAGCAACGGACACAGGCATCGGCACCGGCTTCCACTGCGGCAGCACTTCGCGCAGCAGCCCCTTTTCGAGCAGCGGCTGCGCCGCGATCCGCGCGGGCTGGATCAACCCGAGCCCTTGCAAGCCGCAAGTCAGATACGCATGCTCGTCGCTGACCTTGATGAAGCCATTCACCTTCACGGTCAACGGACTCCCTCCGACGTCGAAGTCGAAATCGACGGCGCGGCCGTTGTGAGGCGACATGCAGTTCACCGCGACATGTCTCGACAGATCGTCGAGACTCTCCGGCATCCCATAGCGCTCCAGATACGCGGGGCTCGCGCACGTCACATGCTCCAGCGTGCCGAGTCGCCGCGCGGCTAGCCCTGAATCGGGCAACTCGCCCAATTGGATGCTGCAATCCACCGCCTCTCCGACGAGATCGACATTGCGATGGCTCACGCCGATCGCCAGATCGATGGCCGGATAGCGCTCGTGAAAATCGTCGAGCGCCGGCAAGACAATGGATGTCGCCACCGCGCCGGGCATTTCGACGCGCAGCCGTCCGCTCGGGTTGTCCTGCGTTTGACGCAAGCTTGCTTCCATCTCGTCGATATCGGCGAGAATCTGCGCGCAGCGTTCGTAATATGCCGCGCCCTCCGGCGTGAGGCTCAGACGCCGCGTCGTGCGCACGAGCAGCGCGGTGCCGAGCATTGCTTCCAGATTCTGCACAATCGTCGTCGCGGTCGCGCGGGGTATGTCGAGCGATTGCGCGGCGCGGGTAAAGCTATTGGTATCGACGATACGCATGAAGGTACGCATCGCCTGGATACGATCGATCACGGAACTCTCCTGTGTCGACCAGAGTTAGTGCTTCAGCGCTTACTCTGGTCCCATGCAAAGCGGTCGACCAGAGTTGGCGCTTTAGCACTTACTCTGGTCCCATGCAAGGCGGTCGACCAGAGTTGGCGCTTTAGCTGTCGGCAGGAGTTAGTGCCTCAGCACTTACTCCAGCCCCACGCAGAGCGCACTACCCCGGTCCCATGCAAAGCTCAAAAACGGGACATTCCACAACAAGACAAATCAGCAAGAAAAGCCACGGCATGCCCCGTCCCGTCGGGAAGGCGCGCCGGTACAGCAGATTCAAGAGCGATACAACGCGGGAAGCAGGGACAGGCCGCCGTCCTGCGCGGCCCGGGTGGAAGGGGTAAAGCGGTTGGGTCCTGCTGCCCGTTACTTCCGGAGCGAATCGAGATCGATGACGAAGCGGTATTTCACATCGCTCTTCAACATGCGCTCGTATGCTTCATTGATCTTCTGCATTGGAATCATCTCGATGTCCGAGGTGATGCCGTGCTTGCCGCAGAAGTCCAGCATTTCCTGCGTTTCGGCGATGCCGCCGATCAGCGATCCCGCGAGACGGCGGCGCTTCATGATCAGGTTGAACACTTGCGGCGACGGGTGATCGTGCTCCGGCGCACCCACCAGCGTCAGCGTGCCGTCACGCTTGAGCAGGTTGATGAACGGATTCAGATCGTGCTGCGCCGCGACCGTGTTCACGATCAGATCGAAGCTGTTCGCGTGCGCATCCATCTCCGCCTGGTTCTTCGAGATCACCACTTCGTCGGCGCCGAGGCGCTTCGCGTCGTCGATCTTCGACGGCGACGTCGTGAACAGCACGACGTGCGCGCCCATCGCATGCGCGAGCTTCACGCCCATGTGACCGAGGCCGCCCAGGCCGACGATGCCGACCTTCTTGCCCGGCCCCGCGCCCCACGTGCGCAGCGGCGAATACGTCGTGATGCCCGCGCACAGAAGCGGCGCGACGCCCGCGGGATCGAGGTTCTCCGGCACGCGCAGCACGAACGCCTCGTCGACGACGAGTTGCGTCGAATACCCGCCGTAAGTAACGGCGCCCGTCACGCGGTCCTGCCCGTTATACGTGCCGACGAAGCCGTTCTCGCAATACTGTTCGAGGCCTTCCTGGCAACTCGCGCAGGTACGGCACGAATCGACGAGACAGCCGACGCCGACCAGATCGCCGGCCTTGTACTTCGACACTTTCGGCCCAACTTTCGTCACTCGGCCGACGATCTCATGGCCGGGGACGACGGGGAACATCGTGTTCTTCCATTCGTTGCGAGCCTGATGCAGATCCGAATGGCAGACGCCGCAAAACAGGACTTCGATATGCACATCGTGTTCGCGCAACTCGCGACGCTGAAATTCGAACGGCGCGAGTTTCGATTGCGCGTCGGTTGCGGCGTAAGCGTGGGTCGTGGTCATGAAAGCTCCAATTCTGGTGATGCAATTCAGCGAGGCGTCACGCGCGTTGAAAACGCGCGGCGGGCGAATCTGTCGTGCGCCGAGGCACGCGGGAGTCCGTTGGAATATCCGTCCGATGAACGGGAAGGCGGCGGTGCGCGCTTCGCTTGCCTCGTGCGAGAGGCGATAGACGGCGGTGGTCGCGGACAGAAAGCGGGCTTTGCGACAGGGTTCCCATGGTAGGGATCGCACGCGCCCCAGGGAATACCTGAAGGTCTTGAAGACTTGCCTATTTCTCCTGGTGCCGTTCGCGGTAGGCCATTTAATGCTAGATTTCAAGCCATATTCTATGGCGCATCATGTACGCGTCGAACGGATTTAATCATGTCGGACACAAAATTTTCAAATACCGCGCTCGCGCAACGCACACCGCAGCAGCGCATGGTCGAACTATTGCGCACGCTCGCGCCGAACGAGGGCATGACGGACGCGCCGCTCGAAGGCGTCAAGTTCCTGCGCGCGAATCATCCGATGCCGCGCCGGCCCGTCATGTACGAGCCGAGCATCGTGATCGTCTGCCAGGGCAGAAAGCGCGGCTATCTCGGCGGCCACTCGTACATCTACGATGCGCAGCAATACCTGGTGCTCTCGGTGCCGCTGCCGTTCGAATGCGAGACGGAAGCGAGCATCGAAGAGCCGTTCCTCGGCATTTCGATTCGCGTCGACCTGACGATGGTCGCGGAACTTCTGATGCTGCTGAACGAAACGCATGGCGCCGTCGACAGCGAGCCGCGCGGCATCTACTCGACGCCGCTCGACCAGCCGTTGAGCGATGCCGTGCTGCGTCTGCTGGAAGCGCTGGTGTCGCCGTTCGATGCGCGGATTCTCGCGCCGTCGATCGTGCGCGAAATCTGCTACCGCGTGCTGACGGGCGTGCAGGGCGATGCGATCCGCGCGGCGCTCACGCATCAGCATCACTTTGGGCGCATCGCGAAGGCGCTGCGCCGAATTCACACCGAGTACGACGGCGCGCTGGATGTCGAGACGCTCGCGCGCGAGTCCGGCATGAGCCTCGCCGTGTTTCATGCGCAGTTCAAGAACGTCACGTCGACTTCGCCGATGCAGTACGTGAAGACGACACGTCTGCATCATGCGCGCCTGCTGATGGTGCAGGATGGGCTCAACGCGAGCGCGGCGGCTGCGCGCGTCGGTTACGAGAGCGCGTCGCAGTTCAGCCGCGAGTTCAAGCGGCTGTTCGGCCTCAGTCCCGTCGACGAAGTGAAGCGCATGCGCGGCACGCTGGACCCGGCCATTTCGGCGCCGCCGCAGCGGCCCGCCGCGCCCGTGCGCAAGTATGTGACGACGAACTGAAGCGTTGCGACCGGCTGCGCTGTGGCCGCGCGGTCACGCGCGGTCGTGGCAGCAGACGCAGAGCTTGTTGCCGTCGGCGTCGCGAAAGTACGCGCCGTAGTAGTTCGCGTGATACTCGGGGCGCAGTCCGGGCGGCCCTTCGCAGATGGCGCCGTGCGCGAGCGCCGTCGCGTGCATGCGATCGACGGTCGGCCGATCCGGTGCCAGCAGCGCGACCATATGGCCGTTGCCCGCGACGGCCGGCTGCCCGTCGAACGGCCTGCCGACCAGAAAGAGCGGCCGCGCGACGCCGGGTGTCATCCATCCTGCCCACGGCCTGTCGTCCTCGCGAAACTTCGGCACGAGGCCCAGTTCGCGCAATACAGCCGAATAGAACGCATACGCGCGCTCGAAATCGTTGACGCCGATGAACACGTGGGAAAGCATCGAAAGCGGCTCCTTTCGGATCGAAACCCATCCAGGCCCATCCAAACCCGTCAGGCAGGTAACGCCGATACCAGCATGACTGCTGATCTGGCTACGCGTGCGCAGCGTGACTACGATGGTCGTGCCGTCAACCAGATAACCCCGACGCGGAGCCTGACATCATGAAGCGTTTTCACATTGCACTGGCCGTTGCGAACCTCGACGAATCGATTGCCGACTATAGCCGCCGGCTCGGCCAGCCACCTTCGGCCGTGGTGCCGGGACAGTACGCGATGTGGCGCACCGATCTGCTCAACTTCTCGATCAACGAAAAGCCCGAAAAAGCAGGGCAATTGCGCCACGTCGGCTTCGAGGACGACTCGGCGGAAGGCTATTCGAGCAGCGTCGATGTGAACGGGCTCGAATGGGAGTTGTTTTCAGCGGCGGAGCAGGATCGCCGCATCGTCAGCGCATACGGCGTTCCCGCGCGTAGCTGAGCGCGCAACCGGGCAACCCACGCCGCTCAGTTGCTGCCCGTTTCCTGCGATGTGTAGTGAGCGCGCTTTTCCTCGTACATCAGCAGATCGGCGCGCTGCACGCCTTCTTCGATCCGCTCGCCGCGCTGCACCGTCGCGGCGCCCATCGAAAAGCTGATCGGCGAGCCCGGATAGAACTGGTTGTTCAGATCGACCAGCTGACGGATCGTGTCGATCATCGCCGCGCCACCGCGCTCGTCGGTGCCGGGCAGCAGGATCGCGAACTCGTCGCCGCCGATGCGCGCCGCGTTGAACGGCGTTTCCATCGCCTTCGCGAGCACTTCGCCGGCGCGGCGCAGCAGCGCGTCGCCGGCGGCATGGCCCAGCTGGTCGTTGACGCGTTTCAGGCCATTGAGGTCGGCCATGATGACCGTCACCGGGAACGGACCCTTGCGCTCCAGTCGGTTCAATTCGTCGACGTAGAACGAACGGTTGCGCAGTTTCGTCAGCACGTCGTGCTTGCCGAGAAACTCCAGGTACGCCTCGGCCTTCTTGCGCGCGGTGATATCGGTCAGCGCGACGAGCACGAGGTCCCACGTGCGCTCGTGGCCCGGCAGCACTGAGAATTGCAGGTGCACGTGCACCTCGTTTGCTTCGAGCGAATAGTTGAGCACTTCGCGCTGTTGAAAGAGCTTGCCGTCCCACAGATCGATCAACTGCTCGCGGAAGTGCGGGCGCATGTCGTCGCGGAACACTTCGGGCAGGCGGGACAGCAGCGTTCGCTTGTCAGGCGCGGCAAACATCTCCAGCGTGTGCCGGTTCACGTCGATCACGTGAATCTCGGCCATGCAGCGCTCGACGAATTCGGGGTGGACATCGGTGAACGTGCGGAAATCGGTGATGCCGGCGGCGCGCGCTTCGTCGAGCAGGCGCTTGACCGTGCTGAAATCCTCGACCCACAGCGACACGGGCGAATGCTCGAACAGCCCGCGCACGTGCTGTTCGGCGGCCGTCACGCGATGGCGCGCGTTTTCCAGCTCCGTGATGTCCTCCGTCGACACCAGCACGCGATCCCAGCGTTCTTCATGTCCCGGCAGGATCTTGCCCTTCAGCAGTATGTCGAGACGCCGCCCGCCGAGCGTGTAGTTGACGGTCTGGCTCGTGAAGTGCGGCTGGCCGGACCAAAGCTGGCACAGCTCTTCGAGGTGCGTCTTCAGCATGTCGTCGCGGAAGACGGTGGAAAGGTTGTCCGTCAGCGAGCTGAAATCGGCGGCTTCGAACAGCGACAGCGTCTTCTGGTTCACCTTGATCACGCGGATGCGGCTCGCGCATTCGGCGACGCGCCGCACGTCCTCGCCGATGTGCGCGCGCAGATCGGTCACGCCCTGCTCGCGCCACGCCTCGAACAGTGCCTTCACGCCGCTGAAGTCCTCTAGCCACAGCGCGACGGGGGCGAGATCGAACATTTCGGAGTCGTCGTCGGCTGTGCTGCGCGGGCTGGAGGAGTTGGGCATGACGGGTCCAGAATCGAAAGTGTCGCTATTCTACGGTGCCAAATTTCGATGCCCGGCGAAAAGAGCGGGCATACGGCGTTGGAATGGATGAGCGCACCGCATACGGGATAACGGCAGAGGGCGGCGAATCTACAGTCGCCGCCGTCGCGTGCCGATCAGGCGAGATGCGCCGCGAGCGCCGGAAAATCGTCGCGGTAAAGCGTGACGAGCCGCGCGGCGGTCTGATCGAGCCGATTCTGTTCAACCGATAAAGCGTCGTTCACGTCGTCGGCCAGTCTGCTCACGCTGACGGCCTTCGGCGAATCCGCGTCCTCCCATGTTTCGGCGAAGGCAGTCTGCTTGCAGGGCCGCGCGAGGTCGTCGTCATGCAGCAGATTGATGCGCGGCCGCGCAAACGCCATCGCGACGATCCGCCCATGCAGACTGCTGCCGAGATACGCGCGGCTGTGTGCGATCAGCGCGCAGATGTCCCAGATATTCAGCGAATCGAACACGTGGACACGCGCACCGTGCATGCGCGCGGCCGTACGCTCGAAGCACGACAGATCGTCGTGCCACGGCGCCGCGCCGGCACGAAAGAACACGATGGCAAGGCCGTGCGTTTGCGCGACGCGGTCCAGTTGCGCGGCGATTTGAGCGAGCGTCGCATCGTCGCCGAAATCGGCGCTGAACTGCACGGCGAGATAGCCGTCGGGCGCCGCTGCGCGTATCCGTTCGATGGCGGGCGTCGACGCGCGCTCGCGGATCGTATTGCCGAACAGGTCCGCCACCATGACGGCGCAATCGGGCACGAGCCGCGCGTCGACGCCGGACCGCGCGAGCCATGCCTGCGTGCGCGCATCGCGCACGGTGACGTCGTCGGCGGCGGCGAGCTTCGCGAGCACTTCGCCGCGCAGCGCGTCGTCGCGGCCGCTCAAGCCCACGCCGCCGATCGCATGAAAGAGCACGCGCGCGGCCGAGGGCAGCGTTTCCTTCGACCACACATACGGTGCATGCGCCTGCGTGCCGAGCACGCGATGCGCCCATGCAAGGCGATCGTGCGGATGCGACGCGATGAGCCGTTGCGCGTCGTCGGGCGATTGCAGCATCACGGCGGCTTCCCATGCGTCGCACGTGAGGATTTCTCCGCCGACGTGGATCAGATCGACCGCACGTTCGTGCATCTGCACAAGCGCTTCGACCCGATGGCCGCCATGCGCGCGCAGATCGCGGGCCGCGAGTCCCGCGAAGCGCACGCCGCGCTCCTCCAGCATGCTCGCGACGACGTGCGGAAACAGCATGTCGCCCAGATTGTGCCGGTCGAATGCGCCGAACAGTACGACGGGTAATGGCTTGCGCGTCGAGCCGTCATTTGACTTTCGCATTGCGATGCCCTACGAATCGATTTAACCGGTCGTCGGTTTATCGGTGCAAATGATCATACGAGTCACCGGAATCTGTACGGAGGGTACACGCAATTCGCGCATTGGCCACGTGAACGCGCATCGCGGCACAGCATGCGAACGGCACGCGCAATACGAGGAACACGTGTTTTCCGGCGAAGCCATTAGAAGCGCTTCGCCGTGAAAGCGGGCGACGATCTGTCGGCGGCGCACCGGCATCCCGGTGTGCCTCTTCGTGCCTGAAAAGAACAGGGGCAGCGTCATGTTCACTTACGTCATCGTGGTGGCCATCTCGGCCTTCATTCCCTATGTTGCGACACCCGCCGCCGAAGCCGGCGTCAACGCGATCGTCTCCCATCACGACGATACGGAATCGGGCGGCGCGAACGCGCCCGCGCAGATGCAAACGCTCGTCGCGCAAGACGGCGCGGTTGCCAGCGCTGCGCCCAGGAATGCGCATTGACAGCACACCCACGCCACACGTCGCATTACTCGATTGAGTCGAGGCGAGTCGGAACAAGGCGAAATGGGTTGGCTCCGATAGCGGGCCACAGCCTCTATTTGCCTTCGATCCGACGCGTCTTTTCGCGGCGCGCCACGCTCCCATATGGCCGCGCGGACCCTCTGCTGAAGAGAGTTTTGTCGCGCTGTACCATCGGCGTCGATGATCGAAACGACGTTGATGGGTGATTGTGCGCGCATCGGTATCGCGCTCTCCGCTTGCCCATTGTTTTCCTGTCGATCCACCCGCCGCATCGGCGGCGCAATGTGTCACCACCGAAAAGGAGCGAAGTTCAATGAGCACGATCACCACGAAGGATGGCACGCAGATTTTCTACAAGGACTGGGGCTCGGGCCGTCCCGTCGTCTTCTCGCATGGCTGGCCGCTCGATGCGGACGCGTGGGATGCGCAGATGCTGTTCCTGTTGCAGAAGGGCTTTCGCGTGATCGCACACGATCGTCGTGGACATGGCCGCTCGGGCCAGCCGTCGAACGGCAATGATATGGACACGTACGCCGACGATCTCGCCGAACTGCTCGACGCACTCGATATTCAGGGTGCGACGCTCGTCGGGCATTCGACGGGTGGCGGCGAAGTCGCGCACTACATCGGTCGTCACGGCACGAAGCGCGTCGCGAAGGCGGTGCTGATCGGCGCCGTGCCGCCGTTGATGCTGAAGACGGCCGCGAATCCCGGCGGCCTGCCGCTGGACGTGTTCGACGGCATCCGCAAGGGCGTGGCCGACAACCGCTCGCAGTTCTACAAGGACCTCGCGAATCCGTTCTTCGGCTTCAACCGTCCGAACGCAAAAGTGTCGCAAGGCACGATCGACGCGTTCTGGGCGCAGGGCATGGCGGGCGGCATTCATGGCCAGTATCAGTGCATCCGCGAGTTCTCCGAGGTCGACTACACGGAAGACCTGAAGAAGTTCGACGTGCCGACGCTGATCCTGCACGGCAGCGACGACCAGATCGTGCCGATCGACGCGGCGGGCAGGAAGGCGGCGGAGATCGTGAAGAACGCAACGTTCAAGGTCTACGAGGGCAGCCCGCACGGCATGTGCGTGACGGAGGCGGACAAGGTCAACGCCGATCTGCTTGCGTTCATCAACGGCTAGGCGCGCTTGCACGCCGTATGCGATGGCGGCGCATCCTTTGCGGGATGCGCCGTTCTTTTATTCAACGCCACGGTCTGTCGCGTGATACGGATACACGGGCGTTTCCGATTCGTTTCCGACGCGATAACATCGCATCCATCGCGACTCCACGAACGGAACATGACCATCTACGTTGCGCTGTTGCGGGCCGTCAATGTCGGCGGCACCGGCAAGCTGCCGATGACCGAGCTTCGCCGGCTATGCGAAGAAGCGGGCTTCATCGACGTTCGCACGTACATTGCGAGCGGCAATGTCGTATTCGAGAGCAAGCTCGCTAGGCGCGCGGCGCAAGCGGCGCTCGAAAGCCGTCTCGAAGCCTATGCGGGCAAGCCCGTGGGCGTGCTGATCCGCACGGGCAAGGAAATGGCGGACGTGCTGCACGCCAATCCGTTCAGCGACGAAGCGCCGAACCGCACCGTTGCGATCTTTCTCGATGGCCCGCCGCCCGCCGATACGCTCGAACACATGACCGGCCAGGGAAACGAAAAGGTCGCGCTCGGCAAGCAGGAAATCTACGTGCATTACGGCGAAGGGATGGCGAACTCGAAACTGAAGATTCCCGCCGCGAAAACGGGGACCGCGCGCAATATCAACACGATCGCGACGCTGGCGGAATGGGCCGCGCAATGACGGCGAGCAGTGGCGGCGAGCAATGGCCAGGCCCGCTGCGGCCGATACGGCTTGTTGCTACACTGCGCGTTGCCGGTACTTCGTTGCAGCACGTCTCTTGCACCACCTTTCGTTTCCTGCTTGCGCTTCGCTCATGAAACCGTCCCTGCTCGTACTGACTTCCCTTCCCGACGACAATCGCGAGCGCATCGCCGCTTCGTTTGACATCCTCTATGCGCCCACGCACGAAGCGCGCGCCAAGTCGATCGCGAAGCACGGCGCGACGATTCGCGCGGTGCTGACCAATGGCACGACGGGCTTGAGCGCGAGTGAAGTCGACCGGTTGCCCGCGCTCGAACTGGTGAGCGCATTGGGTGCGGGCTATGAGAACATCGCGACGGATCATGCGCGCACACGCGGCATCGTGCTCACGAACGGCGCGGGCGCCAATGACGATTGCGTCGCCGATCACGCGTTTGCATTGCTGCTGGCCGTCGTGCGCGATGTACCTCAGCGCGACCGCGCGACACGCGACGGCATCTGGCGTGATGCATTGCCGTTGCGGCCCTCGGTGTCGGGCAAGCGGCTCGGCGTCATCGGTCTTGGACGTATCGGCGAGAAAGTGGCGCGCCGCGCGGCCGGTTTCGATATCGACGTCGCTTATCACAACCGCAAGCCGCGCGACGGCGTGACGTTGCGCTACTTCGACAACCTGCGCGATCTCGCGCGCTGGAGCGACTATCTCGTCGTGGCGACGCCGGGCGGCGCGGGCACGCATCATCTGATCGACGCGCATGTGCTCGAAGCTTTGGGGCCGACCGGTTTTCTCGTCAACGTGTCGCGCGGCAGCGTCGTGGATACGGATGCCCTTGCGCATGCATTGAAGAGTGGCGCGATTGCGGGAGCGGGGCTCGACGTGTACGAAAGCGAGCCGCATCCGCCACAGGCGCTGCTGCATCTGAACAACATCGTGCTCACACCGCATGTGGCGGGCACGTCGCCGGAAGCGAACGCGGCCTGTGTCGATACTTTCATCGAGAACGCCACGCGCCACTTTGCGGGCGAAGACGTGCTCACGCCCATTTGACTCACGCTCATCGGATTGCTCACCACGCGAGGACCTCACACATATGGCCAAACATACGGCACTGATCGAATGGAGCAGTAACGGCAGCCCGTTCACCGACAACCGCTATAGCCGCGCGCATCGCTGGACGTTCGACGGCGGCGCGGTCGTGCCCGCATCGAGTTCGCCGCACGTGGTGCGCGTGCCGTTCTCCGATCCGGCGGGTGTCGATCCCGAAGAGGCATACGTCGCGGCATTGTCGAGTTGCCACATGCTGTGGTTTCTGTCGATTGCAGCTGGCGAAGGTTATGTCGTGACCTCGTATCGCGACGAAGCCGAAGGCACGATGGCGAAGAACGAAGCAGGCAAGGAAGTGGTGACACGTGTCGTGCTGAAACCGGCCGTTGCATTTGCGGGCTCGAAAGCGCCGAGCGATGATGCGCTCCACCATCTGCATCATCTCGCGCATGATGCGTGTTTTCTGGCGAACTCGGTGAAGACGGTGATCGATGTCGAGGGAACGTGGAGCTTCGACGCAGCGGGTTGAGCGGCAGCGCGGCTTATCGCTGCGTTTGGCCGTGCGAGCGCAGGCAACAAAAAAAGGCCGGTCCCGTGAGGGCCGGCCCGAAAGGATTCTGGCCTTTCCGAGGGCCATTGCCAGAACCCGAGAGAATTGCCATTGTCCGGGCGCCTCCTGAAGATTTGCTTAACTGCGACGTGATTCGCTACGCAACTGGCGACGGCATCGCGTTCGAGTCGCGCGCTGTCACCGACATGTGGAACTGCACGCACAATAAAAGAGTCGTTATGTCGTGGTTGCAACTGTGACATTCTTCATCTCTGTGTGGATGGTCGATTTCGGGGCATCAGCGTCGCTTAAGTTTTGCAGGCTAAAATCGCAGTGCGAGTTGTGTGGTTCATCAGGTAAGCATGTCACTTTTGGACTCGACCCATTCAGAATTACCGACCCTCACTGCACATCACGCGCCACCTTCAGTACTTTTCTCGCTACTCGGCAATCGAATGGGGAAGAACTTCCGCGCCCCATGCACGCCCGTCTGAGGCTGTGTCCCGGCCGCCACAGTAAATCGTGTCTTATGTAAAGGATCGTTACCTGGAGGTCGACCTGGGCCTCCGCGCGATCCCTACCGCCAAACTTTTTTCCCCTTTGGAAACGTGCGTTTGCGCGCGGACTGCGTGCACAGGGCGCTCAAAATCGCCAACGTGTAGTCGCGATTCGACGTTTTCAAACAGTAACAACCGTTGATGCATAACGGGTCGCGATTCCGTTAATTTTTGAGTAACCGATCGCGAACGAATTCCCGGGGACGTAATGCTGTCGGTACATGTCGACCAATCGAGGCGGGAAAACCGATTACATCATGGACCTCAAGCTAAAGCGGCTCTATCACGTGTGCAACCCTGAACTGGCGTGCCTCGACGGCAATTTGCCGTCTGAGTTATGGCGTATTCGCTGCATCGACGTTCGCGAGAGGCAAGGCACTGCGTTGCTTGCCGATGAACGGGCGGCCGGTTTGATCGAGTTCTCGTCGCTGACCATTCCGGACGATCTGAACGAAGTCGACGTACTGACAAAAGCAAGTGCTGAAATCAGCTGGGTCGCCGTCGTCACCAAGGCGCATCTGAACGACCCGGAAATACGCCGGATCGTGCGCACGCGCTGCGTGAACTGCATTACGCTGCCCGCTGCCGCCGAGCTGATCGCGCAGACCATCGATCGCGTGTATGAATCGTCGACGGGGGATGGCGACGAACGCAAGAGCACGGACGACGACTCGCCGGCGATGATCGGCGCGTGCGCCGCGATGACCGACGTGCGCGCGGCGATCCGGCGCGCGTGCGAGCACGAGCGGCCCGTGATGATCGTCGGCGAATCGGGAAGCGGCAAGACGATGACGGCAACGGCGATCCATTCGGGGTCCGTGCGCCGCGATGGACCATGGGTATCGATCCATTGCGCGGCCTACACGCCCGAGCGGCTCGTGGCCGAACTATTTGGCGACGGGGAGAGCGAAGTCGAAGGGGGCAATCGGCGATCCCGCCTGGAAATGGCGGAGGGCGGCTCACTGTATATAGACGGCATCTGCGAACTGCCGCTCGCGGCGCAACAACGTCTCGCAGATCTGCTCGACAGCGGGCCGCGCAATGTGCGCATCATCTGCTCGACACACTTCGACTTGCAACGCGCGAAAGAGGAACATCGTCTGCATCCGCGCCTTGTTGCGTTGTTCGCGGGGAACACGATCACGCTTCCGGCGCTGCGCGATCGCGGCGCCGATATCCGTTTGCTCGCTTCGTGGTTGCTGATGAGCTTTCGCTCCGATTCGCGTCATGGTGTGCAAGGTTTTTCCGTCTGCGCATGGGAAGCACTCGACACGCACACATGGCCCGGCAACGTGCAGGAGCTGATCAACCGCATCCGGCGCGCGATCGTGGTCGGCAGAGGCCAGTTGATTACGGCTGCGGATCTGGGCTTCGACAAGGTCGCCCAGGGCCCGCTGCTGAGGCCAGCCGACGAGACGGATGAGGTTCCCGAGTGGGCCGCCGTCGAACTCGCAGTCGCACGCAACCAGGGCCAGCTCGATGCAGCCGCGACCGAGCTGCACATTTCGAGAGTCCTGCTCTCGCGCATGCTCGCGTCGGACTGCAAGCGGGTCGCGCCGACGGACGCCTTGCTACAGGCGGATTCCGCGTAAGCCGGAGCCAGGCCGCTTGTGCGCTTGCTGAAGTGCGCTTCACGAACAGTTACACAAACCATTTTTGTGTAGCACCTGGCGACATCCCCACGCGCTATGCTTTATCCATGCCGCTCGCGCGTAGCGGCGGTCTTTGCTGTCATTTTTCAAAAGGAATTCTTTGCTAGTTTTTATGCCGCTTTTTTGCGGGATTCACCAATGTATTTCGTCGTTATTTCGTTCACTGTGAGCCATGAAAGAGCCCTATCGCGCTGTTATCCGTTATCCGCGTAATGACTCAGGTCGTGACTTCGTCGTGGGCGACATTCATGGCTGCTTCGGACAATTACGCGCAGAACTCGAAGCCCGCCATTTCGACCCACGGCGTGACCGGCTTTTTGCCGTCGGCGACCTCGTCGATCGAGGGCCGGACTCCGATTGCGTGCTGGAAGCCGTGGAGCGCTATCGCATCAAGTCCGTAAAGGGCAATCACGAAGATGTCATCGTGCGCTGGCATCACGGCGAAGAGCAGGCGCTCTCGCTGCTGGGCAACGGCGCGAACTGGCTGCTCGATCGCGCCGAGGACATGGACTGGATCGACCGCATCGCCGACTACATGGCGTCGCTGCCGTATGTGATCGAAATCGAAACGGAACACGGCATCGTCGGCATCGTGCACGCGGATTCGCCCACGTCGGACTGGACGACGTTCGTGCGTGAAATCGAACGCGAGTCGCCCAATGGCTCGATGCGCCGCAAGGCCATCTGGGCGCGCACGCGCTGGAAGACGTATCAGCCGCATCCCGAGCCTTCGCGCAGCACGTTGCGAGGATTGCTCGACAGGGCGAAGCGAAGCGTGCGCTCGCACGCGCATGCAACGGGGCGCGTCGACAACGTGACGGCCGTGATCGTCGGCCATACGCCTGTGTCCGGCGTTACCGCGAAAGACAACGTGATCAATATCGACACGGGCGCCGTATACGGCGGCAAGCTCACGGTCATGGATCTCGCGGACGTGCCGCAGTGGGTCGACGTGTTCGACCGTTCGTCCGTTGGTGCATCGGAGGCTGTTCGACAAGAGCCCATTCATGAAGAACAGGGTCATAAGGAGCCTGCTCATAAAGAGCCGGTTCATGAAGAGCCGGTTCGTCATGAGCCTGCGATGTCGGAGCGTTTGATTCGACGCAATCCCGGGCTCGCACCCGAGCCCGTGGCTGAAAAAGCCTCGGTTGAAGCTGAAGCGGCACCCGTGGCGGCCGAGCCGCCCGCGATGGCGGAGAGCGCCGCTGCCGCTCAGAGTCCTGCCACGACGGCCGCTGCAAGTCCCGTCATCGAGCAGAGCGTCGCGGACGACGCGCCGCAACTCGCGCCCGAATCTCAGCCCAAACGGGAGCCGTTGACGTCTTTTGCATCGGGCGGCATGCACATCACAGTGCGCATGAGCCTGCACACCTTTGTGAACGACGGGCGTCCAGCTGCCGATACTGCGGACCCACATCGGCGGTAGTCCGCTGCCGCGACATCGGATCGCGTGCCGCCGCGCGGGTTCGACGCCGGCCGCGATCGGCGGCATTCAGTGCGCCGCATCCATCCCTAGACGCTTGAGCAGATCGCGGCCGCGCGCGCTGATCTGCAACGCAGTCGTGCCGCCGCGATCGCGCACTTCGACGAGTTCGTAATGACGCAAAGCGAGCACATCGGGGTCGAGCGATTCGAGACGGTGCTCATTGCTGTTCAACAGCATGAGCGTCGCGATTTCGTGAGGGCTCAACATCGGGACACCTCCATAGTCGAGTGAGCGATCAGTCCCGCACATGCTAGTTGGACGCCGCTACAGTTTGACTACGGATGTGTTTCATGACGTTACGCCGTTACAGGTTTGACAATCGTGAAAGGACGCGCCTTGCGCACGAGCGCGCGATCATGTGCGGAACGCGGCTCGAAAGATGGCGCGCGGCTGTAACAGGCTTACGCGCGAGTAAGCCCGATACAGCAAACGGAAAGCCCGTTGACGATCGACAATACGCGCGGCCGACGCGGGGCCGCAGATCAGCGGGCATCGTCGACGGCGACGCGATAGTCGTCCGCGGCGTCGTCATCGACCTGTGACACGAGCGTTTCGAGCGACAGGCCCTTTGTCTCGATGCCCATCACCCACACGGCGAGCGCCGCGACACCGAACGACAGCGCGCCGAGCGTGAACACACCGCCTTGTCCGAAGACGGGCAGCACGACGCCGACCGCATAGGGGCCGATCAGCGAGCCGACACGGCCGATCGCCGACGCGAAGCCCGAACCGGTGGCCCGCGCGCCTGTGCCGTACAGTTCGGGCGTGTAGGTATATAGCGCGGCCCACATGCCGAACAGGAAGAACTGCATCGCGAGGCCCGTGCAGATCAGCAGCGTCACGCTGTCCGCGTGCAGCGCCGTCTGTCCGTACAGATAGGCCATGATGCCGCCGCCCGCCAGCGACGCGATACAGGTCGGCTTGCGGCCCCAGCGTTCGACGAGCCATGCGGCGCACAGAAAGCCGGGCACGCCGCCGAGCGAAATGAGCACCGTATAGAGCACCGATTTCGTCACGGCGAAGCCCGCCTGCTGCATCAATGCGCCGAGCCATGACGTGAGGCCATAGAAGCCGAGCAGCGCGAAGAACCACAGCGCCCAGACCATGATCGTGCGCCTGCGGTACGCCGCGCTCCAGATTTCGCGAAACGCGCCATGTTTCGAACGCGGGGCGGGATCGGCGCGCATCGACGGCGCGGGCAGCGAGCGGATGCCTTTCGACTTCATCACCTTCGCTTCGATCTGCTCGAGCACGGCATCGGCTTGCGCCTCGCGTCCGCGATGTTCGAGCCAGCGCGGCGACTCGGGCACGATGCGGCGCACGATCAGCACGAAGACGGCGGGAATCGCGAGCAATGCGAACACCGTGCGCCAGCCGAATTGCGGCAGCACGAAGAACGACACGCAGCCGGCCGCGATGAAGCCCAATGGCCAGAAGCCGTCCATCAGCGCGACGAGACGTCCGCGCGAGGCCGTCGGCACGAACTCGGAGAGGAGCGTCTGCGCGATCGGGAACTCCATCCCCATGCCGATGCCGAGCAGCACGCGATACACGATCAATGCGTCGACGCTTTGCGCCGTCGAGCACAGATACGATGCGAGGCCCCACAGCACCATGCTCCACTGGAACACGGGCCGGCGCCCGAAGCGATCGGCGAACAGGCCCGCGACGGCGGCGCCCAGCACCATGCCGAAGAAGCTCGCGCTGGCGACGAGCCCGGCCATCGCGCTCGACAGGCCGAACTCGGTCTTGATCGAGCCGAGCACGAAGGTCATCGTGCCCAGATCGACGGAGTCGAAAAAGAACGCGATCGCGATGATGATGAAGATGGTGCGGTGATAGCCCGAGAAAGGAAGGCGTTCGAGACGCGCGGCGGCGCTGGGCCTTTTCGTGGACAAAGAGACGGATGAAGAAGCGTTGGTCGGCATGGCATCCTCGAATGGATGAAGGAAGAGGCCGGTGTTCTGTTGCTCCGGTCCGCTCCAGTAGACGCCGCCATTAATCCGTCATATAGAACAGATTCGGCATTGCAGTGGAACGTGTGCGTCATCGGCTGACGACGCACACGGCCCGTCGATGCCCGTCAATGCGTATGCGTTGCCATGCTCCGTGCCTGTGCATGCGCAACGATAGTCGCGCCACGCGCCGGTGCGCCGTTCGCCACATAGTAGGGCGCGGTCGAGCGCGCGAGCGGCTTGCGTCCGCGAATTCGATCGGCGATTTTTTCCGCGAGCATGATGGTCGGCGCATTCAGGTTGCCCGTCGTGATGCGCGGCATGATCGATGCATCGACGACGCGCAGGCCTTCGAGACCATGCACGCGTCCTTCGCTATCGACGACGGCCATGTTGTCGTAGCCCATCGCGCACGAGCACGACGGATGGTACGCGGTCTCCGCGCGCGCACGCACGAACGCGTCGATCTGCGCATCGGTTTGCAGCTCCGCGCCGGGGCTCAGCTCGCGGCCGCGAAAACGGTCGAGTGCCGGTTGCGCGATGATCTCGCGCGTAATGCGGATCGCGTCGCGGAACTCGCGCCAGTCGAGCGCTTCGGCCATGTAGTTGAAGAGAATCGACGGATGCTCGCGCGGATCGCGCGAACGCAGCTTCACGCGGCCGCGGCTCGGCGAGCGCATCGAGCCGACGTGCGCCTGGAAGCCGTGCATTCTGATCGCGTTCGTGCCGTTGTAGTTGATCGCGACGGGCAGGAAGTGATACTGGATGTTCGGCCACGGGTCGTCGTCACGCGTGCGAATGAAGCCGCCCGCCTCGAAATGATTGCTCGCGCCGATGCCCGTGCCCTTCAGCATCCATTCGATGCCGATCGCGGGCTGATTGCGCAGCAGCAGCGCGGGATAGAGCGACACGGGCTCCTTGCACTCGTACTGCATGTACATCTCGAGGTGATCCTGCAAGTTCTGGCCCACGCCGGGAAGATCGAGCACGACGGGAATGTCAAATTCGCGCAGCCACGCGCCGGGGCCGACGCCCGAGCGTTGCAGGATCTGCGGCGACGCGATCGCGCCGCTACAGAGCAGCACTTCGCGGCGCGCATGCACGGTGATCTGCGCCTGACCGTCCAGATACACGACGCCTTGTGCGCGCTTGCCGCTAAAGAGAATGCGATCGGTGGTTGCGTGCGTGACGATCGTGAGGTTCGCGCGCTGCTTCGCCTGATCCAGGTAGCCGCGCGCGGTGCTGGCGCGGCGGCCGTTCGCCGTCACCGTGCGGTCCATCGGGCCGAAGCCTTCCTGCCGATAGCCATTGAGGTCGTCGGTGCGCGGATAGCCGGCCTGCACGCCTGCTTCGATCATCGCTTCGAAGAGGGGATTCACACCGGGCTTGCTGGTCGTCACATGCACGGGGCCGTCGCCGCCGTGATAGTCGTTCGCGCCGATATCGCGCGTCTCGGCCTTGCGGAAATACGGCAGGCAATTCAGATAGGTCCAGTTTTCAAGGCCTTTTCTTTCGGCCCAGCCGTCGTAGTCGAGCGCGTTGCCGCGGATATAGCACATGCCGTTGATCAGCGACGAGCCGCCCAGCCCCTTGCCGCGTCCGCATTCCATGCGTCGATTGTTCATGAACGGCTCGGGGTCCGTTTCATAGGCCCAGTTGTAGCGGCGTCCCTGCAACGGATACGCGAGCGCCGCGGGCATCTGCGTGCGAAAGTCGAAGCGGTAGTCGGGACCGCCCGCTTCGAGCAGCAGCACGGTCACGTCGCGGTCTTCCGTCAGACGGGTGGCGAGCACATTGCCCGCCGATCCCGCACCGATGATGATGTAGTCGTACTCTTTCGCTGCCATGCTGCGCTCCCTCAAAACACGGGCTGATATGGGCCCAGTTCGACCTGGATGGACTTGATGCGCGTGTAGTGCTCGAGTGTCGTGATGCCGTTCTCTCGGCCCACGCCCGATTGCTTGTAGCCGCCCACGGGCATTTCGGCGGGCGACTCGCCCCACGTGTTGATCCAGCAGATGCCTGCTTCGAGCCGATGAATCACGCGATGCGCGCGCGACAGATTCTCGGTGACGACACCCGCTGCGAGCCCGTAGATCGTGTCGTTCGCGCGCGCGATCACGTCCTCTTCATCGGCGAAGGTCAGAATGCTCATCACCGGGCCGAAGATCTCTTCGCGCACGATCTTCATGTCGTCGCGGCAGTTCGAGAACACGGTCGGCTGCACGTACTGGCCGCGCGCGTAGTCGCCGTCGGTGATGCGCGCGCCGCCCAGCACAAGCCGCGCGCCTTCCTGTTCGCCGCTCTCGATGTAGCCGAGCACCTTGTCCATTTGCGCGGCGCTCGCGAGCGGCCCGAAATTCGTCGACGGGTCCGATGGCTTGCCGATGCGGATGCGCCTCACGCGCTCGATCACGCGCTCTTCGAATGCCTGCTGCACCGATTGATGCACGAACACGCGCGTGCCGTTCGTGCACACCTGTCCCGCGCTGAAGAAGTTGGCCGTGACGGCGATATCGGCGGCGCGGTCGAGGTTCGCATCGTCGAAGACGATCAGCGGCGACTTGCCGCCGAGCTCCATCGTCACTTCCTTCAGCGACGAAGCGCCCGCCATCGACATCACTTTCTTCCCCGTCTCGACGCCGCCCGTGAACGAGATCTTCGCGATGCCGGGATGCGCGCCCAGCATCACGCCGACGCGCCCGTCGCCTTGCACGACATTGAACACGCCGGGCGGCACGCCCGCTTCCAGATAGATTTCCGCGAGCTTCGACGCTGAGAGCGGCGTGACCTCGCTCGGCTTGAAGATCATCGCGTTGCCGGCCGCGAGCGCGGGCGCGGACTTCCAGCACGCGATCTGGATCGGATAGTTCCATGCGCCGATGCCCGCCGTGACGCCGAGCGGCTCGCGCCGCGTATAGACGAACGATTCGGCGCGCAGCGGAATCTGTTGGCCTTCGATGGCTGTGGCAAGGCCCGCGTAGTACTCGATCACGTCCGCGCCCGTGACGATGTCGACCGCGCGTGTTTCCGCAATCGGCTTGCCCGTATCGCGCATTTCGAGTTCGGCGAGTTCGTCGTTGCGCTCGCGCAGCAGGTCCACCGCGCGGCGCAGGATGCGTGAGCGCTGCATCGCCGTCATCGCGGCCCATACGCGCTGGCCTTCGCGCGCGGATTGCACGGCGCGTTCGATGTCGGCAACGCTTGCTTGCTGCACGGTCGCGAGCGTTTCGCCCGTGGCGGGATCGAGCGTGTCGAAGGTGACGCCGCTCGTGGCGTCGACATATTCGCCGCCGATGTAGAGACGTTGCAGGCCATAGACGGGCATCTGGGTTTCTCCTTGAAATGCGGGTGTTCGTGGTGCAGCGCTGCGCGCGCGCTTTATGAGCCGTTGCGCGCGAGCAGCAGGTCGATGTAGTCGTTGGCGAGGCGCAGCGCCGCTTTCGTGTCGAACGGATCGCCCGACAACGCGCCGCGCAGCCACAGTCCGTCGATCATCGCCGCGAGGCCGCTGGCAGCGCGCCGCGCGGACGCGCGCGGCAACGCCTTCGCGAACTCCGCGCACAGGTTCGAATAGAGGCGGCGTGTGTTCACGCGCTGCAAGCGGCGCAGCGCGGGCTCGTGCATGCTCTCCGTCCAGAACGCGAGCCACGTCTTCATCACGGGGCCGCTCACTTGCGATACGTCGAAATTCGCCGCGACGATCGCGCGCAAACGCGCGCGCGGCTGCGGCTTTGCGGCGATGCGGCGGCGCGTCGTGGCGGCCCACAGATCGCGCAGGATATGGCGCATCGTGGCTTCGAGCAGGCCGTCCTTGTCGCCGAAATAGTGGCTCACGATGCCCGTCGAAATGTTCGCGCGCTGTGCGACGGACGCGAGTGTCGTGCCCGACAGACCGGCCTGGTCGATCGTGAGCAGCGTGGCGTCGATCAGCTGCGCGCGACGCACTTCGCGCATTCCGACTTTGGGCATGGTGTCCCGCGAGGTTTGCCGAAAGTCGTCACTCTAGTCTTTTTTTATTGAACGTTCAATCAACAAAAACAGGGCAATCCGGCTTTGTCGGTTTGAGGAAAACACGTGTCGCGTTTTGAACATTGGTGGGCGGGGCAAAGGGACTAACCTCGAATCAGCGCCATTTGCGCATTCAGACCAACGTGGAGACGAGACGATGAGCAACAATCGCGGTGTCGTGTATCTGGGGCAGGGCAACGTCGAAGTACGGCCGATCGATTACCCGAAAATGGTCGATCCGCGCGGACGCGCGATCGGTCACGGCGTGATCCTCAAGGTGGTATCGACGAATATTTGCGGCTCGGACCAGCACATGGTGCGCGGCCGCACGACGGCTGAAATAGGCCTTGTTTTAGGGCACGAAATCACGGGCGAGGTGATCGAGATCGGTCGCGATGTCGAGACGCTGAAGATCGGCGATCTCGTCTCCGTGCCGTTCAACGTCGCGTGCGGCCGCTGTCAGACGTGCAAGGAACAGCATACGGGCGTGTGCCTGAACGTGAATCCGGCGCGTGCCGGCGGCGCGTATGGCTACGTCGACATGGGCGGCTGGATCGGCGGGCAGGCTGAATACGTGATGGTGCCGTATGCGGACTTCAATCTGCTGAAGTTTCCCGATCGCGATCGCGCGATGGAGAAGATCCGCGATCTCACATGCCTGTCGGACATTCTGCCGACGGGCTATCACGGCGCCGTGATGGCGGGCGTGAAGCCGGGCTCGACGGTGTACGTCGCGGGCGCGGGCCCTGTCGGCATGGCGGCGGCTGCATCGGCGCGCATCCTGGGCGCGGCGTGCACGATCGTCGGCGACATGAACGAAGAGCGGCTCGCTCATGCGCGTGCCGTGGGCTTCGAGACGGTCAATCTGTCGAAGGACGCGTCGCTCGGCGAGCAGATCGCGCAGATTCTCGGTAAGCCCGAAGTGGATTGCGCAGTGGACTGCGTGGGCTTCGAGGCGCACGGCCACGGCACCAGCGGCTCGCGCGAAGAGGCGCCCGCAACGGTGCTCAACTCACTGATGGATATCACGAAGCCAGCGGGCGCGATCGGCATTCCGGGCCTGTACGTCACCGACGATCCGGGTGCCGCCGATGCCGCGGCGCGCAAGGGCAGCCTGAGCATTCGCTTCGGCCTCGGCTGGGCGAAGTCGCATTCGTTCCATACGGGCCAGACGCCCGTGATGAAGTACAACCGCAACCTGATGCAGGCAATTCTGTGGGATCGTCTCCCCATCGCGGACATCGTCAATGTGACGGTAGTGTCGCTGGATGAGGCCCCCGAGGGTTATCGCAAGTTCGATGGCGGCGCGCCGCGCAAGTTCGTCATCGATCCGCACGGTTTGCTGAAGGCCGCTTAGTGCAGGCGCGGTCGCCTGCAACGAGCGGGTAGCAGGTCGAAGTCTCCTCTGTCCCGTTTTGGACGATGCTGCGTTTCCCTTTTACGGGGAACGCAGCTTTTTTTCTTCGCGCGCGCCGACTTCAACTGAGTTCAAAAGTCGTGTCGAATGGAAAACGTCGCGCCTCTCTCGTGCGAATGATTGAGGTTCAAGAGCGGATTGGCTCTGAAGCTCCATTCGTCGCTGGTGGTCGATGAACCTGATGAATCGCTTTGAGGATCGGGAGTGAGCCCGTAGACAGGCGGACCAGGCGCCTCGCCCGCGTGAAGGCCATCGAGTGTGGACGGGTGCTGTCCGAAGCGGACGCGCCCGTTATCCGGCGCGATGCTGTACCGGTTATAGAGTCCGTAAGCCGCAGCGCCCATATGCAATGGGCTTGCCACGACGTATCGATGCAGATGTCGTTGAGGCGCATAGGCCGTCGACGGAATCTGCGGATACGAATAGAAAAGAATGGATGCAGGCTCTCTTTCGGGCAATAGACGGCCGTGATCAGTGGCGACGGCTTTGGCAAATAATGCGCCGCTGACCAGAAGAAGCAACGCACCGGCAATCCAGTCGCGGAGATTGCGGCGCGTCGCGGATAGGACCCAATAAGCAACGAAAATGATCACACTGCGGATCATCCTGGCTCGGCAGAAGCTTTGCCCGTCAAAACATTGATACTACATTTTAGTTCTTTCGATGCCTTTCGGGTCCCTCCAGTTCTCTGCGGCTTAACCGCATGCGCCGATTTCACCGCACGCCGTGCAGAAGTCGCAACCGTCCTTGCGGATCACCGCATTCGCGCCGCAATTGCCGCACGTGCGGCCGTGCATCGTATGCAGTGCCTGAACGCCGCGCTCTTCAGCCGATTCCCCTCCAATGGACGAGAGCGTGTTGTCGGCGCTCGACGCATTCGGGTTCGACTGGCCGCGCGGCAGGCGTGCGAGCAGGCGCGACGGCACCTGATTGCCCTCGGCATCGAGAAAGCCGCGCCGGTGCAGGATCTGCTGGAGCGCATACGCGAGCGCGGCGACTTCCGAATCGTGCCAGCGCGGCGAGCGATGGCCGTCGAGCCGCTGCACTTCGCCGAGCCGAACCTGGCCGCGATCCCATGAAACCTTGCGCAGGTCCTGCAGATTACGCGCGACAAAGCCTCCACGGGCCGCGAGCGACAGCGAACGCATCGTCGCCGTGATCCATTGCTGCGACTCGTCGCGTTGACCGGCGGGAATGAAGAACTCGATGGGCCGTTCGATCGTCACTTCCTCGCCGCCCACGCGTCCCGTCAGCTCGATGAACGACACGGCGAGATACAGCGACTTCTTGCCCGCCGCCGTCAGGTACTCGACCTTCTCGATGATCGCGGGCAGCTCGCCCTTGGGCCGATGGTCGATGGCGATGCGCAGCGGGTCCTGATCGATTTCGACGAGCGCGTCGGCGGGCGTGGCCGCGGGCTCCTGCGTCACGCTCAGCACCGCACCCAGCGTCTCGTTCGGGCGATAGGTCGCGAGGCCCTTGAGCCCGCTTTTCCAGGCGTCGAAATAGAGGGTTTCGAACGCATCGAACGGGTAGTCGGCGGGCACGTTGACCGTCTTCGAAATCGACGTGTCGATGAACGGCTGCACGGCGGCCATCATGTCCAGATGATCGCGCGCCGACATCTCCAGCGCGCTCACGAAGTACTCGGGCAGACTGCCGACATCGCCGCCCAGCTCGCGATAAAGACGGTACGCGTGATCTTCGACGGCGAACTGCTCGCGGCTGCCGTCAGCCATCACCTTCATGCGCGTATACGTCCACGAAAACGCGGGCTCGATGCCGTTCGACGCGTTGTCCGCGAACGCGAGACTGACGGTGCCCGTCGGCGCGATGGAGAGCAGGTGGCTGTTGCGGATGCCATGCTTGCGGATCGAATCCTTGACATCGTCGGGCAGGCGCGATGCGAAGGTGCCTTCTTCCAGATATTGCTTCGCGTTGAAGAGCGGAAACGCGCCGCGCTCGCGCGCGAGTTCGACGGATGCGCGATACGCTTCGTCGCGCATCAGGCGCGCGATGCGCACCGCAAAGTCGCGGCCCTCCTGCGAGTTGTAGCGCAAGCCCATCATCACGAGCGTATCGCCCAGGCCCGTAAAGCCCACACCGATACGCCGCTTCGCACGCGACTCGTCGTATTGCTGCGTCAGCGGCCACAGCGTCACGTCGAGCACGTCGTCGAGAAAGCGCACGTGGATGCGCGTGCGTTCGGCGAGCGCGTCCCAGTCGAATGACGGCTTGCCGCCGTGCCGCTGCGCGAACGGATCGATCACGAAGCGCGTGAGATTGAGCGGCCCGAGATTGCAGCAGCCATAAGGCGGCAGCGGCTGCTCGCCGCAAGGATTGGTCGCGCGGATCGTTTCGACGGCGCGCAGATTGTTGTCCTCGTTCATCCGCGAGATGAACACGATGCCGGGCTCCGCGATGTCATAGGTCGAACGCATGATGCGATCGAAGATCTCTTTCGCGCGCCGCTCGCTGTAGACCCACATGCCGTCTTCGCGCTGATGCACGTCGTTGGCTGCGCGCATCGCGGGCGACGGTTCGGCGCGATGCACGAGTTGCCACATCGCGTCGTTTTCGACGGCGCGCATGAACTCGTCGCTGACGGCGACGGACACGTTGAAGTTGTTCCAGCGGCCCTTCGAATGCTTGGCTTCGATGAACTCGAGCAGGTCGGGATGCGTGCAGTCGAGCACGGCCATTTGCGCGCCGCGCCGCGAGCCCGCACTTTCGACGGTGCGGCACGACGCGTCGAACACGTCGATATAGCTGCACGGACCGGATGCCGACGAACTGGTCGTCTTCACGCGCGCGCCGTGCGGCCTGATCGCCGAGAAGTTGTAGCCGACGCCGCCGCCGCGCCGCATCGTCTCGGCTGCCTGCAGCAACGCGACGTAGATGCCCGGCAGACCCTGCTCGTCGACGCCCTGGATGCTGTCGCCCACGGGCTGCACGAAGCAGTTGATGAGCGTCGCCGCGATGCCCGTGCCCGCCGCGCTCATGATGCGGCCGGCGCCGAGCGCGCCGTTCTTCAGGTTCTCGGCGAAGCGGGCCTCGATGACGGGACGCAACGCCTCGGGCTCGGCCATCGCGACGCCGCGCGCGACGCGCTCGTACACGTCGTCGGACGTGCGTTCGTCGCCCTTCGCGTATTTTTCGAGCAGCACGTCGAGCGAGAATTGCTGCGGCGCGATGGAGGTGGAATCGAGCGGAGTGAGTTCGTTGTCGGTGTCAGCCATGAGCAGCCTCGAAGGGCGGCGCTCCAGCGATGCGCGCGAACTGCGCGACGCCGCGCCGCGTTGAGCCTCACCATAGCGCAGCGAACGGGATGCTGCAAACGGCGCGAGGCGCGAGCAGGCCCTATGCCTGCCCGAAAGCAAAGACCCGCTGGATTGATTGCGGCGAAAGCACGCGCTCAGGCGTGCGCGGGAAGCGTTGCGAGGCCGCTCATGACGGGATGAGCGAGCGGTGCAACCTGCTTGCGGCGCTCGCGCGTGGGCGCAGTGCCGAATGCGTCGCGATAGCTCTTGCTGAAATGGCATGCGGACTGGAAGCCACACGCCATCGTGATGTGCATGATCGACATGTCGGTCTGCAGCAGCAGTTCGCGCGCGCGGCGCAGACGCAATGTCAAGTAGTAGTGCGTCGGCGTCATGCCGAGATGCTCGCGGAAGAGCCGCTGCAATTGCCGTTGCGACATGTTCGCGAGCCGCGCGAGCTCTTCGCGCGACAGCGGCTCTTCGATGTTGTTCTCCATCAGCGCGATGACTTCGAACAGCGACTTGTTGGCTGAGCCGAGCCGCGCGACGAGCGGCATGCGTTGCTGAGCGCTGTTGTCGCGCACGTGCTCGACGATGAATTGTTCGGCGATCTGCGTGACGCGCGGCGTGCCGACACGCGCGGCGATCAGGTTCAGCATCATGTCGAGCGGCGCGACGCCGCCCGTGCATGTGACGCGGTCGCGATCGATCACGAACAGTTCCTTGAGGAAGCGCGTGTCGGGGAACTCTTCCTTGAGCGCCGACATGTTCTCCCAGTGGATCGCGCACGCATAGCCCGCGAGCAGTCCCGACTTCGCGAGCGCATACGTGCCCGTGCACAGGCTGCCGAGCGCGACGCCTGCACGTGCGAAGCGGCGCAGCGTCGACAGATGTTCGGGCGTGGTTTCGCGCTGCACATCGATGCCGCCGCAGACGAACACGATGTCAGGCGTGCCGATGCATTCGGCGGGACCCGTATCGACTGAGAGTCCGTTGCTTGCCGTGACCGGGCCGCCGTTCGGGCTGATGATCGACCATCTGTAGAGCGACTGTCCGCTCAGATAGTTGGCCATGCGCAGCACTTCGATCGCATTCGTGAAGGCGATCATCGTGAAGTTCGGCAGTGGCATGAACGCGAAGTGCGATAACGACGCGGTTCTATCGGGCGACATGATTCGGGCGTTCCTTCAGCTCGATGTTTTATTGCAGCCGGGTGGGGAATTCGGCCTTCTTATTCTGAGAGCGAGGGCAACAAGCATGCCATACGGCTAAACCCTGGCTGGAATCGGGTTTTGCGCCGTGCATCGGCCAAATCGCACTGCCGCTGTGCATGTCCCGCACTGCGGGCGGGCCTGTCGCGCTCGCGAGCGGTGCTATTCGCGCTCTTTGGCGCCGATAAAACGCTGCATTGCACCATTTAATCGGCGCTTTAAAACAACTTCAATGCAACTTCAACGCCACTTTATCTCCACTTCTATTGGACGAATTGGATGGACCAATTAGCACGGTCGATCACTTGTCCAAAACGGACCTGTATGGCGGAAAAGGTAAAGAACGCGTCTGAAATCGTAAATTGACAGATCGGGCGAAAGACAAGAATAGAGCCGTCGGTGGAGGTGGTGCAAAGCCAGTCCAGTCAAGGGATAGCGCGGAATTGGACAGTCGGCCTCGCACAACTCTATTCGCTTTCCAGTCATCAACGGACTTCTAACGGACGCCATGTCGAACGCCAACCCTTTCTTCTCGCAGACCCTCGCCGAACGCGACGCAGCCGTGCGCAAGTCGGTGCTCAAGGAACTCGAACGCCAGCAGTCACAGGTCGAGCTGATCGCGTCGGAAAACATCGTGTCGCGCGCGGTGCTCGAAGCGCAAGGCTCGGTACTGACGAACAAGTACGCAGAAGGTTATCCGGGCAAGCGTTACTACGGCGGCTGCGAGTTCGCCGATGAAGTGGAAGCGCTCGCGATCGAGAGAATCAAGAAGCTCTTCAATGCAGGCTTCGCCAACGTGCAGCCGCATTCGGGCGCGCAGGCGAACGGCTCGGTGATGCTGGCGCTCGCGAAGCCCGGCGATACGATCCTCGGCATGTCGCTCGACGCGGGCGGTCACCTCACGCACGGCGCGAAGCCCGCGCTGTCCGGCAAATGGTTCAACGCGGTCCAGTACAGCGTGAATCGCGAGACGATGCGCATCGACTATGACCAGATCGAAAAGCTCGCGCACGAGCACAAGCCGTCGCTGATCATCGCGGGCTTCTCCGCTTATCCGCGCGTGCTCGACTTCGCGCGCTTCCGCGCGATCGCCGATAGCGTCGGCGCGAAGCTGATGGTCGACATGGCGCACATCGCGGGCGTGATCGCAGCGGGCCGTCATCCGAATCCCGTCGAATATGCGCACGTCGCCACGTCGACCACGCACAAGACGCCGCGCGACCCGCGCGGCGGCTTCATCCTCACCAA
>NZ_CYGY02000103.1 GCF_900007165.1 Paraburkholderia piptadeniae
CGCGTGCTCTCACGCCTGTTCCGCAGGTGCTTCCTCGAAGCGCTCACGGACGCACACCGGTGCGGCCGGTTGCAGTTCTTCGGTGAGTATGCCGGACTTGCCGACCCGGCTGTCTTCGCCCGGTGGCTAGCGCCGCTGCGTACCTGCGAATGGGTCGTGTATGCCAAACGTCCCTTCGCGGGCCCCGAAGCGGTACTCGCGTATCTCTCACGCTATACACACCGTGTGGCGATCTCCAGCCAGCGCCTGCTTGCGTTCGATGAGCGCGGCGTGACGTTCCGCTGGAAGGACTATCGTGCGAAGGGGCGCACCCGCTACAAGACGATGACCCTCGAGGCCGGCGAGTTCATGCGCCGCTTCCTGTTGCATGTACTGCCCGGTGGCTTCCACCGCATCCGTCACTATGGACTGCTTGCGAATCCGGTGCGCCGCGCCAGTCTGGTGCGGGATCTGCTGCACGTCGCACGCGAGGTCAGCCCGTCACCGGACGACGCCGTCATCCACAGCC
>NZ_CYGY02000184.1 GCF_900007165.1 Paraburkholderia piptadeniae
CCGTGTTGATCGTGATGCCGCGCGCCTTTTCTTCCGGCGCCGCGTCGATCTGGTCGTAGGCCTTTGCTTCGCCGCCGAACTTGGCGGTCAGCACCGTCGTGATTGCTGCCGTCAACGTGGTCTTGCCGTGGTCAACGTGACCGATCGTGCCGACGTTCACGTGCGGCTTGGTCCGCTCAAACTTACCTTTGGCCATTTTCGACTCCTAAGAGGATTTTTCCGTACGTTGCGCCAGGCGCAAACAATCACTTGGTACTGGCTGGTGCCCATGGGCAGGATCGAACTGCCGACCTCTCCCTTACCAAGGGAGTGCTCTACCACTGAGCCACATGGGCGCTACATCTACTTTGCCTGCTGGAGCGGGTGAAGGGAATCGAACCCTCGTCGTAAGCTTGGAAGGCTTCTGCTCTACCATTGAGCTACACCCGCAAGGATCTGTCGATTCCCAACAAACGCTTTACAGCCTTGAAATCTGGTGGAGGAGGTTGGATTCGAACCAACGTAGGCGTAAGCCAACAGATTTACAGTCTGCCCCCTTTAGCCACTCGGGCACCCCTCCGCAGAGAACTAATGATTATGGGGGAGCGATAAGGTCTTGTCAAGCACCGCTTGATCGCGCTGAACCCATAGGCTCTCACTTATAGTAGAGCCACAAACGCCACGGCCC
>NZ_CYGY02000072.1 GCF_900007165.1 Paraburkholderia piptadeniae
GCGGGCATCGGCACGGTCATGACGAGACGTTCGCCGAAGACTATGCGATTGCGCAGCAGGTGTATGGCGAGCATCATGGTCATGCGCATGCACACGACCATACGCACTCGCACGATCACGGTCATGACCACGATCACGCCACCTCTTCGTCAGCCCCGCCAGCGCCTTGCGCGGCGGACTGCGGTTGCGGCTCTTTCTTGCCGCAGCCCGTCAGCGTCAAAGTGGTCAGCGAGAGGCCGATCAACGTCAGTTTTGCGAGATTCTTCAACAGCTTTCTCCTCCATGAATTTCCGGTGAAATTGCGAACTTGACGCCCGCACTGCTCGATTCGCATTCCGAACAGATATTCAAAAACGGTAGCACAGAGGATTGGCCGGTACTGTCAAGATTGGTCAAGCGAACGAACGGCGATGCGCTCGTATATCAGCGGCGCTCGATAGAAACGACGATATATCGATGACTTGGACGCACGAAGCGGAGGTTGCTTTGCTGGCGTATCGAGCGCGCTGGCTCGTACAGGAGGAGATGAGTATTCGATCGCGTCGACGACACGATCTACTGCGGCACGCGATGCGATTCCTTCGTTTCTTCAGGAACCTCGATGCCCCAGTCACCCACCGTGTACCAGTCGTCGCCGAGCAGTTCGATGGGATGCTGTGTTCTGCTTGATCCGTTGCCGCACTGCATCGAATCTTTAGGGCAGTAATGATCGCATCCCCAGCAGATCCGTTCAGGGTGCTTCGGATGCAGTGGAATTTTCTTTGCCATTGTCGAGTCGATTCGTGCAGATCGGAAACACCATCCATGATAGTGCTCGCATGAGCCACAGCCGTGCGACATGATTTCGCAGCAGTCGACGGCAGCCTTTGCAACGAGCGCGCCCACGCGTCGGGCGCGCACAAACAAAAACGGGCTAGCCGAAGCTAGCCCGTCCACCCGCATCGATTCGCGAACCCGTCGATCAGGCCTCGGCCAGTTCCGCCGCCTGAGCCTCTGCCACATCCTCGACGCTCGCGCGGATCAGGTGATCGAACGCAGCCAGCGATGCCTTCGCGCCCTCGCCCACGGCGATCACGATCTGCTTGAACGGCACTGTCGTCACGTCGCCGGCCGCGAACACGCCGGGCACCGAGGTCGCGCCCTTCGCGTCGACGACGATCTCGCCGTGCTTCGACAGTTCGACCGTGCCCTTCAGCCATTCGGTGTTCGGCACGAGGCCGATCTGCACGAACACGCCTTCGAGCTCGACGTGCTTCGACTCGCCCGACGCGCGGTCCGTGTAGGTCAAGCCGTTGACCTTCTTGCCGTCGCCCGTGATTTCCGTCGTTTGCGCCTGCGTGATCACCGTCACGTTTGCGAGGCTGCGCAGCTTGCGTTGCAGCACTTCGTCGGCGCGCAGCGTTGCGCCGAATTCGATCAGCGTCACCTGGCTAACGATGCCCGCCAGATCGATCGCCGCCTCGACGCCCGAGTTGCCGCCGCCGACCACCGCGACGCGCTTGCCCTTGAAGAGCGGGCCGTCGCAGTGCGGGCAGTACGCGACGCCATGGTTGCGGTACTCGCGCTCGCCCGGCACGTTGATCTCGCGCCAGCGCGCGCCCGTTGCCAGCACGATCGTCTTCGCCTTCAGCACTGCGCCGCTCGCGAGGCGCACTTCGTTGATGCGGCCCGGAATCAGCGCTTCGGCGCGCTGCACGTCCATCACGTCGACTTCATAGCTCTTCACGTGCTGTTCGAGCGCTGTGGCGAACTTCGGCCCTTCCGTCTCCTGCACCGAGACGAAGTTTTCGATCGCGAGCGTATCGAGCACCTGGCCGCCGAAGCGTTCCGCGACCACGCCCGTCTTGATGCCTTTGCGCGCCGAATAGATCGCAGCAGCCGCACCCGCGGGACCGCCGCCGACGATCAGCACGTCGAACACGGGCTTCTTCTCCAGTTCCTTCGCGGCGCGCGCGCCGGCGTTGGTGTCGAGCTTCGCGAGAATCTCCTTCACGCCGCTGCGGCCCTGGCCGAACACTTCGCCGTTCAGGAACATCGTCGGCACGGCCATGATCTGACGCGACTCGACTTCGTTCTGGAACACCGCGCCGTCGATCGCCGTGTGGCGGATGCGCGGGTTGATCAGCGCCATGATGTTGAGCGCCTGCACGACTTCCGGGCAGTTCTGGCAGGACAGCGAGAAGTACGTCTCGAACGCGTAGTCGCCGTCGAGTTCGCGGATCTGCTGGATCACGGCATCGTCGAGCTTGATCGGATGGCCGCCCGTTTGCAGCAGCGCGAGCACCAGCGACGTGAACTCATGACCCATCGGAATGCCGGCGAAGCGAATGCCGCCGGCCTTGCCCGGCTCGCCGATCGAAAACGACGGCTTGCGCTCGTCGTCGCCGCGGCGCTCGATCACGCTCACGCGCTCCGACAGCGTTGCGATGTCGTTCAGCAACGCGATCAGTTCCTGCGATTTCGCGCTTTCGTCGATCGAAGCGACGATCTCGATGGGACGGCTGACTTTCTCGAGGTAAGCTTTGAGTTGGGTCTTCAGATTCGCGTCGAGCATGGTGTTTCGGGTCCGTGGCGAGATGGGAATGGGTGTTTGATTCGTGCGCTGCGCGCTTTTTCGACAAAGCGGGTGCGCGGCAGTAAAGCAGTTCGCAAGGCGTGGCCTTGCGGACTGCTTCACGCGGCGCCACTTCATGAGTGGCGCCGCTGAAAGCAGAGGTACAGCGAAGAGCGTGTGGCTTCTGGCGGACTGGCCGCTTAGATCTTGCCGACGAGGTCCAGCGACGGCGTCAGCGTGTCAGCGCCCGGCGTCCACTTGGCGGGGCAGACTTCGCCCGGATGCGCCGCGATGTATTGCGCAGCCTGCACCTTGCGCAGCAGTTCGCCTGCGTCACGGCCGATGCCGTTGTCGTGGATTTCGCACAGCTTGATCTCGCCTTCCGGGTTGATCACGAACGTGCCGCGCAGCGCCAGGCCTTCTTCTTCGATCAGCACGTCGAAGTTGCGCGAGATCGCGAGCGTCGGGTCGGCGATCATCGGGTATTTGATCTTCTCGATCGTGTCCGACGTGTCGTGCCATGCCTTGTGCGTGAAGTGCGTATCCGTCGACACGCTGTAGATTTCAACGCCGATTTTCTTGAACTCTTCGTAGCGATCTGCCAGATCGCCCAGTTCGGTCGGGCACACGAAGGTGAAGTCGGCCGGATAGAACACGACGACGGACCACTTGCCCTTGAAGCTCTCGTCGGTGACGGTCACGAAATCGCCGTTGTGGTATGCGGTGGCCTTGAACGGTTTGACTTGGCTGTTGATGATCGGCATCTGATGCGTCCTCTTCGGTTGAGTTGGGTTGGGTGCTGCGTTGGATTGAAGTATGAAGAAGACGCTGGATTTAATAAATTTGATTGTGACGATTCGATCAATTTAGATTTTCTATCAATCAGCCAAATATGGCCCGAACGCCCGTCAGCCAAGGGAAAGCGCCCGGCACGCGTGCCTTCTGGCGCGGGTAGAATGGCTGCAAAAAGTGTCCACGCAGGGGTTTTCAGCTTGTCCGAGCTTCAACAGGGATTTCTTCTCACCCGCCATTGGCGCGATACGGCCGCCGGGACGGAAATCGAGTTCTGGCTCGCTACCGACGACGGTCCGCGCCACGTCCGCCTGCGCCCGCAGCCGTGTGTCGCGTTCATTCCGGCCTCGCAGCGCGAGCGCGCGCAAGCCGTCTTGCATCGTGAGAAGAACGTCGAACTGCGCGAACTCGATCTGTGCGATTTCAACCATCGGCCGGTGCTGGGACTGTATTGCCCGCAATACCGGCAGCTCATCGCGCTCGAAAAGCGGCTGAAGCAGGGCGGCGTCGACGTATACGAAGCCGATGTGTTTCCGCACGAGCGCTACATGATGGAGCGGTTCATCACCGCGCCTGTGCTGTTCGGCGGCGAGCCGAATCCCGCTGGCGGACCGCTGCTGAACGCCGAGATGAAGTCCGCGAGCGGCTACCGTCCAAGGCTCAAGCTCGTGTCGCTCGACATCGAAACCAGCGCGCGTGCCGAACTCTATTCGATTGCGCTCGAAGGCTGCGGGCAGCGTCAGGTGTACATGCTCGGCCCAAAGAAAGCCGAGGGCTCGGACCTCGACTTCGCGCTCGAGTATTGCGACACGCGCGCGCAACTGATCGAGCGGCTGATCGAATGGTTCGAGCGGCATGATCCCGATGCGATCATCGGCTGGAATCTCGTGCAGTTCGACCTGAAGGTGCTGCGCGATACGGCGGAAGAACATGGCGTGCCGCTGCGCATCGGGCGCGGCGGCGCGGTGATGGAATGGCGCGAGCACGGCCTCAAGCAGAATCATTTCTTCGCAGGCGCGGCGGGGCGGCTGATCATCGACGGCATCGAGGCGCTGCGTTCCGCGACGTGGAGCTTTCCGTCGTTCAGCCTCGAATACGTCGCGCAGGCGGTGCTCGGCGAAGGCAAGTCGATCGACAACCCGTATCAGCGGATGGACGAAATCCAGCGCCGCTTCGACGAAGACAAGCCCGCGCTTGCCCGCTACAACCTGAAGGACTGCGAGCTCGTCACGCGCATCTTCGAGAAGACGGAGCTGCTGCCCTTCCTGCTCGAACGCGCGACCGTCACGGGATTGCCCGCCGATCGCAGCGGCGGATCGGTCGCGGCGTTCACGCATCTGTACATGCCGCGCATGCACCGGCTCGGCTATGTCGCGCCGAATCTCGGCGACGTCGCGGGCGCGGCGAGCCCCGGCGGCTTCGTGATGGATTCGAAGCCCGGCCTCTACGATTCCGTGCTCGTGCTCGACTACAAGAGCCTGTATCCATCGATCATCCGCACGTTTCTGATCGATCCCGTCGGCCTCGTCGATGGCGTGCGCCATCCCGACGACGCGCATTCCGTGCCCGGCTTTCTCGGCGCGCGCTTTTCGCGCACGCGCCACTGCCTGCCGTCGATCGTCGCGCAAGTGTGGGAAGGCCGCGAAGCCGCCAAGCGCGAGAAAAACAAGCCGCTGTCGCAAGCGCTGAAGATCATCATGAATGCGTTCTACGGCGTGCTCGGCTCGACGGGCTGCCGGTTCTTCGATCCGCGGCTCGCATCGTCGATCACGATGCGCGGCCACGAGATCATGCATCGCACGCGAGAGCTGATCGAAGCGAGCGGCTACGAAGTGATCTACGGCGATACCGATTCGACCTTCGTGTGGCTCAAGCACGCGCATGACGAAGAAGACGCGGCGCGCATCGGGCGCGAACTGGTCGGCGAGATCAACGCGTGGTGGCGCGATCACGTGCGCGAGCGATTCGGCCTGGAAAGCGCGCTCGAACTGCAATTCGAGCGGCACTACAAGCGCTTTTTCATGCCGACCGTGCGCGGCGCGGAAGAAGGCAGCAAGAAGCGCTACGCGGGCCTGACGGTGGCGGCCGACGGCACCGAGGAAGTCGTCTACAAGGGGCTGGAAACCGTCCGCACCGACTGGACGCCGCTCGCGCAGCGCTTCCAGCAGGAACTGTATTTGCGCATCTTCAAGCAGCAGCCGTATCGCGATTACGTGCGCGACTACGTGCGGCGCACGCTCGCGGGCGAGTTCGACGATCTGCTCGTCTATCGCAAGCGGCTGCGCCGGCCGCTCTCCGCCTACGAGCGCAACGTGCCGCCGCACGTGCGCGCCGCGCGCACCGCCGACGAATTCAACCGGCAGCGCGGCCGCCCGTTGCAGTATCAGAACGGCGGCTGGATCAGTTACGTGATGACGAGCGGCGGCCCCGAACCGCTGGAAACGCTGCGCTCGGACATCGATTACGAGCACTACCTGACGCGCCAGCTCCAGCCCGTCGCCGATGCGATCCTGCCGTTGCTGCGCGACGACTTCACGACACTCGCGTCAGGCCAGCGACAGCTGTTTTAGGCCATCTGCTCGACGGGCGTCACCGTCAGTTCGACCCGCTGCGTGCCGCGCAGCACGCTCACGTTCACGGCGCGGCCGATCTTGGTGCCGTCGAGCGCACGCTGCAACGTATCGACGCCATCGACGATCTGCCCGTCGATCGCGACGATCGTATCGTCGGTGCGCAGGCCCCCCGATGCGGCGGGGCTGCCCTTGACGATCTCCATCACGCGCACGCCGCTGTCCGATGTCAGATCAAAATAGCGCTGCACGCGGCGCGGCAATGCCGTCGTCATCCCGGCCACGCCCACGTACGCGCGCCGCACGCGGCCATGCGCGAAGATTTGCATGATGACCCACTTGGCCGTGTCGATGGCCGTCGCGAAGCTGATCGACTGCGCGCCCGGAATGATCGCCGTGTTCACGCCGATCACCTGCCCCGCCGAATTGATCAGCGGACCGCCCGAGTTGCCGGGATTGAGCGCGGCGTCCGTCTGGATCACGTCGTAGATCATGCGCCCTGAATTCGAGCGCAGCGAGCGACCGAGCGCGGACACGACGCCCGCCGTGACGGTCTGCTCGAGCCCCAGCGGATTGCCGACGGCAATCGCGATCTGGCCGACGCGCAATTTTCCCGATTCGCCGAGCGCGACATGCGGCAGCGGCTCCGGCGAGCCGATGCGCAGCACGGCCAGATCGCTGTGCGGATCATCGCCGACGAGGTCGGCGTCGAACTTCGTGCCGTCGGCGAGCTGCACGCGGATATGCGTCGCGCCGTGCACGACGTGGCTGTTGGTGAGCAGATAGCCGTCGGGCGTGAAGATGAAGCCGGAGCCGGTGCCCGCGCGCGCGTGACTCTGCGGCGCGCCCGGCACGCGGCGCTCGACGGTGATGAAGACGACGGCCGCCCGCACCCGTTCGAGCGCATCGATGACGGTGCGCGAATAGGCGTCGAGGAGTGCGTCGTCGTCGGACGATTCGGGGGCAGCGGCGCTTGGCGCGGCGCCCGACAGATCGTCGATAAAACGGGGACGGCTTCCCATGAGAAGGCTCCGGATTGGCGAGAGCCAGACATGCGGGCCAAGCAAGCCGTTTTCAAGCGAACGCGGCCGGCGTTGGAAGCCGGCCGCGCGAAAGGGAATGGTGAATTGGCGTCAGATGCGGCGTCAAATGAGCTTCAGATTGCGAATGCGGCCGATGCGCGGCGAGCGTTCGAGAATCAGCTTTTCGATGACTTCAGGCAGCAGCGCCCTCGGAACATTCGATGGCACATCCGACACCAGTTGCGACGGCACATTCACGATGAAGTCGTCGGGGGCAGTCGCGAGGCTGTGCTCGTAGGTAACGCGGTAGTCCATGCTCGGTGTGAAAACGTAAGTGGCGTTGCGGAGTCGTTGCGCGGGGAGAGCCGGGTGTGTCGGGCGCCCGGCCCCGTGATCGTACCTCAGACGCAGCCGCGCCGCCGTCATGTGCGCGAGCGCAACGTGTGGCGCCGAACGCCCGATGCGCACCATTCACTCACGCGCTACCCGTTTCGCATTCTTCCCGTACAGTCGCGCGCGGCGCATGCAATCCGCTTACCGATGCCAGCCGCCATGTCCCCATCCGCCGTGGCCCCAGCAGCAGCTATAGCCGACGCCGACGCTCACCGACGGCGCCGCGTAATAGCCCGGCGCGTAGCCATAGCCGTAATCCGGCGCATACGCGTAACCGTAAGGCGGTGCGACGACGCAGCCCCCCAGCCCGATCGTCGCGGTGACGACGGCTGCCAGCGTCAGTAATTTCTTCATGATCGTTCTCCTTCTCCTTCTGACATTGGAGCAGACGCTGCAGAAACTGTTCGCAAACAGTTGTGACCGCACATTACGGCACGCCCACGGAGCGGGCGTGAGAGCCGTTCACTATTACCCGCGCAATAACGGGCGGCGACGCAACCCAGGGCCAGCCCTTGCAGACCGCGCGATAACAGTTGCTTACTATTCGTCCGAAGCGGAAAAGAGAGCGTGTGTGTGCAAAGCTGGATAATCGCAGCGCTCGATCGCCAGCCTGTTCGCGATCCGATTGGTCAGCGGAATGCGAGGTTGGCGCGATGGTGGCGGAATGGGTCGAGAACCGGCCTCTGTTCGACGAATTGAAAAGGAGTCCCACGGCGCACACTGCAATCGTGCTAGTGCACCGAGGAGCCTGAGATGTCTTACCGATACAACAGAAATCGTGAGTTCGAGACCGGCTCGCCGGAAGCCTCGGTGCCGGAATGCAACAGCGGGTCGGAGTTCGCGCAGGAGGATCTGATGCGCGGCCTGCAACTCGCCTCGGACACCGTGCTGCGCCTTGCCACTCAGACGCACGCCGCCGTGGCGCGCGGCGACGCAGCGAGCGCGGAACTGGCGCGCATGTCGCTCGAAAAGCAGCTCGAGCTGACCACACGCCTGATCGACGAGTTTCTGTTCAACGGCACAGACCATCACACCGTGCATTGACCGGCAGCTATCGCGGCCGGACGAGCAGAACGTAACCGCAGCCCTGTTCTACTGGAATGATCTGAAATGAGCGCTTTGACCATTATTTTTTGCGTCTGGACCCTGCTGGCGTTGTGCGCGGTCTTCTTCATCCGCGGCGCGAGCGCGCGTATCGAACAGCCCGTCGAGGTGAAGGCGGCACGACCGTCGCGCTATTCGATCGCCGAGTAACCCTTACCTCACCCCGGCGAGGGCGCCCGTTGACGCCCTCGCCGCTCCTTTCGCTTTATCGCCATCGCTGGCCCATCGCGCGCAGCGTCGGCAGCAACGCCAACCCTTCCTGCGCAGCCGGCTCTGGCCAGCGCAAACGCTCGACGGTGATTTGCCGTCGCAGCGCCCCCCAAACGCATCGAGCGTATCGTGCCGTTCGCGGTCGATGAAACCGGCGTGCCCGGCGTCGATCAGCACGGTCGCGCGATCTGGAATCTGTGCGAGACAGTGCGTGAGCATCGGCTTCGATAGGCACCGCGCGTCCTTGCGCAACACCAGCAGAAAAGTGATCGTCGTGTCGCGTCAGCGTGAACGTGCGTGAAAGGCTCGCGCGGATCGCAAGCAGCGCGCTCGCCGCGATGCCGAGCCGATGCCAGTCGGCAGGTCCGTCGCCAGCACGCCGGCAATCGTCGCCGCGAACGGCACGATACGGTCACGATGCCTTCGCGCGCCATCGCCGCGAACAATGCGGGCTTCGCGAGCTCATAGCCCGTGTGAATCAGGATCGTCGCGAGACAGGCGAGCGGAATCACGTTCACTCGTGCTTGATCTTAGTCACTCGTGTCACGCTTGATCGGACTGTCGAAGACGTTCAAACGCTGGTGATGCACGTCGGCACCGCGCGCCGAGCGCTACAGCATTTCGATCTGCAAGCAAATGAACCGCAGCGATAGCGGTCCATTCGCACGTTCTTTATTGCGCGCTGACCTCGAACGAATCCACGCGATCGCGATAGAACGCTACGTGTTCCTTGATCGATGCAACGGCATCGTAGGGGCTTTCGTAGGTCCACACGGCATTGACCGAACGCTCGCCGCCGATGGGAATGCTGTAGTAGCTGCACTCGCCCTTGTACGGGCAATACGTCGAATGATCGGTGCGTTCGAGCAGCGACATGTCGACATCCTTGCGCGGAATGTAGAGCACCTCGGGATAGGACGCTTCGTGAAAGGAAAGCGCATCGTTGCTGTCCGCGATCTTGCGCCCCGCCACGGACACGACGACGCGCGATCCGCTCTTTGCAATCGTGATGGGATGATCGGGGCCTGGCACCTTCACTGTCTTGTCCATAACGGTCGTGTCCTTTCGATGAATGAGCGCGTGGCGGAGCGCCAAAGCGTCAGTCGAGTATGGACGCCCGCATTTCGAAGTCAAGGCAAGACCCTGTTCGGCGTAGCTTCTATGGCGCGCATCTGCGCGATTCGCGCACGATTCGTGTGCATATGCATCGACGAAATCGCCCGACAGGCAAGCGAATGCGTCCTGCCCGGCGTCGAAGCGGCCTCATTGTTTGAATTAGATAAATTGAGTGTTCAATTCCGCGGCATTTATCCCGCGATAGCAAGCCGTTAGCATGCTGGCCATGTGACCGGCCATTTTTGCCGGCCGTGACAAGCTTACCGCTACGCTGCCTTGCAGCGTGCAGCCGCTCCGTTCGTTCGCCGCCAGGGCGCAACGACGCGCGGCGCATGCGTTTTCGCCCGCGCGCAAGTGGCCGCTTTTGCGGCTGCGGGCGGCCACCAGAAGCAGAACGTAAGGTTCTGTCTGTGCTATATGGCCGCTTCGAAGGGCCGTGCTTTGAAGAGGAGTCGACGTGAGCAGGATTGGAACTGCAACTGGTACTACGGCCGAACCCAGGCGTCCCGCCCACGCAAACCGGCGTAACAGTGCCGAAGTCGAACTGCGCCGCACACAGGCGCTTTATGCCGACGTCGGACGCGAGGCGGCAAGCGGCGGCTCGGCGCCCGCGAAGCCCGCTCTGCGCGATCCGTGGACGACGACCATCTCGCGGCTAGGCAGGTCCCCTTCTCAGGAGACCAAGGCCGCATCGTCCGACAAATGCGACAACGGCGCCTGCGCAGCGCGCGCAGCTCGTCGCACGGGGAATGCCGAGCGCGCGAGGTCGCAGGCGACATCGGACGAACACAGCGCCGCTGTCATCACCTTCGTCGAACGGTTCGGTGCCAAGTCGGTTTCGATCACGTGGCGCGATTCGACGGCCGGTCGTTACACCGAGCAACTGTGGGTGCGCCGCATCGCGCGCTCGCGCGGCGTGTGCGCGCTGACGGGCGCGGAGATCGTGCGCGGCGATGCCGTCTATGGACCGTTCAGCCGTCCTTCGAGCCGCCCGCGCAACATGTCGCAGATGATTCTCGCCAAACTGCTCGACGACCTTGAGTGATGTGCTGCGCCCTCGAAGAAAAGTAGTCTGCCCTTCCGAAGGTTGCAGACGCAGCGGTCCGCAATTGCTTTGAATACGCGCGTCAGCATCAATGGGACACAGTGAAGTGCGGATCAGCGGCGCGCGGCAGGGAATCGTACAATGTGTGCGCCCTGTCTTCGTCCTCGACCGTTCACACCCAACATGCTTTCGCACGAACCGCTTCAGAAGCTCGACATCATCGCGCCCGATCAGTTCGGCGCGCATCTTCCCGCGCACGTCGCCGCATCGATTACAGGCCGCGACATCGTCGTATTCTCCGTCACCGACGATGCATCGGATACCGCCGACTTCAGCGCCCGCTACGGCTTTCCGATGGAAGACTGCGCGAACACGATCGTCGTTCGCTACAAGAAGGATGGCGGCGAGCATCTCGCCGCGCTGGTGACGCTCGGATCGCTGCGCATCGACGTGAACGGCGCGGTGAAGGCTGCGCTCGGCGCAAAGCGCATTTCGTTCGCGCAGCGCGAGGTCGCGACGGAACAGAGCGCAATGGAGTTCGGCGGCATTACCGCATTCGGTTTGCCTGCGGGCTGGCGGGTTCTCGTCGATGCCGCCGTAATGGAGCGTCAGCAGGTAGTGATGGGCGCAGGCATTCGCAAGGCGAAACTGCTGCTCGCGCCCGCCGTGCTCGAGCAACTCGAGACGGTTGAAATCGCCCGATTGACGTTGCCGCCCGGCGAGACCGCATGACGCAGTCAAGCGCTTGAATTTGCAACGTTATCCCGGCAAGCAGACGCTATCGCCTTCGCGCACTGAACGGCAGACTGCATTCAATGCGCCGCGCGTTCAGTCCGCAATTCCAAGTGCAATCGAACGACCGCAATAGACTGCTATAAGGAAAAGAACGCCGCTCAGCCGAACAGCTTCGCCGCCGTCCTCGCGACAATCGCGCCCTGATGCCGCGCGCCCTCCAGATCGATCGCACTGGGTTGGCGCGAGCCGTCGCCCGATGCAATCGTCGTTGCGCCATACGGTGCGCCGCCGACGATCTCCGTCATGTTCATCATTCCCTGATGGCTGTACGGCAAGCCCACGATGATCAGCCCAAGGTGCATCAGATTCGTGATGACCGAGAAGAGCGTCGTCTCCTGCCCGCCATGCTGCGTCGCCGTCGATGAGAATGCCGCGCCCACTTTCCCGTTCAGCGCGCCGCGCATCCATAGTCCGCCCGTCTGATCGAGAAACGCGGCCATTTGCGACGAGATGCGTCCATAACGCGTCGGCGTGCCGACGACGATTGCATCGTATTGCTCGAGATCGGCCACGGTCGCGACGGGCGCCTGCTGATCGAGCTTGAAATGCGCATTCTTCGCGACTTCTTCGGGAACGGTCTCCGGCACGCGCTTGATGTCGACCTGCGCGCCCGCACTGCGCGCGCCTTCGGCCATTGCTTCGGCCATCTTTTCGATGTGCCCGTACGACGAGTAATAGAGAACGAGAACCTTGGCCATTGCGATCTCCTGAGAAGAGGCGAAGCCGTCGCGCGCTTCGCGTTGAGAAGTAAGCATGTCATCTTGCCGTGCCGCTCACGATACTCCGGACGCGCATCGCATGTCTCGCGAGGGTCCCTTTGCCGAGCAGTGCATTTGCCGTGCTTCGCACAGCGCCTTGCAATGCGCTTTCTCACTCGGGCGTCGGCTCGGCTTCCTTCGCGGACCAGCTGATGCTCGACACGCCCTTCTCCATGCTGATGCGGCTCGCCATCAGCTCGAGCTTCCCCTGGTCCTTTGGATGCATGCGCAACGTCGCCGTCACTTCGATACGCGTCGGATCGTCCTCGAAGTCCTGGCTCGTCAAGCTCTGAAACGACAAAGGCTGCGAGTACATCGAGTTCGACAGCAGCGTGCGTATGTGGATCTCATCCTGTTCGCGGCACACGACAGTCAGCACATACTCGCGCACGAGGTCTGCGTTCGACACGGGCGTCGCGTTGATCGCGCGGCTCACTTCGCGCAGCAGCGTATTGGTCGCGAGCACGACGATGGTGCCCGCGAGCGCGGGCCCGTAATGACCCGCGCCGCACAGCACGCCGACGGCGGCCGAGCACCACAGCGTGGCCGCCGTGTTGATGCCCTGGATCGATCCCTTGTCGCGCATGATCACGCCGCCGCCCAGAAAGCCGACGCCCGACACGACATACGCAGCAATCTGCGTGACGCCCGCGACGCCGTTGCCCGTCAGCATGCCGAGCGTGACGAACAGGCACGCGCCGCTCGCCACCAGCGTGATCGTGCGCAGCCCGGCCGTGCGCTGACGCATCTGCCGTTCCAGACCGATCGCGACGCCGCATGCAAACGCGGCAAGTAGCCGCCAGATGAAATCCGCTGCCATGTCGTTGTTCACAAGCCGAAAGCCGTGGGCCGGGATGATGGGGACGCTATCCTGAAGCCGCCGTATTTCACTACTGTGTTACACGAATATGTTTGGCGGCTATGTCGCGCACCTGTCACGCTTCATCGCGCGCAAGGCGGCAAAGCCTCTGTGCGCCGAAGGCACGCGCCCGCCACTCGCTGAAGACGCGCGAGGCGACCTCACCATTTTTCGGCCCGTTCGACGGTCAGAGTTTCCGAACGACGACCGTTCCTGAGTCAAGTTTCCCGATTTGGCAAACGTTTGCGGATCGCATATCAAGTTCGCCGCGGCCGTGCCGACAAACCGATGTAGCGTCAACGACTTCTGGGAGCGGTTCGTGAAGCAGCTTGCGTTTTGTATGGTTCTCGTCGCGATGGCCGGTTGCGCGCAATTGCCCACGAACACGGCATCGCAGGCAGAAAAGCCGCCCGCGTCGACCGACCTCATCAGCTTCACGATTCCGCCCGATGCGCTCGGCGCCCGCGATCCGCAACTGTCGGCCGTGCTAGCCAAGGCGGGCGCGCTGGCCGCCTCGCAAAAGCAGCCGACGACGATCCTCGTCACCGCCCTCGGCCAGGACCTGCCGTATCTGAATCAGGCCATCTGGCGAGGCGTGCCGCCGCAGCATCCGGCGAAGATCAGCCTGGAGAACCTGACGGCGGGCGCGAACCAGCCGTATAGCGTGTCGATCAGGCCGACGTCCGCGACACCCTCTGCGACACCATGAAGGGAAGCATCGCCATGTTCAGGACCGCTCTCCTCGCGGCGAGCCTCGTGCTCGCCGGCCTAAACCAGGCCGCTCACGCCGGCCAGCCGGCCGTCGCCGGCACGCTGTCGGCAGGCAGCGCGAACGTTGCGCCGGGCATGTCCGGCGTGCCCGCTGCCGACAAGGTCTATCCGCCGCTGCCGACGCTTGCGATGCTGCCGCCCGTATCCGACGACGATGACGAGCCGGTCGTGCCGAAGCGCACCGCGAAAAAGCGCAAGGCGCGCGTCGTCGCCGACGTGAGGCCCACGGCGCCCGCCGCGCGCCTCATCGTCTCCGAGGCTTCGCGCACGTATCTGCGCTCGGTCGAAAAGCAGCTCGAACTCGCCATGGCGAAATAACCGCAACGGAGCGTCCTGTCGTGTCCACTCATGTGTCCACTCACCGGCTTCTTGCGAAGCGCCGCTCGCGCCATCTGCTCAAATGCGCGCTCGCCGCGCTCGCGCTATCCGCGTCGTCGCTGACATGCGACATCGCGCGCGCCGACGACTGCTTCGAACAGGCAGCCGCCTATCAGGGCGTCAATCCGCTGATCCTGCGCGCGGTCGCGTGGCACGAATCGAAGGGCGACGCGAGCGCGATCAATCGCAACGCAAACGGCTCGATCGATGTCGGGCAATTGCAGATCAACTCCGTTCATTTCAGCGACCTGAAGCGCCTCGGCATTCCGCATCGCGCGCTCACCGATGCATGCGTGAACATCTATGTCGCCGCGTGGCTGATCAAGCAGAAGATGGTGAAGTACGGGAACACGTGGCGCGCGATCGGCGCATATCACTCGGAGTCGCCGAAAGAGCGCGATTCCTACGCGCGCAGCATCCAGAAGATTCTCGTCGCATGGGGCGAACTGCTGCCCTCCGCGCGATGAAGGCCGCGCTGAAGGCCGGTTAAGGCGCCTGTCACACGACTATTTGCGTGACTTCGTGAGCCGGTGCCCGAGACCGAGATTGGTTGCGATCTGCCACGTATAGACACGCGAGTAGCTGACGCCGAACCGCGCGCGTATCAGTTCGCGCAGACGGTTGCTGGTCCACGCGTCGGAGGGGAAACCGTGAACGCTCGCGGGCCCGCTCAACGCGGACGCGATCCATCGCATCGCGGCTTCGTCGAGTACCGACGAACGGCCGCCCACGCTCATCTGCCTCAACGAATCCAACCCGCCCTCGTTCAGCAGCGCGCGATATTTGCGCACGGTGTTTTCCGAGATGTGCAGTTGCGCGGCGACGTCGCTGATCGACGCGCCTTCCATCAGCATCCTGCCCGCGGCGAGTCTGCGCATGACGGTCGGCAATTCTTCGTTTCGTGAAGGCATGAGCGACCTCGTCGATGGTCAGAACACGAACGCCCGGGTCGCCAGACGACGGACATGGCGCAACAAATGCAAAGCATTTAAAAGACCGATATATCTTTAGAGACCGCCTGTGTCTCTCGCCCGTGAAATTTCATGAGCACCAGAAAATCATTTAGCGATTTTATTGCGGGATATCCAACAAAAGAAAATCTGTATCCATTTTTGTAAACAATAACCCGCCCTCGTATTTTTAGTGAGTTCGGATGTTTTCTTGAACTTACCGAAATCGTTTGCTAGCATGCTGTAACCATTACTGCATCGTATTGACTCGAGCCTCACGGCCCACACCCTGTACGTGTGTCTGCTCCGTTTTCATAAGAAGAACGTTGTGCGGCAATGCGTTTATTTCAGCGTGCAATACCTTAGCCGGCCGTCTATTGCAAGCCAGCCGGCATAATCCGTCGCGCCTGTTTTATTTGCTTTTTGAAAAGCGACGAGGGCTTGCTTTAAAAAACAAAATACGCATCGAGCAATTGAATTACATCAGGCCATATTGGCAATAAAACAGTTTCGCTGATAAAAGGCAAAGCGGACTATTTGCACTATTTGCAACACGCCCGTCGCGCGGCATTCGATTCCTCGCGCGACGGCGAATTCTCACGCGTGGAGGGCAACATGGAAGTGGAACGGGTTGAACGTATCGTCGTGGCGTTGCGACGCGCCGCCGAGCACGAGCGGCTCCTTACCTATCAGCGATTCCACGCGATGTTCGGCGCGAGCGATCCGCTCACTGCGCGCTATGACGCACTGGAGCGAGCGATTGCCTCGCTCGGGGAAGTATCGACGATCGACTACGGCGTGCTGCTTGCGCTCAGCAACGGCCTGCCCGGCCCCGACTTCTTCCGCCGTTTCCAGAAGCATCGCTACAACGACTACGTGGCCGTGATGGGCCCGCCCATTCACCGGCAGTCGATCAAGCGCAAGCGGATGCTGGTGGAAGCGGAACGGCGCCGCGTGTACGACGACGCGAGACAAAAGGCAGCAAGCCACGCGACCGAAACAGCGTGACCACTAAAACCGCCACGGCCCCGCACAGGACGATTGGCCCATTCAACGCACGAAAGAGGAGTTTCACATGCAACGTGTAGTTCGCGGTTCGATTCGCATTCTGACCATCGCTGCGGCTTGCGCGGCGCTGGCCGCGCCCGCCATCGAGGCGCGCGCGCAGGACAATCCGGCATCTTCGCCCGCCGCGAACGCGGTCGGCACAGCTGCCGTCGCCGAAGTGACCGCGCGCGTCACGCATATCGACACCGCCAGGAACGAGGTGACGATCCGCGGCCCGCGCGGCAACTCGACGATCATCGAAGTCGATCCCGATGTCGGCGACGTGAAGAAGCTGAAGGTCGGCGATCAGGTCCACATCTCGTACAAGGGTGCGCTGCTGATGTCGGCGGACAAGGTCGACACGAAGGGCGTGCGTTCGCGCGTCGAGTCGCAGTCGACCACGCCCGTGGAAGGTGGCGCGTCGACGCAGAAGCAGAACATCGAAGTGGTCGCGACCGTGCAGAAGATCGACCACAAGAAGCGTGAGGTGACGCTGCGCGGTCCCAACCGCAGCGTGATCCTGCAAGTCGCGCCCGACGTGCCGCTCGACAAGATCAAGGTCGGCGACAGCGTCCGCGCGAACTACGTCTCGGCGACGGCCATCCAGATCACGCGCGACGGCACGCCGATTCAATAACGAAGCGCTGACGTCGATTGGCCCGTCTTGCCCTCGCAGCGAGACGGGCCAGCTTCGGCACCCCATGCGCTTGCATCACGGTCACTGCGATGCCCATCGAACCCTGGAACTCTCCGAAGCGCCAAGCACGCCGCAAGATGATCTGGAGCAAGGCGCACGTCGTGCTGGCGGCAATCGGCACGCTGTCGGCCGTCGTCGGCATCGCCGTTGCGATCAACGGCGGGCTTGAATTCAACCGCACGAAAGTGTTCGTCGGCGTCGGCATCATCGTCGTGTCGACGATCCTCTATGTGTCGATGCTGTTCGTCGACGACTAGCACGACATCGCGGCTCGCTCCACGGATGGAGTCGAGCCGCATGCGCGTGGCGCGGCTTACGTGCGCCGGCCGAGCGCTTCTTCGATCTTCCTGTCCGTCTTGTACTGGCTCAGCGCATACACCGACCAGATCGCGGCGGGCAGCCAGCCGATAATCGTCAGTTGCAGCACGAGGCAGATGATCCCCGCGATCGGACGGCCAATCGTGAAGAACTGGAACCACGGCAAGATCAGGGCAAGCAACAGGCGCATAACATTTCCTTGGGCATTGACTTAGGTTTGAACACTTCGATCACACGTTGCGGCGCACGTGCACTGCCGTGCCGTAACAGAGCACTTCCGTGACGCCCGAGCCGATCTCGGTCGCATCGTAACGCATGCCGATGACAGCGTTCGCACCGAGCGTCTCGGCTTCCGCGACCATGCGCTCGTACGCGTCCCGCCGCGCCCGCTCGCACAGCGACGTGTACAGCGAGATATTGCCGCCGAAGATCGTCTGCAGCCCCGCGCCGATCGCGCCCACGACCGAACGCGAGCGCACGATGATGCCGCGCACGATGCCAAGCGAGCCGTCGACGGTGTAGCCGGGCAAGTCGAAAGTCGTGGAAACCATGTTTCGTTCGATCATGTCGCTCCTTTCGTGTCGAGTAATTGCATCGGGTTCAACGGGAACATGCACGGCGGCACGCACGGCACGGAATCAGCAGGACGCGGAGATCAACGGCCCGCCGCCCACAACAGCGAGAGCCCCGACGACAGCATCAGCCCGTCGACGACCAGCCTGAACGTGCCGGGGCTCATGCGCACGACGATGCGGCGCGCGCAGAACGCGCCCGCCATCAGCGCGGAGCCGACGATCAGCCCGTCCAGCACGACGTGAACGGGCAGCGCGCCGAAGCGGCCGAACGTCATCACCTTGGCCACATACACGCCGACCGAACCGGCCGCTTCCGTCGCGAGGAACGCGCCCTTCACGAGACCATAGCCCATGAACACGGGCACCGTGATCGGGCCCGTCGATACGACGATGCCCGTGAGAAAGCCGATTGGCGCGCCGATCATCGCCAGATGCCATACCTTGAGACCGATCGAGCGGCGCGTGAGCCAGCGGCGCACCGGCACCATCGCGACGAAGAACAGGCCGAGCGCGATCTCGACGGCATGCGGCGGCAGCGCGAGCAGCGTGCGCACGCCGAGCGCCGCGCCCGGCACGGCCGTCGCGCAATACGCACCGCAAGCGCGCCAGTCGATTTCGCGCCACCACGCGAGCACCTTGCCGACGTTGCCCATGATCGCCGCAATCGCCATGATGGGCACGGCCTGCTGAGGGTCGAACATCATCACGAGCACAGGCATCAGCAACATCGACGAGCCGGTGCCGATCACGCCGCTCAACGTCCCCGCCGCCAGGCCGACGGCCAGTACCAACAGATAACCCACGCGTATCCCCGGAAAATGCGCTGGCGCCATCCTACGCGAAAACAACAGCATAGCAACCGCGTTACGGACAACGGCAGCTATGGTGAAGCCGTGCGCGCGCAACGGCAACGAGCCCGTCGCATGGCGAACCCTCCAGGGTGCAGGCACAATTGCAACATCACATTGAACACAGGTAATACGAACGATGATCCGCGATCAGGAAACACTGTCCATTCTTCTCGATTCGCTGTCGCGCTTCGTGCGCGAGCGTCTCGTGCCCGCCGAAAACGAAGTCGCCGAAACGGATGAGATTCCGGCTGCCATTGTCAGCGAGATGCGCGAACTCGGTCTCTTCGGTCTGTCGATTCCGGAAGAATACGGCGGCCTCGGCCTGACGATGGAAGAAGAAGTGCTCGCCGCATTCGAGATCGCCAGGACATCGCCCGCGTTCCGCTCGCTGATCGGCACGAACAACGGCATCGGCTCGCAAGGGCTCGTCATCGACGGCACCGAAGAGCAGAAGCGCCACTATCTGCCGAAGCTCGCATCGGGCGAACTGATCGCATCGTTCGCGTTGACGGAGCCGAATTCGGGTTCCGACGCCGCATCGCTGCGCACGACGGCCGTTCGCGACGGCGATCATTACGTGATCAATGGCACCAAGCGCTTCATTACCAACGCGCCGGAAGCGGGCATCTACACGGTGATGGCGCGCACGAACCCGGACATCAAGGGCGCGAGCGGCATCTCGGCGTTCATCGTCGAGAAGGGCACGCCGGGTCTGTCGCTCGGCAAGATCGACAGGAAGATGGGCCAGAAAGGCGCGCATACCTGTGACGTGATCTTCGAGAACTGTCGTGTGGCTGCAGCGAACATCATCGGCGGCAAGGAAGGCGTCGGCTTCAGGACAGCGATGAAAGTGCTCGACAAAGGACGCCTGCATATCTCGGCGATCTGCGTCGGCGCGGCCGAGCGCATGCTCGACGATGCGCTGCGTTACGCGATGGAGCGCAAGCAGTTCGGCCAGCCGATCGCAGAATTCCAGCTTGTGCAGGCGATGCTCGCCGACAGCCGCGCGGAAATCTACGCCGCGCGCTCGATGGTGCTCGATGCCGCGCGCCGCCGCGACAACAAGGAGGATGTGTCGACGGAAGCGTCGTGCTGCAAGCTCTTTGCATCGGAGATGTGCGGACGTGTCGCGGATCGCGCGGTGCAGATTCATGGCGGCGCGGGCTATGTGTCCGACTATGCCGTCGAGCGCTTCTATCGCGATGTGCGCCTCTTCCGCATTTACGAAGGCACGTCGCAGATCCAGCAGCTCGTGATCGCGCGCAACATGATTCGCGACGCAAGCCGTTGATGCATCGATCACGCTGACTTGGCGCAACAAGTGGACGGCGCATGACGTCCACTCTTTCATTTCGCCCCCGCGGGCAGGCACCGCTTTTCTGTTTGCCAGAAAAAACATCCCGACCTAAACTGCTTTGATGACGCAACGCAGCAAGCCTCTTCGCGCGCGTATCGCGCGTCCGATGGCCGCATTCATACTCGCGTCATGCAACTGCCATCTTTATCGCTGATCTTGATCGAAGCCGCGCCTCGATGAGGCGTGTTGAAGTCTCGCCCTGGTTTGAGGCGCGAGACCCAGTGCAACGATGCACGCCTGGTGTACGAGTTCGATGTACACGCGATGCGTGCTGGTGCGCATCGCATGGGCCCGTGGCACCGACTCTTTGAGGGAGTTCGAAGCGACCATGAATCAGTCTCTCCCGACATCCGTTTCGCCCAGCTTTTCCATTCCGCCGATGCCCTTCGCGTCGATGCCGGGCAATCTGCTGACGCAAGCGTCCGCCTACGCGATCGACGCGTGGCAGCGCAGCGTGTTGTTTGCCGACGTGATGCGCGAGCGCGGCAATCAATATCAGTCGCACTTGCAGGAACGCGTGCCCAACGTGCTCGACTTCGACAGGGAACTGATCGTCGACGGGCGGCAGTTGCCGCGCCCCGTCAACTACGGCCTCGTTCGCATCGTGCCGCCCGCTGACCTGAAGCCCGACCGCGATCTCGTGGAGGGACACGATCCCGGCCGTCTGCGTCCATTCGTCGTCGTCGACCCGCGCGCGGGACACGGCCCGGGCATTGGCGGCTTCAAGCGCGAAAGCGAAATCGGCGCCGCGCTGCGCGCCGGGCATCCGTGCTATTTCATCGGCTTTTTACCCGACCCCGTGCCGGGACAAACGGTCGAAGACGTGATGCACGCCGAAGCGACGTTCCTCGAAAAAGTGATCGAGCTCCATCCCAACAGTCCCGGCAAGCCCGCCGTGATCGGCAATTGCCAGGCAGGCTGGCAGGTGCTGATGACGGCCGCGATGCGCCCCGAACTGTTCGGTCCGATCGTCGTCGCGGGCGCGCCCGTCTCGTATTGGGCCGGCTGGCGCGGCAAGAATCCGATGCGTTATTCGGGCGGCATGCTGGGCGGCTCGTGGCTCACGGCGCTAACGGGCGATATCGGCGACGGCCGCTTCGACGGCGCGTGGCTCGTCGAGAACTTCGAGAACCTGAACCCCGCCAATACGCTGTGGACGAAGCAGTACAACCTCTACGCGAACATCGACACGGAAGGGCCGCGCTATCTCGGCTTCGAAAAGTACTGGGGCGGCCACGTGTTCCTGAACGCGGGCGAAATGCAGTACATCGTCGACAACCTGTTCGTCGGCAACCGGCTCGTCAAAGGCGAGATCGTGACAACGGACGGCGTGCGGCTCGACCTGCGCAATATCCGCTCGCCCATCGTCGTGTTCTGCTCGTATGGCGACAACATCACGCCGCCGCCGCAGGCGCTCGGCTGGATCAGCGATCTCTATCGCGACGACGCCGATCTGCTCGGCCACGATCAGACCATCGTCTACGCGACGCACGACAGCATCGGCCACCTCGGCATCTTCGTGTCGAGCAGCACGGGACGCAAGGAGCATCGCGAGTTCGTCAGCAATATCGATCTGATCGACCTGCTGCCGTCCGGCCTCTATGAAGCCCACATCGGTGCGAAGACGGAAGCGACCGAGCATACGGATCTCGTGATCGGCGATAACGTGCTGTCGATTTCGCCGCGCACGATCGCCGACGTGCGCGAGATCGTGCAGCCCGATCCGGAAAGCGACCGGCGCTTCGCAACGGCCGCGTATCTGTCGCGCTTCAATCTCGGGCTGTACCGCAGCATCATGCAGCCGTGGGTGCACGCAGGCGTGACGCCGTGGATGGCCGATTTCGCGAGCAAGCTGCATCCGCTGCGCGTGACCTACGAGTTGTGGTCCGATCGCAATCCGCTTGCCGCGTCGGTTGCGCAGGCTGCGCAAAGCGTGAAGGAAGCGCGCGCGCCCATCGACGCCGACAATCCGTTTCTGCAGATGCAGACGTTCATGTCGAACGCGATCGAAGCGTCGCTCGACTACTATCGCGACATGCGCGACGCCGCCGTCGAGCAGATGTTCGAAACGGTGTATGGCGCGCCATGGCTGCAGGCGTTCGCGGGGCTTCCGCCGCGCACGGACGGCGAGAAAGCGGCGGCATTGACGGAACCCGGCGACACGGAAGAGCGCGAAACGTCGATCGTCGCCGAGCACGCGCGTCTGCGCAACGACATGACGGAAGGCGGCCTTCTCGAAGCGAGCGTGCGCGCGCTGCTCTACGTAAAGCGCACGCACGGCGAAGCAGACGAGCGCCGCTTCAATCTCGCGCGCGAAATGCTCAGCACGCTTTCGGATCAGGGCATCCTGGCGTTCAAGCACATCGTGCGCGAGCAGGCCGCATTGCTGCGCCTCGACACCGAGGCCGCGATCGAAGCCCTGCCCGGCTTGCTGGCCGACGCGCCGGCCACGCACATCCGCAACGCCGCGCGCGACATCGACAAGATCAGCACGACGCTGCCGCTCGACGACAACGAGCGCGCCGATCTCGCCCGCGTGCTGACGATTTTCGAATCGGCGTCGAAGAAGAAAACCGCGCGGCGCACGGAAGCGGGCCAGCAGGTCGAATGAAGGATGCATCGATGCAGCGCGAGCGGGCGGCCACAGCCCGCCGCGCGCATCGGGGAGCAGGCTCGCTTTACACACGATGGCACACTCGAGGGCACACATCATGGAACCCCAGCGGGAACACAAGCGCGACAAATACGAGCGTCTCGTCGCCTTTGCTGCAAACCTTCCGCCGACGCCGACGGCCGTCGCGCATCCTTGCGATCACGATTCGTTGTCGGCCGTCGTCGAAGCGGCGCGCCTCAAGCTGATTGCGCCGATTCTCGTCGGACCGCGCGCGAAGATCGAGGCGGCCGCGAAGGAAGGCGAGCTCGATCTCGGCGACCTGCCTATCGTCGATGCGCCGCACAGCCACGCGGCCGCGGAATGCGCGGTGTGCCTCGTGCACGAAGGCAAGGCGCAGGCGCTGATGAAAGGCTCGCTGCACACGGACGAGCTGATGGGCGCCGTGGTCGCGCGCGCGACGGGCCTGCGCACCGAGCGGCGCGTGAGCCACTGCTTCATCATGGACGTGCCGGGCCGCGCAGATCCCCTCATCATCACGGACGCCGCCGTCAACATCTCGCCGACGCTCGACGAAAAGCGCGACATCGTACAGAACGCAATCGACCTCGCGCATGCGCTGCGTTTCCCCCAGGCGCGCGTGGCGATCCTGTCGGCGATGGAAACGATCAACTCGAAAGTGCCGTCGACACTCGAAGCCGCCGCGCTGTGCAAGATGGCCGATCGCGGACAGATCACGGGCGGTGTTCTCGACGGCCCGCTCGCGCTCGACAACGCGATCAGCGAAGAGGCCGCGAAAATCAAGGGCATCGTGTCGCCCGTCGCGGGCCACGCGAACGTGCTGGTCGTCCCCGATCTCGAAGCGGGCAACATGCTCGCGAAGAGCCTCACGTTTCTCGCGGGCGCGGACGCGGCCGGCATCGTGCTCGGCGCGAAGGTGCCCATCATTCTGACGAGCCGCGCCGACTCGGTGATCACGCGGCTCGCTTCGTGCGCGGTCGCGTCGATGGTCGCGCTCGCGCGGCGCGAGCAGCCCGCGGCCGCCATCGTCTGAGAACGTTTGAGGAACCGGCATGGACGTCATCCTCGTCATCAACGCGGGTTCGTCGAGCATCAAGTTTCATGCGTTCGCCGTGAACGGCGCGCAGCTCGATCCCATCGCGGGCGGCAAGATCGAAGAGATCTACTCGAATCCGCATTTCATCGCGAAGCGGCAAAGCGGCGAAGTGCTCGAAGACAAGAGCTGGCCCCAAGGCGAGCGGCTCGGGCATGACAACGCGATCGCGTTTCTGCTCGACTGGCTGCGCAGCCACGGCGAGGGCCGCGCAACGTTACGCGCGGTCGGCCATCGCGTCGTGCATGGCGGCGACCGCTATTCGGAGCCCGTGCGCATCGATGCGCATGTGATGGAAGAACTCGAAGCGCTCGTGCCGCTCGCGCCGCTGCACCAGCCGCACAATCTCGCGGCGATCCACTCGATCATGGCGCGCAACGCAAACGTGCCGCAAATCGCATGCTTCGATACCGCGTTTCATCACACGCAGCCCGCCGTCGCGACGCGCTTTGCGCTGCCGCCCGACATCACGAGCCGTGGCGTGAGGCGTTACGGCTTTCACGGGCTGTCGTACGAATACATCGCGAGCGTGCTGCCGGATCGCGACGAACGCGCGGCGCAAGGCAAGACCGTCGTGCTGCATCTCGGCAACGGCGCGAGCATGACGGCCCTCGATCGCTGCAAGAGCATCGCGAGCACGATGGGCTTCACGGCCGTCGAAGGGCTCGTGATGGGCACGCGCTCGGGCAGCCTCGATCCCGGCGTCGTGCTGTGGATGCTCGAAGAAGCGAACATGGATGCGCGCTCGATCGAATCGCTGCTGTACAAGCGCTCGGGCCTGCTCGGCGTATCCGGCATTTCGAGCGACATGCGCGAGCTGCTCGCGAGCAACGACCCGAGAGCCGCCGAAGCCGTCGAGCTGTTCTGCTACCGCATCTCGCGCGAGCTCGGCTCGCTCGCGGCGGCGCTCGGCGGACTCGATGCGATCGTGTTCACGGCAGGCATCGGCGAATACGCGGACGCCGTGCGCAAGCGCGTGTGCGAGCTGGCGGCGTGGCTCGGCGTCTCGCTCGACGAAGCGGCGAACGCACGTCACGGTCCGCTCATCAGCGACGCGAAGAGCACCGTCGACGTCTGGGTCATTCCCACCAACGAAGAATTGATGATCGCCCGGCACGTGCTCAGCCGGCTGGAGGATTAAGCATGGACAAGCCAACGGGTCAGCCGCTCGCGCAGCGCAAGGTGCTGATCATCGGTATCGCCAACGAGCACTCCATCGCGTATGGCTGCGCGCGCGCGTTTCGCGAACTCGGCGCGGAGCTGGCCATCACGTATCTGAACGACAAGGCGAAAGCCTATGTCGAGCCGCTCGCGCAGGAACTTGGCGCGTCGATGCTGCTGCCGCTCGACGTGTCGAAGCCCGGCGAGCTCGAAGCCGTCTTCGACGCGGTCCGCGACACATGGGGACGGCTCGACGTCGCCGTGCATTCGATCGCGTTCGCGCCGAAAGCCGATCTGCAAGGCGGCTTGCTGAACAGTTCGGCGGAAGGCTTTTCAGTGGCAATGGATATCTCGTGCCATTCGTTCATCCGCATGGCGCGCCTTGCCGCGCCGCTGATGGACGAAGGCGGCTCGATGTTCGCGATGAGCTACCTGGGCGCGACGCGCGTCGTGCCGAACTACGATCTGATGGGCCCCGTGAAAGCGGCGCTCGAAGCGTCGTGCCGATACCTCGCGCATGAACTCGGGCCGAAGCACATCCGCGTGCATCCGATTTCGCCGGGGCCGCTGAAGACGCGCGCCGCGTCCGGCCTCAAGGACTTCGATCTGCTGCTAAACGAAGCGGCCGAGCGCGCGCCCATCGGCGAACTTGTCGACATCATGGACGTCGGCTATACGTGCGCGTTCCTCGCGACACCGTACGCGCGGCGCGTGACGGGCAACACGGTGTTCGTCGACGGCGGGGTCAATATCATCGGCTGAATGCGGGGCGTCGTTCGATAACGGCACCCCGCTTCCCCGTGTAAACCATTTACGCCTGACGGGCGTTGTACTTCTGCACTCAACCGCGCCCCTCGGCTGACGCCGGCAAGAACATCTCATAACATGATGGATCTTGCGCGGCCGCCCGCAACGGTATATGCGCTTCAGTCAACGATCCGAAAGCAACACGTAGTCGAAATGAACGATGCGTCGCATAAGATAACTTCCGCCTCTTCTTCGTCGAAAACGCACGCCGTGCCCACGCCTTCCATCATTCCCAAGCAGGACAACGCGCAGGACGCGGCCTCCGCCGCGCGCGAAAACAAGGTCGCGCATGGCGGCACGCCGTGGACGATGTTCGCGCTGTCGGCGATCGGCCTGCTGGTCGGCGCGTTTGCCGTGATCGGACCGGAACACGTGTCGGTGGCCGTCGCCAAGACGTTGCTGACGGTCGGCTGCCTGGTGGTCGCGGCGCTCGCGGGCATCGTCGTGGCGGATCTTTCCAGAAGGCAATGACACCCCTCCGCACCAGCGCGGCGCATTTCATGCTACACAAAGTGGTGCACCGCACCACTTTTCTGGTATACTCACAGATTCACTTTTTTCGCACGCGTCGAATTGCGTCCTAACTGGAAGGCACTGCGCGGAAGGTCCAGCGAACGCACTGGCATTTCAGTGCGCTTCGGCGGCCCCCAGCGCATCGTTCCGCGTCAATCGATTCGTGCAACACCCCGCCCTCCCTCACGATCCGACAGGTCACGCTGCCTGCCGCGCCCGTGCGCGCGGGGAAGCGAAACAGCCTGCCGAGGAGAACGTATTGGCAAAGCTTGACCGGGACAACTCCCAGTTCGAAACCACCGCATCGAAGGCGCCGAAGCGCGCCGCAAAGGCGAAGGCCCAACCCGCCGTCTTGCTGCAAGACGCTGGTCTGATGGAATCCCTCGCCGAAGAGCGTCAACGTCAGATGCGCGCGCTGATCGCGCTAGGCCGCGAGCGCGGCTATTTGACGCACGCCGACATCAACGACCACCTCCCCGACAATTTCACCGAAACGGCCGCGATGGAAACCATCGTCAGCACGTTCGGCGAAATGGGCGTCTCCGTGTACGAAACGCCGCCCGACGCGGAAACGCTGCTGTTGAACGACGGCCCGTCGGCTGCCGCAACGGACGATCAGGCCGATGAAGAGGCGGAAGTCGCGCTGTCCACCGTCGACTCCGAATTCGGCCGCACGACCGACCCCGTCCGCATGTACATGCGCGAAATGGGCGCGAGCGAACTACTCACGCGCGCCGGCGAAATCGAAATCGCGAAGCGCATCGAAGGCGGCCTGCAAGACATGGTGCAAGCCATCGCAATGTGCCCGTCCATCATCTCGACGATTCTCGCGGACGTGGACCGCGTCGTCGCGGGTGAAATCCGCATCGACGAACTGGTCGACGGCATCAGCGACACCAGCGAAGCCGCCGAAATGGACGACGAAGCAGCCGACGCCGCCGCGGAAGAAGAACTGGAAGCGAGCGCATCGGACGAAGATTCGGATGACGAAGACGGCGATCTCTCCGACGACGGCGGCGAAAAGGCGAACGCCGCGCGCCTCGAGCAACTGACGGCGGACAGCCTCGCGATTTTCGAGCGCGTGCGCGCGCTGTTCGCGAGCGTGCCCGACATGCCCGTCACGGACAAGCGCCGCGCGACGGCCATCGCGAACCTGCGCGAGTCGATCCAGCAGGAACTCACGCCGATCCGCTTCACCGCGAAGACCATCGACCGCCTGTGCGCGGACGTGCAGGCTCAGGTCGCGCAGGTTCGCGCGATCGAGCGCAACATCCTGTCGATCGCCGTGGACCGTTGCGATATGCCGCGCGAAGCGTTCGTCGATTCGTTCCCGGGCAATGAGACCGATCTCGAATGGACGACGCGCACGGCTGCGAAGTCGAAGGCGTATGGTCCGGCGCTCGAGCGTCACCTGCCCGCGATTCAGGCCGAGCAGCAGAAGCTCGTCGATATCGAAGCCGCGATCGCGTTGCCGCTGCAGCAGCTCAAGCAGATCAACAAGCAGCTGAACTCGGCGGAATCGAAGATGCGCCAGGCCAAGCGCGAGATGATCGAAGCGAACCTGCGTCTCGTCATTTCGATCGCGAAGAAGTACGTCAATCGCGGCATGCACTTCCTCGATCTGATCCAGGAAGGCAACATCGGCCTGATGAAGGCCGTGGACAAGTTCGAATACCGCCGCGGCTGGAAGTTCTCGACGTACGCGACGTGGTGGGTGCGCCAGGCCATCACGCGCGCGATCGCGGACCAGGCGCGCACCATCCGCGTGCCCGTCCACATGATCGAGTCGATCAACAAGCTGAATCGCATTCAGCGTGAGATCGTCCAGCAGACGGGCCAGGAGCCGCATCCGTCCGTGCTCGCCGAGCGCATGGACATGCCCGAGGCGAAGATCCGCAGCATTCTGAAGATCGCGAAGAATCCGGCGTCGCTCGATTCGCCCGTCGGCGAAGATGCCGACACGACGCTCGGCGACATGATCGAAGACACGTCCGCGACGTCGCCCGCCGATGCAGCCGTGCACGCGAACATGCGCCGCGCGATCGACGAAGCGCTCGACGCGCTCACGCCGCGCGAAGCGAAGGTGCTGCGCATGCGCTACGGCATCGACACGGCATCGGAACTGACGCTCGAAGAAGTGGGCCGCCAGTTCGACGTGACGCGCGAGCGTATCCGCCAGATCGAAGGCAAGGCGATCCGCAAGCTCAATCACCCGAGCCGCGCGGACAAGCTGCGCCCGTTCCTCGAGCGAGGCTAACGGCTCGAAGCTGCACGTCGCCGTGACGCGCGGCACGCGACAACAAAACGCGCGACAACCTTGGGGTTGTCGCGCGTTTTTTATTGCACCTTCAACGCGTGCATCACGCGGGCAAACGATCTAGCCGACACATCAATGATGCTCGCCGTATTCCTTGCGAGCCATCGGCGTCGCGCGCACTTTCGAATACTGGAACGCGGGAATCGCCTTTACCGCGTCTTTCGTAGCGCCGGCCCATACCAGCTTGCCGCCCGTATAGTCGAGTTGGGACATCGGGATCGCGACATCGTGCTGCGACACGCCAAGGAACTGATGCGCAGCGACGACTGCAAACGAGGCGGCATTGTCCGGCGAAATGATGATGTCGTGCAGTACGCCAACCTTCTGGCCCTCCTCGTTGTAGATCGGCTTGCCCAGCAGGCTCTTTTTCGCGCTCCAGCCGTTGATGATGATCGATTCCTGCTCGACGCTCACGCCGATGGTCTGTGCGCCCGCCACCTGCGCGCTGGCTTGACCCGAAAACACGCCGAGCGTCGACGCCGCGATCAGAACCGCTGCCCACTTTGCCTTCATAGCTTATTCTCCGATGTGAAATGTTGTTGCGAGGGACTGCCGCTGCTGTGAGAAGCGACATACCTTACCGCATCGGAAACAAACCGTCGCAGAAGGGTACACGGGGGCGCTTTTCGTCGTGCTACTTCGCGAGGCTCAGCCCTTTCCCCAGCACGGAGCCGTCCTTCTGGTTCACGAGCCAGACGGCCTGAACGCTTGCGTGAAGCGTGGAGGTTCGACGGGTGATGTCGGTGGGCTCTTCGTCGGTCGGATCGCTGTGCTCGCGCGTCTCCGTCAGATACGGCGGCTCCAGCGTGCAGACGAGCAAGATCGCGAAGTTGTCGCCGGCGTTCTCGAATGCCTCTTTCGAGAGCATCAGCCGGCCGCGCGCGACGGTTTTCGCCGCACCTTCTGTCTTCAGCTGGATCAGGTCGATGTTCTGGATGTAGCCCTTGGCCTTCGCGTCGGGCGCGATCACGAGCCCGCGCCCCCTCGGGCCGACGATGTTCAGATAGAGCTGGATCGCTTCAGGATGCTCGTCGCTGGCAAGCGGCACGTTCACGCTCAGCCGATGCGTCGCCGAGCGGTACAGAATGCCGTGCGGCGCGGGAATCATGAACAGGAACGTGCGCTGTCCGTTCTCCGTGGTCGCCGCATGGCCGTGAAAGATGCGGTCGAACGGCTCACGCGCGAGATTGCGAATGCGGTCGCTGAGCGATTGCGTCGCCGCAGCGGGCATCTGGCCAGCGAGTGCATCGCGGACCTTCACGGGATCATCGGCGGTGACGTGCTCCGGCATGGCCGTGGTGTTCGACGCTTCCAGCCCAGCGGCTTTGGAGGTGGCAGCCGATAAATTCGCCGATGCACTCGTCGCCCCATAAGCGGCCGCGCTCATGCACAGCGCCGCCGCCATACACAGCCTAAGCCCGACTCCATTTGCCCTGGCAACCGTGCGATTCAGAAAATGCACAACATCCTCTCCGTTCATGATGACGCTATCGGTGCGTCTTGTTCTTCTCACGGTTCGTCTCGACGGGTCGAACGTGCTAACAATTCGCATTCTAAGCGTATTCGATGAACGGGATGCGGCAAGCGGGCTAAGGCTCCAGCAGGCGTTCTGCCAAGAAAAAACGCCAGGCACCGAAGTACCTGGCGTGCAGTTCGACTACACAGGCGCTCGACGCGCCTTTTATTCTTGCCTGTATATCGACTGCGAATCGCTAATCTTTAGGCCTTTGCGCATACATTTAATCAGGGAAGGAATGAGGCCATCCGGCTAACTTTACCATCCTCAGCATGGCGAAGGTTGCAATCTCATCGAATGTGACTCGCAAACGTTTTCTCCATTCGCCTTCACACGATCCGGCATGTCCCGACTATTGTGCGACTGAACCCGGCAACCCGCGCGCGGCGAGATTCGCATACAGCGCGCGCACGCCGATGGTCCGATGAAAAGCGCGCTACGCGCTCTCGCGCGCGATCACGCTGAAGTCGATCTTCACGCTCTTGTGCGCCGAAGCGCGCGTCGATCCTGCCGCGCCGTCCTGTGCCGCGAGCGCGGCCAGCAGCGTCTCGCCCGTGCGCGTGCCGATGCCGTACGCGTCGACGGAAATCGTCGTGATAGTGGGCGTGCAGCACGCGGCCACTTCGAAATTGCCGAAGCCCGCGACGGCGATATCGCCCGGCACCGACAAGCCGCGACGATGACATTGCATGATCGCGCCGAACGCGGACATGTCGCTCACGCACATCACGGCGTCCGTATCGGGCCATTGACGCAACAGCGCATCGAGCGCGGGCGCGCCGTGGCTCATCGTGATCGGCGACTCGCCGAGACGCACGACGCGCGGCTCGCCCAGGCCCTGCGCCTTCACTTCCTGGAGATAGCCCTTCAGACGCTCGAGGCCGCGCCGGTCGAGCTCGCTCGCGCCGCCGACAAAGCCGATGCGCCGATAGCCGCGCTCGACCAGATAGCGGACCATCTCGCGCGCGGCCTTCGCGTTGGAAAAGCCCACGGCCGCATCGATCGGCGAGGTGGGCAGATCCCACATCTCGACGACGGGGACGCCCGAGCGCAACAACAGCTCGCGCGTCCCGCTCGTATGTTGCGCGCCCGTCAGCGCGATGCAGCGCGGCTGATGGCGCAGCATCGAGCGCACGAGCCGCTCTTCGCGTTCGAGGTCGTAGTCCGTATCGCCGATCAGCAGTTGCAGCCCTTGCGGCTCGAGCGCGGCCGTGAGTCCGCGCACGGTGTCGGAGAAGTTGGAGCTGGCAAGCGAAGGCACGAGCACCGCGGCGAACGCCGAACGCCCCGAGGACAACGCGCCCGCCGCCGCATCCGCGACGTAGCCGAGTTCGTCGATGGCCCGCTGCACGCGCTCGCGCGTGGCGGGCGCGACGCCGCGGCCGGCGAGCACGCGCGAGACCGTCATCTTCGATACGCCCGCGAGGGCCGCGACATCCGACATGCGCGGCGGTCCCGCGAGCGCGTTGCGTGTTTCGATGGCGCGTCTGGTGCTGCGTGGAGTGCTGGACATGCTGATCGTTTTGTTCTTTATCAGCCGCATATGATAACGGCAACCTCGTGCGCGACCCGTCCGTCCGCGACAGACGCTGCACGAAGAGCATGATGAAGGCGACGCCGGATTCGATGCGTGCGCGATCGCCCATTCAATCCGTCACGCGCAATGCGCTGCGCTTTTCGATGAGCCCCGGCACGGACACGCGCATCGCAAAGACCCCGCCCGATTGCGGATACTGCTCGAGTTCCTCGGCGGGACGGCCCTGGCGCGCGGTGGTCACATAAAGCGTGCGCAGATCGTCGCCGCCGAACGCGCACATCGTCGGGCAGCGCGCGGGCAGCGGATATTCGCCGACGACCTTGCCTTCAGGAGAAATGCGCACCACACGTCCGCCTTCGTACAGCGCGGACCAGTAGCAGCCTTCGCTATCCACCGACGCGCCATCGGGACGCCCGCGATCCGTCGGCGTCGGCTCGAACTTCACCCAGTCTTCGCGCGGCCCGACCTCGCCGCTGTCGACGTCATACGGATGCCGGTAGATCGTGAAGCGCGGCGTATCCGAGTGATAACACCAACAGTAGTCGGGACTGAACGCCATGCCATTCGACGTCAGCAGGCCCGCGTCGATCTTCGTCAGCTCGCCGTTTGCGTAGCGGTACAACGATGCGGCATTGCCCGCCTTCGGTTCGTCTAGCGTGCCGAGCCAGAACCGGCCATGCGCATCGCAGCGGCCATCGTTGAAGCGGCTCGTCGCGGGATTCTCCGGGTTCGCGCAGAGCTTGCGCACCACCTGCCCTTTCGCGTCCAGCAGAAAGATGCCCGTGCGCATGCCGGCGATGAAACCGTCGTCTTCCGTCAGCGAAAAGCACGCGATGTTCTCGGGCATCGGAATCGCCACATCCTGCCCTGTCTTCGGATCGAAACCATGCAGCGCCGGCGCCTGGATATCGACCCACCACAGCTTCGCGCGGCGCTCATCCCAACGCGGACACTCGCCGAGCGCGGCGGCAGCGGGCAATACACATTCGAACGTCTGCATGATGTGGTCCTCTCTCGTGGGTCTGCAAAACGCACGCGGCGCGGATCAATCAACAGTAGCAAACAATCATGCAACGTTCAGCGTCGTAGCCGTTCTTCGCATGCAGTCCGTCGCGCGAACCAGTCTGTGCGCATCGCAGCGTTGCATCCGCGCGCGCGGTCCGCGCCGCTCCCTGAGCCGTTCGGGACGCATGCTCGCGCCATGTCGCTGGCGGCTGTCTTCTTCGCTGGCGAGGGGAGCCACGGGCCCGCGATCGCGGGTGAAGAAGTCGATCAACGTCGAGAGGCGCTGCTTCATGTCGTCTCCAGGTGCTTGTCGTGCCGCATTCGTGCGCATGCGACGCGAAGAACGCGAGAGTAAACGGCAACGGCGTCCCGCCAATCCGGTTCGAAGACCAGACCGAGGGGACGCCGTTGTCCAATTCGATGCTGCAAAGTGCTGCGAAGGTTTGCTGCGGCGCGGCTCGTCGTCGACGCCGCGGCAGTTCGGTACTGCAAGTCATATGCCATGCGCGAGGTTTCGCTGGATGGCCGCGCGCGCAGGCGATGTGACGATCACGTTGATTCGAAAGCGGCCGCGATCAGCGAATCATCATGATGCTCGCAAGCACTTCGGTGGTGCGTCGCAGCACTGCGCAAGTGCGCTGCCCAATCGCACTGCAATCGTCAGACGCATTGCATCGCACAGTCGATTCGTCCGCGCGCAACGAAGCCTGCTGCGCCATTGCATACAATGGAGGCCTCAAGCGTTTCGGCCACTGGCCCCGTTCTTGCGGTAATGCCGTTCGCCGGCAAAGGCGCCGGCATCCGGTCCGGGCGCGCAGCCCGCCACGGGAACAGGTTAAGAAAGCAGACAGGACAGCGGCGTCCCTTCGTGCAAGCACGAGCGGGACGCCGTTTGCATTGGCGGCATCGATTGACGAACACACGCGATGGAGAAACGGATGAACACGGGCAAAGTCACACTGGTCAGCGCGGGGCCCGGCGATCTCGACCTGCTCACCTTCAAGGCGGCGAAGGCAATCGCGGCCGCCGACGTGCTGCTGATCGACGATCTCGTCGACGACGAGATCACGACGCTGAAGGCGGCTCATGCGCGCGTGATCAAGGTCGGCAAGCGCGGCGGCTGCAAGTCGACGCCGCAAGCGTTCATCCAGCGCCTGATGCGCCGCTACGCGCTGCAAGGCCGGCACGTCGTGCGGATCAAGGGCGGCGATGCGCTGCTGTTCGGCCGCGCGGGCGAAGAGATCGCGGATCTGCGCAGCGCGGGAATCGACGTCGATATCGTCAACGGGATCTCATCCGGCTTTGCGGCGGCAGCGGGGCTCGGCGTGTCGCTCACGCATCGCGACCATTGCCAGGGCGTGATCTTCGTGACGGCGCATCTGCGCGACGGCAGCGAACCCGACTGGGCGACGCTCGCTGCCACGGGCATGACGCTCGCGATCTACATGGGCGCGAGCCGCATCGACGGCATCAGCGAAGCGCTCCGCAAGACACTGCCCGTCGACACGCCCGCGGCCGTCGTGCAATGGGCCGGCACGTCGCGCGAAAAGCGCGTGTGCGCGACGCTCGGTGAGATTGCGGCGTGTGCCGCGTCGGAAAATATTGCGAGCCCTGCCGTGATTCTGATCGGCGCGGCGATTGGAGAAGGCGTGGCGCAACTGGCCGCGCGCAGCGAGTCGATGTGTCGGCTGAGCGCGTGAGCGCGCCGGCTGATTAGCCTGGCGATTCGATTGCTCAGCGCCCGCTCATTGCCCGCACATGATCTTCATGATGCCGGCCTGCGTCAGCACGCCGACCACACGGCCGCCCTCGCCCACGACGGGTAAATGATGATGCCCTTCTTTTTGCGTGAAGAGCGGAATGACATCGGTGAGCGGCGTCGTCTCCGCAACGCAGCGGATCTTGCGCGACATCACCATGGTCACGGGCCGCGCGCGCCGCTCGCTCTCGGACACAGTGGTATCGGACGCGAGCTTGAGAAAAGGCAGAACTGCATCGAGCGGCTGCAGGTCGACATGCGTAACCACGCCTTTCAGACAGCTCTCCGCATCGACGACGGGCAATAGCTTGATATGGTGCGAATCGAGCAGCTTCAGCGCTGCGCCGATGGTATCGTCGACGGTGACGGTAACGGGCGGCTTGCGCATCACGTCCGCGCACGTGAGCTGCAGCAGCTGCTGGAAATAGGCTTGCCGTTGCAACTCGCCGAGCATCGATCGCCGATCGTCCTGTTGCCCCCGCGCCCGGCCTTCTCCCTGGTTCGATTGACCGTCGCCCCTCGCGCGGTCATTCTCCGGCCCGACGTGATGACTCGGGTTCCCGAAACACCAGTTCAATACCGACGAGATCGACATGTTGGCCCTCCCCAAGGGTGCGTTGACCGTGCATGAAACGGCAATTCCCGCGATGCACATCAGCTTTCATCGCTTGCTGCCAGTTTACATCATAACGTGAGGCATTTGCGCGCGGCGCGCTGTCGCTGCCCGAACACGGAAAAAGCCGGCAAAAGCGGGGCAAAAACGCCGACATGCGATAATTGCGTATTACGTCGCACCACGACGGCCCGTATGCCTCAACCCTTGAAATCGCTTCTCGCCCCACTCGACCAGATCTCGGACTTCGACGAAATCGTCGATGTCCGCACGCCGCTCGAATTCGCCGAGGACCACATTCCCGGCGCGATCAATGCGCCCGTGCTGTCCAATGAGGAACGCGTCATCGTCGGCACGATGTACAAGCAGGTGTCGCCGTTCGAGGCGACCCGGCAAGGCGCGGCCATGGTGTCGCGCAACATCGCCGCGCACCTCGAAACGACCTTTGCGGACCGTCCGCGCAACTGGAAGCCGCTCGTCTACTGCTGGCGCGGCGGCAAGCGCTCGGGGTCGATGACGACCTGGCTCAACCTGATCGGCTGGCGCGCGCGGCAACTGGACGGCGGCTACAAGAGCTACCGGCGCGCCGTCGTGGAGTCGCTCGACGCACTACCGGGGCAATTCCGCTACGTCGTCCTCGCAGGCCACACGGGCAGCGGCAAGACGCGGCTCCTGAACGCGCTTGCCGAAACCGATGCGCAAACGCTCGATCTCGAAGGACTCGCGTCGCATCGCGGCTCGATTCTGGGGATGCTGCCCAACGAGGCGCAGCCTTCGCAGAAGGCCTTCGATACCGCGCTCGTCTCCGCGTTGCGCGGACTCGATCCGGATCGGCCCGTATTCGTCGAAGCGGAAAGCCGGCGCATCGGTTCCGTCTCGCTGCCCGTCTCGCTGACGGAGCAGATTCATCGCGGCACGTGCATCCGCGTGGAAACGGAGCGCGGCGAGCGCATCCGTCTGCTGCTGCAAGACTATGCGCACCTCTTCGACAACCGCGAGTTCTTCAAGGCGCAACTCGCGAAGCTGCTCGAGTTGCACGGTCACGCGAGAATCGGCGAATGGCAGAAAATGATCGACGAGGACAAACGCGTCGAACTCTTCGAGCAGTTGATCGACCTGCACTATGACCCCGCCTACGCGCGCAGCACGGGCAAGCATTTTGCGCAGTTGCCCGAGTCGATGCGCTTCGCGCTTCGTCCGACGGATGCCGATATCCACGAACAGGCGCGCTCGCTGCTCGCGCAATTGCGCTAACGCTTTAACGCATCGATGCGCTGAAGCGTCAGCGCGTAACGCATCACCATTGCTCGGCCGTCGGCCACGGCAGACGCCGCAGCGACCAGTCCAGTTCCGCGCCGACCACGCAGCGCCCCTCATGCGACTGCAAGGCGACCGTCACCGCGATGCACGGCCTGCCACTCGCCAGCGACAGATACGGGCTGCTCGTGACAGGCACGCCCGGACGCAGCACGGCATTGCGGAAATACGGCCGATGGTCCCATCGCGCATCGCGCGGATTCGCGACGGGATGCAATGAGCCGCCTTCGAACGCGGACGCCTTGCCCATCACTTCATGTCCGATCTGCCGCCCCGTCTCGTCGAGCACGAAACAGCTGACGCATAGCTCCAGCTGCGCGAGATCGCAAAACGCGTCGTCGAGCGGCACGCCTTTGAGCCATGCGTCGACGCCCGCATCGAGCGCCCGCCGGTACGGCCGCACTTCCGATTCGAACAGCGCATGCTGATGCGCGCGCCCTTGCGCGATCACATCGAATGCGTGATCGATGCGCCGGTGCACGGCATCGGGCGGCGTGACGGAGGGCGACGGCCGGCCCAGCAGAAAGCCTTGCGCGAAGTCGACGTTCGATTCGACGGCGAGAATCAGCTGCTCCGTCGTCTCGACGCCTTCCACCACGACCAGCATGCCCGCCTGATGCAGCAGCGAGACGAGCTTCGGCAAGATCGGCTGCTCGACGCCCGGACTCGTTGCGCGTATCAACTCGCCGTCGAGCTTCACGAGGTCGGGCCGGATGCGCAGCAGACGGTCGAGGTTTGAATGGCCCGCGCCGAAATCGTCGACGGCGATCAGAAAGCCGTGCTCGCGATACTGGCCTGCCGCGCGCGACATGTCGTCGACGCTGCTGCCGTGCGACTCCAGCAGTTCGAGCACCACGCGATCCGGCGCAAGCCCCGCCGAGCCCGCGAGTTGCGCAAGCTGGTCGGCATAGCCGTCGGCGACGAAAGTCGCAGGCAGGATGTTGAGAAAGACCCATGCGTCATCAGGGATCAGGCGGCGCGCATTGCCGAGATGCAACGCGTGGCTCGTGCGGTCGAGATCGCCCTGATCGCTGAACGGCCTCGGCGAGAACAGCACGGCGGGCGGCACGTGCGAGCCGTCCTCTCGCTCGCCGCGCAACAACGCCTCGAAGCCGACCTGCTTCTGGTGCGAGAGGCTGTAGAGCGGCTGGAAGTGCGAGGTCAGCCAGAAGTCGTCCCACAACTGGCGAAGCGGCTCCGACGAAGCCCCTTCCGCGCGATCATGCGCCCATGTGAGTTGCACGGGATCGACGGGCGCCGCGCGCTCGACGCACACGCAGTCGCGCCCCGTATGCTTCGCTCGCAGCAAGGCCTCGTCGGCGCGATCGAGCAGCGCCATCACGCTCTCGCCGCATCGGTATTGCGCAACGCCGAAGCTCGCGCTCAAGAGGCCATCGGGACGCGCAATGCGGCCGATTGCGATGCGCAACGTTTCGGCGAGTTGCGCGGCGGGACGCAACGCGGCGTCGTGCAGCAGCACGAATTCTTCTCCGCCGATACGGCCTACGATGTCGGCGGGCGTCGTCATCTCCGTCAGCACGCGCGCGACGTTCGATAGCGCCTGATCGCCGACCGCATGACCGAACCGGTCGTTCAGCGACTTGAAGCGGTCGATGTCGAGAAAGACGGCGCTGACGCTCGCCTCGCCATCCAGCTTCGATAGACGCAACGCCGCCTGGTCGAGAAACGCGCGGCGGTTGTGCAGTCCCGTCAGCGGGTCGGTTGCGGCGAGGCGCGTGAGGCGGTCTTCCAGCAGAAAGTGATTGCGCCTGAAGCGGTAGAAGCCGAAATGAAACACGGCGGCCGTCGGCAGCGCGATGGCGAGCCACATCCACCACACGACATTCGCATCGCCTTGCGCGCGCGGCAGGCTCATCAGCAGCGGCACGCCCGTTGCGCAAAAGAGCGCGCTGCCGACGAAAAAATGCGCAGGCGTAAGCCACAGCGGCGCCGCGCAGACGGGAATCGCGACCATTGCGGGCAGCGCCCATACCAACGGCACGTCGAGCCCATCGACATTCAACGCGAGCCCCGCGAGCAACACGAGCATATACGCGACGCCGAGCGCGCCGAATTGCGAAATGCTCTTCGCGCGGGCAATCGCGGCGACCAGCGACGCAAGGCACGCAGCGCACGCAAGCCGCCAGATGAGCGGCACGGCCGGCCCTGCCACAAAGCAGCGCGCGAACGCGAACGCCATGAATACGATGACGGTAAACGCCATCGTCATGGTCGCAAGGGGTCGCTGATGTTCCAGTGAACGTCGGTGAAACCGGTGTTGCAATCCGGCGTCGGACGTCCGTTCCGTTAGGGAGGAAAGCATGTTGAGCTCAGGCCAGTTCCGGTGACTCTGCCGATGTATAACGGCAACTCTGGCCCGAGGTTGATACTTCATACGAAAAGAGCGATGCGCGTTGGCATCGACTGATGCTGCATTTGACAATTGCACGCTTCGCGAGCGCCAATTAGTTGCACCGAATGTCAATTGCGTCGTGGGTGCAACGTGATCCTCCCTCAGCGTGAGATCAACAGCGATCGGGCGCGTCCTTCTTCCCCTTTAGAGGACGAGTTCGAGAAAGCGCGTCCCCGCAACGGGATTCGCATAATAGGCAGCCGTTTCGGTAAAGCCCACACGCTCGTACAAACGCTGCGCGAAGGCCGTTTGAGGAACGGAATCAAGCACGAGCTTCGCGTATCCCAGCGCGCTTGCCTTGCCGATCGCCGATGCGATGAGTTTCTCCCCAAGCGAAAGGCCACGATATGCAGGACGCACATAGAGCCTTTTCACTTCGGCAATTTCATTCGAATGACGCAGAAGTCCCACGCAGCCCGCTATGTCGCCGTCTGCTTCCGCGACGAAAAACAGGCCCGATGGCAACGTATATGTCTGCTCGAACGTCTGCATTTCATGTTCGAAACCGCGATACGACAGGTCCATGTCGAGCCATTGCACATACTCGCGAATGATCGCGACAAGAGCCGCCGTATCGGCCGGAAAAACGGCTTCGCGAATTGAAGGATGCACTTGATGCATGATTGAAGCCGACATGTCGCCCTCGCGCTGAATACCCGGATCATCCGTACGCGACACAGCGTAGTGCTCGCGACAGCGCGCAGTCTTGAACGTTTGTGCACGATGCGCAGCGCGCTTGCATTTCCCACTATCTGATACGGAGCGCCAACGTGCACATCGAAGCCGAAGCGGGAATCAGCGGACAAAGCGCGTCGAACGAAGCGAGCGAACTTTACGCATTCGACGATCGCAAGCCGCCATTTCGATTCATCAAACGTTCGCACGCTGTCGATTTCAGCTATCGTCGAACGTCGTAACGATGAAAGCCGCCTGATCGCGCGGTATCGACAACCCATTCGAGGAGAAGCAACGATGAAAGTGATGGTGATCGTCAAGGCAACGAGCGACTCGGAAAGCGGCAAGATGCCGGATACCGAACTGCTGGCCGCCATGGGCAACTTCAACGAAGAGCTCGTCAAGGCGGGTGTGATGCTCGCGGGCGAAGGCCTGCATCCCAGCTCGCGCGGCAAGCGCGTGCGTTTCTCGGGCCCTCAGCGCACCGTGATCGACGGGCCGTTCGCGGAGACGAAGGAACTGATCGCCGGGTTCTGGCTGTGGCAAGTGAAGTCGATGGAAGAAGCCGTCGAATGGGTCCGGCGCTGCCCGAATCCGATGGAAGGCGAATCGGAAATCGAAATCCGTCAGGTGTTCGAGGCCGAAGATTTCGGCGACGAGTTCACGCCCGAGCTGCGCGAACAGGAAGACCGCTTGCGGGCAGACATCGAACGGCAGGCGAACAAGGCGAAGTGACGCTTCGCTCGTCGGGCGGAATGGAACGCGCTCGATGCATGCTCAACGTGTACGGAGGGCATCGACGATGCTCATGCGCGCGGCGCGCATCGCGGGCAGGAATCCGCCGACGAGTCCCATCGTCATCGAAAACGCGAGCGTCTTCACGACAATGGCGGGCGTCAGGATGAAGCGGAACGACAGGTCCGCGAAGGTCTGGAAGTTGGTGGTCGAAAACGACGCGAACTGCATGAAGGCCGCGCAGCCCAGGCCCGCCACGCCGCCGACGAATCCGAGCAACATCGCTTCGACGAGAAACGCGGCGAGCACGTTCGAGCGCCGGAAGCCGAGCGCGCGCAACGTGCCGATCTCCGCCACGCGATTCGCGACGGACGCATACATCGTGATCATCGCGCCGATCATCGCGGCAATCGAAAAGATCGTCGACAGCGTGAAGCCGAGAATGTTGATGAAGGTCGAGAGCGCCTTCGACTGGTCGCTGTAGAACGTCTGCTCGCGCTTTGCTTCGTCGGCGAGGCGCGGGTCGACGTCGAGATCCTGTTTGAAGCCATCGAACTGATCGGACTGCGTGAGGCGCACCACCATCGACGAATAACTGGTGCGGCGAAACGACTGCATCAACTGGTCGACGTCGCCCCAGATTTCCGAATCGAAGCCGCTGCCGCCCGCGTCGAACGTGCCGACCACGGTCCAGTCGCGCTGCGCGAAGTGCAAATGCTCGCCCGGTTGCGTGCCGCTGAAGCCCTTCGCGACGCTGCTGCCGACGATGATCTCCGACGAACCGGGACTGAACATGCGTCCCGATGCGAGCTTCACTTGCGGCCGCAAGCTCATGCCAGCGGGCGACACGCCGCGTATCACGACGTTCGACGGCTTGCCGGTGCTGAGCTTCAGCAGCGAGATCAGCACGACGGATTCTTTCGACGCCATGCGCCTGCCGTCGCCGCCCATCGCAACGGCGGGATGCATTTCTATGACGTTGGCCTGAGCGCGGTCGATCGCGCTCTGCACTTCCGTTTCGGCGCCTTTGCGGATCACCACGACGTTGTCTTCTTCGCCCGTCGAGACGAGCGTTTTCTTGAGGCCCGCATCGAGCATCAGCACGGTCGCGAACACGAACACGACGAGCGCGAGTCCGCTCGCGGTGAGCGCCGTGGTCAGACGGCGCGTCCACAGGTTGCGAGCGATGTACGAGAGCGGGATCGCCACGATAGACCTCGCCTCTAGCCGATCGCCCGCAGGCCTTCGACGATCCGCACGCGCGCGGCCTGCATCGCCGGAATGATCGCGGCAGCGAGGCCGACTGCGAGCGCGCACGCGGCCTGCGACAGCATCGTCTGGTGCGACACGACGAACACGGGAAACACGCCACCCGTCGCCTGCTTGAAGAAGCTCGCTGCGGGCGGCGTCGCGAGCATGCCGAGCGCGCCGCCCACGGCGCTGATCGTCACCGATTCGCCGAACATCAGCAGCGCAAGAAAGCCCGGTCCGAAGCCGAGCGCCTTGAGCGTCGCGTATTCGACGGTGCGCTCGCGCGCGCTCATCGCCATCGCGTTCGCCATCACGGCCATGATGATCACGATCACCACATACGACACGAGACGGATCGCCGCGATGATCTGATTCGACATCGCGACGAAGCCGAGCTGGAATGCCTGCTCCGTTTCAGTGAGCGTTTCGGCAAGCGAGTTCTTGAACACGGCGTCGACGTTGCGCGAGATCGCGGCGGCATCGTCGGGGTTCGCGATGCCGAGCACGTACACGCCGACCTGATCGGCTTTGCGCCCCGGCATCTTGCGCACCGTTTCGTTCAGATAGTCCCAGTGGAAAATCAGCTGACGCGTGATCGTCGATTCGTCGCGACCATCGAGAATGCCGCGCACCGTGAATTCCCACGTGCCCGGATAGATCGTGCCCTTGATCGGTATCACGTCGCCGACCTTGAAGCCGAACGCGTTCGCGAGCTGCCTGCCGATCAGACAGCCTTTGCGGTCGCGTTCGTAATCGCTGCGCTGCTGCGCGGGCAGAATGAATTCCGGGTACAGGTCCAGATAGTTGTCCGACACCGCGAACTGCGCGAAGAAGTTCTTCGGCTCGCGATAGATGCCGCCGAACCAGCTCGAACGCGCAACCATCGTCACGCCCTCGACGCCTCGAATGCGGTTTTCGTAGCTGAGCGGCAGCGGAAACGTAAGCGAGATCGCATTGCGCGTGACGAGCCGCGCGTTCGACGCCGCCGCCGCGCCCGCGTACCACGCGTCGACCACGGTGTGCAGCAGCCCGTATGCGAGCACGGCGATCGTCAGCCCGAGCACGGTCAGCATCGTGCGCAGCTTGTGACGCAGCGCGTTGCGCGTGATCAGCTTCAGCAGATGCATGGCAGCCTGCGATTGCGCGCTTCATTGGGCATTTCAGCGAGCCGTTCCATCGATCAGCTCCCCTTTCTCCAGATGCACGAGCGCCCTTGCTGCGCCGGCCGCATGCGCGTCGTGCGTCACCATGATGATGGTCTTGCCCAGCTCGCGGTTGAGCCGCTTCAACATCGACAGCACTTCCTCGGCGGACGCGCGGTCGAGGTCGCCCGTCGGTTCGTCGGCGACGATCAGCGTCGGATCGGTGATCAGCGCGCGAGCGATTGCGACGCGCTGCTGCTGGCCGCCCGACAGCTCCGACGGATAATGATGCGCGCGGTTCGACAGATTGACCATGTCGAGCACGAGCGCCACGCGCTCGCGGCGCTCCTTGCGCGTCAGGCGCGTGAGCATCAACGGCAGCTCGATGTTCTCGAACGCCGTCAGCACGGGCATCAGGTTGTAGAACTGGAAGATGAAGCCGACATGCGCCGCGCGCCATTGCGCGAGCGACGCTTCGGAGAGCCGCGTGATATCGACGCCGCCGACGCGCAGCTCGCCGCCGTCCGGCCGGTCGATGCCCGCGATCAGATTGAGCAGCGTGCTCTTGCCCGAACCCGACGGTCCCATCAACGCGATGAAATCGCCATCGCCGATCGAGAGCGTAATGTCCGACAGCACGGGCACCGTCTGCACGCCGCGCCGGTACGACTTGACGAGGTGCCGGATATCGACGAGGGGCATCGCCTCGTTCAGTGCCGCGCTCGCGTCGTGACTCATGTGGTTCACGGCTTCTTCGCCACGGTGACTTTCGCGCCGTCCTTGATGTGCTCGCTGGGCGAGCGCACCAGCACATCGCCGGGACGCACGCCGCTGACGGCAACCAGTTCGCCGAGCGTCGCTCCCGTCGTGACGGGCACTTCACGCACGGCATCGTCCTTGATCGCGAACACGACCTTGCGCCCGCCGCGCTCGACGATGGCGGCCGGCTGCACCGCGACCACCGGTTGCCTGTCCTGCGGCGGCACCGGCTTCGACAGGAACGCGATCTTCGCGCTCATATCGGGCAGCACGCGTTCGTCGCGATCGACGAAGCGCACCTTGACGAGCACGGTCGCCTTCGAGCGGTCGACGGTCGGCACGATGCGCGACACGCTGCCCGCGAGGCGAACCTCTGGCAGCGCGTCGAGCTGGATCTCGCACGGCTCGTTGACGGTGATCTTCCCGATGTTCGATTCGGCGACGTCGGCCTCGACTTCGAGCGTCGCCATGTCGGCGATCGTCACGACAGCGCCCTTGCTGTCGGACGCCTGCGAGAACGGCGTGATGTTGTCGCCGACATTCGCGTGCTTTTCGATCACGACGCCGTCGAACGGCGCGCGGATCACGGTCTGATCGACGGCGACCTGCGCGGCCTGCGCGTTCGCCTGCGCCGACACGATCGCGGCGCGGCTGTTGTCGATCGACGCCTTTGCCTTGTCGTAGCGGGCGAGATCGGCGTCGTACTGGGTCGCGGGAATGGCGCCGTTCGGCGCGAGTATCGCGGAGCGGCGCAGATTGATTTCGGCGTTCTTCAGTTCCGCTTCCTGCAGCGCGAGATTGGCCTGCGCGACCTTGACCTGAGCCTTCGCCTGCGCGAGCGCAGCCTCGACGTCGTTGCTCTCGATCCGTGCGATCACCTCGTTCTGCTTGACGCGCGTGCCTTCGAGCACGCCGAGCCATTCGAGCCGCCCTTGCGCCTTCGATGCCACGGCCGCCTTGCGCTGCGGCACGACGTAGCCCGTCGCGTTGAGCAGCGTGTAGGTTTGCGATGGGTAAGCGGACACCACGGTCGTGGTGTCGACGGTCTGCGGACCGGCGAGCCTCAGGCCGAAAAAGAGCGCGCCGGCCAGCAGCAGCGCGACGGCCCCGTAGCCGATCCAGTTGCGCCGGCGGCCGCCCGTAGCGACGGCCGGCCGGTCGATTTTGAGCCGCTTCAGATCGTGATCTGCCAATTTATATGTCGTCGCCGGATGGCTCGTGCAATTCCAGACGCCTCATGTGATGAAGAGCGCATCGGCGCGCTGCCATGCCGGCTACCTGTCCTGTAGTCGGGCCCACAGTATAGCGCTGCGCATCGCCTGTACTTTTGTCCGCAGGCGTGCGATTGCTTTACAGTCTTGGCGTCGACATCCGATTATTCGAAAAGGGAACATCATGCAGGACAAGCAGACGGTGGCGGCCGACAGCACCGCCGTGCGCGTCGCGTTGTGGCGGGCCATGCATGCGCAGGTCGATGCGCCGCCGCACGTGCTCGACGACGAGATCGGCTTGCGCCTCGCCGCGCCCGACGAAGGCTGGCGCAACCGTCCCGACATGGACCCGCAGGGCACGCGTGGCTATCGGGCATCGATCGTCGCCCGCGCGCGTTTCATCGAAGACCTGGTGACGGAAGAGGCGAGCCACGGCGTGTCGCAATACGTCATTCTCGGCGCGGGACTCGATACGTTCGCGCAGCGCAAGCCGGAGATCGCATCGCGGCTGCGCGTGTTCGAAGTGGATCGTCCGGGCGCCGAGGCGTGGAAGCGCCAGCGCCTGATCGACCTCGGCTACGGCATACCGCCATGGCTGCGGCTCGTGCCCGTCGACTTCGAAGCGGGCCAGTCGTGGTGGGACTGCCTGTCGGGCGCGGGCTTCGAAGCGGACGCGCCGGCCGTGGTCGCATCGACGGGCGTGTCGATGTATCTGACGCGCGACGCGAACCTCGCGACGCTGCGTCAGATCGCAAAGCTCGCGCCGGGCTCGACGCTGGCGATGACTTTTCTGTTGCCGCTCGAACTCATCGACGCCGCCGAACGCGCGCAACATCAGGCCGTCTATGAACGGGCGCGCGCGGCGGGAACGCCGTTCGTCAGCTTCTTCAGCCCCGACGAGATGATGGCGCTGGCGCGCGAAGCGGGTTTCAGCCGGGCCCGGCATGTATCGACGGCCGACCTGACCGAACGCTATTTCTCGCATCGATCCGATGGCCTGCGGCCGGCCACTGGCGAGGCGTTTCTCGTCGCGAGCACCTGAGACCCGTCACCACACCCGCGACGCCCGCGACGCGTTCGATGCGTTCGATGCGCATTGCCGGTTGAACCCGCGGTTGAACCCGCGGTTGAACCTATAACAACAAGGTGTCGAGCATGCGCGATACAACTGAAAGTCCCGCACGCCTGAGCGTGTTGAAAGGCCTGCTTCCCATCGACCGTACGCGGGCCTTGCGCGATGTGTTCGCGGGCATATCGCTCGCGTCGATGGACATCCCCCAGGTGCTCGGCTACGCACGCATCGCGGGGATGCCCGCCGTGACGGGGCTGTATACCGTCTTTGTGCCGCTCGTCGCGTTTGCGTTCTTCGGCGCGTCGCGTCACCTCGTGGTGGCGGCCGACTCGGCGACGGCGACGATCTTCGCGAGCCGCGCGTCGGCGCTTGCGCCGATGGGCAGCGCCGAATACGTGGCGCTGGCGGGCATGGTCGCGCTGCTCACCGCGGCGCTGCTGCTGCTCGCGCGCATCTTCAAGCTCGGCTTTCTCGCCGATTTCCTGTCGCGCACGGTGCTGGTCGGCTTTCTGACGGGCGTCGGCATTCAGGTGTCGATTGCGATGCTCGGCGACATGTTCGGCATGACGGTGCCCTACCCGTCGTCGCGAAGTCTCGCGCAGTTCGCGTACGTGGTCGGCCATCTCGCTGGCGCGCATCTGCCGACGCTGGCGCTCACGGCGCTGGTGGTGGTAGCCATCCTCGGCTCGAAGGCGCTGTCGCCGCGCCTGCCGATACCGCTCGTCGTCGTGGTCGGCAGCATCGCGGCAAGCGGGACGTTCGACTTCGCATCCCATGGCATTTCCGTGCTGGGCCCGCTTGCGGGCGGCCTGCCGCCGCTGCGGTTTCCGGATGTCACGTGGCAGCAGTTTCTCGATCTCGTGCCCGTCGCGGCATCGTGCTTCGTGATGATCATCGCGCAAAGCGCCGCAGCGGCGCGCGTGTTCGCGCAGCAGTATCACGAAGACGTCGACACGAACGCCGACATCCTCGGGCTGGCCGCCGCGAATGCGGCCGCCGCGTTCAGCGGCACGTTCGTCGTCAACGGCAGCCCGACGCAGACCGCCATGGCCGAACGCGCCGGCACGCGCAGCCAGCTCGGGCAGCTCGTGTTCGCCGCCGTGGTGGTCGTCGTGTTGCTGTTCCTGAGCACATGGCTGCAATATCTGCCGCACTGCGTGCTGGCGGGCATCGTGTTCACGATCGCGATCGGAATGATCAACGTGCAAAGCCTGAAGGCGATCCGCAGCGAGAGCCCCGGCGAGTTCACGCTGGCGCTCGTCACGGCGGCCGCCGTCGTGATGGTGGGCGTCGAGCACGGCATACTGCTCGCGGTCGCGCTGTCGCTGATGCGGCACGTGCGGCACAGCTACCATCCGCATACGATGGTGCTGGAGCCCGCGCCCTCGACGGGACGCTGGCTGTCCGTGCCCGCGCAGCCGGGGACCATGACGGCGCCGGGGCTCATCGTGTATCGCTTCGGCGCGGATCTGTTCTTCGCGAACGATCACTTCTTCACAGCGGAAGTCTCGCGGCTGATCGACGCGGCGCCGGGTCCGCTGCGCTGGTTCGTCGTCGATGCGGGCGCGATCACCGATCTCGACTACTCCGCCGCGCGCACGGTGAACGATCTGATCGACAACTTGCACGAGCGGAAAATCGGCGTGCTGTTCGGACGGGTGAACCGCTATCTGCGCTCCGATATGGACCGCCACGGCATCACGCAGACGATCGGCGATTCGAACATCTTCGAAACGCTGCACGAGGCGCTCTCGGCGGCGGGCGTAACGAATCCGTCGGCGCACGAGCCCGGCACGCTGTAAGGGTTGCGCCGCGCGGATATGCGCCCGCAGAAAAGTACGACATGCCGTGCCATACTTGCGCACTGTCCTCTTCATACAACTCAACGCGATGACCGCCCCTTCCGCTTCCATCGGCTTCAACCTGAATCCGCTCGACCGCCGCTCCGACAAGCGCGACGACGACGCCTTCATCGAACGCCTGCGCAGCGATCCCGCCGCGCGCTTTTTCGTCTTCGATGGCGACGTCCCGTTGCTCAAGCGCGGCGACGAGCAGGATGCGTGGTTCCTCGCCCGTGAAGCGGCTGCATTCGGCGAGCCGCTGCAAAGCGTGTTTCTGGGGCAGCACGTCGACGGCAGCGGCCGCTTCGCGCTCGGCTTCACGCTCGGCCTCGAACCGGGCGAAGGGCAGACGCATGGCGTGCTGCACGAGCGCATCGATTTGCGTTCGATCGCGATGCGGGGCCTCGTCGCGCCCGAGGTGGTCGGCATGCTGGGTCAGGCGAAGTCGATGCTCGACTGGCATCGCCGCCATAGCTTCTGCGCGAACTGCGGCGCGGCCAGCCGCCCGGCGGCGGCAGGCTGGCAGCGTGCGTGCGATGCGTGCGGCACGCGTCACTTTCCGCGCGTCGATCCCGTCGTGATCATGCTGGCGATCGACGGCGAGCGGTGCCTGCTCGGACGCCAGCGCCAGTTTGCGCCAGGCATGTACTCGGCGCTCGCGGGTTTCGTCGAGCCGGGCGAGACCGTCGAAGATGCCGTGCGCCGCGAAGTGCTGGAAGAAGCGCGCGTGACGTGCGCGCAGGTCGTCTACTTCGCGTCGCAGCCGTGGCCGTTTCCTTCGTCGATGATGATCGGCTGCTTCGCGCGGGCTGCCGACACGCAGATCGTCGTCGACGAGGCGGAGCTCGAAGACGCACGCTGGTTCACGCGCGCGGAAGTCGCCGCGATGCTCGCGGGCACGCATGCGAACGGACTGTCCGCGCCGAAGCCGTTTGCGATCGCGCATCATCTGCTGCGGGCCTACGTCGAGCATGGCGAGGCGGTGTTGCACGGCAATGACGATCAAACGATGGCGCCGTCCGGGGTCTCGTCACAATTCTGAGCGCCGCGCGCTCGCAAGCGAGACGGGCATCCCGCTTCAGTCGATGACGGCCACGACGTTGACCGTCCCTTGCCGGGCCATCTTCGCGTAGGGACACAGGCGCTCGGCATTGCGCACCATCTCTTCCGCGACGGCCCGCTCGATACCCGGCATCCGCACGCGGACATCGATCACCAATGCGTAGCCGCCGTCCATCGGATCGCGACCGAACGCAACCTGCACCTCGACGACCGTATCGTCGAGTTCCATATTCGCGCGCTTTCCGAGCAGATTCAGGGCGCCATGGAAGCAGGCGGCAAAGCCCGCCGCGAACAGTTGCTCGGGATTCGTTCCGTTGCCGGGGCCGCCGAGTTCCGTCGGCAGCCGCAGATCCACGACGAGATTCCCGTCATCCGAACGGGCCACGCCGGATGCGCGGCCGTGTCCCGTCTCGCCGCCGGAAACCGTCACGGTCGTCGTGTACAACGGAGCGAAATCCCGGCCCCGATACCGGTCGAGCAGCGAAAGCGGAGGGGCTTGCAGTCCCTCGTTGTCTTTTTCGTTGTGCATGTTGCCCCCTGACCCGGCGACGAGCGTTCCGATTCTCTGCGGGCAAGCGTACCGGATTGCCTTCTGCTCCCGTATCGTCGAATCCGCCCGCCTTCGTCGATTTGCGCCGAACGAACGATCGTAAAGCCGGTGCCGGCATTCCAGATGATTTTGGCCCGGACGCATCCGCCTCGGAACGTGTGTACGGGCGGCGCAACCTACATGCTAGGCGAGCGCGCACCACGGCGGTAGAGCCATCCAGGGCCTCACGGTGTTTCCCGTCCTGCGTCAATCGAAAAGTCGGCCGCCAGAACGCTATACCGCATCCCTTCACCGTGTCCTACACTACGAAAGCCAGCCGAAAGCCTCGCCAAAAGTTCTGCGGCTGCACAAAAACTCCCGATGCTCAAGTACAGACAGGCACCCCGGGACGGCTCAGTGAAGGTGCCCATAGTCGGAGCCCTCAATGGATCAACCGGATATACCGCAGCATGGTTTTCGCGTTGGCCTGCCCAATCCCGCTGACGCCTTGTCGACCTGTTTCGCTACGAGCTACGCGGGCATCATCTCGTTCATGGCCGTCGCCACGGAAGGAAGCTTCGCCAGGGCGGGCGAGCGACTCGGGATCGGGCGCTCGGCTGTCAGCCGCAATGTCCAGAAGCTCGAAACGCAACTCAGCACGCGCCTCTTTCTGCGGACGACGCGAACGACCCATCTGACGCGCGAGGGCGAGCGGTTCTTCGAGAACTGCAACCGGGGCGTAACCCATATCGTCGAGGCGATGAACGACATGCTGGATCTTCGCCACGGCCCGCCGCGCGGCTTGCTTCGCATCAGCTCCACAGTCGGATTCGGACGCAAGGTGGTTGCGCCGCTGCTTTCCACGTTCACCGAAGCCTATCCGGATATCGCAGTCGATCTGCTTCTCGATGACCGCCCTACGGATTTCGCCGCCGAGCAGATCGATGTCGCGTTTCGCGACGGACGCATCGAGGACTCGAGCATCATCGCGAAACAGTTGATTCCGATGCAGATGGTGCTCTGCGCGTCCCCCCTCTACGCCGAAAGACGAGGGTTGCCGTCGACACTCGAAGAACTGGGCCAGCATGAGTGCATCAACTTCCGCTTCTCCAGCGGGCGCGTGTTCGAATGGGAATTCAAGGTCGACGGCCATATGCGAAAGTTTCTGCCGACGGCGAGGCTGACTTTCAATGACGCGGACCTCGTATTGCGCGCAGTCCTCGACGGACATGGCATCGCGCAAATGCCCGGCTACCAGATATGCGATCACATCGCGCGCCACGAACTCGTGATGGCTTTGAAGCGGCATGTGCCGGACGACCGCGGCCACTACATCTGCTACCTCTGTCGACAGCACCTGCCGTCTCGCATTCGCGTATTCGTCGATTTCATGACCGAGCAGATCCGGGCGCTCAATCTGCTTTGCTTCGAAGATTTTTATACGGAATGTCCTGAGCGCGAGCATCAGGCGTGAAAGCCATCCGTGCCATGGCGATAGCCTTCTGCAATTGATGCCGCTACGGAAACGGTGAGTGTAGCGATGTGCCTCTACTGAAGCAGCGACCTGGGGCCTACGATTCGCGCATGGTAACGCGGTCGACCGACTCGCTTGACGAGCCGTCGAGGCCGTGAGCGGAGAACATCATGTCTCGTTTCGGACCCGTACTCGTATTCGCCGGCTGGATCATCCTCACTGCCGTCAATATCGGACTTGCGCTTGCCGTCTCGTTCAGCGGCGCCGTCTGAACGGTTTGTCGACGGGTTATCGATGAATCGTCGATTTACGGATGAACCACGCGTCGGCCGCAGCGCTGCGCGCTGCAACCGACCGCGATCGTCGTTCCGCGCAAGCACGCGCTACTGCGCCGCAGTGAGCTTCAACCCCGCAGGCCGCAACGGCGGCGGCGCTTCCTGGTGCTCGCGCCGGTCGTCGGACACCTGCTCGATACCTTTCTTCTGCACTTCCTCGCAGAACGCGATACGCGAGCGGTAGTAGTCCGCCTGCATCTGCGCGTCGAGGACACGTTGCTCGGCCTGGTAGAGCTCCATGCGTAGATCGTGCAGCGCACGTTCAGCCAGTCTTTCAGGGGCAGCAGAGTGATGTGACGCCCAGCGGATCAGCCATTGCAGCATCGTGGAGCCCTCCTCTTCGCAGTTGTGCTTATGCGGCATGAAACACGCGCGCGCTGTTCCTGTTCACCACGACTCTAGGCTATCAAAAATAAGATAGACCCTTGTGTGTCTTATCGCACGTGTTGCGAAAACGATACCTCGGCAAATCCCCCGTTGCGCATTGCTGCGGATTGCGGTGCGCATCGCGCACACTGCCCGGTTCAGCACGCGGCCAGAGGCACAGCCCGCGAGTGGTTCGCACAATCATCTCAGGCGAGCTTTTCCTTCAGAAAAGCGACCACATACGGCGTCGCGGCAGCCGCGACAGTCGACGCGACGGCCGGGTCGATTCCCATCTTCTGCGCGAGAGACTCCGCGACGCGGCCAGTCAGGATGCCTTCCCCGCCTTCCTCGACCGACTTGAAAAAACCATCGCCTTTGACGAGGCCGGCCGCGAATGCAGCAAAGAAGCTCTTGCCCGGATGCTCCCCCATCAGACCGGCGCTCTGCTCTTCGACATGCGCGTGCGCCGTCTCGGCCACCTGACCCAGCATTTGCTGCGCGTCGTCGGGACTCACGCCCTGGGCCGCGAGAGCCTGCGCGGCCTGATTGCCATGCTCCGACGCAAGAAATTCGGAAACGAGTTGCTGTACGTCCATGGAAAGCTCTCCTACGAAAGTGACGCATTGAGGACGGGTGATGGAACCGACGTGACAATTCGCTGACGCTTTGCAAGGCGATGTCACGGCTGCCGACGAGGGGATGTCGGGGACACTCAGACTAGCCCATTTCAGGGGATGACGAAAGCCGTTGTCGCGACACATGCGCGACATCACACGGCCATCAAACGCACATGCGCAGTTGAACGACGGTCATACGCATCGGCATTCGAAAGATGCGCAATGCCATTCGACGCGTTCGGCTTTCGGGCTTCGAACGCACATTGTGCTCACACGTGTCCTACACGGTGCACGTGGCTGGACTTCAGAGCCGTACTACAGACTTCTAACGGATTCACGCTCACAATCCCGGTCGCAGCAACCGGTAATTCAGTATGACGAAGTAAATTTCTATCCCAATCGGAAAGGAACAAAAAATCATGATACTTGAATCGTGTTGTCGTAGAACCGGCATGGCGGCCGTTGTCGCGGTCGCAATGGTTTTCAGTCTCGCCGGATGCGGAGGCGATAGCGGCGCAGACATCGCCGATGCCGCCAGCGCCGCAACGGCGAAGAGTGCGGCATTGGCGGCGGTTTCCAGTTCGGCTCCCGATCCCGAACCGCTCATCGACATGACGGGCGTACGCAATACAGGCGCGGGCTCTGCGCGCATCGGAACGGCCGCCTATGCGGTGCCTTCAGGCGCCGTCATCTATGTTTCGCCGAACGGATCGGACACGGCGGCGGGCACGCTTGCGGCACCTCTTGCCACGATACAGCAGGCGATCACCAAAGCTTCTGCGGGCGCAACGATCGTGCTGCGCGAAGGCTCGTATCACGAACACATCACGACGAACAGACAGGTAACGATACAGGCCTATCCGCGCGAAACGGTATGGCTCGAAGGCAGTTCCGTTGTGAGCGCCTGGATGCGTACCACTTCGGCATCGAAGTACGTATGGGCTGCGAGTTGGAATCACGTGTTCCGGCACGATCCGACTTTCACTGTTGGCGCAGCCGATGGTACGGGCAGCAACCAGTTCGTGAACGCGAACTATCCGATGGCCGCGCATCCCGACCAGGTTTGGGTCGACGGCGTGACACAGACTCAGGTTGCATCACTCGGCCAGGTGACGCCCGGCAGCTTTTTCTACGACGAGACCGGCGCGAAGCTATATCTCGGAGCCGACCCGACGGGACATGTAGTGCGCGCCAGCGATGTCCAGGTCGCCATCACCGACAACAGCACGGGCAGCACGTTCCAGGGTTTCGGTGTGAGGCGCTATGCGCCGTCCGTTCCGAATATGGGCGCTGTCCAGCTTCTGGGCTCAGGTGTGACTTTCAGGAATGTCGCGGTCCTCGACAACGCGACGACAGGACTGTTCATCGGCAATGCGAACGCGACGGTGCAGAACGTGACCGTTGCACGTAACGGCCTGCTGGGCGTCGGCGGAAACCGCACCGATGGACTGCGCATGCAGGGATTGCTCGCCGTGGCAAACAATCAGGAGCACTTCAACATGTCGCCCGTCGCGGCCGGCTTCAAGACATCGCATTCCCGCAATGTGACTGTGAGCGACAGCGTCTTCCTGAGAAATCTCAGTACAGGCTTGTGGTTCGATGAATCGTCGTACGACATCAAGATATTGAACAACGACTCGATCGGCAACGCCGGGCATGGCCTCGATACGGAGATCTCGGACAAGGCGCAGTTCGTCAACAACCTGGTGGTCTCGAATGGCGGGAGCGGCATCAAGGTCATCAACACGAGTGACGTCGATATCTGGAACAACACGCTCGCGAAGAACAGCACGACTACGAGCGAGCGCAATCTCAACATCGTGATGGATACCCGACGCTGGGCCACGGCAACATCATCCAGCCAGAAGGATTTGCGTCAGGGCGTGGCAACGCCGCCTGACATGACGTGGATCACAGGGCCGACCAATGTCCACAACAACGTCATCACCGGCGGCTCCGGCAACTGCCTGATGTGTGTCGAGGACTACTCGTTTCAGTACACGGCCGCGCAACTCAAGACCACCACCGACAACAACGTCTATCAGCGGTCGTCGGTCAACACGCCGACCTGGGTCGCCGTATGGTCGCGTGGGCAGATCAAAAATCCTGCCGTCTACACGACCTTGCGTGCGTTCGCCAGCGATACCGGCCAGGAAATGCATGGCTACTTCCTCGACGGACCGGCTGCACTCGATGCGAGCTACAGGCTGACACCCGCGGTGAGTTCGGCGGTCAACACCGTTTCCGCGCCGCTTCCACCTGACATCGCCATGCTGATTCAGAAGCCGGCAGGAATACGCGCACTTGGCGTCTGGTGGTAGCCGATTCCATTGGCGTCGGTCCGGCACAGACACACTGCCGTGTGTGCGTCGGACCGACGGCGGTTATAAGAGCATTGCGCGATCGAGCCGATCACGCACGCCACAAGACTTAATCACAAGCACAAGCAGCACGAAACGACTACCCCGCCAGCCCCACAAGCTGCGCGTGAAGCGCATCGGGAATCTCGATCCCGTCGCGCGTAGCCACGTCGGCGAGACTGCGCCGGCGCTCGCCCGGCAAGCGCACGTCCGCATCCTGAAGCATCGCGGCGACCAGCGCCTCCACTCTCGACAGATACGCTTCGCTGCCCGCCAGCGCGCCCGGATCGATCGCCCAGAACAGATGGCCGATCTGCGATTTCTCGCCCTCCTCCGTCAGGAATGAGCCCGCTTCATAGCCGAAGTTCGCGCCCGCGAGCGCAGCCGCGAGCAGTTCGACCATCAGCGCAAGCATCGCGCCTTTCGCGCCGCCGAACGGCAGCATCATGCCGTCGAGCGCGGCTTTCGCATCGGTGGTCGGCAAGCCGTCGCGCGTCGTCGCCCAGCCTTCGGGAATTGGTTTACCTTCGCGTGCCGCGACCATGATCTTGCCGCGCGCCACGTTCGACAGCGATAGGTCGATCAGCAGCGGCTCACCATCGCGGCGCGGAAACACAGCCGCAATCGGATTCGTGCCGAACAGCGAATGACGCCCGCCCCACGCGGGCATCGCTGCGGGCGTATTGCTGAACGCGAGCCCCACGAGGCCCGCCGCGCCGAGCACTTCGAGGTGATACGCGCCGACGCCGAAATGATGGCTGCGCCGCACGCTCGCGACCGCGCTGCCATGCTCGCGCGCGCGGCCGATCAATGTTTCGATCGCGAGTTCGCAGGCCGGAAAAGCCATGCCGTCGGCGGCGTCGATCAGCACGGCCGCGTTGCGCGCGTTCGCGATGAACGCCTGCGCCCGCGGATCGACGCGGCCGTTGCGCAACTGCGCGACATACATCGGCAGGCGCGCGACGCCGTGCGAAGAAAGCCCGCGTTCGTCTGCATAGACGAGCGCGCGCGCCGTCGCCGCGGCCGTGTTCTGCGTCGCGCCCGCAGCCAGCATTGCGCGCATCGCGAGCGCGTACAGGTCGCCGGATGAAACACGCGTCATGTCGAAACTCCTTCCCGTCGTTGTGAATCGCGCTCGCCTTCGAGCAGCGCCTGCGTCACGCGCGCCGCGACGAGCGTGCTGACGCGTTCGTTCGATTGCACTGTGAGTCCCGCGATATGCGGCGTCAAGACCAGGTTCGGCGCGCCCGCAAGCGGCGAGCCCGCCTTGAGCGGCTCGTCGGCGAATACATCGAGCGCCGCGCCGCCGAGGCGCCCGTGCTTCAGCGCATCGGCGAGCGCGCGTTCGTCGATCACGCCGCCACGCGATGTATTGATCACCACGGCATGCGGCTTGAGCATCGACAGTTGCGCGGCGCCGAGCAGATTGCGCGTGCTCTCGACGAGCGGCACGTGAACCGACACGACATCCGCCGCGCGCAACGCCTCTTCGAACGTCATGCATTGCGCGCCCGTCTCTTTCCAGCACGCGGCGCTCGCCGGTTGCTGCGGATCGTAGCCCGCTACCCGCATGCCGAGCGAGCGCGCCAGTTGCGCGACGAGCTGTCCGATCCCGCCGAAGCCGATCACGGCCAACGTGCTGCCCGCCGCTTCGCGTCCATTCGACAGCGCGGTGCGCGGCCATTCGCCCGCCGCCACCGAAGCGCTCGACAGATACGCGCCGCGCAGCAGCATCAACGCCGCCGCGATCGCATACTCCGCGACGGCGCGCGCATTCGCGCCCGTTGCGGGCAGCACCTGCACGCCGCGCTGCGCGCACGCCGCGAGATCGATATTGTCGAGCCCGACACCGAGCCGGCCCACGGCGATCAGTTTCGGCGCGGCATCGAGCAACGCCTGCGTGACCCGCGTGCGGTTGCGCACGATCAGCGCATCCGCATCGGCGAGCAGGCCGCGTAGCGTGTCGTGTTGATCGACGAGCGATGCGTTCGCATGCACGTCGAAATGTTGCTTCAGCGATTCGACGGCGGATGCGTCGATGAACTCGCTGACGACGACTTTCTTGCGATCGTTTTTCAATTCGAGCGTTCCTGTGCGTAGGCGGGCGTTCTTTCGCTGATCTTTTCGGCCGTTTCGGCGTCTTCGTCCTCGCTGCTTATGGCGAGCGGCTCGGCGAGTACCTTGCGCGCGGCTTCGGCATCGAACGCCCCTTCCCAGCGCGCGACCACGAGCGTCGCCACCGCATTGCCGATCATGTTGACGATCGCGCGAATCTCGTTGAGCACGCGGTCGATGCCGATGATCAGCGTGATGCCGGCGACGGGGATGATGTTGTGCGTCGACAGCGTCGCCGTCAACGCGACGAGCGCCGCGCCCGCGACGCCCGCGCCGCCCTTCGACGTCACCATCAGGATCGCGAGCAGGCCGATCTGCTGAAGCAGCGACAGATGCGTATTCGTGGCCTGCGCGATGAAGAGCGACGTCATCGTCAGATAGATCGCCGCGCCGTCGAGGTTGAACGAGTAGCCTGTCGGCAGCACGAGGCCGACGACGGGTTTCGGGCAGCCGAGGCGCTCGAGCTTTTCCATCAGCCGCGGCAACACCGATTCCGTCGTCGACGTGCCGAGCACGATCAGCAGTTCTTCGCGCAGGTACTTGAGCAGCGGCCACAAGCCGACGCCCGTCCAACGACAGATCGAGCCCAGCACGAGCACGATGAACACGATGCTCGTCAGATAGAAGCAGACGATCAGCAGGCCCAGTTGCTGCAACGTGCCGATGCCGTACTTGCCGACCGTGAACGCCATCGCGCCGAATGCGCCGAGCGGCGCGAGCCGCATGATCATCTCGACGATCTTCATCAGCGCTTCGCCGCTCTGCTCGATCACGCGCGACAGGAAGCGGCTGCGGCGCGACATGATCGACAACGCGATGCCGAACAGCACCGAGAACAGCAGCACCTGCAACAGGTTGCCGCGCGCGAACGCGCCGACCACGGAGTTCGGCACGATCTCTTCGAGGAAACTCTGTGACGCCGCCGTATGCACTTCCGCCACGTAGTGACTGACGGCGTGCGTGTCGAGTGTCTTCGGATCGATGTTCAGACCTTCGCCCGGATGCAGCACGTTCGCGACGACGAGACCGATGACGAGCGCGAGCGTCGTCACCGCTTCGAAGTAGAAAATCGTCTTCAGACCGACGCGGCCGACGTGCTTGAGATTTTCCATCCGCGCGATGCCCACCGACACGGTGCAGAAGATCACCAGCGTGATCAGCATTTTGATGAGGCGGATGAACGTGTCGCCGAACGGCTTCATCTGCACGCCGAGATCCGGCGAGAAATAGCCGACGAGAATTCCGGCCGCGAGGCCGATCAGAACCTGCACATAGAGATGCTTGAGCACGCGCAAGATGGTGTCTCCTCCACTCGCTGCTGCTTGAAGTGAACAGCGTCGCGCATCGTGCGCCGGCCTTCTGTCCTTCTATGGCCCGTTACACACGGCGCGCGCTGTAGCGAAACTGCGTTCGCAAAGCCCGCCGCACTCGGCAAAAGCGCGCGGGCTTCATGGGGACAATGCTATCTGATCGCGCAGATCAGGCGCTTTCGAACAGACGCGTCAGCACGAACTCGCGATGACCCAGCGCCTCGGCCGATGTCCAGCGGCCATTCGCCGTGGCGAGCATCGACTCCAGCAGTTTGTCGCCTGCCTGATCGAGATTCTGTTCGCGCTGCAACAGGCCCGACACGTCGACGTCGATATGCTCGCTCATCGTGCGCACGGTGCGTGGGTTCGCGCAGATCTTGATGACGGGCATGATCGGGTTGCCGATCACGTTGCCCTGCCCCGTCGGGAAGAAATGCACGGCGAAGCCGGAGGCCGCGCACAACGTCACCATCTCCGCTGCCGCCGACGACGAATCCATGAACCACAGGCCCGAATGCGTCGGCATCTCCGCCTTGTCGAGCACGCCGTCGACGCGGCACTTCTTGCCGATCTTCTGGATGTTGCCCAGCGCCTTCTCTTCGATCGTCGTCAGGCCGCCCGCGATGTTGCCCTTGGTCGGCTGCGACTCCGACAGATCATCCGTCTTCCAGCGGTTGATCATGTCCTGATAGCGGTCGAACATGAACTGGAAACGCTCGCGCACCTGGTCGTTCGCGCAGCGCGCCGCGACAAGCTGCTCGCCGCCCGTCAGTTCCGACGTCTCGCCGAACACGAGCGTGGTGCCGAGACCATAGAGCTTGTCGAACGCATTGCCGACAGTCGGATTCGCGCCGCAGCCCGACGTGGTATCCGATTCGCCGCATTTGGTCGATACCCACAGATCCGAGATCGGGCACGCTTCGCGCTCGAGCGACGTCGCGTACTGCACCATCTCCTTCGCCGCCTTCGACGCGCGCATGACCGTGTCATGGTCGCCGTGCAACTCGATGCCGAAGCCCATCACCGGCTTGCCCGACTGCGCGATGCCGTCGACGACGCGCTTGGTCCAGCCTTCCTCGATGCCGATCACGACGACGGCCGCGACGTTCGGGTTGCAGCCCGCGCCGATCAGCGTACGGAAATGCAGGTCCAGGTCCGCGCCGAATTGCAGCCGGCCATACGGATGCGGCAGCGCCATCGTGCCTTTGATGTTGTTTTCGACGGCTTGCGCGGCCGCATTCGACAGATCGTCGACGGGAAGAATGATCACATGGTTGCGCACGCCGACGCGTCCATTCGAACGGCGATAGCCGTGGAAAGTAGTGTTCTGGTCAATCACGCTCATGGTGGGTCTCTTTGATCGGGCTCTGTTCAGTGAAGGAGTGGCTGGAGGTCAAAAGGAATGCACGCGTGCGCTGCTGTCGCGCAACGGCGCGCGGTCGATCCTCGCGCCGCCTTACCAGCGTTTCGTCTTGATGTTGTGCACGTGGGCGTGCTCGCCCGCCTTGATGGGCTGCACCACCTTGCCGATATCGACGCCGTACTTGTAGACGGTGTCGCCCACGGCCATGTCCTTGAGCGCCACCTTGTGACCGATGGGGATGTCCTGCTTCGCGGAGACGGTGATGACTTCGTCGTCGTCCATGATCCACGCATTCAGCTGCGTGCCCGCCTTGATGCCTTCGACGACCGCGACACCGACGGTGTCTTTCGCTTCGTGCAGCACGATATGAATCGTCCTGCGCTCGTGTGATGGGTTGCCGGAAGCTCCTGAACCCGTTTGCGACCCACCTGCTGCCGTGTAGCTCATCGTTTGTCTCCAGTCTGGTTGACAGGTTGTGTTTGTCTCCGTGCAAACCATCTTAGGCAGCACTCGTCCATATGTCAACCAGATCATCTATATGTGTTTGATGAGCCGGATGAAGTAGAATAATTTGGAAAGAGAAGAAGCGGCATTGCGCGCTGCACAGGCAACAACAACGCACTAACAACGCACTGACGAAGCACCATGCACGAGAGGACACAGCCATGAACACGTTGACGATCGGCTCGAACAACGCCAGCGGCACCATGGGCACGCCCACCATCGGCGGCACACGCTACAAGGAAGTGAAGAACGCGATGCTCGCGGCGCTTTCCGCGCAGGAATGGAAAGGCGGCGAGGCGATACCGTCGGAAAAGCGTCTCGCGGAACGCTTCGGCGTGTCGATCGGCACGCTGCGCAAGGCCATCGACGAGCTCGTCGCGGACAACATCCTCGTGCGCCATCAAGGACTCGGCACGTTCGTTGCGCAGCACCAGCGCGACCGGCACTTCTTCCGCTTTTTCCGCATCGTGCGCCAGGACGGCGACAAGACCTACCCGACCGTGAGCCTCGTGTCCTTCAAGAAAGCCAAGGTGGCGCGCGAGATTGCCGCGATGCTCGGCGTCGAGCCGAACGCGCGCGTCTTCACGTTCGTCAACCGGCTGGCGCTGCACGGCGAAACAGTGATGATCGACAACATCACCGTCGCCGAGGCGCGTTTTCCGGGGCTGACTGAAGCGGCTCTGCGCGAGCGGCCGAGCACGCTCTACAACTTCTATCAGGATTCCTTCCGCATCAACGTCGTCGGGACGGAAGAGCGGCTGCGCGTCGCCACCGCCGACGACGCCGAAAGCAAGCTGCTCGAAGTGCCGCACGGCACGCCGCTGCTCGAAGTGCGGCGGGTCGCGTACTCGTATCATCACGCCCCCGTCGAGGTGCGCATTTCCCACGTGAACACCGCGCGCTACGAATACGTCGGGCCGTCCGCTTCGCACGAAGAGCCGCTGTAACGGCACGCGTCACTCGCTTTAATGGGTTCGGCAATCGCACGACAAAAGGGACGCGCCTGCATGTCCCTTTTCACGTTTTCCCGCAGTTGCAATCGGCAAGGGCATCACCTACACTCGACACTCATACAGATGAGTTAAATCACAGGGCACTTAACGCGCCGCAGTGCACGGTGCCCGACAACAGGCCATCAAGGCACCGGGTTCCAGTCACGCGCCGCCATGCAACGCTTCGCGACGCAAACGAGCGGAACTCAAGGAGACACTCGCGATGCGTACCCTGCCTCATCGTCGTCCCGCACATCTGTTCCGTCGTCAGCGGCCACGTCCGCATTTCCGCGCGCCTGTCTGCGCGCGGTTCGCCATCGTTTGATTCCGTCGCGCGTGCATATCGGCTTGTCCGATGCGCACGTTTGCCTGTCGCGCACCATCCGACCGCCCCGCCGCGCTTTGTCACGCACGGCAACTACAAGGAGAGACCCGCAATGAGCCTCCGCAGACTTGTCCTTTTCTTCTCGACGCTGCTCGCGCTGTTCGCGATGCTGGCCAGCGTACCCGCGCGCGCCGAACTCTCGGAGATCCGCATCGCGCGGCAGTACGGCGTCAGCTATTTGCCGCTGATGATCATTCAGGATCAGAAGCTGCTTGAAAAACACGCGGCGCAACTTGGCGTGCCGAACCTGAAAGTGTCGTGGGTCGAATTCGCGGGCGGCAATGTGATGAACGACGCGCTGCTCTCCGACTCGCTGCAGATCGCGTCGGGCGGCGTCGCGCCGCTTGTGCTGCTGTGGGCGCGCACGCACGGCACGCCCGTCGAAGTGAAGGCGCTCGCCGCCATCAATTCGATGCCGCTGCTGTTGAACACCCGCAATCCCTCCGTGAAGACACTGAAGGACTTCAGCAGCAAGGACAAGATCGCGCTACCCGCAGCGAAGGTATCGATTCAGGCGATCACGCTGCAGATGGCCGCGGAAAAAGCATTCGGCGCGGGCAATCAGGGGCAACTGGATAAATACACCGTATCGCTCGCGCATCCCGACGCGCAGCAGGCGTTGCTGTCGGGCAATAGCGAAGTGACGGCGCATTTCGGTTCGCCGCCGTTCCAGGAACAGGAGCTTGCGCACGGCGGCGTGCGCACCGTCGTCAATTCGTATGACGTGCTGGGCGGCAAATCGACGTTCAATCTCGTGTGGTGCACGACGAAGTTCTACCAGCAGAACCCGAAACTCGTGCAGGCGTTCATGGCCGCGCTCGACGAAGCGGAAGCGCAGATCAACAAGGACAAGCACGCGGCGGCGCTCGCGTATCTGCGCATCAGCAAGGACAAGAGCAATGTCGCCGACATCGAGAAGATGATCTCGTCGCCCGACGTCGCCTTTACGACGACGCCGGAAAACACCGTCAAATACGCGGACTTCATGGCACGCACCGGTCTCATCAAGGCGAAGCCCGCATCGTGGAAAGACATGTTCTTTCCGACCGTTCAATCGCTTCAAGGGAGCTGACGATGTCACGTACGCGCGCAGCAGCCAGATCCGATACGTCATCGCATGATGGCGGACCATTGCTCGATGTCAGCGGCGTCACGTTGCAGTACAAGACGCCGAAGCATCTCGTGATGGCCACTTACCGCGTCGACTTCAAGGTATTCGAAGGCGACCGCTTCGTTCTGCTCGGTCCATCAGGGTGCGGAAAATCGACGCTGCTCAAGAGCGTCGGCGGCTATCTGCCGCCGACGGAAGGCACGATCACGCTGAAGGGCAAGACCGTCACGAGGCCCGGCCCCGACCGGATGATGGTGTTTCAGGAATTCGACCAGTTGCTGCCGTGGAAAACCGTCAAGCAGAACGTGATGTTTCCGCTGCTGGCGTCGCATCGTTTGTCGGGACGCGAAGCGGAAGAGCGCGCGATGCACTACATCGACAAGGTCAACCTGACGAAATTCGCCGACAGTCATCCGCACACGCTGTCGGGCGGCATGAAGCAGCGCGTTGCGATTGCGCGCGGCATGGCGATGGAGCCTGACATCCTGCTGATGGACGAACCGTTCGCCGCGCTCGACGCGCTCACGCGCCGCAAGATGCAGGACGAACTGCTCGCGCTGTGGCAGGACACGCATTTCACCGTGCTGTTCGTCACGCACTCGATTCCTGAGGCAATCAAGATCGGCAGCCGGATTCTGCTGCTGTCACCGCATCCGGGCCAGGTCAAGGCGGAACTCGACACGGCTGCCGCCGGCGAAACCCCTGCCACGCTCGAAAAACGCATCCAGCACATGCTGTTCGAAGACGAGATCGAAGAGGCCGAGAATGTCTGAAGCTACTGCACCCGGCGCAGCACCCGTTCGTTCGACGCGGCGCGATGCCGGCACACGCGCGCCCCGCGCCGAGATCATCCGCGAGCCGAGCGACGCCGCGCATTTCAGCGTGGTCGAGAAACCGTTGTCGGCTTTCGAGCGGCTCTATAACCAGGGGTGGCTGCGCAAGGCGATGATTCTCGCCGTGCTCGCGATCATTTGGGAAGCGTACGCACGCTGGCTGAACAATCCGCTGCTGTTCCCGACCTTCACGGCGACCGTCGAAGCGCTGTTCCGCAGCATCGCGAGCGGCGAACTGCCGGGCAAGGCGTGGGCCTCGATTCATGTGCTGCTGATGGGCTATGTATGCGGCGTGGTGCTCGCATCACTGCTGACGGCGGCCGCGATCACATCGCGCATCGGCACCGACTTTCTCGAAACGATGACGTCGATGCTCAACCCGCTGCCCGCGATCGCGCTGCTGCCACTCGCGCTGATCTGGTTCGGGCTGGGCAACGGCAGCCTGATCTTCGTGCTGGTGCATTCCGTCACGTGGTCCGTTGCATTGAATACGCACTCGGGCTTTCTCTCCGTCAGCAATACGCTGAAGATGGTGGGCCGCAATTACGGACTGCGCGGCGGCGCTTACGTCGCGAAGATACTCGTGCCCGCTGCGTTTCCGAGCATCCTGACAGGCCTGAAGATCGGCTGGGCATTCGCATGGCGCACGCTGATCGCGGCGGAACTGGTGTTCGGCGTCAGTTCGGGTTCGGGAGGTTTAGGCTGGTTCATCTACGAGAACAAGAATCTGCTGGATATCGCCAATGTGTTCGCGGGTCTGTTCACGGTGATCCTGATTGGCCTTGCTGTCGAGAACCTGATCTTCCGCGTGCTCGAACGGCATACAGTGCAGCGTTGGGGCATGCAGTCGTAAAAGCTTTACCTGTTTCAATCAGTAAAAAAACGGCGGGCGCAATTGAATGCGCCCGCCGTTTTTTGTTGCCCGCCTCCTGATGCAGCTGGCATACCTTTCGCCCGTCCGGGGCAATTTTCGAATTCTTCTGATATTGCTCGCGAGCCGATTGCGGTTCAATCCATGAGACATCTAATCGGGAGTGAAGTTCGTCATGCTAACGTTTCTGCAAAGGCGCACGCTTACGATAAGCGGCCCCGCACTTCCCCTGTTGCCCGATGGCGCTCCCGCGTTACTGCTGAGCGCAATCAGGGGCGAGGAATCGCTCTCGACGGTCTACGGGTATGAACTCTTTCTGACCACGCCGCTGGGCATGCCCGATGCCGTGGCGTCCACGATCAACCTCAAGGCACTGGCTGGCACCGAACTCACGGTCACGATCCAGCTTGACGGGATGGGAACGTTTGCAGCCGGCGAATCCGGGCTCGCGGGCAGGGCGAATATCGGGGCGGGCACCCGTGAGATCAGCGGCCTCGTGATGGAGGCGGGCTTCGTCGGCAAGTTGAACCGGCAGTACCGCTACCGTGTGCTCCTGCAACCCTGGCCCGCCCTGATGGCCTTGTGTTCTGACTTCCGTATCTACCAGCGCAAGACGGTGGTGGACATTCTCGAAACGGTCTTCGGGGCGTACCTGTACTCGTACGATCTGCGCCTGAGCCGCACGTATCCGGTGCTCGACTATCAGGTCCAGTATGGAGAGACGGACCTCCATTTCGCCCAGCGCCTGATGGCCGAGCACGGCATTTACTGGTTCATCGAGCACTCGGACACCTTCCACCGGATGGTGCTGGTCGATCATCTCGGCGCGCACAAGGCTGTCGAGAGCGCCGCCTACCAGACGCTGTGGTACTACCCGCCGGGTCACAAGATCGACCGCGAGTACATCGATCACTTCGACACCACCGAGCGCATCCAGACCGGCATCTGGACGACCAACGACTACCACTTCAAGAAACCGAAGGCGCAGCTTCAGGCGCAGAACGAACTGCCGCAGGACACCGCGCACAACCAGCTCGAACGCTACGAGTGGCCAGGCGACTACACGGAACCGGCCGACGGCGAGCAGTTCGCGCGCGTGCGCATGGAGGAACTGTACGCGCACGGCGAGCGGGCCTCGGGCAAGGGCAACGTGCGCAATGTCGTCTGCGGGACAACATTCACGTTGACAGGCCATCCGCAGGCAAGCGCGAACCGCGAATACCTGGTGCTGCGCTCGGCGCTGGAGGCCGAAGAGGTTGGTGAGTCCAGCGGTGTCGCGGCGCACTACCGCATCGCCACGAAGTTCGACGTGCAGCCCGCAACCACCGTATTCCGGCCCGAACGGAAGTTCGCAAAGCCGCGCACCACCGGCCCGCAGACGGCGATCGTGACGGGCGCGCCAGGCAGCGAAATCTGGACCGACCAGTACGGACGCGTGAAGCTCGCGTTCCACTGGGACCGGCACGGACCGAAGGACCACAACTCGTCGTGCTGGATACGCGTGTCGTATCCGTGGGCGGGCAGCAACTTCGGCGGCATCCACATTCCGCGTGTCGGCACCGAAGTGATCGTCGATTTCGAGAACGGCGACCCGGACCGGCCGATCGTGATCGGGCGTGTGTACAACGCGATGACGATGCCGCCGTGGGACCTGCCCGGTAACGCGACACAGAGCGGTATCCTCACGCGCTCGTCAAAGGACGGCGGCTACGGCAACGCGAATGCGATCCGCTTCGAGGACAGGAAAGGCGCGGAAGAACTGTGGTTGCAGGCCGAGCGCGACATGCGCACCGAGGTCGAGAACGACGAGTCGCATGCGGTCCGGCATGACCGGATGAAGACCATCGAGAACGACGAGAGCACCACCATCGGTCACGACCGTTCCGAGACAGTCGGGCACGACGAACAGGTGGACATTCGCCATGACCGGCGTCACCGCATCGGTGAGGATGCGTTTCTCGAAGTCGGACGCAACCATACGTCGCAGATCGGCAAGGACCGCATCGAGCAGGTCGGGAACCATCGCAAGGACCAGATTACAGCGAACTATCTGGTGGAGATTGGCGGTCATTCCGAGCATAAGGTGCAGGGACATCATCAGCTGGAGGCGGGGCAACTGGCCGGAGTGAAGAGCCGGGTGATCCAGCTCCAGGCCGGCGACGTGACGAAGATTTCCGGTCCTGCCGGGACGATCACGCTTGACGGCAACGGCATCACGCTGGAGGCCGTGCGGATCACATTGAAAGGGCCAATCCAGTCGAGTACGGGATGGGTGAAGAACGCGCTGGACCTGCGCTCCGATGATCGCGAAGGGTTGCCGTTCGACCTGGAATCGTTCTCGTTTTCCGGCTGACGCTGACGGACGGTATCCGAATGTTCCCGAGAACCTGAAACTACAAAAGACAGCCGATGATCATCACTTTCCCGTTCGAAGACGACCCCTACTACAGCGCGCCTCAACCCGTCTCCTATACGCAGTCGAATTCGGCGGCGCTGACCACGCCCGCCCTTGTGAAGAAATACCTCGATCTCGCGCGCAGCGTGGCCGGCGGCGTGTTTCCTGTCGGCACGAATCGCTTCTGGCACGGCGGTGTGCACCTGAAGGGCACGAAGCCGGTGCGGGCGGTCGCTGACGGAACGATCGTCGCGTATCGCCTGGACACCGATTACACGGACAGCGCGCTTGATGCGCTGATCAAGAGCAGCGCCCCGCCTGCGCCGCCATCGATGTCGAAGCCGGCGCCGCCACGGCAGTTCAGTGGCAGCTTCGTGCTGATCCGTCACGAGTGCGAGAAGAACAATGGCGCGAACCCGGTGAACCGCAATACGGGGGCGCATTTCTATTCGCTGTACGCGAACCTGATGCCCGCTCGGCAACTGCATGACAAGGCCCTGTTGCCGCCATTCGCCACGACGGGCGAGAACATCCTGCTGGTCAGCGCGTTGCGTGGTGACGAGGTGACGGTGCTGACCGTGAACGGCGATGCCCACCGGATGGCGAAGGTGCGCGCGACGGATATCAACAGTGGCAGTGCGGTTGAGGGCTGGGTAGAGCACATGTATCTCGACCTGGACCCGGCAAAGCCGCTGGCAGTGTCCTCAAAGGTCAGGCTCAGCTATCCGATATTCGCGCTCTATGCATGCCATCCGTCGGAGCGGAAGTGGCGCACGCTCGACACCGTGAAGGTGATCGGCCATCCAGTGCGGGTCGGGGAAGTGATCGGCTATGCGGGGAAGACCGACAGCCAGTCCGGTGTGCTGCCGGACAGCTTCCATTTCGAGATTTTTGCCGCCGACAAGGGACTGCTGAAACCGATGAAGTCACTTGAGCCGCCGCGCATCGTGAATCCCGCCACGTCGCATCAGGACTATGCGGACGGCAGCATGAGCGATGGCATGGGGAAGGTGTGGTTGACGAGGAATGCGGATTTCGCAATGGATAGGTTCATTCATGACGGCATTCCGGCAACACCGGGCGTGATCCAGTTTCCAGCAGGGTCCTGCTTTGTATCGGCGATCCCATGTAAGTCTAATGGCAAGTCTAGTTCAGAACCATCCGATCTAGTCTGTTTCAAACTCTACGATCTCAACGGTCAAGCATATTACGCCTATGCCACCCAGGGTCACGCGACGGCTGACGGTCGCGCCTTTGTGAAGAACGCCTGGGTGGCGCTGACGACCGACAGCGACTGGGTCGCGCGCGGCTGGCAGGCATACGAAGATAACGAGCTGACCACCACCGATGATGCTTTCGTCGAGGACGATGACGCGGTGATGCAGCAGATCCTCAATGCCGCATGCAAGCTTCCAGTAGCCCTGAACCTGAACGATCTGCATAGCGAGGGTGTCGATGCGATCCTGCGTAACACCGCCGTGCGCTTCCATACCGAGTGGGACAAGGACCATGCCGTAACGCGCTACCAGAAGCTGAAGACGGGCGGGCATCAGCCGCTGCCGCAACTCGCCGATGCGCAGTTCAATGCGTTCCTGCAGGATGCCGAAAGGCAGCAGTTCTGGACGGAAGCGCAGGTTGGTACAGATGGGGTGAGCGGTCCCGGCCTGACGCCCTTGCCGGGAAAGATGGGTGCAAAAAACTGGCATTACCATCCGGTCGGATTTCTGGCGCAGATGCGCGAATGCCTGACGACCGACGTGCATCTTTCGGAAGAAGCCTTCGAACAGGAAATCCGCAGCAGCTGGAACACGGGGCTGAAGCTGATCGAAAAGCGGCTAAAGCAGCTCGAACCATGGAAGGACGCGAATGCGGTACTGCCGTCGCCGCCTGCCGCGATGCCGGTCATTGTGCGCGAATACGCGACCACCCACGATATTCACAACGTCAAGCATACAAAGCTGTGGGAAAACTTCATCTACTGGTTTGGCGTCGATCCCAATACGGTTGCTTCGCCTGAAACGCTGCATGGGTCGCTTGCCGCGGCGCCAGCGGGTCATCACGCGTATGCCTATCTGAAAGGGATGCGGGACTTTTTCCGCCATCTGTCCATGCAGCGTGTCGTCAAGGGTGCGTTGGGCTTCGAGGCGGGGGCGTGGGTGCATCCTGCAACGTACCCCGGCAGGCCACTGGTGCCCGCCCAAGCGGGGTTCCAGATGGAGTGCATCAATATCGGCTGCCAGTATGGCCTCTTCTTCCGCGCATTCAGCAAGACGGCTCCCGTGGACCAGAACCGGATGGAGGTGCAACTGCATGAGGTGGCGCATCTGCGCAACACAGCACATGCAAAGGATCAGATCATCGCGCTACCCGCAGCAACGAGCGATCCAAAAAACTTCAATGGCCAAACGGCCTATGGCGCATTGGCCGCCCGGGTGCTGGCCGAATTCACGCCAAACAAGGCTTTGGCCAACGCCGAGAACATTGCATTCTTTATCGAGAGCGCGAAAGATGAGCCTGACATTACAGCTTGACCGCTGCTGGGCCAGCTATGTACTCGCGGCGTCGGGCCTGGCCATCCTGGCCGCATGCACCACCACACATCTTTCGACATCCCAGGACAGTGACGGGAACAGGATCATGACCAATACCCAAGCCACTTCCGGCAACACAGCCGACAGGATCGGTATCCCCGATAACCGGATCAACTGGACGAAGAACCCACTGATTACGCAGATCAGGTTCGTAGACGGAACGGTGCGGCAACTCAGTCTGAAGGTTCGGTACAACATTTCGATCACTAATCCGATCGACAAAGAGGTCCGGGGAACGGGCATGCCGACACCAGACGACGAACCGGTTCGGCTCTACTGCGAAGGAAAAGAGGTCTCCCCTTGGCCTCCAGAGGCCGATGGAGTGATGGCGAGCAAGGCTCCGCCTCGTGACGATGAGGTCAAGCGCTATCGCTATACCCTGAAGGCATACGATGGCTGGAAGAGTCCCATACCTTACGAGTTCACGATCAAGAACAGCCAGTTGCTGACCGGCACGCACATCTACGAAATGGTTTACTGGCACAGCCAGTTCGACTGGATCGACGTGCGCGAAGTGCTGGCGCGCACCGACGCGCAGGGCAAGGGCCGCATGGTCTACCCGATCACCGACAATGCGCCATCGAACCGCCTGTACTTCAAGGTCTACAAGCCGACCGACGAAGAAGCCGCAAAGGGCCACAAGATCGAGTTCCTGGGCGAGGTCGACGCCCGCACCCAGGTGCCGCCGTTCCCGCGTGCCCGACCCGGTGACTTCTCGCCGCGAACCGGTTACTGGTACGCGGTGGGGCAGACCATCGATCTGATCGGAGGCTACCACGAGGTGTTCGTCAAGGAAGGTGATTCAATGCCGAACCTGCCGGGCACGGTTGGCGTGGACCCGTTCAGCTTCGAATGGAAGTATGCGGGTGAACATCCTAGGGCATCGGGCCAGTAGCCTCTATAGCGGAGAGTTGTGATGCGTCCGCATTCTTTATCGAGAGCGCGAAAGATGAACCTGACATTACGGCTTGACCGACGGTGGGCCAGCTATGTACTCGCGGCGTCGGGCCTGGCCATCCTGGCCGCATGCACCATACATCCTTCCGCATCCAAGAACAGTGACGGGAACAGCACCATGACCAATACTCAACCCGCTTCCGGTAACACCGCCGACAGGATCGGTATCCCCGACACTCGGATCAACTGGACGAAGAACCCACTGGTTATAGAGATCAGACTCGTGGATGGGGTAGTACGCAGTGATAGTCTAAAGATTAGATTTAATCTTTCCTTTATCAATCCAACCGATAAAGACGTTAAGGCAACTGGCAAACCGACGCCAGATGCCGAACCGGTGCGACTCTACTCTGGAGGAAACGAGATCGACTATTCGTCGCCGCGTGATGACGGAGTACTGGCAATCAAGGCTCCGCCCCGTGACGATGAAATCAGGAGATATCGTTACGTGATACCAGCCAAGCAACGGAGCGACAGCAGAATCCCTGACTATTTCGCGATCGATAATGGTCAATTACTGACAGGCACGCATATTTACGAAATGGTCTACTGGCAGAGCCAGTTCGACTGGATCGACGTGCGCGAAGTGCTGGCGCGCACCGACGCGCAGGGCAAGGGCCGCATGGTCTACCCGATCACCGACAATGCGCCATCGAACCGCCTGTACTTCAAGGTCTACAAGCCGACCGACGAGGAAGCAGCAAAGGGCCACAAGATCGAGTTCCTGGGCGAGGTCGACGCCCGCACCCAGGTGCCGCCGTTCCCGCGCGCCCGGCCCGGTGATTTCTCGCCACGAACCGGATACTGGTACGCGGTGGGTCAGACGATCGACCTGATCGGTGGCTACCACGAGGTGTTCGTGAAGGAAGGTGATTCAATGCCGAACCTGCCGGGCAACGTCGGCGTGGACCCGTTCAGCTTCGAATGGAAGTACGCAGGTGAGCATCCTAGGGCATCGGGCCAGTAACCTCTATAGCGGAGAGTTGTGATGCGTCCGCATTCTTAATCGAGAGCGCGAAAGATGAACCTGACATTACGGCTTGACCGACGGTGGGCCAGCTATGTACTCGCGGCGTCGGGCCTGGCCATCCTGGCCGCATGCACCATACATCCTTCCGCATCCAAGAACAGTGACGGGAACAGCACCATGACCCATACTCAAACCGCTTCCGGTAACACCGCCGACAGGATCGGTATCCCAGACAGCCGGATCAACTGGATCAAGAATCCTTTGATTACCAGGATCACGCTTGTTGATGGCGCTGTGCGGGAGGACAGCACCAAAATACGGTACAAGCTGGAGTTCGTAAATCCGACCAATTCGGATGTCAAAGCGACTGGCAACCCCACACCAGAAGGCCCGTTTGAGCGACTTTATTCCGACGGAAAAGAGATCCAACCGGGTCGTCCGCAGGAAGATAACAGCGTCATGGCTATTAAAGCTGCACCACGCGATGATGAGTTAATGAAATATCGCTACGTGATTCATCCAAAGCAGCAGATTGACGGCGGGTTGCCAGCAGAATTCGTGATCGTGAACAGCCAACTGCTGACCGGCACGCACATCTACGAAATGGTTTACTGGCAAAGCCAGCTCGACTGGATCGACGTGCGCGAAGTGCTGGCGCGCACCGACGCGCAGGGCAAGGGCCGCATGGTCTACCCGATCACCGACAATGCGCCATCGAACCGCCTGTACTTCAAGGTCTACAGGCCGACCGACGCGGAAGCCGCAAAGGGCTACAAGATCAAGTTCCTGGGCGAGGTCGACGCCCGCACCCAGGTGCCACCGTTCCCGCGCGCCCGGCCCGGTGATTTCTCGCCCCGAACCGGATACTGATACCCCGTGGGTCAGACCATCGACCTGATCGGTGGCTACCACGAGGTGTTCGTGAAGGAAGGCGATTCAATGCCTAATCTGCCGGGCAACGTCGGCGTGGACCCGTTCAGCTTCGAATGGAAGTACGCAGGTGAGCATCCTAGGGCATCGGGCCAGTAACCTCTATAGCGGAGAGTTGTGATGCGTCCGCATTCTTTATCGAGAGCGCGAAAGATGAACCTGACATTACGGCTAGACCGACGGTGGGCCAGCTATGTACTCGCGGCGTCGGGCCTAGCCATCCTGGCCGCATGCACCACACATCCTTCCGCATCCAAGAACAGTGACGGGAACAGCACCATGACCAATACTCAACCCGCTTCCGGCAACACCGCCGACAGGATCGGTATGCCAGACAACCGGATCAACTGGACGAAGAACCCGCTAGTGTCGCGAGTTAGAAATTCGTAGACAAAATCGCTTGACGCTAGCGAGGATGTCGTCGGCCGATTTGGT
>NZ_CYGY02000017.1 GCF_900007165.1 Paraburkholderia piptadeniae
TAAGTGGATAGCCCTTATGGATATACAGTATGCGTCGCCTTCACTTCCCGACCCGCCAATCGTGCTTTCCGTCGCCGATTCCCTGTCTTCATCGCCGTCAGCCGCGACAGGCTCGCCCGAGCAGGCGGCCGCCGCCGACTGGCTCGCGAAGCTCAACGACGCCCAGCGCGAAGCCGTCGAATACGGCACGGAAGACGTTGCGCGTCCGGCGGGCGCACTGCTCGTCATCGCGGGCGCGGGTTCGGGCAAGACCAATACGCTTGCTCATCGCGTCGCGAACCTCGTCGTGAAGGGCGCCGATCCGCGCCGCATTCTGTTGCTCACGTTTTCGCGCCGCGCCGCGCTCGAAATGACCCGGCGAGTGACCCGCATCGCCGGCGCGGCGCTCGGCACGCGCGCTGCGCTCGCGCAGGGGCTGACATGGTCAGGCACGTTCCATAGCGTCGGCGCGCGGCTGTTGCGCGAGTACGCGGATCTGATCGGCCTGTCGCCAACATTTACGATCAACGACCGCGAAGATTCTGCCGATCTGATGAATCTCGTGCGCCACGAACTCGGCTTCTCGGCGAAGGAAAAGCGCTTTCCGTCGAAGTCGGTGTGCTTCACGATCTATTCGCGTGTCGTCAACACGGGCGCTTCGCTGGCCAATGTGCTCAATGGCGCGTTCCCGTGGTGCCGCGAGTGGGAAGCCGACCTGCGCGCGCTCTTTGCCGCCTACGTCGACGCGAAGCAGAAGCAGAGCGTGCTCGACTACGACGATCTGCTGCTCTACTGGTCGCACATGGCGGCGGAGCCCGCGATCGCCGCCGATCTGTCCGGTCGCTTCGATCACGTGCTCGTCGACGAGTATCAGGACACCAACCGGCTGCAGGCGTCGATCCTGCTTGCGCTTAAGCCTGATGGGCGCGGACTGACCGTGGTCGGCGACGACGCGCAATCGATCTATTCGTTTCGCGGCGCGACCGTGCGCAACATTCTCGATTTCCCGGCGCACTTCGATCCGCCCGCCAAGCAGGTCACGCTCGAGCACAACTATCGCTCGACGCAGCCGATCCTCGAAGCGTCGAATGCGGTGATCGGCCTCGCCAGCGAGCGCTACACGAAGAATCTGTGGACCGACAAGGCGTCGGCGCAGCGCCCGCATCTCGTTACCGTCGCCGACGATGCCGACCAGGCGCGCTACATCGTCGAGCAGGTGCTGGCCGCGCGCGAGGCGGGCATGAAGCTTAAGGCGCAGGCCGTGCTGTTCCGCGCCGCGCACCACAGCGCCGCGCTCGAAATCGAGCTGACGCGGCGCAATATCCCTTTCGTGAAGTTCGGCGGCCTGAAGTTTCTCGATTCCGTCCACGTGAAGGACGTGCTGGCCGTGCTGCGCTGGGCTGAGAATCCGCGCGACCGCGTCGCTGGTTTTCGCGTCGTGCAGTTGCTGCCCGGCGTCGGGCCGGCGACGGCCGCGCGCGTGCTCGACGACATCGCCTCGCGCGCCGACTCGCGCGGCTCCAGCGGCGGCACGCTGGATGCCGCGCACGGCGTTTCGCATTGCACGGCCAACGCGCTCGCCGCCTTTGCGCCGCCGGCGCGCGCGCTCGAAGACTGGCATCCGTTCGTCGCGCTGATGTCGTCGGTATGCGCGCGGCAGACGCCGTGGCCCGCCGAGTTCGAGATGGTGCGCCGCTGGTACGAGCCGCATCTCGAACGCAATCACGAGGACGCGTCGATTCGCCAGGCCGATCTCGTGCAGATGGAGAGCATCGCGGGCACCTACGCGTCGCGCGAGCGCTTCCTGACCGAGCTGACGCTCGATCCGCCCGACGCCACCAGCGACGAGTCCGGCGTTCCGCTGATCGACGAGGATTATCTGATCCTGTCCACCATCCATTCGGCGAAAGGGCAGGAGTGGCGCAACGTGTTCGTGCTCAATGGCGTCGACGGCTGCATTCCGTCCGATCTCGGCACGGGCAGCGAAGAGGAAATCGACGAGGAGCGGCGCCTGCTGTACGTCGCGATGACGCGCGCGAAGGAAGACCTGCACATCGTGATGCCGCAGCGGTTCTACGTGCACAACCAGACGCATCTCGGCGACCGGCACGTGTGGGCGTCGCGCACGCGCTTCATTCCGCCGCATCTGTTGCCGCTGTTCGACCCGCATGCATGGCCGCCCGCGCCCGTCGTGACGGCGCCGTCGCCTGCGGGGCTCGCGGCCGCCGCGCAGGCCAAAATAGAAATCGCGGCGAAGCTCAGAAAGATGTGGGACTGAGCTTGCCGCGATGCGGGTGAGGCCGTGACGACGCGCGGCGTTGCCGTCGCGCGAAAGCCGCCTAGCGTGACTGCCGCTGTTGCTGCTGCGGCCTGGGCGGCGGCATGAAGAAGTTGCGCAGCCACGCCGCAAGCCGCGTGAATACGTCGTACGGCTCTTCGACGAAAATTTCCGGCTTCAGGAGCCGCAGATACTCCATGATCTGCTGCGCTTCCTGCTTCTGGAACGAGCCGTGCGAAATGCCCAGGCGCAACAGGCCGCGCAGTTCGCCGAGCTTTTCGCGCGCCGAGCTGCCGACACTCGTCTCGCACGCGACCTTCGCCTCGTAGACCCGCTGACGCAGCGATTCGGCGAGACGCCACGCGGGCGTCTGCATCACTTCCTCGAGCGCCTGGATATCCTGCGCCGCCGACTTGATCTGCGCGGCAAGCGGGTCGACCAGCGCAGGCGCGCCTTCCGCTTCCTTGACGATCGCGGCCGCCCATTCGCGGCTCTGCTTGGCCAGCTCTTCCGGCGTCCACTCGGAGCGCGCAGCAAAGCCGAAACCGAACTCGCTCGCCTGCTTCATCAGGATCGCGACGACGTCCGGAAACTCCTTGTCCAGCGTGCGTTTCGCCCATGCGTACTGACCGCCCTGCAGCATCCGCTGCACGGCGTGCTCGGTCAGCGGCACCATGTTGTCGAGGAGCTTGGCGCGCAGAAAATCCTCGAACGATGGCGTCGCGAACTGCGGGTCCAGCTTGAGCGAGACCCGCACGAACGCCTCGAAATCCTTTCGCAAGGATGCGAGCGTTTCGTCCTTGATGTGAAGGGTAATCTGACCCATTTCTTGTCCCGTTTCGTCGACCGCGCGGACGCCGTCGAGGCGTTCGTCCCTGTGCCGCCGCCCCCGTGCGCTGGCGGCACCGATGTCCGGCGCGGTTCGGCCCGGCATGCCGGCCGGGCGTCGGCAGACGCGGCCTGGCTCGCGGGCCACGAGTGTTTATCGGCGGATTGAAAGGGAACTTGAGGGCGCGCGCCGTCCGGGCAAACGGCGCGCGTACGGCGGCGAGATCACTTCAGGACGACGCCCTGCCACAGGAAGAACACGGCGAGGCCGACGGCAATGGTCAGCAGCGGCCGGCGCGTGAGCGCGCTGACGGCGACGGCCGCGAGCGCGCCGACGAGTTGCGGGTTGCGCCAGGTCAATTCGGCTTCCGCGCCGTGCGGCGAGACGGCCATCGGCACGATGATCGCCGTCAGCACGGTGACGGGCACGAAGCCGAGCGCGGTGCGCACGAGCGGCGGAAACACGATGCGGTCGCCGAGCACGAACACGGCGGCGCGGATCAGCCATGTGATGACGGCCATGCCGAGAATCAGAATCACATAGTTCATTGCGAGACCTCCGCCGTGCGGGTGCGCTGCAGCGCCGGCAATGACAGCAGCACGCCGACAGCGACGCCCGCGAATACGGCGCCCAGCAGGCCGAGCTTGTACGGCCAGTCCTGCCAGAAGAACGCGAGCGCGCCGGCCGTGGCCGCCGCAGCCAGATAACGCACGGCGACGAGCTGCGGCACGACGATCGCGATGAACGTCGCGACCATCGCGAAATCGAGCCCGAGCGACTGGAGGCCGGGGAACGCCGCGCCGAACAGCAGGCCGACTAGCGTCCAGACCTGCCAGTTGACGTACATCGACAGACCCGAGCCCAGGAAGTAGTAAGGACCGACCGAGCCGGGCGGATGCAGCCGGTAATGCGCCCACGCGACGGCGAACACTTCGTCGGTAAGCAGGCCGCCGAGCGCCCAGCGCCAGCGCGACGGCAGATGCGACACATACGGCGCGAGCGTCGCGCTGTAGAGGACGTGACGGGCGTTCACGACGAGCGTCGTCGCCCAGACGACGGCATAGCTCGCATGGCCCGCAATCAGACCGAGCGCGATGAACTGTGCCGAGCCGGCGAATACGATCAGCGACATCAGCTGGCCGTGCCACAGATGCAACGGGCCGGATGCGACGAGCGTGCCGAAGATGACGCCGAACGGCGCCGCGCCGACGATCATCGGGATCGTGTCGCGCGCGCCCGCCATCAGTTCCTTGAGCCGGTGAATGGGTTGTGCTGGGTGAGTCAATCTTTTCTCCTCGATACGGCCGAGCATAGCCGCGCGAGGGGCGGGCCGGCTTGTACGTTCTTGCGCTGCGTTTGCCTTTGTCTTTGCCTTCGCGGCGAGCGTTTGGGCTTGCGCTTGTATTCGGGCTTGCGTTTGCGGCGCGCGTTCTGCTGCGCTCGCGGGTGGCTTGCGGACGCGTGGTTGTCGCGCGGGATTCTAGCGGTGCGAGTCGCACTTGCACGCGTTAGCGCGTGCGACGCTATCAGGACGACTGCCAGCGGCCCGGCGGCACGCCGAACATGCGGCGAAAATGGCGCGTGAAGTGACTCTGATCGGTAAAGCCGCTTGCCGCCGCGACGTCCGCTACCGACGCGCCCGCGCGCAATGGCGCCAGCGAGCGCTGCAAGCGGATCTGGTTGCGCCACGCGTGCGGCGGGAGCCCCGTCGCGCGCGTGAAGAGGCGTGCCGCGTGAAACGGCGACAGGCCAACGGCATCGGCCAGTTCGGCGAGCTTGAGCGGCGCGGCAAGGTCGCCTGTGAGCTGTTCCTTCATCGTGGCGACGCGGGTATCCGCAGCGTTGTGCTGCGGGGTGTCGGCGCGGGTGCGGCCGTAGCGGACGAGCAGCGTCGACAGCGCGTCGAGCATCGCGGTTTCCGCAGCGAGGGGATCGTCGTTCGATTCGAGCAGCCGGTGCGCGCGAGCGAGCCGAACGGCGAGGTCCGGATCACGGATCACGTCGGCGTCGAACCACGGCAGCGGCTGCGCGCGGCCCGCGATGTCTTCGGCGAGCGCATGGATGAAATCGACGGGCGCGTACAACACGCGATAACGCCAGCCTTCGTCGATTGCCCGCGAGCCGGTGTGCACTTCGCCGGGGTTGATCACGGGCACGCTGCCCGCCTCGGCGACGTAATGCGAGCCTTGATACCGATAGGTTTCCGCACCCGCTTCGATGACGGGGATCGTGTACGCGTCGTGCCAGTGCGGCGTGAACTCGTGATCGTGATATTCGGCCGTGAGCAGATCCGCGCCGGGCAAAAGCGGCGTGCGCCAGTAGCGGGCGTTATCGCGGAAGCGGGTCGAAGTCATGATCGATGTCCGGGTGGACCTGCCAGTTTACCGCGCATCGCGTGCCGCGGTCCGCTGCGTCAGCGGACGGGAATCGTCGTGCCGGCGGGCATCGGCACGGCCGTGACGCTGTTTTTCGCGCTGCCCGTCGTGACGCGGTCGCTGTAGGTCATATAGACGAGCGTGTTGCGCTTCGTGTCGACGACCCGCACCACGTGCAGCGTCTTGAAGATCAGCGACATCCGTTCCGTGAACACGTCGGCCTGTTGCCGCAGCGGTTCGGGAATCTTGATGGCACCGACCTGACGGCACGCAATCGACGCCTCGGTCGGATCTTCGGCGATGCCCAGCGTCCCTTTGATGCCGCCCGTTCGCGCTCGCGACACATAGCAGGTGACGCCCTGCACGGCGGGGTCGTCATAGGCTTCGACGACCACGCGGTCCGAGCCGGTGATATGAAAGTTCGTGTTGACGCTGGCGACTTCCTCCGCGTGCGCGAGCGGCGCGGACGCGAATGTGGCGAAAGCGGCGGACGTGGCGAAGGTGACGGCGCGCGCGGCTCGTGCGCAGTGCGGAACGATTTTCATCAGGTGACCGGAAGAAATGTGAAGGCAGTCGGGGCGATGGCCCGTGAGTGCGTCATCGTAACCTGGTTGCGTGTGGGGACCGTGGCCGTAAGCGCTAGCGTGACGGATATCGGACTCGTCGATCGTCGAAGGAGGGCGTTTCCGGGAAAGGACCGTCGAAAAACGATCGCGGAAAAGAAAAGGCCCGCACGGATGCGGGCCTTCGAATTTTGGCTCCCCGACCTGGGCTCGAACCAGGGACCTACGGATTAACAGTCCGGCGCTCTACCGACTGAGCTATCGGGGAACAGCAATACAACGTGTCACTACATAAAAAAGCCCGTTGTGGTTAACGGGCCTTTGCAATTCTTGGCTCCCCGACCTGGGCTCGAACCAGGGACCTACGGATTAACAGTCCGGCGCTCTACCGACTGAGCTATCGGGGAACAACAACAGCAGAGAAGGGAAATTGTAGGAGGTGGAGCAGAAGCTGTCAATACCCGTGATTCATCTCAATATAATTCGACTGATCCGGACAGGAGCGACAGGTCTGCTGCGGAGATCAACGCTCGAGCAGCGAGAGCTTATCCTTCACGTCCTTGAATTCGTCGGCTTCGGGCAGCGGCGCCTTGGTCTTCGTGATGCTCGGCCATGCCTTCGCCAGCTCGGCGTTCAACGGCGTGAAGTGCTGCTGGTCGCCAGGCACGTCCTCTTCGGCGTAGATCGCATTCACCGGGCACTCCGCAACGCACACAGCGCAGTCGATGCACTCGTCCGGGTCAATCGCGAGGAAGTTGGGACCTTCGCGAAAGCAGTCCACCGGGCACACATCGACGCAGTCGGTATAGCGGCACTTGATGCAGCTTTCGGTCACAACGTGAGTCATTCAGGCAACTCCTGCAAACGATATCTTTTGGTAGTGGGGGAGATGGCAAGACGCCAAAAGCGTTATTGTAACGTAACGTCAAGTAGTGCATACGCGATCGCCGTCGGGGCTTTTATATCGTTTGGTGATTAGTTTATGGCGGGCGGATTCGCGCCGAACGCGCCTTGCCGCCGCCCGCCGGCTGTGCCGCAGTGGAGCAACGGCCGGCGCGCATTCGGGTAACATGCGACAGCGTCTTCGCGAGCTCCCCCGTTTTGCGCGAGGCTCGCAGCGCATACGGAGTACGAAAATGGGCGAGGGCGCACGAGGCCCGACGTCTTCCGTTTTTATGCAGTCCCGGTTTGCAAGATCATGATCATTACTTCGCTGCTCGATACCGACCTGTACAAGTTCACGATGATGCAGGTGGTGCTGCATCTCTTCCCGGCCGCCAACGTCGAATACAAGTTCCGCTGCCGCACGCCGAACGTCGACCTCGTGCCGTACGTCGACGAGATCCGCCGCGAAGTGCGCAAGCTCTGCGAGCTTCGGTTCAATGAAGGCGAACTCGACTACCTGCGCCAGATGCGCTTCATCAAGAGCGATTTCATCGACTTCCTCGCGCTCTTCCATCTGAACGAGAAGTACATTTCGATCACGCCTTCGCCGAAAGGCAACGGGGAAATCGACATCTATATCAAGGGGCCGTGGCTGCATACGATCCTCTTCGAAATTCCCGTGCTCGCGATCGTCAACGAAGTGTATTTCCGCAACACGCAGCAGCAGCCCGACTACAGCGAAGGACGCGAGCGTCTGCGCGACAAGATCCAGCTGCTCGGCGCGCGCCCCGAGTTCGCCGATTGCAAGATCGCCGATTACGGCACGCGTCGCCGCTTCTCCGGGCGCTGGCACGAAGAAGTGATCCTCACGCTCAAGGACGGGCTGCGTGAGCAGTTCGCGGGCACGAGCAACGTGTTCTACGCGATGAAGCACGGCCTCACGCCGCTCGGCACGATGGCGCACGAATACCTGCAGGCCTGCCAGGCGCTCGGTCCGCGTCTGCGCGATTCGCAGATCTACGGCTTCGAGATGTGGGCGAAGGAATATCGAGGCGACCTCGGCATCGCGTTGTCGGACGTGTATGGCATGAAGGCGTTCCTCCGTGATTTCGACATGTACTTCTGCAAGCTCTTCGACGGCGCGCGCCACGATTCCGGCGACCCGTTCGACTGGGGCGAGCGCCTTATCGCCCACTACGAAGCGAACCGTTGCGACCCGCGCACGAAGGTGCTCGTGTTCTCCGACGCACTCGACATCCCGAAGGTGCTGCAGCTGTACGAACGCTTTCGCGGCCGATGCAAGCTCGCGTTCGGCGTCGGCACGAATCTCACCAACGACCTCGGCTACAACCCGCTGCAGATCGTCATCAAGATGGTCAAGTGCAACGGCCAGCCGGTGGCGAAACTGTCGGACTCGCCGGGCAAGAACATGTGCGAAGACAAGGCGTATCTGGCCTATCTCCGGCAAGTGTTCGGCATCGAGCAGCCCGCCGAGGAAGAAGTCGGCAAGTAACGCGCGGCCCCTTTCGTGGTTCGTTTCGTGGTTGTGCCGCCGGGTGCATGCAAGCGCATGAAGGCTATTGTCTGTGCTTCACGCGAGCGCCGCCATTAGCCGTTCGGCCAGGTGTTCGCGCACAGGGCGGCCGGTATAATTCATGGGTCAATGTGCGCAGTGCACGCGCAACCAGTTTGCGCATTCAACAAGATCGACACGATCACCGGCACGAGGATATGGCTCATGGATACATCGACCGCCCGTCGCAACATCCTGGCGCGCATTCGCGCAGCGCAAGGGCGTGAGCCCGAGCCGGCCGAGTCCGAGCGCGAGGCGGTGCAAGCGTATGTCGCAAGCCATCCGCAAGGACCGCGTCCGCCGATGCCCGCCGATCTCGTCTCTCATTTCATCGAGCAGGCCAAGAAGATGGCGACCACAGTCGACACCGTCGAGTCGCTTTCCGATGTGCCCGCTGCCGCGCATCGCTACCTCGCCGAACTGAATCTTTCGACTCAGGCCATCGCATGGCAGACGCTCGAAGCGTTGCCGTGGGCCGGTTCCGGCATCGAAGTCGAATTTCGCAAGCCGAGGGACGAAGACCGCGTCGGCATTACGGGCTGTTTCTGCGCGACGGCTGAAACGGGCACGCTGGTGCTGCTGTCGGGTCCGCAGACGTATGCGTCGGCGGGCCTGCTGCCGGAGACGCACATTGCGATCGTGCCAGCGTCGCGCATCGTCGCGGGTCATGAAGAGGCGTTCAATCTGATCCGCAGCGAACGCGGCGAGCTGCCGCGCGCGGTCAACTTCGTCTCCGGCCCGTCGCGTACGGGCGATATCGAACAAACCATCGTGCTCGGCGCGCACGGTCCTTATCGCGTGCATGCGATTGTCGTGCGTGGCGCTTGATGTTCCGCACACGCATGGTCACGATGCACGAGCGGTGACGAACCGGTTGAAGTCCGCGTGGATCGCGGGTCTGTCGCTCGCGTTCGCGCTGTCGTGCTGGCCGCTTGCGGCATCGGCGGCCACAGTAAATGGCGCATCGCTTTCCTTATGGTGGGGCGTGCCGTTCGCGGGCATCCTGCTGTCGATCGCCGTGCTTCCGCTCGCCGCGCCGAAGCTCTGGCATCACCATTACGGCAAGGTCTCGGCGGCGTGGGCCATCGCGTTCCTCTTGCCGTTCGCGTTTGCGTTCGGCTCATCGGCGGCGTTCGGCACGTTGATCCATGCATTGCTCGACGAATACGTGCCGTTCATCGTGCTGCTGACGGCGCTCTATACCGTCGCGGGCGGCATCTGCGTGACGGGCAACCTGCACGGCACGCCGCGTCTGAATACGGCGCTGCTCGCACTCGGCACGGCGCTCGCCAGCATCATGGGCACGACGGGCGCAGCGATGCTGCTGATCCGGCCGCTCCTGCGCGCGAACGACAATCGCAAGCACGTTGTGCATGTCGTCGTGTTCTTCATCTTTCTGGTCGCGAACGTGGGCGGCTCGCTGTCGCCGCTGGGCGATCCGCCGCTGTTTCTCGGCTTTCTGAACGGCGTCGGTTTCTTCTGGACGACGGTCCATCTCGCGCTACCGATGCTGTTCGTCTGTGCCGTGCTGCTAGTCGTGTTCTACGCGCTCGATTCGTACTATTTCCGGCGGCGCGAAGAGATGCTTCACGTCGACCCGTCGCCCGACACGCAGACCATCGGCATCGAAGGCAAGATCAACTTCGCGCTGCTTGCGCTTGTGATCGCGCTCGTGCTGATGAGCGGCATCTGGACGCCCGGCATCGCGTTCGATGTGGCGGGCACGCACGTCGCGTTGCAGAATATCGTGCGCGACGGGGCGCTGATCGCGCTCACGGTGCTGTCGCTGATCGTGACGCCGCGCGCGGCGCGCGAGGGCAACGCGTTCAACTGGGCGCCCATCGAAGAGGTCGCGAAGCTGTTCGCAGGCATCTTCGTGACGATCGCGCCCGTCATCATGATGTTGCGTGCGGGCGAGGCGGGTGCGTTCAGCGGTATCGTGCATCTCGTGAACGACACGACCGGCCAGCCGCGCGACGTGATGTACTTCTGGGCGACGGGTTTACTGTCTTCGTTTCTGGACAATGCGCCGACGTATCTCGTGTTCTTCAATCTCGCGGGCGGCGACGCGCAGACGCTGATGACCACGGGCGCCTCGACGCTCGCGGCCATTTCGGCGGGCGCGGTGTTCATGGGCGCGAACAGCTATATCGGCAACGCGCCGAATTTCATGGTCAAGGCGATCGCCGAATCGCGTGGCGTGCGGATGCCCGGCTTTTTCGCGTACCTCGCGTGGTCGGGGGGCGTGCTGATACCGTTGTTCATCGCGACGTCGTGGATTTTCTTTTAACGCCGCGCGCGCCGATACGCGCGCGTCGCGGCCTGATACTCGGAGAATGGCAATGCAAAAGGTTTTGGTTGCGCGTCCCATCTTTCCGGATGTGATCGAGCGGCTCAAGCAGCACTTCGAAGTCGACTGGAACGACGGCGACGTGCTTCCCGCCGACGAACTGAAGCGCCGGATCGCCGACAAGGACGGCGCGCTGACGGCGGGCGACATCATCGACGCGTCGGTGCTCTCCGTGGCACCGAAACTGCGCGTCGTGTCGAACATGGCCGTCGGCTACAACAACTTCGACATGGCGGCGTTCAACGCGGCGAACGTGCTCGGCACGAACACGCCCGACGTGCTCAACGAATCGACGGCCGATTTCGGCTGGGCGCTGATGATGGCCACCGCGCGCCGCATTGCGGAATCGGAGCACTGGCTGCGCGCGGGCAAATGGGAGAAGTGGTCGTACGACGGCTTTCTCGGCTCGGATATCCACGGCTCGACGCTCGGCGTGATCGGCATGGGGCGCATCGGGCAGGCGCTTGCGCGCCGCGCGCGCGGCTTCAGCATGAATGTGATCTATCACAACCGCTCGCGTGTCGCGCCCGGGATCGAGGCCGAACTGAATGCGCAGTACGTATCGAAGGAAGAGCTGCTGCGACGCGCCGATCACGTCGTGCTCGTGCTGCCGTACACGTCGGAAAGCCATCACACGATCGGCGCTGCCGAACTCGCGCTGATGAAGCCGACCGCGACGCTCACGAATATCGCGCGCGGCGGCATCGTCGACGACGCGGCGCTCGCCGTTGCGCTGCGCGAGAAGCGGATCGGGGCTGCCGGGCTCGATGTGTTCGAAGGCGAGCCGAAGGTCAATCCGGCGTTGCTGACGGTGCCGAATGTCGTGCTGACGCCGCATATCGCGAGCGCGACGGAAGCGACGCGCCGCGCGATGGCCAACCTCGCCGCCGACAATCTGATCGCGGCGCTAGGCGTTGGTCCACGCGCGGGGCGCCCGCCGAATCCGATCAACCCTGATGTGATCGGGAAGGCGCGCTCATGACGATGGTGTTGATCGCGGCTGTCGCAGTTCTGGCCGTCGCGCTGGTGATCGCGCTGGTGATGCTGATGCGCGGCAGCAATGGCGCGCACCAGCTGATGCATTTTGCCGAACTCGGCGAGCGCCTGGAAGCGGCCTCGGCCGTGCAGGCGCGCTCGACCGAGCGGCTCGAACGCGAGCTGCGCAGCGAGATTTCCGAAACTGCGCGCGTGTCGCGCTCCGAACTGAGCGGCGGCTTTTCGCAATTCCAGCAAACACTCGCATCGCAGTTCACGAGCATGACGACGGTGCAGGCCGGCAAGATCGACGGCTTTGCGCAGCAGCTCGTCAAGCTCACCGAGACCAACGCGCAACAGCTCGACGCCGTGCGTCAGAGCCTGCAGCAGCAGGCACAACAGGCGCGCGACGAACAGAGCATGACGTTGAGGCGTTTCGGCGAAACGTTGCAGCATCAACTGTCGCAGGTCACGGAAGCGAACGACCGGCGCTTCGCGGAGGTGCGCACGACCATCGAGCAGCGTCTGAAGGACATCGAGACCAACAACGCGACGAAGCTCGAAGAAATGCGCCGCACCGTCGATGAAAAGCTGCACGCGACGCTCGAGCAGCGGCTCGGCGAATCGTTCAAGCTCGTGTCCGATCGTCTTGAACAGGTGCACCGCGGTCTTGGCGAAATGCAGACGCTTGCCGCGGGCGTGGGCGATCTGAAGAAGGTTCTGACGAACGTGAAGACGCGCGGCACGTGGGGCGAAGTGCAGCTTGAGGCGTTGCTCGAACAGATCCTGACGTCCGATCAGTACGCAAAGAACATCGCGACGATTCCGAAGAGCAACGATCGCGTCGAGTTCGCAATCAAGCTGCCGGGGCGTCAACCGTCGCCGGAAGCGGCGGCCACGCCAGTGTGGCTGCCTATCGATGCGAAATTTCCGCGTGAGGACTATGAACGCCTGATCGAAGCCCAGGAGCGCGCCGATCCCGTCGCTGTCGACGAGGCGTCGCGCGCGCTGGAAGGGCGGATTCGCGCGGAAGCGAAGACGATTGCGGAGAAGTACGTGTCGCCGCCGCACACGACTGACTTCGCGCTGCTGTTCCTGCCGACGGAAGGGCTCTACGCGGAAATTCTGCGTCGTCCGGGGCTCAGCGATCTGTTGCAGCGCGACTATCGCGTGACGATCGCGGGGCCGACCACGTTGACGGCGCTACTGAACAGCCTGCAGATGGGTTTCCGCACACTCGCCATCGAGAAGCGTTCGAGCGAAGTGTGGCAGGTGCTGGGCGCCGTCAAGACCGAGTTCGGCAAGTTCGGCGACGTGCTGGCGAAGACGAAGTCGCAACTCGAAACGGTCACGCGTTCGATCGAGGCGGCGGAAGTGCGTACGCGTCAGATGAACCGCAAGCTGCGCGACGTCGAAGCGTTGCCCGAAGAGCGGGCGGCGGGGCTGCTCGGGGACTCGCTATCGGGCGCGGATGCCGACGAGTCTTGACGGAGGTGTAAGGACGGGAGGGAAAACGGGCGAGGCATTGCCGGATCGGTTATGCCTCGCGATTTCTCAATAGCGCTTCTGATTTCGCGGTTACACAGACAGCGGATCAGCCCGCGCTCGCCGCCAGCTGATCGAGCGCATCGCCTGTCACGCGCACGATGCGCCAGTCCGGCAACACGGTCGCGCCCATCTTCTGATAGAAGTCGATGGCGGGCTGATTCCAGTCCAGCACCGACCATTCGAACCGCCCACATTGCCGCTCGACGGCCAATGCCGCCAGATGGCGCAACATCTTCGAGCCGAGACCCGTGCCGCGCTCGGCGGGCTGCACGTACAGGTCTTCGAGATACAGGCCGCGGCGTCCGAGGAACGTCGAGTAGTTGTGGAAGAAGAGCGCATAGCCGATGATCCTGCCTGCGCGTTCGGCGACGAGCGCTTCCGCCGAAGGGCGCGTGCCGAACAGCGCATCGTGCACGCCTTCCTCGGTCGCGATGAACAGATGCGTGAGCTTTTCGAACTCGGCCAGTTCGCGCATCAGCGCGAGCATTGCGCCGACGTCGGCGGGCGTGGCTGCGCGGATCGTCGCTGACATCACGCTTCCTCCGGCACGTCGCTCAGGTGGATTTCGATGCCGCCGAAACGCGACGCCACCCAGTTGTACGCGTGGCACGCAATCCACAGCAGGATGAAGCCCAGAATCGCGTTGAGCAGCAGCGCGCTGAACACCGTGCTCAATTCCACCGACCCGTAACGGATGAACGCGACCAGCACGCCGAGCAGAACGATCGGCACGCTGAATGTCAGGTACACGAGGATCAGTGCCTTTGCGGTTTGCCCCGGTGCAATGAACGAGATCTGTTTTTTCATATCAGTCAAACCCGTAGTCGTATTGGATTGCGTGAAAAGCATGTCGGCCGTGCCCGCTCAGATGAGGCCGTCGAACAGCATGATGTCGACGGCGTCGCCCGGATCGAGGTCGGCCTGTTCGTGGGCGAGCACGATGAAGCAGTTCGCTTCGCTCATCGAACTAAGCACGCCGGAGCCTTGCGAGCCCGTCGGCGTGACGTGCCAGTCTCCTTGCTCGTTGCGTTCGGCGACGCCGCGCTGGAACTCGGTGCGGCCCGGCCGCTTGCGGATCGACTGACGGCACGCCGCGCGGATTAGCGCAGGCGCGGCCACGTTCGCGCCGGACATCAGCAGCAGCACTTCGCGCACGATCTGGTAGAACGTCGCCATCACCGCGACGGGATTGCCGGGCAAGCCGAAGAAGATGGCCGGCTCGCCCACGCCGGGCTTGCCGCCCGACCAGATGCGGCCGAACGCGAGCGGCCGGCCTGGGCGCATCGCGAGACTCCAGAACGCGACGTCGCCGAGCACGCGCAGCATCTGCTTGGTCAGATCGGCTTCGCCGACCGAAACGCCGCCGGAGGTTATCACGACATCGGCGCTCGCCGCAGCCGTGCGCAACGCGTCTTCGAGGGCGGCGGGCTCGTCGCGGATCACGCCGAGATCGATCGGGTCGAGATGCAGGCGCTTGAGCATCGCGAACAGCGTGTAGCGGTTGCTGTCGTAGACGCAGCCCGCATCGAGCGGCTGGCCAATCGAGCGCAGTTCGTCGCCCGTCGAAAAGAACGCGACACGCAGGCGCCGCCGCACGGGCACCTCGCCGATGCCGAGCGACGCCAGCAACCCGAGGTCCGATGCGCGCACGATGCGGCAAGCCTTCAGCGCGACTGCGCCGCACGCGAGGTCTTCGCCCGCGAGCCGACGGTTCGCGCCCGCCTTCAATGACTGCGTGGAGAAACGGATCGTATCGGCGTCGTCGCGCGCGACGTTCTCTTGCGGCACGACGGTGTCGCAGCCGCGAGGCATCGTCGCGCCAGTCATCACGCGCACGCATTGCGTGGCGGTGATCTCGCCGGCGAACGGATGACCTGCGAGCGCCTTGCCCGCGACCCTCAATGCAATCTCGCTTGCCTCGCCGCTGAGCGACGCGCTGGAGAACGCGTAGCCGTCCATCGCGGAGTTGTCGTGCGCGGGCACGTCGATGGGCGACACGATGTCCTGTGCAAGCACACGATTCAGCGCGTCGTGCAACGGGACCCGTTCAATCGTGGTGACGGGCGTCGCCCATTCGCGGACGATCGCCTGTGCGGCGGACACCGGCAAAGCTTGAGCGTCGTACTGTGCGACGCAACTCGAGGTTTCGTTCAGCGTGGTCATGAAAGGGGAGCGTCGCGACGGGATGCGGTGCGGCGGCGGCCGGGCGAACGCGGCAAATGACGGCAGAAACCCTCAACGTCGTTCGAGGTCGGAAAGTTCCTGCAATGAATTGATATTGTAAAACGTGCGCTCGTCCGGAAAGGCGACTTCAACGGCCTTGTGGCGCGCGTACCACGTGCGGACCTTGCGCTCGCCCGCTTGCAGAAAGCCTTCGAGATCGTCGGCGAGCGACGTGCGCAGCAGCGCGAACACGGGATGGATCGACGTGTTGCCTTGGGCGTCCGTGGTCGTGACGGTGGCGATGTCGGCGTGCCGTGAGTCGAGCGCGGATGAGAGGCGTTCGGCGAGATCGTCGGGCAAGCCCGGTGTATCGCATGGGGCTGACAGCACGAACGGCGTGCGCGCCGCGCGCAAGCCCGCGAGCAGGCCAGCGAGCGGGCCGGGAAAATCGGGCAGCGTGTCGCCGATGACTTTCGCGTGAAAGGGCGCGCCGAGCGCCTCGTAGCGCGGCAGGTGGCGGTTTGCGCTGATCAGCAGCGGCCCCGTCTGCGGCGCGAGACGCCTCAGCACATGCAGCGCGAGCGGCTCGCCGTGCAGCGTCTGCAGGCCCTTGTCGGCGCCGCCCATACGCAAGCCGCGTCCGCCGGCGAGCAGCAGGCCTGCGATGTCGTCCCGGGAAACCGTCATGAAGGTGCGCGGTTTCAGCCGCCGATATACGACATTTCGACGCGCCGTTCTTCCGCCGACGCCATCGATGCCGCACTCGCGCTGCCGCGCAGTTGCGAGTAGCGGTCGCCGCGCGCGTGCCAGATGTTGGCGATGGCGGTCGCGATGCCCTCGTCGCTCGTGCCGTTGCGCACGAGCGCGCGCAGGTCGTGGCCCGACGATGCGAACAGGCACAGATAGACCTTGCCTTCCGTCGAGAGCCGCGCGCGCGTGCACGTCCCGCAGAACGCGCGGGTCACGCTCGAGATCACGCCGATTTCGCCAATGCCGTCCGCGTAGCCCCAGCGTTGCGCGGTTTCGGCCGCGCTGTGCGGTTCGAGCGGCATCAGCGGGTAGTGCTCGCTGATCCTCGCGACGACTTCCGCCGACGGCAGCACTTCCGTCATGTTCCAGCCATTCGAGGTGCCGACGTCCATGTATTCGATGAACCGCAGCACGGCGCCCGAGTCTTTGAAGTGCCGCGCCATCGGCACGATCTCGCCGTCGTTCGTGCCGCGCTTGACGACCATGTTGATCTTCAGCGGCGTCAGGCCGACCGATTGCGCGACGTCGATGCCTTCGAGCACGTCGCGCACCGCGAAATCGGCATCGTTCATGCGGCGAAATAGCGCATCGTCGAGTGCGTCGAGGCTGACGGTCACGCGATTCAGGCCAGCGTCTTTCAGGCTGCGCGCCTTGCGCGCGAGCAGCGAACCGTTAGTGGTCAAGGTGAGATCGAGCGGTTTGCCGGCCGCAGTCGTCATGCGGGCGAGGCGCTCGATCAGAAATTCCAGGTTCTTGCGCAGCAGCGGCTCTCCACCCGTCAGGCGGATTTTTTCGACGCCATGCGCGACGAAAATCGCGGCGAGGCGCTCGATTTCCTCGAACGTCAGGAGCGCGCTGTGCGGCAGGAACGGGTAGTCCTTGTTGAACACCGCGCGCGGCATGCAGTAGACGCAACGGAAGTTGCAGCGGTCGGTCACCGAGATGCGCAGATCGCGCAGCGGGCGCGACAGCGTGTCCGTCAATTCGCCTCGCGGCACGCGAGCGGGGCCGGCAACGTTCGGAACGGCACTGACATCGGCAACGGGAATGATGCGTCGGGACATGATGACGTTTCTGAAATATCAGCCTTCATTCTAGCGGAAGGCCTTATCCGACACAGTAGGGCGAACGCGCGGTCCACCGGTACGACGGGCAACAAAAAGCCCGCCTTGGAGGGCGGGCTTTTCGGTTGCCTGGCGTTGCAGCGCAGGCTGGGTTGGCAAGCGCTTACTGCGGATGCTTTGCCGTTTCGACCTGCTGCATCGGCGTCGTGTCGACGGGCGGAAGCGGCTTGCGCTCGCGCGGCACGCGCGTCGGCTTGACGGCTTGCGCAGCGGCTTCCTGGGCGGCGCGCAGCTTGTCGGAGTCGGTGTTGACCCAGACGAGGCCGGCGCTTTCCAGCATTGACTTCAGCGCTTCGCCGGACAGGCCAGCCGATGCCGTTCCGTTCGTGCGGGCGGCGTGCGATTCGGCGGCCGTCGTCACAGGTGCGGCTTCTGCCGGCTGCGGCTCGGGTTGGGCCGCATGCGCGACGGGCTCGGTGACCGGTTGGGCTTCCGGCTGAGCTGCAACGGGTGCTTCGGCGACCGGCTCCGTTTCCGCAGCGGGCGCGACGGGAGCAGCAGGCGTTGCCGCCACCGGCTCGGCGACGGGCTCGGCTGCGGCGGGTTCGGCTGCTGCAGGCGCGGGCGCTTCGGCGGACGGGGCTGCCGGGGCGGTTTCAACCGGCGCAGGGGTTTCGACAGCGGGCTCGGCAGGGGCCGCCGGCGCAGCTTCCCGCGGCTCGACGGCCGTGGGCTCGGCTGCTTGCGCTTCCGGTTGTGCCTGCGGCGCAGCGGGGGTTTCATCGGCGGGCACGACGGCTTCTGCCTTCGCTGCTTTTTCGACGGCGAGCGACGGCGTTTCGGCCGACGCATGCAGTTCGCTGACCACGGCTGCACCCGTCGCGACGGCTGCCACGACGACTTCGACCGGCTTCACGGTTTCTGCCGATTCCTGCCCGGCGGGAGCCGTTGCTTGAGGCTGCGCTTCGTGACGGCCCGTGTGCTCCGGCGTGCGAACAGGCGCTTCCGCCGACGCGGCTGCTGTTGCTTCGCCTTCAGCTTCGGCAACGTCCGCTGCCGTGTTCACGTTCAGGCCTTCCTCGTCGCGCTCGCGACGGCCACCGCGGCGACCGCGGCGGCGGCGGCGGCGCTCTTCGCCATCACGCGCTTCTTCGACGGGGGCAGCGCCGCCCGTCAGGCCGGCTTGCGCCTGCGCGGCGAGGTCTGCCTGGGCTTCGTTCTGGTTCAGTGCTTCAGCGGCCTCCTGCTGCGGCTTGCGGCGCTCTCCGCGTTCCGGGCGCTCGCCACGTTCGCGGCGCTCACCGCGGTCCTGACGCTCGCCGCGCGGCGCGTTTTCGGCGGCTTCTGCGCGTTCTGCGCGCTCCTGACCACGCTCGACGCGCTCCGGACGCGTCTCGCGTGATTCGCGGCCTTCGCGCTGCTCGCGGCCGCCACGCTGTTCACGTGCTTCGCGCGGTTCGCGTTCCTCGCGACGCTGCGACGGCTGACCCTGACGGCCTTGCGTTGCCGCGCCTTCGCCACGTGCCGAGTCGCGGCCGCCTGCGCCGCCGCGACGGTTGCGGTTGCGGTCGCCGCCGCGTTCGCCCGTGCGCTCACCGCGCTCGGGGCGTTCGGCGCGCGCCGGCTTCGCTGGCTTTTCGACGGGTGCCGGAGCCGGTGCAGGGGCGGCCGGCTGCATGCCGAACAGACCCTTCAGCCAGCCGATGAAGCCGCCCGTCGCGGGCTTCATCTCGGCTGCGGCAGGGGCTGCGGGCACCGGCGTGCGGACCGGGGCGCTCGGCGCCGGCTTCTCCGGCGTGATGCCCTTCACAGCCGCTTCCTGCTTCGGCTTCACGTCCTCGGCGCGCTTGCTGTAGCCCGTTTCCGATTCCAGTTCGCGCGCGGCTTCCTCGGCCATCTTCCACGAGGCGCGCGGATCGTCGAGGCGCGCATCGTCGTGACGCAGACGCTCGAGCTTGTAATGTGGCGTGTCGAGGTGCTTGTTCGGCACCAGCACGACGTTGACCTTGAAGCGCGACTCGATCTTGTTGATTTCCGAGCGCTTTTCGTTGAGCAGGAAGGCCGTGACTTCGACGGGCACCTGGCAGTGGATCGCCGCCGTGTTTTCCTTCATCGCTTCTTCCTGAATGATCCGCAGCACTTGCAGCGCGGACGATTCGGTGTCGCGGATGTGGCCCGTGCCGTTGCAGCGCGGGCACGTCACGTGGCTGCCTTCCGACAGCGCCGGGCGCAGACGCTGGCGCGACAGCTCCATCAGGCCGAAGCGCGAGATCTTGCCCATCTGGACGCGCGCGCGGTCGTGCTTGAGCGCGTCCTTCAGGCGCTGCTCGACTTCACGCTGGCTCTTGGCCGACTCCATGTCGATGAAGTCGATCACGATCAGGCCGCCCAGGTCGCGCAGACGCAACTGGCGCGCGACTTCATCGGCGGCTTCGAGGTTCGTGCGCGTGGCCGTTTCCTCGATGTCCGCGCCCTTGGTGGCGCGCGCCGAGTTCACGTCGATCGCGACGAGCGCTTCCGTGTGGTCGATCACGATTGCGCCGCCCGACGGCAGCGGCACCGTGCGCGAGTACGCCGTCTCGATCTGGTGCTCGATCTGGAAACGCGAGAAAAGCGGCACGTCGTCGTGATACCGCTTCACCTTGTTGACATTGTCCGGCATCACGATATCCATGAAGGCGCGCGCCTGGTCGTGGATTTCCGTGGTGTCGATGAGAATTTCGCCAATATCCGGCTGGAAGTAGTCGCGAATCGCGCGGATGACGAGGCTCGATTCGAGATAGATCAGCATCGGCTGACCTTGTGTGCCGCTTTGCGACGCGGCTTCGATCGCGTGCCACAGCTGCATCAGGTAGTTGAGGTCCCACTGCAGCTCTTCGGCGCTGCGGCCGATACCCGCCGTGCGCGCGATGATGCTCATGCCTTCCGGCAGTTGCAGCTGGGCCATCGTTTCGCGCAGTTCCTGGCGGTCGTCGCCTTCGATCCGGCGCGACACGCCGCCGCCGCGCGGATTGTTCGGCATCAGCACGAGGTAGCGGCCGGCGAGCGAGATGAACGTGGTGAGGGCAGCGCCCTTGTTGCCGCGTTCTTCTTTCTCGACCTGGACGATCAGTTCCTGGCCTTCCTTGAGGGCGTCCTGGATGCGCGCCGAGCGCATGTCGATGCCTTCGCGGAAATACTGGCGGGCGACTTCCTTAAACGGGAGAAAACCGTGGCGGTCTTCACCGTAGTTGACGAAGCAGGCTTCGAGCGACGGCTCGATGCGCGTCACGATCCCCTTGTAGATATTGCCTTTGCGCTGTTCGCGCCCGGCAGTTTCGATGTCGATGTCGATGAGTTTTTGCCCATCGACGATGGCGACGCGCAGTTCTTCCTGCTGCGTCGCATTGAACAACATGCGTTTCATTGAACGGCTCCAGAGCGGCTCTGCCTGTCCGAGCCGACGGCGCGCGGGATCGAACCCGGCCAGCCGACGGCAACGGCAGCGGCATGCCGCGCCTTATTGTGTTTTCACAAGCACGCTGGAGCGGGAAAGATGGCGGGAGAATTGCCTTGAATGGGCGCCGTCCGACGGAAACTGGACGCGCTGCCGCAGGGCACATGCGAACACGGCTTCAAATAATGGCCCGACACGCCGCGGGTCCTGGCAGCCGACTTGCATACGCCTCCGTCCACATGCGCCGGCGCGCCAGCTGGGCGCGCGTCCGGACAGGTTCGAAGGCTGCGGTCTTGCCGCAGCGGGAAAGCTCGCTCACAACGCGTGCTCCGCCCGCTCGGGGTGTCTCGCCTCATTTTGACGTCGCCATGTCCCGCACTTTCTGCGGGACGCCTCGGGCGCACGCCGTATTTTCGCCACTGGCCGCTTCGCGCTAAAGGGACATCAAAGCCGCCCGCTGCCGAAGCTCGCCAGTCAAATTCTTTTTGACCAAAATTCCGTTACCGACGGAGCCGACAGTGACCGAACGTGCCTGTGGGCGCCGTCCCTGCCGTGTCGTGATCCGTGCGTGCAACTTGTTGCATCTCATTTTCAGGGCGAGCAACCAGCCCCCGGCACAAGTAAAATAGCGTTTTATAGCTTGCACCTGCACAATCCACCCGCGATTCGGTTTAATGCGCCGATCCTATATAGTCGGCCGCCGCAGACTGCTGGGCAAATTATATTCAGAATGAAAGAGTTAGGCAAAACATCCCAGAAATCGGTCGCGAACGCGGTCGCAAGCGATCAGGTGTCGATGATCGAAATCGACGACAGTGCGGCTGGCCAGCGTATCGACAACTTCTTGTTGCGCGTCTGTAAAGGCGTGCCGAAAAGCCATATTTATCGCATCCTGCGCAGTGGCGAAGTGCGCGTGAACAAGGGTCGGGTCGATGCGCAGTACCGGCTCGCTCATGGCGATCTGGTGCGCGTGCCGCCCGTTCGGGTCGCGCGGGCCGACGAGCCGGCCGTGAACGCGCCTGTGCCGTCCGCACATTTCGACATTCTGTATGAGGACGAGCATCTGCTCGTCATTGACAAGCCGGCCGGGGTCGCGGTGCACGGCGGCAGCGGTGTCGCGTTCGGCGTGATCGAGCAGTTGCGCGCCGCGCGCCCGCAGGCGAAGTTTCTGGAACTGGTGCATCGGCTGGATCGCGAAACGTCGGGCGTGCTGATGCTGGCGAAAAAACGCGCGGCGCTCGTCAATCTGCACGAGCAGATCCGCGAAAACCGGATGGACAAGCGCTACTACGCGTGCGTGCACGGCGAGTGGGCGAGCGACTGGGGCCGCCGGCGCGCGGTGAAGGAGCCGCTGCACAAGTACCTGCTGCCCGATGGCGAGCGGCGCGTGCGCGTGCAGCCGGACGGCTTGCCATCGCACACGATTTTTAACCTCGTCGACCGTTGGCCCGGCTACGCGTTGCTGGAGGCCGAACTGAAAACGGGACGGACTCATCAGATTCGCGTGCATCTGGCGCATCTCGGGCTACCGATCGTCGGCGACGCAAAGTACGGCGATTTTGCGCTGAACAAGGCGCTCGCTCGCGCCAATGCACAGCCCGGTCTGAAACGCATGTTTCTGCACGCGTACCGGCTGAAGCTGACGCACCCGGCCTCGGGCGAGACGCTGCAAATCGAAGCGCCTTTGCCGGCCGACTGCCGGCGCTTCGTCGAGCAGCTTGCCGAAATGAGCGCGCAGCCGCGCGAGAGCCGCGGTCAGGCGAAACAGCACGAACCGCAGGACAACGCGCAAGACGACGCGAAGCGCGGACAACCACGAAACGAGACGGGAACGCATGGCTAGGCAGCAATTTGATCTGATCGTCTTCGATTGGGACGGCACGTTGATGGATTCGACCGTCCACATCACCCGCAGCATCCAGGCCGCTTGCCGCGACCTCGGCTTGCCCGTGCCTGCCGACGAAGCGGCGAGCTTCGTGATCGGCCTCGGCTTGCGCGACGCGCTGCAGATCGCCGCGCCGACGCTCGATCCGTCCGACTATCCGCGCCTCGCCGAGCGCTACCGCTTCCACTATCTGGTGAAGGATCAGACGACGGAACTGTTCGCGGGCGTGCGCGAAATGCTGGCCGATTTGCGCGATCAGGGCTATCTGCTCGCGATCGCGACGGGCAAGAGCCGCGTCGGGCTGAATCGGGCGCTGGACCAGGTGCGGCTCACGAGCCTTTTCGACGGCACGCGCTGCGCCGACGAGACGTTCTCGAAACCCCATCCCGCCATGCTGCACGAGCTGACGCGCGAATTGGGGCAGGACCCCGTGCGCACGGTGATGATCGGCGATACCACGCACGATCTGCAGATGGCCATCAATGCGGGCGTTTCGGGCATCGGCGTCACGTACGGCGCGCATCCCGCCGGTTCGCTGGCGGCGCTCGAGCCGAAATACGTCGCGGACAGCGTCGCATCGCTGTCGGGCTGGCTGCGGGAGCATGCATGACGGACGCAGCGCTGGAGCCCGTGCGCATTTGCGCGTCCGAGGAACTGGTCGACGGCGGCATGGGCGTCCGCCGCAACGCGACGCACGCGGGCGGCGACGCCGTCGTCTTCTTCATCCGCTATGACGGCGTCGCGTACGGCTATCTGAACCGCTGCGCGCACGTACCGATGGAGATGGACTGGAGCGAGGGGCAGTTCTTCGAATCGTCCGGTTTATACTTGATGTGCGCTACGCATGGCGCAATTTACGCGCCGGACACGGGCAAATGCGTCGGCGGTCCGTGCCGCGGCGGCAGGCTTCGCCCGGTGCAGGTCGACGAACGCGACACGCCCGAAGGTCGCGCGGTGTTCTGGCTCCCGGACGGCGATCTGCTTCCCGCATCTGCCTGATTTCCCAGCATCATTTCCAAACCCCGTTCTATCTGGCGGCGACGCATGTCCGACAATCTCACTCCCGATCCTCAGGAACCGGCCGCATCGAGCCGTGAATCCCGTCGCGGCGCTGCCGCCGACGAGCTGAACTGGGAGCGCGGCGCGCTCGAGCGGGTTGCGCTTGCCGCAATCAAGGAGCAGCGGGCGGCCCGACGCTGGCGCATCTTCTTCAGGTTCATGTTCCTCGGCGTGCTGGTGCTCATCGCGTTGGCGATCTTCGATTTCAGCGGCGAAAAGGTCGCGACCGCCGGTCGGCACACGGCGCTCATTACACTTGATGGCGAGATCGCCGCAGATACGAACGCGAACGCGGAAGATATCGATACGGCGCTGGAAAGTGCCTTCGATGACGCAGGCACGGCGGGCGTCGTCTTGCGTTGCAACAGTCCGGGCGGCAGCCCGGTGCAAGCGGGCATCATCTACCGCGATATTCGTCGGCTGCGCGCCAAATATCCGTCTGTTCCGCTTTATGTCGTCGTCGGCGACATGTGCGCGTCGGGCGGTTACTACGTTGCGGCCGCCGCCGACAAGATCTATGTCGACAAGGCGAGCATCGTTGGCTCGATTGGTGTGCTGATGGACGGCTTTGGCTTTACGGGGCTGATGGACAAGCTGGGCATCCAGCGCAGGATGCGCACGTCCGGCGAGAACAAGGGCTTTTTTGATCCGTTCTCGCCCGATACGCCGAAGATGGACGAACATGCGCAGGCGATGCTTGATCAGATCCACGCGCAGTTCATCGACGCGGTGAAGCAGGGCCGCGGCAGCCGGCTGAAAGACGCGCCGGATATTTTCTCTGGCCTCTTCTGGACGGGCGAGAAAAGCGTCGAACTGGGCCTCGCGGACGGCTTCGGCGATACCGACTTTGTCGCGCGAGAAATCATCAAGGCGCCGGACGTCGTGGATTACACGGTGAAGGAAAGCATCACGGATCGCGTGGCGCGGAAGTTCGGCGCGGCGGTCGGCAGCGGCGCCGTGCGCGCGATGGCGACGATTGGAAAGTTGAACCTTCGATAAGGTGTCTGCGGTGCAGTGGCCAGGAATCATCTGGCCACTATTTTCCGGTATCAAGTCGCCAGAATCAGAAAGATCGCCGGGCGCTTATGCAGATCAGGCGCGGGCTTTTTCTTCCAGTCCGCGACCGTCCGGCTCACGATCGTTTCGCTTTCCAGTGTCAGATCCACGGCGACGCAGACCAGCGTCGACGGCGCGCAGGTCGCGATCAGCGCATCGAGTAGCGCGCGGTTCCGATAGGGCGTTTCGATGAAAATCTGCGTCTGCTTGGCTTTGCGCGACTGCTGCTCAAGGTCACTCAGGCGTTTTACGCGCTCGTTGGCATCGACGGGCAGATAGCCGTGAAACGCAAAGCTCTGGCCGTTCAGTCCTGACGCCATCAGCGCGAGCAGGATGGAACTCGGCCCCACGAACGGCACGACCTTGACGCCGCGCTCGTGCGCGCGCCGCACGAGCAGCGCGCCCGGATCGGCGACGGCCGGGCAACCCGCTTCCGACACCAACCCGGCGTCCGTTCCCGCCAGGATGGGCGCGAGCAGCTTGTCGATCTCGCCGGCCGGCGTGTTGACATTCAGTTCGCGGATCTCGATTTCCTGGATTGGACGCTCCGTCCCGACTTTTTTCAGGAATGCACGCGTCGTTTTCGCGTTTTCGCCGATGTAATAGTGCAGGGCTGCGGCGCGGGCCCGAACGGGCGCGGGCATGACGGCGTCGAGCGCGGCGGCGTCGCCGTCGCCGAGCGTGTTCGGAATCAGGTAGAGCACGCCGCTCATTGCGCCTCCAGTAGCGGATAGCCCGCGGCGAGCAGCATCCTCGTGAGCGCGATCAGTGGCAGGCCGATCAGCGCGGTCGGATCGTCGGATTCGATGGCTTCGAGGAGCGCGACCCCGAGACCTTCGGCTTTCGCACTGCCGGCGCAGTCATAGGGCGTTTCGGCGCGCAAATACGCGTCAAGCGAGGCATCCGGCAGGTCGCGAAAGCGTACGCGCGTGATCACATCGGCGATTTGCGCAGTGGCCGAGCGGCTGTCGAACAGGCACAGCGCGCTATGAAACAGCACTTCGCGGCCGCGCATGGCTTGCAGTTGCGCCAGCGCTTTCTCGTGCGTGCCGGGTTTGCCGATCTGGTGTCCGTCATAGGTCGCGACCTGGTCGGATCCGATGACGAGCGCCGGCTCGCCGGTGGCGAGCCCGTTGGCGACCGCTTGCGCCTTGGCTTGCGCGAGGCGCAGCGCCGTCGCTTCCGGCAATTCCCCTACGTGCGGCGTTTCGTCGATAGCGGGCACGACGACGTCGAACGGAATGCGCAGTCTATCGAGCAACTCGCGGCGATACGGCGAACTCGACGCCAGAATCAGGCGGGGCGGGCGTTTGGGGAAATCCGGCATGCTGAAATGGAACCTCGATCTGAAGGTAAAACCGGATGCAAAAAGGCGGGCGCAAACGCCTTCGCATGGCAGGTCTTAAGTGTTTGACTCGAAAAGACAAAACGGATATGATTTTGGGCTTTTCATCGGTATGCTTTGCCGTATGGCGCGCTACGCGGACTTAAAAAGGTCGGTGAGGCCGGTAGCGACAGAAAACAAGGCATGGCGATTTACCCGGCTGAAATCCTTGCCGACGCAGGAGCGCACATGACTCAACATCCTGGCAAACCTGCTGGTCTCGTCGACCCGCGCGAACTCGACCTCTTCGAATTTGCCCGTAGTGGACGTCAGGCTGCGGGTACCGTGCGCGTCTCGCAACTGCCGCGCATGTTAAACGAAGTCCCGGAGGAAGCGCCAGATCGCGATACCGCGTTCACCTGGCAAGCCGAAGGGGCGATGCAGCCGGAATTGCAGGACGACGGCACCGAGGGTCAGCAGCCGTATCTGAGGCTCGCGATTCACGGCGCCGCATGGCTCGAATGTCAGCGTTGCCTGTCTCCGTATGAGCAGGCGTTCAACGTCGATGCGATTTACCGGATCGTCAAAACCGAAGAGGAAGCTGAAGAGTTTCCTCTGGACGAGGATGAAGTCGATGTGATCGTCGGGTCACGCCAGTTCGATCTTGTCGACTTGATCGAAGAGGAATTGCTGCTTTCGTTGCCGCTCGTGCCGAAGCACGATGTCTGTCCTGAAGTGCACGAGAGCCTCGCTTCGGGCGCCAGCGGGCTGGAAGGCGAAGAAGCCGCGAAGGCGGAAGGCGAAGTTGCTGCCAAGGGCGAAGCCAGCGAGGGGAAAGAACCCAAACGGCCAAATCCTTTCGCGGTGCTCGAAGGCCTGAAGTCGGGCGGAACCGGCGGCAAGAAGCACTGAACAGTTGCATGGGAGCGCGGTAGGGCGCGCCGGGCGCGATGGTTTCAGCCACGCGGCCTATGGCGGTTGCCGGATCGGGCTGTGTTAGAATTCGGAAAATTTTCAGGAGTTATCATGGCAGTTCAACAAAACAAGAAGTCGCCGTCGAAGCGCGGTATGCATCGCTCGCACGATTTCCTCAACGCAGCGCCGCTAGCTGTCGAGCCGAGCACGGGTGAAGTGCATCTGCGTCACCACGTCAGCCCGAACGGCTACTACCGCGGCAAGAAAGTCGTCAAGACGAAAAACGACTAATCGCCCGGCATTGCGCTCAGTTGGGCTCAGTTGGGATATCCCTGCGGGGTTCAACGCGTTAGCGTTTCGCATGGCGATCGGCTCGCTTGACATTTTCCCGGTTCATCGAAAAGGCGGCATTCAACTGCCGCTTTTTTGTGCCTGAAATTCGTCGCATTCCATGACTGTAAAGCTCACGATAGATTGCATGGGAGGCGACCACGGGCCGTCCGTGACTGTGCCCGCTGCCGTCAACTTCGTTCGCTCGCATCCCGATGCGCATCTGATGCTCGTCGGCATCGAAAACGCGATTCGAGCGCAGCTGAAAAAGCTGAAGGCGGCAGACGATCCGGCACTCACGGTCGTACCCGCATCCGAGATCGTCGCAATGGACGATCCGGTTGAAGTCGCGCTTCGTAAGAAGAAAGACTCGTCGATGCGCGTTGCACTCAATCGCGTCAAGGAAGACGAGGCGCAGGCCTGCATTTCCGCCGGCAACACCGGCGCGCTGATGGCCGTTTCCCGTTATGTTCTTAAAACGCTCCCGGGCATCGAACGTCCGGCGATTGCATTCGCACTGCCCAATCCCACCGGCTACACGACCATGCTAGACCTCGGCGCGAACGTCGACTGCGAGCCGCAGCATCTGCTGCAGTTCGCCGAGATGGGACATGCGCTGGTGTCGGCTGTCGAAGGCAAGGAGCGCCCGAGCATCGGGCTCCTGAATATCGGCGAAGAGGTCATCAAGGGCAACGACACCATCAAGCGCGCAGGCGAGCTTCTTCGCACCAGCACGCTGAACTTCCGCGGCAACGTGGAAGGCAACGATATCTACAAAGGCACCGTCGACGTGATCGTCTGCGATGGCTTTGTCGGTAACGTTGCGCTGAAGACGTCGGAAGGCCTCGCGCAGATGCTCTCCGACATCATCAAGGAAGAATTCGGCCGTTCGTGGATGACCAAGGTGATGGCTCTGCTCGCGCTGCCCGTGCTGCTGCGTTTCAAGAAACGAGTCGATCACAGGCAATACAACGGCGCGGCGCTCCTCGGCCTGCGCGGGCTCGTGATCAAGAGCCACGGTTCGGCCGACGCCTACGCGTTTGAGTGGGCAATCAAACGCGGGTATGATGCCGTCAAAAATGGCGTTCTGGAACGTCTTGCCCGCGCGATGGAGGAGAACGCGGGTTCACTCGAACAGGCGACGCGCGAAGCGGGCGGCGCGGGTTCCGCGAGCCAGATTGCGAGCCCGATCGCGGGTCCGATTTCTGGCCAACCGGCCGAGCCCTACAGCGCACTATCCTCGAAGGCATAATGGCTCAATCCACTATCTACTCCCGCGTGCTGGGCACGGGCAGCTATCTGCCGCCCAACCGCGTTTCCAATCAGGACCTGGCCGATCGTCTCGCGAAGCAGGGCATCGAGACGAGCGACGAATGGATCGTGGCCCGCACGGGCATCCACGCGCGCCACTTCGCCGATCCCGATGTCACGACGAGCGAGCTCTCGCTGATCGCATCGCAACGCGCGATCGAAGCCGCCGACGTCGATCCGCAATCGATCGATCTCATCATCGTTGCCACGTCGACGCCGGACTTCGTGTTCCCGAGCACGGCCTGTCTGCTGCAGAACAAGCTGGGGATCAAGAACAACGGCGCCGCGTTCGACGTGCAGGCCGTGTGCTCAGGTTTTGCCTATGCCGTTGCGACGGCTGACAGCTTCATTCGAAGCGGGCAACATCGTACTGCGCTGGTGGTCGGTGCAGAAACGTTCTCGCGCATCCTCGATTTCAACGATCGCACGACGTGCGTGCTGTTCGGCGATGGCGCGGGTGCCGTCGTGCTGCAGGCATCGGACGAGCCGGGCGTGCTGGCGAGCGCGTTGCATGCGGATGGCAGCCACTCGGACATTCTCTGCACGCCGGGCAATGTGCACGGCGGCATCGTGCAAGGCAGCGCATTCCTGCACATGGACGGCCAGGCGGTATTCAAGCTCGCCGTCAACGTGCTCGAAAAGGTCGCTATCGAAGCGCTGCAGAAGGCCGACCTCAAGCCCGAGCAGATCGACTGGCTGATTCCGCACCAGGCCAATATCCGCATCATGCAGAGCACGTGCCGCAAGCTGGGCCTGCCGCAGGAGCGGATGATCGTCACCGTGCACGAACATGGCAACACGTCGGCCGCGTCGATCCCGCTCGCGCTCGACGTCGCTGTTCGTGACGGACGCATCCAGCGCGGCCACAACGTGCTGATCGAAGGCGTCGGCGGCGGCTTTACGTGGGGCGCGTCGGTCATTCGCTTCTGACGAAGACCGGGCGACCGTGCCTGAGCGCCGCTTAGCGGCTGCGCGGGCCTGCGCGCGCCACGCACAAACTGAATTCATCGAATTGGGGACGATATGAAATTTGCGTTCGTTTTTCCGGGGCAGGGCTCGCAGTCGGTCGGCATGCTCAATGCGTTCGCCGATCACGCAATCGTGCGCGAAACCCTCCAGGAAGCCTCCGACGCACTCAACCAGGACCTCGGCAAGCTGATCGCCGAAGGCCCGGCTGAAGACCTGAACCTGACGACCAACACTCAACCCGTGATGCTGACGGCTGCCTACGCGATCTTTCGTGCGTGGCAGACGGCAGGCGGTCCGGCGCCTGCCATCGTCGCGGGCCACAGCCTCGGCGAATACACGGCGCTCGTCGCTGCCGGCGCGCTGAAATTTCGCGACGCCGTGCCGCTCGTGCGCTTTCGCGCGCAGGCGATGCAGAACGCGGTGCCCGTCGGTCAGGGCGGCATGGCCGCGATTCTCGGCCTCGATGACGACATGGTGCGCGAAGTGTGCAAGGAAGCGTCGACGGCGGGCGTCGTCGAAGCGGTCAATTTCAATGCGCCTGCGCAGGTCGTGATCGCCGGCCACAAGGCTGCCGTCGAAAAGGCATGCGAGCTCGCGAAGGCAAAGGGCGCGAAGCGCGCGTTGCCGCTGCCCGTGTCCGCGCCGTTCCATTCGTCGCTCCTCAAGCCCGCTTCGGATCAGCTCCGCGAGTATCTGGCGAGCGTCGACGTGCAGGTGCCTTCGATCCCCGTCGTAAACAACGTCGATGTGGCCGTCGTCAACGAGCCAGCCGGCATCAAGGATGCACTGGTTCGCCAGGCGGCGGGCCCCGTGCGCTGGGTCGAATGCGTGCAGTCGATGGCGAAGCAGGGCGTCACGCACGTGGTCGAATGCGGTCCCGGCAAGGTGCTCGCAGGCCTGACCAGGCGCATCGACGGCAATCTGGCCGGCGCGTCGATCGTCGATCCTGCAACGCTCGACGAAGTGCTGAAGCTCGTGACGGCCTGAACGTCTCCTTGCGAGGCGGCAACGAATCAAATAGCCCTGCGTTTGCAGGGCACTGCGGAATTCAATGATGGAAAAGACTCTCGATAAACAGATCGCGATCGTGACGGGCGCTTCGCGCGGCATCGGTCGCGCAATCGCCATCGAACTCGCGCGTCAGGGCGCGACGGTGATCGGCACGGCGACGAGCGAAAGCGGCGCGAACGCGATCACGGAAGCGTTCAAGGCCGAAGGCCTGAACGGTCGCGGCGCCGTGCTGAACGTGAACGATGCTGCAGCGGCGGAAGCGCTGATCGAAGGCACCGTGAAGGAGTTCGGCGCGCTCAACGTGCTGGTGAACAATGCGGGCATCACGCAGGACCAGCTTGCAATGCGCATGAAGGACGAAGACTGGGATGCCGTGATCGACACGAACCTCAAGTCCGTGTTCCGTCTGTCGCGCGCGGTCTTGCGCCCGATGATGAAGGCGCGTGGCGGCCGGATCATCAACATCACGTCGGTGGTCGGCTCGGCCGGCAATCCCGGCCAGACGAACTACGCGGCCGCGAAAGCGGGCGTCGCGGGCATGACGCGTGCGCTTGCACGTGAAATCGGCAGCCGCGGCATCACCGTGAACTGCGTCGCACCGGGTTTCATCGATACCGACATGACGAAAACGCTGCCCGAAGAGCAGCAGACGGCTCTGAAGGCGCAGATTCCGCTCGGCCGTCTCGGCAGCCCGGAAGACATCGCACACGCCGTGACGTTCCTTGCATCGCCGCAGGCCGGTTATATCACCGGCACGACGTTGCACGTGAACGGCGGCATGTATATGTCGTAATCAAATTCGGTTACTATCCGCGCCTTGATGCAATTCAAAGCGCCAATAGGACGGCTTTACAGCAACCTTGTGCGTCGCTTTTTTACAGATGCAAACCTGATAAAATGCGCGCACCTGTATTTATGAACTTTTTTCCCTTGGAGGGGTAATGGACAATATCGAACAGCGCGTCAAGAAGATCGTTGCAGAGCAACTCGGCGTTGCCGAAGCGGAAATCAAGAACGAAGCATCGTTCGTGAACGACCTCGGCGCTGACTCGCTCGACACGGTTGAACTGGTGATGGCTCTCGAAGACGAATTCGGCATGGAAATTCCGGATGAAGAAGCCGAGAAGATCACGACGGTTCAGCAGGCGATCGACTACGCTCGCGCTAACGTCAAGGCCTAAGGCCATTCGCGCCCGTCTGGTTGCCTCGGCTGCTGCGAACGTTGCAGCGCCCGCTGTCGCGGACGCACTGTCGTGCCGCGGGGCGGCGCAAGCAGGGCAGGCGCCGACTTCCATGCGCATGCGCCCGATCCTGACGGCGCCGTTCAAGGCGCACTGGCCGATGCAGGGACTATCGGCTCTTTCGTCATTGCGCTTACTGATGCAGTTTCTGGTGCTCGCGCCACTGTATCGGTCAGCGTATTCGTCAGCGCGCAGGTCAGCGTTCGTCAGGTTAACAGCCACAGGGTTCACAGGACGCATTCCTGTGGGTACTGTGGCTTTTGTTTTGTCATCTATGGAAAAGGGGTTACCGTGAGCCGTCGTCGTGTTGTTGTTACAGGCCTGGGGCTTATTTCGCCTGTTGGCAATAATGTTGCCGACGGCTGGGCCAATCTGGTCGCAGGCAAGTCCGGCATCGCCAACATCACGAAGTTCGACGCGTCGAACTTCTCCACCCGCTTCGCCGGTGAAGTGAAGGGCTTCAATGTCGAGGACTACATTTTCGGCAAGGAAGCGCGCCACATGGACACGTTCATCCATTACGGCGTGGCGGCCGGCATCCAGGCGATGCAGGATAGCGGCCTTGAGATCACCGACGCGAATTCGGAGCGCGTCGGCGTGGTGGTCGGCTCGGGCATTGGCGGCCTGCCGATGATCGAAGTCACGCAGACGGAACTGCTGAACCGCGGCCCGCGCCGTATTTCGCCGTTCTTCGTACCCGCGTCGATCATCAACATGATCTCGGGCCATCTGTCGATCAAATACGGCCTGAAGGGCCCGAACCTGGCGATGGTGACGGCTTGCACGACGGGTCTGCACTGCATCGGCGAGGCGTCGCGCCTGATCGAATACGGCGACGCCGACGTGATGATCGCGGGCGGCGCGGAATCGACGGTTTCGCCGCTCGGCATCGGCGGCTTTGCGGCCGCGCGCGCACTGTCGCAGCGTAACGACGATCCGGCGACGGCGAGCCGTCCCTGGGACAAGGACCGCGACGGCTTCGTCCTCGGCGAGGGCGCAGGGGTCATGGTGCTCGAGGAATACGAGCACGCGAAGGCACGCGGTGCCAAGATCTACGCGGAAGTCAGCGGCTACGGCATGAGCGGCGACGCGTACCACATGACCGCACCGCTCGAAGACGGCGACGGCGCGCGCCGCTGCATGATCGCGGCGATGAAGAATGCCGGCGTGAACCCCGATTCGGTGAACTACCTGAACGCGCACGGCACGTCGACGCCACTGGGCGACCTCGCGGAAACGACGGGCATCAAGCGCGCATTCGGCGATCACGCGAAGAGCATCGTCGTGAACTCGACCAAGTCGATGACGGGTCACCTGCTCGGCGGCGCCGGCGGCCTGGAATCGGTGTTCACGGTGCTGGCCGTGCATCATCAGGTTTCGCCGCCGACCATCAACATCTTCAACCAGGACCCGGAATGCGATCTCGACTACTGCGCGAACACAGCGCGGGAGATGAAGATCGACGTCGCGCTGAAGAACTCGTTCGGGTTCGGCGGCACGAACGGCACGCTGGTTTTCAAGCGCGCCTGAGCGTTTGACGGCTGCATCGTCATCTCCGGCTCGTCCGGCAAATGCTTCCGCGGCGGACGCCCCGCGTCTCGCACTGAACGGCGGACCCTCGCAGCGCGTCGCGCTGCGACGGTCCGCCGCGTTGTATCTGGCGACGGCGCTGTTCATCGTCGCGGCCGTTGCCGCCGTCTGGGCGAGCGTCGCACCCCGTTTCGGCATCGTCCGGGCTGCGCTGACGGGTGCGGCTATTTTCGCCATTCTCGCGCTCGCAACCGTCCGTCATGCGCGCAACGAGCCGCACGCATTTAAAATCGGGCCGGATGGAATGTCAGTCTGGAGCCGGACGGGAATATTGCGCGCTCAGGGCCGTATCGTTGGGTGCAGCCAATGGAGCGACTGTCTTCTGATGCTGTCGCTCGAAGACGAGGGCGACAGATCACATCGGCTTCTGATCGCAGCCGACATGCTCGAGCCCGACGTTTTCCGTGAGCTTGCCGTGCTCGCGAGGCGCAGCGCGCACGTCTGAGAGACAGTCAGACGGCCCCGCGCCCTGACTGTAAAGACTGTAACCGCTGTAACGCGTGTAACTTGCCATCCTGAAGGGGAAGCTACAATGGTGCCCCGCCACACACGCAAAAGTTAACGGATTTATCAGGTGAGCGAAAAAGAAATAGATCAGGTGCTGGTTGAACGCGTCCAGAACGGCGACAAGGCCGCGTTCGAGCTTCTGGTCTCGAAGTACCACCGCAAGATCATCCGGCTGATCTCGCGCCTCGTGCGGGATCCCGCCGAGGTCGAGGACGTGGCCCAGGATGCCTTTATCAAGGCATATCGGGCGCTGCCCCAATTCCGCGGCGAGTCCGCGTTCTATACGTGGTTGTACCGGATTGCCGTCAATACGGCCAAGAATTACCTTGCGACCCAGGGCCGGCGCGCGCCCACTTCGACCGAAGCGGACGCCGAAGAGGCTGAAACTTTCTCGGATGCTGACCAACTAAGGGATATCAACACGCCCGAGTCGATGTTGATGAGCAAACAGATCGCAGAGACGGTCAATGCTGCGATGGCGGTTTTACCGGAAGAGCTGCGCACCGCCATTACTCTTCGTGAAATTGAAGGTCTGAGCTACGAGGAAATCGCTGAAATGATGGGGTGCCCGATCGGCACCGTCAGGTCGAGAATTTTCCGCGCTCGCGAAGCCATTGCGGCAAAATTGCGTCCGCTGCTTGACACACCCGAGGGCAAGCGCTGGTAACGTCTGTGGGACACAGCGGCTAGCCGGCCTCGCGGACGGCGGCGCAGTATCTGGGTTAAGTGGTGTCACTACGGGGTGTCTGTAAAGATGGGGAGCATCATGGGGTCGGTTTCGATGCCAATGCAAACAAATGCGCAAGCAAGCTCGCATCGCGAGCGTCTGTCTGCTTTCGTCGACGGGGAACTCGTCGACAGCGAGCATCCGAATACAATTCTTGCCGCACTGGACCATGACGGTCGTGCGGCATGGTCGTGCTATCACCTGATCGGCGACGCGCTGCGTTCCGACGATCTGGCTGTCAGCCCGGCCGCAAGCAGCGCGTTCATGAGCGGCTTCGCAGCCCGCTTCGAAAGCGAGGCCCATGTGCTGGCGCCTGCTTCGATCCCGGTCGCGCGCCGTCTGTTGTCGTTGCGCCGGCGCGTGATTCCGGCTTTTGCCGTCGCCGCGGCTGCCGCCACGCTCACGTGGATCGTGATGCCGCAGCTTCAAGGCATGAACACGGCGGGCTCGGGCGTCACGCAGGTCGCGTCGGTCGCGCCGCGTTCGGACTCGATGCAGCGCGTGGCGATGGCCTCGATGCCGGCCGCGACCACGGCGCAGGCAAATGGCCAGGACGGCAACATCATCCGTGACGCGAATCTCGATCAATATCTGGAAGCGCATCAGCAGTTCGGCCTGCAGCCTGTCGTGTCGGGCTCGATGCCGTTGCTCCGCGCGGCCTCCCTGACGACGCAGGGCCAATAGTCTGATGCAGAGTCTGCGGTTGAAAAAAACGACTATCTGGGGGCGGCTGCCGGCATTCCTCTTTTGCGCGGCCGTGATGTTGTCTGCAACGTCGCATGCCTTTGCGCAAACGGACGATTCCGCCGCCCGGCACAGCGCGGCGGAACTGCTGAACCGGATTCATCAGGCCGCCCAGCAGCAGAACTACGAAGGCGCATTCGTCTATCAGCGCGGCAATTTCGTCCAGTCCTCGCGCATTTCGCACTACACGACGCGCAGTGACGGCGAGTTCGAAGCGCTCGAAAGCCTCGACGGCAAGCCTCGCAAGATGCTGCGCCATAACGACGAGCTGTATACGTTCGTGCCCGAGCGTCATCTGTGCGTCGTCGAAAAGCGGCAGAACAAGGATTCGTTCCCGGCGCTTCTGTCGGCAAGCGGTGATCAGGTGCTGACCGTCTATGACCCGAAGATGCTGGGTACGGACCGCGTCGCAGGTATCGATAGCCAGGTGATCGAGCTCGATCCGAAAGATGCAAACCGCTTCGCCTACAAGCTGTGGGCCGACACGAAGACAGGCTTGCTGCTGCGCGCGCAGACGCTCGATCCGAGTGGCCAGGTGCTCGAACAGATGTCGTTTTCGCAGATCCGCATCGGCGTTCCCGCCGACAAGGGGCCCATCGCGAGCGGCATCAAGAACACGGCCGGCTGGAACGTCGTGCGGCCGCCCGTCGAGCCCGTCGATATGGAAGCGCAGGGCTGGCAGGTCGCGCCGCCCGTCGCGGGCTTCCACAAGATCCGGGAACTGCGCCGGCCGATGGCGGCGGCCGATCCGTCCAATCCGCCTATTCCCGTCGATCAGATGGTGTTCTCGGATGGCCTCGCGGCATTGTCGATCTTCGTCGAGCCGGTCGAAAAAAGCACACGCAAGGAAGGGGCGGGAAACAGCGGCGCAACGCACGTGCTGGTCAAGCGGCGCGGCGATTTCTGGATCACACTGCTTGGGGAAGTGCCTCAGGCCACGTTGCAGCAATTTGCGGCTGCCATAGAATACAAGCCTTCCCGGTAATCCTTCGGTTCGCTACGACATGACGACTCTTTCGGTGCGCAAATTCTTCGCGGCCGCAGTGCTGGTGGCTTGTCTGCCGTTCACGCCGCACACGGCGTCGGCGGCACCCGCTGCCAATCTGCCCGATTTCACCGATCTGGTCGACAAGGTCGGGCCGGCCGTCGTCAACATCCGCACGACGGCGAAGGTCACCAGTTCGGCGCGCGGCTTGCCGCCCGGCATGGACGACGGCGACATGTCGGAGTTCTTCCGGCGTTTCTTCGGCATTCCGATGCCAAACTCGCCACAATCGCCGGGCACGCCGAATTCGCCGAATTCGCCACGCGGTGGCAACAACGATCAGGACCAGTCGCCGGATGGCGGCGGCGACACCGAGCAGAACAGCGGCGTCGGCTCGGGCTTCATCCTGTCGCAGGATGGCTACGTGATGACGAATGCCCACGTGATCGACGACGCCGACACGATCTACGTCACGCTCACCGACAAGCGCGAATTCAAGGCGAAGCTGATCGGCGTCGACGACCGCACGGACGTGGCCGTCGTGAAGATCAACGCGGCGAATCTGCCGACGGTGCCGATCGGCGATTCGAACAAGGTGCGCGTCGGCGAATGGGTCGTCGCGATCGGCTCGCCGTTCGGCCTCGAAAACACGGTGACGGCGGGCATCGTCAGCGCGAAGGGCCGCGACACGGGTGACTATCTGCCGTTCATCCAGACGGACGTGGCCGTGAACCCGGGCAATTCGGGCGGTCCGCTGATCAACATGCAAGGCGAAGTGATCGGCATCAACTCGCAGATCTACAGCCGCACGGGCGGCTTCATGGGCATTTCGTTCGCGATTCCGATCGACGAAGCGATGCGCGTGGCCGATCAGCTGAAGGCCTCGGGCAAGGTCGTGCGCGGCCGTATCGCCGTCGCGATCGGCGAAGTGACGAAGGACGTGGCAGATTCGCTCGGTCTGCCGAAGGCACAGGGCGCGCTCGTCAGCAGCGTCGAGCCGGGCGGACCCGCCGACAAGGCCGGCGTGCAGCCGGGCGACATCATCCTGAAGTTCAACGGCCATAACGTCGACACCGCGACGGACCTGCCGCGCATGGTCGGCGATACGAAGCCGGGCACGAAGGCGACGATCACGGTTTGGCGCAAGGGCCAGACGCGCGACGTGCCCGTGACGGTCGCCGAAATGCAGCCTGACAAGACCGCGAAGGCCGAGCAAAAGAAGCCGCCCACGCCGAAGCCGCGCGCGTCGAACGCGCTGGGCGTCGCGGTCAGCGACATTCCCGCCGACCAGTTGAAGTCGCTCAAGCTGCGCAACGGCGTGCAGGTCGACGCCGTCGACGGTCCGGCGGCGCGCGTCGGGTTGCAGCGTGGTGATCTCATCCTGCGCATCGGCGACACGGATATCACGAGCGCGAAGCAGTTCGAAGAAGTGACCTCGCATCTCGATTCGTCGAAGATGGTCGCGCTGCTGGTTCGCCGTGGCGATAACACGCAGTTCGTGCCGATCCGCCCGCGCGCGGCGAAGTAATCGACGTGGCATCGCTGACGCTTTACGGACGCGCGTGGTGCCACCTCTGCGACGACATGCGCGCGGCGCTCGAGCCGTTGCTGGCCGAGTTCGGCGCGCATGTCGAAGTGATCGACATCGACGCGGATCCGTCGCTGGAAGCGCGCTACAACGACTGGGTGCCCGTGCTGGTTCATGAGGGCGTCGAGTTGTGTCACTACCATCTCGACGAAGCGCGGGTGCGCGCGGCGCTAGCCGGTCATCGCGCTACGCCGGCATGCTGAACGGGGTCGCCGCGAGCGGCCAGCAGATGAGGCCGCGACAGTCGGCCAGAGAGCACGAATGACTCCCGCCGCCCGCAAGACGCGCCCGTCGACCCCCTTTTCGGCTAAAATAGACAAGTTTTTCACCTACTTACAAGGCGTGCTCCGCAATCGTCCGAGCGCGCCTTTTTCGCTTGATCGGCACTGAATGGATCATATTCGTAACTTTTCGATCATTGCGCACATCGACCATGGCAAGTCGACGCTCGCCGATCGCATCATCCAGATTTGCGGCGGTCTGTCGGACCGCGAAATGGAAGCACAGGTTCTCGACTCGATGGATCTCGAGCGCGAGCGCGGCATCACCATTAAGGCACAGACGGCCGCGCTGACGTACCGCGCGCGCGACGGCAAGCTGTACAACCTCAACATGATCGACACGCCGGGGCACGTCGACTTCTCGTACGAAGTCAGCCGTTCGCTGTCCGCGTGCGAAGGCGCGCTGCTGGTCGTCGACGCGAGCCAGGGCGTCGAGGCGCAGACGGTCGCAAACTGCTACACCGCAATCGAACTGGGCGTCGAAGTGGTGCCCGTGCTCAACAAGATCGATTTGCCCGCTGCGAATCCGGAAAACGCGATCGCCGAAATCGAGGACGTGATCGGCATCGACGCCACCGACGCCACGCCTTGCAGCGCGAAGACGGGCATGGGCGTCGAGGACGTGCTCGAAGCGCTAATCGCGAAGGTGCCGCCGCCGAAGGGCGACGCGGACGAACCGCTGCAGGCGCTCATCATCGACTCGTGGTTCGACAACTATGTTGGCGTCGTGATGCTGGTGCGTATCGTCAACGGCACGCTGCGCCCGAAGGACCGCATTCGCCTGATGGCGACGGGCGCCGAATATCCTGTCGAGCACGTCGGCGTGTTTACGCCGAAGTCGAAGAATCTCGAATCGCTGTCGGCAGGGCAGGTGGGCTTCATCATCGCGGGCATCAAGGAACTGACGGCGGCGAAGGTCGGCGATACCGTCACGACCGTCAAGAATGCCGCGCCCGAGCCGCTGCCCGGCTTCAAGGAAGTGAAGCCACAGGTGTTCGCCGGCCTCTATCCCGTCGAAGCGAATCAGTACGACGCGCTGCGAGAATCGCTGGAAAAGCTGAAGCTCAATGACGCATCGCTGATGTACGAGCCGGAAGTGTCTCAGGCACTCGGCTTCGGCTTCCGCTGCGGCTTCCTCGGTCTGCTGCATATGGAGATCGTCCAGGAACGTCTCGAACGCGAGTTCGACATGGACCTGATCACCACCGCGCCGACCGTCGTGTACGAAGTCGTGCAGCGCGACGGCACGATCGTGATGGTCGAGAACCCGGCGAAGATGCCCGACCCGTCGAAGATCGAAGAGGTGCGCGAGCCGGTCGTCACCGTGAACCTGTACATGCCGCAAGACTACGTCGGCGCGGTGATTACGCTGTGTACGCAAAAGCGTGGCTTGCAGGTGAACATGCAGTACCACGGCCGCCAGGTTCAGCTGACGTACGAAATCCCGATGGGCGAAATCGTGCTCGACTTCTTCGATCGCCTGAAGTCGGTGTCGCGCGGTTATGCGTCGATGGACTACGAGTTCAAGGAGTATCGCGCGTCGGATGTCGTGAAGGTCGACATGCTGATCAACGGCGACAAGGTCGATGCGCTGTCGGTGATCGTCCACCGTTCGCAGAGCCAGTACCGCGGCCGGGAAGTGGCGGCGAAGATGCGCGAGATCATTCCGCGTCAGATGTACGACGTCGCGATTCAGGCTGCGATCGGCGCGCATATCATTGCGCGTGAGAACATCAAGGCGCTGCGTAAGAACGTTCTTGCCAAGTGTTATGGCGGCGACATTACGCGTAAGAAGAAGCTGTTGGAGAAACAGAAGGAAGGTAAGAAGCGGATGAAGCAGGTCGGCTCCGTCGAGATTCCGCAAGAGGCCTTCCTGGCGATTCTGCGCGTCGAAGACAAATAAGACTAAGAACTGGAACCCTATGAATTTTGCGCTGATTCTTTTTGTGCTCGTGATCATTACGGGCGTGGCATGGGTCGCAGACAAACTGGTTTTCCTGCCGCAACGGCGCCGCGCGGCGGAGGCCGCCGTCGCCGAGTTCGACCGTCAGCAGGCGCGCATCGGCGAGCGTTTCGCCGATGAGAACGCGCCCGCCACGCGCGCGCACCTGCGTGAAGAAAAGCTCCGTCAGCCGTGGTGGCTCGAATACACGGCGAGCTTTTTCCCGGTGATTCTTGTTGTGTTCGTCGTGCGCTCGTTTGTCGTCGAGCCGTTCAAGATTCCGTCGGGCTCGATGGTGCCGACGCTGCTGGTCGGCGACTTCATTCTCGTGAACAAGTACGACTACGGCATTCGCCTGCCCATCGTGAATACGAAGATCACGGAGGGCCGTCCGCTGCAGCGTGGCGATATCGTCGTGTTCCGCTATCCGAAGGACGAGTCCGTCGACTACATCAAGCGCGTGATCGGTCTGCCGGGCGATGTCGTCGCGTATCAGGACAAGAAGCTCACGATCAACGGCAAGCCCGTTCCGGAAGCGCCGCTGCCCGATTACTTCGACGAAGAGCGCATCGGTTACGCGAAGCAGTTCGAAGAAGACATCGACGGCCGCAAGAACGCGATTCTCAACAATCCTGCCGTGCCGCCGTTCATCGTCGGCGCCGAAGACTATCCGTATCGCGACAACTGCAGGTACGACGCGCAGGGCGTCGTGTGCAAGGTGCCGCCCGGCAACTACTTCATGATGGGCGACAACCGCGACAACAGCGCCGACAGCCGCTATTGGGGCTTCGCGCCGGACAAGAACATCGTTGGTCGCGCGTTCTTCATCTGGATGAACTTCAGCAATCTGAAGCGTATCGGCAGCTTCCATTGATTGCGCTTCGCGCGGCCCTATGCGGATGCGCATCTGAGCCGCGCAACACGTCGCGCACTGATCGCGACGTGTTATCACGCTACTTTAACAACGCGCGGTAACGTCGCTACAACACGCTTTTTCGGCGCCGGGGCCGCGTTTTCGCCCCGTGTGGCGCCCGCGTTATACTCTGCACATGCCCCTATCTCCGTTGGAAAGCCGTTTGCGCTACGAATTTCGCAATGCGGAATTGTTGCGCCAGGCTTTAACTCACCGCAGTCACAGTGCCACGCATAACGAGCGGCTGGAATTTCTCGGCGATTCCGTTCTGAACTGCGCGGTGGCCGCGCTATTGTTCCAACGTTTCGGCAAGCTCGACGAGGGCGATCTGTCCCGCGTTCGGGCGAATCTGGTCAAGCAGCAGTCGCTTTACGAAATCGCTCAGGCCCTGAATATTTCAGAAGGCTTGCGACTGGGGGAAGGCGAATTGCGCAGCGGCGGCTTCCGGCGCCCGTCCATATTGGCCGACGCGCTCGAGGCGATTCTCGGCGCGATCTTCCTGGACGGCGGCTTCGACGCCGCACAGACGGTCATCAAACGTCTTTATGTGCCGATTCTCGACCACATCGATCCGCGCACGCTCGGCAAGGACGCCAAGACCTTGCTCCAGGAGTATCTGCAGGGCCACAAGATTCCGCTGCCCACCTATACCGTCGTCGCGACGCACGGTGCGGCGCACAATCAGCAATTCGAAGTCGAATGCACGGTGCCCAAGCTGGATGTGAAAGTGTCCGGTTCCGGCGCGAGCCGCCGTGCTGCCGAACAGGCGGCGGCGAAAAAAGCGCTCGACGAAGTGATGGCGGCGGCGCCTTCCATGGTTGCCAAGCCGAAGCGCTCGAAAGGCGCGCGAGCGGCGGCCAAAGCCGAGGCGGAAATCGTGCCAGGCGTGACGGGCGTGCAGGCGGCGCTCGATCTGCGTGCACCGGATCATCGCAAGGCCGAACGTACTGCGCGCGGCGACACGAAGCCGGCGTCGCCGGATGTGCCGTCCGCCGGCCAGGCCGCCGCGGCTGCGCCGCTGGCCGTGATCCGCGCGGCGCACGTCGAATACAGTCAGGAGGCGGCCGACAAGACGGAGCGCGCCGATAAGGCCGAGCGTCCAGCGCGGGCAACCGATAAGCCCGTCGAGAAGCCCGTCGTCGAAAAGCCCGCTTCCGAAAAGTCCGCGCAGGAAAAAGGAACGCAGGATCGGGCAGCCCAGGAAAAGGGCGAAAAGGTCGAAAGGACAGACAAGGCCGCCGACAAACCGGAAACCGTTGTGCGGCTTCCCGAACGCCAGCCGTCCGACAAGCCCGAAGCCCAGGCGCGCCCCGTCGAAAAGCCGGCTGAAAAGCCCGCCGAAAAATCCGCAGACAAGCCAGCCGACAAGCTCGACCCCAATCCCCGCGGCCCCGACAAGTCCGCGTCGCGTGCTCGCGAGGCCGCGCCTGGCGCGGGCGCGACCGATCTCGAACCCGGCGTCGCCGGCGCGGTGCAAACGCGCGTGGCCGATGCCGGTCATTGAACGCAATCCGACGTGAACGCGCCCTCACCGCGCGTCCACACGAACCTGCCGTAGTCCGAATATGAACGCTTCCACTTCCACTGGTTTTCGTTGCGGCATGGTCGCGATCGTTGGCCGCCCGAACGTCGGCAAATCGACGCTGATGAACGCACTTGTCGGCCAGAAGGTCAGCATCACGTCGCGCAAGGCGCAGACGACCCGCCATCGCATCACGGGCATCAACACGCACGACGACGCGCAGTACATCTTCGTCGATACGCCCGGCTTCCAGACGCGCCATAGCGGCGCGCTGAACCGGTCGCTGAATCGCGCGGTGACGTCGACGCTGACATCCGTCGATGCCGTGCTTTTCGTCATCGAGGCCGGCCGCTTCGGCCCCGACGACCAGAAAGTGCTCGACCTCGTTCCCGCCTCGGCGCCGACGCTGCTTATCGCGAACAAGCTCGATCGCGTGGGCGACAAGGATTCGCTGTTCCCGTTCATGCAGCAAATGAGCGCGCTGCGCGAGTTCAAGGAAATCGTGCCGCTGTCGGCGAAGAATCCCGACGACATCAAGCGCCTGTTGTCGACCGTCAAGCCATACCTGCCCGAAGGCGAGCCGGTCTACGGCGAAGACGACCTGACCGATCGCAGCGAGCGCTTCCTTGCCGCCGAAATCCTGCGCGAAAAAGTGTTCCGCTGGACGGGCGACGAGTTGCCGTACACGAGCACCGTGCTGATCGACAAGTTCGAGACGGAAGGGCGCTTGCGCCGCATCTTCGCGACGATTCTCGTCGAGCGCGATTCGCACAAGGCGATGATCATCGGCCAGAAGGGCGCGAAGCTGAAGCAGATCAGCACGGAAGCGCGCATCGACATGGAGAAGCTGTTCGATGGCCCCGTGTATCTGGAGACGTTCATCAAGGTGAAGAGTGGCTGGGCCGACAACGAAGCCGGACTCCGCGCCTATGGTTACGAATGACGGCGCAACGAGCCCCCAATCTGACGCGTGGATGACGCTGCCGAACGACGCCAACCCGGAAGCCGATCACGCCGCCGTCGCGCGCACACACAGCGGCGAGTCTGAGCCGTCTGCGTCGTCGGCAATGCCCGGACGCGCGAAGCCGGTGCGCACGGTAAAACGCAGCAGTGCCGGCCCTCGTCGCGCTGTCTCGCGCACCGCGAGCGACAACGACATTGAAGAAAACGCCGACGACTACGGCGTGTCCGATCAACCGCCGCGCAAGACGACCGCACGCCGCGCGCCTTCGCGCGTGCCGCGTGCGCCGGCATCCGAATTCCGTATCGCCGAGCAGCCCGCATTTGTGCTGCACAGCTATCCGTATCGAGAGACGAGCCTGATCATCGATGTGCTGTCGCGCGACCACGGGCGCATCGCACTCGTCGCGAAGGGCGCGAAGCGTCCGCACTCCGCGCTGCGCGGCGTGCTGCAGACGTTCCAGCCGCTGTCGCTCGCATGGTCCGGCAAGTCGGAAATGCGCACGCTGACAGGAGCGGAGTGGGTCGGCGGAATGCTGCCGCTCACGGGCGACGCGCTCCTGTGCGGGTTCTATGTGAACGAACTGCTCGTCAAGTTTCTCGCGCGCGAAGATCCGCATCCGCAACTGTTCCATCACTATGTCGTCACGCTGACGCGCCTCGCGCACGACGAACCGCCCGTGCAGGTGCTGCGTTCGTTCGAGCGCGTGCTGCTGCGCGAAACCGGCTATGCGATGTCTCTCAACCGCACGGTGACGCGCAAAGCCGTTGTGCCCGACGGGCGCTATGTGTTCGATCCCGAGCGCGGCGTGCGCGAAGTATCGGACGATGTTCCTTCGAACTGGCCTGTCATCAGCGGTCAAACCTTGCTCGACATGGAGCAGGACGATTACCATCGAGCGCAGACCGTCGCGCAAAGCAAGACGCTGATGCGCTTTTTGCTCAACACCTATCTGGGCGGCACGCCCCTCGCGACGCGCCAGATTCTGATCGATCTGCAGAACCTATGAGCTTCTTTCTGACTTCCCCGAATGTGATCGACCTGGGCGTGAACATCGATCATGTCGCCACGCTGCGCAACGCGCGCGGCACGTCATACCCCGATCCCGTGCGCGCGGCGCTCCAGGCGGAAGAAGCGGGCGCCGATGCCATCACGCTGCATCTGCGCGAAGACCGCCGCCATATCGTCGATGCCGACGTGCGCGCGCTGCGGCCGCAATTGAAGACGCGCATGAACCTAGAGTGCGCGGTCACGAAGGAGATGCTCGATATCGCGTGCGAAGTGCAACCGCACGATGTGTGCCTCGTGCCGGAAAAGCGCCAGGAGCTGACGACGGAAGGCGGGCTCGACGTCGCCGGCCATTTCGAAGCGGTGCGGGCCGCATGCAAGCAACTGGCCGATGCAGGCTCGCGCGTATCGCTCTTCATCGACGCCGACGAAACGCAGATTCGCGCCGCGCACGAAGCGGGCGCGCCCGTCATCGAGCTGCACACGGGCGCTTACGCGGACGCACACGAACCGAATGAGCAGCAGCGCGAGTACGAGCGCATCGTGCGCGGCGTGGAGTTCGGCGCGTCGCTGGGCCTGAAGGTGAATGCGGGCCACGGCCTGCACTACACGAACGTCCAGCAGATCGCGGCGATCGAAGGCATCGTCGAACTCAATATCGGCCACGCGATCGTCGCGCATGCGATCTTCGCGGGCTGGGACAACGCCGTGCGCGAGATGAAGGCGATCATGGTCGCCGCGCGTCTCGCGGCGCGCTCATAAACGACACGCAACGACACAATAGCGGCGGCACGCATATGGCGATCTACGGCATCGGCACCGACATCGTTCAGGTGAGCCGCGTCGCGGCGGTGATGGAGCGCACCAACGGGCGCTTCGCCGAGAAAGTGCTCGGACCCGAAGAGCTGCGCATCTATCAGGCGCGCAACGCGCGCTCGCAGGCGCGCGGGCTTGCGTTTCTCGCGACGCGCTTTTCCGTCAAGGAAGCGTTCTCGAAGGCGATCGGACTCGGCATGCGCTGGCCGATGACCTGGCGCACGCTGCAGACGCTCAACGAAGCGAGCGGCCGTCCCGTCTGCGTGGCGTCCGGAGAACTCGCCGAGTGGCTCGCGGAACGCGGGATCACGTCGCAAGTCACACTGTCCGACGAGCGCGATTACGCGGTGTCGTTCGTGATCGCCGAAACGGCCGATCGTTCCGTCTGATTACCCCGACGCGGTGCGAGCGCGCAAGCGGCGCCGCGGTCTTTCCCTTTTTCTCATAGACCCGATGAAACTGACTCCTGGCCCGGTGATGCTCGACGTGGTTGGCAAGACGCTGAACGCTGACGACGAGCGCCGCCTCGCTCATCCGATGACGGGTGGCGTGATCCTCTTCGCGCGTCATTTCGAAAGCCGTGCGCAACTCGTCGCGCTGACGGAAGCGATCCGCGACGTGCGCGACGATCTGCTGATCGCCGTCGATCACGAAGGCGGGCGCGTGCAGCGCTTTCGCACCGATGGATTCACCGTGCTGCCGTCGATGGGCAAGCTCGGCGCGCTGTGGGACGACGACGTGCTGCACGCGACCAAGGTGACAACGGCCGTCGGCTATATCCTCGCGTCGGAGTTGCGCGCGTGCGGCATCGACATGAGCTTCACGCCCGTGCTCGATCTGAACTATGGCAACTCGCAGGTGATCGGCGATCGCGCGTTCCATCGCGATCCTCGCGTCGTCACGCTGCTCGCGAAGAGCCTCAATCACGGACTCGCGCTCGCGGGCATGGCGAATTGCGGCAAGCACTTTCCGGGTCACGGATTCGCGTCGGCGGATTCGCACCACGCGGTGCCCGTCGACGAACGCACGCTCGACGAGATCCTCAAGGAGGACGTCGCGCCGTATGACTGGCTCGGCTTGTCGCTGGCGTCAGTGCTGCCGGGGCATGTGATCTATCCGAAGGTCGACAGCAAGCCGGCCGGCTTTTCCCGCGTGTGGGTCCAGGACATCCTGCGCAAGAAGCTGCGCTTCGAAGGCGCGGTCTTCAGCGACGATCTGTCGATGGAAGCCGCGCGCCAGGGCGGCACGCTGACGGAAGCCGCGACGGCGGCGCTCGAAGCAGGCGTCGACATGGTGCTGATCTGCAACCAGCCGGACGAAGCGGGGAAGGTGCTCGATGCGCTGCGCTTCACGCAATCGAAGGAGTCGAAGCGCCGCCTGAAGCGGATGCGTCCGCGCGGCAAGGGGTTGTCGTGGGAGAAGCTCGCCGCCGAGCCGCAGTATCAGCAGGCTCAGGCGCTGTTGCGCGCGGTGTTCGCTTCCTGACTGGAAGCGTACGCAGGGGGCGAATGCAAAGGACGGGCACGACCCGTCCTTTTCTTTTGCGCGTGGAACTGAACGCGTCAGTTCAGCCGCATCCGTTGCAGCTTGTTGTACAGCGTCTTCGGACTGATGCCGAGCAGCGACGCCGCGCGATGCCGCGTGCCGCCGACAGCATCGAGCGTCGCGCGGATCAGCATTTCCTCGACATCGGCGAGCGGCGTGCCGACCGTCACCTGCACGCGGCCGCCGTTCAGATCGCGCCCGCCCACCCCGTTGCCTTCGTCGGCGCGCAGCGTCTCCAGCACGTCGCCCGACGCGTGATACGCGCGCCGCACGCGCTCCTGCAGTTCGCGCACGTTGCCGGGCCACTCGTATGCAAGACACTCGCGGACGAAATTCGGTCCGATCAGCTTCGTCGCATCGGCCACGCCGCGTGCATTCGCCTCATCGTTCAGCTCGTCGACGAGCACTTGCGCGAAGAGCGGCGGATCGTCGCCTCGCTCGCGCAGCGGCGGCAGAGACAGCGCGGCCGCTTCCAGCCGCAGGCCGAGATCCTGATGCAAGCTGCCATCGGCGACGGCTGCGCGCGGCATCTTGCGCGTCGACGCGATCAGGCGGAAATCGGTGGCGACCTGGTTCGTGCCGCCGACGCGCATGAAGGTCTGTGAATCGAGCGCGCCGAGCAGCGCTTCCTGCTGCGCGCGCGGCAGCAGCGTGATTTCGTCGATGAAGAGCGTGCCGCCGCTCGCCTGTTCGAAGAGGCCGGGCTCGCGCTGCTCCGCGCCGCCGAACGCGCCGCGTTCGTGGCCGAACAGCAGGCTGTCCAGCGGCCGGCCACCGCCGGCGGCGGCCGGCGACGAACGGCAATCGAGCACGACGAACGGCCCTTTGCGCCGGCGGCTCATCTCGTGCAGCGTGCGCGCGGCGACTTCCTTGCCCGTGCCCGCTTCGCCGGATATCAGCACGGCGGCTTCCGTCGGCGCGAGATGCTCGACCGAATCGTACACATGCTGGATCGCGCCGCTGCGGCCGATCATCGGTCCGAAGCGGCCCATGCGGCGCAGCCTCGCGCGCAGCGCCTGGACTTCCTCGGTCAGTTCGTAGGGCCGCGGAATGCGCGCCAGCAGGCTGCGCAGCCGCGGGATGTTGACGGGCTTGAGCAGATAGTCCCAGATGCCATGGCGCAGGCCTTCGATCGCGCTTTCGACCGTCGCGTTGCCCGTCATCACGATCACGGGCAAGGCGCCGCCGGGCGGCTGCGCGGGCAGGTGCTGGAGCAGGTCGAGGCCGCTACCGTCGGGCAGATTCAGGTCGACGAGCACGACGTCGGGGATAAAGCGGGTCAGCGCTGCGCGCGCTTCTGAGAGCGTGATGGCGGTGTCGACGGAAAAACCGTCGGCCGCAAGAATCGCGGACAGGCCTGACAGGCTATTGGGATCGTCTTCGACAATCAGGGCATGTGGCATAACGAGCGCAACTGTTCAGATGGACGGAGTCCCGACGCGCACGGGCCGCAGCGGCGGTCCCGAGCGCGCGGGCGCTGGATGAGTGGGCTTGAGTGGCCAATGCTCCCGGTCAGATGCAACGGCATCGGAAGTCGCCGGGAAAACCTCGCCCGGCGCAGGTCGCCCGTCACCGGCCGCGGTGGCGATCGAAGAAGCGGCGCACCTCGAGTTCGGCTTCGTCGCGCGTCTTCCCATATCGCTCCTGGATCAGGCCCGCCAGCTTGTCGGCGCGGCCTTTCGCCTTGGTCAGTTCGTCGTCCGTGAGTTGGCCCCACGCGGTTTTCGCCTTCCCGATCATCTGTTTCCACTTGCCTTCAGCGATATCGTTGTTCATGGCACCTCTCCCCATTTCTTTCGAATAAAACGAAAAGCCTCGTGGGCCTGAAATCTTCGGAAAGCAGGAGTCGTGCCAATGAAAAACTATCTCGAAAAGTCAATGTGAGCGCGGTCTGAAAACACGGATGCGACAACCGACCTGGCAAAATTGCATGCCTGGCCGGTAAAGTTTTCCACCACCATACACGGTCGCGAAAAAAAGAAAAAGCGCCCAGATGGGCGCTTTTTTAAACTCGAAGCCCTGAGTGAGTCAGGGCTTAAGACGAATGCCGTGTGGCGCGATTCAAACTTAGGCGCGGCTGCGGTATTCGTTGGTACGCGTGTCGATTTCGATCTTGTCGCCGATGTTGCAGAAGAGCGGCACTTGCAGCTCGAAGCCGGTGTTCAGCTTTGCGGTCTTCAAGACCTTGCCCGACGACGTGTCGCCCTTGACAGCCGGCTCCGTGTAGATGATTTCGCGGACCAGCGTGGTCGGCAGCTCGACCGAGATGGCCTTCTCGTTGTAGAACACGACTTCGCAAGCCATGCCGTCTTCGAGGTAGTTGAGCGCGTCGCCCATCATTTCCGCTTCGACTTCGTACTGGTTGTAGTCGGCGTCCATGAACACGTACATCGGGTCGGCGAAGTACGAGTACGAGACTTCCTTGCGGTCAAGCACGACGACGTCGAACTTGTCGTCCGCCTTGTAGACGGTTTCCATGCCTGCGCCCGTCAGCAGGTTCTTGAACTTCATCTTGACGACGGCGGCGTTGCGGCCCGATTTGTTGTATTCGGCCTTCTGAACGACCATCGCGTCGTTGCCGATCATCACGACGTTGCCGGTGCGGAGTTCCTGAGCGATCTTCATAAAACTGTCCTGTACGAAATAAGGTGCTTCAACTTTTGCTCAACGGCATACGGCGCAAGCGGGTTCGGCGCCCGGCGCGCGTTCGACGCCCTATAAGGCGGATCAAACTGGATTGCGCGGTAAGCGGGGCCGGCGTCGACAGGGCGGGCGCGTTTTACCGCTCCGATTGCTTCCGTCCCAATGCCAGTCTGCTTCTGCCTTGCTGCTTTACCCGAAGCGTCCGTCTGCTTCTTTGTACCCGAAGCGGGCGCGTACTCGTGTGACACTGACAGCGCAACTGCGGAGGCCCGCAAAAACTAACCCCTGCCAGACCCCTGCCGGTGGCGCCGTCGTGCCGCGCTTGCGTCGTCGGCCGTTGGATAACCGCTTATTTTAACTGAGTTTTTGCGAATTCCGCCAGATTTCCGGCGAGATCGCCAATCGACGCCAGATCGCGCGCCCAGTCGGCCGCGCGCGCCGCGAGTTTCGTGCGATGGCGCTGGAACTCCGCCCAGTCGGGCGTGCCGTTGCCGTTCCACGCGTGCCAGAAGCGGCCGAGCGCCGCGCGCGCAGCCGCGGGAAGTCCGTGCGCATAGTGCGCGAGCGCGGCGTCGAGCTTCGGCAGGTGGGCGTCGTCGGCTTGCGGATATATGTGCCAGATGAACGGACGCGCGGCCCACTGCGCGCGCACGAACGAGTCTTCGCCGCGCACGAAGTTGATGTCGCTGACCCACAGCAGTTCGTCGTAGCCCGGCTGATCGGCGAACGCGAGTGCGTGCGCGCGCAGATTGCCCCGCGATGCCCGCGCGCCCGCCGCGAACGACGACAAGCCAAAAAAACGCGCCACCGCACCCGAAATGCGGCCCTCCGGCACGAGCAGCACAGTTTCGCCGCTGGCGTCGCACCACTGCGCGAGCAGGCTGTCGACGGCCGGGTTTTCGTACGCGAACAGCGAGATGACGGTTGTGCCCTGCTCCGGCGGCGCGCTGCCCGTCTTCGCCTGCCACCAGGCGGCGCGCGCGTCAGGCGACGCCAGGAACGCCGCGCGGCGCGCGTCGAGATCGCGCTCCTTCAGCACGCCGCCCGTGCCTTTGCCGAGCCCCGGGAAGAAAAACGTCTTCGACAGCGCGTAACGCGGATGCGGCGACGGTCGCAAGTGAAAATCCGCGATCCAGTCTTCGCCGCTCAGATATTCGAGGTTGAACCACACGGGCACGCGCTTGCGCCGTGCCATCGCCGCGATGTAGACGGGCGGCAGTTCGCACGCGAACGCCTCGATCACGACGTCGGCCACCTGCAGCGTCTCGCCCGCATGCGCGGGCTCGTGCCAGTGCTCGATGACGATGCCGTCGACCCTCTGCCGCGCCTTTTCGACATCGACGAATGGATTGAGCTTGTGAAACGCATGCAGATCGTCGACGAACACGCGCACCTGCCAGCCGTGTTCGTTCGTGAGTTGCCGCGCGAGTCGCCAGCAAACGCCGATATCACCGAAGTTGTCGATCACCGCGCAGAAAATGTCGCACGCGATCGCTGGGGGCTGCGGACGTCGAGTGGAAGCGGAGGACATGATGGCGGCGCCTGGGTTCGGGCGCGGGCGGAATGTTCTAAACTGGCGATTCTAAAGCACGCGAAAGTACCCAAACTACACATGCGCCGCCCACGCTCGGCGCCCGGCCCGATTCTGCATGACCCGATCCGATTCCTCACCCGCATCCGATGCCGCCCCGAAGTCCGGCGCGCCCGACAGCGCCGCCGAAGAGTTCGACCCGAAAAAAGTGCTGCGCCAGTTGCCGCATATGCCGGGCGTTTATCGCTACTACGATGCGCAGGGCGCGGTGCTGTACGTGGGCAAGGCGCGCGACCTGAAGAAGCGCGTGTCGAGCTACTTCACGAAGACGCTGCTGTCGCCGCGTATCGCGATGATGGTCACGCGGATCGCGAAGATCGAAACGACCGTCACGCGTTCGGAAGCCGAAGCACTGCTGCTTGAGAACAATCTCATCAAGGCTTTGGCGCCGCGCTACAACATTCTGTTTCGCGATGACAAGTCCTATCCGTATCTGAAGCTGACGGGCCATCGTTTTCCGCGCATGGCGTACTACCGCGGCTCGGTCGACAAGAAGAACCAGTATTTCGGACCGTTCCCAAGCGCATGGGCGGTGCGCGAGAGCATCCAGATCCTGCAGCGCGTATTCCAGTTGCGCACCTGCGAAGATTCCGTGTTCAACAACCGTACGCGGCCGTGTCTGCTGCATCAGATCGGACGATGCACGGCGCCATGCGTCGGCGCGATTAGCGAAGAGGACTACGCCCGCGACGTGTCCAATGCATCGCGCTTTCTGCTCGGACGGCAGTCCGAAGTGATGAAGGAACTCGAGCAGAAGATGCATGCGTTTGCAAGCGAACTGAAGTTCGAGCAGGCGGCGGCGGTGCGCAATCAGATGAGTTCGCTGTCGACGGTGCTGCACCAGCAGGCAATCGAAGTGGGCGGCGAGGGCGACGTCGATATTCTTGCCGTCGTCGCGCTCGGCGGACGCGTCTGCGTGAATCTGGCGATGGTGCGCGGCGGCCGGCATCTGGGCGACAAGGCTTACTTTCCGACGCACGTCGAAAGCGCACTGACGGCGGAGGAGGGCGGTCTCGAAGACGGCGAGGTAGCCGCAGTTACGCCATCAGCGCTGGTGGATATCGAAGCGGAACTCGGCGAAGAAACGGACGGACGCGCGGACGAAGCCGCTTCGGATGCAACGGGGACGAACGAAAGCGACGAAGTCTCGGACGATACCGACGATGGCGCCGATAGCGACACGAAGCCGCGCGCCGGCATCGAAGCCGAAGTGCTCGAAGCGTTCATCGCGCAGCATTATCTCGGCAATCGCGTGCCGCCTGTGCTCGTCGTCAGTCACGCGCCCGCCAGCCGCGAGCTCGTCGATCTGCTGATCGAGCAGGCCGGGCACAAGGTCACGCTGCTGCGCCAGCCGCAAGGCCAGAAGCGCGCGTGGCTCGCGATGGCCGAGCAGAATGCGCGGCTCGCGCTCGCGCGCTTGTTGTCCGAGCAAGGCTCGCAGCAGTCGCGCACGCGCGCGCTCGCCGACACGCTGTCGCTCGAATGCGATGACCTTGCGCATCTGCGCATCGAGTGCTTCGACATCAGCCACACGATGGGCGAGGCGACGCAGGCATCGTGCGTCGTCTTTCACCATCACAAGATGCAGTCGTCGGAATACCGGCGCTACAACATCACGGGCATCACGCCCGGCGACGACTACGCGGCGATGCGTCAGGTGCTCACGCGTCGCTACGAGAAGATGGTCGAGCAGGCCGCGGCGAACGCAAACGACGAAGCGGCAGGTCTGCAACCGGAAGCCGCCACCGATCCGGCCGTCGCGCCCGAAGGTGCGGAACCCGTCGCCGCGGGCGGTGTGCTGCCGAATATCGTGCTGATCGACGGCGGCAAGGGTCAGGTTGAGATTGCGCGTCAGGTGTTCAACGAACTCGGGCTCGATCTGGGCATGCTGGTCGGCGTCGCGAAGGGCGAAGGGCGCAAGGTCGGTCTGGAGACGCTCGTGTTCGCGGACGGCCGGCCGTCGCTCGAACTCGGCAAGGAAAGTGCGGCGCTGATGCTCGTCGCGCAGATCCGCGACGAAGCGCACCGTTTCGCGATCACGGGCATGCGCGCGAAGCGCGGGAAAACGCGGCAGACGTCGCGGCTCGAGGAGCTCGAAGGCGTCGGCGCGAAACGGCGGCAGCGGCTCCTCGCGCGCTTCGGAGGCTTGCGCGGCGTGGTGGCGGCGAGTGTCGACGATCTCGCGAGCGTCGAAGGCATTTCGCGCGCACTGGCCGAGCAGATCTATCGACAGTTGCATTGATGCGTGCGCTCGCCCGGCGACGGCGAGTCGCGCGCCGATGTGCGCGGGCTGCTTCCCGCGCTGCTCGGCCCAGACCCGCTCCTGGCGCGTTGCTTGTAGCGCGTCCGGTGAACCGGCACAATTGCATCTCTTATCTCAGAACCTTGCGCCTGCCCCATGCCGTTTAATTTTCCGATCTTCCTGACATGGCTGCGGATCGTATTGATTCCGCTCGTCGTGGGCGTGTTCTATCTGCCGGACATGATGCTGAGCCCGGCCCACCGCAATCTGGCCGCCGCGACGATCTTCATCCTCGCGGCGCTGACCGACTGGTTCGACGGTTTTCTCGCGCGCAAATGGAATCAGACGTCGGCGTTCGGCGCGTTCCTCGATCCCGTCGCCGACAAGCTGATGGTCACGGCCGCGCTGCTCGTGCTCGTGCAACTGGCGCGCCTCGATTCGGCGATCGCGCTCGTGATCGTCGGCCGCGAGATCGCGATTTCGGCGCTGCGCGAATGGATGGCGCAGATCGGCGCATCGAAGAGCGTCGCGGTGAACTCGCTCGGCAAGTTCAAGACGGCATGCCAGATGGTCGCGATTCCGATGCTGTTGTTCTACGGTCCGCTGTCGCTCGGCGCGTTATCGATCGACACGCGCGTGTGGGGCTTGTGGCTCATCTATCTCGCGGCGTTCCTCACGATCTGGTCGATGCTGTACTACATGAAGCTCGCGTGGCCGCAGATTCGCGAGCGCGGCGGAATGGCCTGAAAGCAGTCACTACTAAAATTTTTATTCTCTCGTACAAAAAGGGTTGACACGATTCGGCGCCTTCTACATAATCTCGTTTCTCCGGTGAACGCGGTAACAAACAACGCGAAACACTGGGAAGCAGTAGAAGCAAAACGCGGGAGTAGCTCAGTTGGTAGAGCGCAACCTTGCCAAGGTTGAGGTCGCGAGTTCGAGACTCGTCTCCCGCTCCAGAATTTGAAGCAGCGTTTTGCAGCAGTCAGCAGGACGTTGCGAGTGCAGGTAATTGCAGGTCCATGCGGGAGTAGCTCAGTTGGTAGAGCGCAACCTTGCCAAGGTTGAGGTCGCGAGTTCGAGACTCGTCTCCCGCTCCAAACACATGGGGAAGCAAAGCTTCCCTTTTTGTTTGATGCTTCGGCAGAAGCGTTGAGCTCAGCTGGCCTTAGGGCCAATGCACAAAATCTGCGAGCCGTTGCCATTGCAACAGAGTACGGTCCGCAGTCCGCTTACGGCGCGATAGCAAAGCGGTTATGCAGCGGCCTGCAAAGCCGTGTAGGCCGGTTCGACTCCGGCTCGCGCCTCCAGCAAAGAAAAGCCCCGACACGTCGGGGCTTTTCTTTTTTGTGCTTTGATGCTTTGCGTCCGCGCATGAGAAGCAAGCGAACGGCCGTCTCGCCTTCGTCCCATCGTCGCGGCATAATCGGCCCGTTGACGTCCAACGGATGTCTGTCCCACACAAGTCAATCTCATGACCGAGCAGCAATCTACCGGCAGCAAAGAGACGACGCATATCGACTGGCGCTGGAAAGCATTCGATGACATGACGAACGTCGAGGTCTACGACATGCTGGCCGCGCGCGCGGCCGTGTTCGTGATCGAGCAGAACTGTCTGTATGGCGATGTCGACGGTCTCGATCCCGAGGCCTGGCATCTGTTTGCTTACGGCGCGCCCCAAGCCGGCGCGCGCGTGAAGCTTGCCGGCTATCTGCGCGTGCTGCTGCCCGACGACCAGGATGCAGACATCCGCATCGGCCGCGTGTTGACGACAGCCGAATTTCGCGGCCAAGGACTCGGCAGCGCGATGCTCGAACGCGTGCTCGGCCACATCTATGCGCAGTGGCCGGGCACGCCCGTGCGTCTGCATGCGCAGGCGCATCTGCAGGCGTTCTATGGCGCGTTCGGCTTCGAGCCGATTTCGGAAGTCCACGAAGAGGACGGCATCCCGCATATCTGGATGCGTTCTTCCTGAAGCGCGCAGTGTCTCAATGCAGTCTGACGGGCAGCGCGTGCGATGACGGCTTCGACTGAACGGATGCCGTCTGCGGCGCGCGTTTCTCGTTGCGAAGGCGCGTGCTCGCCGACAGTCTCATCCAGTGCCTGAGCGCGAGCAGCGCGCCGATCACGCTCATCATCGAACCGGGAATCCACAGCAACAGTCCGCCGATCTGTTGATCGCGCATCGGACTGAGCCATGTGAACGCGCGCCCGCAAATCGAATAGATCGGATAAAGCTCGCGTGGCGTAAAGAAGATAAATGCGCCGAGCAGGATCTGAGGCGGAATCGCCGCGATGACGATCAGAATGCGGCGCCCAGGCGACAGCCTCGCAGGCGGCGCGGGCCGCGAATCGAGTACGAGCCACCAGAACATCAGTCCGTCGATCACCATGCTCCAGTTCATCACGCGATATAGCCGCCAGTCGAGCATCGCGACGAAGTGGATCGGCGAAAGCAGCCAGAAATAGATCAGTCCAACGAACAGAACGACAGCGACGACGGGATGGAACAGCACGTCCAGCGTCATGCGTACCCAGCGCGTCTGCAACGCGGGTCGAAGAAAGCGTTGCCGCCATGCGAACGGAACTCCTGCGCGCATCGCCGCGCCGGGATACGACAGCGCGATAAAAAACGGCCCGAGATGATGCAGCACCAGATGCTGCGCGCGATGCATGAAGAACTCATGCTCGAAGTAGTAATCGAGCCGCGTATGCAGCGCGATATAGAGCGCGACCAGCCCGAACCAGAACGACAGTTGCCGCGCCACCGACACCTTCGCCTTGCGCACGCCGCGCGCGAACAGCAGCGCGGCGACCAGCACGACGATCACGACGGTCGGTGACGGCTCCCACGGTTCGAGCCAGTAGAGCAGGTTCATCGTATGGCGTTACTTCGCTTGCGCGGGGGACTTGACGGCGAACGGCGCATCGAGCGTTTCGCCGTCGGAGAACTGCAGCTTCAGATGCACCGTGTCGCCCGGCGCGATCTTGTGCTTTGCGTCTTCGAGCATCACGTGATAGCCGCCGGGCGCGATCGATGCCTGGCCGTGCGCGGGCACCGTCAGCTTGTCGACCATCACCATCTTTTGCGTCGAACCGTTGGAGACCGTCTGATGCAACATCGCGCTGCCGTAGTCGGTGCTCGAAATGTCGACGAGATCGACGGGCTTGTCGCTCGAATTAGTGAGCGTCACATACGCAGCCGCGGGCAGATTGTTCGGCAGCCAGCGTACCCACGCATTCTGCGCGGCGATGGCCTGCTTGCTGCCGGCTGCATGCGCGGCGATGCTGCCCGTTGCAATGAATGCAATGGCGGCGGCGCAGGCGAGCGCGTGGATTCTCGAAAGCGATTTGATTTTTTGTGTCATGGCGAACCTGTGAGAGATCATGAGTGGTCTTCGATGATACGGCGCACGTCTTCGGCGATGACGTCGGGCGTATCGTGGTCGGTGGCGAGCAGGCGCGCGTGATTTTGCGCGTCGAAGATGTAGACGGCCGAACTATGCGTCACCTCGTAATTGCCGCTCGGATCGCGCTTCTCCATCTGATACGCGATGCGGTAGTGCTTCGCCAGCTGTTCGAACTGCGCGTGCGTGCCTGTGAGTCCGCGTGCATGCTGCGCATCGAATGCGCCGACGTAATCGTGCAGCGCTTTCGGCGTGTCGCGCGCCGGATCGACGGTGACGAACAGGATGCGCACCTTCTGCGCATCCGGCCCCAGCTTGCCGATGACCTGCATCAGCCGTCCCATCGTTTCCGGGCATACGTCGGGGCAATGCGTATAGCCGAAGTACACGAGCGACGTGCCGCCCTTGAGCGAGCTTGCCGCGACGGGCCGGCCGTCGTCGCCTGTCAGCGTGAAATCGAGGTCCGGCAGATGGCCGCTCACGTCCGTCAGATGCCACGGCTCGTCGGAATGCGAGCAGCCCGCGATGCCGAACATCGCGACGAGCGCGATGCTTAGCGCGGCGAGGCGTCGTCGGAGGAAAGCGTGGGAAGCGAAGAGCGGCAAGTGGGGCACGAGGACTTTCGGGAACAAAGACTGCTTCGACGACTCGATTGAGAAGAGCGACCAACGCGTTGCGGACAGCATTTCGACTGCGACGCAAACGGTGCGCCGTATTCGGCAACATGCCGGTATTACGCGCTGTGGCATGCCGTTATTCCGGCTCAGCGCCGTTGGGACTCTATCGCAATTTTGCGCGTGCCGTTGTACCGTGGGCTTTCGAGGCAGAAAGCGGGTCAATATGCCGCAGAGTGCTGGAAGGCACCTGTAGCCGGATCGACGGATTTTGAATCCGTCCTGTTGGCTAAACGGTCCGGATCGCTCGCCCGCGCGACGCGCAAACTTACTTTCTCGAAAAAACGACCGATGCGCGGTAAGATGCGCACACTTTTCCGGCTGCAAGCGGCTGAGAGGCAACGTACACCGATGCAAGCACTTCCGGTATTTCTGTCTCCGACGGAGACGGCATTTTTCTTCGATTTCGACGGCACGCTCGTCGATCTGGCACCGACGCCCGATGGCGTGCTGGTCCAACCCGAGGCCATCGCCTTGCTCGCCGAGCTGCGGCGCCTGACGAACGGCGCCGTGGCGATCGTGTCGGGTCGCGGCATCGACAGCATCGACCAGTTTCTTGGCATGCCCGATCTGCCCGTCGCCGGTTTGCACGGCGCCGAGCGGCGCGATGCGAATGGCGACACGCAGCGCATCGGTTTCAACGACGAACGGCTGCTGCGCATGGAGCAGGTGCTCGCGGACATCGTCAACGCGAATCCCGGCATGCTGCTGGAGATCAAGGGCGCGGCGCTCGCGCTGCACTATCGCAACGCGCCCGATCGCGAGCCTGTTGCGCGCGAAGCGACGTCAAGGCTCGTCGCCGACTATCCGGGCGCCTATGTGCTTCAGCCGGGCAAGATGGTCTATGAGATCAAGCCGAAGGACGTCGACAAGGGCCGCGCGTTGCGCGCGTTTCTCGAAGAGCCGCCGTTCACGGGCCGCACGCCCGTGTTCGCCGGCGACGATCTCACCGACGAGAAGGGCTTCGCTGTGGTCAACGAACGCGGCGGCCTGTCGATCAAGGTCGGTGGCGGCGACACGATCGCGTCGGCGCGCATCGGCTCCGTGAGCGCGCTGCTCGCGTGGCTGTCCGAAGTCATCGCGTCGGCGCGCAACGCATGATGACGTCCGCTCATCATCGCTCGATGGCCTTTGTCCCGCACGGAAACCACGCGTCATGAGCCGGCTGATCATCGTATCGAACCGCGTCGCGCCGATCTCCGAAGGGGGCCCGGCAGCGGGCGGCCTCGCGGTCGGCGTCTACGACGCGCTGAAGGAAACGGGCGGCATGTGGTTCGGCTGGAGCGGCGACGTGCTCGGTTCCGGCCAGCCGGAAATCAGGCTGGAAGAGCGCGGCCCCGTGACGTTCGCGACCGTCGGCCTCGTGCGTCGCGACTACGACCAGTACTACCGGGGCTTTTCGAACGCGACGCTGTGGCCCGCGTTCCACTATCGGCCGGATCTGCTGCAATTCGACCGGCACGATTTCGAGGGCTATTGCCGCGTGAACACGTGGCTCGCGCAGCAACTCGTGCCGCTCTTGCGCGACGACGACGTCATCTGGGTGCACGACTATCACCTGATCCCGTTCGCACAGGCGTTGCGCACAGCAGGCGTGAAGAACCGCATCGGCTTCTTCCTGCACATTCCGTTTCCGGCGCCGCAGGTGCTGCTTGCCGTGCCGCCGCACCGCGCGCTCGTCGAGGCGCTTTGCTCATTCGATCTGCTCGGCTTCCAGACGAAGCCCGATCTGCGCGCGTTCTGCGACTACATCGTCAACGAGGCGAGCGGCAGCGTCGATACGTCGGCGCAAGGACCGAGCATCGTCCACGCGTTCGGCCGCACGTTGCGCGCGGCGGCGTATCCGATCGGCGTGTATCCCGACGAGATCGCCGAGCTGGCCAAGGCGGGCGAGCACGACAAGCCTGTGCGCACGATCGAAGCGACGCTGCATGCGCGCAAGCTGATCATGAGCGTCGACCGGCTCGACTATTCGAAGGGGCTCGTCGAGCGTTTTCGTGCGTTCGAACGGCTGCTCGAACATGCGCCCGCGTATCGCGACAAGGTGTCGTTCCTGCAGATCGCGCCGCCGACGCGGTCCGATCTGCACGCCTATCAGGAAATCCGCTTGCAGCTCGAAGGCGAATCGGGGCGCATCAATGGCCGCTTTGCCGAGCTCGACTGGACGCCGATCCGCTATATCCATCGGCAATATGAACGGCCTGTGCTCGCGGCGCTGTTCCGCACGGCGCATGTCGGCTACGTGACGCCGTTGCGCGACGGGATGAATCTCGTCGCGAAGGAGTATGTGTCGGCGCAAGACCCGGAAGATCCGGGCGTGCTGGTGCTGTCGCGTTTTGCGGGCGCGGCGCACGAATTGACGGGCGCGCTGATCGTCAATCCCGTCGACGTCGACGGCATGGCCGACGCGCTCGGCACTGCGCTGTCGATGCCGCTCGCCGAACGCAAGGCGCGCTACGAGGACATGATTGCGCAGCTGCGCGAGAACAACGTGTCCGTGTGGCGCGACAACTTCATGCGCGATTTGCAGCAGGTGTCCGGCGACGAGGAGAGGGTGGCGAACGAAGCCGCGACGGGTTGATCTTCGCGTTTTCCATGTTTCCATGCGCACCGTGCAGGCACAAAAAAGCCGCTTCGAACTTCGAAGCGGCTTTTTCTATCGGGCGTTCAGAGAATGCAGTGGCGACGTGCCTCAGGCCACATGCTGCTCGTCGAGCTTCTTGCCGCCGACGTGCAGCGTCGACTGCTTGCCGTACTGCTTGGCGAGCAGATCGCGATACAGGCCCGGACGGTTGCGCAGCTCTTCGGGGCTGCCGTCGTCGATGACCCTGCCCGCGCTCATCACGATGATGCGGTCGAAGTTGTGCAGCGTCGACAGGCGGTGCGCGATTGCGATCACCGTGCGGCCCACCATCAGCCGGTCGAGCGCCTTCTGGATCGCTTCTTCGGATGCGCTGTCGAGCGCAGAAGTCGCTTCGTCGAGCAGCAGGATCGGCGAGTTCTTCAGGATCGCGCGCGCAATCGCGATGCGTTGCCGCTGGCCGCCCGAGAGCTTCACGCCGCGATCGCCGACGATCGTGTCGAAGCCTTCCGGCATCGCTTCGATGAAGTCCGTGCAGCGGGCGTCGCGCGCTGCGGCGATCACGTCTTCGCGTGAAGCTTCCGGCCGCCCATACGCGATGTTCTCGTAGACCGTGCGATGGAGCAGTGAGATGTCTTGCGGCACGAGCGCGAGAGCGTGGCGCAGGCTGTCCTGCGTGATCGCGGCGATATCCTGGCCGTCGATCATGATCCGTCCGCCCTGCGTTTCGTAGAAGCGTTGCAGCAGCGCAAGCACGGTCGACTTGCCCGCGCCCGACTTGCCGATCAGGCCGACACGCTGGCCCGGCTGAATGTCGAGATCGAAGTGATCGAGAATCGGGCGCCGCTTCGGATACGCGAACGTCACCTTCTCGAATCTGACGCGTCCGCCTTGCGGCACGAGTTCCGTTGCATCGTTGCGATCCGGCATGCCGTGCGGCTCGAGCAGCGTCTTGACGGCTTCGGCGAGGCGCGCGACGTGCTGCGTCACGTCGACGAGCGCGACGGCCAGATCGCGCGTGCCGTGCAGAATCGTGAAGCCCAGCGAGCTGACGAGCACGATGTCGCCAGAGGTCGCCTTGCCCTGGTCCCACAGCCACAGCGCCCAGCCCAGCAGTCCCGCCGACAGCAGCGCGGTGATCACCGCGTGCAGCAGGCGCAGTTTCTCGAGGTAAAGCAGGCTTTGCTGACGCGCGTCCATTTCCGACTTCACGGTCGCGCCAAAGCGCTTCTGTTCGCGGAACGTCATGCCGAACGCGCGCACGAGGCCCATGTTGCCGATCACGTCGACGAGCTCGCCGTCGACGGCGGCCGCCCTCGTCGCGAAGTTGTGATGCCTCGCCGAGCCGCGACCCGCCAGCTTGAACAGCACGACGGAGAGAATCGCCGAGCAGCTCAGCAGGCCGAGCGCCATCAGCGGATTGACGGAAATGATCATCACGATCGCGCCCGCCACGGCGATACACGGCGGCAGCACGTTCCACGCGGTCGTGTTCTCGGCCGTATAGACCGCGTTCGACGTCGCGGTGATCCGGCTCGCGAGCATTCCAGGCTGCTTCTCGGCGTAATAGGTCGGCGAATGGCCGCTCAGGTACTGGAAGAGGTCCTTGCGCAGGTCGCCTGTGACCGCGACGAACGTATGCGCGGCAACCCATCCGCCGACGCGCCACAGCAGGTTGTCGGCGGCGATCAGGCCGACGAGGATCGCGAACGCGCCCCACAGCGGCCCCGGATGATGACGGCCTTCGCCGAGCACGTCGATCAGATGCTTGATCGCGTATTGCGAAGCGAGCGCACAGCCCACGGCCGCGAATACGCTGCACAGGACGACCAGATGGGCGACCGGATGGCGGCGGATAAAGCGGAAGAGGAACGCAAGCGGCCGGCTCGCATAGCCGGAGAGCTTTGCGTTATGGGCGTTGCGCTGGGCGATTGTCAGATGTTCCAATTGTTCAGTGGGTCGTTTGGGTCGGGTTCAAATCGTGCAACGGCTGTGCCTGGCGCGGCTCGTAACAACCAGCGTAGGCCCCGCATTGTAAACATGCAAAAGCCATTTCGCATGGCGGTAAGACCAATGAGGGCGCGATTATTTTTGCGACAAGTACCGGTAAGCTTTCCCAGGCTGGACCCGTTGCGGGTCAAGAGGTTCACGCCATCGGCGAGAATTTTCAAGATATAATTACAGATTGCATACGAAGCCGGCGAGGCGGTTGCTCCGCCACGTCGACGGTTCATCGATGACCGTCGTCAAACGGCTTGCGGCGTCAGTGCCGATGCAAGGTTCCCACTGTAAAACGCCTTGAGAAAACAAGGGTTTGCGAAGTGTTTCGCGCCTGTAACAACGTAAAGACTTTGAAATGTCGGGGGCCGGTCGGACGAGCGGGCATCGATAATGCATGCTCGGTCCAGTCAGGAAATATCTGACAGTTTGTCAACGTCCGTTCATGAGCCGCGTTTATGGCTAGAGCACAGACTTTGACATTGACCAAGCTGGCGTCTTACCAAGCGATCCATCGCAGGAATTTCTCGAAAGAATCAGGCTCGTGTTGTATGCAGCTCGATGCTGCCTGCAGAACCGAGCGCCCTGGCGAGCAAGCGAAGTCGCTTTTACCAAACTGCAGTCTTTTTGCCTGATCTTTTACGAGGAGTTTTTCATTATGCGAATCGCTCAAATCGCTCCGTTGCACGAGGCGGTTCCTCCCAAGCTCTATGGCGGCACCGAGCGCGTTGTGTCGTATCTCACGGAAGCGCTCGTCGAGCTGGGACACGACGTGACGCTCTTTGCAAGTGGCGATTCGCAAACCTCCGCGAAGCTCGAAGCATTCTGGCCGCAGGCTTTGCGTCTGGACCCGACGATCCGCGACGTGATGGCGCCGCACATGCTGCTGCTCGAAGAAGTGCGCCGCCGCGCGGACGAATTCGACGTGCTGCATTTCCACATCGACTACTATCCGTTCTCGCTGTTCGCACGCCAGCCGGTGCCGTTCCTGACGACGATGCACGGCCGTCTCGATCTGCCGGAACTGCAGCCCGTCTTCAACACGTTCAGCGATGTGCCCGTCGTGTCGATCTCGGATAATCAGCGCCAGCCGCTGCAACAGGCCAACTGGCTGTCGACCGTCTATCACGGTCTGCCGGAAAACGTGCTCACGCCAATCCCCAACGTCGAGCCGGACTACCTCGCATTCCTCGGCCGCGTCTCGCCGGAGAAGGGCCTTGACCGCGCGATCCGCATCGCCGGCCAGGCAGGCATGAAGCTCAAGGTCGCCGCCAAGATCGACAAGGCCGACCGCGCCTATTACGAGGAAGTGATCAAGCCGCTGATGGCGCTCCCGCACGTCGAGTACATCGGCGAAATCGGCGAAGCCGAAAAGCGTGAGTTCCTCGGCAACGCTCATGCACTGGTGTTCCCGATCGACTGGCCGGAGCCGTTCGGTCTGGTGATGATCGAGGCGATGGCTTGCGGCACGCCCGTGATCGCGTTCAAGCGCGGCTCGGTGCCGGAAGTGATTGAAAACGGTGTGTCGGGCTTCGTCGTCGAAGACGAAATCAGCGCTGTCGCAGCACTCAAGCGTCTAGACCAGCTGCCGCGCGCAGCGGTCCGCAAGGCGTTCGAAGACCGCTTCTCGTCGAAGGTGATGGCGCAGAACTATCTGAAGACGTACGAAGAGATGCTGCGTGCGAAGCGCCGCACAGTGCTGCGCGAAGTCAACGCAGGCTGATCGCCGCCATCGAGGGCCGTCCGGACTTCGAGCCGGGTTCAGTGGCGGTCCTTGTGAATCAGTATCAGCGCCCCGCATGTGCCGAACATGCGGGGCGTTGTTGCATTTATGCCGCACGCCGGTGTGTAGCATGAGGGCGAATGGTTCGAAAGCACGCGTTCCGGGGCTGCAACCGTGAGACGAATCCGTAATATCCCTATAATGGCCGTGCCGCAAATCCGGCGCGGCGCGTCCACATGAGGAGAGTGCTTTGGCGAGAACGAAACAGACGCGTGCGAGCGCAGTGCCTGGCGCCGGCACGATGTTCGCGCTTCGCGCCATCGGTCTCGTGATACTGGCTCGCTGGCTCTTCTCGATGGGCGAGATGGCGCCGCTGACCGCGCTTCAGGCGATGGCATCGTCGCCATGGGCGTGCATCAATCTCGTCTTCCTGTTTCTTCTGATCTTCCTGCCGGGCGCGAAGCCGCGCGCCGAGCGGCCGTTTCATCCGTTGCCGCAGTGGCTGCGTCAGGCGCTGCGTCTCTTTGCGTTTCTCGGTCTGCTGTTTGCCGTCTGGTCGGTCGGCGCGTTTGTCTGGGCGGCCGGCTGGCGGCGCGCGTTCAACACCGTCGCCGCGACGAACGGCTGGCTGATCGCGGCGCCCACGTTGTACGCCGTCGTCGTCTGGATCTGCCGGCCGCGCGCGCTGTGGCGCACGAATATCGCTGCGCGCCGGTTCGCGATCGGCCGCTTCGCGATCTCGATCGACGCCGTCACGCGTACGGCGATCGTCTGGGCCGAAAGCCGCAAGCTTGGCCAATACGATGCGCGCGAGCTGTCGCTGCGCTGGCTCGATGTGGCCTCGGGCGGTTCCGGCGTGCGGCGCGCGATGCCATCCGTCGCGTCCGTCGACCTGCCAGGCGCACAGCCCGCGACGGTGCCGCCTGTCGCGAACGGTCACGCGACGCTCGAGCGCGCGGGTGTCGGCGGCCTGCTCCGTCCCAAGGTCGAGCTAATGTGGGATTCGCCCGCCGCCGCCGGTCATAACCGGCAGACGGTGTTTCGCACACCGCTTTCGTCTGAAGGCGATCGTGTGGCCGCCCGAGCGCTCGACGCAAGCCTGCGCCAGGCCTGAGCTTTCCCGAGCGCGCCTCTCGCGAGTCGGGCTCCGTCGTTTTCCCGAAGCATCAACGGCCGCTTTGCATCGATCATGGAGGTGTCCATGCTGATCCGCTGGTTGCTTGCCGCTATTCATCTGCTGGGCTACGGATTCGCGCTCGCGTCGATCATCGGGCGCACGCGGGCGCTGCGTCGCCTGTCCGGTCCCGCCGATCTGCCACGCGTCTTTCTCGCGGACACCGGTTGGGGCATCACGGCCATCGTTCTGATCGTCACCGGTTTGATGCGCGTCTTCGGCGGCTTCGAGAAGGGCGCCGATTACTACCTGCATGAGCCGCTTTTCCACATCAAGATGACGGCGCTCGTGCTGATCCTCATTCTCGAAGCGATGCCGATGATGGCGCTGATCCGCTGGCGCATCGCGGTCAAACAAGGCGATACGCCGGACCTCACAGGCGCGAGGCGCTTTGCGCGCATCGGCCACTGGCAGTCCATTCTGCTGATCGTGATGGTGTTTGCGGCGTCGGGCATGGCGCGCGGCATTGGGGCGGCTGCGTAGCAGCACGAAGCATCGAAAGAGAAAAATCGAACGCGAAAAGAAAAAGGCCCGGGCGTTTCCGTCCGGGCCTTCTTTTCTTCGAATCTGGTGGGTAGTACTGGGATCGAACCAGTGACCCCTGCCGTGTGAAGGCAGTGCTCTACCGCTGAGCTAACCACCCGAAGAGCTGTGCATTATGTCAGGTCTTTCAGACTTCGACAAGCACTTTTTAAGCGATTTGCGCATCGGCGGTTGCGGATGCATCTTCCGCCGCCGGTTGCGTGCGCCACACGCTCGTCCCCTTCAGCGATTTGTCGAGACCGTCGAGTAGCGCTTCGTGTTCGGTGAGTTCATCGTCGGTGGCGGCGAGCACGACGAGCTCGACCTCATCGAGCTTCACGCGCTTCGTGCCGCCCGCAACACCAGACGCCGCTTCGCCGATCATGTCGATCACGAGGCTTTCCTGGCCGCGTGTCATCGCGAGATAGACCTCGGCGAGCAGTTCCGAGTCGAGCAACGCGCCGTGCAGCGTGCGGTGCGCATTGCTGACGCCGAAGCGGTCGCACAGCGCGTCGAGCGAATTGCGCTTGCCCGGGAACATCGACTTGGCACGCACGAGCGTATCGATCACTTCGCCGCAATGCTCGCTGAACGGCGGCAGGCCGAGCAGCGCGAACTCCGCATCGAGAAAGCCGATATCGAACGGCGCGTTGTGGATGATGATCTCCGCGTCCGTGACGAAATCGCGCAGCGCGTCTGCGATCTCCGCGAACTTGGGCTTGTCGCTCAGGAATTCCGTTGTCAGGCCATGGACGGCCAGCGCGCCCGGATCGCTGTCGCGCTCCGGGTTGACATAGAAGTGCAGGTTGTTGCCCGTCAGCCGGCGGTTCACCAGCTCGACGCAGCCGATTTCGATGATGCGGTCGCCGCTCTTTGCATTCAGTCCGGTGGTTTCCGTATCGAGGATGATTTGGCGCATGTCGGAGTTGCCCTGCCTGGTTGGTTGGATGCCTCGAAAGGCAAGATTGCCGTGAGAGCCGTTACAGATCGGCGAGCATCGCGACGCCGCGATTGGCGAGCGCATCGGCGCGTTCGTTCTCGGGATGACCCGAGTGGCCTCTCACCCAGCGCCACTCGAGTTCGTGCTCCTGCGTGAGCGCATCGAGCCGCTTCCACAGATCGGCGTTCTTGACGGGCGCCTTCGCGGCCGTCATCCAGTTCTTCTTTTTCCAGCCGTGAATCCATTCGCTGATACCTTTCTGCACGTATTGCGAGTCCGTGTGCACGATTGCCTTGCATGGGCGCTTCAACGCTTCGAGCGCAGCGATCACGGCCATCAGCTCCATCCGGTTGTTCGTTGTGTTCGCTTCGCCTCCGAACAGTTCCTTTTCCTGCGTGCCATAGCGCAGCAATGCGCCCCAGCCGCCGGGGCCGGGGTTTCCCTTGCAGGCGCCGTCGGTGAAGATTTCGATCAGGTCAGAACTCATTGATGTTTATTGCGTGCGTTGGGTGTGGCGGCGGGTGTGAGGCCGGGGGCCAGCACGGGTTTCTTGACTTTCAGCGGACCGACGAGGCGCATGCCGCGCACGCGCTTGATCGCCGTGACCATGTAGACGGCGCCGAAGATCGGCCACCAGCGGTCGCCCGCGGCTTCCATGAACTGATAGCGCGAGAGCCATTTTTCGCTGACGAGGGGCGGACGATAGCAGCCGAAGCGTCCGCGATCAAGATCGAAGCCGAGCAGCTTGATCCAGTCCTTCAGGCGGGTGAAGGCGATCAGATCGTGCGCGGCGGGCACAAACGGACGTCCCGTCACCTTGCCGACCGACTGCCTCGCGCCCCACAGCGACAGCGAATTGAAGCCGAGGATGATCAGCTGGCCTTCCGGCATCAGCACGCGCTCGGCTTCGCGCAGCAGACGGTGCGGATCGCGCGTGAACTCCAGCGTGTGAGGCATCACGATCAGATCGACGCTTTGCGCCTCGAACGGCAGATCGAGCAGATCGCACCAGACGGAACTGCGCCCGGGCGGCGCGTGGCGCTCGGGCAGGCCGCCCGCGACGCCGCGCGGAAACGTGTACGGCGCGCTCGCGCCGCTTTCTGCGTCGAGCACGAGTCCTCGGCAGGGCATGCGATTCTCGCGCAGCGCATCGAGTTGCGGCAGCCCGAGTTGCAGCGCGTGATAGCCGAACACGTCGGACACGACGAGGTCGAGCTGCGCCTGCTCCCACTCCAGCACATAGCGTCCGGGAGGGGAGGTGGTCCAGGCAGGCCAGTCTATAATCGATCGGTCAGACATGTTGAAGAATGCGTCGCCTATGAATTCGCTCGAGTACGTGCCCGTCCCGGCATTCGATGACAATTACATCTGGGTCGTGTCGGACGGCCGTCATGCCGTGGTCGTCGATCCGGGCGATGCCGCCCCGGTGAAGTCTTATCTGGCAAAACGGGGATGGCGGCTGAGCGCTATTTTACTCACCCACCATCATGCCGACCACGTCGGCGGAGTGGCCGATCTGCTGAATGGCCAGGCCGTACCCGTCTACGGTCCCGCGGGAGAAGCGATTCGCTGGCTGACCACGCGGCTCAAACACGGCGACGCGGTGCACATCGACACGCCGCCACTCGACTTCACGATTCTCGACGTCCCGGGTCATACGAGCGGCCATATCGCGTACTTCCAGCCCGCCGACCCGCGCGGCACGCCGCACGTGTTCTGCGGCGACACGCTGTTCGCCTGCGGCTGCGGTCGGCTGTTCGAAGGCACGCCGGCGCAGATGCTGACGTCGCTCGACGCGCTCGCTTCGTTGCCGGGCGAAACGGAAGTCCATTGCGCGCACGAATACACCCTGTCGAACATCCGCTTCGCGCTCGCGTGCGAGCCTGACAACGCGAAGCTGCAAGCCTGGCGCGACGAGGCGGCGGCCCTGCGCGCGCGACACGTCCCGACGCTCCCTACGACGATCGCTCACGAACGCGCCGTCAACCCGTTTTTGCGCGCCGGCGAGCCGGCCGTCCAGGCGACGCTCGCCGAACAATTGCACGAATCGGTGCCTGACCGGCTGGCCGCATTCACGCTGATGCGCGAGTGGAAGAACAGGTTCCGCTAACCAGGCAATTCTTGGGGGCATGTTCATCCGAATCATAGAAAAAAACGCCAAGCTTCAGATTTCGCGGCGTTTTTCACCTTTTTCCGATTGACGGAAAAGGCGCACTTTCGTACTATCGGCTGCAAATTCCAGCCCTTTGGAAGCCGAGACGTTCATGAGATTTATCTTCAGCGCGTTATTGGTCCTGACGCTCACCGCTTGTGCGAGCCAGGGGCCAACGACGAACAGCCTTTCAACTGCTTCCAATCCAGCTAGCCAGCAAGCCGTAGCCGACACCCTTCGCAAGACCGCCACCGCCAAAGAAACGATCAACGTCGACCAGAGTTCCGTCGACCAGTTGACGAGCGAGGACTCCGATCTCTGGGGCCGTATCCGCCGTGGTTTTCAGATTCCCGACCTGCAAAGCGACCTCGTCGACATGCAGGCGAACTGGTATGCGCAGCGTCCTGACTACGTCCAGCGCATGACCGAGCGGTCGCAGAAGTACCTGTATCACATCGTCGAAGAACTGGAAGCGCGCCACATGCCGACCGAGCTGGCGCTGTTGCCGTTCATCGAGTCCGCGTACAACCCGCAGGCATTGTCGGTTGCGAAGGCCGCGGGCATGTGGCAGTTCGTGCCCGGCACGGGCCGCACGTACAACCTGAAGCAGAACATGTGGCAGGACGAGCGCCGCGACGTGCTCGCGTCCACCAGCGCGGCGCTCGACTATCTGTCGCGTCTGCACGATATGTTCGGCGACTGGTATCTGGCGCTCGCCGCGTACAACTGGGGCGAGGGCAACGTGCAGCGCGCGATCGCACGCAACGAGGCGGCCGGTCTGCCGACAGACTATCAAAGCCTGCGCATGCCGCTGGAAACGCGCAACTACGTGCCCAAGCTGCAAGCCGTCAAGAATATCGTGACGAATCCGCAGGTGTTCGGGCTCACGCTGCCGTCCATTCCGAACCACCCGTACTTCGTGACGGTCACGACGTCGCATGACATCGACGTCGATACGGCGGCGAAGCTCGCGAACATGACGCCCGACGAGTTCCGTTCACTGAACCCGTCGTTCAAGAAGCCGGTCATCCTCGGCGCGACGCAGCCGCAGATCCTGCTGCCGTTCGACAACGCCAGCGCCTTCGAGCGCAATTTGAAGTCGTACTCGGGCTCGCTGTCGTCGTGGACGACCTACACGGTCACGGAACGCTCGCGTCCGGCGGCGATCGCCGAGAAGATCGGCGTCGATGCCGACACGCTGATGGCCGTCAACAAGATTCCGGCGGGCATGCGCCTGAAGCCGGGCTCGACGATCGTCGTACCGCGCGCCGACGATGACGACGAGGACATCAGCGCCGACGTCGCCGAAAGCGCCGTGCTCGCGATGGAGCCGGACGTGCCCGACACGCGCAAGATGCTGATCCGCGTGCGTCGCAAGCAGTCGATGGCGATGATCGCGGACCGCTACGACGTGTCGATCGGTCAGCTCAAAGCATGGAACCGTACGCGACGCGACGTCGCGATGCCGGGCCAGGTCATCGTGCTGCACGTGCCCGTCGGCAAGGCGATGCCCGCCGAGCCGGGTCCGCAGAAGCTGGCGACGGTGCCTGTCGGCGGCGTCGAGCGGACGGGCGCCCAGATTGCGGACTCGCGCTCCGAGTCGCGATACGATAAGAAGCGGGGTCGCGGCCACTCGGGCGTCGTCAGGGTTTCGGAGCCGGTCGGCAAGTCCAGCAAGCCAGCCGCCGCCAAGGGCAAGATGACGAAGGTCTCGACGGAAGCGACCGGCAAGGCGTCGAAGGGCGAGACTTCGAGCCGCCACAAAGTCTCGGCCAGCGCGAAGAAGGGCAAGTAGACAACAAGCGGCCTTTCCGAGGACGACCGAACGTGCGCTGCGGGGGCAGCGCGTGAAGTGCGCTCCGATCTCTCCTCGTTTTCCTGAACGCCGTCACCTGAGGTGACGGCGTTTTTCATTTCCGCTTTTCATTTCGACTGACAGCCGCCGGCGTTTCCCGCACGGGCCGCGCGGTCTTGCGCCACGATGGGCGCTATTGCCGCTATCGTTCACGCTCGGGTCCGCCGGACCATCCTGCTGATGCCTCATGTCATCGACGCCACTTCGTGTCTTCCTGCTGTTCTCCGCCGGTTACTTCGTCTCGTATGTGTTTCGGGGCGTGAACCTCGGCTTCGCGCCGCTGATCACGCGTGAGTTGGGGCTCACGGCCGCCAATCTGGGGCTTTTGACCAGTCTCTATTTCCTCGGCTTCGCGGGCGCTCAATTGCCGGCGGGCGTCCTGCTCGATCATTACGGCCCGCGTCGCGTGACGGCTGGCATGTTGCTCTTCGCCGCCGCCGGCATTGGCGTGTTCGGGGCGGCGCACGGTGTCGGCGCGATGATGGTGGGGCGGCTGCTAATCGGCGTCGGCGTGTCGGTATGCCTGGGCGCGGCCTTCAAGGCGCTCGCGCAGCACTTTCCGGTCTCGCGCCTGCCGCTGATGAACGGGCTTGTGATGGCCGTCGGCGGTCTGGGCGGCGTCGTCGTCGGCTCGCCGTTGACGTGGGTGCTGACGTTTGCAAGCTGGCGTGCCGTATGTTTCGCGCTCGTCGTCCTGACGATCGTCGTGGCGGCGCTGCTGTGGATGTTCGCGCCCGAAAGGAAGGAAGCGCACCATCAGGCGAGTCTCGTCGGGCAGTTCAAGGGCACGTGGCACATTCTGCGCAGCGCGGCGTTCTGGAAGATCGGATCGTTCTCGGTTGTCACGCAAGGCGTGTTCTACGCGATGCAGTCGTTGTGGGTCGGCGCCTGGTTGCGCGACGTATCGGGCTTTCAGCCGCATGACGCGGCGGCGCTCGTGTCGGTGCTGGGTTTCGCGATGATGGCGGGTTGCGTGGGCTTCGGCGCGGCGGCGCGTAGTATGGAGCGGCGCGGGCTGTCGCTGTATGCGTTTTGCGGCGTCGGCATGGCGCTCTTCGTCGTCACGCAATTGTTGATCATGTTGCGTGCGCCGCTGCCGGCGGGTCTGCTGTGGGCGGCGTATGGGATTTTCGGCGGCGTGGGCATTCTGAGCTACGCGGTGCTCGCGCGCCATTTTCCGCCGCATCTGATAGGCCGTGGGAATACGACGCTGACGCTCATTATTTTTCTGCTGATCTTCGGCTTTCAGATCGGCGTGGGCGCGGTTCTGTCGATCTGGACGCCCGTCGGCGGCCACTATCCGCCCGTCGCGCATCTGACCGCGTGGGGCATTCTCGTTGCGCTTCAGCTTGCGAGCGCCGTCTGGTACGTGCTGCCGAGCCGCGTGCTCGCGAAAAGCCCTTCGCACATCCACGGCGAGCACCAGCCGCAAGGCTTACAGGCGTATTCTGATATCGAATGAAACGGCCATGCAGGCCGCGTGGATCGCAAGTCCTTCGTGCCTGCCGCGCCTGTCGGGGCCGCGTCGGTCCAGTCGTCGCCCATCTCGGATTTGAAGAGAAGGGTCATTTCAGGCTATAATTACAAGGTTTGAGCTTATCAACCCGCACCCTAGCGCCTACCTCTCCTACACCGTTCATCCGCCGCGTTTCGTAGTCAACCCGTTGTAGTTCCGGGCAGGTTTTTCGTGAACACACCGGCTACCGTCGCCAGCGGCCCGCAGCCAGCCAGTCCGCCTACACAATGGGCAGATTGCACGCTCTGCAGTGCCTGACGCGACGCCACGAACAGCGACACGCGAGCGAGCCTGCGCGCGCATCGTCCGATGCGCCTCGCCGCGGCCCGCACGGTCGGATAGACAGGTCGGCAACAGGGTGTTCCCCCAAGGAGTCTCCCGTGTTGCCGTCATTTTCTCCCGCTCTTCTCGCGCTCGCCGACGGCACGGTCTTTCGCGGCTACTCGATCGGCGCGCCCGGTCACACGATCGGCGAAGTCGTTTTCAATACGGCCATCACCGGCTATCAGGAAATCCTGACCGACCCCAGCTACGCGCGCCAGATCGTCACGCTGACGTATCCGCACATCGGCAACGTCGGTGTGAACGCCGAAGACGTCGAAGCCACGAAAGTCCATGCCGCTGGCCTGATCATCCGTGATCTGCCCGTTCTCGCGTCGAATTTCCGCATGGAGCGCTCGCTCCCGGATTACCTGAAGGCCGAAGGCGTCGTCGCAATCGCCGGTATCGACACCCGCAAGCTCACGCGCGTGCTGCGCGACAAGGGCGCGCAAAATGGTGCGATTCTCGCAGGTTCGGATGACGAAGCGAAGGCAATCGAACTCGCGCGCTCGTTCCCGGGCCTCGCGGGCATGGACCTCGCGAAAGTCGTGTCGACGCAAAAGCCGTACGAGTGGAAGCAGACGGAATGGTGTCTCGGCAGCGGCTACGGCATGCAGAACACGCCGCGCTACCGTGTCGTCGCGTTCGACTACGGCGTGAAATACAACATCCTCCGGATGCTCGCGGAGCGCGGCTGCCAGGTCACGGTGCTACCGGCGCAAGCAACGGCGGCCGATGCGCTCGCGCTCAACCCGGACGGCATCTTCCTGTCGAATGGTCCCGGTGATCCGGAACCGTGCGATTACGCGATCGCCGCGACGCGCGAGTTCATCGAGCGCGGCATTCCGACGTTCGGCATCTGCCTCGGCCATCAGATCATGGGTCTCGCCGTCGGCGCGAAGACGATGAAGATGAAGACGGGCCACCACGGCGCAAACCACCCGGTGAAGGATCTCGACGACGGCCGCGTCGTGATCACGTCGCAGAACCACGGCTTCGCGGTCGACGCCGATACGCTGCCCGCAAACGCGAAGGTCACGCACGTGTCGCTGTTCGACGGCACGCTGCAAGGTTTCGCGCTGACGGACAAGCCGGCGTTCTGCTTCCAGGGCCACCCGGAAGCGTCGCCCGGTCCGCACGATATCGCTTATCTGTTCGACCGCTTCACTGCGTTGATGGACCAGCAGAAGGGCAACAAGTCGGCGGCGGCGTAAGAGTCGAGCGCAGCGCCGGCAGCAGCCGCTCGCGAGCAGCGATAGAAAAGAGCGCGCCCCGCGACGCCGTTCGGCACACGGTCCGAACGGCACACCGCCGGCGCGCCAACGGAAAGAACTCAGGAATACATTAGCGAGAGCGTTATGCCCAAGCGGACAGATATCAAGAGCATCCTCATCATCGGCGCAGGTCCGATCATCATCGGCCAGGCGTGCGAGTTCGACTACTCGGGCGCGCAGGCGTGCAAGGCGCTGCGTGAGGAAGGCTACAAGGTCATTCTCGTCAACAGCAATCCGGCGACAATCATGACCGACCCGAATACGGCCGACGTCACGTACATCGAGCCGATCACGTGGGAAGTGGTCGAGCGCATCATCGCGAAGGAGCGCCCGGACGCGATCCTGCCGACGATGGGCGGCCAGACGGCGCTCAACTGCGCGCTCGATCTGCATCACCATGGCGTGCTGGAGAAGTACAACGTCGAGCTGATCGGCGCATCGCCGGAAGCGATCGACAAGGCCGAAGACCGCCAGAAGTTCAAGGAAGCGATGACGAAGATCGGCCTCGGCTCGGCGAAGTCGGGCATCGCGCATTCGATGGATGAGGCGATGCAGGTGCACGCGGAGATCGCCGCGTTCACGGGCGGCAGTGGCTATCCCATCGTCATTCGTCCGTCGTTCACGCTGGGCGGATCTGGCGGCGGCATCGCGTACAACCGCGAGGAATTCGAAGAGATCTGCAAGCGCGGTCTCGATCTGTCGCCGACGCGCGAGCTGCTGATCGAAGAATCGCTGCTCGGCTGGAAAGAGTACGAGATGGAAGTGGTCCGCGACAAGAAGGACAACTGCATCATCGTGTGCTCGATCGAGAACCTCGACCCGATGGGCATCCACACGGGCGACTCGATCACCGTCGCGCCCGCGCAGACGCTCACCGACAAGGAATATCAGATCCTGCGTAACGCATCGCTCGCGGTGCTGCGCGAGATCGGCGTGGACACGGGCGGCTCGAACGTGCAGTTCTCGATCAATCCGAAAGACGGGCGGATGATCGTGATCGAAATGAACCCGCGTGTGTCGCGTTCGTCGGCGCTCGCATCGAAGGCGACCGGTTTCCCGATCGCGAAGGTCGCGGCGAAGTTGGCCGTCGGCTACACGCTCGATGAACTGAAGAACGAAATCACGGGCGGCCAGACGCCGGCTTCGTTCGAACCGACCATCGACTACGTCGTCACGAAGATTCCGCGCTTCGCGTTCGAGAAGTTCCGCGAAGCCGATCCGCGTCTGACCACGCAGATGAAGTCGGTCGGCGAAGTGATGGCGATCGGCCGCACGTTCCAGGAATCGTTCCAGAAGGCGCTGCGCGGTCTGGAAGTCGGCGTCGACGGTCTCGACGAAAAGACCGCGAGCCGCGACGAAGTGATCCGCGAGATCGGCGAAGCCGGTCCCGATCGCATCTGGTACGTAGGCGACGCGTTCCGCCTGGGCCTCACGCAACAGGAAGTGTTCGAGGAGACGTCGATCGATCCGTGGTTCCTCGCGCAGATCGAAGAAATCGTCCGCAAGGAAAAGGCGCTCGAAGGCCGCACGCTCGCGAGCCTGTCGAAGGAAGAGTTGCGCTATCTGAAGCAGAGCGGCTTTTCGGATCGCCGACTCGCGAAGTTGCTCGGCGCGACGGGCGACGACGTGCGCAAGCGCCGCATCGAACTGAACGTGCGCCCGGTGTACAAGCGCGTGGACACCTGCGCGGCCGAGTTCGCGACGAAGACCGCATACATGTACTCGACCTACGAGGAAGAGTGCGAAGCGAACCCGACGAACAAGAAGAAGATCATGGTGCTGGGCGGCGGCCCGAACCGGATCGGCCAGGGCATCGAGTTCGACTACTGCTGCGTGCACGCCGCGCTCGCGATGCGCGAAGACGGCTACGAAACGATCATGGTCAACTGCAACCCCGAGACCGTTTCGACCGACTACGACACGTCGGACCGTCTGTACTTCGAGCCGCTGACGCTCGAAGACGTGCTCGAAATCGTCGACAAGGAAAAGCCGCTCGGCGTGATCGTCCAGTACGGCGGCCAGACGCCGCTGAAGCTCGCGCTCGATCTCGAAGCGAACGGTGTGCCCATCGTCGGCACGTCGCCGGACATGATCGACGCCGCGGAAGACCGCGAGCGTTTCCAGAAGCTGCTGCAAGACCTGAATCTGCGTCAGCCGCCCAATCGCACCGCACGCGCGGAAGACGAAGCGCTGAAGCTCGCCGACGAAATCGGCTATCCGCTCGTCGTGCGTCCGTCGTACGTGCTCGGCGGCCGTGCGATGGAGATCGTCCACGAGCCGCGCGATCTCGAGCGCTACATGCGCGAAGCCGTCAAGGTGTCGAACGATTCGCCCGTGCTGCTCGACCGCTTCCTGAACGACGCGATCGAATGCGATGTCGACTGCATCTCGGACGGCGACACGGTGTTCATCGGCGGCGTGATGGAGCACATCGAGCAAGCGGGTGTGCACTCGGGCGACTCGGCGTGCTCGCTGCCGCCGTACTCGCTGTCGAAGGAGACGGTTGACGAGCTGAAGCGCCAGACAGGCGCGATGGCGAAGGCGCTCAACGTGGTCGGCCTGATGAACGTGCAGTTCGCAATCCAGCAGGTCCCGCAAGCGGATGGCTCGAAGCAGGACATCATCTACGTGCTCGAAGTGAATCCGCGCGCTTCGCGTACGGTGCCGTACGTGTCGAAGGCGACGAGCCTGCCGCTCGCGAAGATCGCGGCGCGCGCGATGGTCGGCCAGAAGCTCGCGCAGCAGGGCGTGACGAAGGAAGTCGAGCCGCCGTACTTCAGCGTGAAGGAAGCGGTGTTCCCGTTCGTCAAATTCCCGACCGTGGACCCGGTGCTCGGACCGGAAATGCGCTCGACGGGCGAAGTGATGGGCGTCGGCCGTACGTTCGGCGAAGCGCTCTTCAAGTCGCAGCTCGCGGCGGGTTCGCGTCTGCCGGAATCGGGCACGGTGCTGTTGACCGTGATGGACGCCGACAAGCCGAAGGCCGTCGAGGTCGCGCGCATGCTGCATGAGCTGGGCTATCCGCTCGTCGCGACGAAGGGCACGGCGGCGGCGATCGAAGCTGCGGGCGTACCCGTGCGCGTCGTCAACAAGGTGAAGGACGGCCGTCCGCACATCGTCGACATGATCAAGAACGGCGAGATCGCGCTCGTCTTCACGACCGTCGACGAAACGCGCGCCGCGATTGCCGATTCGCGTTCGATTCGCATGAGCGCGCAGGCGAACAAGGTCACGTACTACACGACAATGTCGGGCGCGCGTGCGGCCGTCGAAGGTCTGCGTTATCTGAAGGACCTGGAAGTCTATGATTTACAAGGACTCCATGCTCGCCTAAACTAAGGCTTCAGAGTTTTGTCAAAGAAGTAAGTGCCGCGGTTAAGCGGCGTCCCTGAGGTGCCAGATCGGGCTTTGCGCCACGCTCCAGCGCCGGTACGGGATGCACTTAACCGCGGTGATTTTTTTTATGGCTGTTTTTTGCCACAAGAGCTGTTTATGAGCACTATTCCATTGACGAAGCGCGGCGCAGATCAGCTGCGCGGCGAATTGCAGCGACTGAAATCGGTCGAGCGTCCTGCCGTCATCAATTCGATCGCGGAAGCGCGCGCGCAAGGTGACTTGTCGGAAAACGCCGAGTACGACGCTGCGAAAGAAAAGCAGGGCTTTATCGAAGGCCGTATCGCCGAAATCGAATCGAAGCTGGCGGCGGCGCAAGTCATCGATCCCGCCGCGCTCGAGGCCGATGGCCGCGTCGTGTTTGCCACGACGGTCGATCTGGAAGATCTGGATTCGGGCGATGAGGTGACTTATCAGATCGTCGGCGACGACGAAGCCGATCTCGAGCACGGTCTTATCTCCGTCAGCTCGCCGATCGCTCGCGCGCTGATCGGCAAGTCGGAAGGCGATGTCGCTGCGGTGCAGGCGCCGAGCGGCGTGCGCGAGTACGAAATCATCGCGGTCCGCTACGTCTGAGGCTGCTGCCGTGTCTTCGATGCCGCATCGTCTGTTCAGGCTGCTGACGGTCGTTTGGGTCGGCAGTCTGCTGACCATCGGCTATGCAGTGGCGCCCGTGCTGTTCACGTCGCTCGATCGCATGACGGCGGGCGCGGTCGCGGCGCAGCTGTTCCGGATCGAAGGCATGATTGGCGTGGTATGTGGCGTGTTGCTGCTCGCGCTGTGCAATGTGCTGATCCGGCGCGGCGGCGATGCGTATCGGCGTCTGCGCTGGCTGATCGCCGGCATGCTGGTATGCGTGCTGTTTGGCTACTTCGCGCTGCAGCCGTTTATGAATGCGTTGCGCATCGCTGCGCAGGAGGCGGGCACGGACGTCGGCCACTCCGTGTATGCAAGCCGGTTCGGCATGCTGCACGGCGTGTCGAGCGTGTTCTATCTGATCGAGAGTCTGTTGGGCATCGTGCTCGCGTGGAAGCTGCCGGCGGGCGCGAATCTCGCGGCAGAGCAGGGTGCCCGGCGCGTAGCGGGCAGGACGGCTGGATAAGCTGCGTTCGTAAAAGGCGCATTCGGCCCGCAGGCTGATTTAATTTCGCAAGTCCCCCATGGGGCGCGGCCGATCGCCGCATGAGGCGACGGCCTGCGATTCTGGTGATTCTGGTTCGAATAGCGCGGTCCCAAATGTCGATCCGGATCGCCGCGCCACCCCAGATTTACTTCGTCTGATGCATGCGCTTCGCGCTCGTCTGGCGTTTCTTTGCTTTCTTGATGTTGCCGCCCGCCGTTACGCGCTCGTTGCCGCGCACGACTACTTTCTGCGGCTTCGGACGGCGCATCGGGTTGTCGGTCGCCTTGACGACCTTGACGACGCGCGGTGCGCGGCCTTTCTTCGCCGGCTCTTCCGAGACGGCCTCGCGCGCGCTCGGCAGCGCTGCGCGCTTCGATTTCGCAGCAGGCGCGCGTTCGGCCGGCGCCGATTCGGGCTTCCAGATGACGAGCAGCTTGCCGATATGCTGGATGGGAGCCGCATTCAGCCGATCGCAGATCTCTTCGTAGACCGCGATGCGCTCTTCGCGCTCGTCGCCGACTACGCGGATCTTGATGAGCTGATGCGCCTTCAGATTGACCTTGATTTCGGCCAGCACGGCGTCGGTCAGCCCTTCGGCGCCGATGATCACGACCGGCTTGAGCGCATGAGCCTGGGAGCGCAATTCGGCGCGTTGTTCGGAAGAAACTTTGAGGGCTGGCATGGAAAGTGGAAGACTCGACTAAAATGGCATCGCCCGCAGCTTGAACCTGTCGGTCCACGAATAAGCGGGGCGCGCGCGAGAAAAAAGAAACTGCGCAGAAAACTGCGATGAACACGGCACCGGCGTCAGCATGAACAGGACGGCGGCAAGCAGAACCACGGGCGCGGAAGACGGCCTAGGTAGCAGCCGCGCGAATTAAACGCGTATTATCCGCTAAAAGCGCGGCATCACGTAGCAAGAGTTCAACGTTTAATGGCAAAAAACCGCTTCAACCAGTCGTGGCTGCACGACCACATCAACGATCCGTACGTGAAAATGGCGCAGCGGGAGGGTTATCGCGCCCGCGCGGCCTACAAGCTGAAGGAAATCGACGAGCAGGACAAGCTGATTCGCCCCGGCCAGATCATCGTCGATCTGGGCGCGGCGCCCGGCAGCTGGAGCCAGTATGTGCGCAACAAGCTCGCGCAGGGCAAGCACCGCGACGCGCAGCGCGAAGGCGGGATCGACGGCACGATCATCGCGCTCGATCTGCTGCCGATGGAGCCGATCGCGGACGTGCACTTCATCCAGGGCGACTTCCGCGAGGACGATGTCCTCCAGCAACTGGAAGAAGTTGTCGGAGATCGCGCCGTTGATCTTGTAATTTCGGATATGGCACCCAACCTGTCTGGAGTGGCGGTGGCGGACGCAGCGCGAATCGAGCATGTATGCGACCTCGCACTGGAATTCGCCCAAAACCACCTGAAACCCGATGGTGCCCTTTTAGTCAAATGTTTTCACGGCAGCGGTTATAGCCAGATTGTCGAAAAGTTCAAGCACCAGTTTAGGACGGTGGCCGCGCGCAAGCCGAAAGCGTCCCGGGACAAGTCGTCCGAGACGTTTATTCTGGGCAAGCATCTGAAACGGCCACGTTGAAAAAGGGTCCAGTGATATGTGAGCCCGCATGCCGGTACGCCGGAAAATAAGAGCGCTGAGATTGCGCGGTACGCTATTTATGCGGTAGCGAATGCTTATGGCAGGGGTCCCCGGAAGGGATTAGAATGCCTGAGTGGTGCCGCAAGGCAAATGTAGGCGCTTGTCTATGAGTGAAGGAGTGGTGCTTTGAACAACAACATGTTTTCGAAAGCAGCAGTGTGGCTTGTAATCGCACTGGTGCTGTTTACGGTGTTCAAGCAGTTCGACAAGCCCCGCGTCCAGGAAGGCGTTTCTTATTCTCAGTTCATGGACGACGCGAAAAGCGGCAAGGTCAAGAGCGTGATCGTCCAGGGGCGCAACCTCACGGTGACGCCGGCGGACGGTCAGAAATATCAGATCGTGTCGCCGGGTGACATCTGGATGGTCGGCGACCTGATGAAGTATGGCGTGCAGGTCAGCGGCAAGGCGGATGACGAGCCGAACGCGCTGGTGTCTGCGCTGTACTACCTTGGGCCGACAATCCTGATCATCGGGTTCTGGTTCTACATGATGAGGCAGATGCAGGGAGGCGGGAAAGGCGGAGCCTTCTCGTTCGGTAAATCCCGGGCGCGTCTGATCGATGAGAACAACAACGCGATCAATTTCTCAGATGTCGCCGGCTGTGACGAGGCCAAGGAAGAAGTCTCCGAACTGGTCGACTTCCTGCGCGACCCGCAGAAGTTCCAGAAACTGGGCGGCCGCATCCCGCGCGGGGTGCTTCTGGTCGGCCCGCCGGGAACGGGTAAGACGCTGCTGGCACGCGCCATCGCTGGCGAAGCAAAGGTGCCGTTCTTCAGCATTTCGGGTTCGGACTTCGTCGAAATGTTCGTCGGCGTCGGCGCGGCCCGCGTGCGCGACATGTTCGAGCAGGCGAAGAAGCACGCGCCCTGTATCGTGTTCATCGACGAAATCGACGCGGTCGGCCGTCATCGCGGCGCCGGCATGGGCGGCGGCAATGACGAACGCGAACAGACGCTGAATCAGATGCTGGTGGAAATGGACGGCTTCGAGGCGAACTCGGGTGTGATCGTTATCGCCGCGACGAACCGTTCGGACGTGCTGGACAAGGCGCTGCTGCGTCCGGGCCGTTTCGACCGCCAGGTGTATGTCGGCTTGCCCGATATCCGTGGGCGCGAGCACATCATGAAGGTGCACCTGCGCAAGGTGCCGATCGCGAACGACGTCGACGCAGCGGTAATCGCGCGCGGCACGCCGGGCTTCTCGGGTGCCGATCTGGCGAACCTCGTGAATGAAGCGGCGCTGTTCGCTGCGCGTCGTGGCAAGCGCATTGTCGAGATGCAGGATTTCGAAGACGCGAAGGACAAGATTTTCATGGGTCCGGAGCGCAAGTCAGCGGTGATCCGCGAAGACGCGAAGCGCGCGACGGCTTACCACGAGTCGGGCCACGCGGTGATCGCAAAGCTGCTGCCGAAGGCCGACCCCGTGCACAAGGTCACGATCATTCCGCGCGGCCGCGCGCTGGGCGTGACGTGGCAGTTGCCGGAGCACGACAACGAAACGTATTCGAAGGACTATCTGCTGGATCGCCTTGCCATTCTGTTCGGCGGCCGTGTCGCGGAAGAGTTGTTCCTGAACCTGATCAGCACGGGTGCATCGGACGACTTCAACAAGGCGACGTCCACCGCCCGCGCAATGGTCGCCCGCTTTGGCATGACCGACGCGCTCGGACCGATGGTCTATGTCGACGATGAGAACGACCAGTCGCCATTTGGCCGCGGTTTCACGCGTTCGATTTCGGAAGCGACGCAACAGAAGGTCGACGCGGAAATCCGCCGCGTGCTCGACGAGCAGTACAACCTCGCGAAGCGTTTGCTGGAAGAGAACCGCGACAAGGTCGAAGCGATGACCGCCGCGCTGATGGAGTGGGAAACGATCGACGCCGATCAGATCAACGACATCATGGCTGGCCGTCCGCCGCGCTCGCCGAAGAGCACGCCGTCTCCCGGCGACGCATCGTCGGGTGGTAGCAGCCCGGGCGCGGAAGTAAAGCCGGGCAGCGCGACTGCTCCTGCTTGATGACGGGTTGAGTGGTTTATACGGGCCGGTGTGCTGCACACCGGCCCGTTTTCATTTCTAATGCTGCTACGCGCATTGCGGTTCTGTCGCGATCCCCACCAACTTCTTCGTAGTACGTCTCGTGTCAAACGCCGATTCCCCGCTTTTTTCGATCCCCGAACCGCTTCAATGCGGCCGATTCACGCTGTCGTTCGAACGCCCGCTCGTGATGGGCATCCTGAACGTCACACCCGATTCCTTTTCCGACGGCGGCCGATACGTGCTGCGCGGCGAGGCGCTGCGCCAGGCCGAGTGCATGCTGCTCGACGGCGCCGATATCGTTGACATCGGCGGCGAGTCGACGCGCCCAGGGGCGCCGCCCGTACCGCTCGACGAGGAGCTGGAGCGCGTGATCCCGCTCGTCGAGCAGTTGCGCAACGCGAACGTCCCGCTTTCCGTCGATACCTACAAGCCTGAAGTGATGCGCCATGCGCTGGCGGCAGGCGCTGATTTGATCAATGATATCTGGGGCTTTCGGATGCCCGGCGCGATCGACGCTATCCGCGACAGCCAGTGCGGTCTGTGCGTGATGCATATGCTGGGCGACCCGCAAACGATGCAGGCGAGCGAGCCCGTCTACGACGACGTCGTGGCCGATATCCGCGCGTTCCTCGACGAGCGCGTCAAAACGATGCTGGACGCTGGTGTTGCAAAAAATCGCATCAGCGTTGATCCGGGATTCGGATTTGGGAAGACGGTCGATCATAATTACGCGCTGCTCGCGCATCTGCCGCGGCTGGCGCCGACCGTCGGCACGCCGCTGCCCATTCTCGCCGGCATGTCGCGCAAGTCGATGCTCGGCACAGTCGTGAACCGGCCCGCGCCGGAGCGGGTAGCGGCGAGCGTCGCCGCTGCCGTGTGCGCAGCGGAACGGGGCGCCGCGATTATCCGCGTGCATGATGTCGCGCAGACGGTAGATGCACTGAAAGTTTGGGCAGCAACGCGCGATGCGGCGCGTCGCGCCTGATCTCCACGCCTGGAAGGAACAGAACACTATGGGACGTCGATATTTCGGAACGGATGGCATACGGGGCAAGGTCGGCGACGCGCCGATCACGCCAGACTTCGTGTTGCGGCTCGGCTATGCGGCCGGCAAGGTGCTTGCGGGCGCCGACAGGTGGGCGAAAACGGGCACGCGTCCCACGGTGCTGATCGGCAAGGACACGCGCGTGTCGGGCTACATGCTCGAAGCAGCGCTGGAGTCGGGCTTCGCGGCGGCGGGTGTCGACGTGATGCTGGCCGGCCCGATGCCGACGCCCGGCGTCGCGTATCTCACGCGCGCGCTGCGTCTCGCGGCGGGCGTCGTGATCAGCGCATCGCACAACCCTTATTACGACAACGGCATCAAGTTCTTCTCCGCCGACGGCAACAAGCTGCCGGATGAAGTCGAGTCGCTGATCGAAGAGCAACTGGACAAGCCGCTCGAATGCGCGCCGTCCGAGCGTCTCGGCAAGGCGCGGCGTCTCGACGATGCGGCTGGCCGCTACGTCGAATTCTGCAAGAGCACGTTCCCGCAGGCGTTCGATCTGCGCGGCATGAAGCTGGTGATCGACTGCGCGCACGGCGCCGCGTACGACGTCGCGCCGCACGTGTTCCATGAGCTCGGCGCGGATGTGATCACGATCGGCGTCTCGCCGAATGGCTTCAATATCAACGACGGCGTCGGCGCAACCGCGCCCGATGCGCTCGTGCGCGCCGTGCGCGCGAACAAGGCGGATATCGGCATTGCGCTCGACGGCGACGCGGACCGCGTGCAGGTTGTCGACGCGAACGGCCGCCTCTACAACGGCGACGAACTGCTGTACGTGCTGGTGAAGGACCGGATCGCGACGCAAGGCAAGGTCGAAGGGGCAGTCGGCACGCTGATGACCAACATGGCCGTCGAAGTGGCGCTGAAGAAGGCGGGCGTGCAGTTCGTTCGCGCCGCCGTCGGCGACCGCTACGTGCTCGAAAAGCTGCGTGAGCATCGCTGGGAACTGGGCGCGGAAGGCTCCGGTCACATTCTGTCACTGGATCGGCATTCGACGGGCGACGGTATCGTGTCCGCTCTGCTCGTGCTGGCCGCGATGCAGCGCAGCGGCCGTTCGCTCGAGCAGCTGCTGGAAGGCGTCAAGCTCTTCCCGCAGAAGCTGATCAACGTGCGCATGCAGCCGGGCGCGGACTGGAAGGGCAGCGAGGCGATTCGCCGCGCGATCAGCGCCGCGGAGGGCGCGCTCGACGGCAGCGGCCGCGTGCTGATCCGTGCGTCGGGCACCGAACCCGTGCTGCGTGTGATGGTCGAGGCCGCGCGCGAGAAAGATGCCTTGTACCACGCCGAAACGATCGCCGAAGTGGTGAAGCAGGCGACCGCCTGATTTCCGGCCGCAGCGTTTCAACCGGAAGGGCGGCCACATGCCGCCCTTTTTTGTGTCCGCCTGTCGGTAAACCGCGGGGCGGCGCCGCAATCGATACGCCGAATGCGCAAACGTTGTCGCTCGCCAATTTCGAGCCAGAAATCGCCCATTCGCGGCGCATCCGTTTTGGCAGTGGAAACCCTGGCATAACGCCTTTCGGGTACGTAATAAGACTGTCACGGTAAAGTCACGGATAGTCACAGTACCGTCATAATCGGCCACTATTCTTCGCGGTGTCGTGTCACACGCTCATACCAACCGGAGAAAACATGAAACTGATGCAAACCGCGTTCGCTGGCATGGCTGGCGCTCTCTTCGCGATCGCAGCGCAAGCCGCCGACATCACTGGCGCGGGCAGCACCTTTGCAGCACCGATCTACACGAAGTGGGCTGACGCTTATCAGAAGACGGGCGGCGGCAAGGTCAACTACCAGGGCATTGGCTCGTCGGGCGGCATCAAGCAGATCGTCGCGAAGACGGTCGACTTCGCAGGCTCGGACGCTCCGCTGAAGGACGACGAACTGGCCAAGGACGGCCTGTTCCAGTTCCCGACGGTCGTCGGCGGCGTGGTGCCCGTGGTCAACGTTCCGGGCGTGAAGGCTGGCGAAATCACGCTGTCGGGCGAAGTGCTCGGCGACATCTACCTCGGCAAGATCAAGAAGTGGAACGACCCGGCTATCGCCGCGCTGAACCCGAAGGCGAAGCTGCCGGATACGGACATCGCCGTGGTCCGCCGCGCTGACGGCTCGGGCACGAGCTTCATCTGGACGAACTACCTGTCGAAGGTCAACACCGAGTGGAAGTCGAAGGTCGGCGAAGGCACGACGGTCAACTGGCCGACGGGGACGGGCGGCAAGGGCAACGACGGCGTCGCGGCATTCGTGCAGCGTCTGCCGGGCGCGATCGGCTACGTCGAGTGGGCGTATGCGAAGCAGAACCACATGATCTACGTCGACATGAAGAACTCGACGGGCGCAGTTGTCGAGCCGAAGACGGAAACGTTCAAGGCAGCGGCAGCGGGTGCTGACTGGTCGAAGTCGTTCTACCAGATTCTGACGAACGAGCCGGGCAAGAACGCATGGCCGATCGTCGGCGCGACGTTCGTGCTGCTGCACACGACGCAGGAAAAGGGTCCGCAAGGCGCGGAAACGCTGAAGTTCTTCGACTGGGCGTTCAAGAACGGCGGCCAGGCTGCAAACGATCTGGACTACATCTCGCTGCCGGAATCGGTCGTGTCGGAAATCAAGACGCAATGGAAGTCAAAGGTCAAGGACGCATCGGGCAAGTCGCTCGCCGAGTAATCCTCACCTCGTAGCAGCATCTACCGCGCGCATGTGATGTGCATGTTGCGCGCGGCCGGCCGCCCGGCTTCGATGAAGCCCGGCGGCCGTAGTACTGGCCGTCTGGCATACGCCATGCGGCAACCGGAAACGCGGAAACAGGTTTATCAGCTCCCATGTCCGACCTCCCTCTCTCTTCTGACGCGGCCCGGTCGACTCCGCCCGGCAGCACGGCGCAAAAGGCGCCCAGCCGAGCCGGCGACATTATTTTCGGCGGCCTCGCACGGCTTTCCGCCATCGTTACGTTACTGCTGCTCGGCGGCATTATCGTGTCGCTGATCGTCGCTTCGATGCCGACGATCCAGAAATTCGGTCTCGCCTTCCTGTGGACCTCAGACTGGGACCCGCCTTCGGAGCAGTTCGGCGCGCTGGTGCCCATCTACGGCACGATTGCGACGTCGATCATCGCACTCATCATCGCAGTGCCTGTGAGCTTCGGCATTGCGCTCTTTCTGACTGAACTGTCGCCCGCCTGGCTGCGTCGGCCGCTCGGCATCGCGATCGAGCTGCTCGCCGCGATTCCGTCGATCGTCTACGGCATGTGGGGTCTGCTCGTCTTTGCGCCTATCTTCGCGACGTGGTTCGAAAAGCCGCTCGGCTCGCTGCTCTCCGGCATGCCGGTCATCGGTGCCCTCTTCAAGGGTGCGCCGATCGGCATTGGCATCCTGTGCGCGGGTGTCATTCTCGCGATCATGGTCATTCCATACATCGCTTCGGTGATGCGCGACGTGTTCGAAGTCACGCCCGTGCTGCTGAAGGAATCGGCATACGGCATCGGCTGCACGACGTGGGAAGTGATGTGGAAGATCGTCCTGCCGTTCACGAAGACGGGTGTGATCGGCGGCGTGATGCTCGGACTCGGCCGCGCGCTCGGCGAGACGATGGCCGTCACGTTCGTGATCGGCAATACGAACCTGCTCGATAACGTTTCGCTGTTTTCGCCGGGTAACAGCATCACGTCGGCGCTCGCGAACGAATTCGCGGAAGCGAGCCCCGGGCTCCATACGGCGGCGCTGATGGAACTCGGCCTGATCCTGTTTGTGATTACCTTCATCGTGCTGGCGATTTCGAAAATCATGCTGCTTCGCCTCGAGAAAGGGGAGGGCGCGAAATGACCCAGCCCTCGTTGAATATGCCGGGCAGCACCGACATCGCGGCGCTCGAAGCGATGCGCAACAAGCTGCAAAGCCGCCGCAAGGCCGTCAATGTGGTCGCGCTGACGCTGTCGCTCGCGGCGATGGCGTTCGGCATCATCTGGCTCGTGTGGATTCTTTATACGACGCTGCGTCTGGGCATCGGCGGCCTGTCCGTCGAACTCTTCACGCAATCGACGCCTCCGCCGAACACGGACGGCGGCGGTCTTGCGAACGCGATCGTCGGCAGCCTGCTGCTCGTCGTGCTCGCGACGTTCGTCGGCACGCCGATCGGCATCATGGCGGGCGTGTATCTCGCCGAATACGGCCAGAAGAGCTGGCTCGCGAGCGTCACGCGCTTCATCAACGACATTCTGCTGTCGGCGCCGTCGATCGTCGTCGGTCTGTTCGTGTATGCGCTCGTCGTCGCGAAGATGGGCCACTTCAGCGGCTGGGCGGGCGTGATCGCGCTGGCGCTGCTGCAGATTCCCATCGTGATCCGCACGACCGAGAACATGCTGAAGCTGGTGCCGAACGCGCTGCGTGAAGCGGCCTTCGCGCTCGGCACGCCGAAATGGAAGATGGTGCTGTCGATCACGCTGAAGGCGTCGGTGGCGGGTATCGTCACGGGCGTGCTGCTCGCCATCGCGCGTATCGCCGGCGAAACGGCGCCGCTGCTCTTCACGGCGCTGTCGAATCAATTCTTCACAGTGGACATGAATCAGCCGGTTGCGAACCTGCCGGTTACGATCTTCAAGTTCGCGATGAGCCCGTTTGCGCAGTGGCAGTCGCTCGCGTGGGCTGGCGTATTCCTGATCACGCTCGGGGTGTTGGGGCTCAACATCCTCGCGCGTACGATCTTTTCGAAAAAGTAAGGGCGGAGCGATCCGATGAACATGGCAGAAAGTCACCTGAACCCCATCGAGCGCCCGGCGTCACCCGCTGGTTTCGACCCGGCCCAGAGCGGTCATGCGGCAGCGCCCGCGCAACCGAAAATCGAAGTCAACAACCTGAACTTCTTCTACGGCAAGTATCACGCGCTGAAGAACATCAACCTGCAGATTCCCGAAGGCAAGGTGACCGCGTTCATTGGCCCGTCGGGCTGCGGCAAGTCCACGCTGCTGCGCACGTTCAACAAGATGTACGCGCTCTATCCGGAGCAGCGCGCCGAAGGCGAAATCCTGATGGACGGCGAAAACCTGCTCACGTCGAAGCGCGACATCTCGCTCTTGCGCGCGCGCATCGGCATGGTGTTCCAGAAGCCGACGCCGTTCCCGATGTCGATCTACGACAACATCGCATTCGGCGTGAAGATGTTCGAAACGCTGTCGCGCTCGGAGATGGACGACCGCGTCGAGTGGGCGCTGACGAAGGCCGCGCTGTGGAACGAAGTGAAGGACAAGCTCGGCCAGAGCGGCTACGGCCTGTCGGGCGGCCAGCAGCAGCGCCTGTGCATTGCGCGCGGCATTGCAATCCGTCCTGAAGTGCTGTTGCTCGACGAGCCGTGCTCGGCGCTCGACCCGATTTCGACGGGCCGCATCGAAGAGCTGATCGCCGAACTGAAGAGCGACTATACGGTGGTGATCGTCACGCACAACATGCAGCAGGCCGCGCGCTGCTCGGACTACACTGCATATATGTACCTCGGCGAGCTGATCGAATTCGGCGACACCGAGAAGATCTTCATCAAGCCCGTCCGCAAGGAAACGGAAGACTACATCACGGGCCGCTTCGGCTAAGCGCACGCGCACGAGCTTAGGGAGTACGACATGACGGATAAACACCTGTCCAGCCAGTTCGACGCCGATCTGAATCTGGTGTCCTCGAAGGTGCTCGAAATGGGCGGCCTCGTCGAGGCGCAGATCGTCGCCGCGATGAACGCGTTGAACGAATTCGACACGGGCATCGCCGATCAGGTGATCGCAGCCGAAGACCGCCTGAACACGATGGAAGTCGAGATCGACGAAGAGTGCAGCAACATCATCGCGCGCCGTCAGCCGGCCGCACGCGACCTGCGTCTGCTGATGGCGATTTCGAAGACGATCACGAATCTCGAGCGCGCCGGCGACGAAGCCGAAAAGATCGCGAAGCGCACGAAGCGCCTCGCGGAAGATGGCGCGTCGCGCACGATCAACATCGCCGAAATCAAGCTGTCGGGCGAGATGGCCGTGAGCATCCTGCGCCGCGCGCTCGACGCGTTCGCGCGCCTCGACACCGTGGCCGCCGCGCAGATCGTGCGCGACGACAAGGCGATCGACGAGGAATTCCGCGGTTTCGTCCGCAAGCTGATTTCGTACATGACGGAAGATCCGCGGCTGATTTCCGTGGGCCTCGATTTCCTCTTCATCGCGAAGGCGATCGAGCGGATCGGCGACCACGCGAAGAACATCGCCGAATTCATCATCTATGTCGTGAAGGGCACTGACGTGCGCCACAAGGGGCGCGACGCGCTCGAGCGCGAAGCGCTCAGCTGAAATGTGCCTTTGATACGCAGTCGATCGAATCCGGCAAACCGTTCCCATAGCATTACGTTTATCAAGAGGCGCCGATGCCCAGCAGTATTCTCGTTATCGAAGATGAACCCGCGATTTCCGAGCTGATCTCGGTCAATTTGCAACACGCGGGCCATTGTCCGATTCGTGCGTACAACGCCGAACAGGCGCAGAACCTGATCAGCGATGTGCTTCCCGATCTCGTGCTGCTCGACTGGATGCTGCCGGGCAAATCGGGCATCGCGTTCGCGCGCGACCTGCGCAACAACGAGCGCACGAAGCACATCCCGATCATCATGCTGACCGCGCGCGGCGACGAGCAGGACAAGGTGCTCGGCCTCGAGATCGGCGCCGACGATTACGTCACGAAGCCGTTTTCGCCGAAGGAACTGATGGCGCGCATCAAGGCGGTGCTGCGCCGTCGCGCGCCGCAACTGACGGAAGACGTCGTCGCGATCAACGGTCTGAAGCTCGATCCGGCGACGCACCGTGTCGCGGCGCATGCGGAAGGCAACGAGATCAAGCTCGATCTCGGTCCGACGGAATTCCGCCTGCTGCATTTCTTCATGACGCATCCGGAGCGCGTGCACAGCCGCACGCAATTGCTCGATCAGGTGTGGGGCGATCACGTGTTCGTCGAAGAGCGCACCGTCGACGTGCATATCAAGCGGCTGCGCGCGGCGCTCAAGCCCGCGGGTTGCGATGCGATGATCGAGACGGTGCGTGGCAGCGGCTATCGTCTGGCCAAGAGCGCATAAGGTACACTGGCCGGCAACACGAAGCGCGCTGCGAGGCATCACCGCAGCGCGCTTTGTTGTCTCTGATGTCTCAAGGTTAGGTCTCTAACGTCGCAGGAACACATGAACATCATCTGGGCGCGCTCCCTGGTATCGCTCGTGCTCCTCGCTGTTCTGTGCGTGGCGGTCGGCGTATTCGTCAACACGAAGGCGGCGCTGAGCCTCGCCGTAATCGCGCTGCTCGCGCAGGGCATCTTCAGCACGTTCCACAAGCAGCGGCTGTGGCGGTTGCTCGATGCGCCCGTCTATGGCGAAGTGCCGAGCGCGCCAGGCATCTGGGGCGAAATCTACTACCGTCTGCACAAGCTCGCGAAGCGCTGGCACGCGCAGGTGCGCCAGGTCGAGCAGCAGCATTCGCGCTTCATTCAGGCGATCCAGGCATCGCCGAACGGCGTAGCGATGCTCGACGATCACGACCAGATCGAGTGGTGCAACGCGATCTCCGAGCAGCACTTCGGTCTCGACGCCAAGCGCGACTTGCGTCAGCACATCACGCATCTCGTGCGTCATCCCGATTTTGTCCGCTACCTGAACTCGCATCAATATGACGAGATGCTGATCATGCGCGGCATGGGCGACAAGCGGCAGAACGTGCTCTCCGTGCAGGTGTTCCCGTATGGCGAGAACCGCAAGCTCGTGCTGTCGCAGGACATCACCGAGCTCGAGCGCACCGACGCGATGCGCCGCGATTTCGTCGCAAACGTCTCGCACGAACTGAAGACGCCGCTGACGGTGCTCGCCGGTTTTCTCGAAACGATGCGCGATATTCCGCTCGACGACGAGGAACGCGCGCGCTACCTCGACCTGATGATGCAGCAGGCGCAGCGGATGCAGCACATCGTCAGCGATCTGCTCGTGCTCGCGACGCTCGAAGGCGACAACAAGCCGCCTAGCAACCAGATGGTCGATATGCGCGCGGTGGTCAGGCATCTGCGGGAAGATGCGGAAAGCCTGTCGGCGGGACGCCATCGGATCTCGTTCGATGCCGACGAAGCGCTCACGGTCACGGGCGTCGAAACGGAAATTCTCAGCGCGTTCGGCAATCTCGTCACGAATGCGATCCGCTATACGCCCGATGGCGGTTCGATCAACGTGAGCTGGCGTGCGCAAGGCGGACAGGCGACTTTCATCGTCGCCGACAGCGGCCTCGGCATTCCCGCTGCGGATATTCCGCGTTTGACGGAGCGTTTCTATCGCGTCGATCGCAGCCGTTCGCGGGACACGGGCGGCACGGGCCTCGGGCTCGCGATCGTCAAGCACGTGCTGCAACGGCACGACGCGCAGCTCGAAGTGAAGAGCGAAGAAGGGCGCGGCAGCACGTTCACTGTGCGCTTTCCGGCCGCGCGCACGGCGATGCTCCATACGACGGCCGCTTGAGACTCAGTCGAACGTCCAGCAGCAACACGCTCGTTGAAACGAAAGAGCCCGCCATTGCGGGCTTTTTTGCGTGTCTGCCTGATTGCGGAGCACGGCGCTTATGAGCAGAACTTCGTCAGGAGACTCATCTGCGCATTGCGCGACGACTTGCCCGGACGGCGCCGGCGATAGTGGCCGTCGCTTTGCATCAGCCACGCGGCCTGGTTGTCGCCGAGGAATGCCGACAGGCCTTCCGCAATCACACGACGCTTCAGGCGCCGGTCGTTGATCGGGAACGCGACTTCGACGCGGCGGAAGAAGTTGCGGTCCATCCAGTCGGCGCTCGACAGATAGACCTGTTCGCGGCCGTCGTCGTGGAAGTAGAAGATGCGGTGATGTTCGAGGAACCTGCCGACGATCGAGCGTACCGTGATGTTCTCCGACAGCCCTTCGACGCCCGGTTGCAGCGAGCACACGCCGCGCACGATCAGATCGATCTTCACGCCCGCTTGCGAGGCTTCGTACAGTTCCGCGATGACGGTCGGCTCCAGCAGCGCATTCATCTTCGCGACGATGCGCGCGCGTTTGCCCGCTCGCGCATGCTCGGCCTCGGCACGAATCGCGTCGACGAGCTTCGGATGCAGCGTGAACGGCGACTGCCACAGCTCATGCAGCGGCAACTCGCCACCGATGCCCGTCAGTTGCTGAAACACGTGGTGCACGTCTTCGCAGATTTTCTGGTCGGCCGTCATCAGCCCGAAGTCGGTATAGAGCCGTGCCGTGCGCGGATGATAGTTGCCCGTGCCCAGATGCGCGTAGCGCTTCAGAATCGACTTGCCGCCTTCCGACACGCGCCGCACGATCAGCATCATCTTCGCGTGGCACTTGTGGCCGACCACGCCGTACACGACATGCGCGCCGACGGCTTCGAGCTGCGACGCCCAGTTGATGTTCGTCTCTTCGTCAAAGCGCGCGAGCAGTTCGACGACCACCGTCACTTCCTTGCCGTTGCGCGCAGCCTGCATCAGCGCATCCATCAGCGGCGAATCGGTGCCCGTGCGATAGATGGTCTGCTTGATCGCGACGACGTTCGGGTCCTTCGCGGCCTGCAAGAGCAATTCGAGCACCGGCTGGAAGCTCTCGTACGGATGATGCAGCAGCACGTCGCCCTGATCGATCACGTCGAAGAGGCTCGCGCTGTTGGCGATTTGCGGCGGCGTGGCGGGAATATGCGGGACGAACTTCAGATCGGGCCGGTCGACCATCTCGGGCAATTGCATCAGACGCACGAGATTCACGGGGCCATCGACGTAATAGCAGTCCTTCTGCGAGAGGCCGCTTTCGTCGAGGAGACGCCGCACGAGATGCGCGGGCGTTTCCGCCGATACTTCGAGCCGCACCGCATTGCCCAGATGGCGCGCGGGCAGTTCGCCCTGCAGCGCGACGCGCAGGTTCGTGATTTCGTCTTCATCGACGAACAGCTCGCTGTTGCGCGTGATGCGGAACTGGTTGCAACTGCGCACGACGAGATTCGGAAACAGCTCGCCGACAAAGCGTTGCAGCAGCGAGCTGAGGAGCACGAAGCCATGCGGATAGCCGGACAGTTCCTGCGGCATGCGCACGAGGCGCGGCAGCGCGCGCGGCGCCTGCACGATGCCCATCACGGCCTGGCGTCCGAACGCATCCTTGCCTTCCAGCTCGACGACGAAGTTCAGGCTCTTGTTCAGCACGCGCGGAAAAGGGTGCGCGGGGTCCAGGCCGATCGGCGTCAGGACGGGCAGCAGTTCATCGAAGAAGTAGTCGCGCGCCCAGTGCGTCTGCGCTTCGTTCCATGCTTCCGTGCCGTGAAAGTAGATGCCTTCGTCTTCGAGCGCGGGCAGCACGGTGTCCTGCAGCATCGTGTACTGACGATGCACCAGCTTCTGCGCGCGCTCGACGACGAGATCGTACACATGCTGCAGCGACATGCCGTCAGGTGACAGCGCGCCGGGGTTGTCGCGCATCTGTTCCTGAAGACCTGCCATGCGGACTTCGAAGAATTCATCGAGGTTGCTGCTGGTGATGCAGATGAAGCGCAAGCGCTCCAGAAGAGGTACAGCCGGGTCCGCGGCCTGTGCGAGCACACGCTCGTTGAATCCCAGAATGCCCAGCTCGCGATTCAAAAGAGGGTAGCGGTTGGACATCGGCGGTGAGAATGAGAGATCGGGAGGTGACTCGAAAGGACGCTCGGAAATTCTCACAGTATGATGACAGGTGCGTGAATTGAGGTTTTCGTAATTTTACGCTTTTGACTCCGCGTGTCGTAAATATGACGTAACTATATGTGACGATAGCGCACGACAACGGCGGAGGTGACGGCGCGATGTCCAGTACGCTTAAAATGGCGACTTTGAACAACGCGGTGACAAATGTGCCCGCCAGGGGCGCAGCATCTGCGCGCATGAGGTCCCCCTTCCCGATGGTCAATACTCCGCCACTACTCGCCGCCGTCGATCTCGGCTCGAACAGCTTCCGCCTGATCGTGGGCCGCGTCGAAGAAACCGATGCGGGCAGCCAGATCTACCAGGTGGACGCGCTGCGCGAACCGGTGCGGCTCGGAGCCGGCCTGTCGCGCGAGAAAATGCTCGACCGTGCTTCGCAGGTGCGCGGCTGGGATGCGCTGAAGCGCTTCGGCGAGCGTCTGCGCGATTTCCATCCCGATCATGTGCGCGCCGTCGCGACCAATACGTTGCGCGTCGCGAAGAACGCACAGGAATTTCTCGGCGAAGCGGAAGCGGCGCTCGGTTTTCCCATCGAAGTCATTGCAGGCCGCGAAGAAGCGCGCCTGATCTACGCGGGCGCCGCGCATTCGGTGCCGGCGAACGCGGGCAAGCGGCTCGTCGTCGACATTGGCGGCGGCTCGACGGAATTCATCATCGGTTCGCACTACACGCCGATCAGGATGGAGAGCCTGTATATCGGCTGCGTGAGCCATAGCCGGCAGTTCTTCCCGTCGGGCAACGTCGACGAATACACGATGCGTCAGGCCGAACTCGCGGCCTCGCGCGAAATCCAGATCATTTCGGCGGACTACAAGGCGACGGGCTGGGACCAGGGCATCGGTTCGTCGGGCACGGCGCGTGCGTTGGCTGAACTCGTCGAAGCCAACGGCTTCAACGATCCGGGCGTCACGCATGGCATATCGCGCGGCGGCCTCGAGCGCCTGAAGCGCGCGCTGATCAAGGCGGAGAACGTCAACCGGCTCAAGCTCGTCGCGTTGAAGCCGGACCGTGTGCCCGTGCTGGCGGGCGGGCTTTCGATCATGATCGCCGTGTTCGACGAACTCGGCGTCGACTACGTCGATACGACGGACGGCGCATTGCGCCTGGGCGTGCTGTATGACCTGCTCGGCCGCTCGCAGCATCAGGACATGCGCACGATCACGGTCGAAGGCTTCATGCGGCGCTACGGCGTCGATCGCGCGCAGGCGAGCCGTATCGGCGAACTGGCCGTGAACTTCTACGATCAGCTCGACGAGCCCGACGCGGAAGTGCGCGAAGAGAACCGGATGTTCCTCGGTTGGGCCGCCGCGCTGCATGAAATCGGGCTGTCGATTTCGCACAGTGCGTATCACAAGCACTCGGCGTATATCGCGAGCAACGCGGACATGCCCGGCTTCTCGCGCACCGATCAGGCACGCCTTGCGGCGCTCGTCGTCGGTCATGCGGGCAAGCTCGGCAAGCTTGCGCAGACGCGCGATCTCGAATGGAAGCTGCTGTTCTGTCTGCGGCTCGCGGCGCTTTTTTGCCGCCGCCGTGCCGACGCTGGCTTGCCGGAGATCCACGTCGCGCAAGCAAACGGCGGCTACGAAGTGCGCCTTCCCAATTCATGGGTCGCGAACAATCCGCTGACCGACTACAGCCTGATCCAGGAAGCAGCGGAGTGGGAGAAGATTCGCACGCCGTATCGCGTCGTCTATACGGACGATTGACCGCTCACGCTGCACGCGCTTTCGATGCGGAAGTTGCGTGCATCACATCTCATCATGCTGCAAGCAAGAGAGCCCGGTCGATACCGGGCTCTTTTGTTTTATCGCTTCAATGTATCGCTGCGATGCGGCGAACGCGGCGCGATGGCCGCGTATTGCGTATTTCGCGGCACGAATCGCGCAATACGCTCGCGAAGGCGTTCAGCGCGGCAGCGCGTCGCCGAGGAAGTGGCGGGCGTAGCGCGAGTTGATCTCCGACAGGCGGAACAGCGTCAGGAAGTCAGCCGTATTGAAGTCGGGGTCCCATGCCGGCGCGCCGCAGATCTTCGCGCCAAGGCGCAGATAGCCTTTGACGAGCGGCGGCGGCGCGACCTTCGCGCCCGTCTGCAATTCGTCGACAGGCAGCGGCGTGTGCGGGAACGCGCGATATTCCGGCGCGGTCAGCGCATCGTCTTGCAGCGACGTGTACAGGTTCGCCGCGAAGTGGCCGCCGTCGGCCATCGCGACGCTCGCGCAGCCGAGCATCGTTTCGTAGCCGTTGTGCTGCATGTACGAGCCGAGCCCCGCCCACAGCGACATGATCACCGAGCCGCTGCGATAGTCGGGGTGCACGCACGAGCGGCCCACTTCGACCATCTTCGAGCGCAGGTGCGTGAGGCGCGAGATATCGAACTCGCCCTCGGCGTACAGGCGACCGATGCGCGCTGCCTGGTGTGGCGGCAGCACGCGGTAGGTGCCGACCACCTTGAGCGTGTCGAGATCGCGGACGATCAGGTGATCGCAGTAAGCGTCGAACGAATCGACGTCGAGGCCGGCGGGACCGGACAGGCGCGCGCCCATTTCCTCGGCGAAGACGCGGTAACGCAGACGCTGCGCTTCACGAAGCTCCTCGTCGGTGCGCGCCCACGACACTTGCAGACGATGCTGGGCGGTGACCGTTTCTTCCGTGCGCGGCAGACGGCGCCGCGGCTCGAGGATCGATGCGAAGGGCAGGGTTGGCGTCGGCAGTTCTCGCATTGGCGTTCCTGGTCGAAAATGTGAAATTCGCTTCGACGCCAATGTAGTAATGCCCGGTGACGCTCACGTGGCAATGCTATGACGATTCGATGACGTGTCGTAAGGCCGACGCTTTCGCGGCGCCTTCGACGGTCATTCGCTGTTTTTCCGGCACGCGGCGCGGATCACAGAAAGTCGGGGCCGATCATCGCGCGCAGGACGGCCTGTTCGTCGTTGCCGCGGTTGCGGCTTTCGAGCCACCAGATCGCCGATTTCTTGATCGACCAGCTCGCGCCGCTATCGGCGAGCAGGCGCGCGGCGACATGGCCAAGCGTCGGTTGATGGCCGACGACGACGACGGTGGGCGCGATGCCGTCGGGCCAGCCGGCGGCCGCGAGGACATCGGTGGCGCTGGCGTCCGGCGCGATTTCGCGCACGACCCGGTATTGGTCGGTCAGCGATTCGGCCGTCTGCACCGTGCGCGTGGCGGGGCTCGCGAGGATGACGGCATCGTCGGGAAGGCGCGCGCGCAGCCATTTCGCGGACGCCTGCGCCTGCTTGCGGCCGCGCGCCGTCAACTGGCGGGCAAGGTCGCTCGACGCGACGTCTTCGGCTTCGGCGTGACGCCAGAGGATCAGGTTCATTGCGATGTCTCCAGGGCTCGTATCGGCTGATATCGACAGTATGGACAACGCGGGGTGAGGGGAGTTTTGTTTTATGGAGCGGTGGTTTCGGGAATGCGGTTGGCGGGCATCGGCCGCGTGCCTGGCGGCCTGGAGCGTCGCGTGCAGACAACGCCGAAAAGAAAAAACCCGTGGCACCAAAGGTGACACGGGTTTTTTCGACAGCTTTATTGGTGGTCGGAGCGATAGGATTCGAACCTACGACCCTCTGATCCCAAATCAGATGCGCTACCAGGCTGCGCTACGCTCCGACGCGAGCCAGAGATTCTATCCGTTTTGGTGTTCGCCCGTCAATCTCGACCGCAACGAGCCCACAAAGCAAAGCGGACTAGGCGACCGGGATGGCGACGGACCACTTCGCATCGATCGCTCCCGCCTGACGGTCATATCTGTCCCATCAACAGCAGCACGATCACGACGATCAGCACCACGCCGACGAGCCCCGTCGGACGGTAGCCCCACCCGCTGCTATAGGGCCAGCTTGGGAGGGCGCCGATCAGGAGCAGGATCACGACGATCAACAGAATGGTTCCGAGGGTCACGTTATCTCTCCTTATATGGCCGGGCCACGAATGGAGACCGCTCGACGCGCGCGAAAGCAGCATGACGACGCGCGCCGGCCGGTTGTCGAACGCGCACGATGCGCGTTTCATGCCTTACAAACCAGCAAGGCATATGCCCGGCTAGTAGCGGAGACGACGGGAGAGAGGGGCGAAATGCGGGAGGAAAGCGCGTCGAACGTGCATAAACGCCGCGCTCGGCAAGCGCCGACGCGCGTGTGCAGACGCCGTGCGCCCGTCAGACCGACGCACGCGCCCGGCGAAAATTCAGGCGAACATAAAACGCGCGCCGCAAGCGCGGCGCGTAGAGCTCAGTGCCTGCGGCGCATCTTGTCGAAGACGTGATGCTCGGCGAGCCAGTGGTGCATCATCCCTTCGCCGTGATGTTCGCGGCGATAGGTGCGCGATTCGAAAACCGACAGTGCGACGAGCACCAGCAATCCCACGGCGAGTCCAATCAGGCCTGCGATCGATTCGGCATCCATGGCTGTCTCCTTCGGCGACTGCAACCATGGCTACATAGTAGAACAACCGCCGCCAGTTGGCGCAAAGCGGATGAAGACCGCTTGCGCGACGCAGAATGCGCTTTGCGGGTAGACTCGTGGCCCCAACGTCATTCGTCGATGTTCACACCCGTTCGACATGTTTATGAACCGCTTCCTGCTGGCTGCCTCGCTGTTTTCGCTGTTCGCCCTGTCGGCGTGTGCCGACGATACGACCATTCATCATCGCGTGCCGCCGAAGGACCCGGCGGACTATCACGGCGTGCCGACCGACGATCGCCCGCCCGCGATGATCGACGCGCCCGCCGCACCGAAATGAAGCGCGCGCTCCGGGAGCGCGACTTGCATCGACCTGAGGCAGACGCCGCTTAGCCGTGACGGCCCGCTGTGTCTGGCCCGCTATCCGGGCCGACGTCGTGCGCGAGACGCGGCAGCAAGCGTGCCAGCGTGAGGCCGCGAGCGGCCATGAAGAGCAGCAGCGCAGCCCAGAGGCCATGGTTGCCGTGCGTGCCGACGAGCGCCCATGACGCCGCGAGAAACACGCCCAGCGACACGATCATCGACGTCATCAGTTCGCGCGTGCGCGTCGCGCCGATGAACACGCCGTCGAGCAGAAAGCCCCACACCGAAACGACGGGCGAAAGCGCTGTCCATGGCAGGAAGGCTTCCGCCGTCGCGCGCACGGCGGGCTGGTCGGTGAGCCCTTCGACGATCGATGCTCCCGCCGCCCAGTAGACGATCGCGAAGCACAATGCGCCGAGCGCCGACCAGAGCATCGCCACCTTGACAGCGTGGCGGAACGCATCGCGATTGCGCGCGCCGATCGCCGCGCCGACCAGGGCCTCGGCCGCGTGCGCGAAGCCGTCGAGCCCGTACGCCATGAAGGTCTGAAAGTTGAGCAGCAGCGCATTCGCGGCGAGCGTGGCGTCGCCTTGCCGCGCGCCGAGATGCGCCAACCAGCCGAACGTGCCGAGCAGGCACATCGTGCGCACGAAGATATCGCGGTTGATCGCGACCATGCGCGTCAACGCATCGCGATCGAGCAGCGCCGCGCGTTCGAGCGGCGGCAGGCCACGCGGACGCATCTGCCACAGCAGCACGGCGCCGAACGCGAGGCCGAGCGCGTCGGCTGTCGCGGTCGCCGCGCCGATGCCCGCGACGCCCCAATGGAACGCGTACACGTACAGCAGCACGGCAACGATGTTCACGGCGTTGATGAACACCTGCGTGACGAGCGCGACCCGCACGCGCTGCGTGCCGAGTAGCCAGCCGAGCACGACATAGTTCGCGAGCGCGAGCGGCGCGGCCCAGATGCGCGCGTGACAGTAGGTGCGCGCATGGCGCTGCACTTCATCGCTGCCGCCGATCGTGCGCACCGCGAAGTCGATCAGCGGCACCTGCAGGGCCAGCACGACCACGCCGATCGCGAATGCGAGCAGCAGTGCGCGCACGATGTTCATGCGCAGGCCGGCCTGATCGTCGGCGCCGAACGACTGCGCGACGAGCCCCGTCGTGCCCATGCGCAGAAAGCCGAATCCCCAGAACACGAAGTTGAAGAAGAGTCCGCCCAGGGCCACGCCGCCAAGATACGACGCGCTGTCCAGATGCCCGGCGACGGCGGTATCGACGGCGCCGAGAATCGGCTGGGTCAGATTGGCGAGGACGATCGGGAACGCGAGCGTCAGCACGCGCCGATGCCAGCGCACGGGCACGGCGGACGCGGACGGAGCGTCTTCGGCGCGATCGTTCGCGCGATCGTTCAACCGCGTTCCTGCACGCAAACCCACGGCGACACGACGACGGCCCACAAGTCCGGATCGCGTGCGGCGAAGTCGGCGGCCGTTTCCGACTGCACGCGCTCGACGAGGCCCGCCGAAAGCCATTGCGTGACCTGCGTCGTATCGTCGTTGGCGATCGCCTCGGCGACGCTCACGAGATCGAGATCGCGCGCGACGCGCAGCAGCATGCCGCGCGCGAAGAAGCGTTCGAGTTCCGTCCAGCCGATCTTCGCGGTTTCACCGAGCAGTTTCTGGTAGAGCGGGCTTTGTGGCGTATCGGAGGAAGTCATGGCGATCGTTGAACAGCATGGTGTGACGGGGCATGCGGGCGGCGAGCGCCGACACGGGCGGGCGTAACTATAAACCATAGGCGACGATCGACCTTTTGGCCGCGCGGCTTTTCCTTGCCGTCATGAAGTGCCGTGCAATATCGACGCCAGTTTCGCGCGATGCTCGAACCGCGACGTCAACAAGCCGGTTAATCGCCGGACGTTTGCGCTTTAATACCGCTCCGATAAACGACGAGAATGGCCTAATGGCGCTCGAACTTCATTCAATAAATCTGACAAAAATCCCGCAAAGAATCGCAACGGAAGGGTGCGTTGGCGCACCAAGTCTCATGCATGTCATCATCGAAGTGAAATGCGTGAATCCGCGCAATGCGCCAATGTCGGCCGATTCGCACGCGTTATTTTTATGAACTTCTGAAAGGCCCGCTATGCGTGGGTTTGCGGCCAATTGGCCATTGCGCGGACTAACCATCCGACTAAGGGAATTGAGTTGATTCGGTTTCCAAACTGAGTGCCGCTTCATTCAGTTCGACTTCAAACCGTGCGCCGACTCACACTATTCGCACAATTAATCGATTGCGTGGCTATAGGCGCGTTGCTAGATTTCGTCTCGGCGCATGGTGAACCGGTCCTTTGCCGATATGCGCCGAACCCCCGTTTGCCCGGCCTTTGCGCCGGGCCTTTTTTTGCCATGCGCTATAAACATCAGACAACAATATAGTGACGGCTAACGCATTAGCCGCTACTGCTTGCAGCGAACCACCATCGAACGGTTCTTCACGTTCGCGCCGAGCACGCCGCCGAGCGAGCCGCCCGCCGTCGCGCCGTTGTCGACGTCCTTAGAGATCACGTCGTAGCCATACGCGCCGCATGTTTCGCCGGCGCGCTTGTAGCACTCGCCCCAGTTCTGGCTCGCGTCGCTGCCGCTGCAGTTGATCGCGAAGCCGGTGTCGCCGTTCGGCAGATAGGTAAGCGTTGTCGAGCCGGAGCTGGCGCAGCCCGCAAGGCCGGCCAACGCGACGATCGCGGCGCCGGCCGCCACCGCTCGAATTGCCTCAAGGGCGTTTTTCATCGGAATGTCCTCTCTGTATCGTTGCGCGCATTCGCGCGGTGCCGGCGCGCGTGGCACGGAACGTGCCCGCGTGCCTGGCTGACTGATGGAGCCGCGCAAGGGCCGCCGGGTTCCCTTGCGCGGTGCGCGCGGTTACGCGTCTTTGACGTGGGTCTTGGCGCCTGGCCCTTAACCCGTAACCCGTATGCCACGTGAGCCCCATGCTTGCGCGCGACGCGTTATGCGCTGCATCGCATGCACGCCTGCGTGCTCAGCGCTGCGGCAGCGAGCGCGTCGGATCGATCGAGCGGCCGTCGTAGCGCAGCTCGAAATGCAGCATCACGCGGTCGTTGTCGGAGTCGCCCATCTCGGCGACCTTCTGGCCTTGCTGCACCGTCTCGCCTTCCTTCACGAGCAGCGTGCGATTATGGGCGTACGCCGTCAGATAGTCCGCGTTGTGCTTGATGATCAGCAGGTTGCCGTAGCCGCGCAGACCATTGCTCGCATAGACGACCGTGCCGCCCGCCGCGGCGAACACGGGCGTGCCCGCGACGTTCGCGATGTCGATGCCCTTCGAGTTCGTGCCGTCGAAGCTGCGGATCACATTGCCGCTCGCCGGCCAGATCAGCGAAATCGACGACGCGGGTGTCGAAGGCGTCTCGTCGGCGGCGCTGCGCGTCGACGTCGATGGCGAGCCTGCCGAAGCCGCCGCGCTGCCACTGCTCTTTGCCGAACCTGTCGAGCCCGTGCCCGCCGTTGCCGTTCCGGGCGGCGGCGCGACGCGCAGCACCCGGCCGACCTCGAGCGAGTCGGGGTTCGACAGGTTGTTCCAGCGTGCGATGCTCTGTACCGACGTGCGGTTGCTGCGCGCGATCTTGTACAGCGTGTCGCCCCGTTCGACGCGATAGTAGCCCGGACCCACGGGGGCCGAGCCGCATGCGGCCAGTGCTGCGATCATCGACACGCAGACCAGCCGTCTGATTCTTGTTGTCAACATTGGACCTCGCAAGACGCCGCCGCGCACGATCCCGATCACGCGGCAGATGCAAAAACGCACAATTCTAACGGGTTTGCAAGGCATGCCGCATTTTCGGCCGCAGCGCGGCGCGAAGAACGGGCCGCGCCGTAGCGTGGCGCGCTCAGGGCAGCGTGCCGACAACGATACGCAGCGAGGCCGTTTCCGTCTCGCCTGGCTCCAGCCAGCGCAGGCCCTGATGATTGTGGATCGCATCGGGCAGACCCAGCCACGGCTCGACGCAGAAGAAATCCGATTCGGGCTTTTCGGTCCACGTCGTGACGGCGAACCAGGGCACGGAGGCTGGGCGTTGCAGATCGATCGTGATGCTGCGGTTCAGGCCGAGCGCAACCACGCGCACGAGATGGTCAGGCGCGCCGTCGAGGCAATGGAAGCGGTCCAGAATGCCCGGATCGTCGAGCCGGTAATCCGGCTGGCCCGCTTCGCCCGCGCTGAGCGAGCCGTCCGGCTCCTGATGCCGGCGCATCGTGCGCGGCAGCTCGAGCACGGTCTCGCCGCGCTGCGCATGCGGCAGCGTGAAATAGAAGTGATGGCCGGCGTAGTAGGGCAGCGGCGCGCTGCCGGCGGCGCCCGTGTTGGTCGTGACGAAATCGACGTCGAGCGTGTGCGCGTCGACGAGCGTGTACTCCGCTTCGAAGCGGAAGCTGAACGGATAGCCCGCGCGCGTCGCATCGCTGTCGGTCAGCGTCATGCTGATCGAGCGGGCGGTTTCGTCGACGGTCGCCTCGAATGGCAGATCGCGCGCGAAGCCGTGCATGGGCAGATCGCGCACGGTGCCTTGCGCGTCTTTCCAGCGGCCGATCTGGCCGTCGACGAAATGCCGTCCGAGAAACGGAAAGAGCAGCGGATTGCCGCCGCGCACACGCGCCGGCTGGCTCCAGTCGGCGCGCTCGGGCCAGAAGATCACCGACTGGCCGTCGATGTCCCACGACAGCAGGCGGCCGCCCGCCTGCGGCGCGAAGCGGAGCAGGGAGCCGTCCCTGACGATCTCGGTGATGTCCTGTTGCTGGAATTGAGGCATGGCAATGGGCGATAGAAAGCGGTTGAGACAGGAGTCGGCGTGCACGGTTCCGACACAGCGGCGCGGCGAACGCCGATTTTGCGCCCCTTTGGGCTACGGGGAAACCCTTCTGGGGAAATTGCGGGTGTTACCGCACAGTCGGTGCAATCAATAATGTGTATTGCGACGGGCAGCCGTCGGTTGCGAACACTCGGTTTTCGGGAGGGGCGATGGATCTCGCAATGGCAATGAGCGTGGCACTGTTCGGCATGTTTACGGGCAGTACGATCTATTTCTTCTATAAATTTACACGCTGAAACGGGGCGACGAGATTCCACGTTGAGCCGTCGGCACGAACCGACGGTCCACGCAGCCTCCGCACACGGGCCCGCCTTCCAGGCGGGCCTTTTTGCTTTCATTGCCGTAATATGCCTTTCGAAGTTGTTGCGGCGCGGCGAAGTTCGCGTAAAGGCGAACTTTTGTCCTTGGCGCGACCAGGTCGCACCGGCATAATCGGACCCGCCTTCGCACACCGGACACTTACTCCGGCGTGCCGTTTTCTTCCCAACTTTTCAAAAGGACCGACGAGTGAGCCTGTCGTTTTTGATCTTTTTGAGCGTGCTGCAGGGCGTCACGGAACTGTTTCCCGTGAGCAGTCTTGGTCACACGCTGCTCGTTCCCGCTGTCTTCGGCATGCACATCGACAAGCATGCGCCTCAACTGCTGCCGTTCCTCGTCGCGCTGCATCTCGGCACCGCGTTCGCACTGCTGTGGTACTTCCGTGAGCGCTGGATTGCCCTTTTCAGCGGCTTTTTCGCGTCGCTGTCGGGCCGCCGCAATGACGAAGGCCATATGATGTGGGCGCTCATCATCGGGACGATTCCGGCGGGTCTGGTGGGTCTCGTGCTCGAAAAGCGGCTCGAACGCATCTTCCACGATCTTCGGATCGTGGCGATCGCGCTGATCGTCAACGGCATTCTGCTGTGGCTCGGCGACCGGCTGCAGCGCTCGCGCGCGCATCGTCCGCCCGAGAAGCTGACGTTCAAGCAGGCGTTTCTGGTCGGCCTTGCGCAGATCGGCGCGCTGATCCCTGGTTTTTCGCGCAGCGGCCTGACGATGATCGCCGGCAACGGCGCGGGACTCACCGCGGAGAAGGCGGCCGAATTCTCGTTCCTGCTCGGCACGCCGATCATCTTCGCGGCGGGCGTGCTCGAACTGCCGAAGCTCTTCCATGCGCCCGGCCAGCTCGCCGACGCGTTGCTCGGCGGCGTGCTGACGGCCGTCGCCGCGTATCTGAGCGTGCGCTTCCTGATGCGCTATTTCGAAGGGCGCGGGCGGCTGGCGTCGTTCGGCGTCTACTGCGTGATCGCGGGCGTTGCGTTTCTCGGCTGGTTCATGACCCACCCGCAGCCGGTCTGACGACCGCTGCGATCGGCTAAAGCGATCGGTTATAATCGCGGGCCCGGCGGTGACGCCGGGCCTTTTTGTATTCGGGTGACGCGTCGTTTCGCAACATTCCGTGTGTCGAAGCGCACTGCCGACAACGCGTGTGCCGCTTGGCGCGCGCATGATCGGGTTCGCGTCGCGCGATGCATCCGATGCACGCCTGGCCCTCAACCCGCCGTCGTTGGCCAGGTTAAAATTCCGGTTTCGCCTCCCCATAGTTCAACGGATAGAACACGGGTCTTCTAAACCTGAAATCGAGGTTCGATTCCTCGTGGGGGGGCCATCGAGTCCTTGCGACGTTCGGCGCCAATTCTCTCCCAAAGTTCAGTCCCTTCACGCACCGCATCCATCGCGAGCAATGAGCGCCCACAAAAAAGGGCAGCCGAAGCTGCCCCGAAGCGTTGCGCACCGAACGTGGATGAGTGCGCGACTGTTGCGTTGCCCGTTACCGGTGACGGGCCTGCCTGCGTGATTAGTTCTTGATGTCGAGCGCGTTCGTCAGGTCGCCCATCGCCTGGCCACCGCTGGCGACGAGCGCGTTGTCGCGCGCCGTCAGACCCGGCAGAGTCGGCAGATTGAAGCGATGCGTGATGAAGCGCAGGATCGACGTCGTGTCGTATTGCGTATGATCGACGAAGCCTTTCTTCGCGTACGGCGACACGATGATCGCGGGAATCCGCGAGCCCGGACCCCAGCGGTCGCCCTTCGGCGGCGCGACGTGGTCCCAGAAGCCGCCGTTCTCGTCGTATGTGACGATCACGACCATATTGTTCCACTGCGGGCTCTTCTGCAGATGCGCGATCACGTCGGCGATGTGCTGATCGCCTTGCGCGACGTCGGTGTAGCCCGCGTGCTCGTTCAGGTTGCCCTGTGGCTTGTAGAACGTCACTTGCGGCAGCGTGCCGGCGTCGATGGCCTTGATGAACTCCGTACCGTTCACGCCGCCGTCGAGCAGGTGCTTCGCGCGGTTGTCGGTGCCCGGTGCGAGATCGGCGAAGTAGTTGAACGGCTGGTGATGCGGCTGGAAGTTAGGCGCGCTGTTGTTCGCGCCGTAGATCACGCCCGACGTGCCGTTTTGTGCGGCGCTCAGCGCCTGGCCCCATGCGCCGCCGTACCACGCCCACGAGATGCCCGCGTTGTTCAGCAGATCGCCGATGTGCTGGCTGGTCTGCGGCGGCAGCGTCGTCGCGCTGGAGGGATCGGCGAGCGTCGCGTCGCCGCCAGTAGCCGCCTTGTTGCCGCTCGGCTGATACGGCGGCTGCATCGTGTTGATCGCGTAGAAATCCGGCGTGAGGTTGCCCGAGTTGACGAAGGTCGGCTTGTCTGTCAGCGCCGATGCTGCGGACGTCGCCGCGAGCGTCAGGCTCACGCCGTCCGCATTGACTGCCGAGATCGAGCCTTTCGCCGGGCTCGTATTCGCGTTCGCATAGAACGGCGTGCACGCGCAGACCAGCCACTGGTGATTGAGGAACGAGCCGCCGAACGCGCCCATGAAGAAGTTGTCGGCGAGCGTGTATTGCTGCGCGAGCTTGTAGAGCGGCAGCTTGTCGGCGTTGGCCGTGTAGTGGCCCATCACGAGGCCACCCGAATCGGCCCATGCGGCGAACATGTCGTTCTTGCCGCCATGGATCTGCATCTGGTTCTCGTAGAAACGGTGATACAGGTCGCGCGTCGTGACGTTGAGCGGCACGTTGAAGCCGTTCGGATCGTCGATCGCGAACGGTGCGTTCGGCAGGTTCGCCGTCATCGCCTGCGTGATGACGGGCGTCACGCCCGCGATCGTCAGGCCGCCCCAGACCTGCGGCAGCGTCGCGAGCACGGAGCCGTCGCGGTCGAGCTGGCGCGAGTTCGCGGCCGTCACGTTCTGCAGACCGTTGGCGCCCGGAAAATTCCCGTAGAGGTTGTCGAAGCTGCGGTTTTCCGCGTAGATGACCACGACGTTCTTGACCGACGAAAGCGTCGGTGTGGAATCCGAATTACCGCCACATGCGTACAGCCCGACAGCTGCGGCGAGCGCAATAGGCGTCGCGCAGATCAGTTTTTTGTTCATGGTTTCTCTCTCTCGCGTAGGGGGACCGGCGGCGAGTCCTTGTCGGACGCCCGGCGGCGAGAGTGTCGCAAGCGTTTTTGACAGAACGATTAATTTCTTACATATAACTTCTGTTTTGCTTTTCATTTTTCATGCAGCGTCGGCTTTATGTCATTTGAGCGACATGACCGTGAAATACGCTCGTCCCGTCGATTTAACGAGCAGGTAACAAGACCATGTGGCGCGATGTGACGGGGATTCGAAAAGAGTGGTTGTCGAAGGAAGGGGCGCGGCGTGCCGGATGGATCGGCGTGGCTTGCCTGTCCGTGATGCTGGCGGCGTGCGATGCGCGCGGGACATCGGCGGACGGCGCGGCCGGGTCGACCAAGACAGCGGGAGCGGTGGAGAACGCGAGCGGCGCGCACACGCAGAAAGTGTCGTCTGCGGATGGCGCTGCTGCCGTGCCCGCAGGCGGTCAGACGCGCGCCCAGGTGTTCGAGTCCGTCAGGAAAATGACGGCTGTCGGCAAGCAGCTATTCTTCGATCCGTCGCTATCGGGCTCGGGCAAACTTGCATGCGTGTCGTGTCATACTCCGCAGCATGCGTTCGGCCCGCCGAATGCGCTCTCCGTGCAACTGGGCGGCCACGACATGCGTCAGCAGGGTTTGCGCGCCGCGCCGAACATCAAGTATCTGCAGAACGTGCCGGCGTTCACCGAGCACTACCACGATTCGGACGACGAAGGCGACGAGAGCGTCGACGCCGGGCCGACGGGCGGCCTGATGTGGGATGGCCGCGTGAACAGCGCGCATGCGCAGGCGCGTTTTCCGCTGACGTCGTCGTTCGAAATGGGCAGTAATCCGCAGAAAGTGGCGGCGGCCGTGAAGGCCGCGCCGTATGCGAACCAGTTCCGCGACGCGTTCGGCGAGCATGTCTTCGACAGCGACGAAGCGACGTTCAAGGCCGTGCTGCAGGCGCTCGAAGTCTTCGAGCAGACGCCGGAACTGTTCTACCCGTATTCGAGCAAGTACGACGCATATCTCGCGGGCAAGGCGCAGCTGACGAAGGCCGAAATGCACGGCCTGCAACTCTTCAACGACGAAAAGAAGGGCAACTGCGCGAGTTGTCATCTGAGCCAGCGCGCACTCGACGGCGCACCGCCCGCGTTCACCGACTTTGGCCTGATCGCGATCGGCGTGCCGCGCAATCGCGCGCTCCCGGCGAACCGCGATTCGCATTTCTACGATCTGGGCGCGTGTGGTCCCGAGCGTACGGATCTGAAGGGACGCGACGAGTACTGCGGAATCTTCCGTACGCCCACGCTGCGCAACGTCGCGTTACGCAAGACTTTCTTCCACAACGGGATTTATCACTCGCTCGAAGACGTGGTCCGCTTTTACGCGCAACGCGATACGAATCCGGAGAAGTTCTATCCGGTCGTGAAGGGGAAGGTACAGAAGTTCGACGATCTGCCGAAGAAGTATTGGGCGAATCTGAATACCGATCCGCCGTTCGATCGCAAGCCGGGCGACAAGCCGGCACTGGATGAGTCAGAGATCAAGGATGTGGTCGCGTTTCTTAAGACGCTGACGGATGGCTATCAGCCCGATGCGCCCGAGCAGCACGCCGACGCTCATCTCGTCAGCAGCAAATAGCAGCCGCCGACCAGCAACGCGAACGATGCGAGCAGACATACCAGGCCTGCCCGCGTCACCACGCACGGCCACTTGCTGCGGCGCATGCCTTGGATGCGCACGACAATCGGCATCGGCGCGGGTTCGATGCGCATCACGATGATGCCGAGCGCGACGCAGATCAGCGTCAGCATCGCGGCAAAAAACTGGAGAGCGAACAAGAGGTCCATGAGCGTGAGTCTCGACGCGTAAGCGGAAACGGCTGCGGGATTTGATGCGGCTCATGTTAGGGATCGCCCGCTCCAGCGCCTATGAGACGTGTCCTAAAATTGCGCTCAAGACGTTGACTGGCATAGGCGCGACGCCGAAAACGCCATCTCGTTATCGCTTACGCGCGAAGCTCGATCAGATCGAGCCTATGGCCGTCCGCATGCAGCGTGCGTGTCGGCGGCGAGCTATCCGCGCGTGCTATGCTTTTGAGGTCCAGATCGCGCGCCGCTAGCATGGCCGCCAATTGCTGCCGAATCTGATCTTCTCCGGAGACTCTTCATGTCGATGCGAACCCGAGCCGCGTTTCACCTTTCCCTGGGCGGGCTGCTGCTCGCGAGCGCAGTCGGCGCGTACGCTGCCAATCTGGGTTTTCTGAACGACACGCCGATGTCGTACATGAAGCAGGCCGATATCGACTCGTTGAGAGCGGCCGCCATCGACGCGCTCAACAAGAAGCAGGACAGCGAAACGGCCGCATGGAACAACGACGGCCTGCGCAACAGCACGAAGATCGATGCGCAGATCACGCCCGACGCCACCTCGAAAACGGGCGACCGCACCTGCCGCTCGCTGCGCGTCGTGCTGAGCGCGAAGGGGCAGTCGATGAACCTCAACCCGCAGTACTGCCGCGAAGGCAGCGGCTCGTGGGTGCTGCAGAAGAAGCATTGAGCGCGCGCACTGTTTCGTGCGGCGTCGTGCTGCTCGACCCGGACGGTCGAGTGCTGCTGGCGCACGCCACGGAAACCAGTCACTGGGACATTCCGAAAGGCCAGGGCGAAGAGGGCGAAGCGCCGCACGTTGCCGCGCTGCGCGAACTGGAAGAGGAGACGGGCATCGTCGTGGCGGCCGGGCGTCTGAAGGATCTCGGCCTTTTCGTCTACCGGCGCGACAAGGATCTGCATCTGTTCGCAGCACGCGCCCGCGCCGACGAACTCGACCTCACGCGTTGCACGTGCACGTCGATGTTTCCGCGCCGCTTCGACGGCACGATGATCCCCGAGATGGACGCGTTCCGCTGGTGCGCGCCCGATGAAGTCGAGCACTACGCGAGCCGCAGCCTCACGCGGCTCTTTCAGACGACGCTATCGCTCGCCGAACTGCACCAGACACTCGACGCGGCATAACCGCGTCTTCAGGCACACACCAGTCATTTCACGCAGGAGCGCGTCAGTCGAGCGCCTTGTCGTTCGGATGCGCGAACAGCGAACGCATTTCCGCCGACAGCGGATAGTTGAGGTTGATGCCGCGCGGCGGAATCGGCTGCGTGAACCAGACGTTGTACAGGCGCTCGGCCTCGCCCGATGTCTGCATCTTCGCGATCACGCGGTTCACCAGCTCGCGGAATGGCTCGTCACCCTTGCGGAACATGCATGCGTAGCTTTCGTAACCGAGCGGCGTGCCCGTCACGATGAAGTCGTCGGGGCGCGGGTCGGTGGCGCGAAAGCCATAGAGGATCGGTTCGTCCATCACGAAAGCGACCGCGCGGTCGGACTTCACGGCGGCGAATGCATCCGAATGATCCTTGACGCTCGCGATGCGCATGTTCAACTGCTTGTCGCTGTTCAGCTGACGCACGAGGCGTTCGTCCGACGTGCCCGCCGTCGTGACGACCGGCTTGCCCGCGAGATCGGCGAAATCGGTGATGCCCGCGTTTCGGCGCGCGATCATCCGCACTGCGTACTGGAAGAAACTGTTCGAAAACGCGGCGACGTTTTCGCGCTCGCGCGTGTGCGTGGTCGAGCCGCATTCGAGGTCGATCTGATTGTTGACCAGCATCAGAAAGCGGTTCGCCGACGTGATCGTGACTTCGCGCACGCGCAGGTTCGGCACGCCGAGCGTCTTCCTGATTTCGTCGACGATGGCGAGTGCGATCGTCTGCGAATAGCCGATCGTGCGGTCGCCGTTCGCATAGGAGAACGGGATCGACGCTTCGCGCACGCCGAGCACGATCGTGCCGTCGTCGTGAATTTTCTTGAGCGTGCCCGTGAGTTCGTCAGCGTGCGCGGACGGTGCGAGCGACGCCAGCGCCACGGCTGCCACGGTCCCGATCGCCACCAGCTTTTTCTTGATTGCAACCTTCATCGTTCCCCCTGGGCCGGCGGCGATCACCCGGCTGCAACGTGACGCTCGCCGCGTGTCGTCGTGCGCAGCGTCAGCTTGCCGGCATGCGTGCGCGCCGGGCGCAGCATGCTGGGCAGTGCCGGATCATCGACACGCGCGACGGGTGGCCAGACATGTGGCTTACGCCGGCTTTCCCCAACTGTCGCGCAGACTGACGATGCGATTGAATACGGGTTTGCCCGGCTGTGTGTCGTAGCGGTCCGCGACGAAGTAGCCGTGACGCTCGAACTGATAGCGCTGCTCCGGCTCGACGTCGCGCAGGCCCGGCTCGACGTACGCATTGACGATCCGCTTCGAATCCGGGTTGAGCGCTTCGAGGAAGTCGCGACCGCCCGCGTCGGGCTGTGCTTCCTTGAAGAGGCGATCGTAGATGCGCACTTCGACGGGCACGGCCTCGCTGGCGCTGATCCAGTGGATATTGCCCTTGACCTTGTAGTTGTTCGCGCCTTCCGTGCCCGAGCGGCTGTCGGGGAAGTAGTTGCAGTGCACGGCGATCACGTTGCCGTTCTCGTCCTTGTCCGCGCCCGTGCATTCGACGACATAGCCGTACTTCAGCCGCACGCGGTTGCCCGGGAACAGGCGGAAGTAGCCCTTCGGCGCGGCCTCGTTGAAGTCTTCTCGCTCGATCCACAGTTCGCGCGAGAACGGGAACGTGCGCACGCCGCGATCGGGATGATGCGGATGGACGGGCGCGTTGCACGCTTCCGTCTGGCCTTCCGGATAGTTGTCGATGATCAGCTTGAGCGGATCGAGCACGCACGTCGCGCGCGGCGCCTTTTCGTCGAGATCGTCGCGCAGCGCGCCTTCGAACACGCTCATGTCGATCCACGAATCGACCTTCGTGATGCCGATGCGCTCGCAGAACAGCTTGATGCCGTCCGGCGTGAAGCCGCGCCGGCGCACGCCGACGATGGTCGGCATGCGCGGATCGTCCCAGCCGTCCACGTGGCCTTCGTTGACGAGTTGCAGCAGCTTGCGCTTGCTCGTGATCGCGTACGTGAGGTTCAGACGCGAAAACTCGATTTGCTGCGGCAGCGGACGCGTGAAGATGCCGGCGTCAGCGAGCTCGTTGAGGATCCAGTCGTAGAGCGGCCGGTGGTCTTCGAACTCGAGCGTGCACAGCGAGTGCGTGATGTTTTCGAGCGCGTCCGAGATGCAGTGCGTGTAGTCGTACATCGGGTACACGCACCACTTGTCGCCTGTCCGGTAGTGATGCGCGAAGCGGATGCGGTAGATCACCGGGTCGCGCATGTTGAAGTTCGGCGACGACATGTCGATCTTCGCGCGCAGCACGTGCTCGCCTTCCTTGAACTCGCCTGCCTTCATGCGGCGGAACAGGTCGAGGTTCTCTTCGACGCTGCGTTCGCGGAACGGCGACGGCTTGCCGACTTCCGTCGCGGAGCCGCGGTTCACGCGCATCTCTTCCGCCGTCTGGCTATCGACATACGCCTTGCCGCGCGTGATCAGCAGTTCGGCGAACTCGTAGAGCTTGTCGTAGTAGTCGCTCGCGAAGTAGAGGTGCTCGTTGCCTTCCTTGTTCCATTCGAAGCCGAGCCATTTCACGGCGTCGATGATCGACTCGACGTACTCGAAGCTTTCCTTTTCCGGGTTGGTATCGTCGAAGCGCAGATGGCAGACGCCGCCGTAGCTCTGCGCGATGCCGAAGTTCAGGCAGATGCTCTTCGCATGGCCGATGTGCAGATAGCCGTTCGGCTCCGGCGGGAAGCGCGTTTCCACCCGCTGGCCCCACTTTCCGGAGCGGTTGTCGTCGTCGATGATATTGCGGATGAAGTTGGAAACCGGCGCGTCGTTGCGCTCGGCGTCTTTGCGTTCGTTGTTCATGCGAGAAGGAAAAAGTCGGTCCTGGACACTATATGCGTCCGTTGGTCTGTCAATTCTACCTGACGACACATTCGACGACATTCTTCAGGCTTGCGTGGTGCGGCGCGCGGTCCACATCGCGAGGGATCGGCGCTTTTTGGGGAAGCAACGGGTGCTGTAACAGGAGGTAAATCGCGTTGGCGCCACAGGCGGCGGGCGCTTAGGATGCGACGCGCGCCATCGCGTGCTGGCCGTGCACGATCTGATTCGCGTGGCCTTCGCTTCGCGCTGGGCGCCGTCTTTCCGGCCGGCGCCGCGTTTCCGTTATTCTGTCCCGGACCCGGGCGTGCTTCGCCCGGGTGACGCGGCGGCTGGTCCAGCCGCATGATGCGATCTGTCCTCGCCTTGAGCCTTGAAGAAGCCTCTGCCGTCGCGCACGCGCGAGACAGGTCCACCGATCCCGGAGTTTCTCGGATGTCTTTTCCGACGCTGCGCGCATTTCGCGCGCTTTTTGATGCCGATGAGCGTGGCGATAACCGCGCCTATAGCCGCGCCGATGCTGACGCCCGGACCTGTTCCGACACCCGCGCGAACGTGATCCGGCGCTCCGCACGCCTCGCGCGTGCCGCGAGTGTCGCGACGGCCCTGTCGCTGACGGCTGTGCTGACAGCCGGCTTCGTCGCCGCGCCCGTCGCCGACGCAAAGACGGCGCAACCGAAGGCGGTGCTCGACGCCTCGGCCGTCGCCGTGCCCGACCGCTATGCCGCCGATACCGCGCAGCAGATTCTTGCGGCGGGGGGCAATGCCGTCGATGCGGCCGTCGCGATCGCGTTCACGCTCGCCGTCACGTATCCGGACGCGGGCAATATCGGCGGTGGGGGGTTCATGACGCTGTACGTGGACGGCAAGCCGTACTTTCTCGACTACCGCGAGACAGCGCCGCAGCGCGCGACGCGCGACATGTATCTCGACGAGAAGGGCAATGTGATCCCTGGCCTGAGCCTCGTCGGGCATCGTGCGGTGGCGGTGCCGGGCACCGTCGCCGGGATGTGGGAGGCGCAGAAGCGCTTCGGCAAGCTGAAATGGAAGCAGGTGCTCGCGCCCGCGATCAAATACGCGACCGACGGCTTCACCGTCGATGCGTGGCTGCAGCAGCGCCGCGATCTTGCCGCGAAGGGGTTCGCCGGCAAGACCAATTTCGACGCGTACTTCTCGAACCTGAAGACGGGTGTCGTGTTTCGCCAGCCCGAACTCGCGCAGACGCTGTCGCGGATCGCTGCCGACGGCGGCCGCGAATTCTACGAAGGACAGACGGCCGACCTGATCGCGAAGCAGATGTACGGACACGGTCTGATCACGAAGACGGACCTCATGCAGTACAAGGCCGTCTGGCGTCAGCCGCTCGCGGCGGACTGGAACGGCTACCGGATCGTCACCGCGCCGCCGCCCAGCTCCGGCGGCGTCGGGTTGATCCAGATGCTGAAGATGAAGGCGGATCTGAAGCCGCAGTTCGACGGGCTCGCGCTCGACTCGGAGCCGTACATCCATCTGATCGCGCAGATCGAAGACCGCGTGTTCGCCGATCGCCAGCAGTACATGGGCGATCCCGATTCGTATCGCGTGCCCGTCGACAGGCTGATCGACGACGCCTATCTGGCGAAGCGTGTCGAAGACATCACGCCCGACGAAGTGCTGGGCGCCGCGCCCGTCAAGCCGGGCCTCGGCGACTCGATGCCGGAGAAGGCGCAGACGACGCACTTCTCCGTCGTCGACAAGTGGGGCAACGCCGTCTCGAACACGTACACGCTGAACGGGCCGTTCGGCTCGGGCGTGGTGGTGGACGGCGGCGGCTTCGTGCTGAACGACGAGATGGACGACTTCGAAGCGAAAGCGGGCGTGCCGAACCAGTCGGGCGTGACGAGTGGCGACGTCAATACGGTCGCGCCGAACCGCCGCCCGCTGTCATCGATGGCGCCGACCATCCTTCTCAAGGACGGCAAGGTGTCGCTCGTGATCGGCACACCGGGTGCCTCGCGGATCTTCACGACGATCTTCCAGGTGATGACGAACCTGTACGACTTCAATATGCCGCCCGCCGATGCGCTCGCCGCGATGCGCTTTCACCATCAGCTGCTGCCGCAGAAGACAATCTACTACGAGCCGTATCACCCGATCGACGGCGATCTCGCCGAACAACTGAAGGCGCGCGGCTATACGCTGAAGGACCAGACCTTCAACGGCGACGTGCAGATGATCCGCATCGACGGCACGACACCGCAGCCAGCCGCCGATCCGCGCGGCGCGGGCGTGGGCCGTGTGATTCAATAGCGCAGGCGGCGCGCTGCCGCCTGTAGACAACGAAACGAATAACGGGGAAAAGAATGGCGCTGGAGCAGCAGAACGTGATCGTGTTGCCGGGTTATATGAATTCCGGCGAAAGGCATTGGCAGACCCGCTGGGAAGCGCGGCATCCGGATTTCATCCGCGTGCCGATGCGCGACTGGGACCGTCCCGTTTGCGACGCGTGGTGCGAGACGCTCGACGCGACGGTTGCAGCGTCGAAGGGGCCCGTTCTTTTCGCCGCGCATAGCCTCGGTTGCCTGACGTTGGCGTTCTGGGCGGCGCGCCATGCGTCGAAGGATGCGCTGGCGAAAGTGGCGGGCGCGTTGCTCGTCGCGGTGCCCGATCCATCGGGGCCTGAATTTCCCGCCGATGCAAGCGGCTTCGATGCCGTGCCTCAGGCGAGGCTTCCGTTCAGCTCGATCGTCGTCGCCAGCACCGATGATCCGTACGGCGGCGTGCCGTTCTCGCAGGCTTGCGCGGCGGCATGGGGCAGCCGCTGGGAGAGCATCGGCCCGCGCGGCCACATCAATTCCGACAGCGGGCTCGGCGACTGGGAAGAGGGGCAGCGCTGGCTCGCGTCGATGGCTTGAGATCGATGCCGGAGGCTTTGCGCTGACCTGCGTCGAATGCGGCGATCGCATAGCGCACTGCGCCGCGAAATCATTCCTCCCGCGCGCCGTCAACTCGCCGACTCGCCACCACGCCATCCTCCGCGCGCACCGCCCCCTCAGATCACCGACTGATCCCGCAGCGCCTCGATGTGCGCGTCGTCGTAGCCGAGCACGTCGCGCAGGATGGCCTCCGTATGCTCGCCGAGCGTCGGCGGATGGGCTTGCGCTTCCGGCGGCGTCGCGCTCATCCGGATCGGATTGCGCACCAGCTTTACCGTGCCGCCCGACGGATGCGGCAACTGCACTTGCATCCCGCGCGCGACCACCTGCTCGTTGTCGAACACTTCGTCCAGATCGTTGATCGGGCCGCACGGCACGCCTGCCGCTTCGAGCGCGCCGATCCATTCGTGCTTGCTGCGCGTGCGGACCATCTCCGCGAGTATCGGCACCAGAATCTCGCGATTGCGCACGCGCGCGGGGTTCGTCGCAAAGCGGTCATCGTCGGCGAGATCGACGCGATGGCCCGCTTCGACGAACTTGCGGAACTGCCCGTCGTTGCCGACCGCGACGATGATCCAGCTATCGCTCGTCTGGAACGTCTGGTACGGGACGATGTTCGGGTGCGCATTGCCCCAGCGCACGGGCGGCTTGCCGCTCGCGAGGAAATTCGAGTTCATGTTGGCGAGCATCGCGACCTGCACGTCGAGCAGCGCCATGTCGATGTACTGGCCTTCGCCCGTTCGCTCGCGATGCGCGAGCGCCGTCAGCACGGCGACGCTCGAGTACATGCCCGTCATCAGGTCCGCGATGGCGACGCCGGCCTTCTGCGGGCCGCCGCCTGGCAGCCCGTCGCGCTCGCCCGTGACGCTCATGAAGCCGCCGATGCCCTGGATGATGAAGTCGTAACCCGCGCGCTGCGCGTACGGACCTGTTTGCCCGAAGCCCGTCACCGAGCAGTAGATGATGTCCGGCTTCACAGCCTTCAGCGACTCGTAGTCGAGCCCGTACTTCTTCAACTGCCCGACCTTGTAGTTCTCGAGCACGACATCGCTTTGCGCCGCCAGCTCGCGGACGATCTTTTGCCCTTCCGGCGTCGAGATGTCGATCGTCACCGAGCGCTTGTTGCGATTGGCCGCGAGGTAATAGGCCGCCTCGCGCGTGTCCGCGCCGTCCGGTGTCTTCAGGTACGGCGGCCCCCAGTGGCGCGTGTCGTCGCCGGCTCCCGGCCGCTCGACCTTGATCACGTCGGCGCCGAAGTCGGCGAGGGTTTGCGCGCACCACGGACCGGCGAGCACGCGGGTAAGGTCCAGCACGCGGATATGACTGAGTGCGCCCATGTTGTGTCTCTGTCTCCCATGTGATGAGGCGCGCCGCACGGGCGCCGCCCGATTCGATCGATGTGATGCATCTTAAGCGATCGGACGCCGCTCGCCCATTCAGCCTCACGGCATAGGACGAATGACCGGCGATGCCCGGCTCCGAGTGTTTCCGGGCGAAAACCTGGCCGGATGGCCAACGCCGGGCGCAAGCCGCGCCGCGGCGTCGCGCAGGGGCGCCGATCCCGTATAATCGACCGTTCAGGAAACAATCTATTGCGACGGCCGGTAAGTCTTCCGCAGCCGTCGGCTCAAGTCAGGACCGTCCCCAAGCACGCTATGAAAGCCGCCGAAATCCGCGAGAAATTCCTCAAGTTCTTCGAATCGAAGGGCCATACGATCGTCCGCTCGTCGAGCCTCGTACCCGGCAACGACCCGACGCTGCTCTTCACCAATTCGGGCATGGTGCAGTTCAAAGATGTGTTTCTCGGCGCCGAATCGCGTCCGTACTCGCGGGCCACGACGGCGCAGCGCAGCGTGCGCGCGGGCGGCAAGCACAACGATCTGGAAAACGTCGGCTACACCGCGCGCCACCACACGTTCTTCGAAATGCTGGGCAACTTCTCGTTCGGCGACTATTTCAAGCGCGACGCGATTCACTACGCGTGGGAGCTGCTGACGGGCGTCTACAAGCTGCCGAAGGAAAAGCTCTGGGTCACGGTCTACAAGGAAGACGACGAAGCGCACGACATCTGGGCGAAGGAAGTGGGCGTGCCGACCGAGCGCATCATCCGCATCGGCGACAACAAGGGCGCGCGCTACGCATCGGACAACTTCTGGCAGATGGCCGACACGGGCCCGTGCGGCCCGTGCTCGGAAATTTTCTACGACCACGGCCCGGACGTGTGGGGCGGCCCGCCCGGATCGCCGGAAGAAGACGGAGATCGCTACATCGAAATCTGGAACCTCGTGTTCATGCAGTTCAACCGCGACGCGCAGGGCAACATGACGCCGCTGCCCAAGCAGTGCGTGGATACGGGCATGGGCCTCGAGCGTATCGCGGCCGTGCTGCAGCACGTGCACAGCAACTATGAGATCGATCTGTTCCAGGCGCTGATCAAGGCCGCCGCGCGCGAAACGGGCGTCGCTGATCTGTCGAACAACTCGCTGAAGGTGATCGCCGATCACATCCGCGCGTGCTCGTTCCTGATCGTCGACGGCGTGATTCCGGGCAACGAAGGCCGCGGCTACGTGCTGCGCCGTATCGTGCGCCGCGCGATCCGCCACGGCTACAAGCTGGGCCGCAAGGGTTCGTTCTTCCACAAGCTGGTCGCGGACCTCGTCGAGCAGATGGGCGGTGCGTATCCCGAACTGAAGGACGCCGAGCGGCGCGTGACCGACGTGCTGCGCCAGGAAGAAGAGCGCTTCTTCGAGACCATCGAGCACGGCATGTCGATTCTCGAAAGCGCGCTGGCCGATCTCGAAGCCAAGGGCGGCAAGACGCTCGACGGCGAAGTCGCGTTCAAGCTGCACGACACCTATGGCTTCCCGCTCGATCTGACGGCGGACGTGTGCCGGGAGCGCGGCGTGAGCGTCGACGAATCGGCGTTCGACGAGGCGATGGCTCGCCAGCGCGAGCAGGCGCGCGCGGCCGGCAAGTTCAAGATGGCGCAAGGCCTCGAATACACGGGCGCGAAGACCACGTTCCACGGCTATGAAGAGATTGTCTTCGACGACGCGAAGGTGACGGCGCTGTACGTCGACGGCTCGTCCGTCAGCGAGGTGACGAAGGGCCAGCAGGCTGTCGTCGTGCTCGACCATACGCCGTTCTACGCGGAATCGGGCGGCCAGGTCGGCGACCAGGGCGTGCTCGCGAATGCGGCCGTCCGCTTTGCCGTCGCCGACACGCTGAAGGTGCAGGCGGACGTCGTCGGCCACCACGGCACGCTGGAACAGGGCACGCTGAAAGTCGGCGACGTCGTGAAGGCGGAAATCGACGCAGTGCGCCGCGCGCGCACGGCCCGCAATCACTCGGCCACGCACCTGATGCACAAGGCGCTGCGCGAAGTGCTCGGCGGCCATGTGCAGCAGAAGGGCTCGCTCGTCGACGCGGACAAGACCCGCTTCGACTTCGCGCATAACGCGCCGATGACGGACGACGAAATCCGCCGCGTCGAAGAAATCGTCAACGCCGAAGTGCTGGCGAACGCGCCGGGTATCGTGCGCGTGATGCCGTACGACGAAGCGGTGAAGGGCGGCGCGATGGCGCTCTTCGGCGAGAAGTACGGCGACGAAGTGCGCGTGCTCGATCTGGGATTCTCGCGCGAACTGTGCGGCGGTACGCACGTGCATCGCACGGGCGATATCGGCTTTTTCAAGATCGTGATGGAAGGTGGCGTCGCGGCGGGCATCCGTCGCGTCGAGGCGATCACGGGCGATAACGCCGTGCGTTTCGTGCAGGAACTGGACGCGCGCATCAACGCGGCAGCCGCTGCACTGAAGGCGCAGCCGGCGGAACTGACGCAGCGCATCGCGCAGGTTCAGGACCAGGTGAAGTCGCTGGAAAAAGAACTGGGCGCGCTGAAGTCGAAGCTCGCATCGAGCCAGGGCGACGAACTGGCGGGCCAGGCGATCGACGTGTCGGGCGTGCAGGTGCTCGCGGCGACGCTGGAAGGCGCGGACGTCAAGACGCTGCGCGAAACCGTCGACAAGCTGAAGGACAAGCTCAAGAGCGCAGCCATCGTGCTCGCGTCCGTCGAAGGCGGCAAAGTCAGCCTGATCGCGGGCGTCACCGCGGATGCCAGCAAGAAAGTGAAGGCGGGCGAACTGGTGAACTTCGTCGCGCAGCAGGTCGGCGGCAAGGGCGGCGGTCGTCCGGACATGGCGCAGGCAGGCGGCACCGAGCCCGCCAATCTGCCCGCCGCGCTGGCGGGCGTGAAGGGCTGGGTCGAAGCGCAGCTGTAAGCACGTCAGACAGCATTCGCATCAAGCGATAAAAAGCCGCGAGTCGATGAGACTCGCGGCTTTTTTGCTTTCAGAAGAGCGGTCCGGCGTCCTGGCCCGGTATTAGACGGCCACCGCCATCGTCGCCTTCACGGCTTCGTCGGCGTTGCTGCTCTCGACCAGCATCCCGCGCAATGCATTCAATGCCGACGAAAAATGCCCGCGTCGCCAGATCAGCAGCGTATCGATGTTGTCGAGTCCTTCGGGCGCATGCACGGCGATATCGTTGTTCGATTCGGGCAGCAGCGCGAGCACCGAGCGCGGCGCGACGGCCACGCCCGCGCCCGCCGCGACACACGCGACGATCGCGTGATACGACCCGAGCTCCAGCACACGCGCCGGCCGGATGCCGCGCTGCATGTACCAGTTCTCGACGTAGATCCGATACGCGCAACCCTGTTCGAACGCGACCAGCGTCGATAGCGCGATATCGCGCGCATCGCGAATGGGGCGATGTCCGCGCGGACTCAGCATGACGAGTTCCTCACGATACACAGGCACGATCTCGAACAGATCGCCGAGCGCTGCGGGATCGGGCGGCCTGGAGACGATGGCCGCATCCACCTCGAATTCGCGCACGCGCTCGATCAGCTTGCCCGTCGTGCCCGTCTCCAGTTCGAGCGCGACGTCCGGCCATGTCTGATGGTATTGCGCGAGCAGACCGGGCAGCCGCGTCGCGGCGAGGCTCTCCATCGCGCCGAGCCGCAGACGTCCGCTCGGCCGCGCATCCTTGATGGCATGCCGCGCCTCGTCGGCGAGCGCGAGCAGCCGTTCGGCGTAGGGCAAAAGCGTTTCGCCAGCGGGCGTCAGCACGAGACGGCGTCCGTCGCGGATGAAAAGCTCGGTGCCCAGTTGCTCTTCGAGCTGCTTGATGCGCGTCGTCACGTTCGACTGCACGCGGTTGAGCTTCGCGGCGGCACGCGTCACGCCGTTTTCGCGCACGACGGCGCGGAAAATGGTCAGGGCGGCAAGATCCATTGATCTCTCCGTGAGATTCAATCAATCCATATTATTCATTTTATGAGATTGACCAGTCAAGCTACGATGGGATGTTGAAAAGCCGACTTCACGCTACCGCCGATCCGGCCGGCGGGCCACCATCACGCTGTCAACGATGACCGATCTTGCTACCCACACCTTTGAGCCTCATGCGTCGCCGCACGCCGCCCGCCGAGCCGCGCTTGCCTGCATGGCGGCGCTGGCCGTCGCGCTCGGCGTCGGGCGTTTTGCGTTCACGCCGCTCCTGCCGCTGATGCTTCATGGCGGCGCGCTCGATATCAGACATGGCGGCTGGCTCGCGTCGCTGAACTACGCGGGCTATTTTCTCGGCGCGATCGCCTGCGCGGCATTGCGTGTCGATGCCGCGCGCATGGTGAAGACGGGCCTTGCGCTGACGGTGTTGCTGGTGCTGGCCATGGGCGTCACGGACCAGTTCTGGATCTGGGCGGCCGTGCGTTTCGTCACGGGCGCCGTCAGCGCGTGGACCTTCGTGTTCGCGTCGCAATGGGGCTTGCGGCGGCTCGCCGAACTCGGCGCAAACGAGTGGGGCGGCGTGATCTACACGGGGCCGGGCGTCGGCATTGCCGCGACGGGGTTGCTCGTCAGCGCGGCGGGCGCACATGGTGCATATGGCGCATCGGCGGGCTGGATCGGTTTCGGACTCATGTCGGCCGTACTCACGGCGCTCGTGTGGCGCGCGTTCGCTTCGACGCCGACCATGACGGCCGCATCGCACAACATGCGCAACACCGCGCAAAGCACACGCGCCGCTCAGCCGCATCACGCACATCCGCATCGCGCCGACGCGTTGTGGCTGATCGTCCTCTACGGCGTGCCCGGCTTCGGCTACATCATCACGGCGACGTTTCTGCCCGTGATCGCCCGCGCGGCCCTTCCGGCAGGCTCGCCGTGGCCGGATCTGTTCTGGCCGATGCTCGGTGGCGCGCTGGTTGTCGGCGCGCTGGCGGGCGCGCGGCTTCCCGGGCACTGGGACAACCGCACGCTTTTGGCGGGCTGCTATGTGCTGCAGGCGCTCGGCATCGTCTCGGGCATCGCGTCGCCGACGGCGGGCGGCTTCGCCATCGGTAGCGCGCTGATCGGCTTGCCGTTCACCGCGATTACGCTCTTCGCGATGCGAGAAGCACGCCGTTTGCACGGCGACGATGCGGCGGGCCTGATGGGTTACGCGACGGCGGCTTATGGTCTCGGACAGATCGCCGGCCCGCTCGTCGCGGCGCCGATCGCCGCGCACACCGGTTCGTTCACGCCCGCGTTGTTGCTGGCGGCGGGCGCCTTGCTCGCGGGTGCGGTGGGCCTCGTCGTGGTGGCACTCGTTCGCCCGCGGCCGCACGCCTGAGCAAAAAAAAGAGGCGACGGGAGCGGCGACAGGATAAACAAGCGCACAGGAAACCGGTGGCGGCATCCGACAAAAACAAATTCAGCACCCGCCGCACTAAAATGACCGCTTTCCTGTCATCTCCGCACGCCTGTCGCCGGGCGCGCCGCCTGCCATGCAACATTTCGCGTCGGACAACTACGCCGGCATCTGCCCCGAGGCGCTCGAAGCGCTGATCGCCGCCAACAACAGCGGCCACGAGCCGGCCTACGGCGACGACTCATGGACGCAGCAGGTCTGCGACCGCCTGCGCAATCTGTTCCAGACCGATTGCGAAGTGTTCTTCGTCTTCAACGGCACGGCGGCGAACTCGCTGGCGCTCGCGTCGCTGTGCCAGTCGTATCACTCGGTGATCTGCCACGAACTCGCGCACATCGAAACCGACGAATGCGGCGGCCCCGAGTTCTTCTCGAACGGCTCCAAGCTGCTGACGGCGCCGGGCATCGGCGGCAAGCTCACGCCGGACGCGATCGAAGCCGTCGTCACGCGCCGCGCCGACATCCACTACCCGAAGCCCAAGGTCGTCACGCTCACGCAATCGACGGAAGTGGGCACCGTCTACAGCGTCGAGGAAATCCGCGCGATCGCGGCGATTGCGAAACGCCGTCATCTGAAGGTGCACATGGACGGCGCGCGCTTCGCGAACGCGGTCGCCGCGCTCGACGTGCATCCGTCCGAGATCACGTGGCGCGCGGGCGTCGACGTGCTGTGCTTCGGCGGCACGAAGAACGGCTTGCCCGTCGGCGAGGCGGTGGTGTTCTTTGATCGCGCGCTCGCCGACGATTTCGCGTATCGCCTGAAGCAGGCGGGCCAGCTCGCGTCGAAGATGCGCTTCATTTCCGCGCCGTGGCTCGGCTTGCTCGACAACGACGTCTGGCTGCGCAACGCTCGTCATGCGAACGCGATGGCGAAGCTGATGGAATCGCGGCTCGCGGAGATTCCGGGCGTGAGCATCATGTTCCCGACGGAATCGAATGCGGTGTTCGCGCAGTTGCCGCCGACCGCCGCGAAGGCGATGCGCACGAGCGGCTGGAAGTTCTATGAGTTCATCGGCGCGGGCGGCTGCCGGCTGATGTGCGCGTGGGACACGCAGCCCGAGACGGTCGAGCGCTTCGCCGCCGACGTCCGCGCGCTGTGTGCCGCGTGAGCGGGCGCGTCGGCGTTCGCGCCGCAAGGATGCTCGGCATGCGCGTGAACCCAGCCCGTCGCGGTTCCGAGCACGCGCGGCGTCCCACGAAACCGCCAGTCGAACCCGGCAGACGAGACAAACGAGCGGCGGGGGCAATACGCGAGCATCCCTCGCCGCGCTGGTCGTAGTCACACGCAGCGGCTTCCATGGAACGCGGCGCCGCTTTATCTTCGATAACAAAGGAGACACATCGACATGGCCTACATCTACTATCTGACGCACATTCATCTCGGCTACGACGCGCTCGCGCAGTTGCCTGCGGAGTGCGAGCGCTCGGGCATCAAACGGCCGCTCGTGGTGACGGACAAGGGCGTGATGGCGGCGGGCGTCGCGCAGCAGGCGATCGACGCGCTGAAGCTGCCTCGCGTGCCCGTCTTCGACGACACGCCGTCGAACCCGACGGAAGCGATGGTGATGGCGGCCGCGCAGCGTTATCGCGACGAAGGTTGCGACGGACTGGTCGCGATCGGCGGCGGCTCGTCGATCGATCTGGCGAAGGGCGTGGCGATCATGGCGACGCATCCGGGCACGATGACGGAATACGCGACCATCGAAGGCGGCAGCAACAGGATCACCGACAAGTCCGCGCCGCTGATCGCCGTGCCGACCACCGCGGGCACGGGCAGCGAAGTGGCTCGCGGCGCGATCGTGATCCTCGACGACGGGCGCAAGCTCGGGTTTCACTCATGGCATCTGCTGCCGAAGGCGGCCATCTGCGATCCCGGTCTCACGCTCGGCTTGCCCGCGACGCTCACGGCCGCGACGGGCATGGACGCGATCGCGCATTGCATCGAGACGTTTCTCGCGCCGTCGTTCAATCCGCCCGCCGATGGCATCGCGCTCGACGGGCTGGAGCGCGCGTGGGCGAACATCGAGTTCGCGACGCACGACGGCCAGAACCGCGATGCGCGCCTGCACATGATGAGCGCGTCGATGCAGGGTGCGATGGCTTTCCAGAAGGGGCTCGGCTGCGTGCACTCGCTGTCGCATCCGCTCGGCGGCGTGCCTGTGAACGGGCGCACGTCGCTGCATCACGGCACGCTGAACGCAGTCGTGCTGCCCGCTGTGCTGCGCTTCAACGAAAGTGCGGAGACGGTCGTCGCGAATCGGCGCTATGCCCGGATGCGGCGCGTGATGAACCTGCCGGACAATGCCGATCTCGCGCAGGCGCTGCACGACATGACAGCGCGCCTCGGGCTGCCGACGGGTCTCAGGCAAATGGGCGTCGACGAAAGCGTGTTCGACAAGGTGATCAAGGGCGCGCTCGCCGATCATTGTCATAAGACGAACCCGCGCGAAGCGACGGCCGACGACTATCGCCGGATGCTGATCGAGTCGATGTAAGCGCGCCACTTTTACGCCTGAAGCACACGACATGAACAGACCGGCTCCCGCGGCGCGCGCCGCCTATCCGCACTTCCTCGCCATCGGCACGCGCTGGATGGACAACGACGTCTACGGTCACGTGAACAACGTCGTCTACTACAGCTACTTCGATACCGTCGTGAACGAGTATCTGATCCGCGCGGGCGCGCTCGATATCGAGCACAGCACGACGATCGGACTCGTCGTCGAGACGCAGTGCAACTACTTCGCGCCGCTCGCGTTTCCGGATCGCGTCGACGCGGGACTGCGCGTCGTGCGACTCGGCACATCGAGCGTGCGCTACGAAGTGGGTCTCTTCAGGGAAGGCGACGACGCGCCCGCCGCGCAAGGGCATTTCGTGCATGTCTACGTGGATCGCGAAACGCGTAGACCCGTCGCTCTGCCCGAGAAGCTGCGCGCCGCGCTCGAACCGCTCGTCGTGCCCGTCGTGCCCGTCGTGCATAACGTGCATAACGCGCAGGCGGACTGACGCGTGCAGTCGTTCGTCATCGATGCGCTGAACGGCATCAGCTACGGGCTGCTGCTGTTCATGCTGTCGGCGGGGCTGACGCTGATCTTCAGCATGCTCGGCGTGCTGAACTTCGCGCATGCGAGCTTCTACATGCTGGGCGCGTATGTCGGCTTTTCCGTCGCGGCGCGCGCGGGGTTCTGGTGGGCGCTCGTCGTGGCGCCGCTCGCCGTCGGGCTGATGGGCGCGGCGCTCGAGCGCTGGCTGCTTCGGCGCGTGCGGCCGCACGGACATCTCGCGGAACTGCTGCTGACTTTCGGCGCGGCGTATCTGATCGGCGAAGGCGTGAAGCTCGTCTGGGGCTTGCAGGCGTTCAACGCCGTCGTGCCCAAGGCGCTCGATGGTCCCTTGTTCGACGTGTACGGCATTGCATTCTCGCGCTATCGCGCGTTCATGATGGCCGTGGCCGTCGCGATGCTCGTCGCGTTGCATGCGGTGCTGCGCGTGTCGAAAGCGGGCCTCGTCGTGCGCGCGGCGCTCACGCATCCCGATGCCGTCGAGGCGCTCGGCCACGACGTGCCGCGCGTGTTCACCGGCGTGTTCGCGGCGGGCACCGCGCTCGCGGCGCTGGCGGGCGTGATCGGCGCGCCGCTCTTCGTGCTCGAGCCGGCGATGGCGGAATCGGTCGGCTCGATCGTGTTCGTCGTCGTCGTGATGGGTGGACTGGGCTCGCTCGGTGGCGCGCTCGTCGCGTCGCTCGCGATCGGCTGGGTGCAGACCCTGGCCGTCGCGAGCGACCTTTCGCTCGGCGATCTGCTCGGTGTTCTGCCTGGTGTTCGGCCTGGCGAACATGACGGCACGCTGCCCGCCGCATGGAGCGCGCTGACCGTCGCGCGACTCGCACCGCTCGTGCCGTATCTGCTGCTCGTCGCGATGCTCGCCGTGCGGTCGCGCGGACTCTTCGGACAGCGCGAAGACGATGCATAACGTCAACGATGCGCCACGTTCTTCGCCGCGCGTGCTGCGTTGGCGCGCCATCGTGCCATGGGCCGCGCTCGCGTTGCTGCTTGTCGTGCCGCCTTGCATGTCGACGCAAAGCTGGCTCGTCGCGTGGCTCGCGCAGACAGCGTCGATGATCGTGTTCGCGCTCTCGTACAACCTGCTGCTCGGCGGCGCGGGACTGCTGTCGTTCGGGCATGCGGCATCGTCGGGCATCGGCGCGCTGATCGCGGCGCATCTGTTCAATCGGATCGGCGTGCCTTTGCTGGTTTTGCCATTGCTGGGCGGCATCGGCGGCGCACTGTTCGGCGCGTTGTACGGCCTCGTCGCGACGCGCCGCGCAGGCACCACGTTCGCGATGATCACGCTCGGCATCGGCGAACTCGTCGCGGCTGCCGCGTGGACCTTGCCGGACTGGTTCGGCGGCGAAGCGGGCGTCGCGATCGATCGCACGGCAGGCGTCGCGGTGCAGGGCTTCACATTCGGACCCCCGCGGGAAGCGTATGCGCTCATTGCGCTATGGTGCGCGCTTTCCGTGCTCGCGATGTACGCGCTGTCGCGCACGCCGTTCATGCGGCTCGCGCATGCCGTGCGCGACAACCCGGTGCGCGCGGCGGCCATCGGCTGCTTTCCGCGGCGCGTGCGTTACGAGGTCGTCGTGTGGTCGTCGTTCTTCGCGGGCATCGCAGGCACGCTCGGGCTGATCAATGTCGAGCTCGTATCGACGGAAAGCGTCGGCATGCTGCGCTCGGGCTCGGTGCTGATCGCGACGGTGATCGGCGGCAGCAGTGCGTTCTTCGGGCCTGTCGCGGGTGCCGTCGTGCTGACGTTTTTCAGCGTCGTCGTCGCGAGCGCGACGCGCGCATGGCTTCTGTATCTCGGGCTGTTCTTCGTCGTCGTGGTGATGGCTGCGCCCGATGGCATCGCGGGATGGTTGCAGCGCCAGGCGGCCCGTTTCGCGCAAGACGGCTGGCGTGCGTCGCTGCCGTCCCTCGTCGTGCGAGTGGCGAGCGCATGCGCGTGGTCGCTCGCGATCGTGCTGTGCGTGCAATGGGCATACGCGCGACGCTTCGGCACGGAAGAACAGGCGGCGTTCTTCTCGACGATCGATTTCACGTGGCTGGCAATCGGCGTGCTGTGTCTCGCCGCGATCGGCTGGCTCGCGATGAACATCGCGCAGCGCTTCGAAAGAAGGACTTCTGCCGATGCCCGCACAGGAGTCCGCACATGATTCCCGCGATCGCGGTGTGCGGCATCGAAAAGCGCTTCGGCGCAACGCGCATTTTGCGCGGCGTCGATCTGTCGATCGAGCCGCACGAACGTCATGCGCTGATCGGGCCGAACGGCGCGGGCAAATCGACGCTCTTCAATCTGATCGCGGGCGCAAAGCGGCCGAGCGCCGGGCGCATCGAACTGTACGGCGCCGACATCACACGTCTCGCGCCCGCGGCGATCTGCCGGCGCGGTCTCGCGCGCAGTTTCCAGACGACGAGTTTCTTCGCGAAGCTCAGCGTGTTCGACAACCTGCGCTGCGCCGCGCAGATCGCGAATCGCGACCGTGCGCGCTGGTGGCAGCGCTTCACCGTCACGCGCGCCGCCGATGCGCACGCCGAAGAAGTGCTCGATGCCGTTGCGCTCGGCGCGCGGCGCGACGCGATCGCGGGCACGCTGAGCTACGCGGAACAGCGCGCGCTCGATCTCGGGCTCGCGCTTGCGAGCGGCGCACACATATTGCTGCTCGATGAACCGACGGCGGGCATGAATCGCGCGGAGGCAGCGCGCGCTGTCGAGCTGATCCGCGTCGCGACGGCGGGTCGCACGCTGCTGATGGTTGAGCACGACATGGATGTCGTGTTCGGACTCGCGGATCGCATCAGCGTGCTCGTGCAAGGGCAGGTGATCGCGACGGGCACGCCGGACGCGATCCGCGCCGATTCCGCTGTGCGCGCCGCGTACCTCGGCAGCGTGCTGTCAGGAGGCGCGCGATGACCGCGTTGCTGGCGATGCGCGACCTGTGCGCGTGGTATGGCGCGAGCCAGGTGCTGCGTGGCGTGAACCTGCATATCGAAGCGGGCGAGGCCGTCGCGCTCGCGGGCCGCAACGGCTCGGGTCGCTCGACGCTCGCGAAGGCGATCATGGGCTTTGTGCGTACGCAGGGCGCGATCGAGTTTGCGGGTCGATCGCTCGCGGGACGGCGCGCGTTCGAAATCGCGCGGCTCGGCATTGGCTACGTGCCCGAGCAGCGCGATGTGTTTCCGACGCTCTCCGTGCGCGAGAATCTGCAGCTCGGCCTGAAGCCGCGCGGCAAGCAGCGTGCGGCCCGCTTCACGCCCGACGATGCCTATGCGTTGTTTCCCGCGTTGCGCGAACGTGCGCGCACGAAGGCGAGCGCACTGTCGGGCGGCGAGCAGCAGATGCTGTCGGTTGCGCGTGCATTGCTTGGCGATCCCGATCTCGTCGTGATCGACGAGCCGACGGAAGGGCTCGCGGGCCTGGTCGTCGAGCAGCTTGCGGCCGCGTTGAAGCTGTTGCGCGAGCGCGGCGTCGCGATGCTGCTGATCGAACAGCGGCTCGTGATCGCTGACCGGCTCGCGAGCCGCGTCGCCGTGATGGGGCATGGCGAAATCGTGTTCGACGGGTCGCCCGATATGTTTCGCCAGCGTCCCGACGTGATGCACGAATGGCTGGGCGTGGGCTGAAGCGCGTACTTTCCTGTTTGACTCATACGTTCAAGGCTGCGCAAAGGACCTTGTGGCAACGTCGTGCGGCCGATCTATTGCGTTAATCACGCGCTCGCGCTTGGTGAGCGTCCTCCAGAAATCTTGTCGTCAGCGCGCGGACAAACAAAGACGATCGTCGAAGGCGCATCGCCGAACGAGCGGCAAGAGGAGGAGACGTGAACGACGATAGACGCGCGCATCGCGACGCACGGGACACCTTCTACGCGATGCGGCTACGAGTGCGGGCGGCGTCCTGTGCGACACAGCAACCCACATTCACTACCGACATGCGGCGCTGAAATCTTCGATACCCTTAGCTGTGCCACACGCGCATGAAGCGTGTGAGGCGTTTAGCGAGAACGTTGGCAACGGACATAAGCCCGCACGCCGCCGCGCGAAGGATGGGGACGTTGAGAGCCCGTGGGTAATTGCCAAGCACTAGCGGTGTGAGCCCGCTTTCTTTTGCCTACTTTTCTTTGCGGCGGCAAAGAAAAGTAGGTGCCGCCCCGCACAGGGGCAACGCCCGCGCCGCGAGGCGCTAACGCGGATGCCAGCGAAAAAAGCAAAAAAACCAACAGCGTCGCGGACAAAAACCCAACCCGCGTCGCAGACAAAAAAACCATCACCCCTTCGAATCCCTCTCCACGATCCACTCATGCTTCGGATCGTTCTTGAAGTGCCACGTGCGCGTCGGTCCCGCCATCACATTCAGATAGTACGAGTCATAGCCATACGGCACGACGACGGGATGATAGCCGCGCGGCACCATCACGACATCGTGATCCTCGACGGCGAGCGATTCGTCGATATCGCGCTCATCCGTATAGACACGCTGAAACGCAAACCCTTGCGGCGGATTGAGCCGGTGATAGTACGTCTCTTCGAGCGAGCTTTCCGTCGGGATGTTGTCGGTGTCGTGCTTGTGCGGCGGATAGCTCGACGAGTGGCCGCCCGGCGTGCGCACTTCGACGACGAGCAGCGATTCCGCAGGCTCCGTTTGCGGAAGTATGTCGCATACGTAGCGCGTATTCGCGCCCTTGCCGCGCACCGAACGCTTCATCCGCGATGGCTCGATCAGACGCGCAGCGTAGTCGCCCTTCGCGGGCGCGCTGGCGACGCCGACTTCGGCATGCCGGTTCGCGCGGATCGTTGCACGCGTGTTGGGCGGCAGATAGACCGCGACGGGCGCGCTGTCTTCGAACACGCTGTCGCGCGAGCCGAGAGCCGTCCACGTTTGCGCATCCGTTTCGACATCGACGGCGCCCGCCATCACGACGATGCACACTTCGCGCGACGCTTCGAGCACATGCACGACTTCGTTCGGCTCCATCCGGTACGCGGCGAAGCCGACATACTTCCAGCCCGCCGTATCGGGCGTGACGCGCGCGATTGTCTGACCTTCACGTTGTGCTTTCACGAGCAAGCTCATGCTGCCTCCTGTGCGACATCGAGGGGCGCATCGACGAGCGTGCGCAACGTGCGATACCCCTTCTGCGCATAAGCATACGACGGCGCGACGGCGGGGTCCTGCTCCGCTTCGACAACGAGCCAGCCACGATAGCCATGCCGCTTGAGCGTATCGATGAGCGCGGGGAAATCGATGGCGCCGTCGCCCGGCACCGTGAACGCGCCCGCGATCACGGAATCGAGAAAGCTCCAGTTGCGATTGCGCGCGAGCTTCATCACGGCCGGGCGCACGTCCTTGCAATGCACGTGACGGACGCGACCGATATGTTTGTTCAGCACCGTCAGCGCATCGCCGCCCGCGAACGTGATATGGCCCGCGTCGAACAGCAGGCCGACATCATCGCTCGTCAGCGCCATCAGGCGGTCGACGTCGGCAGGCGTTTCGACATACGCGCCCATGTGATGGTGATACGCGACGCGCACGCCCTTGCTCAACGTGTAGCGCGCGAATTCATCGAGGCGCTTCGCGTACGTGTTCCATTGCTCGTCCGTGAAGAAGCGCGGACGCTGATAGAGCGGCAGAGGCGAGCCCTGTATCGTGTTGTGCACTTCGCCGTAGACCATCACGGTCGCGCCGTTTTTCGACAGCAGTTCCAGATGCGACTCGACGGCCTTGCATTCGTCTTCGATGCTGCGGCTGAAGTCGGCGAGCCGCCCCGAATACCAGCCGGAGACGAGCGACAGATCGTACTGCTTGAACAGCGCCTTCAGCGCCTCGTGCTCGCGCGGAAACTTGTTGCCGAGCTCGAACCCCTGATAGCCGATTTCGCGCCCTTCGGTGAGCGCGACTTCGAGCGGCGTCTCGCCGCCAAGCGACGGCAGATCGTCGTTCATCCACGACAGCGGATTGATGCCGATGCGTACTTCGAACTGACTCATGTGCGCTTCCTCACTGGTTGTCCCTGCCGCGTGCGCTCATATGCGCTTCGTAGTCGGCGCGCGCGTCGCGCACGCCTTCGCGCGACGACACTTCCGGCACGGCGACTTCCCACCACCAGCCGCCTTCGTCGGTGGTGCGCGCGGGGTCGGTATCGATACAGATCAGGTACGTGCGGTCCGCGGCTCGCGCGCGCTGCATCGCGGCTTCGAGTTCCTGCACGTTGGCGACGTGCTCGGCCTGCGCGCCCATCGCACGTGCATGTGCGGCGAAATCGATGTCTGGCGCACCCGGCGCGCCTTGCACGCAGTCGTCGAACATGTTGTTGAACGGCGCGCCGCCGCACGCCTGTTGCAGCCGGTTGATGCAGCCATAGCCGCGATTGTCGAGCACGACGACGATCAGCTTCGCGCCGAGCATCACCGACGTCGCGATCTCGCTGTTCATCATCAGATAGCTGCCGTCGCCGACCATCACGATCACTTCGCGCTCGGGCCTCGCGAGCTTCGCACCGAGACCGCCCGCGATCTCATAGCCCATGCACGAGTAGCCATACTCGACGTGATACGCGCCAGGCCGGCCCGCGCGCCACAGCTTGTGCAATTCGGCGGGCAGCGTACCCGCCGCGCAGACGACGATGTCGTCCGTCGCCGAGCGCTCGCTCGAACGCTGGACTGCGCCGATCACGTCGGCATCGTAGGGGAGCACGCTTTGGCCCTCCACGCGCTGTGGCGCGTGCGTGAGCCGGTGCACGATATCTCGCCATTCGTTCGCGCGTTGCTGGGCGCGCGCGGTCCACGATGCATCCGCTTGCCACCCTTCGAGTTGCGACGTGAGCGCTTCGAGTGCGAGGCGTGCGTCGGCTTGCACGATGCAGCCGCGATGCTTGAGGCCATCGAACGCGTTCGCGTTGATGCCGATCACCTGCGCCTGCGTGAAGAGCGTGTTCGAGCCTGTCGTGAAGTCCTGCAAGCGCGTGCCGACGGCGAGCACGCAATCCGCTTCGTGCGCGAGTTCGTTCGCGCCGGGCGAACCCGTCACGCCGAGCGCGCCGAGATTGAGCGGATCGTCCCATGCGAGCGCGCTCTTGCCCGCCTGCGTCTCCGCGACGGGAATGCCGTGCACGTGCGCGAACGCCTTCAGCGTGTCCGTTGCGTGGCCGTACAGCACGCCGCCGCCCGCGACGATCATCGGACGCTTCGCGTTGCGCAGTACCAGCAGCGCATCGTCGATTTCACTCGCGACGGGCGAGGGCGCATGCAACTTCACGACGCGCGGTTCGAAGAATGCGGCGGGGTAGTCGTAGGCGGTTGCCTGCACGTCTTGCGGCATCGCGAGCGTCACGGGACCGCACAGCGCGGCGTCCGTCAGCACGCGAATCGCGCGCGGCAACGCGTTGATCAGTTGCGCCGGATGCACGATGCGATCGAAGTAGCGCGACACGGGCTTGAACGCATCGTTGGCCGAGATGCCGCCGTCGTGAAAGTCTTCGACCTGCTGCAACACCGGGTCGGGCGCGCGCGACACGAAGATGTCGCCGGGCAGCAGCAGCACGGGCAAGCGGTTCACATGCGCGAGCGCGGCAGCCGTGACGAGGTTCGTCGCGCCAGGACCGATCGATGTCGTGACGGCCATCATCCGTCGGCGGAAATGCGCCTTCGCGAACGCGATCGCGCTGTGCGCCATCGCCTGCTCGTTGTGCGCGCGATACGTCGGCAGTTCGTGACGATGCTGATAGAGCGCTTCGCCGAGGCCCGCGACGTTGCCGTGCCCGAAGATCGCAAACACGCCGCCGAAGAGCGGCTCGGTGCTCTCGCCGTCTTCCGTCTCGACGAGTTGCGCAGCGAGATAGCGGACGACGGCCTGCGCTGCCGTCAGACGAATGGTGCCGTCCGCCGACACTTGCGCGTCCGCGTCGGACGAGACCGTTTCATCGTGATGCAACACGCGCTGATTCATGCCACCTGCTCCTGATGAACGTTACGTGGCGACCTCGCATTCGACGTGCCACCCGCGCCAGCCGTTGCACGCGAGTCGCGCCACGACTGGATCAGCGTTTCGAATGTGCGGCGCACGCGCGCGATGACTTCGTCGTCGCCGATCTCGCCCGCGAGCCACGCCTGGCTCGGTTCGTGGAAGATCGTGCGGCCAACCGTGAAGCCCTTGCATGTCGTCGATTGCGAAGCCGAGCGGAAGCCTTCGATCATCTGCTCGACAGGCGCCGACAGGCCGAGCAGCACGACGCCGCGGCAATACGGATCGCGCTCGTGAATGAGGGCATCGACGGCTTGCCACTGCGACGCTTCCATCGGTTCGAGCTTCCACCACTCCGGATAGATGCCGATGTTGTACAGGCGCTTCAACGCGCGAAACACGATGTCCGGTCCGGCGGGCAGATGCTTCGGCGGAATCACTTCGAGCAGCAGCTCGTGACCGGATTCCTGCACGGCGTCATAGAGGGAACGAAGCTGAGCTTCCTGTTCGATGCGTTGCTCGATCGGTTCGTCGGGGTGGTACTGAACGAGGCACTTCACGACGTGCTCGCGCGGCCAGTTCGTGAGCGTCGTGCCGACCGAGCGCCCATGATCGAACACGAGCGGCACCGAGCCCGGCAGTTCGACGGGTCGGCCGATCCACCAGCCGCGTCCCGTTGCTTCGTTGAGCGCATCGTGGCCGTAGCGGTCGTCGATCAGCACGCCGATACGGCCTTGCAAACCGAGCGCTTCTTCCGTCTGTTTGACGGCTTCGACGAACAGGCGCTTCAACTTCGAAATGCGCGCCGGGTCCGCACCCGCTTGTTGTGCGAGTTCGAAGAACTGGTTGCGATGATCGAATGCGAAGCCGAGCACTTCGTCCCAGGCCCTGCGCGTGGGCGTCACGCGATGCAGGCGAGCGAGCGTTGCGTCTCGATCGGGGCGGCGCATGCGTGCCGGGTCCGCTTGCGCTTCGCGCAGGAAGTAGTCGAGCTCGGCGGGCGTCGGCATCGCGGGCGCGCAGCCGTGACGCGACACGACGAGCGCGCCGCTCGCATTCGCGGCGCGCGCGCACGCGTCGAGCGGCTGATCGCGCAGCCACCCCGACAGGAAGCCCGATGCGAACGCATCGCCTGCGCCGAGCACGTTCAACACTTCGACTTCGACGCCGCCGTGAATCGGCGCTTCGTCTATCGAAGCGGGCACATCGGCGTCGATGATCTGGCAGCCGAGCGGCCCACGCTTTACCACGAGCGTCGCGGGCGTCACGTTGCGCACTTGCGCGAGCGATTCGATCAGCGATTCCTTGCCACCCGCGATGCGAAACTCTTCTTCCGTGCCGATCACGAGATCGAAGAGGGGCAGGATGCCTTGAATATGCGCGCTCACGCCTTCGTTCGCGACGAAGCGCGTCTCGCCATCGGCCTTGCCCGTCAGGCCCCACAGCACAGGCCGATAGTCGATGTCGAGCACGGTGCGCACGTCGTTGCCGCGTGCGTACTCCAATGCGCGGCGGCTCGTGCGGTTCACCTGTTCCGTCGAAAAGTGCGTGCCCGTAATGAGCAGCGCTTTCGACGATGCAATGTACGCCTCGTCGAAATCCGCTTCGTCGACGGCCATGTCCGCGCAGTTCTCGCGATAGAAGATTAGCGGAAACGTGTCGCGGTCCTTCAGGCCGAGCAGCACGAGCGCGGTGAGCCGCTCTTGATCGACGCGCACGTGGCTGACGTCGCAGCCTTCCTTTGTGAGTGTTTCGGTGAGAAAGCGGCCCATGTGGTCGTTGCCGACGCGCGCGAGCATCGATGCGTTCAGGCCGAGCCGCGCGCAGCCGAACGCGATGTTCGCCGACGAGCCGCCCAGATATTTCGCGAAGCTCGCGACATCTTCGAGCCGCGCGCCGACCTGCTGCGCGTACAGATCGACGGCGAGCCGACCGAGGCAGACGATGTCGCGGCTGCGGCACGCCGCGAAGCGGCTCGCGCTGTTAGCGTTGGGTTTGCTGGTGAGAGCCATAGGTATGTCCTGAGTATGCTGCACACAGCGAGAAGGGCGTAGGGATGCAGCGGCAAGCCGCGTGAATCAGATCGTCGCGCCTTCGAGCTCGCTGATCATCTTCTGCATTTCGGCGCCGCCTGCCATCATGTCGAGCACCTGGTCCTTCGTGATGGTTTCCTTCGTGAAGGTGCCCATCGACTTGCCGCGATTGAGCAGCGTGAACGAATCGCCGATCGGATACGCGTGGTGCACGTTGTGAGTGATGAAGATCACAGAGATGCCTTTCGCGCGCGCCTTGTGGATCAGCTTCAGTACATTGAAGCTCTGCTTCACGCCGAGCGCCGCGGTCGGTTCGTCGAGAATCAGCACGCGCGCGCCGAAGTGAATCGCGCGCGCAATCGCCAGGCATTGCCGCTCGCCGCCCGACATCGTGCCGATCGGCTGATGCGGGTCGCGCACCATGATGCCCATTTCGGCGAGCTTGTCGCGTGCGATGCGCGCGCTCGTGTCGAGGTCCATCACGTTGACGAGGCCGAAGAGTTTCTTCTGCGGCTCGCGTCCCATGAAGAAGTTGCGCGCCACCGAGAGCAGCGGCACAAGCGCGAGGTCCTGATACACGGTCGCGATGCCGAGGTCGAGCGCGTCGCTCGGCGATTCGAACACCACCTTCTTGCCGTCCACCAGGTAGTCGCCGGAAGAGGGCTGATGCACGCCCGCGAGCGTCTTGATGAGCGTCGACTTCCCTGCGCCGTTGTCGCCGAGCAGGCAGTGCACTTCGCCGCGCTTCAACCGCAGCGTGACGCCCGAGAGCGCGATCACCTTGCCGAAATACTTGCTGACGTTTTCGAGCGAGAGGATGGTGTCGTCTTGCTGGAGAGTGTCGGACATGGCCGTTTCCTCGTGTCTGATGCGATGGCGTGATTACGATTACAAGGTCACGGCCGGGTCACGATTGTGATACGCGGCGGCGCACATAGTGGTTGAACAGCACCGCGATCAGCAGCATCACGCCGAGGAACACGCGGAACCAGTCGGAACTGACATTCGTATAGGTGATGCCGATCTGCACGACGCCGAAGATCAGCGCGCCGAAGCAGGCGCCCACCACCGAGCCGTAGCCGCCCGTCAGCAGCGTGCCGCCGATCACCGCGGCGATGATCGCTTCGAATTCCTTTTGCAGACCTCGGTCGGCGGCGGCCGAGCCGATGTCGCACACTTGCAGCACGGCGAACAGGCACGAGCAGAAGGCCGTCAGCACGAACAGCGAAATCTTCACGCGGCGCACGGGGACACCGACATTCTTCGCGGCGTTCGCATCGCCGCCGACTGCGAGCATCCAGTTGCCGTAACGCGTTTTCGCGAGCACGAATGCGCAGATGGCAGCGAGCCCGAACCACCACAGCAGCACTTTCGGAATGCCCGGCACGAGCGGCTGGCCGTTGTCGAGCAGCGAGCCGATGCCCATGTGCGCGAGATTCGTGAAGAGGCCGTGCAGTGCGACGCCATGGAACAGGAAGTTCGTCACAGGGTCGGCCTGCGCAAGATCGCCGACGCCAGAGATGATCGTGCGGTCCGCGACCATGATCGACAGCGCTAGTGTCAGGCCGCGCAGGATGAACAGGAACGCGAGCGTCACGATGAACGACGGCAGTCGCGTGCGCATCACCAGGTAGCCGTTCAATGCGCCGAGCGCCATCGATCCGGCGAACGCGAAGATAATCGCGGCCCAGATTGGCCAGTGAAAATAGACAGCGGGTATCGCAACCATCATGCCGGCGAAACCGATCATCGAACCGATGGACAGATCGAACTCGCCCGCGATCATCAGCAGACAGGCGCCGACGGCGAGAATGCCCAGATACGCGGACACCTGCGACCAGTTCATCACGCCATCGAGGTTGAACATGCCCGAGCCGCTCGCACCGATCGCGAACACGAGGAACACGAGCACGGTGCCGGAAATCGCGGCGAATTCCGGCCTGTTCAGCAGATGTCCGAAGAACGATTCCTTTCTGATTCGCTCGTCGCCTGCCGGCGCCTGGACCGACTGTGACGACTGCGACGATTGTGTGTCGTTGCCCGCCGCGTCGTGACCATGCGAAGGAAAGTGTTTGCCGGCTACGCCCATGATGTCTCCTTTGCGGACCCGAGTCGGCGCTTTCGCGCGTTGCCCAGGTTCCATGCAAGCAATTGCGGGACGGGAGTCGGAGCGTGAGCGCCTGCTCCCGTCACATGCACGATAGTTGCTGACGCCCGGCCTCGCTGCGCGGTTCACTCGTGAGAGTGGCGAGAGGTGCGCAGAAGGCCGGTCAATCTCGCGGTCGGGCGCCCGACGATGGCGGCTGCTGCTCGCACGCGAAAGCGCGAATGCAGTACGCCGCCGGGGTCGCGCATTGGCTGGCGCGCCCGGTACCGCGTATGACCAGATAAAAAGGTCAGTCGGTTAGCGGTACTGGCCCGCGTACTTGACGACCGTGTCGATATTCGCCTTCGTGATGAAACCCGGGCCGGAACGGATGTTCTTCGGTCCATACGACGGCTCGAGGCCGTACGTTTGCATGCGCGCCTTGAACTTCGGATTGGCCTCCAGAATCTGCTTGATCTTCGCCGGGTCGGTCGTGTGTTCCTTCTTCACGATCGCGAGTACGGCGACGGGGATATAGCCCTGCAGATACGGTTGCTGGTCGATCGCAAATGCAATCGTGCCGTCCTGGATGCCCTTCGCGATGTCATCCGAGAAGTCGAACGTGCAGAAGTAGATCTTGCCCGCGAGGCCCATCTGCTGCACCGCCTTCAGCGACGCCGACGCGGGCGTCGGGCCGAGCGTCAGGATCGCGCCCGTGTTCGGATGGTTGCGCAGATACGCGCTCACCTTCGACTGGATTTCGGTCGGGTCCTGGCCGGAATCGATCGTCGATGTCTTGTAGTTCACGCCGAGCGCATCGGCAAAGCCACGGCAGCGCTCGAACGAAACGGCGTTGGTCGCGAAGTGGTTCACGCACAGGAACGACTTCACGCCCGCTGCCTTCGCCTTCTCGCCCGCCGCCTTGCCCGCCACGTATTCGGGCTGGCCGATGTGCATGATCGCGCCGAGCTTCTCGCTTTGCTCTTCCGTTCCGGAGTTGATCGTGACGAGGGGGATCTTCTTCGCCGTGACCTTGCCGATCGAGCTCTTCAACACGTCGAAGTCGGCGATGGTGACGATCACGCCGTCGTAGTTGCGCGCCGCCGATTGCTCGATCAGACGCGACATGTCGGCGATGTCGCCGTTGGGGGGATTGCGGTAGTCGGTTTCGACGTTGAAATCCTCGTCGGCCTGCTTGATCGCATTCTTGATCGTGTTCCACCACGAATCGGAATCCGGCGCGTGGCTGATCAGCACGAAGTGTGCGTCGGCCGCCTGTGCCGCCGGCGCCGTCATCGCGCCGATACCCGCCGCCAGCGTGATGGCGGCTGCCAGAACCTTGAACGAAGCCTTGCCCTTGCAAAGTCTCATTGTCTCCACCTTTCTCGGTCTGTTCGTTTTTGAGGTGAGCGTCTGACGCTTTGCGAGGTGATGCCGGCTCGCCGTAGCGTCATCGCTCAGGACCAAGAGTAGGCCAACTTTTCGAGAGTTGCAATGAAAATTTCATGTCAAAGAAAAATGGAAAATCCATTCCATTTGCTTTCGGTTATGCCTATACTCGGCATCGTCGGGACAGCGCGTCGACGTCGACGTGAACGCTTGCGGCACGCGGTTTTGCGCTGCAAAAAGCACAGAGGTCGGGACCATGGCGGAAGACAGCACAGAAGAATTGCCGAGCGTCGATGAATTGATGCAACGCATCGCGGAGAACTACGAGTCGCTGCCGCGGCAGTTGAAGAGCGTGGCGACGTATATCGAGCAGCACCGGTCGAGCGTGATGGTCGATCGCACGAGTGACATCGCGTTGAGTTGCGGCGTGCATCCGTCTGCCGTCGTGCGCTTTGCGCAGCGTTTCGGGTTTTCGGGTTTCTCCGATCTGCAGGCGGTGTTCCGCCAGGCGTACACGACGCAGGGCGCGTCGTCGCAGAGCTATCAGCAACGCATTCGCAAGCTGATCGACGAGAAGCCGGGGCGGCTGTCGGGCGGCAGCGTCGCGCGTGAATTCATGGCCGCGTGCCGCGACGGTCTCGACGAACTGGAACGCTCGCTCGACGACGCGCAGTTCGACGCCGCCGTGAAGATGCTGCAACAGGCCGAGAACATCTACGTGGTCGGCGTGCGGCGCTCGTTTCCCGTCGCGAGCTACATCGTCTATGCGTTGCAGCACACGCCGAAGCGCGTGCATCTCGTATCGGGTTTCGGCGGGATGTATCGCGAGCAGATTCGCAGCGTGAAGAAGGGCGACGTCGTGATCGCGATCAGCTTCGCGCCCTATGGCAAGGAGACGCAGTACTGCCTGCGCGTCGCGCATCACCATCAGGCGAAGACACTCGTGATTTCGGATAGCCAGCTGTCGCCGCTCGCGCGCTATGCGACGACGCAGCTGTATGTGAAAGAGGGCAGCGCGTTCGCATTCCGCTCGCTGACCAGCACGATCTGCCTGTGCCAGGCGCTGTTCATCGCGCTCGCGTACAAGCTGGAACTGAACGTAGAAGAGTCGACAGACACTGGAGGATACGATGACTGATGTGGCAGGCAAGACGATCGACGTGGCCGTGTTCGGCGCGGGACGCATCGGCAAGATTCATGCGTCGAATCTCGCGCGGCAGCCGGGCGTGCGGCTCAAGTATGTGGTCGACGTGAATCGCGACGCGGCGGCCGCGCTTGCCGCGCAATTCGGCGCGCAGGTCGCGGATGTCGACGGCGCGATGGGCGATGCATCGGTCGGCGCGACTGTCATCTGTTCGAGCACCGATACGCACGCCGAGCTGATTCTGCAATCGGCCGCGCAAAAGAAGCACGTGTTCTGCGAAAAGCCCGTCGACCTGACGCTGGAACGCGCGCGCGCCTGTGCCGATGCCGTCGCGAAAGCGGGCGTCGTGTGCATGATCGGCTTTCAGCGGCGCTTCGATCCGACGTTCGCCGCGCTGAAGGCGCGCCTCGATGCGGGCGAGATCGGCACGCCCGAAATGCTCGTCGTGACGAGCCGCGATCCGGGCGCGCCGCCCGTCGAGTACATCAGGCACTCGGGCGGCATCTTCAAGGACATGCTGATTCACGACTTCGACATCTTCCGCTGGATTCTCGACGACGAAGCCGACACGCTGCACGCGACGGGCAGCTGTCTGTCCGATCCCGCGATCGCCGATGCAGGCGATATCGATTCGACGGCCGTGACGATCCGCACGAAGCGCGGGCGTCTGTGCCAGATCAATACGGCGCGGCGCGCCGCGTATGGTTATGACCAGCGCTTCGAAGTGCTCGGCAGCGACGGCATGCTGCAGGCAGGCAACGTGCGTCCGACGCAAGTGTCCGCGTACTCGAAGACCGCCGTCTCCAGCGACGTGCCCGAGCACTTTTTCCTCGAGCGCTATCGCGCCGCGTATGCGCTCGAAATCGCGCATTTCTTCGAGGCCGTCACGCAAGGCAAGCCGGTGCGCACGACGGTCGCCGACGGCATGAAGGCGCTCGAACTCGCGGAGGCCGCGACGCGTTCGTGGCGCGAAGGGCGCGCTGTCAAGCTCAATGAGGCGCTGTGATGAGCGCGGGGCCGTTGCGCATTGGTGTCGTCGGTCTGGGCCGGCTCGGCAAGCGGCACGCGGAGAATCTCGCGTATCGCGTGTCGGGCGCGGCGCTCGTGGCCGCGTGCAGTCCCGTCGAAGCAGAGCGGACGTGGGCGCGCGAGGCGCTACCCGCGCCGCGCGTCTACGACGACTATCACGCGTTGCTCGACGATTCCGACGTCGATGCCGTGTGGCTCGTCACGCCGTCCGCGCTGCACGCGCAGCAGATCATCGATGCGTTGCGCGCGGGCAAGCACGTGTTCTGCGAAAAGCCGCTGTCGCTCGATCTCGCCGAATGCGAGCGCGTGATTGAAGAGGCGCAGCGTCATCCGCAGTTGCAGGCGACGATCGGCTTCATGCGCCGCTTCGATCCGAGCTATCGCAATGCGTTCGAGAAGATCGAGGCGGGCGCGATTGGGCGGCCGTTCATGGTGCGCTCGCAGACCTGCGATCAGAACGATCCCGAGGGCTTCTTCGTGCGCTTTGCGCCGACCTCGGGCGGTATCTTTCTCGACTGCACGGTGCACGACATCGACGTCGCGCGCTGGCTGCTCGGCATGCCGAAAGCGAAGCGAGTCTATGCGAGCGGCGTGGTTGCGCTGCACGAGGGCCTGCGTGAATTCGGCGACGTCGATAACGGCGTGGCGATCTGCGAGTTCGAAGGCGGACGCATCGCGATGTTCTACGCGTCGCGCACGCTTGCGCACGGCAACGACACAGGCAGCGAAGTGATCGGCACGGCGGGCGCGTTGTATATCGGGCGCAATCCGCGCGCGAACCGCGTCGAGATCGCCGACGCAAGCGGCATCCGCAACGAGTGCGCGCCGACTTTCTTCGATCGCTTCGAAGAGGCGTTCCTGTGCGAAGCTCAGGCGTTCGTCGCTGCTGTGAAAGAAGGGCGGCAGAGCGGGGCGACGCTCGCGGACGCGATGGAGGCGACGCGCATCGGCTATGCGCTGCGCGAATCGCTCGCAAGCGGACAGGCTGTCGATCTGTAAGCGAAGCGCGCGTCCGGACTGTCGCGGCCCGGGCGCGCTCGAAGCGCATGCGTTAGAATTTGACCCTCTGCATGGCGCCGCTTTCCGTGATTATTCGAGCGGAACACGGGTGCCGCCTCACGAAGGTCATCGTCGATGGAAATTCAGATTCACAAGGAAGTCGATGCGCGCGGCTTGAAGTGCCCGCTGCCCATTCTGCGCGCGAAGAAAGCACTGGCCGATATGGAAAGCGGCCAGATTCTCAAGGTGCTCGCCACCGATCCCGGCTCGCAGCGCGATTTCGCCGCGTTCTCGAAGCAGACGGGCAACGAGATCGTCGAGTCGTCGACACTACCGGACAAAGTGTTCGTGTTCCTGATGCGGCGGCGCTGAGGTTTTGCGGCTGCGTCGCAAGTTAAATAAAAAAGGCGCTGCGCCCTCGACGGGGTGCAGCGCCTTTTTGCTTTTTGCTTACATGACGGCCCGCAGTGCTCTCGCACACGCGGGCCGAACGTTCGATCAGCCTTCCAGCACGGGCGAACGCGTACGCAGATACTCTTCGAAGTCAGCGGCCACTTCCGGGTGGCGCAGCGCGAATTCGACGGTCGCCTTCAGATAGCCGAGCTTGCTGCCGCAGTCGAAACGCGTGCCGTGATACCTGTATGCGAGCACCTGCTCGTCGGCGAGCAGCGACTGGATCGCGTCGGTCAGTTGCAGTTCGCCGCCCGCGCCCGGTTTCAGCGCGCGGATGTGATCGAAGATGCGCGGCTTCAGCACATAACGGCCGACCACGCCGAGATTCGACGGCGCGACTTCGGGCGCCGGCTTCTCGACGATGCCCGACATCTTGATGATCGCTTCTTCCCACTCCTTGCCGTCGACGATACCGTACGACTTCGTCTCCGACGGCGGAATCTCTTCGACGCCGATCACCGAGCTGTGATAGTGATCGAACACCTCGATCATCTGCTGCATGACGGGCGGCTTGCCGTACAGCAGGTCGTCCGCGAGGATCACGGCGAACGGGTTGTCGCCGACCAGCTTTTCCGCGCACAGCACCGCGTGGCCCAGACCCAGCGCCTCCGGCTGACGCACGTAGAAGCAGTCGACGTGGCTCGGCTTGATGCTGCGAACCAGTTCGAGCAGCTTCGCCTTGCCGCGCGCTTCCAGCTCGGCTTCGATTTCGTACGACTTGTCGAAATGGTCTTCGATCGCGCGCTTGCTGCGGCCCGTCACGAAGATCATTTCGGTGATGCCCGCCGCCATTGCCTCTTCGACTGCGTACTGGATCAGCGGCTTGTCCACGATAGGCAGCATCTCCTTCGGGCTCGCCTTCGTGGCAGGAAGAAAGCGCGTACCGAGACCCGCGACCGGAAAAACTGCCTTAGTAACTTTTAGCATGTGTGTACCCTACGTCCTCTGGTTTGGAATGCGTGGAGGCGCCGCGTGGCGCGTCACGCATGGGGCGTAAATCAGGCCGGCAAGCGCGACAGTTGTGCCGTCAGCTTGCCAATCGTGGTCTGGTATTCTGCCAGCCTTCTTTGCTCCTGCTCAACGACCGCCGGCGGTGCTTTTGCAACAAAGCTCTCGTTCTGGAGCTTGGCGTTACATTTCAAAACCTCTGCATTCAATCTGGCGATTTCCTTTGACAGGCGTTCGCGTTCGGCGGCGACATCGATTTCCACCTTCAACACGAGCTTGTCCGTTCCTACGATAGCAATCGGCGCGCCATGTGCCTGTGCATCGAGCGTTGCCTCGTCCGCGATGATCTGCACCTCGGACAAACGCGCCAACGCCTGAGCGTAGGGCGCGAACGACGTGAGCCGCCCGGCATTGCCCGTCACGAGCAGCGGCACCTTCGTCGCCGGCGACAGGTTCATCTCGCCACGCAGATTACGGCATGCGTCGATCACGGCCTTCAGATCGGCGGCCCACTGCTCGGCCTTTTCGTCGATCTTGCGCGGCTCCGCGATCGGGTAGGGCTGCGTCATGATCGATGCCTCGCCTTCCGCCTTGCCTTCAGGGTACTTCTCCGTAAGCGGCGCCACCTTCTGCCACAGCGCTTCCGTGATGAAAGGAATCACAGGATGCGCGAGGCGCAGCACCGTCTCGAGCACACGCAACAGCGTGCGTCGCGTGGCGCGCTGCTGTTCCGGCGTGCCCGTCTGGATCTGCACCTTCGCGAGTTCGAGATACCAGTCACAGTATTCGTCCCACACGAACTTGTATAGGGCGTTCGCCACATTGTCAAAACGATAATCCGCGAAGCCTTTTTCGATTTCGGCTTCGACGCGCTGAAGCAGCGACACGATCCAGCGGTCGGCCTGCGAGAAGTCCGTGTAGCCGCCCGGTCCGCAATCGCCAGGTTCGCACGGGCCCGGCTTCGAGAAGCCGCAGTCGTGGCCTTCGCAGTTCATCAGCACGAAGCGCGTTGCGTTCCACAGCTTGTTGCAGAAGTTGCGATAGCCTTCGCAGCGCGCGAGGTCGAAGTTCACGTTGCGGCCGAGCGTCGCCATCGACGCCATCGTGAAGCGCAGCGCATCCGTGCCGAACGCGGGGATGCCTTCGGGGAATTCCTTGCGCGTCTTCTTTTCAATCGACGCGGCCTGCTTCGGATTCATCAGCCCTGTGGTGCGCTTCGCGACCAGCGCGTCGAGGCCGATGCCGTCGACGATGTCGATCGGGTCGAGCGTATTGCCCTTGCTCTTCGACATCTTCTGACCCTCGGCATCGCGCACGAGACCGTGCACATAAACGGTGTCGAACGGCACCTTGCCGGTGAAGTGCGTGGTCATCATGACCATGCGCGCGACCCAGAAGAAGATGATGTCGAAGCCGGTGACGAGCACCGACGACGGCAGAAACGCTTCCAGCTCCGGTGTCTCGTTGGGCCATCCGAGCGACGAGAACGGCACGAGCGCCGACGAGAACCATGTATCGAGCACGTCTTCGTCGCGCTTGAGCGCGCCCTTGTAGCCCTTCGCATCGGCTTGCGCGCGTGCGTCCTCTTCCGTCTTCGCGACGAATATCTCGCCGTTCTCGCCGTACCACGCGGGAATCTGATGACCCCACCACAATTGACGCGAGATGCACCAGTCCTGGATGTTTTCGAGCCACTGGTAGTACGTGGTCGTCCAGTTTTCCGGCACGAATTTGATCTGGCCGTTGCGGACCACGTCGAGCGCCGTGTCGGCGATCGACTTGCCCGGATTGAACGTGCCTTCGGGGGCCGGCTTGCTCATCGCGACGAACCACTGGTCGGTGAGCATCGGCTCGATCACGACGCCCGTGCGGTCGCCGCGCGGCACCATCAGCTTGTGCGGCTTCACCGATTCGAGCAGCCCGAGTGCTTCGAGATCCGCGACGACCTGCTTGCGCGCATCGAAACGATCCATGCCGCGATATTTTTCGGGCGCGTTGTCGTTGATCTTTGCGTCGAGCGTGAGGATTTCGATCTGCGGCAGCTTGTGGCGCTGGCCGATCTGATAGTCGTTGAAATCGTGCGCGGGCGTGACCTTCACGACGCCCGTGCCGAATTCGCGGTCCACGTAGTCGTCGGCGATGATGGGAATTTCGCGGTCCGTCAGCGGCAGCCTGACGGTCTTGCCGATCAGGTGCGCGTAGCGCTCGTCTTCCGGATGCACCATCGCGGCGACGTCGCCGAGCATCGTTTCGGGACGCGTCGTCGCGACGGTCAGATGGCCCGAGCCGTCGGCGAGCGGGTACTGGATGTGCCACAGATGGCCGTTCTCTTCCTCGCTGACCACTTCGAGGTCGGACACGGCCGTGAGCAGCACCGGGTCCCAGTTGACGAGGCGCTTGCCGCGATAGATCAGGCCCTGTTCATACAGGCGCACGAACACGTCGCGCACGGCGGCCGACATCTTGTCGTCCATCGTGAAGTATTCGCGCGACCAGTCGATCGATGCGCCGAGGCGCCGCACCTGGTTCGTGATCGTCGAGCCGGACTGCTGCTTCCATTCCCACACGCGCTCGACGAACTTCTCGCGGCCGAGGTCGTGACGCGAAATGCCTTGCGCGTCCAGTTGCCGTTCGACGACGATCTGCGTCGCGATGCCCGCGTGGTCCGTGCCCGGCACCCACAGCGTGTTTTCGCCGAGCATGCGGTGATAGCGGGTCAGGCCGTCCATGATCGTCTGGTTGAACGCATGGCCCATGTGCAGCGTGCCCGTGACGTTGGGCGGCGGCAGTTGAATCGAGAAGTTCTTGCGGCCCGGTTCGAACGGCGGAGCGGCGTAGCCGCGTTTTTCCCATTCGGGGCCCCACTGGGCCTCGATCGTCTGCGGCTCGAAACTCTTGGCCAGCGTGCTGTCGCTTGTCGTCATCGTCAAAATCTGCCGGAAAATACGTGGAAAGATGCTCGAAACCTTGAATTATAAAGTGTGGCGCGAGGCGGCGGTCCGCGCCGGCCGTTGCTCGCGCGCAAGTCGAGGCAAGACGGGCGCGGGGTGGGGCGCAAGACAGCACGTAAGACATCGAGCGAGACAGCGCGCGATCCCGGCGGAATCGGGGATCGACAGTCCCACGCGCGTCAGCGGCGCACCAGGCTCCGGGCGTCGCGGTCTTATAATGACGGACCACCCGCCGCAATCGTAGTTTCTTCTCGTCATCCATGCCCGAACTGCTCGCGAACCTGAACCCCGAACAACACGCCGCCGTCACGCTGCCGAACGAACCGGCGCTCATTCTGGCGGGGGCAGGCAGCGGCAAGACACGCGTGCTGATCACGCGGATCGCGTGGCTGATTCAGCACGGTCTCGCGACGCCTGCGACCCTGCTCGGCGTCACCTTCACGAACAAGGCCGCGCGCGAAATGATGTCGCGCCTGTCGGCGCTGTTGCCGATCGATACGCGCGGCATGTGGATCGGCACATTCCACGGTCTGTGCAACCGGATGCTGCGCGCGCATCACCGCGACGCGGGCCTGCCGCAGACGTTCCAGATTCTCGACACGTCGGATCAGCTCTCGGCGATCAAGCGCCTGATGAAGGGCCTGAATATCGATGACGAGAAATATCCGGCGAAGAACCTGCAGTACTTCATCAACAACGCGAAGGAGCAGGGGCTGCGTCCGAAGGATGTCGACGCTTCCGACAACTTCAACCGCAAGTTCGTCGAACTGTACGAAGCGTACGACCAGCAATGCCAGCGCGAAGGCGTCGTCGATTTTCCGGAACTGCTGTTGCGCTGCTACGAACTGCTGTCGTACAACCCGCCGCTGCGCGCGCACTATCAGGCGCGCTTCCGCCACATTCTCGTCGACGAGTTCCAGGACACGAACAAGCTGCAATACGCGTGGCTGAAGCTGCTCGCGGGCGAGCACAACGCGATCTTCGCGGTCGGCGACGACGACCAGTCGATCTACGCGTTTCGCGGCGCGAACGTCGGCAACATGCGCGACTTCGAGCACGAGTTCAAGGTCAGGCATCTGATCAAGCTCGAGCAGAACTACCGTTCGCATGGCCATATTCTCGATGCGGCGAACCAGCTGATCGCGCACAACGCGCGGCGTCTCGGCAAGAACCTGCGAACGGATGCGGGCCATGGCGAACCCGTGCGCGTCTACGAAGCCGCGACGGATTCGCAGGAAGCAGGCTGGATCGTCGAAGAGATTCGCGCGCTGATCAACACGGGCCTGTCGCGCAGCGAGATCGCCGTGCTGTATCGAAGCAACGCGCAGTCGCGCACGATCGAACATACGCTCGTGAACGTCGGCATTCCGTATCGCGTGTATGGCGGCCTGCGATTCTTCGAGCGCCAGGAAGTGAAGCACGCGCTTGCGTATCTGCGCCTGATCGACAACCCGAACGACGACACCGCGTTCGCGCGCGTCGTCAATTTCCCGGCGCGCGGCATCGGCGCGCGCTCGATCGAACAGCTGGCGGACGCGTCGCGCCTGTACAACTGCTCGATGGCGGCGGCGATTCCATACGTGACGGGCAAGGCGGGCACGAGCCTCGGCGGATTCGCGAACCTGATTGCGAGGATGCGCGCCGAAACGGCGCAGATGAGCCTGCCTGAAACGGTCGAGCACGTGGTGCGCGCAAGCGGGCTGTCCGAGTTCTATCAGAACGAGCGCGAAGGGCAGGAGCGGCTGGAGAACCTGCAGGAACTGGTGAACGCGGCCACGGCCTTCGTCAGCGAGGAAGGCTACGGGCTTGACACGCCCGCGCGCTCGATTCCGCTGCGTCCGGGCGCGACGGCCTCACCGGAGCTCGTGGTCGCAACCGACGATCCCGGCGTCGACGTGCTCGGCGCCGCGAATCCCGCCGACCCCGCGCAGAACCCGGACACGATGACGCCGCTCGCAGGCTTCCTGTCGCACGCGTCGCTCGAAGCGGGCGACAACCAGGCGCAGGCCGGCCAGGAAGCGGTGCAACTGATGACGGTGCACGCGGCGAAGGGCCTCGAATTCACCGCGGTCTTCATCACCGGTCTCGAAGAGGGGCTCTTTCCGCATGAGAACAGCGCGATCGAAGCGGACGGGCTCGAAGAAGAGCGACGCCTGATGTACGTCGCGATCACGCGCGCGAAGGAGCGCCTGTATCTGTCGTTCGCGCAGAGCCGGATGCTGCATGGTCAGACGCGCTACAACATCCGCTCGCGTTTCTTCGACGAACTGCCGCAAGAGACGCTCAAGTGGCTCACGCCGAAAGTCGAAGCGGGCGCGCGCTGGGGCGGCCGCTCCGACAACGCAGGCTGGGGACGCGACTGGTTCGCGCGGCCCGACCGTCAGCAAGGTTATGGCGGCGGCGCATCGACGGCATCGAGCGCGCCGCTGCCCGCGTTCGCGAACCAGCAACGCGCGGCGGAAGCGGGCTTCCGGATCGGCCAGCAGGTGTTCCACACCAAGTTCGGCGAAGGCACGATCACGGCGCTCGAAGGCGGCGGCGCAGACGCGAAGGCGCAGGTCAAGTTCAAGCGGCACGGCGAGAAATGGCTCGCGCTGGCCGTTGCAAAGCTGCAGGCGGTCGAATGAGCGCGCTGGCTTTCGAAGCGACGGTTCCGCGCCGTCCGCTCGCCGTGATGGCGGCGCTGCCCCAGGAACTCGGCGATCTCGTCGCGGCGATGCGCGCTGAAGGCGCCGTCGAAACCGTCACGCACGGCAAGCGCGACTATCACATCGGCACGGTGCACGGCGCGCCGTGCGTCGTGACGCTTGCGCGCGTCGGCAAGGTCGCGGCGGCCGCCACCGTAAGCGCGCTGATTCATGCGTTCGATGTCGAAGCCGTCCTGTTCACGGGCGTCGCGGGCGGCGTCGGGCGGGCGGTGCGGATCGGCGATATCGTCGTGGCCGAATCGCTGATGCAACACGATATGGATGCGTCGCCGCTGTTTCCACGCTTCGAGGTGCCGCTGCTCGGCATGTCGCGCTTCGCCGCCGATGCGCCTTTGACGACCGAGCTGGCGGCCGCGTGCGAGCATTTCATCGACGAAGAGGGCGCCGCGCTGTCGCAGCGTTTCCTGACCGAGGCGCTGCCGACCGTGCATCGCGGCCTGATCATCAGCGGCGACCAGTTCGTTGCGAGCGCGACTTCCGTCGATCTGCTGCGCGCCGCGTTGCCCGACGCGCTCGCCGTCGAGATGGAAGGCGCGGCGATCGCGCAAGTCTGCTACGAATACGGCGTGCCGTGCGCGATCGTGCGAACGATTTCCGACACCGCGGACGCGCATGCGCCCACGTCGTTCGTGTCGTTCCTCACCGAGATCGCGGGCACGTATTCGAGCGGGATTCTCAGGCGGTTTCTCTCGGCTCGCGGTTAACAAAACCCGAGCCGTCTTTCTCGCGACGCTCAGCCTCCCCGCACGCTAAATCCACCGAGGACGACGGCATCGCGGATCTGCTGCAACGCCGACGGATCTTCGATCGTCGGCAGATCGCCCGGGTCGCGGCCTTCGGCGAGCGCCGCAATCGCGCGGCGCAGCAGCTTGCCGGAGCGCGTCTTCGGCAGCATCGATACGAGCACGACATGAGCCGGCCGCGCGATCGCGCCGAGATGGCGATCGACGGTCGCGCACAGCTCGGCTGAGAGCTTCGCGCGCGCATCGTCGGACTCGTACGCGGGCGCATCGCGTACGACGACGAACGCAATCGCGGCCTGTCCCTTCACCTGATCCGTTACGCCGACAACGGCGACTTCCGCGACAGCCTTGTGGCTCGACAAGGCCTCTTCGATTTCGCGCGTGCCGAGGCGATGGCCCGCGACGTTGATCACGTCGTCGGTGCGGCCGAGGATCGTCACGTAGCCGTCCTCGTCCTGAATGCCCCAGTCGAACGTCGAGTACACCTGCTGGTTCGGCACGCTTTCCCAGTACGTCTTCACGAAGCGCGTGTCGTCGCCCCATACCGTCGACATGCAGCCGGGCGGCAGCGGATAGCCGAGCGTGATCACGCCTTTCTCGCCCGTCGCGCAGGGCTCGCCCGTGTGCTCGTTGCGCAGCGTCAGGTTATAGCCGTAGCAGGGCACGCCAGGCGAGCCGAGCTTTTGCGGCAGCGCCTCGACGCCGCGCTGGATCGCGAGAATCGGCCAGCCGGTTTCCGTCTGCCAGAAGTTGTCGACGACGGGCTTGCCGAGCGAATCGGCGATCCATGCGGCCGTCGGTTCGTCGAGCGGCTCGCCTGCCAGGAAGAGCGTGCGCAGGCTCGACAGATCGGCCTGCTTCAGCAATGCCGGGTCCTGCTTCTTGAGCACGCGGATCGCGGTCGGCGCGGTGAACATCAGGTTGATCTTGTACTGCTCGACGAGCCGCCACCAGATGCCGCCGTCGGGACGGATCGGCGTGCCTTCGTACATCACGGTCGTGAGGCCCGCGATCAGCGGCGCGTAGACGATATAGCTGTGGCCGACCACCCAGCCGACGTCGGACGCCGTGAACATTGTGTCGCCGGCCTTGCCTTCGAAGATGTATTCCATCGATGACGCGAGCGCCACCGCATAGCCGCCGACATCGCGCTGCACGCCCTTCGGCTTGCCCGTCGTGCCCGACGTGTACAGCACATACGAAGGTTCCGTCGATTCGAGCCATTCGCATTGCACGTGCGCATTGAAGAACTGCTCGCGCAGCGGCTCGTACGCGACGAGATAGGGCGCGTTGAGCTTCTCGGGCGTGAGTTGCCGGTCGATCAGCAGCACCTTCGGCGTCTTGTGCGTCGCGCGCGCCAGCGCTTCGTCGACGAGCGGCGTGTAGTCGATCACCTTGCCTGCGCGCGCGCCGGCGTCGGCCGTCACGATTAGCACGGGCTTCGCGTCGTCGATGCGCGCGGCGAGATTCGGCGCGGCGAAGCCGCCGAACACGACCGAGTGGATCGCGCCGAGCCGCGCGCACGCGAGCATCGCGAACACGGCTTCGGGAATCATGGGCAGATAGATCAGCACGCGGTCGCTGCGCCCGACGCCGAGCGAGCGCATCACGGCCGCCATCCGGTTCACTTCCGCGTGCAGGTCGGCATACGTGTAGCGACGCTCGATGCCCGTTTCCGTCGACACGTAGATCAGCGCGTTCTGCTGCGCGCGCTGCGCGAGATGCCGGTCGACCGCATTGTGGCAGAGGTTCGTCCGTCCGCCGACGAACCAGCGCGCAAACGGCGGATTCGAGCGGTCGAGCACGGTATCGAACGGCGTTTCCCAATGGATGCGCCGCGCTTCGTCGCGCCAGAAGTCTTCGGGGGCCTCGATCGAGCGGCGGTGGAATTCGCGGTAGGTGGTCATCGGCGGCGATCCTTCGGACTGCGTGGGTGAGCGGGCGAATGAACGGCTGTGGGGGTGACACGGCTGGCCTGTACGTGCGTACGTCCGCAGGATAGAGCAGCCATGCCTTGGCGGACAACGCGGGTTCTCCATGAGCGCTTCAAACTATGCAATGGCCGTCGCGCCCGTTACAGAATGGGCGCGGGTATTTCGGCTCGGCGGAATTCCCCGGTTAAAATCCCGTCGAACATCCAGCACTTTTGCATCAATGGCGCGCCAAATGATCGGCAAGGGCAAGACAGGCAAAATTCATGGAATCGAGGTCAAGCCGCGCGACCACGTTCAGGAGCCGACGGTGCAGATACTGACGGCGTCTGCCACTGATCGAAGCGAATTGCTGCGCGCGGCGAAGAAGGTCTACGAACAGCACAAGGATGTCATCCGCGCACTGGCGAATCGATGAAGCTCGACCCGGATCTGGTCGTCCTGATTCACGACTTCATTCTTCAGAACGAGCCCGGCCTGGCGGGCATCAACAGGGGCGCTCTTGAGGGCGCCCTTGGTCGTATTGAGAGTCGTCGCTATTACCAGGAGCTCGACGACATCTTCGAAATTGCGGGAATGTAAGCGGAAGCGATAGCGAGAGGGCATGCGTTTTCCGACGCGAACAAGAGTACTGCGCTTGTTTCAGCGCTCTCCTATCTGTGGAAGGGTTTCAGGTGCAGCGTACGCCCGCGTTGGAGGAGGTCATGGTCGATGTGGCACAGGGCGCGCTCGACTATCCCGACCTCGCGAATATCTTCGCTACGCTTGCGCAGCCTGTTCCGACGATGACCAATTTGATGCCACCTGCAAACGACTGAGCCGCAACTTCCGGCGGCACGCGTGTTGCGTTGGCCACGCACACCGGTTTCTGGGTGTGCGTGGCAGTCCGCGCCCACTAGCCCTTCACCCGCTTCCCCTCGATATCCGGCAGAAACACCGTGAGGATGCCCAGCAGCGGCAGGAACGAGCAGACCTTGTACACATACGCGATGCTCGTCGAGTCGGCGAGCTGGCCGAGCACTGCAGCGCCGATGCCGCCCAGGCCGAACGCAAAGCCAAAGAACAATCCGGCCACCATGCCGACCTTGCCCGGAATCAGCTCCTGCGCGTAGACGAGGATCGCCGAGAACGCCGACGCGAGCACGATGCCGATGATCACCGTCAGCACGCCCGTCCAGAACAGGTTCGCGTACGGCAGTAGCAGCGTGAACGGCGCGACACCGAGAATCGATACCCAGATCACATACTTGCGGCCGATCCGGTCGCCGACGGGGCCGCCGATCACCGTGCCCGCCGCGACGGCCGCGAGGAACACGAACAGATGCACCTGCGCGGCCTGCACGGGCACGTGGAACCTGTCGATCAGATAGAACGTGAAGTAGCTGTTGATGCTCGTCAGGTAGAAGTACTTCGAGAACACCAGCAGCACGAGGATGCCCATCGCGAACGCAACCTTGCCGCGCGAGAGCGTCGCGTGCGGAACGTGGCCCGCGCGCGCTTTCTTCGTCGCTGGATGCTGCTTGTACCAGCGGCCGATGTGCGTGAGCACGAAAATGCCGACGAGCGCCGCCGCCGAGAACCACGCGATGCTGCGCTGTCCGTGCGGAATCACGATCAGCGCGGCGAGCAGCGGCCCGAGCGACGAGCCCGCGTTGCCGCCCACCTGGAACAGCGACTGCGCGAGACCATGCTTGCCGCCCGACGCCATCCGCGCGACGCGCGACGACTCCGGATGGAATACCGACGACCCGCAGCCGACCAGCGCCGCGGCGACGAGCAGCACGCCGAAATTCGGCGCGACCGACATCAGCAGCAAGCCCGACAGCGTGAAGCCCATGCCGACGGGCAGCGAGTAAGGCTTCGGATGTTTGTCCGTATAGATGCCGACGAGCGGCTGCAGCAGCGACGCCGTGATCTGATAGGTGAGCGTGATCAGGCCGATCTGTCCGAACGACAGCGAGAAGTTGTCCTTCAGCATCGGATAGATCGCGAGGATCAACGACTGGATCATGTCGTTCATCAGATGCGAGAAGCTGATCGCGCCGAGAATCGAATAGACGGTGCGCGCCTGCGGCTTGCCTGCCGCGGCGGAAGCTGAAGCGGTGGCGCCGGAAGCGCCGGCGGCGCCAGCCAGGGCGCCTTTGTCGAGGCTGGATTCCATGTGGTCGGTCTGGAGAGAGTGACTCGGGATGCCAGCGCCGGCGGTCGGGGGGAACCGTCGGTGGCGGCTGATGTTTTTAGCGTTTGATGAAGTGTAGTGTGTCTCCCGCCAATTGTCCGGCCAAGTTTTGTCGCGAATCGGACGCGCAATGCGGGTGAGGATGCATGCTTCCGGTGCGGGCGGCTTCCGTGGAGCACTATCGCGGAGCGCCATTCAAGGCGCCGATACTGGCATCAGCCGATGAGCGAGGTCTTCGCAAAGCGTCGGAAAGCGCGCCGGGCGAATTTTGACCGTGTATAAATCCGGCGCGGCGCGCGGCCCACGAAGCGGCGCGCCGGGGACCGGGGGATGCGGGACGGCGGGCCTCAAGAACACCGCCGACGATGCCGTCAACCCGGAGAGATAAGAAGGCATGCCGGAACCGACCTTTCCGGCTGTTGTTAGTCATGTGGGGGCAGGAAATATGAAAGCAGTTTCGCTGGGTGGCCAGCCGGGCGTGGGGTTCGCACCGGATGGCGAAGCGGCGGGTGGGCCGGCGCGTTCGGGGCAGCGGGCAGCGGGTGGCAAGCCGCGCGGATGGTCCGTGAAGACGACGTTGCGCTTCGCCTTTGCCGTGCTGCTCGTCGGCACACTGGCGATCGGCGTGTTCTCGCTGACGCAGATCAGCCGGCTCAACGGCCAGATGCGCTCGATCTACGAGCAGGGCCACGTCGCGAGCCGGGCCGCCGAGGAAGCGCGCGGCTACCTGCTGCGCGCGAGCCGCGCCCAGAAGATGCTGCTGACGGCGACGACCGCGAAGGAACGCGACGAGCTCGGCGCCGACATCGACAAGGGCCTGGCGGGTCTGTCGGCCGAACTCGACACGCTCCAGCAATATGCCGATTCCGCCGACGTCGCCGCGCAGCAGAAGAAGTTCGCCGACGCGATCGGCGCCTGGAGCGGACATCTGCGCGATTTCGTGACGCTCGTGAAGGCGCAGCCGCTCGACCTGTCGCAGATGAACTGGCAGGTCGGCACGCAGGATGTGTCGCTGCTCGTCGAGACGGGCAAGCTCGAAAAGCTCGTCGACGAACTCGTCGCGCAGCGCGGCAAGGCGGCGAAGGCGACCATCGACGCGTCGTCGTTCATCTATCAATCCTCGTTCGTGATGATGGCCGTGATGACGGTCGCGCTGATCGTGCTCGCGTTCGTGATCAGCGAATGGGTGGTGCGGCGTCTCGCGCGCCAGCTGGGCGGCGAGCCTGTGTACGCGAAGGAGATCGCGAGCCGCATCGCGGCGGGCGATCTGTCGAACGACATCGTGCTCGGCAAGCGTGACAAGTCGAGCATGCTGTTCGCGTTGCGCGACATGCAGGACGGCCTTTCGTCGACGGTCGCGCATATCGCGGCGAGCGCGGAGGCGATTGCGTCCGCATCGGGTGAGATTTCGATGGGCAATCTCGATCTGTCGCAGCGTACCGAGCAGCAGGCGATGGCGCTCGAGCGCACGGCGAGCAGCATGGAAGAGCTGACGTCGACGGTGCGTCAGAACGCGGACAACGCGAAGCAGGCGCGCACGCTGGCCGACAATGCATCGGCGATCGCGGAGAAGGGCGGCGAAGTGGTGAGCCGCGTCGTGTCGACGATGGGCGAGATCAACGACAGCGCGAAGAGCATCGGCGACATCATCGGCGTGATCGAAGGGATCGCGTTCCAGACGAACATCCTCGCGCTCAATGCCGCCGTCGAAGCGGCGCGCGCCGGCGAAGAAGGCCGCGGGTTCTCGGTGGTGGCGGGCGAAGTGCGCAACCTCGCGCAGCGCAGCGCCGCCGCGGCGAAGGAGATCAAGGGCTTGATCAGCACGTCGGTCGAGCGCGCGAGCAACGGCTCGCAGCTTGCGCAGGACGCGGGGCAGACGATGGACGAAGTCGTCAAGGCCGTGAAGCGCGTCACCGACATCATGGGGGAAATCTCAGCGGCTTCTGCCGAGCAGAGTTCCGGAATTGAAGAGATTAATCTCGCCGTTTCGCAAATGGATGCGGGAACCCAGCAGAATGCCGCGCTCGTCGAGCAGGCGACGGCGGCGGCTCGGGCGCTCGATGATCAGGCGCAGGCGTTGAAGGCGGCGGTGGCGAAGTTTTCACTGCGGGAGTGACGCCGAAGCGGTGTGTACGGAAAAAACACAGGGTATGATTTTTTCGTACAGAGTCAGAAAAACATACAAGTAATTTTAAATATATTTTCTTTTCAATGAGCTACATCCGTTTTGTACGATTTCTTGACTCTGTACGATTTTTTCGTACACTACTCAGAAATCGTACAAAAGGTGCCGGATGATTTCGCGACCCGACGTTCTGTCGATAACAGGGCAGCAAATTCTGGCTGGAGCGTGTAGTGCGTTCCAGTCCTCGACGCGCATTTACAAGGCTAAACCGGTTGCCGCCTCCAGAATCAGCCTGGAGGCCGACGGCGCCATCCAGTTCGATATTGACGGCAAGAAGCTGGTGATGCCCGTTCATGTGGCATCCCGTGCCAACCGCGCCAACGTTCTTCTCGTCTCCGGCCGCCTGCAATCCGCCAGTGTCGACGGCCGTCCGCTCATGCTGGTCGCGCCCTATGTCGATCCCGACCTCGCGATGGATCTGATCGATCGCAACATCCCCTTTCTCGATGCGGTCGGTAACACGTTCATCCGCGAGCCCGAGGCCACGATCATGATCGTGGGTCGCCCTCGACTGACATGGTCGCCTGGCACACAGACTTCCCGGTCCACGACCAGCAAAGGCTTGCAGGTCATGTTCGCGCTTGCCACGCAACCGGGTCTCGCGAGCGAGCCATACCGCAAGGTCGCGGAAGCTTCCGGCGCGGCCTTGAGCACGGTGAATCAGGTCGTCGACGATCTGCTGGCGCGTGGTCTGCTCGTCACGCGCCGAAACGGCGAGCGGATATTCCCTGACTGGCGGAAATATGTCGATGAATGGGTGAGCCTGTACCCGACGCGCCTGAGGCCGAAGCTGGCATTGTCGACGTACACGGCCACGTCGCCGGACTGGTGGCGTGCGTTCGACTTCCTCAAGTTCGACGCCCGGCTTGGCGGCGAGGCCGCGGCGGATCTCGTCACGCAACAGCTCAAGGCTGCTCGTGTGACGATCTACGCACGTCAGAACCCGGGTGCGGACTTCCTGAAGGAGGCGCGGCTGCGCCCGAGTCCCGACGGCGAAGTGGAGGTTCTTGCATCCTTCTGGCGCGAACCGGCCGATTATGGGTGGGACACGTCGCCGTCACTCCCCGTCGTGCATCCATTGCTTGTGTACGCCGATCTGATCGCGTCAGGAGATAGCCGGAATCTGTCCGTCGCGAAACAGCTGTACGAGCGCTACATCGGAAATCTTCATGCTTAGAGTCAGCGAAGAACGTCCCATGCACCCCGCGACTTCGGCGCTGCTCAGGCGAGTCTGCGAAGCGACGAAGCGCTTGGGCACGCCGTTCGTCGTAGCGGGGGCAACGGCGCGCGACATCGTTCTCTGGCATGTGTACGGCATTCGAGCCGGGCGAGCCACGCGAGACGTCGATGTGGCCGTCTGCGCAGTCAGCTGGGCATCGTACGAGGTGCTGATCGGCGAACTCGTGAACGTGGAGGGCTTCCGTCAGGACCCTCGCGCTCCGCAGCGCCTGTTGTTCGCGCACGCCGACACGGGCATGACGATCCCGCTCGACCTGGTGCCTTTCGGCGACATCGAAGTCCCGAAGGGTTCGATCGCGTGGCCGCCCGAGGGGGAGTTCGTCCTCACCGTGCTCGGCTTCAGCGAGGCCGTCGACACGGCGTCCCAGATCGAGATCGACGCCGGCCTGGTGGTGCCCGTCGTCACGCTCCCGGCACTGACGCTGCTGAAACTGCTGGCCTGGGAAGACCGCAGACGACAGGAAAACAAGGACGCCTCCGACCTGCTGCTCATTCTGCGAAGTTATCTGTGGGCGGGTAACGAAGAGCGCGTGTGGACCGAGGCAGCCGATCTGATGGAAGCCTATGCGTTTAACGACTCGACCGCTTCATGCGCCCTGCTCGGACGCGATGCGCGCAATCTTGCGTTGCCGTCGACGCGTGACAAGATTCGCTCGCTGCTCGGTGACGAACGCACCTACCAGACGCTTGTGAGAGACCTCCTGGCACGCGCGGCCGCCGTGCCATTCGAAGAGGGCTTTGCAGACAAGCTGGAGACAGACGTCGAGGCGTTCCGTGACGGTTTCATGGCCGAGCCTTGAAGGGGCATGGCTCACAAGGAAGGGGTCACCACCACGGTACAGGTCGTTCCCGCGGAAAGCAGCACACCGTCCGGCACGGAATCGATCTTCACCCGCACGGGCACGCGCTGCGCCAGCCTTACCCAGTTGAACGTCGGATTCACATCGGCCAGCAATTCACGGCTTTCCGGATTGTCCCGGTCGTAAATCCCTCGCGAGATGCTCTCGACGTGGCCTTTCAGCGTGCCGCCGCTCATCAGCCGGATATCGGCCTTGTCGCCGACCTTCACGTGAGGCAGCTTCGTCTCCTCGAAGTATCCATAGACCCAGAACGAGTGGCTATCGACGATGGCGAGCTTCGCTGATCCCGCAACCGCATAGTCGCCGCGATAGACGTTCAGGTTGGTGACGTAACCATCGACGGGCGACACGACGCGAGTCCGCTCGAGGTTGAGCTTCGCCGCATCGAGCGCGGCGAGCGCCTGCTGATACTGCGCCTCGGCGGCCGTTGCGGTGTGCGTCGCGTTCTCGCGGCTTTCCTTCGATACGACGAGGCTGTCCATATCCGCGCGACGCTGTGCATCGTCACGGCGCATCTGCAACTCGGCCTTGCGCGCGGCGACGGCCGCCTGGGCCTGCTCGACGGCGATCTGATAGTGCGACGGATCGATCTGCATCAGCAGGTCGCCCTTGTGCACGAACTGGTTGTCGCGCACCGGCAACTCGACGACGGCGCCCGACACGTCGGGCGCGATGTTCACGACCTCGGCGCGCACGCGGCCGTCGCGCGTCCACGGCTCGTCCATGTAGTGCACCCACAGCGTACGCCCGATCAAGATCGCGATGATGAACACAACGAGCGTCGCGATAAACCCAATGATGTTTCTGATAGTCATGATTCGACTCTGGTCAACGATAAACGGCGAGGCCCAATACGCCGCACACACACACGAGCAGGCTCGCGCGGAACAGGGACGGGTGCCATACGACGCGATACACGCCCGTATAGGCGATCACGCGGTCCAGCACCCACGTGATCGCGGCGCCCGCAATGAACAGCAGCACGATCGCGGGCATGTACGCGTCGAGGACGGCGATCTCACGTGGCATGGCGAACTCCTTGTGACGCGTCGCCGCTCGCGTCTGCATCGGTGCCGAGTTGCCCCAGCGGCGATTGCGGATCGAGCAGCGCGCTTCGGATGAAATGCAGATGACTCAAGATGCGTTGCAACTGATGACGCTCTTCGCGCGGTGGCTTGAACGTCGCGAGCGTCTGCTGGACGGCGGCGATCGCATCGGCCGTCGCGGCGAGCGCGTGGTCGAGGCGCTCGGGGCGCGGCCGCGCGAAGAGACGCGCAATTGCGTCGCACGTCGCGCGCAGCGTCACGCGCCACGGCATCGACGGCCCGTAGCGCGCATCGCGCGGCAGCGTCGCGATTTCGCTGCGCAAGTCGATCGCCGCGTTGCCGGTTTCCAGCACCGCGAACATCCAGCGCATCGTGTCGCGCTTCACGTCGGGCTCGTTCGGCGCGAGCGCGTTGATCTGGTGCATCAGGTCGCGCGTGCCGCTCTCGAAGCGCGTGCGCAGACGCCAAAGACGTTCCCACCGGGGCCCGATGTGACCACGGCACGCGAGCACCACCTGAGCGCGCAGGTCGTTCAGCAGACGGTTGCGCAGCCATGGCGTCGACGGCGGCAACAGCACGGCGAACGCGATCGACGCGACCAGCATCGAGATCACGAGCGCGAGCGCATCGTTGATGACGCTGCTCGGGTCGTAATGAATCACGTTGTCGGGGCCCGCAAGGTAGCAGAAGAAAATGCAATAGCCGACGCCATAGCCGGCCAGCTTCGGGCGCGTCGTCATCCACACGCCGAGCGCGAGGAATGGCGTGAGCGCCACGCACAGCAGCGGAAAGCCGTCGATATGCGGATAGATGCCGAACGTCAGCACCATCGCCAGCAGCGACGACAGCGTCGTGCCGGCCGCCATCTGGAACACGGTGCGCGTCGGATTCGGCGACGACGACGCGAGCGCGCAGACGGCGGCCGCGTCCAGCGTGAGCGTCGCGCCGCTCGGCCAGGCGGTGGCGATCCAGAAGGCGCCGAGTATCGACATCACGATCGCCGCGCGCAGACCCGCGACGCCCGCCGCGATGCCATTCGTCTTCGGCTCGTAGCGCTCGATCCAGCGCTCGCGTTCATGCGTCGCGACGGCGAGCGACGCGTAGGTCGCCGCATACGCGTGCAGATCGTCGACGAAGCGGTACAGCAGTTCCGCGCCCGTGTCGAAATCGAGCAAGGGCACATCGGCGTCGCCTTCGAGTTCGGCGCGCGTCGCCCGCACGCGCTTCGGCAGTTCGGCCTTGTAGGTTTCGAGCTGCGCGGCGGCGTGCGCGGCGTCGGCGGCCGTGAGCACGGGCTCGCCCGATTTGCTCAGCAACGGCGCGATCTCGCGGAAGTACGGTTCGAGCGCGGCCACGGCAGCCGTCGCACCCGCCGCGCGCAGTCGGTTCATCAGCTGATGCAGCGCGTGAAAGCGCGTCGATGCCGTCATGAACTCGCTGTTCAGACGCGACAGGCGGCCGTTGCGCATCCGCGAATCGGGGCTCTCGAACACGGCGACGCTGCGCACGGCTTCGAAGCCCACGATGTCGGCGACGAACTTCGCATTGGTGTCCTCGATGCGCGCGCGATCGGCCTTGCCCGACAGCGCCGCGCACACATAGTCGACGAACGACGAGAAGCGCGCGCGCACCGTGCCGCGCATCTGCTCGCCCGCGTGCTCCGGAAACACGAGCGCGCTCACGACGCCCGAACAGATGATGCCGACCACGACTTCCGCGACCCGCGTGAGCGCCGTCATGAACGCGCCATCGGGATGCTGCGAGGCGGGAATGCCGATCAGCGCCGCCGTGTAGCCCGCCAGCACGAAGCCGTACGAGCGGAAGTTGCGGTTGCGCGCAGCGCCCGCCGTGCAGATGCCGACCCAGATCGCCGTCGACACGATGAAAAGTTCCGGCTGCTGCGCGAACAGGCCGATCAGCGCGAGCATCACGACGAGACCGATCAGCGTGCCGCAGATCCGGTAGAAGCTCTTGGCGAACACCATCCCGCTTTGCGGCTGCATCACGATGAAAACGGTCGTCATCGCGGTGCGCGGCTGCGGCAGGTCGAGCTTCATCGCGATGCCTAGCGCGAGGAAACACGCGGCGAGCGCCTTCAAGAGGTAGATCCACGTGCGGCCGTCGGTGCGCGCCCAGTCGACGAACGCGGCGTAGAGCACGCCGGGCGCCTGGGGCGTGCGGGAAACAGAATGGTTGGTGGACATCGGCGGCTTCTCCCGTTAGCGGACGGCGGACGCGCCCGTCGTCGCGCCATTCGATGCACCCTTCAATGCACCCTTCGACCCGTCAGCCGTGGAGGCGGCCTTGCCGTCCGCTGTCCTGTCCTTGCCCTTGCCCTTGCCGTGCGCGGGCAGCACGTCCTTTTCCGTCGGGCCATCGGCGGGATCGATCAGGCCGCCGCCGAGCGCGGTGACGAGCGTCGCGTGCGCCGACAGCTGCTCGGCCTGCACCTTCGCGACGCCTTCCTGCGCGCGCAACAATTGCGTCTGCGCGATCAGCACGTTCACGTAGTCGGTCAGGCCGCGCCGGTAGCCTTCGCGCGCGAGCTGGTAGCTCTTGCTCGCCGTCGCGACGGAACGCTGCGCGTCCTTCAGCTGCGTATCGAGCGAGCGCATGCGCACGACCTCGTCGGCGATTTCCTTGAGCGCGGTGACGATCGTCTGGTTGTATTGCTCGACGGCCACGTCGTAGCCCGCCGATGCCGCGCCCAGTTGCGAGCGCAGACGTCCTCCCGTGAAGATGGGCAGCGACAGCGCGGGGCCCGCCGTCCAGCCGCCCGACGCCGACTTCAGAAAGCCGAACAGCGGCCCCATCGCCGCATAGCCGCCGACGGACGCGAGCAGGTCGATGTTCGGATAGAAGTCGGCCTTCGCGACGTCGATGCCGCGTGCCTGCGCGGCGACCGTCCAGCGCGCGGCGACGATGTCGGGGCGATGGCCGATCAGCTCGGCGGGCAGCGTCGACGGCAGGCCGGCGAACGCGGATAGCGACAGCTGCGGGCGCGTGATCGAGTCGCCCGCGCCGGGACCCTTGCCCGCGAGCGCGGCAAGCTGGTTGCGGCCGAGTGCGATCGATTCCTCGATCGCGTCGATCTGGCGTTCGTATTCGGGCAGCGGCGCTTCCGCCTGCGCCACTTCGAGCTGCGTGCCGATGCTGCCCTTCAGACGGCGGTTCGCCAGCGCGGCGACCTGCTGCTGCTGTTCGAGCGTCGACTTCGCGATATCGAGCAGCGCGTAGTTCAGCGACATCCCGATATAGGCGCGCACGATGTTCGATTCGAGTTCGAGCCGCGCGGCGCGGTATTCGGCGGCGCGGGCGTGCGCGACATCGAGTGCCTGTTCGGCGGCGTTCTTGTCCTTGCCCCACAGGTCGAGGTGGTACGACAGGCCGAGTTCGGCCGTGTTGTTCCACGATTCCTGGCCGGCGAGCGGCCCGGGGCCGTAAAAGACGTTGTCCGGCCATTGCTTGCGCTGGATCTGCATGCCGCCGTTGACCTGCGGCAGCAGCGCGGACTTGGCGACGCCCGCCATCGACTGCGCCTCGCGCACGCGTGCCTGCGCGGCGGCGAGTGACGGATTGCCCGCCTGCGCCGCTTCGATCCACGCGTTCAGCTGCGGATCGTTATAGGCGCGCCACCAGTCGGCGGCGGGCCATTGGGCGTCGGCATTGGCGGCGCGGATCGCGGCGCCGGCGTCGAGCGTGGCGGGATCGGTGCGGGCGGATTCGGGAGCAATGTGCCCAGTGCTCGCACAGCCGGCGATTATCAACGAGATCGTAAGAACCGACAGTGCGGCGATCCCTTTTCTTACCGGAAACTGCACGATTTGCTCTCCAAGAGACTATATAACTTAGGGTGTCATTATATTTTTCGGATAATTAAGGAATAACCCGTAAGGGCGCAACGCATACTTACGGAGAATGAGATAATCGTCTTTCCAAATCGTGCAACAATCCATCTGTACACAGAGACTGGATTCGAATTATGGATACGCTTCAGAACATGCGCGTATTTGTCCGCGTCGTCGAAGCGGGCAGCTTTACGGGCGCGGCACAGCACCTCAACACGACGACGGCCTATGCGTCGCGTGCCGTATCCGATCTGGAGGCGCATCTGCGCACGCGTCTGTTGAACCGCACGACGCGCCGCATCGCGCTGACGGAAGCGGGCGAGCGCTATCTGCAGCGCTGCGAGCAGATCCTCGCGTACGTCGATCAGGCGGAAGCGGAAGCCAGCGACGCGCACGCGCGTCCCTCCGGCAAGCTGAAAGTCCATGCGATGACGAGCTTCGGCCAGCACTACGTGGTGCCCGCCGTCGGCCGCTATCAGCAGCGTTATCCGGACGTCCATCTCGAACTGACGCTCGCGCAGCGCATGCCCGATCTGCTCGACGAAGGCTATGACGTCGCGCTCGTGCTCGCGCAGAGCCTGCCGGACTCGGGGCTCGTGTCACAGCGCCTCGGCAGCGCGTTCAGCATCGCGTGCGCATCGCCCGATTATCTGGAGCGCAACGGCGTGCCGCAGACGCTTGCCGATCTGCGCGGCCATACCTGCCTGCAGATGATCACGCCTGTCATGCCCGCCGACGAATGGACGTTCGACGGTCCGAACGGCCAGGAAACGCTGCATCTCGGCGCGACCACGTTCCAGATCAACGTCGCGGAAGCGATGGCCGTGGCTGTGCGCGAAGGGATGGGCGTCGCGGTGCTGCCGATCTATTCGGCGATTGCGGGCTTGCGCAGCGGCCAGCTCGTGTGGATTCTCCCCGAGTACATCTCGCAGGAGATGAACGTGTACGCGCTGTATCCGTCGCGGCAGTATCTGGACGCGAAGATCCGCACGTGGGTCGAATTCCTGCGCGACGAACTGCCCGCGACGCTTGCCGCCGATCAGGCCGAACTGCGCAAATTCGCGCGGACGTAAAACCGGCTGGCCGCGGCCATGCGATGTACTGCGTGATGCAGCAAAGACCTTTGACGCTCTGTTACATCCCGCCGTTGCGCCGCAACACTTCCTTACTTCCTCGCGGCAGCGGGTTTGCTAACGTTTCGTCAAGGCCGAGATCTTCCGGCACGCAGGCACATCTGAAACGAAGAGGAAATCATGGATACGCATCTGATGATCGGCGTCGCCGTCATGCTCGGACTGATTGGAATCGCGGCGTCGCGCGACATTCTCAGACGGCTGCGGCCGCAGCCGCGGCTTGCGCCCGTGCGTGCCGATCAGTCCGCGCAGCGCCGGCGCGATGCCAGCAGCATGTAGTCGGCAGATAACAGACCTTTAGGCAGTTTTCAGGCAGACCTTCAGAGTTCCACGACCTTGTCCCACGCGAACTCGGTGTTTTCGCGCTGACGCGTGCGGCGGTCGATATAGCCGCGCGGATTGCAGACAACGCGCGTGCCGTTCTCCACGTAATCGAAGGCCGTGTGCGTGTGTCCGTGGACCCACAGCGCGACAGGCGCGCGCACGAGCGACGGCAGGTGATTCACGAAGCCCGCCGAAACGCGATCGTCCGCGTAACGCTCGGCGAGACTGCGCCGATGCGGCGCGTGATGCGTGACGACGATCGTCTTGCCGTCGAACGGTTTGGCCAGTTCCGCTTCGAGCCACGCGCGCGCCTGCCGATGAAGCGCGAGCGTGTCGGCGGCGGTCAGGTTGCGCGGCGTGTTGTCCTGTACGCCGTTCTCGCGGCGCGGGGCCGGCGCATCGTCGGCATCGCTGCCCGCCGTCCACGTCACCTGAATCAATCCCCGATAGTCGAGCATCACGCGCTCGGCGGCCGCGATCGATGTTGCGCGCGAGTCTTCATCGGCGCCATACAGGTCGAAGTCGGTCCACAGCGTCGTGCCGAGCACACGCCAGCCGCCATCCGGATCGACGAGCGTCGCGTTGTTGAGGAAGTGCACGTTGTCGACGCTCGCGGCCGCGTCGTGCATCGCCGCTTCGAGCGCGCCGAACTCGCCGTCGTAATACTCGTGATTGCCCGGCACGTAGACGACGGGTACCGTGCCGTCGAATGTTTCAGCAGCCCAGCGCAACCCTTCGGCGTGGTTGTGAATATCGCCTGCCAGCACGACGAGATCGGCGTTGGCATGCGGGATCACTTCCGGCTCGTCGCACTCGAGATGCAGGTCGGACAGCACGCGAATCTTCATAAACGCCTCTCGTCGATACCGATGCCGTTAGCGTAGCACCTTGCCGGGATTCATCAGGTTGAGCGGATCGAATGCTGTTTTCAGTGTCTTCATCAGACGCACTTCGACGTCCGACTTGTAATGCGCGGCTTCGTCGATTTTCAGCTGTCCGACTCCGTGCTCCGCGCTGATGCTGCCGCGATGCCGATGCACGCTGTCGTAGACGATCTGATTCATCGTGCTCTGGTACTGGGCAAGAAACGCTTTCGCATCGACGCCTTCCGGCGCCTGCACGTTGTAGTGCAGATTGCCGTCGCCGAGATGGCCGAACGTGACCATGCGCGCGCCCGGCACGGCCTTCGCGATCGCGGCGTCGGTTTCGTCGATGAAGTGGCCGATGCGCGAAATCGGCACGGCGATATCGTGCTTGATGTTCAATCCTTCTTCGGCCTGCGCAAGGGGAATGTGCTCGCGCAGATTCCAGAATGCCTTCGACTGCGCGAGATTTTCCGCGACGATGGCATCTTCGACGAGATTGTCTTCGAGCGCCGTTTCCATCAGCCGCTCGAAGAGGGCGCGCGCGTGCTCCTCGCTCTCGCTGTCCGACAGTTCGAGCAGCACGATCTGCGCGTGCCGTTGCGCGAACGGATAGCGCATCTGCGGGAAATGCTTGCCCACGAGTTGCAGGCAGAAATCCGACATCAGCTCGAAGCCCGTCAGCAGCGGCCCGGCGTGACGCTGCGCGAGCGACAGAAAATCCAGCGCGGCATGCGGCGACGGCAGCGCGGCGAGCGCGGTCACGCGCGCGGCCGGTTGCGGATGCAGCTTCATCACGGCAGCCGTGATGATGCCGAGCGTGCCTTCCGCGCCGATGAAGAGATCGCGCAGATCGTAGCCCGTATTGTCCTTGCGCAGTCCGCGCAGCCCGTCCCACAGCTCGCCTTGCGGCGTCACCACTTCGAGGCCGAGACACAGCTCGCGTGTGTTGCCGTAGCGCAGCACGCCCGTGCCGCCCGCGTTCGTGGACAGATTGCCGCCGATCGAGCAACTGCCTTCCGCCGCGAGGCTCAGCGGGAACAGGCGTCCCGCCGCTTCGGCGCGCGCCTGCATGTCCGCGAGCACGACACCCGCTTCGACGGTGATCGTGTTGTTGTGCGGATCGACGTCGCGCACGCGGTTCAGGCGCTTGAGACTCAGCACGGCTTGTGCGCCGCTCGCATCGGGCGTGGCGCCGCCGGCGAGGCCCGTATTGCCGCCTTGCGGCACGATCGCGACGCGGTGCTCGTTCGCGAGCCGCACGAGCGCGGCGACCTCCTCAGCCGTCGACGGGCACAGCACCGCGCACGCGATGCCCGTGTAGCGGCGGCGCCAGTCGGTCAGAAAAGGCGCGGTGTCGTGCGGATCGGTGAGGACGTGCGCGGCGCCGATGGCATCGATGCACGCGGCGACGAAGGGCGAAGTAGCGGCGGAATTCATGTTGGTCGGTCAGAACGGGTAGGGCGGGGTCGGCTCGTGCGCGAATCGCGCTCGCGCGGGTTGGGCGGCTGTGGCTATGGTGGCCACCGGGTCGTCGGAGCGCTGCGCGGCGGGGCTGGCGTCGCGCGGCGGCGGGCAATTCAGGTCGAACCGCTTGCTGGTCCGCTTGCAGGTCCATTCTCGCGCGCATGCCGTTTCGCAGCCCGCTTGAACGGCGCGACATAGACGAGCGCACAGACGAAGAACGTCGCGGAAAGCAGCACTTCGCACCAGCCGAGGCGAGCGCTCAGGCCGCGGTCGGACATGCCGCGCACGATGCCTTCCATCAGATACAGCAGGCTCAGCATCGACGCCCATTGCAGCGTATAGAGCCGCTTGCGGAACACGCCCGGCAGAGCGAGCAGCAGCGGCACGGCCTTGAGCACCAGCAGCGAGCCGCCCGCGCGCAACGGCGCGAGCCACCATTCCCACGCGACGCACAGCGCGATCAATGCAATGAGCGCAAGCGCCGCGCCCGCTGCTGCGGCGCGATTGCCCTGCGTGCCCGTGATGGCTGCGTCGCGCGGCATGTTCACGGCCGCTCGCGCATCGACGCCGCCGCGCGGGCGATGCGCGCGCCCAGCGCGATCGCGAGCGTCTTCTCGTCGGCGGAAATGCCGTGGCCCGCCGAATCCGCGCGCGCGAAATGCGACGCTCCGTACGGCGTGCCGCCCGTGAGCGTCGTGGTCAGCGTGCTTTCGGTGTACGGAATGCCGAGGATCATCATGCCGTGATGCAGGAGCGGCAGCATCATCGACAGCAGCGTCGTCTCCTGGCCGCCGTGCAGACTGCCCGTCGACGTGAACACGCAAGCGGGCTTGCCCGCGAGCGCGCCCGAGAGCCACTGCGGCGTGGTGCCGTCGAGAAAGTATTTGAGGGGCGCCGCCATGTTGCCGAAGCGGGTCGGCGAGCCGAGCGCGAGGCCCGCGCATTCTTCGAGATCGCGCAGTTCCGCGTAGGGCGGGCCTTCTTCCGGAATATCGGGCTGCGTGGCCTCGCAGACGGTCGAGACGGGCGGCACCGTGCGCACGCGCGCCTGCATGCCGGGAACGCTGTCGATGCCATGCGCGATCGCCAGCGCGAGTTCGCGCGTGGCGCCGTGCCGGCTGTAGTAAAGCACGAGGATGTCTTTCATAGGCATTTGCAGTGAACGGGTATTATAGGGGTGGGTCCACTGACGGTGCTGCGAGTCCGTCGGCGTTCATCTCTCTTGCTTGCGGTCCGCTTTCGGGTGACTGCTTTCGGATGAATCAACCGTGGGTTCGTCGAACGCCTGATGATGCGTCGGCCGTCACGCGCATGCGGGCGCGTGTATCGAAGTCGAAAGTCGAAAGTCGGAGGAGGTTGTCTTGTTGTCCAGGTTGCGTCTCGATCTCGACGCGCTCAAGCGTCTCGCGGAATTCGCCGCGAAGCGCAGCGGCGAGGATCGCATCCCGCAGGTGGCTGGCAGTCTGACGTTCACGACGATGCTGTCGCTGGTGCCGCTCGCGACGGTCGCGTTCGCGCTCTTTACGGCGTTCCCGATCTTTGCGCAATTCCAGGCGTCGCTGCAGACCTTTCTCGCCGAACACCTGATGCCCGATCAGGTCAGCAGCCAGATCTTCAAGTATCTGAATCAGTTCGCGTCGAAGGCGAAGGGGCTGACGACGCTGGGGATGATCGTGCTGTTCGTCACGTCCGTGATGACGATGATGACGGTCGAATCCGCATTCAACGTGATCTGGCGCGTGCGCAAGGCGCGGCCGTTCGCGCAGCGCGTGCTGGTCTACTGGGCGATCCTGACGCTCGGGCCGATTCTGATCGGCGTGAGCCTGTCGATCTCGTCGTATCTGTTCACGCAGTCGATGAGCTATACGGCCGCGCAGCGCATCACGCCGCTGATCGAATGGGCACTGGCCGGCGCGGCGCTGCCGTTGACGGTGCTTGCGTTCACGATGCTCTACGTGTTTTTGCCGAACTGCCGCGTCGAGTGGCGCGACGCGATTGTCGGCGGCGTGACGGCTGCGATCGCGTTCGAGTTCGCGAAGCGCGGCTTCGGTTTCTATATCCGGCGCATTCCCACTTATACGGCCGTGTATGGCGCGTTTGCCGTCGTGCCGCTCTTTCTGCTGTGGATGTATCTCAGCTGGTTCATCACGCTTGCGGGCGCGATGATCGCGTCGGCGCTGCCCGCGATACGCATCGGGCAGTTTCATCGCCGGGACTTTCCGGGCAGCGACCTGCTCGATTCGCTCGAACTGCTTGCGCGCCTCGCCGAAGCGCGCGACGCGGGCACGCACGGCTACACGGTGCCCGAACTCGCTCGCGCACTGCGGCGCGATCTCGCGACGACCGTGCGGCTGTTGCAGCAACTAGAGGCGATCGACTGGATCGTCCAGCTCGACGAGAACGGCCAGCGGCCGCATTTCCTGCTGGTCGCGAATCCGAATCAGATCACGGTCAAGCGGCTCTTCGACCTGTTCGTGATAGACCGTGACGAGCTAGCTTATCAGCTGAAACTCGATTCGACGCGCGTCGATAGCACGATGCTGCTCGCCGCGCTCGATACCGAGCGGCTCAACGTGTCGCTTGCGAGCTTGCTGGCGGCGCGGGAGGCTTCTCGGGGAATTGCGCAGCCTCCTCAGGCGGGCGCAAACGGCACGCCCGCGCTGCCGCAGCAGACGGCTTGAAGCTGCTTGCGTTCAACGCCTGCTTTTAACTCCTTGCCTTTGACTCGTCCGCACTATCTTGCGCATTTCATCCGGCGCCGACGCTAGAGCGAAATTCGCCCCGTGCAGATGTCCTTGAACATCACCCAGTCGCCCATCAGGCTGTAGACGGGATGCCGGAATGTCGCGGGCCTGTTCTTCTCGAAGAAGAAATGCCCGACCCAGGCGAACCCATAGCCGCACACGACGGCAACGGGCAGCCATAGCCAGTCGCCCGTCGCGACGGCCATCGCGACGCAGCCGATCACGCCCAGCGATCCGATGAAATGCAGCCGGCGCGACATCGTGTTGCGATGCTCGGTCAGATAGTACGGGTAGAACTCCGCGAAGCTCGCGAAGTGCGCGTCGTGCGTTGTCTGATGGCTCATGATCGCCTCCATTGCCTGCCCGCGCCGGCGCAGGTGCCGCCGACCCGCGCAGGCATGGATTCATTGTGCTGCTATCGCAAGGCACGTGCAACCTGGCCATCCGGCATATGGTGCGCGCTTTCCGGCGCGGCTAATGTGACGCAGGTGGACGTTTCGAAGCGCGTGCGGCCGCAAACGTATAGAGCGCGTCGAGCGTCGCGTCGGGCTGCTCGGACATCAGCGCGTGGCCGGCGTCGAGCGTGATCGTGTCGACGGGCACGTTCGCTTCGCGCAGCGCGTCGGCGAGCGCCCTGGCTGCGCGCGGCGGCGTCATCAGGTCGCGCCGGCCGACGATCAGGCGCACTGGGCACGTCACTTGCGCAGCGCGGACGAGGCCATCCGTGTATGCGTTGCAGACGCTGAAGTCGGTGTGAAAGAGCTGCGGCTCGCCCGTAGCCGACACGCGCTCCATCAACCGCTGGTTCATGCCGTGCAGCCAGAAGCCGGGTGCGGGGCACGAGGGCTTCGCGGTGATGGTCGAATGCGACCACTGGTTCACCATTTCGATCGCGTCCGGCTCGCGCTCGCGGGCGGCGTCGAGCAGTGTGTCGGAGACGGCCATCGGCACGGCCGTCGCGACGAGGGCAAGGTGCGTCGCGCGCGACGGGTAACGGGCCGCGAAATCTAGCGCAACGAGCGAACCCATACTGTGTCCGGCGACGAACGCGCGCGCGACGCCCAGCGCGTCGAGCAACGCGGCCAGCCAGTCGGCCATCGCGCCGATGCTGGTCAGCGCGGGGCCGGCGCTGCGATGATGGCCGGGCAGATCGACGGCGAGCACGCCGAAGCCGTGGTGCGCGAAGTAGCGCGTCTGCAGCGCCCACACGCTGTGGTCGTGCTCGGCGCCATGTATGAAGACGGCCGTGGGCAGTGCGGCATCGAATGCCTTGCCGCCCGTGTATGCATAGGCCGGTTTGCCGTTCACGTCGACGATCATGCGGACTCCTTGCGTCCGGCGCCCGCCGGCTTGTTGGCGGATCGCGGGGCGGATTGACCGGGGGAGCCGCCCGCGGACTTCTGCGCGGCCTTCAGCGCGCGCTTGAGGTCGTCGATCAGATCGTCGGGGTCTTCGAGGCCGATCGACAGACGGATCGTGCCCTCCGCGATGCCGGCCGCGGCGAGGGCGGCGGCGTCCATGCGGAAATGCGTCGTCGATGCCGGGTGGATGACGAGCGAGCGGGCATCGCCGACATTCGCCAGATGCGAGAACAGCGAGAGCGCTTCGATGAACGAGCGGCCGGCGGCCCGGTCGCCGCGCAGGTTGAAGCTGAACACGGCGCCTGCGCCGCGCGGCAGCAGACGTTGAGCGAGCGCATGGTCCGGGTGCGTGGGCAGTTCCGGATACGCGACGGATTCGACGGCGGCGTGTGTGGCGAGAAATTCGACGACCTTGCGCGTATTCGCCACATGCCGTTCCATCCGCAACGGCAGCGTTTCGATGCCTTGCAGCAGTTGCCAGGCGGCTTGTGGATGCAGGCACGCGCCGAAGTCGCGCAGTCCTTCGCGTCGGGCGCGCAGCAGGAAGGGCGCGACGGTGCTTTCCTCGGCGAACACCATGCCGTGAAAGCCCTCATATGGTTCCGTGAATTCGGAGAAGCGCCCCGAAGCCTCGAAATCGAACGTGCCGCCGTCGACGAGCACGCCCCCGATCGTCGTGCCGTGGCCGCCGAGAAACTTGGTCGCCGAGTGGTAGACGAAATCGGCGCCGTGATCGAAGGGCTTCAACAGATACGGCGTGGTGAACGTCGAGTCGACCAGCAGCGGCACACGGTGCTCGTGCGCGATCCGCGCGACTGTTGCGATGTCGAGCACGTCGAGGCCGGGATTGCCGAGCGTCTCGCCGAACAGCAGCTTCGTGTTCGGACGCAGCGCGGCGCGCCATGCGTCGATATCGCCGGGCTTCACGAATGTCGTTTCGATGCCGAAGCGCGGCAACGTGTAGTTGAGCAGATTGTGCGAGCCTCCGTACAGCGCGCTCGATGCGACGATGTGCGAGCCCGCGCCCATCAGCGTCGCGATGGCGAGGTGCAGCGCGGCCTGGCCGCTCGCCGTGCCGATCGCGCCCGCGCCGTTTTCGAGCGCGGCGACGCGCTCTTCGAACACGGCGACCGTCGGGTTCGAGATGCGCGAGTACACGTGGCCCGCGCGCTCCATGTTGAAGAGCGCGGCTGCGTGATCGGAGTCGCGGAACGAGAACGACGTGGTCTGATAGATGGGCGTGGCGCGCGCGCCCGTCGCGGGGTCGGGGGCGGCGCCCGCATGCAGCGCAAGCGTGTCGAAACGGTTGGCGGACATCGTGGACGGCCGGGCGTCGGGGGCCCGGCGAAGGTGAAAGTGACGGCCATCGTATCACCGGGCCGCGCGCGTACCACTCCGTTTTCGCCCGCATGGCGACGTGCGCACGGGGGTGATTCCACTGAGTGCGACGGGCGTTGCGGATCGCGCGGGACGCGCCCGACGAATGCACCGACGTGCCTGCGAGCGCCGTCTGTCGGACGTTCGGTGGGGCGCTATCGTCCGTTCGGTCCGCTTTCCTTTTGTGGGCCTTTCCGATAGCATCGAAAGTCAGTCATGCCCTTTAAGCCTCACCGGGCTCATCCGCAACCATGTTGCATGGGACCAGAGCAAGGTAACGCGCCAATGCGCCAGCTCTGGTCGACAGGAGACAAATCATGCGAGTCAGCGACATTCTGAAGGTCAAGGGCAACACCCTGTTCACGGTCACACCCGATACGCCGCTCAACGAGGCCGTCAACACGATGGCCGAGCACGATATCGGCTCGCTCGTCGTCATGGAGTATGGCGATCTCGTCGGCATGCTGACCTTCCGCGAGATCATCCTCGTGCTGAGCCGCAATGGCGGCAGCGTCGGCGGCACGACGATCCGCAAGATCATGGACGATCACCCGCTTACGTGCACGCCCGAAACGGATGTCAACGAAGTGCGCCGCATGATGCTCGAGCATCACGTGCGCTATCTGCCCGTGATGGAAAGCCGCGCGCTGATGGGCGTGATCTCGTTCTACGACGTCGCGAAGGCCGTCGTCGAAGAGCAGGGCTTCGAGAACCGGATGCTGAAGGCCTATATTCGCGACTGGCCGGCGGAAGACGAGCCGCAGCAGGAGCAGCCCTCGCGCTGAGCCGATTTTCGTTGGCCTCGTTGCCTCGACCGGTCGGCTGGCCGGCTTGCAGTGCGCCGACATGCCGCTGTCGCATGACTGAAGCATCCTCGAAGCGCGCGCGAAAAGCGTGCGCTTTTTTTGTGTCCGCTATTCCCGCAGTGCCGAAGTGAATCTGCGCGAAACCAGCCCTCTGTCAAGCATTCGATGAGCGATCGTCCGTTGTCCTCCGCCCAGCAAACACGGCGCTCCGCGCGCGAACACGGCTCGCAGTTCCGCCTGTTGCGCGAGCGCCGTTTTGCGCCGTTCTTCTGGACGCAGTTTCTCGGCGCGATGAACGACAACGTGTTCAAGATCGGCTTTACGTCGCTCGTCACGTATCAGGCCGCGCGATTCTCAGGCGTGAATGCGGACACCGTAGCCTTTCTGATATCGGCGATCTTCATTCTGCCGTTCGTCCTGTTTTCGGCGACGTCCGGCCAGGTCGCCGACAAGTACGACAAGGCGATGCTCACGCGCTTCGTGAAGACCTTCGAGATCGGCGTGATGCTGGTCGGCGGCGCGGGCTTCTGGCTGCACGACGCGCTGCTGCTGTATCTGTGCACGTTCCTGATGGGCGTCCATTCGACCGTGTTCGGCCCCGTCAAATACGCGTATCTGCCGCAGCATTTGGACATGACGGAACTGGTCGGCGGCAACGGCATGGTCGAGATGGGCACGTTCGTCGCGATTTTGCTCGGTACGATTGCCGGCGGCGCGGCGGCGGGCTCGGAGGCGCACGGCGCGGCGATCCTCGCATTCGGGTGCGTGGCGATCGCACTGATCGGGCGCGTCGCGTCGGGCTTCGTGCCGCAATCGTCGCCATCGCAGCCCGATCTGCGCATCAACTGGAATCCGGTCAGCGAAACCTGGCGCAATCTGAAGCTGGCGCGCGAAAACCGGACCGTCTTTCTGAGCCTGCTCGGCATTTCCTGGTTGTGGTTTGTCGGCGCGACGTTTTTGTCGTCGTTCTTCCGTTTCGCAAAGGACGTGCTGTCCGCGAATCCCGATGTCGTTACCGTGTTGCTCGCGACGTTTTCGATCGGTATCGGCACGGGCTCGCTGCTGTGCGAGCGGCTGTCGAAGAAGCGCATCGAGATCGGCCTCGTGCCGCTCGGCTCGATCGGCATCAGCGTGTTCGCGATCGATCTGTTCTTCGCGAGCCACGCGTTGCCGAAAGCCGCGCATCTTTTTACGGTGGCCGAATTCATGACGCTGCCCGCGCATTGGCGCGTGCTCGCCGATCTGTTCCTGCTTGCGATGTTCGGCGGCTTCTACAGCGTGCCGCTCTATGCGCTGATCCAGAGCCGCAGCCAGCCGAGCCATCGCGCGCGGATCATCGCGGCGAACAACATCCTCAACTCGCTGTTCATGATCGTGTCGTCGCTGATGGCCGTCGCGCTGACGTCGGCGGGCGTCGGCATTCCGGGGCTGTTCCTCGTGACGGCGCTGCTCAACGTGATCGTCGCCGTCTACATCTATTCGCTCGTGCCCGAGTTCCTGTTGCGCTTCGTCGCGTGGCTGCTCGTGCACACGTTCTACAGGATTCGTCTCGTTCACGCCGAACGCATGCCTGAACAGGGCGCGGCCGTGCTGGTGTGCAATCACGTGAGCTATGTCGATGCCCTGGTGATCATGGCGGAAAGTCCGCGACCGATCCGCTTCGTGATGGACCATCGGATCTTCCGCACGCCGTTTGCCGGCTGGCTGTTCAGACATGCAAAGGCAATTCCGATTGCCCCTGCGCATGAAGACCCCGATTTGCTCAAGCGTGCCTACGATGCCTGCGCAAAGGCGCTCGACGATGGCGATCTCGTCTGCATTTTTCCCGAAGGCAAGCTCACCAAAACAGGCGACATGAATCCGTTCCGCCACGGCGTGTCGGAAATCCTGCAGCGCGCGCCCGTGTCCGTTGTGCCGATGGCGTTACGCGGTCTGTGGGGCAGTGTCTGGTCGCGCAGCGCGGATGCGCGGTTCCCGCGTCCGATTCACAAGGGCGTGATGAGCCGTCTGACGCTGGCTGTCGGCGAGCCGCTCGATCCCGCGCAGGCGACGCCGGAACTCCTCCAGCAGATTGTTTCGGAACTGCGTGGCGCCCGGAAATAGCGTTTCGGGCGTGGCCGCCCGTCTCGCGGCGCAACGCGCGTTCGTGCGTTTGTCCTATAACGATCGCCCGAGTCCCCGCGCGCCACGGCAGGGCGGCCGGGCTGGCATAATAACGTTCTCCCCGCATTTCTTTGGACGACGCTCATGTCCGGCAATACCCTCGGTACGCTCTTCACCGTCACGACCTTCGGCGAATCGCATGGCCCGGCTATCGGCTGTGTGATCGACGGCTGCCCGCCGGGCATGTCGCTCGTCGAGGCCGACATCCAGTTCGAACTCGATCGCCGCAAGCCCGGCACGTCGCGGCACGTGACACAGCGCCAGGAAGAAGACAAGGTCGAGATTCTTTCGGGCGTGTTCGAGGGCAAGACGACGGGCGCGCCCATCGCGCTTCTGATCCGCAACACGGACCAGCGCAGCAAGGACTACGGCAACATCGCCGAAACCTTCCGTCCGGGCCACGCCGACTACACCTACTGGCAGAAGTACGGCATCCGCGACTATCGCGGCGGCGGTCGTTCGTCCGCGCGTCTGACGGCGCCAACGGTGGCGGCGGGCGCGGTCGCGAAGAAATGGCTGCGCGAGAAGTTCGGCACCGAGATTCGCGGTTATATGGCCGCGCTCGGCGAGATCGACGTGCCGTTTGTCGACTGGCAGCACGTGCGCGAGAACCCGTTCTTCGTGCCGAACGCGGACATCGTGCCGCAACTCGAAGCGTATATGGACGCGCTGCGCAAGGACGGCGATTCGATCGGCGCGCGCATCAACGTGGTGGCGTCGGGCGTGCCCGTCGGCCTCGGCGAGCCGCTTTTCGACCGGCTCGACGCCGACATCGCGCACGCGATGATGGGCATCAACGCGGTGAAGGGCGTCGAGATCGGCGCGGGCTTCGCCAGTGTCGCGCAGCGCGGCTCGGTGCACGGCGACGAACTGACGCCGGAAGGTTTCGTCGGCAATCATGCGGGCGGCGTGCTCGGCGGCATTTCGACGGGGCAGGACATCACGGTATCGATCGCGATCAAGCCGACGTCGAGCATCCGCACGCCGCGCCGCTCGATCGACAAGAACGGGCAGCCCGCCGTTGTCGAAACGTTCGGGCGTCATGATCCGTGCGTCGGCATTCGCGCGACGCCGATCGCCGAGGCGATGCTTGCGCTCGTGCTGATCGATCATGCGCTCCGGCATCGCGCGCAGTGCGGCGACGTTGTCGTCGATACGCCGAAGATCGCGGCCAGCGCGCCCTGAAGTCGAATAGTCGAACCTCGGCTCCGCGGGCTCGCTGGCTATCGACAGGGCGGTCAACATGAATCACAACGACTCCACGCGCGCCGACGCACTGGCGCAGCTTTATGCGCGCACGTCGGCACCCGACGCCGTCGCCACGGACTGGCTCGCGCTCGGCAATGCGCTGCTCGCCGGAGCGAACGGCGACAAGGCACGGCTGCGCCAGGCGGTCGATGCGCTCGTGCGCGCATACCGCCTCGACGCGAACTGCGATGCGCGGCTGCTGCACGAGATCGCGCAGACGGCCTTCATTCTGCGGGACTGGGCGCTCGTCGAATCGGCGACGGCGCTGCTGCTGGCGCGCGACGCCAACGATGCGAACGCGCTCGTGTGGCGCTCGGCCGCTTTCCAGCAACGTGACGATTTTCCCGAAGCCCAACGCTTGCTGCACGAAGCCGCGCGCGCCGCGCCGGGTAACCACATCGTGTTGCACAAGCTCGCGCTGTGCATCAAAGAGCAGGGCCGATTCGCCGAAGCCGAAGCGCTGCTGCGTCGCGTGCTGGAACTGACGCCGAACAATGCGCACGCGCTGTTCGATCTGTCGGAACTGGAAATGCGCGCGGGGCGATACGCGCAAGGCTGGCTCGACTACGAAGCGCGCATCGCATTCGCCGACGATGTGAACGCCGCGAAAACGGCGCTTGCGGCGATCAGCGCCAACTGGCGCGGCGAGTCGCTGGCGGGCAAGACGCTGGTCGTGTATGGCGAGCAGGGCAACGGTGATTGCTTGTGGTCGGTGCGCTTTCTCCGTCTGCTCGCAGAACGCGCGCAACGCGAAGGCGGCCGCGTGATCTTCGGCTATGCGGGGCCGATGCAGCATCTGTTCGAACGCATGCTGCCTGCCGGCATCAAGATCGAAACGAGCCTCGAAACGAAGCCCGATTTTCACTGCGGGCTGATGAGTCTGCCGCTGCGGCTCGGCATCGACGATCCGTCGATGTGGGGGCGTCCGTATCTGAGCGCCGATCCGGCGCGGGCCGATTTGTGGCGGGAGCGTGTCGCTGGCGCTGCGAAGGCGGGGAGCAAGACGGTTGGCCTCGTGTGGAACGGCAATCCCGATCACATCCGCGATGCGCGCCGCTCGGTTCCCGTCGAGCAGTTCGCGCCGCTTCTGAACGTGCCTGGCATTACGTTCTTTGCGGTGTCTCCGGGGCGTCAGGCGACGGTCGGACAATGGCGGGCGCAGGGCGTCGATATCGTCGATCCGACCGCGCACTTCGAAGCGGGCTTCGACGATGTGGCCGCGCTGCTCGTGAATCTCGATGCGCTCGTGACCATCGACAGCGGTCCCGCCCATCTGGCAGGCGCGCTCGGCGTGCCGACCTGGCTGATGATCGACTACGTGTCCGCGTGGTTCTGGGGCGAAGAGGTGGAACGCACGCCGTGGTATCAGACGGTCGAGCTATTTCGCCAGCCGTCTGTCGGAGTGTGGGCGCCTGTTATCGAACGGATGCGTGCGCGGCTGGAGACGCTCGCGGCGTGAGCCGTGTGGGCGTCGGTTCGGCCGTCATGCAAAAAGCGCCGCTCGATGTGAGCGGCGCTTTCGTTTGTCTGGACGCTGCCCGCGTCACATGTTCGGATAGTTCGGACCGCCGCCGCCTTCGGGCGTGACCCATACGATGTTCTGCGTCGGGTCCTTGATGTCGCAGGTCTTGCAGTGCACGCAGTTCTGCGCGTTGATCACGAGGCGCTCGCTGCCGTCGTCGTTTTTCACGAACTCGTACACGGCGGCGGGGCAGTAGCGTCCCTCGGGCCCTGCATACGTTTGCAGATTCACCTTGACGGGCACCGACGGGTCTTTCAGCGTAAGATGCGCGGGCTGGTTCTCTTCGTGATTGGTGTTCGAGATGAACACCGATGAGAGCCGGTCGAATGTGAGCTTGCCATCAGGTTTCGGATACTCGATCGGCTTGCATTGCGAGGCCGGCTTCAGCATCTCGTGGTCCCAGTGCTGGTGATGCAGCGTCCACGGCACGTTGCCGCCCATCAGCTTCTGCTCGATGCCGACCATCAGCGTGCCCAGGTACAGGCCCTTGCTCATCCACTGCTTGAAATTGCGCGCCCGGTACAGCTCGGTGTGCAGCCACGAGGTCTTGAACGACTCGGGATACGCGGCGAGTTCATCCGACTGACGGCCCGCCTGCACCGCATCGAACGCGGCATCGGCGGCCAGCATGCCCGTCTTGATCGCTGCGTGCGAGCCCTTGATACGCGAGGCGTTCAGGAAGCCCGCGTCGTCGCCGACCAAGGCGCCGCCCGGAAACACGAGCTTCGGCAGCGACATCAGGCCACCGGCCGTGATCGCGCGTGCGCCATACGACACACGCTTGCCGCCTTCGAGGAACTTGCGGATTTCCGGGTGCGTCTTGTAGCGCTGAAACTCTTCGAACGGTGACAGGTACGGGTTCGAATAGCCGAGACCGACCACAAAACCCACCATCACCTGGTTGTTGTCGATGTGATAGAGGAACGAGCCGCCGTACGTCTGCGTATCGAGCGGCCAGCCTGCGGTGTGAATCACCAGACCCGGCTTGTGCTTCGACGGATCGATTTCCCACAGTTCCTTGATGCCGATGCCGTAGACCTGGGGATCGGCGCCGTCGCGCAGCCTGAATTTGTCCGACAGTTGACGGCCAAGATGCCCGCGCGCGCCTTCGCAGAACAGCGTGTACCTCGCGTGCAGTTCCATGCCGAGCTGGAAGTTCTCGGTCGGCTGACCGTCCTTGCCGATACCGAGGTTGCCCGTCGCGACGCCCTTCACGGAGCCGTCGTCGTTGTACAGCACTTCCGCCGCTGCGAAACCCGGGAAGATCTCGACGCCCAGCGCTTCGGCCTGCTGCCCGAGCCAGCGCGTGACATTGGCCAGGCTGATCACGTAGTTGCCGTGATTCTTGAAATTGTCCGGCAGCGCCCAGTTCGGGACGGCTTTCGCGGCAGTTTCGGAAAGGAACAGGAAGCGGTCTTCCGTCACTTCGACGTCCAGAGGCGCGCCTTTTTCCTTCCAGTCCGGAATCAGTTCATTCAACGCGCGCGGGTCCATCACCGCGCCCGAGAGGATATGCGCCCCGATTTCCGAGCCTTTTTCGAGCACGCAGACACCAATATCGACGCCTTTTTCCGCCGCCCGCTGCTTCAGACGAATAGCCGCCGACAGGCCCGCAGGGCCGCCGCCGACGATCACCACGTCATATTCCATCGATTCGCGTGGGCCGTACTGCTCGATCAGGCTTGCGGGGGTCATTGATGCTCCTCTTACCGTTAGAATGCTTTTTTCGGGATCGTATTGTCATTGAACGATCCCTGCGCTGCAACACAAAGAGGCAAGATTAGCACGATCGTACTATTACTGTGACCAAGGATTGACCCCAATGCCTGCGCGGCGCGTGGGCTGGCATTCCGTCACATCCATGTTCCAAGGAAAACGACAATGGGCCGTTCGATCAATCTGGAAGGCAAGGTGGCGCTGATTACGGGCGCATCGAGTGGACTGGGCAAGCGATTTGCCATGGTGCTGTCACAAGCGGGCGCAAAGGTCGTGCTGGCAAGCCGACGCATCGAACGTCTGAAGGAATTGCGCGCCGAGATCGAGGCGTCGGGCGGGGCCGCGCACGTCGTCTCGCTCGACGTGACCGACTATCAGAGCATCAAGTCGGCCGTCGCGCACGCGGAGACGGAGGCGGGCACGATCGATATTCTCGTCAACAATTCGGGCGTATCGACGACGCAAAAGCTGACCGACGTGACCCCCGCGGACTTCGAATACGTGTTCGACACGAACACGCGCGGCGCGTTCTTCGTCGCGCAGGAAGTGGCCAAGCGGATGATCATGCGCGGCGGCGGCTCCAGCAAACCGCCGTACCGGATCATCAATATCGCATCGGTGGCGGGCTTGCGCGTGTTGCCGCAAATCGGGCTCTACTCGATGAGCAAGGCGGCCGTGGTCCACATGACGAAAGCGATGGCGCAGGAATGGGGCCGCCACGGCATCAACGTCAACGCGATCTGCCCCGGTTACATCGATACCGAGATCAATCACCATCACTGGGCGACCGATCAGGGGCAAAAGCTGATTTCGATGCTGCCGCGGCATCGTGTGGGCAAGCCGGAAGACCTGGACGGGCTGTTGCTGCTGCTCGCCGCCGACGAATCGCAGTTCATCAACGGCTCGGTGATCGCCGCCGACGACGGTTTCGGTCTTTCGTAATCGCGGCAGGCAATCGTTTGACTGACACGCTTGCCTGTTAGCTTCGGAGCAGAAACGCGCGAATAGCGCGATCATTGACGCCCATGTGCAGCGTCCGCACAGCGCCGACGCTGCATAAACCTTATTAGCCGCTGCGATTCGCGGGTTGCGCGCCCGTTGCCGGACGCGGCCCGCGCAGTTCCGTTTTTCCGATTCAGATTCAAACCGTAGAAGAAGTGCGATGAGCGACTACCACCCCGTTTTTGAAATGTCGATGCCGATCCGCTGGGGCGACATGGACGCGTTCGGCCATGTGAACAACACGGTCTATTTCCGCTACATGGAGCAGGTGCGGATTTCCTGGTTCGAGCAGCTCGGCATCGCGGGCGGCAACGGCGAAGGGCAGGGACCCGTGATCGTCAATGCGTCGATGGAGTTCCTGAAGCAACTGCACTATCCGGGCGACGTGATCGGCCGCATGACGGTGGGCACGCCGGGCCGCAGCAGCTTCGATACGCGCTTCGAGCTCTTCCGCGCCGACGACCCCGGCACGCTCTACGCGCGCGGCTCCGCGAAGTGCGTGTGGATCGACTACGCGGCGGGCAAGTCGGTGTCGCTTCCTGATCTGCTGCGCTCGACCATCGAAAGCGCCCAGCTCGTCAAGGCCTGAGCCTTACGTTCCCGTCCGATGCGCGCCAGCTTCCGCAGCCGGCGCTTCCTTCCAGTCGAAAGTCAATTGCCGAGCAGGCGCTGCAGCAGTTCGGTCGCGTTGCCCGTGCCGTATTTGCGCATCAGCCGCGCGCGGTAGACGTCCACTGTCCGCGAGCTGATGTCGAGAATCCGGCCGATCTGCTTGCTCGTCTTCCCTGTCACCAGTTGCGCGGCGATCTCGCGCTCGCGCGGCGTCAGCTCGACGGCGACGCGTCGCGTCGCGCTCAGATCCTCGAAGGTCCAGACGCCCGCTGCATGCGGCACCGAAAGATCAAGCGAGCGCCCCGTCACATGGCACCAGAACAGCTCGCCGTTCGCGCGCTTCATGATGCGGTCGTCGGCGTAGCTGCCTTGCGCCGTCATGATGGGCGCAATGCGCTCGCCGATGCGCTCGAATTCATCCGGCGACGGATACAGCACCGCGAACGATTGCCCCAGCAACGACTCGCGCGAACGGCGGAAGATGGCGGCGACCTGCTCGTTGCAGTCTTCGATGATCCGCTCGCGCGACAGCACGAGGCCGATCGGCGCGAGGTGAAAAGCGGTTTGGTAATCCAGTGCGGGCATGAAATCAGAGGGTGCGAATACTTATGTACTTTTGCGTATTGTGCCGCAACACCGCCGCATCGTACCCTTTCGGCACATCACAAGATGCGCGGCTGGCGCGGCAAGGTTTGTCCGCATCGCGCCACCGTTCGCCGCAGATGACTAGAATGACGTTTCGGGCTGTGCCCGCAGCGTCCCGGCAGCCGGCTCGTGCAAGTGCAGTGGCGAGCAGGAGCGGGCGCGAGTCGACACAAAAACGGCGTCGCATCGATCCGGATTTCGGGTATCCAATCAAGGAAGGGACACACTGATGAATAAAGTCTACGCAAGCGCGGCTGCCGCGCTCGAAGGCATCGTCAAGGACGGGCAGACATTTGCCGTCGGCGGCTTTGGGCTGTGCGGCATTCCTGAAGCGCTGATCGCCGCCCTGCGCGACTCCGGCGTGAAGGGCATCACCTGCATCAGCAACAACGCGGGCGTCGACGGCTTCGGCCTGGGCCTGCTGCTGGAAACGCGCCAGATCAGGAAGATGATCTCGTCGTACGTCGGCGAGAACAAGGAATTCGAGCGCCAGTATCTGGCGGGTGAACTCGAGCTGGAATTCACGCCGCAAGGCACGCTCGCCGAAAAGCTGCGCGCGGGCGGCTCGGGCATTCCGGCGTTCTACACGAACACGGGCTACGGCACGGTCATCGCGGAAGGCAAGGAAACGCGGCAGTTCGGCGAGAACCACTACGTGCTCGAACCGTCGCTCACAGCCGACGTTGCGCTCGTCAAGGCGTGGAAGGCGGACAAGTCGGGCAACCTGATCTATCGGCGCACCGCGCGCAACTTCAATCCGATGTGCGCAATGGCAGGCAAGATCACGGTCGCTGAAGTCGAGGAGATCGTCGAGACGGGCGAACTCGATCCGGACGCGATCCACACGCCGGGTATCTTCGTGCAACGCCTCGTGCTCAACGCGCACCCGGAAAAACGCATCGAACAACGCATCGTCCGCGCGAAAGGAGAGTAAACATGGCTTGGAATCGTGACCAGATGGCCGCGCGCGCGGCGCAGGAACTTCAAGACGGCTTTTATGTGAACCTCGGCATCGGCCTGCCGACGCTCGTCGCCAACCACGTGCCCGCGGGCATGGAAGTGTGGCTGCAGTCGGAGAACGGCCTGCTCGGCATCGGCCCGTCGCCGTACGAAGAGGAAGTGGACGCGGACCTGATTAACGCCGGCAAGCAGACGGTGACGACGCTGCCGGGCTCGTCGATTTTCTCGTCGGCCGATTCGTTCGCGATGATTCGCGGCGGCCACATCAACCTGGCGATCCTCGGCGCCATGCAGATCAGCAAGAAGGGCGATCTGGCGAACTGGATGATCCCCGGCAAGATGATCAAGGGCATGGGCGGCGCAATGGATCTGGTGGCGGGCGTCAAGCGCGTCGTCGTGCTGATGGAGCACGTCGCGAAGGGCGACCAGCACAAGATCCTCGAAGAATGCACGTTGCCGCTGACGGGCGTCGGCGTGGTCGATCGCATCATCACGGATCTGGGCGTGATCGACGTGGTCGATGGCGGCCTGAAGCTGGTCGAGCTGGCTGACGGCGTGACCGTCGACGAGATCAAGGCGAAGACGGGTGCGCCGCTCGATACGAGCGCTGTGAACTGAGTCTCTTCGTTCGATCTTGCGTCGAAAGCGGTTGTCGAGAGTAGTTGTCAAGAAGCGGGCGCGATGCGAGTCGCGCCCGTTTCTTTTTGCCCTATGTTTTGGGGCCGGCGCTTGCTGGCTCCGTGCATTCGTCCTATGCCTTCACGCCGATGAGTGCGCGAGACGAAGCGGTTTAGAATCGATCGTGTTCCGTGCGTCTTTCATGCACGCTGCAGCCTTTCGATCGAGGGAACTCTGATGACCGCTACGCCCGTTGCCGTTTCGCCCGTTGTCGACACCACTGTGCCCCGTCAGCGCTATGTGCAATGCGCGAGTCCCGCGGGGCTGCATCGCATCGCGTATACCGAATGGGGCGCGCCGGATAACCCTCGCGTGCTTGTGTGCGTGCATGGGCTGACGCGTTCCGGACGCGACTTCGACCGGCTCGCGGCGGCGCTGTCGCCGATGTATCGCGTCGTGTGTCCGGATGTGGCCGGGCGTGGCTTGTCTTCGTGGCTCGCCAACCCCATCTACTATGGCATCCCGCAATACGTCGGCGATATGGTCACGCTGATCGCGCGGCTCGGCGTCGAGACGGTGGACTGGTTCGGCACGTCGATGGGCGGGCTGATCGGCATGGCGTTCGCCGGGCTGAAGGACTCGCCGGTACGCAAGATGATCGTCAACGATGTCGGTCCGCATCTGGAACCGGTCGCCATCGAGCGCATCGGCAGCTATCTCGGGCAGCCGGTGTCGTTCGACACGCAGCAGGAAGCGATCGATCACGCCGCGTTGCTCGCTCAATCGTTCGGGCCGCTGACGCCGGACGAATGGCGCGAGATCAACACGCCGCTCGTGCACGAGCGCGATGGCGCCTGGCGCTTTCGCTACGATCCGCGCATCGCGGAGCCATTCACGCAGACCACGCCCGAACTGGCGGCACTCGGCGAGGCGGCGTTGTGGCAGTCGTTTGCTTCGACGGAAGGGCCCGTGCTCGTCGTGCGAGGCGAGCAATCGGATCTGCTGTCGCGCGAAACCGTCGCGAAGATGGTCGAGAAGGGGCGCAATGTGTCGAGCGTCGAAATCCCCGGCGTAGGCCATGCGCCGGCCTTTCTTTCCGCTGATCAGATCGATATTGCAAAACGGTTCTTCATCGGGAATAGCGCCGACGCGTCATAATATGAGATTGATGCGCGGTAGTAGATCGATCGTTGTTCGATCGCGATCATCAGCTGTCGCGCGAGCAAAACGAACATCGCATAGCGTCGGTTCACTCTTCATTCACAACGTACAGGAAAATTCATGGCAGTCATTCGTCATCACGTCGGCAAGCGCCTTTCGGAAACCGCTGTGCATAACGGCACGGTCTATCTGGCTGGCCAGATCGCCGAGGACACCGATCAGGACATCGCCGGTCAAATGCGCGAAGTGCTCGGCCACATCGACCGTTTGCTCGGTGAAGTCAACAGCGACAAGGCGCATCTGCTTTCGGTCCAGATCTACATCGCGGACATGGTGGACTTCGCCGGCATGAACGCTGTGTGGGACGAGTGGGTCGCGCAAGGCAACACGCCGCCGCGCGCAACCGTCGAAGCGAAGCTCGCGAATCCGAAGTGCCTGGTCGAAGTGGTCGTGGTGGCCGCGCAGCGCAGCTGATACGGGCCACACACGCGAAATACGCGACACACGCAACATACGTTTCAGGCATTTGCATAGGCCTCATTCGCCCGCGCGAGCCGCGGGCCGCTGCACGATGAATAGCGACACCGTCACGACCGCTCCGAACCCGACGCCGTCCTTCGACGACGCGCTTGCGTTCGTGCGCGAGCACGCGCGTGACGCGCGACTGTCGTCGGGCGAGTTGCTTGCCGATCATGCGGCGGGCACGGCTTCCATCATGCGCACGCTCAACGTCGATCCGCCGGCCGTGCTGGCGGCGGCGCTGTTCTCGCTGACGCCGCATCTCGAGAACCCGGAGCAGACCATCGCCGACAACTTCGGCGAGGAAGTCGCGCAACTGGTGAGCGACGTGCGCAAGCTGTTGCGCCTCGGCACCGTGAGCATGCGCGCCGCGCAGAACGCGATGCCCGAGGCGGGCCGCGACGCGCAGGCCGCGCGCCGCGCCCAGGTCGAAGCGCTGCGCAAGATGCTGCTCGCGTTCGCGCAGGACATTCGCGTCGTGCTGATCCGGCTTGCGTCGCGGCTGCAATCGATGCGCTATTACGCGGCGGCGAAGATCACGCCGTCGCCCGACGTCGCGCGCGAGACGCTCGACATCTACGCGCCGCTCGCGAATCGCCTCGGCATCTGGCAACTGAAGTGGGAGCTCGAAGATCTCGCGTTCCGCTTCGAAGAGCCGCAGACATACAAGCGCATCGCGAAGCTGCTCGACGAGAAGCGCGTCGAACGCGAAACCTATGTCGCCGAAGCGATCGCGCGGCTGCAGCGGGAGCTGGCGGCCGCGCACATCGACGCCGAAGTGAGCGGCCGGCCGAAGCACATCTACAGCATCTGGCGCAAGATGCGCGGCAAGGAGCTCGACTTCTCCGAGCTTTACGACGTGCGCGCGTTTCGCGTCATCGTGCCGGACATCAAGGATTGCTACACGGTGCTCGGCATCGTGCACAACCTGTGGCAGCCGGTGCCGCGGGAGTTCGACGACTACATCTCGCGGCCCAAGCCGAACGGCTACAAGTCGCTGCATACGGTCGTGATCGGAGACGATGGCCGCGCGTTCGAAGTGCAGATCCGCACGCAGGAGATGCATCGGTTCGCCGAATACGGCGTGGCCGCGCACTGGCGCTACAAGGAAGCCGGCACGCGCGGCTATGGCGGCCAGTTCAGCGCCAGCGAGAAATACGACGAGAAGATAGCGTGGCTGCGTCAACTGCTTGCGTGGAAGGACGATGTGTCCGAAGGCGAGCACGGCGACAAGGGCGCGGCGAAGCCATGGGAGCAGTTGCGCCAGGCGACGCTCGACGACGATCACATCTACACGCTCACGCCGCAGGCGCGCGTGATTCCGTTGCCGCAGGGCTCGACGCCGCTCGACTTCGCGTATCACCTGCATAGCGAACTGGGGCATCGTTGCCGCGGGGCGCGCGTCGACGGCGCGATGGTGCCGTTGAATACGCCGTTGCAGAACGGGCAGACGGTCGAGATCGTCGCCGTCAAGGAGGGCGGTCCGTCGCGGGACTGGCTCAATCCGCAACTCGGCTACCTGCAAAGCAGCCGCGCGCGCCAAAAGGTGCGGGCGTGGTTCAACGCCGTCGAGGCGCAGGAGAACATCGCCACCGGGCGCGCTATGGTCGAAAAGACCTTGCAGCGCGAGGGCAAGACATCCGTCAGTCTCGATCAGCTGGCGGCGAAGCTCGGCTTCAAGTCGCCCGAGGATCTGTTCTCGGTGGTCGGCAAAGAAGAGTTCAGCTTGCGGCTCGTCGAACAGGCGCTTAGCGATGCGCCGCCCGCCGAGCCCGTTGTCGAGGCGCCCGAGCAGTTCGAGAAGCGCAGTAGCGGCGCGAGCGTCGCGCATGGCGCGTCGACGGGCGTGCTCGTCGTCGGCGTCGATGCGCTGCTGACGCAGCTCGCGCGCTGCTGCCGTCCGGCGCCGCCCGATGACATCGCCGGTTTCGTGACGCGCGGCAAAGGCATGTCGATTCATCGCAGTGACTGCCCGACGTTCCGGCGCATGGCCGAACGCGCTCCGGAGCGCGTGCTGCAAACCGCCTGGTCCGCCGACGTGATGAGCGGGCGGGGCAAGTCGGTGTATCCCGTCGACCTGTCGATCGAGGCAACTGACCGGCAGGGCCTGCTGCGTGACATTTCCGAAGTGTTTGCGCGCGAGAAGATGAACGTGATCGGCGTGAAGTCGCAGTCACGGCGCAACGCGGCGTTCATGCAGTTCACCGTGGAAGTGTCGAGTGCCGCGCAGATCCAGCGCGCGTGCGCCATGTTGGGGGAAGTGTCGGGCGTTGTCAGGGCAACCCGCAAGTGAAGCCGTGGGCAATGCGTGCGCTCGTAATGTCCGTTGCCGTGCGCATGCGCGGAGAAATTTTGGTGCCGACACATAAAAACGCTTGCCAACTTTCTCTGTGCTCCATATAATCTCCTTTTTCTAGGCTCGTAGCTCAGCTGGTTAGAGCACCACCTTGACATGGTGGGGGTCGTTGGTTCGAGTCCAATCGAGCCTACCAACGAATCTGAAACTTCGGTTTGCCGAGGTTTCGCAAACGCAAGTAGCAATGAGCGCTTCGGCGTAAAGGGCGAATCAGGCGAACATGGTTATGACACCGCGAACGTTGACCGGAACCGTTTCGGAGCGACGCTAGTCGAGGACCACTTTCGCCCTTGTTGTTTGCGGTAGTTTGCAGAAATGTGAATGCGGCCCCTCGAAAGCGGGGCCGCATTTTTTTTGTCTTTAGCGCTTGTTGCATGTGCCGCCGCCTGCCGGCATTACGGAGAACGCAATGGTTTCGATACGACTGCCCGATGGTTCCGTTCGACAGTACGAGCACCCCGTGACTGTCGCCGAAGTGGCTGCATCGATTGGCCCCGGTCTCGCGAAGGCTGCGCTCGGCGGCAAGATCGACGGCGAACTGGTCGATACGTCCGCGCTGATCGACCAGGACGTGTCGCTCGCGATTGTCACGGACAAGGACGCAGACGGTCTCGACATTATTCGCCATTCGACGGCGCACCTGCTCGCTTACGCGGTGAAGGATCTCTTCCCGGAAGCGCAAGTGACGATCGGGCCGGTGATCGACAACGGCTTCTACTACGACTTTTCGTACAACCGTCCCTTCACGCCCGAAGATCTCGAGAAGATCGAAAAGCGCATGCAGGAACTGGCAAAGAAAGACGAGCCCGTGTCGCGCCGCGTCGTGTCGCGCGATCAGGCCGTCGAGTACTTCAAGAGCATCGGCGAAAAGTACAAGGCGGAGATCATCGAATCGATTCCCGCCAGCGATGAAATCAAGCTGTACGCGCACGGCGGCTTCACGGATCTGTGCCGCGGCCCGCACGTGCCGTCGACGGGCAAGCTGAAGGTCTTCAAGCTGATGAAGGTCGCGGGCGCGTACTGGCGCGGCGACTCGAAGAACGAGCAGTTGCAGCGTATCTACGGCACGGCCTGGACGAAGAAGGAAGACCAGGACGCGTATCTGCACATGCTCGAAGAGGCGGAAAAGCGCGATCACCGCAAGCTCGGCAAGCAACTGGACCTGTTCCACATGCAGGACGAGTCGCCGGGCATGGTGTTCTGGCATCCGCGCGGCTGGACGCTGTGGCAGCAGGTCGAGCAGTACATGCGCCGTCGCGTGAACGAGGCGGGCTATCTCGAGATCAAGACGCCGATGATCATGGACCGCTCGCTGTGGGAAGCGTCGGGTCACTGGCAGAACTATCGTGAAAACATGTTCACGACGGAGTCGGAAAAGCGCGACTACGCGATCAAGCCGATGAACTGCCCGGGCCACGTTCAGGTGTTCAATCACGGCTTGCGCTCGTATCGCGATTTGCCGCTGCGCTATGCGGAGTTCGGTTCGTGCCATCGCAACGAATCGTCGGGCGCGCTGCATGGTCTGATGCGCGTGCGCGGATTCGTCCAGGACGATGCGCACATCTTCTGCACCGAGGACCAGTTCATCAGCGAATCGATCGCGTTCAACACGCTGGCGATGAGCGTCTATAAGGATTTCGGTTTCGACAATGTCGAGATCAAGCTGTCGCTGCGCCCCGACGCGCGCGCGGGCACAGATGAAATCTGGGATCGCGCCGAGCAGGGTCTGCGCGACGCGCTGACCGCGTGCGGCGTGAGCTGGGAAGAATTGCCGGGCGAGGGCGCGTTCTACGGTCCGAAGGTCGAATATCACATCAAGGACGCGCTCGGCCGCTCGTGGCAGTGCGGCACGCTGCAGCTCGACATGGTGTTGCCGGAGCGTCTGGGCGCCGAGTACGTGGCAGAAGACAACAGCCGCCGCCGGCCGATCATGCTCCATCGGGCAATCGTCGGATCAATGGAGCGCTTCCTCGGCATTCTGATCGAGCACCATGCTGGTGCAATGCCTGTGTGGCTGGCGCCGATGCAGGTCGTCGTGATGAATATCGCCGAAAGTCAGGCGGAATACGCCCAATCTCTGGCTCAATCGTTGCAAAAACAAGGGGTTAGAGTGGAGGCCGATTTGCGCAATGAGAAGATTAGCTATAAAATACGCGAGCACACGCTTGAAAAGGTGCCCTATTTGCTGGTCGTCGGCGACAAGGAGCGTGATGCACAAACGGTAGCCGTGCGTGCCCGTGGCGGCGTCGATCTGGGCGTGATGTCCGTCGATGCCTTCAGCGAGCGTCTGCGTCAGGACGTACAGACGTTCAACTAAACCACCTGGCAGCGCGGCTCGTTTTTTTAATCTTTAGAGGAAACGTAACATCGCTACTGATAAGTCGTCGCATCGCATCAACGGTGAAATCACTGCGCCCGAAGTGCGTCTGGTCGGAGTCGACAACGAACCGCTCGGCATCGTAAAACTCGCTGAAGCTTTCCGCTTGTCGGAACAGCAGGATGTGGATCTGGTCGAAATCGCGCCGCAAGCGGTTCCGCCTGTCTGCCGCCTGATGGACTACGGCAAGTTCAAGTACCAGGAAGCAAAGAAGCAGCACGAGGCCAAGCTCAAGCAGAAGGTCATCCAGGTCAAGGAAGTCAAATTCCGGCCCGGTACGGATGACGGTGACTACAACGTCAAGCTGCGTAACCTTGTCCGCTTCCTCGAAGATGGCGACAAGACGAAAATCACGTTGCGTTTCCGTGGCCGTGAAATGGCTCACCAGGAAATCGGCATGCGCATGCTCGAGCGTCTGCGCACCGATCTGGATGAAGTCGGTCAGGTCGAGCAAATGCCCAAGATGGAAGGCCGCCAGATGATCATGGTGCTGGCGCCGAAGAAAAAGAAGTAAGCAGACGTCTGCCGCTCCTTGATGTGCGGCGCGTTTGTTGGAACTAGTCGGAATGTTTGAAGTCGCGCGTCGTGGTGATGCGGCGTGTGCGAAGCGGATTTCGGAAAGTCGACCGCATTTCGTTGTACAGCGGGCGTTTTTCCCGAAAAGCAGCGGCCAATGATTCAGGCTTGCTGCATACCAAGTGGAGTGGGTTTCGAAGGGCGGGTGAGGGCTTTCTGAGCCGACCGCACACCCATGTCCATCAAATAATGGAGTAGTTGTCATGCCGAAGATGAAGACCAAGAAGAGCGCTGCAAAGCGCTTCGTGGTTCGTCCGGGCGGTACCGTCAAGCGCGGTCAAGCCTTCAAGCGCCACATTCTTACCAAGAAGACCACCAAGAACAAGCGTCACCTGCGCGGCGCCACGGCAGTTCACGATTCCGATCTGAACTCCGTACGCGCGATGCTGCCGTTCGCCTAACCCCTTAACCGACACTCATAGGAGCGAAACATGCCTCGAGTCAAACGTGGGGTTACCGCACGGGCCCGCCACAAGAAGATCATCAACCTGGCCAAGGGTTACCGCGGCCGCCGCAATAACGTCTATCGCATCGCCAAGCAGGCGGTCATGCGCGCAGGCCAGTACGCCTACCGCGATCGCCGCAACAAGAAGCGTGTGTTCCGCGCACTGTGGATCACGCGTATCAACGCGGCGGTGCGTCAGCACGACATGACGTACAGCGTGTTCATCAACGGCCTGAAGAAGGCGTCGATCGAACTCGACCGCAAGGTGCTGGCCGACATGGCTGTGTTCGACAAGGCTGCTTTTGCTGCGATCGTCAAGCAGGTGAAAGCCGCCGTTGCAGCCTGAGTGCGCTGTTAGCATCTAGTACTGCGTGGTTCGTTGCAGCGAACAGTCCGGTAGTCTCGGTGACGCTGCAACAAAAACGGGGCTCCTCACCGAGCCCCTTTTTTGTTGGTCGAGCCAGTTTTACTTCGATTGAATACTGACGTTGAAAAGATGGGATCAATGGATCTGGACCAGATTGTCGCCGACGCGCAAAGCGCCTTTGAACAAGCCTCCGACGTCACCACGCTCGAAAACGAGAAGGCCCGCTTTCTCGGCAAGTCGGGTGCACTGACGGAACTGTTGAAGGGGCTGGGCAAGCTCGATCCCGAAGCGCGCAAGACGGAAGGCGCGCGGATCAACATCGCCAAGCAACAGGTCGAAGCCGCGCTGACGGCGCGCCGTCAGGCGCTGGCCGACGCGCTGCTGAACCAGCGTCTCGCCGCTGAAGCCATCGACGTCACGCTGCCCGGCCGCGGCATGGGCACGGGCAGCCTGCACCCCGTGATGCACACGTGGGAGCGCGTCGAGCAGATTTTCCGCACGATTGGCTTCGATGTCGCCGACGGCCCGGAAATAGAAACCGACTGGTACAACTTCACGTCGCTGAACAGCCCGGAGAACCATCCGGCGCGTTCGATGCAAGATACCTTCTACGTCGACGGCAAGGACGCCGAAGGCCGTCCTCTGCTGCTGCGCACGCATACCAGCCCTATGCAGGTCCGCTACGCGCGCACCAACACGCCGCCCATCAAGGTGATCGTGCCGGGCCGCACGTACCGCGTCGATAGCGACGCGACGCACTCGCCGATGTTCAATCAGGTGGAAGGCCTGTGGATCGACGAGAACATCAGCTTCGCGGACCTGAAGGGCGTCTACACCGATTTCCTCAAGAAATTCTTCGAGCGCGACGATATTCTCGTGCGCTTCCGCCCTTCATATTTCCCGTTCACCGAGCCGTCCGCCGAGATTGACATGATGTTCGAGCAGGGCAAGAACGCTGGCAAGTGGCTCGAAATCTCGGGCTCAGGCCAGGTTCACCCGACGGTGATCCGCAACATGGGCCTCGACCCGGAGCGTTATATCGGCTTTGCGTTTGGCAGCGGCCTCGAGCGTCTGACCATGTTGCGCTATGGCGTTCAGGACCTGCGTCTGTTCTTTGAAAACGATCTGCGTTTCCTGCGCCAGTTCGCCTGACGCAGCGAGAGCCCGAGCGCGAAGGTCATCAGGCTCAAGCTTTAAGCACGCTACGAGAGCGGCCCGGCGTCCAGCATCATGACCGCCCCGCCGCAAACAGCGCTTCCGGCCCGGTGCCGACGTATCGGCCGGATGCGGACACAACCTGTTTAGAACGTACAGAACCATGCAATTCCCGGAATCCTGGCTCAGAACCTTTGTCGATCCGCAACTGACGACGGAAGCTTTGTCACACGCCCTGACGATGGCCGGTCTCGAAGTCGAAGACCTGCGCCCCGCTGCGCCGCCGACGTCGAAAATCGTGGTGGGCCGCGTGCTCGAAGTCGTCAAGCACCCGGACGCCGACAAGCTCAACGTGTGTCAGGTCGACGCCGGCACGGGCGCGACGCTGAACATCGTGTGCGGCGCGCCGAACGTGGCGCCCGGCATCAAGGTGCCCGTTGCGCTGGTGGGCGCGCAGTTGCCGCCCGCGGAAGAGGGCGGCGCGCCGTTCGCAATCAAGCTGTCGAAGCTGCGTGGCGTGCAGAGCGAGGGCATGTTGTGCTCGGCGCGTGAACTGAAGCTGTCGGACGATCATAGCGGCCTGTTGATCCTGCCGGAAGATACGCCGATTGGCCAGGATATCCGCGAAACGCTGAATCTCGACGACACCGTCTTCGAAATCAAGCTGACGCCGAACAAGGCCGATTGCCTGTCGGTGTTCGGCGTCGCACGCGAGACGGCTGCCATCACGGGCGCGCCGCTGCGTCCGCTGGACATCAAGCCCGTCGAAGTGAAGCTGAGCGAAACGCTGCCCGTGAAGATCTCGGCGCCGGATTTGTGCGGCCGTTTCTCCGGGCGCGTGATTCGCGGCGTCAATGCGCGCACGAAGTCGCCGGCGTGGATGGTCGAGCGCCTCGAACGTTCCGGTCAACGAAGCATCTCCGCACTGGTCGACATCTCGAACTATGTGATGCTGGAACTCGGTCGTCCGTCGCATGTGTTCGATCTGGACAAGATCCACGGCAGCATGGACGTGCGCTGGGGCAAGCGCGGCGAGTCGCTCAAGCTGCTGAACGGCAACACGGTAGAAGTGGACGAGACGGTCGGCGTGATCGCCGACGACCACCATCTCGAAAGCCTCGCGGGCATCATGGGCGGCGACAGCACGGCCGTCACGCTCGATACCACGAACATCTATCTCGAAGCGGCATTCTGGTGGCCCGATAGCATTCGCGGCCGCTCGCGCCGGTACAACTTCTCGACGGACGCGGGCCATCGCTTCGAACGCGGCGTCGATTACTCGACGACCGTCGAGCATATCGAGCGCATCACGCAACTGATCCTCGATATCTGCGGCGGCGAGGCCGGTCCCGTCGACGATCAGATCGTCAATGTGCCGAAGCGCGAGCCCGTCAAGCTGCGGGTCGCGCGCGCGAACCGCATCATCGGCGTTGCGATCGGCGCGGATGAGATCGCGCAAATCTTCACGCGCCTCGGCCTGCCGTTCGAGCGTGAAGGCGACGACTTCCTCGTGACGCCTCCGCCGTATCGCTTTGATATCGAAATCGAAGAAGACCTGATCGAAGAGGTCGCGCGCATCTACGGCTTCGAGAAGATTCCGGCGCACCCGCCCGTCGCGCGCAGCGAAATGCGCCGCACGAACGAGACGCAGCGTTCGATCCATGCGCTGCGTCATGAGCTGGCCGCGCGCGACTACGCCGAAACGGTGAACTTCAGCTTCGTCGATGCTGAATGGGAACAGGATTTCGCCGGTAACGACAACCCGGTGCGTCTGCTGAATCCGATCGCGAGCCAGTTGTCGGTGATGCGCACGACGCTGTTCGGCAGCCTGATCAACGTGCTGCGCCATAACCTGAACCGTCGCGCGGATCGTATCCGTGTGTTCGAAGCGGGCCGCGTGTTCCTGCAGGACCCGGCCATCAAGGCCGGCGAACTCGCTGTCGAAGGCTTCGCGCAGCCGACGATGATCGGCGCGCTGGCGTACGGTCCTGTCGTCGAAGAGCAGTGGGGCGCGGCGACGCGTGCCGTCGATTTCTTCGATGTGAAGGGCGATCTCGAAGCGCTGCTCGCGCCTGCCGATGCGCGCTTCGTGAAGGCGGAGCATCCGGCGCTGCATCCGGGACGCAGCGCGCGTGTCGAACTCGATGGTCGGGCGATTGGCTGGATCGGTGAACTGCATCCGCGCTGGATGCAGAAGTACGATCTGCCGCATGCGCCGATTCTGTTCGAAGTCGACGCGCAAGCGCTGATGCAACGCGTGCTGCCGAGTCCGGCGGAAGTATCGAAATTTCCGCCGGTACGGCGCGATATCGCGATCGTTGTGGACCAGAAAATCGAGGTCCAGGCGCTCTTCGACGAGATGCAAAAGGCGTTGTCAGAAGACGCATGCAAGACCATTCAAAGGGTTGCGCTTTTCGATGAATTTCGTGCAAAATCAAATACTTCCGGCGGGCTGGCGGCGCACGAGAAAAGCCTTGCGTTCCGTGTAACCTTGCAAGATACTGGTGGGACCCTTCAGGATGAAACGGTCGATTTGGCCATTCAGACTTTGGTGGATCGTCTTGCTCGAGTGTATGGCGCCCGGTTGCGCGGATAGCCGATAACGGTTGCTCCGCATGTTCCGTTGTGGTCGACGCGCCATTTGACAGATATGAATGAAATGAACTCGAGTGATTTCGAAGCCCTTCTTTCGGCGCAACGTAGCGCCATGATTCGCGATATTCCTTCATCGACCTCCAGCGCGTCGGCCGAAGCACCGACGCTCACCAAGGCTGAACTTGCCGAGCTGCTGTTCGACAATGTCGGGCTCAACAAGCGGGAAGCGAAGGACATGGTCGAAGCGTTCTTCGAGGTGATTCGCGACGCGCTGGAGAGCGGCGACAGCGTGAAGCTGTCCGGCTTCGGCAACTTCCAGTTGCGCGACAAGCCGCAGCGTCCCGGCAGAAATCCGAAAACGGGCGAGGCGATTCCTATCGCCGCGCGCCGCGTCGTGACGTTCCATGCAAGTCAAAAGCTGAAGGCGCTGGTTGAGAACGGCGCCGAAGAGAGCTTCGCGCGCTGATCGCATCGCGCGCCCCGCGCAACCACTACGACGGTTTAACCGACCGCTAACTGACGATGACAGCGACGATGGAAAAAGTCGTCTTGCCTCCGATTCCCGCGAAGCGCTACTTCACGATCGGTGAAGTCAGCGAACTATGCGGCGTGAAGCCACATGTGCTGCGATACTGGGAGCAGGAGTTCACGCAGTTGCGTCCGGTGAAGCGTCGGGGCAATCGGCGGTACTATCAGCATCATGAAGTGCTGCTGATCCGGCGAATCCGCGAGCTGTTGTACGAGCAGGGGTTCACGATCAACGGTGCGCGCAACCGGCTCGATTCGCATGGCGCCGTGCAGGGCGCAGAAGGCGAAGGCGAGGTTGTCGAAGGGACGGTTGTACAGCCGACCACTGCCACCGTCGACGTCGATCAGTTGCGCAAGGAGTTGTTGCAGGTGATCGACCTGCTCGGACATTGAAGAATTTATTGCGGTTGTCGATTGTTGCAGTTCTATTCGCGTGAAGTGTCTGTTATACTTTGATGCTTTCGGGGCGTAGCGCAGCCTGGTAGCGTACCTGCATGGGGTGCAGGTGGTCGGAGGTTCAAATCCTCTCGCCCCGACCAGACTGGAAAAGGCTCTCCGGGTTTTGCCCGGAGAGCCTTTTGTCTAACTGGAACCCGATTGTCTAACTTGGTTGCCGCGCATCACATGCGAATCTTTGCCGCTCTAGGCGAATTGAGGCAACTCGAGCGTCGCACGCCACTGCTGTTCACCGTTTTCGCCGGGTTGAAAAAGATCCCTTCTGCCGAGACGTCCTGCCAGTTCAATGCGAGTAGGTGGCTGATGCGCTGTGCCGTCTGGTAAGCCAGATCGATCAGGCAAACGATCACAGGCCCTGAATCCGTTGGCTTGCCGTCTCGCCCAATTAGTGCAGCCGCGCGGATGGCGGTCAACTCGTCGTCGGTAATATAGCGATCGCGTTTTTTTCCACGGCTCCGCCGATCTCCGATGCCGGATTAGTGTCGCGCAAGCCCTTGCGCACCGCATGCGCAAATAACAACGAAAACAGCGCACGATACTTATTGCTCGCATTCGGCTTCATCTCGAAGTGCTTGTCGAGAAACCGCGCAATGTGCGTCGGCTTCACGTCCGTAATGAGCCACTCGTCATCGAATTTCGACTTGATAAAAGTTACCATCCGCCGGTATTCCTCGCGCGTCGACAGCGCGTACTTGTTCAGCTTTTTGACTAGCCAGTCGTCAATCAGCGCGGGCATTGTGTCTGCGCGACGTGAGTCCGCGTCGCGCGTAAATTTCGCGAACTGCGTGTAGAGCGTCACCATTCCCTCGCTCACACGGCAGAGCTTGTGCCACTTGCGGCGAAGATCTACGAAGTACCAGGCGCCATTCTTTTCATAGACGCGCGCAGGTAAGGGGCGACGGTCTTTTCCTTCTTCCGATCATGATTAGTTAGATTGCCTTACGATCAGACTCAAGTCCCAGTTCTCGGCGCCGTGGCTGTTGTGGGGTCGCCGCCGGTACGCCATATACATGGTGTCGCCAGACTCGGACACTGCCGTCTGGTCGGCGATCGGCGGGAATGCCGGCCCGCTGGAGTGCGGAGAGCTGACGGCAGGGCTGACAATAGCCGGTGGCTTCGACAATCTCAGCCTCAGTGAGCGTCAGCGAATCCATCATATACCTCGCAGGAGTTCGACATGCGGGCATCCGTCGAGACGGCTCGCCACTCGATCAGCGGCTGATCAGAGCGCACATAGAGCGGGTGACGTGGGCGCGCCGTCCTTGGTCATGCAGAGGCACCGCAGTCGAGCGCCGGCGTCAGTTAGGATGCAGGCAACGCGCACGGCGCGATCCGGCTTGGCACGCGAACCCCACGCGCATACGACGTCGCCACATTCACGCGCGAAATTCCACAGATAGTCGTCGTTGTCCGGACCGACAGGATCGGGATGCGACCAAAGCGCGGCCGGATCGGCCGAGCGCAACGCGTATAGATTCACCACGGCGAGGCCATTGCAGTCCCAAAGCTTCGCGAAGCCTCGGCAACGACGAATCGTCGGATCGTCAAGCGTTCCGTCCGCCGTGCTCGGATTGAGCATCACGAACAGAGCCGTCGACTTCATCGGGTGCATCGATTCCGCGGGACGCGTCAGCAGGTAGCGATAGGTGTAGCAATCGCTCAGGATGCAGCCGCGCTCGCCCGCGAGGTTATTGTCGGTCAGGTATTGCATGCTAGGATTCCCGTAACGATTGGGAGTGAGCCATGGATCTGAATGGATTCACGCGATATAGGTCCTACTTTTATCGCGTCTCGGCAAGCTACAGCCCCGCAGGCGAGTGGCGTTGCACTATCGACATCCGCGAGCAACGGTCGGATGGCGTCGTCGAAGCCCTTGTGTCGCACAAGAACGTACCCGGCAGCTTCCCGTCTGAGGACTTGGCGCGCGTCGCCGCAAGCGCTTATGCCAGAGTGATCATCGATGAAGAAAAATTCAGCGAAGCGTAAGTTCACAACACCCTCCTGAACCCGACCACCCATACCCACGGGTTCGCGTCCCATGACTCGTCGCCGCTGATGTCGCGCCAGAGACGCGCGAAGCCTTGACGGTACGTCGGCGCGCCGTACGCGTTGACCGTTTCCTCATCGACGTCGAGCCACGCTGGCGCACAGCCTTCAGCTTTCGCATCGTCCTCTTTGATGTCGTGCAGGCGCTCGACGCGCACGCCCGTCACCTCGAGCGTGATGCGCGACGCCCAGCGCGGCATATCGATGGAAGGAACTGCCTTGCGGGCGAGGTGGGCGAAAGCCATCGCATCGTTAAACTCGGGACGCAGGTTCGGCATGCGCGGCACCTTCGCGCCGCCGGCCGCGTAGTGCCAGTCGACGATGATGCCGGCTTGGTCGCGGGTCGCCGCCATGCTTTCTCGCACCCACAAACGGTCGCGCGGCTGCCCATGGGGGCTGATCAGGCAATCGCCAGTGCGTGTGTGCCAGATAGCGCCTTGCTCCGGAACGATGTCTCCCGCGGCGGTTCGTCCGCCTTCTGGGCCGCCGAATTTGGTCGGTTCCCATGCGACGAGTGGGTTGTTGTGCGGCAGCTTCACGACTCGGCGCGTCTGCGTCTTTCGCCCTTCGAGAATCGCGCGCACCATCGGGCCGCTGGAGAGGATCGGTCTTTCCTTCATGCTACGATCCCTTTGAGAGTGAATGGGAGATGGTCGTGGACGATGAAATCTACGCAACCCACACGCACATCGCACGAGTTCGTGTGATGAAGACCGTTACAGGCACTTATCGGGGAATCGTTCATTTGCGAGAAGTGGGAGCCGAACCCGAATCGGACGTTCTGCACAAAACCGAAACTGATTTCCCGCACGAGGATCAGGCGCGGGACGCGGCGCGCACTCTTGCTAAGAAGTTGCTTAATGAACAAGAGTTCTGAATTGCCGCGCCGACCTTCAGAACCTCGGCAACCGCCCAAGCGGCGAAAACGGCGTCGGAGATAGCCATGTGGACTTGCCGAAACTGCAATGCGCGTTTCGCCTTCGATCAGGTCGAAGCCAAGTCCGACGAGGGCGGATTTTTTTTCATTTGTCCTGGCTGCGACTACCGGAACAAGCTGGTGAACACCGGTCCAGACGCAACGGGGCGCCCGCAACTTGTCCAGCGCGACGAGTAGTGCACCTTTTCGGAGCCGACCATGCGGTTCGACTACAAGGAGTTCCATATCGACGCGTCGCCTCTCGATGAAGGCGGTCGCTACTACGCCCGCGCGAAGATTTATCGGCGCGACCCGGCTGGCGGTGAAGCCGTAGAAGTGAAGTATTCGGGTGACCTCGGTGACTATCCCTCCGACGCGGACGCTATCGAAGCGGCGCAGCGTTGGGCGATCCAGTGGTGCAATCAGAACGGCGCTTAGGCCGCGTGCTACGATTTCTCCACAATGAATTTGGAGACTGCCATGACGGCCCTCAGCAGAAGACATGTGGTGCACGGTCATCAGATCATCGTGATGCTGATTGCGGCAAAAGCCGAAGCATCGATCATGGTTCAGCCTCCTCCCGGAAAGCAGGGAGGTCTTCTCCCGCCGAAGCACATAAGCATCGAGCCGCTTCTTAAAGGCGGCCTTTCCGAAGCTGATGCACTGGAATTCGTTGTGAAGGTCGTCTCCCTCGGAGTCGAAGGGACCGAGGTTGGCAACGGATAGGTTCATCGCAACTCCGGGAATCCATCGTGCGTGCGGCCGTCGAGCAGCTCTGCGTGACGCTCGATCATTTGTGCCGTGCTGTAGTGGCGCATGTTAGGTGGCCTCCAGTTGTGCGGCGCGCACGACGCCGCGCTCGATCCAGAACGTGTCGAAGCTCTCGGGCAAACCGGTGGGCGGCGACTTGAGGCTCATGAACACCAGCGCGGTGTCGATCCTGTCGGCATAGGCAAGGTCGTCGAGCCAGTAGAACAGGCGCTCACGCTCCTGGCCAACCAGCACGTCGGCGCGGTCGAGCACGAGAATCCGCAGACCAGCGAGGATACTGATCGCACACGCGATATGTGCGTCCGCGCGCCATTGCGCCGATTCGGAGAGCAGGGCATACGGTCGCCCCTGCGACACGATTTCCATGTCGGGCATGATCGTGACGGTCGCCCATTCGGACAGCGTGGCGAGCGCGGCCAACTCGTTGTTGATCGGGCTGAGCGCTTCGCGCAGCAGGTCGGCGGGTATGCCATCCGGCGACAGCGCTTCGGCAATCGCATCCCATGCCATCACCTCGGCGTGATGGCCGGCGGCCTTGCTGGCGGTTTGCTCCGCGGCGAGTGCTGCACGCTGCGCGTCGCGCAATTTCTCGATGGCAGCAACCAGCTCGCGGCGGCGCGTGGTGCGCTCGCTCAGGCCCGCCTGGAGGCTACCCGTGTCCGTCACGTCGCAGTCGTCGGCCGCAGCATCTTCGAGCGCGCGCAGTTGCTTCGCGGCCTGATCGGCGCGCTCGAGTTCGGTCTTCGCGTTCGCCAGCGCATTCGCCAGCACATTGAGGCTGCGCTCGTATTCGGGCAGGCTCGCGATGGCTTCCTCGTCCGGTTCGGCATCACCGGACGCCGCCCGCAACGCACGAGCCATATAGCGCAGCAACGCGCCACATTCGGGACACGTGCATTCGACGCCAGCGGGCGCCTTGCCCGCTCGGGCGCGCAGGGTTTAGCCCTTCGGTGCGAACTCGTCGTATTGGACCTGTGCGTGCTCCACGCGCTCGGCGGCGCGGGCGTAATGCGACGCCTGTTTCGACGTGAGAGACACATCCCATGCGACTGCGACCGCCAGGAAGCGCACATCGACACGCACCGCGTACCAGGGCAGTAATGAAGATCGTTGTGCTTGTCGTGCCAGTCAACCAGATTCTGACGACTACCTTCGCCTTTGTCGCGCACCAGAATCATCCAGACAGTGCACTCGGCCTGACGACCTTTTTCAGTTTTGCGTGGTGCGCGATTCTCAGCGCATGGATACGCTCCGATGCGAAGCACGCATGGCCCCACGCGCGCGACGAAGGTTTTCTGAGTTCCGCGGAAATACGCGGCGGTCGCACCGTGAGGATCCGGCAGGACTGTCCGAGGCGCCGGCTGGTCGTGCTTCACATCGAGTTCGAAGGCGGACTTGCTGCATCGACGACCGAGTTCCACGTGAGCCGCGCAGACTGACCATGAGACCTCACACGCGCGTTGCAAGATCGCAGATCTTCTATCCGACATTCATCGGTAGCAGCACCATTTGCCGGCCCTGCAAATGAAGGCGTGTCTGTATTTCGACGGGCGTCTGGTTGTGAAGCCACGCCGTCAGGAAATTGACCCGCTTGAAGATCAGCTTGCTGGCGAAGCACACGCTATTTGGAAATTCATCCATTGTGGCTTCGGCAAGCTTCATGAATTCGCCGATGGGATGCGTGCCGAAGGCGATCCGGTAATCGGCAGCGATGCCATGCCGCCGGCAATGCGCGACGTAATAGTCAAGCGATGAAGTGATCGTCTGCCGTAGTTTCTCCAGATGCTCCGCGCCTTCATAACTTTGCGCATCCACTTCGCCGACGGCGAGAAAGATGATGCTCCTGAAGTGTCCGGGAAACAGCCGGTTCACCCACAATAACGCATGCATGCTTGCGCCCCGGTGCTTGCCGACGAGCAGGATCGCGGTGGGCAAGGACGGGTCGGGTTTGGCCGGCGCCGCATCGGCATCGACTTCAGGGGCAGCACCTGCAAACAGGGCATCCTCTTTTGCGATCTGCGCGCGCGTATCGCTGTAGTGACGCTTGATGAGCACGCACAGCACGACCACGGCGCTCGTCACCAGCACGGTGAGCCATCCGCCAGCGGTGAACTTCTCGATCAGCGTGATTACGAGAACCGCGCTCGTGACGGAGAGCCCCAGCGCGGAGAATCCGAAATGGCGTACCCAATGGCTTCCGTCGCCGCGATGCTTCCACCAGTACACGCACAGGCCCAGCAGCGACAGGCTGAATGTCAGGAACACGTTGATGCTGTACAGCACGACGAGCACATCCACGTTGCCATGCGTCCAGAACAGGATCACAAGACTCGCAACGCCCATCACGATGATGCCGTTCTGGCGCACCAGTCGTGTCGACAGGTCGCGGAAATGGCGTGGCACCCACGAATCAGAGGCCATGTTCGACAGCACGGCCGGACCGTCGAGAAAGCCGGTTTGCGCGCCCACCAGCAGCAGTCCTGCTTCGAACGCAAGGACGGCCGCGAGCAGCGCATGCCGGGCGAACGACGAGCCGAGCCCGAGATGATCGATCACGCTGCCGAATACGACGGCATTGAGCGTCTGTCCTTCGACGGGTTTCGCGTGCCACAGCATGTAGAGCAGGATGATGCCGCCCGCCGTGAACGCGAGCGATGTCGCCATATAGAACATCGTGACCTTGCCGTTCGGCACGCGCGGCTCGGCAAGCATGTTCACGTTGTTCGACACCGCTTCGAGGCCGGTGTACGTGCCGCCGCCGAGCGAGAAGGCGCGCATCAGCAGCGCTGTGACGACGAGCGGACCGAGCGCGTGCGACATGCCGTTCGCCTCGCTGGTTGCGCTGGGAACGACGGAGGCCAGATTGCTGCCGTGCACGGCGACGCCGTAGACGATCAAGCCGAAATGCAGCACGACGAAGCCGAGAAATATGGGCAGCAGCACGAGGATCGATTCGCGCATGCCGCGAAAATTCAGGCCTGTCATCAGAACAATCAGGATGAACTCGGTCGCGAGCTTGAATTCCTGGGCACCGACGGGCAACAGGCTGAAGAAAGCATCGACGCCGCTCGCCAGCGATGTCGCCACCGTCAGCACGTAGTCGACGAGAAGCGCCGCGCCCGATACGAGGCCCGGACGCGGACCGAGCAGGGCGGTGGCCACTCGATAACCGCCGCCGCCTGTCGGAAACAGTTCGATCACCTGGTTGTAACCGAGCGCGATGATGAAAACCGTAGCCGCCGTGGCGATGGCGAGAAACAGCGCGAGCGCCGTGTGCTGTCCCAATGCAAGGAACGCTTCTTCCGGCCCGTAACAGGACGAGGACAACCCATCCGCGCCGAGTCCGACCCACGCCAGCAGCGGCGTGACGGCAATCGCATGACGGGTGCGGGGATCGAGTGGATCGAGCGGGCTGCCGACAATCAGCCGCCACATCTTGTTCAGGGTGGCCATAGTTTGTCCTCTCCGTTCTAGCGGTTCAATGCGGGCACGCATGCCTGCATCCGTCACGGTGGCCTCGGCGCGAGCCTCTGATTGCGCGTTTGCGCGCACCCTGGAAGACGGATCGTCAGAGGTCCGGCCGTTGTGCGGCTGTCGGTGGTGCAAATGTAGGCGAGGCCGAAATCGTGCGCCAGTCGGCCTTACCCGGGTAGGCCGACTTCGGAATGGCAACGAAAGGCTTACACATTGTTCAGTTGTGCTTTCACAAGGCGAGACTGCCCGCTCTGGCCGACAAGGAAGCTTCTGTGATTCGGGTCACGGCGGAGTGCCGACCTGATAGGCCGCGTCACGCGGCCGTTCTCAAACTGTCTTTCGTTTACGGCGTTTTTATACGGGACGCCTCGGTCTTGCTGCGGCATTTACCCAAACTGATCTACCGTTCACGCTGTCCCCATCCGTCGCGGGAGACCTTCCCATGGACGTGTTCTATCTCCTCGGAATTGCAGCTTTCTGGGCGCTGGGCGTCGCGCTGACGCTGGGTTGCGACAAACTGCGCAATCGCGCGCCGGGAGGCCGTCCATGACCGCCTGGATGATGTGGCTGGCGAGCGCCGCCACGCTGCTTCTGCTCGTCTACCTCGTGTACGCGCTGCTGCGTGCGGAGGATCTGGAATGAACGCCAACACCCTGTTCCAGTCGGCCCTCTTTATCGTCGTTCTGATCGGCCTCGCCATTCCGCTCGGACGTTATATGACGTCCGTGCTCGATGGCTCGTCCGTCGTCGTGCGCACGATAGGCCGCCCCGTCGAACATTTTCTGTGTCGCCTCGCGGGCGTCGACCCCGAAGCGGAAATGTCATGGAAGCACTATGCGCTGGCCGTGCTGTTGTTCAATGCACTCGGCGTGCTGGCCGTTTACGGTTTTCTGCGGCTCCAGCAGTGGCTGCCGGCGAACCCGCAATCGTTCGGTCCGATGACGCCCGATGGGGCGTTCAACACGGCCGTCAGCTTCGTGACCAACACGAACTGGCAGGACTATTCACCGGAGCAGACCGTCAGCTATCTCGCGCAGATGATGGGTCTCACGGTGCAGAACTTCCTGTCGGCGGCGACGGGGATCGCCGTCGTCGTTGCGCTGATCCGCGGCTTTGCGCGGCACACCACGCAGACGATCGGCAACTTCTGGGTCGACCTGACGCGCATCACCCTCTATGTGCTCGCACCGCTCGCGGTCGTGGTGTCGTTGCTGTTGATCAGCCAGGGCGCAATCCAGAACTTCAGGTCCTATCAGGACGTGCCGACGCTCCAGGTGACGACCTACCAGGTGCCGAAAACCGATGCGCAGGGCAACGCCGTAAAGGACGCAAAGGGCAATCCCGTGATGCAGGACGTCAAGGCCGACAAGCAGACGCTTGCAATGGGGCCCGCCGCATCGCAGGAAGCGATCAAGATGCTCGGCACGAATGGCGGTGGCTTCTTCAATGCGAACTCCGCGCATCCGTACGAGAACCCGACTCCGCTGTCGAACTTCATTCAGATCCTGTCGATGCTGATCATCCCCGCTGCGCTATGCATCGTGTTCGGGCGCATGGTGAGCGACGGCAGGCAGGGCTACGCCGTGCTCGCCGCGATGACGATCGCCTTCACGGTGGCCGTCGTCGGCGAGATTTCGGCCGAGCAGGCGGGCAATCCCCTCTTCACGTCGCTGCACGTCGACCAGCACGCGTCCGCGATGCAGGCGGGCGGTAACGCGGAGGGCAAGGAAGTGCGCTTCGGTATCGCGCAGTCGGGCATCTTCACGGTCGCGACGACTTCCGCGTCGTGCGGCGCGGTGGACAACACGCATGATTCGCTGACGCCGATGGGCGGCCTCGTGCCGCTGCTGCTGATGCAGCTCGGCGAAGTGATTTTCGGCGGCGTCGGCTCGGGGCTGTACGGGATGCTGGTGTTCGCGCTGCTGGCGGTGTTCGTCGCGGGGCTGATGATCGGCCGAACGCCTGAGTACGTCGGCAAGAAGATCGAATCGTTCGAGATGAAGATGGTGTCGATCGCCATCCTGCTGACACCGTTTCTGGTGCTGGTCGGCACGTCGATTGCCGTGCTCACCGATGCGGGCAAGGCAGGCATCGCGAATCCGGGCGCGCACGGATTCTCCGAGATCCTGTACGCGTTCAGTTCTGCTGCGAACAACAACGGCAGCGCATTCGCGGGCCTCACTGTGAGCACGCCGTTCTACAACTGGCTCACGGCGATCGCGATGTGGTTCGGCCGCTTCGGCTCGCTCGTCCCCGTGCTCGCCATCGCCGGGTCGCTTGCCGCGAAGAAGCGCATCGCGGTGACGGGCGGCACGCTGCCGACACACGGACCGCTCTTCGTCGTGCTGCTGCTCGGCACGCTGATGCTCGTCGGCGCGCTGACCTATGTGCCCGCGCTCGCGCTCGGTCCTGTCGTGGAACATCTGATGATGATCGCCGGTCATTGAAATCGAGGTAAGCATGACTACTGCCAAACAACCGCCTACCCATCGTCCTGACAATCTCGGCCAGGCTCGCACGGCGGCGCGTTCGATGTTCGATCCGGTGCTGGTCAAACCCGCGATCGTCGATTCTTTCCGGAAGCTGGCGCCCCGCACGCAGTTGCGCAACCCGGTGATGTTCTGCGTCTACATCGGCAGCATTCTGACGACGATCCTCTGGCTCGCCGCGCTTGCCGGCCAGGCTGAAGCGCCCGCCGGGTTCATCCTCGCGGTCGCGCTGTGGCTGTGGTTCACGGTGCTGTTCGCGAACTTCGCCGAAGCGCTCGCGGAAGGCCGCTCGAAAGCGCAGGCCGCCTCGCTGCGCAGCGCCAAGCACAACGTGATGGCCAAGAAGCTCAACGAGCCGCATCCGAAGGCGCCGATCCGCATCACGACGTCGACCGATCTGCGCAAGGACGATGTCGTGCTCGTCGAAGCGGGCGACGTCATCCCTGCTGACGGCGACGTAATCGAAGGCGTGGCTTCCGTCGACGAATCGGCGATCACGGGCGAATCCGCGCCCGTGATCCGCGAGTCGGGCGGCGATTTCTCGTCGGTGACGGGAGGCACGCGCGTGCTGTCGGACTGGATCGTCGTGCGCGTGAGCGTCAATCCGGGCGAGGCGTTTCTCGACCGCATGATCGCGATGGTCGAAGGCGCGAAGCGTCAGAAGACGCCGAACGAGATCGCGCTGACCATCCTGCTCGTCGCGCTGACACTCGTCCTGTTGTTCGCGACCGCGACGCTGCTGCCGTTCTCGATCTTCTCGGTCGAGGCGATGAAGACGGGCCATGTGGTGACGATCACGGCGCTTGTCGCCTTGCTCGTCTGCCTGATTCCGACGACGATCGGCGGCCTGTTGTCCGCGATCGGCGTCGCGGGCATGAGCCGCATGATGCAGGCGAACGTGATCGCGACGTCGGGCCGCGCCGTGGAAGCCGCCGGCGACGTCGACGTGCTGCTGCTCGACAAGACGGGCACGATCACGCTTGGCAACCGTCAAGCTTCCGCGTTCGTCCCGGGTCCGGACGTAACGGAGCACGACCTCGCCGATGCGGCCCAGCTCGCGTCGCTCGCCGACGAAACGCCGGAAGGGCGCAGCATCGTCGTGCTTGCGAAGCAACGCTTCAATATCCGCGAGCGGGACATGGGTGCGCTGCACGCCACTTTCCTCGGCTTCACGGCTCAAACGCGAATGAGCGGCGTCGACTTGCCGAACCGGGAAATCCGCAAGGGAGCATCGGACGCGGTGAAGCTGTTTGTCGAGGCGAACGGAGGCCGTTATCCCGCGGAAGTCAACAACGCGGTGACGGACATTGCACGACGCGGCAGCACGCCACTCGTCGTGGCGGAGAAACCGGGCGCACATGGGGCGACTGAAGGTCCCGCCCGTGTGCTCGGCGTGATCGAGCTGAAGGATATCGTCAAGGGCGGCATCAAGGAGCGCTTCGCCGAGCTGCGCAAGATGGGCATCAGGACCGTGATGGTGACGGGCGACAACCGGCTGACGGCGGCGGCGATTGCAGCGGAAGCGGGCGTCGACGATTTCCTCGCCGAAGCGACGCCCGAAGCCAAGCTCACGACGATCCGGTCGCATCAGGCTCAAGGACGGCTGGTGGCGATGACGGGCGACGGCACCAACGACGCGCCCGCGCTCGCGCAGGCCGATGTCGCCGTCGCGATGAACACGGGCACCCAGGCCGCGAAGGAAGCGGGCAACATGGTCGACCTCGATTCGAATCCGACCAAGCTGATCGAGATCGTCGAGATCGGCAAGCAGATGCTGATGACGCGCGGCTCGCTCACCACGTTCTCGATCGCCAACGACGTCGCGAAGTACTTTGCGATCATTCCGGCCGCGTTTGCGACGACGTATCCGCAGTTGCGCGTGCTGGACGTGATGCGCCTGACTTCTCCATCGTCGGCGATTCTTTCGGCGGTGATCTTCAACGCGCTGATCATCGTGTTCCTGATCCCGCTCGCATTGAAAGGGGTGAAGTATCGCCCGCTCGGCGCCGCTGCGCTGCTGCGCCGCAATCTGCTGATCTACGGGCTGGGCGGCATTCTGCTGCCGTTCCCGTTCATCAAGCTGATCGATCTGTTCATCAGCGCGATGGGCTGGTCATGAGCGAACCGTGTGACCTTGCCGGATGGGCATAGCGTGTTGCCTGTCCGGCCTTTTTCAACAGACATGGCTTTGAGAGTCAACGATCATGAAGAACGCATTGCGACCCGTGCTGGTGCTGTTCGTCGCGCTGACGGTGGTGACCGGCATCGTGTATCCCGTTGTCGTCACGGCGGTCAGCCAGGCGGTATTTCCGCATCAGGCGAACGGCAGCCTCATCGAGAAGGACGGCAAGACGGTCGGCTCGGAAATCATCGGACAGCAGTTCGATGCGCCATATTACTTCTGGGGGCGCCTGTCGGCCACGACGCCGAATCCATATAACGCGCAGGGCTCCGGTGGCTCGAACCTCGGCCCGACCAACCCGGCGCTCGCCGATGAAGTGAAGGGGCGCCTCGCCGCGCTTCACGATGCCGATCCGTCGAACACGGCACCCGTGCCTGTCGATCTGGCTACGTCGTCGGGTAGCGGCCTCGACCCGGATATTTCGCCGGCTGCGGCCGCGTATCAGGCCGATCGCGTCGCGAAGGCTCGCGGACTGTCCCGCGAGCAGGTGGACGGATTGATCGCGCAGAACATGTCGGGGCGGCAACTCGGCGTATTGGGCGAGCGCCGTGTGAATGTGCTGAAGCTCAACCTCGCGCTCGACCAGCTCAGGCCGATGCATTGAGGCCCTCGCAACGCGGCACGCGGCCAGGGCGCGTGCCGCTAAAACGTGATAGCCCGATGACGGGATGACCCGCAGGGGAGGCGCGATGAACCGGCCCGATCCCGACGAACTGCTGGACAGGATCCAGCGCGATGAAGAAAAGAGCCAGCGCGGCCGGCTCAAGATATTCTTTGGTGCATCGGCCGGCGTCGGCAAGACGTTTGCAATGTTGCAGGCCGCAAGGCGTCGCAAGGACGAAGGCGTCGATGTCGTCGTGGGCATCGTCGAAACGCATGGGCGCAAGGAAACGCTCGCACTGATCGAAGGCCTGGAGTTCATTGCGCCGGCACGAATCGAATATCGCGGCCGGTTGCTCGCCGAGTTCGATCTCGACGCCGCGCTCGCGCGCAAGCCACAGCTCATTCTGGTTGATGAACTCGCGCATTCGAACGTCCAGGGCAGCCGGCATCTGAAGCGCTGGCAGGACGTGCAGGAGTTGCTCGACGCGGGCATCGACGTCTACACGACGGTCAACGTCCAGCATCTCGAGAGCCTGAACGATGTGGTCGGGCAGATCACGGGCATCCGTGTGTGGGAGACGGTGCCCGACCGCGTGTTCGATCTCGCCGACGAGGTGACGCTCGTCGATCTGCCACCGGAGGAACTGCTCGACCGTCTGCGCGAAGGCAAGGTGTATATGCCGCAGCAGGCGGAGCACGCCGTCCGCAATTTTTTCCGCAAGGGCAATCTGATCGCGCTGCGCGAACTGGCGCTGCGCCGAACCGCAGATCGTGTCGATGCGCAGATGCGCGAGTACCGCGCCGATCAGTCGATCGAGCGTATCTGGCAGGCGCGCGAACGCATCATCGTGTGCGTCGGCGCGGGCCAGGAGAGCAGCAATCTCGTGCGAGCGGCGGCTCGTCTTGCATCGAGCCAGAAAGCGGACTGGCTCGCCGTGTATGTCGAGACGCCCAGGCTTCAGCGTCTGCCCGACCCGATTCGCAAGCGCACGCTCGACGCACTCAGGCTCGCCTCCGAACTGGGCGCGGAAACGGTGACGCTGCAGGGCGACGACGTCGCGCCCACGGTCATTGCCTACGCGCGCATGCGCAACGTCTCGAAGCTGGTGGTGGGCGCATCGTCGTTGGCGGGATGGCGCGCGCGGCTGACACCCTCTGTCGCGCAGCAGATGGTCTGGTCCGCGCGCGATATCGACGTCACGCTCGTCAATTCCGGCGCCGTGCGCGAGGCCGCCGAGCGTCACGATGCTGTGCGCGGTTTCGCCGGGCCCGGCACGGAAACGCGCCGTTCTTCTGGTGCTGCTTACGCGTATGCGTTCGCCATCTGTGCGGCGATTACGGCCGTCGCCAGCGGTTTGCTCGACCGGATCGCGCTCGCCAATCTCGTGATGCTGTATCTGCTCGGCGCTGTGTTCACGGCTGCACGGCTGGGGCGCGGACCAGGCGTGATGTTCTCGTTTCTCGGCGTAGCGGCCTTCGATTTCTTCTTCGTGCCGCCGCGCATGTCGTTCACCGTCGCCGACACGCAATATCTGCTGACCTTCGCCGTGATGCTGATGACGTCGCTGACGATCAGTCACCTGACGGCAAGCCTGAAGCGTCAGGCGCGTCTCGCCACGCTGCGCGAGCGCCGTACCGGCGCGATGTTCGCGATGACGCGGGAACTCGGTGGCGCGCTGATGACGGACCAGATCATCGAGATTGGCATGCGTCACGTGAGCGAGGTGTTTCAGGCTCGCACGGCGATCCTGCTGCCCGATAGCGCGGAGAAGGTGCGGCCCAAGGTCGAGAATCCCGATCCGGCGATGACGCTCGACGACGCGGATCTCGATCGCGATATCGCCCAATGGGTCTATGACCAGCAGAAGCCGGCCGGTCACGGGACGGAGACGCTGCCGGCGGCGACGGCCCTGTATCTGCCGCTGAAGGCACCGATGCGCACGCGCGGCGTGATGGCCCTTCTGGGCGCGCGGATGGATGAGTTTGCCGTGCCGGAGCAACGCCGCATGCTCGATACGTTCGTCGCGCAGATCGCGCTGGCGCTCGAACGGGTGCACTACGTCGAGATCGCGCAGGACGCACTCGTCAGCATGGAATCGGAGCGTCTGCGCAATTCGCTGCTGTCCGCGATTTCGCACGATCTGCGTACGCCGCTGACGGCGATCGTGGGTTTCGCATCGGTGCTTGCTGAACAGGGTGGGGCGGCGTCGGGTGGGCGTCAGGCACAGGAACTCGCCGAAGCGATTCACGACGAGGCACTGAGGATGACGGGTGTCGTCACCAATCTGCTCGACATGGCGCGTCTGCAGGAAGGCAGCATGCGGCTGAACCGCCAGTGGTCGTCGATCGAGGAAGTGGTCGGTGCTGCCATCAGGGACTCCCGGCGCATGCTCGGCAAACGCCGGATCCAGACCCGCATCCCTTCGGATCTTCCACTCGTGCAGCTTGATGCGGTACTGGTGGAACGCCTGTTTGCGAACCTGTTCGAGAACGCGGCCAAGTACACACCGGCCGACTCGACGCTGATGATCGATGCATCGGTGCTGCGTGACGATGGCCATCGTCATGTCCGGGTCGAGGTGACAGATAGCGGACCGGGTCTGCCGGCGGGCATGGAGTCACGCGTGTTCGACAAGTTCACCCGTGGGGAAAAGGAATCCGCAAAGCCGGGGATCGGTCTGGGTCTGTCCATCTGCCGGGCGATTGTCGAGGCGCACGGGGGCAGGATAGGCGCGTCGAACCGGACCGATGAAAGCGGTCATGTGCTGGGCGCGACGTTCTGGTTCCTGCTGCCGGCAGATGAGAACCCGCCGGATGAGAGTGGGGTCATCGAACCTCCCGACGAAGCGGTTGAGCCAGCCCAGGCAGCCCACGCGATCAACACGACGCCGGGTCGTGGTTAGGTCATGACAGAACCTCTTCTCACCATCATCCTGATCGAAGACGAAAAACATATCCGGCGCTTCGTGCGTGCTTCGCTGGAACGCGAGGGCATGCGTGTCGTCGAAGCTGGGACGGGGCGCGAGGGGCTCTCCACGGCGGCCGTTTCCCGTCCGGACCTGGTGATCGTCGATCTGGGGCTACCCGATATCGACGGCGTCGAAGTGATCCGCGTGCTGAGGGACTGGTCTGCTGTGCCCGCCATTGTCCTCTCGGCGCGGTCGAAAGAAGAAGACAAGGTCGCGGCATTGAACGCCGGCGCGGACGACTACATCACGAAGCCGTTTGGCGCGGCTGAGCTGACGGCCCGGATCCGGGCGCTGTTGCGTCGGCAGAGTTGCAGTGGCACAAACGGGATGTCGAAAATTGCGTTCGGCGACGTTCTGGTGGACTTCGACGCGCGGGTGGTCGAACGCGATGGCCACACGATCCATCTGACGCCAATCGAATACAGGCTGCTGGTGGCACTGGCGCGTCACGCGGGTTGCGTGCCGACACAGCGCCAGTTGTTGCAGGAGGTCTGGGGACCCGCTCATGCTGAGAACGCGCATTATCTGCGCATCTACATGGGACATTTGCGGCACAAGCTCGAGCGTGATCCGGCGCAGCCGGTGCACATCGTCACCGAAACGGGCGTGGGTTATCGGCTGGTCGGCGTGAGGTAGGCGGCGAGGACCTGGCATGTATGGAACGTGAGGTGTAGCGCCGCTGGAGATTGATAGCGTTTTTACACCTGCCGTACAAATTTTTTCGGCGTCTTGATGGGCGGCGTGCTGCAATGAAAGCAGGGAAGATCCCTGTCGAGGCTGAAGATGTTGAAGCTGCTGATCCCCGTGCTTTGCGAGGCGGGCGCGCTCGAAGCCGCGCGCCACGCGGTGTTTCTTTTTGCTGAAAAATGCGTGGCGCAGGTCGAACTGATCGAAGTGCTGGACGAGGTGGGCGAAGGGCGCACTGTGGCGTTCCAGTCGCGTGCGGCGTTGCGGCGGCGCGAGAAGCTGTCGATGCGCGATGCGCTGGCGCGGACTTGCGCGATACTCGATGATGCCGGTGTGCCCTATACGTGGAAGCGTATTTTTGGTCCCCCTGAAAAATCCATCGCCACGTATGCCGCGAGAGATGGCGCGGATGTCGTGGTGCTCGACGCGAGTGGTCTGGGGTTCTTCCGGAAGTGGGGCATGCTCGCCAGATTGTGGCGGCTGAGTCCCAAGCCCATCACGATGCTGCATTGACAGGGGATGTACCGCGGTCGTCGAACCGGACGACGGACGCTCAATGTCTGCCATCGGATGATTGTGGAGGTCATTCTGCGAAGTACTGCGGAAGCGCGCGCTGGGAACGGACGCCTACCGTCGGTTGCTTCGCTTGTGACCGTTGCCTTCAACGACTTCTATAGCGGCAACTTGTCTCGCCGCCTGTTCGTCTTGTTACGCGCTCGCGTCTGCCGACATGAGCAGGTGCCGAACAAATCAAAGTTGGTTTGCCAACCGATTCAAAGAGATGGTCGGCCGCTACACCCCCGGACACGGTCATTGACGTTGCGCCACCCCGAAGCGCTGTTGCGGGTCGCTCACCGCCGACCGCGAAGCGGTGGACTTCCCGGGCCGGCCACAACCGGTTATTCGACATCGCTATGTGAGCGATCTTATGATTGGGCGAGGTAGCAAGTTTCAAACTTGCAATCCTTCGCGTCCCGAATGCGGCGCCTTTTCCACGGGAGCGCTCCCCAAAGACGGAGTCAACCATGCTGCACAATGTACTGGCCGCCGCTCCGGTCATGGTCCTGTGCCTGCTGCTGCAAGGCGTGGTCGTAGCCATCTGCCTGCGCCGCTACGCGAGCTTCCGGAGCACATTTCAGGATCAGGCAGCGCTGTGGGTGGATGTCCTGCTATTGATAACCGTGATGCTGCTGACCTTGCTCTGCAATTTCGCCCAGATGGCAATCTGGGCTGCGCTGTTCATACTCTTGGGCGAGTTTTCCGATTTCACCACTGCTCTGTACCACTCCGCGGTCAACTTCATCACGCTGGGTTACGGCGACATTGTCATGTCCAAGCAATGGCGCATGCTTGGCCCAATTGAAGCTGCCAACGGTATCTTGATGTTCGGAGTCTCAACCTCGGTGATGACGGCTGCGGTCATGGATGTGATTAAGTACCATGCTCGGCTGCAGCGGGAGTAGCCGCGAAGGCACCGCACATGCCAAATGCCGGGACGCCGGGATGGGCCATACTCGGCACTTCGCGGCTCAGGTAGAGCAGTTGCCTAAAAGTTGGCCAACGCGCCTAAACGGTCATGCCGTTTGCGGTGAATGACCGCTGTATTTTTGTCAACGGCCGTCGGGCCAACACTAGCACGTAAGGCTGCTTTGGGGTCGCAAGTACGCATCCGCATCAGCGACACGTGACATTCGCGGTCGCGGACGTCCGAATGGCAGAAATGAAACTCCGAGCTGCCTCACAAACGTCGACCCGTGAGTGTCGGCTCAGGCCGAACTGTCTTCATGGCACACTCCCACAAGAAAGATGGGGGTTTGATTCTGTAACCGCCAGCCGGACGTACGCTGATGATTGGTTCGCCGGAGGTTCACAATCGTGCCAATTGCCTTCTGTAGTCCAACATCGCCGCCCAGGTGCTCAACGCTTTGCTGCTGCCCCTGGTTGCAGGATGGCTGATCGCGCTGGCGAGCGGCACTATGTTGCCCGCAGCGGAGCGAGTGGGCGGCGCATTTCGCGTGGCGCCGATCATTGGCGTGAGCATCGCGTGCGGTCGGTATCGTCGGGGCGCTCGGCGTGTTGCTGTGCGGCCGATCAGACATGCCGGGCGATCATCGGCCGGCATGTCAAAAGTCGGCCACGATAAAGCGGCGCAATTGACGCACGAACTCCGCGCGGGCGGCGGCAGGCAGTTGCCGTCCGACGGGAATACGCTGCCAGCCGTCGCAAAGGTAGACAGCGCCATCGCTGTCGCCGAGAGACACGGCCGAGCGGGCCGCATTCATCCGATACATCGTGCGGCGTCCGCGCTCGTGTACTTCGACGATCACGAACGGGGGCGCGAACGTCAGCACCTCGCCGTCCGTCGCGTGCCTGGAGTAGGCGATAAAGGCGATGCCGACGGCCACGGTGCAAAGCATCGAGAAGGGCAGCGCGAGCCACACGCCGAATGCGAGTGCCGCTGCCACGCCGATCGCGAGGACGAGCGCCATGAGGAACACGGTCGCGGCGAGCGACTGCCGCGGCGTGAGGGAGCAGTTGCGCTTGAGGCGCCACTCGCGGCTCGGCACACCCCCTTCGCCGTCGAAAGGGCCAGGCCCGTACGACCGTCTGAAGTATGCGTACATGATCGAAAGTCCCGCGTCGTGAAGCCATTCGTGACGCGCAATGCGCGTGCCGCGCTACCGCTCTGCCTTCCTAACTATCACACGTTCGAGACGTCGCCCCTCGTCAAGGTAGCGCGGGCGCGCTGCCCCGATCGCAGCGTCCACGACGCTTGCAATGTCACCGTTCCGCTCGCATCGGTCTCGGCATCGAGCACCGTGACGACGAGCATCCGGGTGTCGGGCGGCGCCGGCGGGTCCAGGAAGATGAACACACCGGCGCTTTCACGGGAGTGGCCAAGCATGACGATCTCGACGAGGTGCTCATGTTGTTGAGCGGCGAGCCTTTTCTGCTCTGCAGACCGGTCGATCAGCACGGCACTGGACTACGACGGGCCGCCCGCGTCCGCCTTGACCCCGCGAGATGTGTTGCGCTCCAGTCTCATGTACAGGTTCGCCGTCACGATACCGAAGACGATGTGAACGAACAGGCTGGCCGAATTGCGCGCTTCTGCGAACCACGGAAAAAGCCGTGTCATGCCGTAGAAATTAATCAGGTAAACGGCTACAGCGAAAGCGCCACCCGCCAGTGAAGCCATCCCCATGCTCGAGTCAAGGTTGAATGACGTCATGATCAGACCGAGGATAAGCGCCAATACGATGGCAAGGGCAAAATGCACCACAAAGGCCGCGAGCACGATGCCAATCGAGAATGCTTGCGGCGATTGCAATGCGCCTCGCCCCAGAATGATCGCGGCGACCATGCGTGGGGGCTCCAGCAGACTTCCGCCCGCCATCAGTGCCATCAGGATGACCCCTAACACCAGGAACACAGTGCCCGCGATGACCCCTGCCAGCACGGCCGCCCGCCAGTCGGGCTGGCCGTGTGTGAAATGATGGGAACCCATGTGAAGTTGCACAATTTTTCTCCCGATTGATTCGGATAATTCATTCTAGTCCTCCGGTTCGCGAGACTGATAGCGCCGTATGACTATCGCCACCCCGACGGAGGATCCACGTTCTGGCGACAACGTGCGTGATGGACTGTACGTACAAGAGACTCTTGAGGCACGCCAGTTGTTGGCGGCGGCGGACCTGTCAGCGGATCGGTAATTAATCTTTTAGCGCGCAGTGGAGGATCAAATGCCTGCGAAACCACGGATCGATCGCGACGCCACGATGGACAAGGCCCAACGCGGGGCGTTCCGGGACCGGCTGGGGCTTCCGTGCGGCGACGCTTCGACGAACAGTACAAGCCGCCTCCGTTAAAAGGCGACTGCTCGATCGAGTTCGACGTCGACGACATGCTCCTGGAAGTACAGGACACTGGAAGCTCGTTCCCCTTAGGCAAATACTCAGGGATAAAAGTACGGATCATTTCGGCGCCCATTCCGCGCTGGAATCCGCCTTAATGGCTGCTTTCGACAACGGACGCAATCGTATCCGTTCGGTTTGCGCCGAAGCGATCGACCAGTACGGCGGCAAAGGAGTACTGTTACATAGCGGACCTGTTCAGAGTGGACGGCATGGAACCCGATCGCGGCACCACGGCATAGTCCGTGGCGCGTGCCACCGCATACACCTTTGCCTCGGCGCGGGTGAAGCGTGGCGGCATAGTCTGCAACCGCTAGTCAACGATGGAAGGAGGCCACATGTCGCTCATCGTCGCAGCACGCTTTACGACATTTCCCGCCGCTGAAGACGCGGCGCAACGGCTCTTCAATGCCGGTTTCGTCGAGGAGGACGTCACACTGTTTTTCGTCAATCCGCCCGGCCAGCACGGAGGCGATACCGGCACCGACGCAGACTCGAGGGAGGCGCCGAAGGGTGCCGAGATAGGTGTCACGATTGGCGCAGTGGTTGGCGCCATGGTCGGCGTCGGGATCTTCGCAGCGTTTTCGGCGCCGCCTATCGTGTCGCTGGCCGCGGCCGGGGTGAGTGCGTATGTCGGGTCATTGGCCGGCGCGATGGTGAGCACGCGTGAAGCCAGCAACGAAGAAATCCGTGATTCCGGCGTGCTGGTGGCCGTACATGTGTCGCCGGACAGCCAGTGGGAAGCCGCGCGGGTGCTGCGCGATGCGGGAGGCGCGGCGATCGAACGCGCGACCGGCCGCTGGCAACAAGGGCGGTGGGCCGACTTCGATCCGCTCAGGCAGCCTGTGCCGCTCAACGAATTCGGTGAGAAGCACGCCTGATTTGAAGGTGTTTTTCGCTGAGATTTTCAGCGAGCCAGGAAACAAAAACGGCCCGGCATTTGTCGGGTCGTTTTGTATTCGGAGCGGTGCGTTCCGGGCAGGCCCTTGCCGCCGCTCGTCTTGCAGAACGGCTTCAGGCCGAGCTCTTCGAGGAGCGAGGGACGCAACGGCCGTCGCCTGAGGAACGGTCGGCGAAGGGGTCAGTGGAAGAAGAGTTCCCGCGTGCCGAATGTGTGATGCGCTTCGGCAGCCATCAGCACCATCAGCACCATCAGCAGGCACAGCGGCGGCATCAGGATGGCGTACACCAGCGCCAGCCGCTCCCACATCATGTGCATGAAAATCGACACGATCAGCCCGGCCTTGGCGATCATGAGCACGACGATCAGCGTCCAGCGCAGCAGGCCCTGCAGGTGGAAGTAATCTACCATGTACGACATCGTGCTCAGTACGAACAGCAGGGCCCAGATCTTCAGGTAGATGCCGATCGGATGCTGCTGGCCGTGCGCAGCGTCGGGTCGATGTGCGGGATTGGTGTGGTCCATGGTCTGCCTCACCACAAATAGAACAGCGCAAAGATGAACACCCACACCAGGTCGACGAAGTGCCAGTACAAGCCGGCAATCTCGACGATCTGGAAGTTGCCGTGCTCGGTGAACCCCGGCTGCAGGATCTTGCGTGCGGTCAGCAGCAGGTAGATCACACCGCAGGTCACGTGAAAGCCGTGGAACCCGGTGATCATGAAGAAGCACGCGCCAAACTGTGCCGCGCCCATCGGGTTGCCCCAGGGGCGGATACCTTCATGGAAGATCAGCTTGCTCCATTCGAAGGCCTGCATCGACACGAAGGTCGCGCCCAGCAGCGCGGTCGCCAGCAACAGTGCGGCGGCGCGTTTTGCGTTGCGCCGGTAGCCAAAGTTGACAGCCATCGCCATGGTGCCGCTGCTGCTGATCAGGATGAACGTCATGATGGCGATCAGCAGCAAGGGCACGTCCACGCCGGCCACGGTGAGCGCGAACACCTTGGAAGGGTCAGGCCACGGCGCCGTGGTCGACATGCGCACCGTCATGTAGCCGATCAGGAAGCTGCTGAAGATGAAGGTGTCCGACAGCAGGAAGATCCACATCATCGCCTTGCCCCACGGCACCTTGAAGGCTTCGCGGTCGGCCGACCAGTCCGTGACGATGCCGCGCCAGCCGTCAGGCCCGGCGTCGGTGGGCGTGGTGGCAGCGGATTCGGTCGGGAGCGTGGGCGTGGTCATGGCGCGGCTCCATACAGCGGCCCGCAGATGGCGGCGACGAACCCAGGGGTGATCCACCACATCGCCACCAGCAGCACGAGCCAGACAGCCAGCAGGAAATGCCAGTAGATGGCGCACAGCGCGATGGCGCGCTGGGCTCGGTAGGGATCCCCGCGCTGGAGACGCGCGATCGTCACCGCCCAGGCCACCAGCCCGCCCAGCACATGCAACCCGTGCAGGCCGGTGAGCAGGTAGAGGAAGCTATTGGAAGGGTTGACGGTGACGGTCTGCCCGGCCGCCGACAGCATGCGCCAGGCGGCCAGTTGTCCGATCACGAACACGGCCGCCAGCACACCGCCTGACACCAGCCACGCCGCGCGGTGTAAGGTTATCTGCCGGGCACGCTGCATGGCAATGCTTGCCAGCACCAGCGCGCCGGTGTTCCACCACAGCAGCGTCGGATGCGGGATCGGCTGCCAGTCGGGCTCGCGCATACGCATTGCATAGGCGAACAGCAGCAGTGAAAACAATGTCGTTGCCACCGCCATGAAGACGATCAGGCCGATGCGGCTCGCATTCGGCAAGACGGGTGGCGCATCAGGAACGAAGGAGCGGCGCAATGTGGTCATTCGCGTGCCTCGCCGGGTTGAAGCGTCGGGTGGGCCGGTTCAGGCGCCGTCGCAGGCGGCTGGTTTTGCGGGACGAAGTCTTCCTCCTGCCCCGGCGGGCTGTATTCGTACGCCCAGCGGTAGACGATGGGCGGCGCGGCGCCCCAGTTGCCGTGCACTGGCGGCGTTTGCGGCGTCTGCCATTCCAGCGTGGTGGCCCGCCACGGGTTGCTGTCGGCACGCTTGCCGCGCACCAGGCTCCACGCCAGGTTGTACAAGAACAGCAACTGCGCCGCCGCAACGATCAGCGCAATGACGGTGATGAACGTGTTGAGCATCTGCGCCGAATGTGGAATGAAGCTGTAGCCCTCATACGCGTAATACCGCCGCGGCATGCCCAGGATGCCGAGATAGTGCATCGGGAAGTAGATCGCATAGGTGCCGAGGAAGGTGACCCAGAAGTGCACGCGCCCGAGCGTGTCGTTGAGCATGCGGCCCGTCACCTTCGGATACCAGTGGTAGATGCCGCCAAACACCACCAGGATCGGCGACACGCCCATCACCATATGGAAGTGCGCCACCACGAAGTACGTGTTTGACAGCGGAATGTCCACGCTCACGTTGCCGAGGTAGAGCCCGGTCAGCCCACCCAGGACGAAGGTGCTGATGAAGCCGATGGCAAACAGCATTGGCACGGTCAGGTGGATATCGCCGCGCCACAGCGTCAGCACCCAGTTGTAGACCTTGAGGGCGGTCGGGACGGCGATGATGAGCGTGGTGGTGGCAAAGAAGAAGCCGAAGTACGGATTCATGCCGGCGATGAACATGTGATGCGCCCAGACCACGAAGCTCAGCACACCGATGATGATGATGGCCCACACCATCATCTTGTAGCCGAAGATGTTCTTGCGCGCGTGCGTGCTGATGAGGTCCGACACGATGCCAAAGGCCGGCAGCGCGACGATGTAGACCTCCGGATGCCCGAAGAACCAGAACAGATGCTGGAACAGCAGCGGGCTGCCGCCGGCATGCTTGAGCGTCTGCCCCATCGACACCACGGCCGGCATGAAGAAGCTGGTGCCGAGTGCCCTGTCGAGCAGCATCATCACCGCCGACACGAACAGCGCCGGAAACGCCAGGAGCGCCAGGATGGTAGCCATGAAGATGCCCCACACCGTGAGCGGCATGCGCATGAGAGTCATGCCGCGCGTGCGCGCCTGCAGCGTAGTGGTGACGTAATTCAAGCCGCCCATCGTCGCCGCGACGATGAAGATCGCCAGCGACACCAGCATCAACACGATGCCCCATTCCACGCCCGGCGTGCCCGGCAGGATGGCTTGGGGTGGATATAGCGTCCAGCCCGCGCCGGTCGGCCCGCCTGGCACGAAGAAGCTCGCCACCAGCACCAGCACGGCCACCAGGTAGACCCAGTAGCTCAGCATGTTGAGAAACGGGAACACCATGTCGCGCGCGCCCAGCATCAGCGGGATCAGGTAGTTGCCGAAGCCGCCCAGAAACAGCGCCGTCAGCAGGTAGATCACCATGATCATCCCGTGCATGGTGACGAACTGGTAGTAGTGGTTGGCGTCGATGAAACTGAACTTGCCCGGAAAGCCGAGCTGCAACCGCATCAGGTTCGACAACACAAGGCCGACCAGGCCGATGGCGATGGCCGTCAGCGAATATTGCACGGCGATGACCTTGTGGTCCTGGCTCCAGATATAGCGGGTCCAGAAGCTTTGCGGGACGTGGTCGGTGTGCGCGTAGGACATTGCGTCTGCTCCACTAGGGTTTGGCTACGCTGCTGGCGGCCGGGCCGCCTAGCGATTCGATGTAGGTCACCAGCGCGTTCAGCTCCTGCTCGCTCAGGTCGAAGTTCGGCATGATGGGTGCGAAGCCCTTCACGACGCGGGCCTTCGGGTCGCGGATGAAGGCGCGCAGGTAGGCTTCGTCCACCTTCGCGGTGCTGCCGTCGGCCATCGTTTCGGTCTTGCCGTACAGGCCCTTCCAGGTGGGACCCACGCGCGGACTGCCGTCCACGGTATGGCAGGCGACGCAGCCCTTGGCCTCCGCGAGCGCCTTGCCCTGGTCAGCAAGCGCCTGGGCGCTGCCGCCTGCAGCGGCGGGTGCGGCCTGCACCTTGGCCTGCTGCCGCTGTGCGAACGTGCTCTGCTGCGCCAGCCAGCGCGAGAACGATGCTTCGTCTTCCACCACCACCACGCCGCGCATGTTGGAGTGCCCGATACCGCAAAGCTGCGCGCACAGGATGTCGTAACGCCCTGCCTTGGTCGGCGTGAACCAGAAGGTGGTCACCATGCCGGGCACCATGTTCATGCGCGCACGGAACGGCGGTACGTAGAAGTCGTGCAGCACGTCGCGCGACCGTGCCAGGACCTGGATCGGCCGGTTGAGCGGCAGGTGCACCTCGGGCGTCTCGATCAGGTAGTTGTCACGGCCGTTGGGGTCGCCGGGGTTCAGGCCGAAGGGGTTGTCGTTGCTGATGTAGCGCACGTCCGTCGTACCCAGCTTGCCACCGGGGCCGGCAAAGCGGAAGCGCCATTGCCATTGCTGGCCGAGCACTTCCATCTGCAGCACGTTGGGCGGCGGCCGTACGTAGTCCGCGTAGACGAAGAGCCCCGGTGCCAGCAACGCTGCCACGCCGACGGAGGTCAGGCCGATCAACCACCATTCCAGCCGCTTGTTGTGCGGCTCGTAAGCAGCGCGATGACCCATGCGTTGGCGGTAGCGCAGCAGTGCGATCACGATGAACAGGTTGATCGCTATGAAGAGCGCGCCGGTAATGACGATCGTGATCGTCAGCATGTCGTCCATGCGCACCCAATTCGAGGCGATCGGTGTGATCCACCAGGGACTGGCAAAGTGAAACCCTACCGCCAATACGATGATCAGGCTCAGGGCAATCGCAAGCGCCATAGGCGACCTCGCTGCGAGTCACTCGCTGGAGCCGCTAACAAAAAAGCTCCTGGCGTCGTTGTGCCGCCTTGCCGTACTTCGTACTGTCTGCGCCGGCACTTCCGCCAGGACCGCTTCGCTGAGCGTTGCAAGCGGCTCTAAAGCAAAGGTAGTCCTCTCCTCTGCAACGTGCAAGGCAGCGCGAGGGGGACGCGCGCGCCATATACGGATCGCGCGAATGGAGGAGTCACTTGCTGCGATGCAATGCAAAACGGTCGCCTCCGGCATTGGTTGCCGAGGCGGCCGTCTCCCGAGGGCGCTGGGTGTTTAGGGTCTGTTCAGGTGTGNNACACCTGAACAGACCCTATCGGCGCGCCTCATTTCCGCGAGCACAGGCGCGTCCCGCTCAGCAAGCTTCGATCCGTAATGCAACGCTGACCGCGCGACCGACATCAGCGCGCACGCACGTCGCTCCGACAGGCCCCGTGCTTTCGCGTAGGCAACCTGCTGGCGTCGGGAGGGCGCGCTCACCACTTTTTTGCGTTGATCTCTTTCATCACGTCCAGCTCGAGATCCCGCTCCGCCAGCACCTTCTTCAGCCGCGCATTCTCCTGCTCGAGCTGTTTGAGCCGCTTCACATCGGCAGCCTCCAGACCGCCGAAATGCTGCCGCCAGTTGTAGATCGTCTGCTCGCTGATTCCGTGCTTCTATGCGACCTGGGCGATTGGCGCCTTGTCTGCCTCATGCAGGATCGTGACCATCCGCTCGTCGGTAAACCGGCTCTTCTTCATGACTTGCATTCTCCGTTGGAAGCCATTCCCTCAAGTTTCAGCTGGTCCGATAATTCCGGGGCAGGTCATCTATGCCCTCTGATTGCCTGCGGCAGGCGTACGATAAACAGCATCGACCCGTTGGGGGAATGCTTGATTGACGGAGAGCCGACATGAGACGTCTTTATTTCCTCGCACCTGACACGACGACGGCGAAGGCGATCGTAGACGACTTGCTGCGGGCGCGGATCACATGGCGACATATCCATGTTCTCGCGAATCACAGTGTCGCACTCGAACAGTTACCTGAGGCATCCTTGCTGCAAAGCAGCGACGTCGTGCACTCGCTCGAACGCGGCGTGGCGCTCGGCGGTGCGACCGGCGCGCTTCTCGGCCTCGTGGCACTGGTGTTTCCTCCCGCGGAGCTCGCGATTGCGGGCGGAGCCGTCGTCGCGTTGACGTTGGCAGGTGCCGGCTTCGGGGCCTGGACGGCCACGATGATCGGCGTCGACGAACCGAATGCACGACTCGAACGCTTTCGTGGCGCCATACGTGATGGCCAGCTCTTGATCATGGCCGACGTGCCTGGATCGCGCGAACATGAGATCGAGCAGATGGTAGCGCAGCATTTTCCGAAGGCCGATCTCGAAGGCGCGGAGCCCACGACACCGATCTTTCCCTGAGAAGCAGTCTAGACGAGGCCATCGGCGCCCCCTTTGGGTCGACTGCAGCCGATTGCAGAAAGGCAGAGGCCGGCCAATCTGTGCCGAACGCATGAGGCAGTGATCGGCCACTTTCTGCCGCTCGCCTGAGCCATGCAGTGGTCACTCGAACGGCTGGTCCACTCCGAAACCCGCCCGATGCTCAACGCGCACTTGTCGGCCTTTACGACATTGGGGCGTGCTGAGTCCTACGTCAGCAATGTGGCTGCGCATTCAACCGGT
>NZ_CYGY02000215.1 GCF_900007165.1 Paraburkholderia piptadeniae
CGAGGTCCGGCAAGGCGCGGCGCACCGTGCCACAATGGCCCGATGATGTCCCCCTCAATGAATCGCCGCTGTCGCGGCGGGCCGGTTGTTCGCGGTCCGCGGCAGTGCTAGGCTGAAGGCGTCATCTCGACGACCAGCGGAGACAGGCAAATGATCGAAGCTTCGGAACTGAAGCCGGGCATGGTCGTCCTGCTTGAAGGCGAATTTCATAGCGTCGTCAGCGCCGGGTACCACGCCGGTGGCGGCCAGCAGGGTAGCGCAGTCTTTACCAGGGTCAAGAACCTGAAGACCGGTCACGTCAAGGAATTGCGTTTGCACCCGGGCGACAAGCTCGAAGAGGTCTCGCTCGATCACCTGGAGATGGAATACCTGTACACGGATGGTGTCGCTTTCTATTTTATGAATTCCGATACCTTCGAACAGATCAGTTTGCCCTCGCAAACCATTGGTGCATACGAAAAGTTTCTTCAGCCCAATATGCGAATCCCGGTGCAACTTTATGAGGGTGAGCCCGTCACCATTGCATTTCCCCCTGCGGTCGAGTTAAACATCGTGTCTACGCCGCCGGGCCTGCACGAGCATGAAACCTCCACCTTCAAGACCGCCACGCTCACGAACGGCATGGAAGTACTCGTTCCTCAGTTCATCAAGGAAGGGGACACGGTGCGAATCGAGGTCGCTTCAGGAAAATACCTGGAGCGGGTCAGGCGAGGGGCGCGAAAGCCGTGAGAATGCAGCGTAGCCC
>NZ_CYGY02000139.1 GCF_900007165.1 Paraburkholderia piptadeniae
TGAAGTTGACCCGGCAAAACGGACACCTATCCTTTTACAGGAGGTGCCGAAATGGGCAAGACTCGTACACCGTACCCGGCGGAATTCCGGGCGCAGATGGTGGAACTGGTCAAGGCCGGGCGCACACCGCAGGAGCTCGCTCGCGAGTTCGAACCGACGGCGCAGACCATCACCAACTGGGTTGCGCAAGCCGAACGTGATGCTGGGGTGCGTCATGACGGGCTGACCACGGCCGAGCGGCAGGAGCTTACGCGGCTGCGCCGTGAGAATCGCCAGTTAAAAATGGAGCGCGACATCCTCTCTCACGCGGCGGCCTGGTTCGCGCGGGAGACGGGAACCGTGCCACCCAAGGGTACGGATTCATGAAAGCGAACCAGGCCCGTTGGCCCATAGCCACGATGGCGCGGCTGCTCGGGGTCTCGACGAGCGGCTATTACGCGTGGCTGATACGCGAGCCATCGCAGCATGCTGGCAGTGATGCGCAGCTGCTGGCGCGTATCCGCACGCTGCATGCGAGTTCGCGCGGCACGTACGGGGCACCACGTATCCATGCGCAACTCGCGCGCGAAGGCGTGCACGTTGGGCGCAAGCGGGTAGCGCGTCTGATGCGCATGGCTGGTCTGTGTGGCGCCAGCCGACGGCGCTGGCCACGTACCACACGGCCGCGTGCGGGGGCACGACGTGCGCCCGATCTGGTACGCCGGCACTTTAGCGCCGACGCGCCGAACGTGCTGTGGGTGGCAGATGCCACCTACATTCCGACCGGCGAGGGGTTTCTATATCTGGCTGTGGTACTCGATGTGTTTAGCCGGCGCATCGTGGGCTGGGCGATGTCGAACCATCTGTACACGGAACTGATGTTGCGTGCGCTCGACATGGCACTGCTGCAGCGACAGCACGAGGGTGTGATTCTGCATTCGGACCAAGGCTGTCAGTACACCTCCATTGCCTTCGGCCGACGTTGTCGCGAGGCCGGTGTGCAACCGTCAATGGGGACGGCCGGCGACGCCTATGACAACGCGATGTGTGAGTCGTTCTTCGGCACACTTGAAGCAGAGCTGCTGTCGCGCGAGCACTTCGCAACGCATGAACAGGCGCGTCGACGTGTGTTCTCATTCCTGGAAGGCTGGTACAACATACGCCGCCTGCACAGCAGCATCGGTTATTGCTCGCCGCTCGAATTTGAAAACCTGCATGCGCCACATCAACCGACATCGCATCGCGGGTTGCCCACCGCCGGGCAGCGTCATGGGCGAGAGAAGCGCCCCGCTGCCCGTCCGTGGACAACCCGCTGCTCAACGCCCAATGGAGGCTAAATCACATTCAATCTCTGACTGCAGATCGGTCCGCTGAACCGGGTCAACCTCA
>NZ_CYGY02000002.1 GCF_900007165.1 Paraburkholderia piptadeniae
GGGAGGAACTTCGGGTTAATGAGCGGCTGGCGCTTATTGAGCAGTGACCCGGCCGCGCGTGCCTCGATCCATGCAGCGAGAGACGCACAGCAAGGCCGGACAGGCAGGGCCTCATCGAGGCGCACGCGCGCCCCGCTGACGGGAAGGGTTCGAAGCGACGTGTCCGTTGCGCGCGTTTTCGCGGTCGACGGGCCGTCGCTTCGCTTTGTCGGGCGTACCATGGACGTCGCGGCCTGACGGGCGGCCGTTCATCGACGCGCGCGCCGCCGTTCGTCGCCGGTACATCGAAGCCCTGGGCAACATATCAGTCGACACGCCAACTCCCGTCGACCGCTCTGCATGGGATGAGAGTAGGTGCTCAAGCGCCAACTCCCGTCGACACATAAGGAGACATATGTGACGCAAGCCGACGCGCATTCCAACGCTCAACAGTCTTCCGCCCGCGCCCCCCTGCTCGACATGCAGGGCATCGACATTTCGTTCGGCGGCGTGCCCGCGTTGCGCGGCGCGACTCTCACCGTCGCGGCGGGCGAAGTGCACGCGCTGATCGGCCAGAACGGCGCAGGCAAATCGACGATGATCAAGATCCTCACGGGCGCCTATCGGCGCTCGGGCGGCAGCGTGCGCTTCGAAGGCCGCGAGATCGACTTCCGCACGCCGAAGGAAGCGCGCGAAGCGGGCATCAGCACGATCTATCAGGAGATTAACCTGGTGCCGTTCCGCTCGGTCGCCGAAAACATCTTTCTCGGACGCGAGCCACGCCGCTTCGGTCTGATCGACTGGCGCGAAGTGCAGCGGCGCGCGTCGGCGCTGCTCGAATCGTTCGGCTTGCAGATCGACGTGAGAAAACCCGCGGGCAGCTATTCGACGGCGATTCAGCAGATGGTCGCGCTCGCGCGCGCCGTTTCGTCGGACGCGAAGATGGTCATCATGGACGAATCGACTTCGTCGCTCGACGAACGTGAAGTCGAGCTGCTGTTCAGCGTCGTGCGCAAGCTGCGCGACGACGGACGCGCGGTGATCTTCGTGTCGCATCGTCTCGACGAGCTGTACGCGCTGTGCGACCGCGTAACGGTGATGCGCGACGGTCAAACAGTCGCGCAAAGCACGATGAAGGACATCGACAAGCGCCAACTCGTCACGACGATGCTCGGCCGCACGCTCGCCGCCGTCGTGCAGGACGACAGCGCCGCGCGCGAAGCGAATCTCGCGCGTCGCGGCGACAAGGCGATCTCCGCGCACCATCTCGCCGCGCATCCGAAAGTGAGCGACGTGTCGCTCGACGTGCACGCGGGCGAAGCGGTCGGCCTCGCCGGCCTGCTCGGCTCCGGCCGCACGGAAACGATGCGCCTGCTGTTCGGCGCTGACCCGGCGGAACGCGGCGCGCTGTCGATCAACGGCGAAACGGTCGCGCTGAAGTCGCCACGGGACGCGATCGCGCGCGGTCTCGCCTACCTCACGGAAGACCGCAAGGCGGAAGGCATCGTGCCGGACCTGTCGGTGCGCGACAACCTCACGCTCGTCTGTTTGCGCACGCTATCGAAGCACGGCGTCGTCGATGTGAAGAAGCAGCAGGCGATCGTCGAGCGCTTCATCGCGTCGCTCGGCATCAAGCTGCGCTCGCCCGATCAGCCGATCCGCGAGCTGTCGGGCGGCAATCAGCAAAAGGTGCTGCTCGCGCGCTGGCTCGCCGCGCAGCCGTCGCTGCTGCTGCTCGACGAACCGACGCGCGGCATCGACGTCGGCGCGAAGGCAGATGTCGCGAAGATCGTGCGCGAGCTGCGCGACGAAGGCATGGCGGTGCTGCTGTCCGCATCTGAGCTTGAAGAGCTGACGGCCGTCGCCGATCGCGCCGTCGTGATCCGCGACGGACGCACGGTCGCCGAACTCGACGGCGCGCACATGAGCGAATCCGCGATCATGGACGCGATCGCCTGGGGCAGCGCGGGCACGTCGCAACTGGTGGAAGCGGCGCAGTCCGCGCACATCGGCGATGCACCGGAGGGCGGCCGTCATGGCTCATGAGTCGCTGCGCAACGACGCCGCGCGGATCGCTTCGAACGCAACGGCGCCCGGCGCATCGCAACCCGGTGCGTCGACGGTTAAGAAGAAACGGCGTCTCGCGATTCAGCGCGAAATCGTCGTGCTGCTCGCGATGCTCGTCTTCAATCTGCTGTTCACGCAGCACTTCTGGTCGCTGCAAACCTTCAACGTCAATCTGACGCAGGTCGTGACGATCGTGATCGTCGGCATCGGCATGACGCTGGTCGTGGCGACGGGCGGCATCGATCTGTCGGTGGGCGCATCGATGGCGATTGCGGGCGCGCTCGCGCCGATGCTCTTCATGCACATCGCCGGTCCGTCCGGCATCGCGCTCGCGTTCGTGCTGCCCGTGCTGGCCGCGGCGCTTTGCGGCGTGTTCAACGGCTTTCTCGTGACAAGGCTAGCCGTGCAGCCGATCGTCGCGACACTCGTCCTGTTCATCGCCGGGCGGGGTATCGCGCAGGTCGTCACCGACGGCAATCTCCAGGCCTTCAACAATCCCGCGTTCCAGTGGATCGCGCTCGGCAAGGTGGCGGGCATTCCGTTCCAGGTGCTGCTGATGTTCGCGCTCGTCGCGTTCTTTGCGTGGGTCGTGCGCAAGACGCTGTTCGGCCAGTATCTGCTCGTGACGGGCGGCAACGAGAAGTCCGCGTATCTGAGCGGCGTGCCGACCGCGCGCGTGAAGATGATCGCGTACACGCTGTGCGCGGCGCTGTCGGGGCTCGCGGGGCTGATTTCCATTTCGGTGAATTCGTCGTCGGATGCGAACGTCGTCGGGCTCGGCATCGAGCTCGACGCAATTGCCGCCGTCGCGGTCGGCGGCACGGCGCTGACGGGCGGCAAGGCGTATATCGGCGGCACGCTGATCGGCGCGCTGATCATCCAGCTGCTGCGCTACACGCTGCTCGCGCACGGCATCCCGGATGCGGCCGCGCTCGTCGTCAAGGCGGCCATCATCATCGCGGCGGTGTACGTGCAGCGGCGCTCGCGCTGAAGCGCTTTCGAACGATCTTGCGGAACACGATCCGATGAAAAAGAACCTGCCCATCCTGATCGCGCTCGGCGCGCTGATCGTGCTCGGCCTTGTGCGCTACGAGCACTTTGCGTCCGAGTACAACATCATGTCCTTCTGGCGCTACAACTCGATGTTCGCGCTGATCTCCGTCGGCATGGCCTTCGTGATCATCACGGGCGGCATCGATCTGTCCGTCGGCACGGTCGCGGCACTGGCGAGCGTCGTGTCGGCTCTCGCGAGTCCATACGGCGGCTGGATCGCGGTGATCGCGGGCGCTAGCGCGGGGTTGCTGGTCGGCGTGATCAACGGCGTCATCATCACGCGGATGAAGATTCTGCCGTTCATCACGACACTCGCGACGAGCCTCGGCGCGCATGGCCTCGCGCTGCTGCTCGGCAAGAACGACGCCGTGTCGGTTTCGTCGGATACGAACTTCGCCAACTTCGGTCAAGGCGATCTGTTCGGCCTGCCGATTCCCGGTCTGATCGCGCTCGTCGCAGCCGTCGCGGGCTGGCTCGCGCTGCGCAGCACCCGCTTTGGCCGGCATTCGCTGGCGATCGGCGGCAGCGAGGAAGCGGCGCGGCTGATGGGTCTGAACGTCAACCGCACGCTGGTCGCCGTGTACGCGGTGAGCGGCTTGCTGGCGGGGCTGGCGGGCGTGATCCTCGCCGCGCAGTTCGGCGCGGGGCAGCCGAACGAAGGCGTCGGCTGGGAGCTGTTCGCGATTTCCGCCGTCGTGCTGGGCGGCACGCTGCTGACGGGCGGCGAAGGATCGATCGCGATGACGATCGCGGGCGTGTTGCTGCTCGGCCTCGTGTTCAACCTGCTGAACTTCGAGAACGGGCTCGGCTACATCAGCCTGTCGGCGTACTGGCAGTCGGTGATTCGCGGCGTGTTCCTGCTGCTCGTGATCGTGCTGCAGGCGCGCGTGCTCAAGCAGCGCGCACACAAGTGCCCGCTCGCGGAAGCAGGCGCGGACGCGGGCGCGGGACCGGCAGCGGGTTGAAATCCGTGCGTGGCCGGCATTCAAACGTGCGTTGGCCAGAGTAAGATCGCGGTTCCCTTTCCGCCCAATGCGCCGCCGACTGGTGCGGCATATCGTCGCCATGCATCACTACCTGCCGATCCTGCTGCAAATCGCCATCGTCTATCTGGTCGCGCTCGTGAGTCCCGGCCCCAACTTCTTCATGATCACGCAGCTGTCGCTGGCGGGACGGCGCGGACTCGGCGCAGCGTCGGCGCTGGGCGTCGGCACCGCATCGACGATCTGGGCCTCGCTCGCGATGCTCGGCTTTGCCACTGTGTTGCAGCGGATCGACTGGCTGTACAACGGCATCCGCATCGCGGGCGCGGTGTATCTCGTGTGGTTCGGCTTCAAGCTGCTGCGTTCGAGCGCGAAGCGCGGCGACGCCGCCACCGCTGTGGTCGAGACGCCGTCCGCGAGCGACCGAGGCGCATATTTCCGCGCGTGGCGCTCGGGGCTGCTCACATGTCTGACGAATCCGAAGTCGTGCGCGTTCTGGACCAGCGTGTTCGCGACGATGTTTCCCGCGCATCCGCCGACGTGGTTCTACGGTGTCGCGCTCGCGATGATCGCGACGATGTCGGCAAGCTGGTACAGCAGCGTCGCACTGATGTTCGCGACGGAGCGCACGCAACGCGGCTATCGACGCCTGCGCCGGCCGATCGACGGCCTGTGCGGCGCGGTGCTCGTTGGGCTTGGCGCGAAGCTCGCGGCGGAAAGCTGACGGCACACGCGGCGCCTCTCGGTTCCAGCTTCGCCAGAAGGGTCAATGCTGCGGTGCGTAATCCGTTTCCGGTATTATCGCGAAATAGCGCTTACCAGCGCCCTGTGGAGCGGCTGGCGTCATTCGACGACTATGGGCAAGCGCCCGTCACGCGGGCGTGGTCCGGAGCCCACCGCGGTGGGCAAGACCCGAAGGGCAACACCCGCGACGGTCGGCAGCCGGGCACAGGACCCAGTTCCGCACCACCTCAGCAGTGCGCTCTAGCCGCGCCGCAGTCGTCCGTTCCGGCGAAATCGAACGACAGCCGCGCCGGCGCTGGACAGATCCCCGGTTCACCGTCCAACCGCCGCGGCAATGCCCGGTGTGCTGACGCGCTAAAATAGCGGATTGCGCATCATGCCCACGTCGCTGCCGACTGGGGACGATGCATCGCCTTTGCCGTGCCGGCCCCGCTTTTTGTGTGGCCGACCTTGTTTTCGCACCATCGAAGAAGCCATGAGCAACCTGAATCCACAAACCGTCCTGAGCGTCCATCACTGGACCGATACGCTTTTCAGCTTCACCTGCACGCGCGATGCGTCGTTCCGCTTCGAGAATGGCCAGTTCACGATGGTCGGCCTCGAAGTCGACGGCAAGCCGCTGATCCGCGCCTACAGCATGGCGAGCGCGAACTACGAAGAGAACCTCGAATTCCTGAGCATCAAGGTGCAGGACGGTCCGCTGACGTCGCGTCTGCAGCACCTGAAGGTCGGTGATCAGGTCCTGATCGGCAAGAAGCCGACGGGCACGCTGATGGCCGACAACCTCTTGCCCGGCAAGACGCTGTGGCTGCTGTCGACGGGCACGGGCCTGGCTCCTTTCATGTCGATCATCAAGGACCCGGACATCTACGATCGCTACGAAAAGGTCGTGCTGACGCACACCTGCCGTTTCGTCGACGAACTGGCGTACAAGGAATACATCACGGATCACCTGCCGGCGCACGAGCATATCGGCGAACTCATCCGCGACAAGCTGGTGTACTACCCGACCGTCACGCGCGAGGCGTTTGCGAACCGTGGCCGCATTACGGATCTGATCGAAACGAAGAAGCTGTTCGACGACCTCGACCTGCCGCACTTCTCGCTGGAAAACGACCGCGTGATGCTCTGCGGCAGCCCGCACATGCTGCGCGACACGCGTGAACTGCTCGATAGCATGGGCTTCCAGGAAGGCAGTAACAACTCGCCTGGTCACTACGTCGTCGAAAAGGCGTTCGTCGGTTAAGCATTTAGCCGTACGAGACGCGGCGCGACCCTTCGTCGCGGCCGCGCAAGCCGCATCACCCGAAACCGGAGCCTTCGCGCTCCGGTTTTTCTTTTGACGCGCCCTTTCCTCGTAGAACGGCTCGCGGATCGCGCGTCACCGCCTGGCAACCCAGTCGGACGCGCGGTTACAAATTCCATGGCAGTCGATCCATTTTCCGTGTAGGTATTTTTCTGACACAAAAGGCCGCCGACCTGATCCACTGCGTGAAAAATACGCGGCAAACCACCATGGACAGCCACTTTTTCTTTTTTTAAGATATGATCGCAGCGCGGCGTCATTTGACAGACTATTAACAAAACTGCCGTCTTTTTGTTACCGAATGTAAATTTCGTTACGCCACGGCGTAGCGTTTTTCCGTCGCGGATCATGCTGCGGCGGGCACATCTGGGGATCAGGTTCGCATGCGTTCTTTCGTCTATGTGCTGTCGATATCTGGCTGCCGTTTCGGCCCATCCATTTCGTGAGCGGGTCCATGGATACGTCGATCGTCGTCCCGTTGCACGCGCACAGCGCGGCCGCGCTCGCGAGCGACGCGCAGCAGCCGGAACCGCGCCCGTCCGATCGTCTCGCGAGCCGTTCCCGCACCGCCCGCAAGCCGGCGGCTCCCGCCACGCATGCGGCATCGCGCGATGAGGTCGCGCGTCTGCAGGCGCGCGTGCGAGAACTCGCCGCTGAACTGACCCGCACGCAGGAAGCCACGCGCCGCCAGGTCGCGCATGAACTGCACGACAGCGTCGGCGCGGAACTGACGGCCGCGCGCTTCGCGCTGGCCGGCATCGAAACGTGGCTGCCCGCCGACGCGCCGGCGCAATGCGCGACCGCGCTCGCAACGGCGCAACGCTCGCTCGACGCCGTGACGGAAGCCGCCCAGCACGCCGTCGCCGACCTGCACGCGCCGACCCTCGACAAAGGCATCGTCAACGCGCTGTCGCACTGGACCCACAGCTTCGCTGCGCGCACGGGCCTGCGCATGAGCTTCGTGTGCGCCGCCGATGCGCGCCTCACGCGACTTTCCGCCGATGCGTCGCTGGCCGTGTTCCGCGTGGCGCAGGAAGCGCTCAACAACGTCGCGAAACACGCGCGCGCGGCGGGTGCCGACATGCGCATCGAAACCACGCCCACCCATCTGAGCATCGTCGTCAGCGACGACGGCATCGGCATTCCGCCGCACGCGGGCCAGGACGAGCGCCAGTTCGGCCTCGCGGGCATGCGCGCGCGCTGCAATGCGTTCGACGGCGAACTGCGCATCGCCGCCGCTTCCGCCCGTCAGCCGCGCGGCACCACCGTGCAAGCCCGTTTCGCGTGGAAAGCGCTGCTCGGCAACGCGTCGCGCCCGCGCGCGCGGCGCACCGCGATCCGTCTGTGAATACCGGTATTTCCTCATGAGCTTGCGCATTCTGATTGCCGAAGATCACGCCGTCGTTCGCGAGGGCGTGCGGCAACTGCTGATCGACCGAGGCGTCGCCGATGATGTCGACGAGGCGCAGACGGGCGCCGAGGCGCTCACGCAGGCGTCGAAGCATGTGTACGACGTGATCCTGCTCGACATCTCTCTGCCGGACATGAATGGCGTCGAGGTGTTGAAGCGCCTGAAGCGCAAGGTGCCGCGCATCCCCGTGCTGATGTTCTCGATGTATCGCGAGGACCAGTACGCGGTGCGCGCATTGAAGGCGGGCGCGGCCGGCTATCTGTCGAAGACGGTCGACACCGTGCAGATGATCTCCGCGATCCAGCAGGTCGCGGCGGGCCGCAAGTACGTGAGCCCCGCGATGGCGGAAGCGCTCGCCGACTACGTGTCATATGACGGCGAGCAGATGCCGCACGAAAAGCTCTCCGACCGCGAATACCAGACGCTGTGCATGCTCGCGTCCGGCAAACGTCTGACGGACATTGCGGTCGCACTGTCGCTGTCGGTGAAGACGGTGAGCGTCTACCGCACGCGGCTGCTCGAAAAGATGAAGCTGCGCAACAACGCCGAGCTCACCTTCTATGTGATGAGCAACCGCCTCGTCGACCTGAATCCGGCGATGACGGCCTGATCGATCGCACGGCGACCCTATGCGACGCCGCGCCGCGACCGCAGGTCGCGCGTGCCCGTTGCGCGCCAGAAAGGGCTCACCAGTCCATTTCCGCTAAAATTGCGGGTTTTCCCGACATTGGCCGCGCCCCACACGCGTGCTTCACAGGAGACCCCGCCAGATGTCCCTTTTTCGTAAGAAGAACGTCGAGCACATGATCGCCGGCGCGCAGGCCGCCGGCCTGAAGAAAGCGCTCGGCGCGCTCGACCTCACCTTTCTCGGCGTCGGCGCCATCATCGGCACCGGCATCTTCGTGCTCACGGGCACGGGCGCCGTGCAGGCCGGCCCGGCGCTGATGGTGTCGTTCATCATCGCCGCCATCGCGTGCGGCTTTGCGGCGCTCGCCTACGCCGAATTCGCGTCGACGATTCCCGTCGCCGGCTCGATCTACACCTATTCGTACGCGACGCTCGGCGAACTGGCCGCGTGGATCATCGGCTGGGATCTGATGCTCGAATACGGCCTCGCGACATCGGCGGTGTCGGTCGGCTGGTCCGGCTATCTGCAATCGCTGCTGTCGGGCTTCGGCATCTCGTTGCCCGTCGCGCTGACGGCGGCGCCCGGCGCGCTGCCCGGCCACGAGACGCTCTTCAACCTGCCCGCCTTCCTCGTGATGATAGCGATCACCACGCTGTTGTCGGTCGGCGTGCGCGAATCGACGCGTGTGAACAACCTGATGGTCGCGATCAAGGTGACGGTCGTGCTGCTGGTGATCGCCGTCGGCGCGTTCCATGTGACGCCCGCAAAATGGCATCCGTTCATGCCGAACGGCTGGAACGGCGTGTTCGGCGCGGCGGCCGTGATGTTCTTCGCGTTCATCGGCTTCGACTCGGTGTCGTCGGCGGCGGAGGAAGTGAAGAACCCGAAGCGCGATCTGCCCATCGGCATCATTGCGTCGCTCGGCGTGTGCGCGGTGCTGTATGTCGCAGTGGCCGCCGTCGTGACGGGCATCGTGCCATTTGCACAGTTCGCGAACGTCTCGCACCCGGTGTCGTACGCGTTGCAGGTCGCGGGGCAGAACTGGGTCGCCGGCTTCATCGATCTCGGCGCCGTGCTCGGCATGCTGACCGTGATTCTCGTGATGGCATACGGCCAGACGCGCGTGATCTTCGCGATGTCGCGCGACGGCCTGCTGCCCGCTGCGCTGTCGAAAGTCCACCCGCGCTTCGCGACGCCGTTCGCGACGACGTGGCTCGTCGGCATCGTCTTCGGTCTGATCGGCGCGCTCGTGCCGCTCAACGTGCTGGCCGAGCTGATCAACATCGGCACGCTCGCGGCGTTCTCGATGGTGTCGATCGCCGTGCTCGTTCTGCGCCGCACGCATCCCGACCTGCCGCGCGCGTTCCGCTGCCCGGGCGTGCCCGTCCTGCCCGTGCTCGCCGTCGCATCGTGCCTGTTCCTGATGGTCAACCTGAGCGCCGTCACGTGGATCGCGTTCGTGATCTGGCTCGTGATCGGCATGGTCGTGTACTTCGGCTACTCGCGCCGTCATTCGAAACTGGCACACGGTCAGCATTGATCGCCAACACTCGCGCCGCAAGAGCAAGAACAAAGGCGCATTGAACGAAACGGCACGCGCGGCGTGCCGTTTTGCATTTCAGGCATCAAGGCGTCAAGGCGTCAATCGGGACGCGTGCCGCGCGACAAGTGCAAGAGCGCAAGCGCAATGCAAGCACGTGCACCGCAGCATCTTCTCAAACTCAACGATCTGTCATTCCCTGTGCGGTTCGCCCCATAGCCTGCTACCCTTTTTTGTGTTTTACTTTTTGGCACAAAGATAAAAGCACCAACCGAACCGGACCCTCACAGCAGGCAGGCGGTAGGTAGTGAAGGCGGGCCCGAGCCGGTTTCGCCCCATCCGGGGCTCATTCCAAGGGCGTCCCCAAGGAGACAGTTCATGGCGATCAGCATCAGTCTGACGGTGAACGGTTCACCCGTCACCGCGAACGTCGAGCCACACACCCTGCTTGTCCAGTTTCTACGCGAACAGTTGCGGTTGACGGGTACGCACGTCGGCTGCGACACCGCACAATGCGGCGCGTGCACGGTTCATCTGAACGGCCGCGCGATCAAGTCCTGCAACATGCTCGCCGTGCAGGCCGAAGGCCAGCAGGTCACGACAATCGAAGGGCTGTCGAAGAACGGCGAGCTGCATCCGATGCAAGCCGCTTTCCGCGAATGCCACGGCCTGCAATGCGGCTTCTGCACGCCGGGCATGGTGATGAGCGCGACCGCGCTCGCCGAAGCGAATCCGGACCTCACTGAAGACGACGTGCGCCATCAGCTGGTCGGCAACCTGTGCCGCTGCACGGGCTATCACAACATCGTCAAGGCCGTCGTTCAGGGCGCGGCCGGCATGAAAGCCGGCGCGTCGTCAACAGCCGGCGCGAACGCCTGAGGAGCCCGCCATGAATGCACCCGATACGCAGCGCATGGTGGGCATGCCCGTCAAGCGCAAGGAAGACTATCGTTTCCTGACGGGCAACGGCCAGTACACCGACGACATCGTTCTGCCTGGCCAGACCTACGCCATATTCCTGCGCTCGCCGCATGCGCACGCGCGCATCAAGAGCATCGACACCGAAGCGGCGAAGCAGTCGCCCGGCGTGGTCGCGATCTTCACAGGCGCCGATCTCGCCGCTGAAAACGTCGGCGGGCTGCCGTGCGGCTGGCTGATTCACAGCGTCGACGGCAAGCCGATGAACGAGCCGCCGCACCCGGTGATTGCGCATACGAAAGTGCGCCACGTCGGAGATCAGGTCGCGCTCGTAATCGCCGATTCGGTGAAAGCGGCGAAAGACGCCGCCGAGCTGATCGACGTGATCTACGATGAGCTGCCCGCCGTCGTCGATACCGCGCACGCCGCCGATCCGGGCCAGTCCGCCGTGCACGACGAAGTGCCCGACAACACCTGCTACACATGGGGCCACGGCGACAAGGCGGCCACGGATGCCGCATTCGCGAAAGCCCATCACGTGACGACGCTCGACATCGTCAACAACCGCCTCGTGCCGAACGCGATCGAGCCGCGCGCGGTCAACGCGAGCTATTCCGCGCAGGACGACAGCTACACCGTCTATGTCGCGAATCAGAATCCGCACGTCGAACGGCTGTTGATGGCGGCGTTCGTGCTCTCGCTGCCGGAATCGAAGGTGCGCGTAGTCGCGCCCGATGTCGGTGGCGGCTTCGGCTCGAAGATTTTCCTGTACGCGGAAGACGTCGCGCTGACGTGGGCCTCGAAGAAAATCCGCCGTCCGGTGAAGTGGACGGCCGAGCGCTCCGAAGCGTTTCTGTCGGATGCGCACGGCCGCGATCACGTGACGAAAGCCGAGCTCGCGATGGACGCCGACGGCAAGTTCCTCGCGATGCGCGTGCATACGATCGCGAACATGGGCGCGTATCTGTCGACGTTCGCCTCCAGCGTGCCGACCATCCTCTACGCGACACTGCTCGCGGGTCAGTACGCGACGCCCGCGATCTACGCCGAAGTGAAAGCGGTATTCACGAACACGGTGCCCGTCGATGCATATCGCGGCGCGGGCCGCCCCGAAGCGACGTATGTCGTCGAGCGGCTCGTCGAAACGGCCGCGCGCGAAATGAACATCGAGCCCGCCGAAATCCGCCGGCGCAATTTCATCCGCTCGTTCCCGTATGCAACGCCCGTCGGCCTCACCTACGACACGGGTGACTACGAAGCCTGCCTGAGTCGCGCGCTGGAACTCGCGGACGTGAAAGGCTTCGACGCGCGCCGGCAGGAATCGGAAAAGAACGGCAAGCGCCGCGGCCTCGGCTATTCGTGCTACATCGAAGCATGCGGCCTCGCGCCGTCGAACATCGCGGGCGCGCTCGGCGCGCGCGCAGGCCTGTTCGAAGCGGGCGAAGTGCGCGTGCATCCGACGGGCTCCGTCACCGTCTTCACCGGCTCGCACAGTCACGGCCAGGGCCACGAGACGACGTTCGCGCAGGTCGTGTCGGACCGCCTCGGCGTGCCGCTCGACAACATCGAGATCGTGCACGGCGACACCGGGCGCATTCCGTTCGGCATGGGCACGTATGGCTCGCGTTCGATTGCCGTCGGCGGCTCGGCGATCGTGAAGGCGCTCGACAAGATCGAATCGAAGGCGAAGAAGATCGCCGCGCATCTGCTCGAAGCATCGGCCGACGACATCGAGTTCAAGGACGGCACGTTCCGCGTCGCGGGCACGGACCGCACGAAGACATTCGCGGACGTCTCGCTCGCGGCTTATGTGCCGCACAACTATCCGCTCGACAAGCTCGAGCCGGGTCTCGACGAAAGCGCGTTCTACGATCCGTCGAACTTCACGTATCCGTCGGGTGCGTATATCTGCGAAGTCGAAGTGGACGTCGATACGGGCGAGACGCGCATCGAGCGCTTCACGGCCGTCGACGACTTCGGCAACGTGATCAATCCGATGATCGTCGAAGGACAGGTGCATGGCGGTCTCGGCCAGGGCATCGGCCAGGCGATGCTGGAGCGCTGCGTGTACGACAACGAAAGCGGCCAGCTGCTGTCCGGCTCGTACATGGACTACGCGATGCCGCACGCGTCGGATTTGCCGTCGTTCACCGTCGAGACCGCGAAAGGCACGCCATGCACGCATAATCCGCTCGGCGTGAAGGGCTGCGGCGAAGCGGGCGCGATCGGCTCGCCGCCCGCCGTGATCAACGCGATCATCGACGCGCTCGCGCCGCTCGGCGTCAAGGACATCCAGATGCCGGCCACGCCGCATCGCGTGTGGTCCGCGATCCACGCTGCACAAAGCGCACAAGCGCGTCCTTAAGCGGAGGCCGACAATGTATTCATTCGACTATCAACGTGCAGCCGATCCGAAGAGCGCCGTATCCGCGCTGACCGCCGACAGTGAAGCGAAGTTTCTGGCGGGCGGGCAAAGCCTGTTGCCGACGATGCGCCTGCGTCTCGCGCAGCCGTCGAAGCTGATCGACGTGACGCGCATTCCGCAACTGAAGGAGATTCGCGTCGAGCCGCAGAAGGTGACGATCGGCGCGGCCGTGTGTCATGCGGACGTGGCGAACAACGCGGACGTGCAGCGCGTGTTGCCCGCGCTCGCGCTTCTCGCCGGAGATATCGGCGACCGGCAGGTGCGCACGCTCGGCACGATCGGCGGATCGATCGCGAACAACGATCCCGCGGCGGACTATCCCGCTGCCGTGCTCGGACTCGATGGAACCGTCGTGACGGACCGGCGCAGCATCCCCGCTGCCGACTTTTTCGTCGGCATGTACGAGACCGCGTTGCACGCCGATGAACTGATCGTCGCCGTCGAGTTTTCCGTGCCGGAAAAAGCGGCGTATGAGAAGTTCAAGAATCCCGCGTCGCACTTCGCGCTGACAGGCGTGTTCGTGGCGAAGACGGCGGGCGGCGTGCGCGTAGCGATCACGGGCGCGGCGCCGTCGGTGTTCCGCGCGACCGAGTTGGAGAACGCGCTGACCGCAAACTTCACCGAAGCGGCCGCGCGCGGCGTGACGATCGCACCCGACGACCTCAACACCGACCTGCACGCGAGCGCCGAATATCGCGCGCATCTGATACCGGTGCTGACGGCGCGCGCGGTGCGAACGGCATTGGGCTAGCGGGCAAGCGATGCCGCAAAGCGTTTGAGCATGCAGAGGCCCGGCGCGTCCGGGCCATTTCGTTTATCGGCGTCGTTTGTTTTAGGCCATGCGAGCCGACGCGTCCGGGAGAACCATGCAGCCAGCTTCAATCGACGACACACTCGCGCTGCTCAGCGCGCAGGGCTACTACGCGAGCCGCGACCTCGCGACCGCGCTCTATCTCGCGCTGCGCATGGAGCGGCCGCTCTTCGTCGAAGGCGAGCCGGGCGTCGGCAAGACAGAGCTGGCGAAGGCGGCAGCGGGCATGCTCGGCACGTCGATGCTGCGGCTGCAATGCTACGAAGGGCTCGATACGGCGAGCGCGTTGTACGAATGGGACTATCCGCGGCAGATCATGGCGCTGCGCCTCGCCGAAGCGGCCGGCGAAAAGCCCGACAACAGTACGCTATATCGCGGCGAGTTCTTGCTGAAGCGCCCTCTGCTGCAAGCGCTGTTGCCCGATGAAAATCATCCGGGCGCGCGGCGCGTGCTGCTGATCGACGAGATCGATCGCGCCGACGAACCGTTCGAAGCGTTCCTGCTCGAACTGCTGTCGGACTTTCAGGTGTCGATTCCCGAATACGGCACCGTGCGCGCCGACCATCCGCCCCTCGTCGTGATGACGTCGAACCGCACGCGCGAAGTACACGATGCTTTGAAGCGCCGTTGCCTGTATCAGTGGATCGGTTATCCCGAGCGCGAACGCGAGCTGGCAATCGTCGCGGCGCGCGCGCCGGAAACAGGTGAAGCGCTGCAACGCCGTGCCGTCGATTTCGTGCATCGTCTGCGCGGAATGGATCTGTTCAAGGCGCCCGGCATTGCCGAAACGATCGACTGGTGCCGCGCGCTCGCGGCGCTCAGCGTGACGGAGCTCGATCCGCAATCCGTGCAGAACACGCTGGGCGTGCTGCTCAAGTATCAGGACGATCTCGCGCGTTTCGACGCCGCGCAGATCCAGCAATGTCTTGAGGCGACGGAGTAGCGTCGATGATGCCCGACTGCGATCCCGGCTCACCGACGCTCGCGCGCAACGTCGTGCACTTCGTGCGGCTGTTGCGCGGCGCGGGCCTGCCGATGTCGCCGGCGCAGGCCGTCGATGCGCTCGAAGCGCTGCACTTCATCGAACTCGATCGCCGCGACGACGTGCGTGCGGCACTCGCTGCGCTGCTCGTGCGCGCGCCCGATGAACGCGAGCTCTTCAACGCCGCGTTCGATCTTTTCTGGCGCGATCCCGATTGGGAAGGCAAGCTGCGCGCACTGCTGTTGCCCAAAGTGACAAGCGGCGTGCCGCCGCCGAAGCGCAACAACCGGCTCGCCGATGCGCTCGCCGTGCATCACGCGAACCAGCGCAAGCAGGCCGCGCAATCCGACGACAAGGACAAGCTCGAATTGCACGCACATGTGACGTTCAGCGCCGAAGAGCGCTTGCGTCATCGCGATTTCGACACGCTCACAGCGGAAGAATGGCGCACGCTGCGCCATCTGATTCGCGCGCAGCGTTTGCCGCTTGCGATGGAACCGACACGTCGATTGAAAGCGGCGTCGCATGGCACGCATGCCGATTTGCGCGCGAGCGCGCGGCATGCGGTGCGCGCGGGCGGCGACTGGACCGTGTGGAAGTATCGCGCCGTCGTCGCGCGCAAGCCGCCGCTCGTGTTGCTGCTCGACATTTCGGGGTCGATGAGCAGCTATTCGCGCGCCGTGCTTTACTTCTGTCATGCGCTCTTGCAATCGCGTGAACGCTTGCAGGTGTTTCTGTTCGGCACGCGCCTCACGAACGCGACGCGCGCGCTGAAGGAACGCGACCCCGATGTGGCGATTGCGGCGCTCGCGGATCAGGTCGTCGACTGGTCGGGCGGCACGCGGATCGGCGCGGCGCTCGCCGAATTCAACCGGCGCTGGGCACGCAGAGTGCTGACGGGCAGAGCGACCGTGCTGCTCGTCACCGACGGCCTCGATCACGAAGCGATCGACGTGCTGGAAACCGAAATGGCCCGCTTGCGCCGCTTCGCGCATCGGATCGTGTGGCTCAATCCGCTGCTGCGGTACAGCGAGTTTGCGCCGAAGGCGCGCGGCGTTCAGGCGATGCTGCCGTTCGTCGATGCCCACAAGCCTGTCCACAATCTCGACAGCCTGGCTGCGTTCGGCCGCGATCTCGCGCAATTGACGCGCGTGCCCCGCGATGCCGCGCGCGCCGCCCTATCTGGAGGAGCAACGTCATGGAGTTGACTGAAACCTACACGCTGGCGGTGTCGCAGCAGCAGGCATGGGACGCGCTGAACGACACGGAGATCCTGCGCGCGTCGATTCCCGGCTGCGACAGCATCGAGCCCGATGGCGAGAATGCGTACGCAGTCACGCTGAGCGCGGCCGTCGGTCCTGTGAAAGCGCGCTTCAAGGGCCGCATGGAACTCACCGATATCGACGCGCCTCACACCTATACGATCGTGTTCGAAGGCCAGGGCGGCGCAGCAGGCTTCGGCAAAGGCCAGACGCACGTGACGCTCGAACCCGACGGCGACGACGCGACGAAGCTCACCTATACGGCCCACGCGCAGGTCGGCGGCAAGCTCGCGCAGATCGGCTCGCGGCTCGTCGACGGCGCGGCGCGCAAGCTCGCCGGCGAGTTCTTCAGACGCTTCAGCGAGCAGGTGACGGGCGGCAGTGGCGCTGCGCAAGCAGAATCCGGCGACTCGGGCGACACTGTAAGTGAAGCCGCTGACGGCGAAGCTGCCGCCAACGGCGGTGCTGAAGGCGAAGAACCGAAGAGGAAGAAATCATGGACAGCGTGGATCTCGAAGTCCTGAAGAGCAGCGCGCGCTGGCTCGATCAGGGACATCGCGCGCTTCTCGTGACGGTGGTGAAGACGTGGGGCTCGTCGCCGCGTCCCGAGGGCGCGATGCTCGTGGTGCGCGACGATGGCGCGGTGGTCGGCTCGGTATCGGGCGGCTGTATCGAAGACGATCTTATCGATCGCGTACGTCAGCGCGGCATCGAGCAGACGAAACCCGAAGCGGTGAAATACGGCATCACTGCTGAAGAAGCGCATCGTTTCGGTTTGCCGTGCGGCGGCACGATTCAACTCGTGCTGGAACCGCTGACGAAAGCGAGCGGTATCGCCGAACTATGCGAAGCCGTCGAAGCGGGCCGCCTCGTTGCGCGCACGCTCGATATCGAAACGGGCGTCGCAAATCTTACGCCCGCGCAGGCCACCGATGGCGTCGACTTCAACGAAAAGCGTCTGCTGACAATACACGGCCCGCGTTACCGGATGCTCGTGATCGGCGCGGGGCAGCTGTCGCGTTATCTGTGCAATATCGCGGTGGGGCTCGATTATCAGGTGACGGTGTGCGATCCGCGCGAAGAATATACGGATGAGTGGGACGTGCCGGGCACGAAAGTGGTCCGCACGATGCCCGACGATACGGTGCTCGACATGAAGCTCGACGAGCGCTGCGCGGTGATTGCACTCACGCATGATCCGAAGCTCGACGATCTTGCGTTGATGGAGGCACTGAAGACGCCCGCGTTTTACATCGGCGCTTTGGGCTCGCGGCGCAATAACGCGGCACGGCGTGAACGGCTGAAAGAGTTCGATCTCACTGAAACCGAACTCGCGCGGCTGCATGGGCCTGTCGGGATTTATATCGGCAGCAGGACGCCGCCTGAAATCGCCGTGTCGATTCTTGCGGAAGTGACGGCGGCGAAGAACGGCGTGTCGCTGCCGACCTTGCTGCAAGTCGAAGGCGCCAAAGCAGCGCGTGAGATCGCGGCAAGCGGCGGAGCGACTTGTAGTATTCCGGATTAGTTTTTGCTGTGTTCGGCCGCGAGATGAGATGTCGCTCGTGGTCGATTTCTCTTGCCCGGCATCGGCCATTCGGCTGACTGTCGCCGGGTCTCCCTGATTCCCTAGCATCGAATTTTCGCGGACTGCTGGTGCGAGCTTCGCGCTCGCGTCGCAACAGGTCCGCAGCCGCCATTATTCCCTTGACGGAATATTCCATCGGAGGTATATTTTCGATGCCATGGGACGTTGAGTACACCGATGCATTTCAGGCCTGGTGGGAAGGACTGCGAGAGTCCGAACAGGAATCCATCGACGCGACGGTCCGCTTGCTGGAAGAATGCGGTCCGGCTTTGTCCTTCCCGCATTCGAGCCGGATCGTTCGCTCGCAGTTCGGCAACCTGCGCGAGTTGAGAATTCAACATCGCGGCAGACCCTACCGCGTGCTGTATGCGTTCGACCCACGGCGCGTCGCCATTCTGCTCGCAGGCGGCGACAAGACAGGGCATGACCGTTGGTATGAACAGAACGTTCCGCGAGCGGAAATTCTTTATCGGTTGCATCTCATGCAGCTAGCGCACGGAGAAACAAGAGATGGCGAGAAAATTTGAAGAACTGCGGGCAAGCATGTCGCCTGAATCGCGTGACCGCGCAAAGGCACTGGCGAACAAACTCCGCGCCGAAATGCCTTTGCATGAACTACGTCATGCGCGCGGTTTGTCACAGGAAGCGCTCGCAAAGCGGCTCAACGTCAAGCAACCGAGCATCGCAAAACTCGAACAGCGCACCGATATGTACATTTCGACGCTGCGCGATCATATTCGCGCGCTCGGCGGCGAACTTGAGATCATCGCGCGCTTTCCTGAAGGCGACGTGAAGATCACGAACTTCGCGCAACTCGATGAACCCGTACGCGAAATCGCACAAGACGACTAAACGGGCGTCACAAACAAGCGCCCGCTCGTCACATCAATCCACAAGCCACAGCCGCCGCGATCGACCCTAGCACTAGCACAACCCCGACCGTGCGGCGCCGGTTCAACTCCGTCCACAACAGCACACCCGTCAGCGACAGCAGAATGAGGCCGCCCGCGATCGTATCGACGAGCAGCACCCAGCCGACACTCATTCCCACGCCTTTGTGCAGGTTGTTCATCGTGCCCAGAAACGAGTTCTGCGTGCGCTTCACCGACACGAAACCGTTGCCCACCCAGTACTCGGCCTGCACGTTCTGATACGGACCGGCAATGCCCACCTGCCAGAACTCCGGCTGCACCGCACTATGGTCGCCCCACGCCACAGGATGCGCCGGCTCTCGGCGCGGCTTGCCGGACTTGCCGTCGATATGCAGTTCGTCCTTCAGCCAGCGCGTCATATCGGCGGGCGACTTGAAGCCGAGCTGCGGCAACGCGATCTGCAACTGCTCGACCTGCGGCTCACCCGACGACACTCGCAGCGGCCCTCCGCGATGATTCAGCAGAAACCCCGTCGTGCCGAACAGCAGGCCCAGCACGGCGCCCCATAGGCCGACCCAGCCGTGCACCTTGCGCAGCCACTTGATGAAATTCGCGCGCCGCGAGCGATGCCGCCGCGCGGCGAGTTCGTCCGCGTCCATCGGGTGCACGCTCGCAGGCATGACGCCGGCACGGACGGCAGGCTTCAGTTCGATCGATTCGGGCGCGTTCAAGTCGGGCTCCTGGCAAAACGGGTCGTACGTCGCCGGCGCGCGGCAACGCGGTCAATTGAAAACGGGACGTGTCGTTCCGGACAGGAAAGACGGATGCCCGGCGCGCATGCGCTCACCGTCCGTCAGACGGCGGCGGCGAATGCGCGGGACGAAGCAGGGCGACCATCGAAAGGCTGGCTGGCGATCACCGAGGAGAAAGATGACAAAAAGCTGGCGACGCCTTTCTGATGAGAATGACTATCATTACATAGAAAGGCGTTTTTCTCAATCACGCAGATTGCGCGCGCGAGTCACACGGGCCAGAGCGGCCCTTCCTGCATTGCGCCGATCTGCTCGCGCAATTCGAGAATGCGGTCTTCCCAATAGCGCTGCGTGTTGAACCACGGAAACGCGACAGGAAACGCGGGATCATCCCAGCGGCGCGCAAGCCACGCCGAGTAGTGGATCAGCCTCAACGTCCGCAACGCTTCGACCAGATGGAGTTCGCGCTGATCGAACTCGCAGAAGTCTTCATAGCCCGCGAGCAGATCGGTGAGCGCGCGCGACGCTTCTTTTCGCTCGCCCGGCAGTAGCAGCCACAGATCCTGAATGGCGGGGCCCATCCGGCTATCATCGAAATCGACGAAATGCGGGCCGGCGTCCGTCCACAGCACGTTGCTCGGATGGCAGTCGCCGTGCATGCGGATGCGCCGCACGTCGCCCGCCGCTTCGAATGCGCGCTCGACGCCCTCCAGCGCGAGATTGACAGCGGCTTCCCACGCGGCGCGCACATCGGCGGGCACGAAGCCTTGCGCGAGCAGATACTCGCGCGGCTCGTAACCAAAGGTGTGAATGTCGAGCACAGGACGCGCGGCATAGTCCACCGTTTGACCGACAGCGTGAATGCGCCCGATAAAGCGGCCCAGCCATTCGAGCGTGTCTTTGCGATCGAGCTCAGGCGCGCGGCCACCGCGCCGTTCGAATACCGAGAAGCGAAAACCGTCGAACGCGTGCAGCGTGCGGCCATCGAATGCGCGCGCGGGCACGGCGGGAATCTCACGCGCAGCCAGTTCAGCGACGAACGCGTGTTCTTCGAGAATCGCTTCGTCGGTCCAGCGCTCGGGGCGGTAGAACTTCGCGACGACAGGCGGTCCGTCCTCGACGCCTACCTGATAGACGCGATTCTCGTAACTGTTGAGCGGCAGCATGCGCCCGTCGGTGCGCACGCCGATGGTATCGAGCACGCTATCGAGCGCGTCGAGCACGACTTCCGGCGTGAGCCGTGCGAAAGGGACGGCGTGGCCGTCTTGCGGAAAGGGAATGTCTTCGATCATGCCCGCATTGTGCGCCGTGCCGCGCGCAAAGACGAGCGCCAGGACAAGCGGGAGCGCCACTCGCGCTGCGCCACCCGCCCGGCGCGGGCGCACATCGCCACAGACGGAAACGCGCGAGGCAGGCGCCCCGCGATCAATGTATCTGCGCGCCAGCGGGGCGGACGAATTCGCCCGTATCGATCAGATCCTCGAGGAAAAAGGGTTCTGTGTTCAACTGCTTCGACGTTCCGGGCTCGCCGGCGTACCAGGCCACCATCGCCATGTCGCCCAGAATGCGCATCACGATTCCGCGCGCGCCTTGTGGCACGGCGATATGCACGGATCGAACAATAGAACCGACTTGCATGATGTTTCCCCGTCCTCCCTATTGCCGGCTTGTTCGGGACTACGCCGGTCAATGTGCTGATAAAAGCGCCGCAACATACGAAGGTTGCGTGCGCACCTGGTTCGAAAAACGAAGCGTCCCTCAGGCCTTCGCATCGGGCACCCCGATGCGGACCGGAGTCCATTGTTGCCTGTTTGGGCACTTTGGCAAAGTAAAAAGTAGCGCCTCGCGAGGCCGCCGTTCGGTCAATTCGACTTACGAAACCCTGACTGTAACCTCCCGTAACAGGGCCATCATAAACCGCGCCGCACACGCGTCTCAAAAATGTCGATGTAAGCTACGATACGCGTTATATTCCTGTCGCGCACGGCCGGCCGGGCCGTAGTAGTCCGCGCAACGCTCGCTGCCACGAGAAGCAGCCGCTCCCCGCCCTCACCGGACCGCACCTTTTCATGTGGATCGTTCGTCTCGCGCTGCGGCGCCCCTATACGTTCGTCGTCCTCGCGCTGTTGCTGCTGATCATCGGCCCGCTGACGATCCTGCGCACGCCTACCGATATCTTCCCGAACATCGACATCCCGGTGCTGTCCGTCATCTGGGCATATAACGGCCTGCCCGCCGACGAGATGGAACGGCGCATCGTGTTGAACTACGAGCGCGGGCTCTCCGTCGCGGTGAACGATATCGAGCATGTCGAATCGACTTCGCTGAACGGCATCGCCGTCGTCAAGATCTTCTTCCAGCCGCACGCGAACATCAGCGAGGCGCTCGCCCAGGTCACCGCACTGTCGCAATCGCAACTGCGTTCACTGCCGCCCGGCATCACGCCGCCGTTCATCCTGCGCTACAACGCATCGACGGTGCCGATTCTGCGGCTCTCGCTGTCGTCGCCATCGCTCACCGAGCAAGAGCTGTTCGACTACGGTAACAACTTCCTGAAGACGCAGCTCGCGACGGTCCCGGGCGCGTCGGCGCCGTTGCCTTATGGTGGCAAGCAGCGGCAGATCATGGTCGACATCGACTCGCGCAAGCTGCAGGAGCGCAACCTGTCGCCGATGGACGTCGTGAACTCGATCACCGCGCAAAACCTGATTGTGCCGACGGGCACCGCGAAAATCGGCTCGACCGAATACTCGGTGCAGATGAATTCGAGCCCGGATTCGCTCGCCGGCCTGAACAACATCCCGATCAAGTCGGGGCCCAACGGCACGATCTATATCCGCGATGTCGCGCATGTGCGCGACGGTTATCAGCCGCAGACGAATATCGTGCGCGTGAACGGGCAGCGCGCGTCGCTGCTGACGATCAACAAGAGCGGCAACACGTCGACGCTCGAAATCGTCGATCGCATCAAGAACATGATGCCGGCGCTGCACAATCTTGTGCCTGAGTCGCTGAACATCGACCCCGTCGCGGATCAGTCGCTGTTCGTGCGTGCTTCGGTGCAGGGCGTGCTGCGCGAGGCGCTGATCGCCGCGTGCCTGACGGGCCTGATGATCCTGCTGTTCCTCGGCAACTGGCGTGCGACGCTGATCATCGCCGTGTCGATTCCGCTGTCGATGATCACGTCGATCATCGCGCTCTCCGCGCTCGGCGAGACGATCAACATCATGACGCTCGGCGGGCTCGCGCTCGCTGTCGGCATTCTCGTCGACGACGCGACCGTTGCAATCGAGAACATCAGTCATCAGCTCGAACAGGGCAAGAACCTCGAACAGGCGATTCTCGACGGCGCGCATCAGATCGCGATTCCGACGCTCGTGTCCACGCTGTCGATCTGCATCGTGTTCGTGCCGATGTTCCTGCTGACGGGCGTCGCGCACTATCTGTTCATCCCGCTCGCCGAAGCCGTCGTGTTCGCGATGCTCGCGTCGTACTTCTTTTCGCGGACGCTCGTGCCGACGCTCGCGAAGTATCTGCTGCGCTATCACCACCGGCCCGCCGACTTCCATCATACGAACACGCGCAATCCGTTCATGCGCATTCACCTCGCGTTCGAGCGCGGCTTCGCGAACGTGCGCGAGCGCTATCGCGACTTTCTCGTTGCGCGCATCGCGCGGCCCGGTATCTTCGTGACGGTCTTTCTGTTGTGCTGCGGCCTGTCGCTTCTGCTGATGCCGTTCCTTGGACGCGACTTCTTCCCTTCCGTCGATGCCGGCACGATCGCGCTGCATCTGCGCGCGAAGACGGGCATGCGCGTCGAAGAAACGGCCGTGGTCACGGATCGCGTCGACGCGCGCATCCGCCAGCTCATTCCGCCCGGCGAGCTGCATTCGATCATCGACAACATCGGCTTGCCCGTATCCGGTATCAACCTGTCGTACAGCAACACGGGCACGATCGGCACGTCGGATGCCGACGTGCTGATCAGCCTGAACCCGGACCATCATCCGACGGCCGGCTACGTGCGCAAGCTGCGCCGCACGCTCACCGACGAATTCCCCGGCGTCCAGTTCGCTTTCCTGCCCGCCGACATCGTCAGTCAGACGTTGAACTTCGGCATGCCGTCGCCGATCGACATTCAGATCGTCGGGCGCGACGTGCAGGGCAATCGCGCGTTCGCGGCGATGCTGCTCGACAAGCTGCGCGCGATACCCGGCCTCGCCGACGCGCGCATTCAACAGCCTTCGGACCTGCCGCGCATCTTCGTCGACATCGACCGCACGCGCGCGCAACAGGCGGGCTTCTCGCAACGCGACATCGCGAGCAACCTGCTGATCACGCTATCCGGCAGCCAGCAGACGACGCCGACGTTCTGGCTCAATCCGCGCAACGGCGTGAGCTACAACGTGATCACGGAAGCGCCGCAATACACGATGGATTCGCTGCAATCGCTCGCCAACATTCCACTGAACGCGAACGGCCACACGAACATTCTCGGCGCGCTCTCGACGATGCAGCGCACGTCGGGCAACGCCGTGCTCACGCACTACAACGCACAGACCACGATCGACATCTACGGCACCGCCGATGGCCGCGATCTCGGCGCGGTTTCCGACGACATCAAGAAAGCGATCGCCGACACCAGGGCGCAATTGCCGAAGAGCTCGACGATCGAACTGCGCGGCCAGGTGCAGACGATGAACGATTCGTTCTCCGGCCTGTTCGCGGGCCTGATCTTCGCGATCGTGCTCGTGTATCTGCTGATCGTCGTGAACTTCCAGTCGTGGCTCGATCCGTTCATCATCGTCACGGGCTTGCCGGGCGCCATGGCGGGCATCGTGTGGATGCTGTTCCTCACGCACACCACGCTGTCGATTCCCTCGTTGACGGGCGCGATCATGTGTATCGGCATCGCGACGGCCAACTCGATTCTCGTCGTCAGCTTCGCGCGCGAGCAGTTGCTCGAACATGGCGACGCGACGCGCGCCGCAATCGAAGCGGGCTTCACGCGCTTTCGCCCCGTGCTGATGACGGCGCTCGCGATGGTGATCGGCATGGTGCCGATGGCAATCGGCCTCGGCGAAGGCGGCGAGCAGAACGCGCCGCTCGGACGCGCGGTGATCGGCGGCCTCGCCATCGGCACGGTCGCGACGCTCGTGTTCGTGCCCGTGGTGTTTTCGATGATCTATCGACGGCTGTCGGACCGGCGCGCACGCGCGGCCGCGCACGTCATCCACCGACCGCAGTGATGCGGCCGCAGCCATAACAACGATGCACAAGCACAGGATCTGGAGTGCCGATGGAAGGGAAACGTCCTGATGAGTCCGCGCCGCACGGGGAAGGCCCGCGCGCCTCATCGAAACGCTCACGCTGGATCGCGGCAGGCGCGGCCATCGTCGTGATCGCGCTCGCGGCGCAGGGCATCTGGTCGCGACACGACGCGCAGGCCGCGCTCGAACGCGACGCGCAACATGCCGCGCAACTGAGCGTCGAAGTCGTGAAGCCGCAGAAGTCGACGGCGGCGCTCGACCTCGTGCTGCCCGGCAACGTGCAGGCGTTTCTCGACACGCCGATCTACGCGCGCACCAACGGCTATCTGAAGAAGTGGTACGCGGATATCGGCGCGCGCGTAAAAGCGGGTCAACTGCTTGCGGAAATCGACACGCCCGAAGTCGACGATCAATTGAAGGCCGCGCGCGCCGATCTCGCGAACGCCGAAGCGAATTACGCGCTCGCGAAAAGCACGGCGGAGCGCTGGACGGAAATGCTGAAAAGCAACTCCGTCTCGAAGCAGGAAACCGACGAAAAGGTCGGCGACATGCTCGCGAAGAAAGGCTCGCTCGATGCCGCCCGTTTCAACGTCGCGCGGCTCGAAAAGACGCAGTCGTTCCAGAAGGTCTTCGCGCCGTTCGACGGCATCGTGACGGCGCGCAACGTCGACGTCGGCGCGCTGATCGACGCGGGCAGCGCGGGCGGTCCTGCGAAGGAACTGTTCCATGTCGCGCAGGCGGACAAGCTGCGCGTCTACGTGAACGTGCCGCAGGCCTACGCGCAGGAGGTGAAGGCGCGGCAGACCGCGTATCTGACGCTGACGGAAGCGCCGTCGAAGCATTATCCCGGCACGGTCGCGCGTGCGTCGGGCGCCGTCGATCCTCAACAGCGCACGATGCTCGTCGAAGTGGACGTCGATAACAGCAGCGGCGATCTGCTGCCGGGCGCGTATGCGCAGGTTCACTTCGCGCTGAGCGGGCAAGCCACGCCGTTCACACTGCCCGGCAACGCGTTTCTGTTCCGCCCGGACGGCGTGAAAGTCGCGACCGTCGACGCGCAACAGCACGTGAAGCTCGTCAAGGTCGCGCTCGGCACCGATTACGGCACGCGCGTCGCCGTCGCGTCGGGTCTGAAGGGCGACGAACTGGTGATCCTGAATCCGCAGGATTCGATCGTCGATGGCGCGTCGGTGCGCATCGTGCATCCGAAGGCGAGTGGCGCGGCTGGCGCATCAGGCGCTTCCGGTGCTTCCGCTGCGGCCGGCAGTTCGGGCGCGGACGAGCAGACCGCGAAGGCGCAAGAATGAACACGCGGCACATCCGTCTTCGTTCAACGGTTCTCGTGCTTGCGTGCGCCGGTCTCGTCGCCGCGTGCACGATGGGTCCCGACTACGAGCGGCCCGCCACGGTGACGGCCGCCACGTACAAGGAACTCGAAGGCAGCGGCTGGAAGAACGCGCAGCCCGCCGATACGCAGATCCGCAGCGCCTGGTGGGAGGTCTACGACGATCCCGCGGTGAACGCGCTCGAACAGCAGGTCGCGAGCGCGAACCAGAATGTGCAGGCCGCGCAGGCGCGCTTTCGCGCGGCTCGCGCGCAGGTCGCGCAGTTCCGCTCGCAATTCTTCCCCGTCGTCACCGCAAGCGGCGGCTATTCACGCTCGCGCTCGTCGGAGAACGTGAAGTTCAAGTCGTCGGCGGGCAAGACGCTCGACGACTGGGTCGTCGGCGCGGACGCGACATGGGAGCCCGATCTGTGGGGCCGCGTGTCGCGCAGCGTCGAAGGCGCGAAGGCGAGCGCGCAGGCCAGCGCCGCCGATGCGCAAAGCGCGCTGCTGTCGATGCAGGCCGAGCTCGCCACCGACTACTTCGAATTGCGCGGCATCGACCGCGAGCGGCAACTGCTCGACGACACGATCTCCGCGTACAAGGAAGCCGTCGAGCTCACGCAGAACCGCTACAAAGGCGGCATCGCCACGGATGCCGACGTCGCCCAGGCGCAGACGCAATTGCGCACGACGCAGGCCCAATCGATCGATCTCGGCGTGCAGCGCTCGCAGCTCGAACACGCGATCGCGATCCTGATCGGCCAGACGCCGTCGACGTTCTCGCTGCCCGTCGCGCCGCTCGTCGCCGTGCCCGTGATCGCGCCCGTCGGCTTGCCGTCGGCGCTGCTCGAGCGGCGGCCCGACATCGCCGCCGCCGAACGGCATGTCGTCGATCTGAATGCGCAGATCGGCGTGGCGACGGCGGCGTACTTTCCGAATCTGATCCTGTCGGTGACGGGCGGTCTGGAAGCGACCAACTTCAGCCAGTGGCTGCTTGCGCCGAGCCGCTTCTGGTCGCTCGGGCCGACGCTCGCGGGCACGCTGCTCGACTTCGGCGCGCGCGCCGCGCAAAAGGCGCGGGCGCAGGCGAACTACGACGAAGGCGTCGCGCAGTATCGTCAGACGGTGCTCACGGCGTTCGGCCAGGTCGAGGACAACATCGCCGCGCTGCGCGTGCTCGAACAGGAAGCGCAAGCGCAGAACGACGCCGTCGCGGCGGCGGAGCGGTCGCTCGCGATCGTCACGAACCGCTACAAGAACGGCGCGATCACGTACCTCGATGTCGTCGTCGCGCAGACGACAGCGCTCACCAACGAGCGCGATGCCGTCTCGATCGCGCGCCGCCGGATAGCCGCGAGCGTCGCGCTGGTGAAGGCGCTCGGCGGCGGCTGGGACGCGTCGGCGCTGCCCACCGACGAGCAGCTCACACATCCCGATACCGCCCGCCAGCCCGCGAACGAGCCGGACACTCAAAACGTGTCGCCCAGCTGACGCACATCCAGACGGAAACCAGACTGCCCGACTCGACGACGCCGACCACTCAACCAGCGTATCGTTGAGCCTTTGCACGCGTTCCAGCGCGTTCTACGCGTCGTTTGTCATCGTTCCGGGAGTTTTGTTGTGACCGCATCGTCGGACCCGTGCCGGGCCGCTGCTTCATCCTCTTCCGCTTCATCCACGTCCTCTGCCAACGGTGTGCCGTATCTCGAACGCGGCACGCGCGCGTACTGGCGCGCGAGTCTCGCGCTGCTGTTCGCCGGTTACGCAACTTTCTCGCTCCTCTACTGCGTGCAGCCGCTTCTGCCCGCGTTCTCGACATCGTTCGATGTCAGCCCCGCGCAGAGCAGTCTTTCACTGTCGCTGACGACGGCGGCGCTCGCGCTCGCGATCTTCGTCGCCGGATTCGTATCGGAAGGATGGAGCCGTCACCGGCTGATGACGGCTTCGCTCACCGCGTCTTCGCTGCTGACGCTCGCTGTCGCCTTCACGCCGCAATGGCATGCGCTGCTGCTGTTGCGCACGCTCGAAGGGCTCGCGCTCGGCGGCGTGCCCGCCGTCGCGATGGCCTATCTCGCGGAGGAGGCGCACCCCGACGGCCTGGGTCTCGCGATGGGCCTCTATGTCGGCGGCACGGCGATCGGCGGAATGGCCGGGCGCGTGATCACGGGCGTCGTCGCCGATCTGTTCTCATGGCGCGTCGCGATCGGCACGATCGGCGTGCTCGGCATCCTGTCGATGCTCGCGTTCCGTTCGCTGCTGCCGCCGTCGCGCCATTTCGTGCCGCGCCGCGGCCTCGGCTTTTCGCATCATCGCGCGGCGCTGCTGAAGCATCTCCGGCGTCCCGGCCTGCCGCTGCTGTTCCTGATGGCGTTCGTGCTGATGGGCAGCTTCGTCACGCTCTACAACTACATCGGCTACCGGCTGCTCGCGGCGCCTTTCCATCTGAGCCAGACGGCGATCGGCGGCATCTTCGTCGTGTATCTGACGGGCGTCGTCGCGTCGCCGTGGTCGGGTCGCATGGCGGACAGCTTCGGACGCGGACGCGTGCTGACCGGCAGCATCGTCGTCATGCTGTGCGGCCTGCTGCTGACCACGACCCAATCGCTCACGCTGATCGCGTGCGGCATCGCCTGCGTGACGTTCGGTTTCTTCGCCGGACATGCGGTCGCAAGCGGCTGGGTCGGGCGGATCGCGAAGGAAGCCAAGGGCCAGGCGGCCGCGCTGTATCTGCTCGCCTACTACCTCGGGTCGAGCATCGTCGGATCGTATGGCGGGCGCGTGTGGACCGCGTACGCGTGGACGGGCATCGCCGCCCTCGTCGGCGGACTGCTGCTGATCGGCCTCGTCGCCTCGGCTCGCCTGCGCGCACGCGAACGCATCGGTGCGGCGTGACGGGCGCGCGTCAGCCAATCCGTGGACGCGACGGGCGCAATCGACCATAAAAGCAGCCCGCGCCGCTGGTTCGACAGGCAAAACGCATATTCAGAAAGGCCTGTGTAAGAGAAAGTCCCGCAACGCGAAGGAATGCACGGACAGCGGGCACGGCACGCCGAGCCTTGCACCGCTTTGGTTTGCCGCGCTGGGGACAGAAGCGCGCATGAGCCGCATCCCACACATTGCCTCGGCACCGTCGCCTATACTCGTTGCAGGCGCGCCGCATGCAGTCGATCGATCCCGACGCCGCGCGTCCGACGAGTACAAATGCAACTATCTTGCATGGGACGGGAGTAAGTACTGAAGCGCCAACTCTGGTCGACCGCCGTGCATGGGACGGGAGTAGGCGCTGAAGCGCCAACTCCCGTCGACATAGGAGACGAGCATGCACTATTTCACGATCGGTGATTTCATTCTGGTCATCCCGATGGCATTGGCCGGGGCTCTCTTTCTCGGCGCTCTGCCCTGCAAAACCGAGTTCAGGCACAACACATTGCGCGTGTTAGGCGCGCTGCTCGGAGTCGTGTTTGCAGTCGTGCTGGTCGAAGGTCTCCCCGCACTCGTCTAGCGAACTGCCCGCTCTGCATCCATGACGAGCGGCGAGTCGCCGTCTTCCGATGTTCGATAAAAAGCCGCCTTCACAGGCGGCTTTTCCATTTTGCGCCGGGCTAGTTTGCCCAGTGATCCTGTGCAAGAACGTGGATCAGATGTGCTGGTCCGTCGACGGCTTTTCCCACAGATTCACGCCGCCTTCCGTCGCATGGCGGTCGATTTCCGCGAGTTCTTCCGCCGTGAACGACAGGTTCTTCAGCGCCGCGACGTTCTCGCGCACCTGCTCGGCCTTGCTCGCGCCGATCAGCGCCGATGTCACGCGCGGATCGCGCAGCGTCCACGCGAGCGCCATCTGCGCGAGGCTCTGACCGCGACGCTGAGCGATGTCGTTGAGCTTGCGTACGCGCTCGATGTTCTGCGCGCCGAGGTGCTCCTGCTTCAGCGAGCCGCCGCCCGCCTTGTTGACGCGCGCATCCACGGGCACGCCGTTCAGGTACTTGCTCGTCAACAGACCTTGCGCGAGCGGCGTGAACGCGATGGCGCCCGAGCCGGTTTCTTCGAGCGCACCGAGCAGATCCTTTTCGATCCAGCGGTTCAGCATGTTGTACGACGGCTGATGGATCAGCAGCGGCACCTTGTATTCGGCGAGCAGCTTCGCCATTTCGCGCGTCTTTTGCGCCGAGTACGACGAGATGCCGATATACAGCGCCTTGCCCTGCTGCACCGCGCTTGCCAGCGCGCCCGCCGTTTCTTCGAGCGGCGTGTCGATGTCGAAGCGGTGCGAATAGAAGATGTCGACGTAGTCGAGACCCATGCGTTGCAGGCTTTGATCGAGACTCGCGAGGATGTACTTGCGCGAGCCGCCGCCCTGGCCGTACGGACCGGGCCACATGTCCCAGCCCGCCTTCGACGAGATCAGCAGTTCATCGCGGTACGGCTTGAAGTCGTCCTTGAAGATGCGGCCGAAGTTCGCTTCCGCGCTGCCGTACGGCGGGCCGTAGTTGTTCGCGAGATCGAAGTGCGTGATGCCGAGATCGAACGACGTGCGCAGGATTTCGCGTTGCGTCGAGATCGGCGTGGTGTCGCCGAAGTTGTGCCACAGGCCAAGCGACAGCGCCGGCAGTTTGAGACCTGACTTGCCGCAAACGCGGTACTGCATGTCCGAATAGCGTGCTGAAGCTGCTTCGTAAGCCATTGATGGAGTCCTTGTCGAGAACAGGAGTGAAGTCCGCGATGCGCGGCTGCGCATCGCGTGATGAAGGGTGTTCCTGGTGGCGTCGGGTTTCCCGCGTGCCGTTCACTATCGGGCGCCGACACTACGTTTTTGATACCGGTATCAAGCGACGGTTCCAGAAACCCGACGCGCACGGTACACGGCGTGCAATCACGCGGCAACGGCCCAGCACGTTATGTTAGCCAATCGCCGCGCATGCTGCAGTTGCTCATATTGCGAGACGGAGCCTAGACTCGGCGGTGTCGGTCACATAGACTTCGGCCCACTTTCATTCATCGAAGAGGATCGTTCATGACCAAAGCGATTTCGCTCGCATTGATCGTCGGCGGCGTCGTGCTGCTGTACTTCGGCGGCCAGTCGTTTCATTCGTTCAGCAACGACGTGTCGCGCGTGTTCACGGGCGCGCCGACCAACAAGACCATCTTTCTGATTGCAGGCGGGATCGTCGCGACGATCGCGGGATTGATCGGGCTCGCGTCGTCGAAGCGCTGATCAGACGCTGATCAGGCGCGGTCCGCTCTCGACGGCCCGCCTCAGAACGCCACTTCGGGCTTCGACGCGGAGCGCGAGCCCGGCAGCGGCACGTTGCTCGCGCCGTGATAGGTGAAGACCAGCGAGAACTTCACCTGATCGGAGAGATTCTTGCCCGCCGAATGCAGCGTGTTGCAGTGGAAGAACACCACATCCCCCGCCTTCAGCGCGGGCGACACCGCCTTCTGGATCAGCAACTGATTCTCCGGCAGATCGGAGCGGAAAAATTTCGCTTCGTCGAAGCGCTCCGACGTGAAGGCCGCTGTGTGCGAGCCCGGCACGAACCATAGCGCGCCGTTGTCGACGGTCTCGTCGCCGAGCGCGAGCCACACCGACACCAGATCGTCCCGTTCGAACGACCAGTACCGCACGTCGCGATGCCAGCCCGTGAGGCTGCCATACGCGGGATGCTTGGTCATCATGCAGTTGTGATGCGCGCGCGACAGGCGCGGCTCCTCGCCGAAATACAGCTCCATCCAGCCGCGGATTTCGGGCGCCGTCGCCCATTCGGCAAAGCGCGGATGACGCGCGTACGCATCGAGCAGCCGCCGCACCGTGTGGCCACCCGGCGCGTGCTTCGACTCGGGCGCGCCCGGATAGCGCAGGTCTGCTTCGAATTCGATGGGCGCGGCAGCTTCATGCAACTGCTCGCGCACGATCCGTTTCATCTCTTCGCACCGCTCGGGCGCAATGAGATCCGGCACCACGACAAAACCCTGTTCCCGCAGCACCTGAATCTGTTCTTTCTTCGAATGGACTGACATGGACGTTCCGCTCAACTAGTGTTCTTCGAAAACCCGGTAGTCATTGTAAAACGGGCACGATCGTACTGTGCGCCGCCGCGTGTCCGGCATGCGATGCGAACGGGCGGCATTGCACGCGGCATGGGCAGCCGTGCACGTTCGTCGAGCGCAAAGGGCGCAATCAGGCGGACTTCATCCTCGTAAAAACCCTGAGCACGCCGGACTTTCGACGGTCATCAATCACGTGTAGCCTTGCACGCATGTCGATTGCACCACACGCCTCATCGCCGTCGGCACGGCCATTCGCCGCCGCTGCCGCCACATACCGCCTTTCCTCAGGCTATTGCGTCCCAACCGTTGGCATAAATGGTGCTGTTTTCGCAGCACTCTTCGTCGCGCGTCACGCCGCCTGATCCTAATGCCATGCACAGTCCATTGAGCACTCGACTCACCCGCGCGTTCAACGCCGCGCGTCCCGCACGCCGCCACGTGGTACGTGCGCTTCGTCATCATTCCGCACGCACGCGCGCGCTCGCTGCACAACTGCGCGACGCGAGGCCCGTCGATAGCGTGCGCGTGTGGTTTCGCTCCTTCTTCAGCGCATTGCGCATGCAGGACGCCTCGCGCCGCTTGTCGCTGCGCACGCTGCTGCGCAACCCGTCGTCCGTGCGCATGCTCGGCGTTTCGCCGCGCGCCGCGAAGCAGGTCGGGCTGGCAGGCGCCGCCAAGCCCGCGAGTTCACCGCATGGCACGAGCCGCCGTCCACGCCGCGTATCGGCGACGAGCGAAGGCTGGTTCGCGTTCGCGCACTGAGGTCGGCTCTCTCGGGATTGCGTCGGCGGGATTGAGTCGCTGGGATTGCGTCGGCAGGTTTGCGTCGTTTGATGATCGCGTTTGCGCGCGATCGCGCCTGATGCCCGACGCCGACACGAGCGTTGCCCGGCTTTCCCTACGCCAGGCGTGTTACGCGCAAAAAGCGCGCACCAAAGACACAAAGGACAACGCCCTGCATGCGCTTCACAGCGCATGCAGGGCGTTTTCTGCTCCGGTCCTGGGACCTGATCGAACCGCGCGGCTTTTAGCCGCGCGAGTCATTCGCTGAACCGGCTCAGGCGAGCGCCGCAACCGGCTCCGTGCCAGCGGCCTCGGCCAGCACGAGCGCCTTGTCGGCGGCTTCCCACGAGAATTCCGGCTCTTCACGGCCAAAGTGGCCATACGCAGCCGTCTTTTCGTAGATCGGGCGCAGCAGGTCGAGCATCTGGATGATGCCCTTCGGACGCAGGTCGAAGTGTTCCTGGACGAGACGCGTGATCGTCGCATCCGACACGCGGCCCGTACCGAACGTGTTGACCATCACCGACGTCGGCTGAGCAACGCCGATCGCGTACGACACCTGGATCAGCGCGCGCGATGCGAGGCCCGCCGCGACGATGTTCTTCGCGACATAGCGACCAGCGTACGCAGCCGAGCGGTCGACCTTCGACGGGTCCTTGCCCGAGAACGCGCCGCCGCCGTGCGGAGCCGCGCCGCCGTACGTATCGACGATGATCTTGCGGCCCGTCAGGCCGCAGTCGCCCTGCGGGCCGCCGATCACGAACCGGCCGGTCGGGTTCACGAGGAACTTGATGTCGCCCTTGATCAGGTCGGCGGGCATCGTCGGCTTGATGATCTCTTCGATCACGGCTTCGCGCAGCGTCGACAGCTCGATTTCCGGCGCGTGCTGCGTCGACAGAACGACGGTGTCGATCGAATGCGGCTTGCCGTCGACATAGCGGACGGTGACTTGCGACTTCGCGTCCGGACGCAGCCACGGCAGACGGCCATCGCGGCGCAGATTGGCCTGGCGCTCGACGAGACGGTGCGACAGGTGAATCGGCAGCGGCATCAGCTCGGGCGTTTCGTCACATGCGTAGCCGAACATCAGGCCCTGGTCGCCCGCGCCCTGATCGAGGTTGTTGTCGTGCGCGCGGTCGACGCCTTGCGCGATATCCGGCGATTGCTTGTCGTACGCGACGAGCACCGCGCAGCCGCGATAGTCGATGCCGTAGTCGGTGTTGTCGTAGCCGATGCGCTTGATGGTTTCGCGCGCGACCTGGATGTAGTCGACGTTGGCCGTCGTGGTGATTTCGCCGGCGAGGACGACGAGACCCGTGTTGCACAGCGTTTCCGCTGCGACACGCGAGTATTTGTCCTGCGCGAGGATCGCGTCGAGAATGGCGTCCGAGATCTGGTCCGCGACCTTGTCCGGATGACCTTCGGAAACGGATTCGGAGGTAAAGAGGTAATCGTTAGCCACGTTGCAGGCTCCTTTTTTGGTTACGGTTGAGTTTCACGTAGCCTGCCTCGAGCCTGAAGCGGCGACGCTTTAGCGGATTTCTGTACCACCGGACGACGATCTGAAGGATCACCGCCCGCCGGCTTCGCCCCGCAAGTTGTCTATTAACTCGGCGAAGCCCTTATTATAGCGACTTCTTTCATTTGTCACAGAGTGTTTGCGCGTGCGGTTCATCGACTCTTTCGCCGTTTTTCCTTGCCCAGCGCGGTCTCGCGCGCACACGGGAGCCGCCGCATGCTGAGCCGCCTGGGCGTCACGTTCGCAATTGGCCTTCTCAAGCTGTTCGCCCTGCTGCCCTATGGCTTCGTCGCGCGCCTCGGCGACGGCCTCGGCTGGCTGCTCTACCAGATTCCGAGCCGCCGCCGGCGCATCGTCCATATCAACCTCAAACTGTGCTTTCCCGAGTGGAGCGACGAGCGCCGCGAGGAAGTCGCGCAAAAGCACTTCCGGCATGCGATCCGCAGCTACCTGGAGCGCAGCGTGCAATGGTTCGGTTCGGCAAAGAAGCTCGAGAAACTGATTCAGCTCGACAGCGAAATCGATCTCACCGATCCCAATCTGCCGCCAACGCTGCTTCTCGGCTTCCATTTCGTCGGTATCGAGGCTGGCTCGATTTTTCTGAACTATTCGCTGAAGCGCACATGCGGTTCGCTGTATCAGCCGATGTCGAACCAGCAACTGGATGAAGTCGCGAAAGCGCAACGCGCCCGGTTCGACGCCGAAATGGCGAGCCGCGCGGACAGCGCGCGCATCGTGCTGCGCTGGCTGCGCGAGCGCAAGCCCGTGATGCTCGGCGCGGACATGGACTACGGGATGCGCAATTCGACGTTCGTGCCGTTCTTCGGCGTGCCGACGTGCACGCTGACGGCCGTCGGCCGGCTGGCGAAAGTCGGGCGCGCGCAGGTGGTGCCGTTCATCGGCGAAGTGCTGCCGAACTACAAGGGCTATCGGCTGAAGGTGTTCAAGCCGTGGGACAACTATCCGACGGGCGATGACGACACTGACGCGCGCCGCATGAACGAATTCCTCGAAGAGCACATTCCCGACATGCCCGAGCAATATTACTGGGTGCACAAGCGCTTCAAGACGCGTCCGCCGGGCGATCCGAGCTTTTACTGAACGCGTCTGCACGCAGCGGGCGAGACGGACGGCCAGTCACTTACAATATCGGCATGAAACTGAAATTCACCAAGATGCATGGCGCGGGCAACGACTTCGTCGTGCTCGACGGCTACACGCAGCCGCTCTCGCTGACGCAAGCGCAGGTGCGCGCGCTCGCGAACCGGCACTTCGGCGTCGGCGCGGACCAGTTGCTCGTCGTCGAGAAGCCGACCGTCGAAGGCGTCGATTTCAGATATCGCATCTTCAATTGCGACGGCGGCGAGGTCGAGCACTGCGGCAACGGCGCGCGCTGCTTCGTGAAGTTCGTGCGCGACACACGCCTCACCGACAAGCGCAGCGTCCGCGTGCAGGTGCAAAAGGGCGTCATCACGCTGACCATGCAGGACAACGGCGAAGTCGTCGTCGACATGGGCGCGCCTGTGTTCGAGCCGGCTCAAGTGCCGTTCGACGCAAGCGGCCTCGACGCGCGCCACGAAGGCAACGACTCGCTCTATCCGCTCGACGTCAACGGCGCGACGCGCTGGGTGTCGGTCGTGTCGATGGGCAATCCGCACGCGGTGCAGGTGGTGGACGACGTCGAGGCGTTTCCTGTGCTCGTCGACGGTCCCGTGATCGAACATCACCCGCGCTTTCCGGAACGGGTCAACGCAGGCTTCATGCAGATCGTGAGCCGCAACGAGATCAGGCTGCGCGTCTACGAACGCGGCGCGGGCGAAACGCTCGCATGCGGCACGGGCGCGTGCGCGGCCGTTGCAGCGGGCATCCGTCGCGGGCTGCTCGACGCGCCCGTGAAAGTGCACACGCACGGCGGAATGCTCACGATCACGTGGAGCGGCGAACCCACGTCGCCGCTGATGATGGCGGGCCCCGCGGCGACGGTGTTCGAAGGCGAAATCGAAATAGCCGATTGAATCTGATCGAATCTCTTACCGCTGCGCGGCCTATAGACGGCAGCAGCCCAGCAGCAAGACAGCACGCAAGCGCGCAACCCAAAGCCGAAATCATGAACGATCGCGAAGTCGCCGACTATCTGCTAGCCAACCCCGAATTCTTCGCCGAACACGCGGAACTGCTCGCGTCCGTGCGGCTCGCGAATCCGCATGGCAAGGCCGCCGTGTCGCTGCAAGAGCGTCAGATGGACATGCTGCGCGAGAAGAACAAGCATCTCGAACGGCGTCTCGCCGAGTTGCTGCGCTATGGGCACGAGAACGACAGCATCGCGTCGAAGTTCGGCCGCTGGACGACGCGCGTGATGGCCGAGCGCGATCCGGGCGCGCTGCCGCGCACGATCGCCAACGGGCTGCGCGACGTATTCGATGTGCCGCAGGCCGCGCTGCGCGTGTGGGACGTGTCCGAGCCGTATTCGCAGGCGGACTTCACGCGTCACGTAGGCGAGGAAGTGCGGATCTTCGCGAACAGCCTCGCCACGCCTTACTGCGGAGCGAACACGGGGTTCGAGGCCGCGCAATGGCTGACGTCCGCCGTGTCGACGGTTTCCAGCGACGCCGCGACGACGGCCGAAGGCACGCCGCCCGCCAACGGCACGAAATCGATCGCGCTCATTGCGCTGCGCGATCCCGAGGCCAAAGACGAAGCCGCTGCGTTCGGCCTGCTGGTGATGGGCTCGCCCGATTCGCGCCGCTTCCACGACGGCATGGCCACCGACTTCCTCACGCAGATCGGCGCGCTCGCCAGCGCGGCGCTGAGCCGTCTGCTGCCGCGTTAAGCGCTCGCCACGTGACATCCGCCGATCCGATCGCCATCTATCTGTCGAGCCTCGAGCACGAGCGGCGGTTGTCGGCGCACACGCTGCGCGCCTACACGCACGAACTCGACGAACTGAAGAAGCTCGCCAACGGACGGCCGTTCGAAAGCCTCACGGCCACCGACATCCGCGGCGCCGTCGCACGCGCGCATTCAGGCGGCCTGTCGGCGCGCTCGATCGGACATCGGCTGTCGGCGTGGCGCGCGTTCTATCGCTGGCTCGCGGGAAGGATCGATTTACCCGCGAACCCCGTCGCCACCGTGCGCGCGCCGAAGCGCGCGAAAACGCTGCCGAAAGCGTTGTCCGTCGACGACGCGCACACGCTGATGGAATCCCCCGCGACGGCCACGGCCGAAGGGCTGCGCGATCACGCGATGCTCGAGCTGTTCTACTCGTCGGGCTTGCGGCTCTCGGAACTGGTCGGCCTCGACGTGCATTTCGTGGATGCCGACGGCTACCGCTCGGCGGGCTGGCTCAAGCTCAACGATGCGGAAGTCGAAGTGCTCGGCAAGGGCAACCGGCGGCGCTCGGTGCCTGTCGGCAGCAAGGCGCTCGATGCGCTGCGCGCGTGGCTTGCCGTGCGCGGCGAGCTGGTGAAGCACGATCCGCATCCGCTGTTTCTGTCGGCGCGCGGCAACCGGATGTCGCCGAACGTCGTGCGCGAACGCGTGAAGCGCGCGGCGCTCACAGCGGGCATTCCGGCGAACGTCCATCCGCACGTGCTGCGCCATTCGTTCGCGACGCACGTGCTGCAATCGAGCGGCGATCTGCGCGCCGTGCAGGAACTGCTCGGTCACGCGAGCATTGCCGCTACCCAGGTGTACACGGGGCTCGATTTCCAGCACCTCGCGCGAATCTACGACCAGGCGCATCCGCGCGCAAAAAAACGCGACTGACGCGGCTGGCGCTTTGCCGGCAACCAGTCATATCCGCTTTGCCGCTTCGCGCGGCACATTGTTCCGCTGAAATTCTCACGAAGTCATGAATACCGTTACGCTGAAACCGTCGAAAGAGAAATCGCTCCTGCGCCGCCATCCGTGGGTCTACGCGAATGCGATCGATCGCGTCGACGGCAAGCCCGCCCCCGGCGCGACCGTGCTGGTGCGCGCGCACGACGGCCGCTTCCTCGCGCGCGCCGCGTGGAGCCCGCATTCGCAGATCCGCGCGCGCGTTTGGAGCTTCGACGAAAACGAACCCGTTGATCACGCGTTCTTCAAGCGCCGCGTGCAGCGCGCGCTTGCGCATCGTCAGGCGATGGTGCGCGGCACGGGCGCGGTGCGGTTGATCTTCGGCGAGGCGGACGGCCTGCCGGGGCTGATCGTCGATTACTACATCGCAGATGACGCAACGAACCCGGTCGCGTTGGCGGATGCGGGCAAGCGCGGCCAGATCGTCTGCCAGTTCATGGCGGCGGGCGTCGAAGCGTGGAAGGATGCGATCGTGCAGGCGCTGACGGGCGCGACGGGATGCCCGAACGTCTATGAGCGCTCCGACGTGTCGATCCGCCAAAAGGAAGGGCTCGACCAGACGACGGGCGTGCTCGCCGGCGACGCGCCACCCGAAACGATGATCGTCAGCGAGAACGGCGTGCGCTATCACGTCGACGTGCGCAACGGCCACAAGACGGGCTTCTACGTCGATCAACGCGACAACCGCGCACTGGTGCAGGATCTGTCGAACGATCGCGACGTGCTGAACTGCTTCTGCTACACGGGCGGCTTTTCGCTCGCGGCGCTCAAGGGCGGCGCGAAGCGCGTCGTGTCGATCGACTCGTCGGGCGAAGCGCTGGCAGTCGCGAAGCAGAACGTGGCGGCCAACGGCTTTGACGCGCAGCGCGCCACATGGCTCGACGCAGACGCGTTCAAGACGCTGCGCCGCCTGTACGACGACGGCGAGCGTTTCGACCTCGTCGTGCTCGATCCGCCGAAGTTCGCGCCGTCGCGCGAGCACGTGGACCGCGCCGCGCGTGCATACAAGGACATCAACCTGACAGGGCTCAAGCTGCTGCGGCCGGGCGGGCTGCTGTTCACGTATTCGTGCTCGGGCGCGATCGATGCTGAACTGTTCCAGAAGATCGTCGCGGGCGCGGCCGCCGATGCGCGCGTCGATGCGCGCATCCTCAAGCGGCTGGGCGCGGGCGTCGATCATCCGCTGCTGACGGCGTTCCCCGAAGGCGAATATCTGAAAGGCCTATTGTTGCAAACCGCCTGATCGCCCATAGTTAGGCGTTTATTTCCCTGGCAGCGACGGGGCTTTAACGGCCCGGCAGCGGCGCCCCGGCAGTTATGCTTCAATATTCCGCTGAATTCCTGCGGTTCGGGCCGTGCGCGGTCCGCACTCCAGATTGACGAACACAAGGCGACTTCACATGGCGAACAACATGATCCCAGTCACTATCCTGACCGGCTTCCTCGGCAGCGGCAAAACCACGCTGCTCAAGCGCATCCTGAACGAGAAGCACGGCATGAAGATCGCCGTGATCGAGAACGAGTTCGGCGAAGAGAACATCGACAACGACATCCTCGTTCAGGACACGGGCGAGCAGATCATCCAGATGAGCAACGGCTGCATCTGCTGCACGATTCGCGGCGACCTGTCGCGCGTGCTCGGCGACCTCGCCGCGCAGAAGCAGGAAGGCAAGCTCGATTTCGACCGCGTCGTGATCGAGACGACGGGCCTCGCCAATCCGGGCCCCGTCGCGCAGACGTTCTTCATGGATAACCAGATCGCCGACGAATTCCTGCTCGACGCGATCATCACGCTCGTCGATGCGAAGCACGGCGATCAGCAGCTCGACGAGCACGAAGTCGTGCAGCGCCAGGTCGGCTTCGCGGACCGCCTGTTCTTGACGAAGGCCGATCTCGTCGACGACGCGACGCTCGGCGATCTGCGTCACCGCCTGCTGCACATGAATCCGAAGGCGCAGATTCGCGTGGTGAACTTCGGCGAAGCGGACATCAAGGAAGTCTTCGATCTGCGCGGCTTCAACCTGAACGCGAAGCTGGAAATCGACCCGGACTTCCTCGCGGAGGACGAGCACGGCCACGCGCATGATCACGACCACGACCACGATCATGATCACGCGAACTGCGATCACGATCATGACCACTGCAATCACGAAGGTCACGATCACGGGCATCACCACCATCACGCGCATCACGACGACAAGATCAAGTCGTTCGTTTTCCGCAGCGATCGCCCGTTCGATCCGAACAAGCTCGAAGACTTCCTCGGCGGCATTCTGCAGATTTATGGCGAGCGTCTGCTGCGCTACAAGGGCGTCCTTTACATGAAGGGCGTCGATCGCAAGGTCGTGTTCCAGGGCGTGCATCAGATGATGGGCAGCGATCTCGCGGCCAAGTGGCAGCCCATTGAGAAGAAGACGAACAAGATGGTGTTCATCGGCATCGAGTTGCCGCAAGATCTGATCACCGACGGGCTCGAAGCCTGCCTCGTCTAAGCCGGTCTTATCGTTCTCTTGCGCGGGGCAGGCGTTTTAGGTCTGCCCCAACCGCCATTTCCTCGCCGCTGGCGCACGAAAATCGATTCAAACGTGCAGGCACGGCAATTAAACAGCCGGTTCCCGGTCAAAGCACGTGAAAACCCTGTTGTGAGAATACGTGTACGACCATCGCTTTTTAGTGAACAGCGCGTTATATTTTCACGATAAGTGGAGTTTGCGGCAGGGATTTCCCCCGCTTGCGGTTTCGTATTGTGATTCAGTTACAATACGGCCCCACTGGAGAAAGAGAACGATTTTGCCCGGTCTAAAACGCGTAGCCGCGTCGCAGCCGTGCCGGGCCTGAAAACGGCGCCGGAAAATCTCATCCGGGGATATCGCCGATAGCCGGCCGGCACACTCCGGCTCATAACGCGCTGCCGGGAAGCATTGCCTCAGGAGCATTTGAAGAATCGGTTTCCAGAGGAGTTCGGCCCCGCAACGGCGCTTCGGCGTCACGACAGCCCACCGTCCGTGTTCGCCGGCGCTCAATCGAGCGTCATCGAGGCGCCTTTGCGGGCAACACGAAAGTGCGGGCAATGATTTGCCTCACATTGAAGAAGCAAGCCAGATGACGACGAAACGACTCTTGACCGAAGCCGAAATCCTGAAGATGAGCGACAAGGATTACATGAATGAGGATCAGCTCGCTTTCTTCAAGAACCGGCTCGAACAGCTGCAGGCGGAAATCCTCCGCAACGCCGGCCAGACCACCGAAAATCTGCGCGAAACCGTGATCGTGCCGGACCCGGCCGACCGCGCGACGATCGAGGAAGAGCATGCGCTGGAACTGCGCACGCGCGACCGCGAGCGCAAGCTGCTGAAGAAGGTTCAGCAGTCGCTTGCGCGCATCGAATCGGGCGAATACGGCTGGTGCGAGGAAACGGGCGAGCCGATCGGGATTCCGCGCCTGCTTGCGCGGCCGACGGCGACCCTGTCGCTCGAAGCGCAGGAACGCCGCGAATTGCGCCAGAAGCTGTTCGGCGACTGATCGCCCGACGGCGCGGTTTTCGGGGTCCGCGCCCCATAGACGCTTCGTGAGAGGCGCACGGTGACCGTGCGCCTCTTTTCTTTTGTAAAGCCGATCTTTCACGATGTCTGCGCCCATATCGACTCGCCATTCATGCGGCAATCGGTAAATGCGCATCGCATCGACCGTGATGCCAAGCGACGCCAGCACCTTTTACCGCTGAATCGGCCGGGCTCTTTTTCTGCTTTTCTCAAGCTGTCGAGACTTCCGCTCTTGATATGGCAGCGCCCGCCCTAAAATAAATCGGACATGCGTTGCACGCGCGCGCGGCACCTGGCATCGCGCGGCGTCCGCTCCCGGATTCCGTGGTGGCGCATCGGCGCCTCCGCGTCCTCTCTGTCGGCCGAAGTCGGTGCTTTGGCGCTTGCTTCGGCCCCACGCAATTAATTGCGGTTTTGCAAAAGGAACGCATATGGAGCAATTTCACGGCACGACGATCGTTTCCGTGCGTCGCGGCGACAAGGTCGCGCTCGGCGGCGACGGCCAGGTCACGCTGGGCAACATCGTCATGAAAGGCGGCGCGAAGAAAGTCCGGCGCATCTACAACGGCAAGGTGCTGGTCGGCTTCGCGGGCGGCACGGCCGACGCCTTCTCGCTGCTCGACCGCTTCGAAGCGAAGCTCGAAAAGCATCAGGGCAATCTCACGCGCGCAGCCGTCGAGCTGGCGAAAGACTGGCGCACCGACCGGATGCTGCGCCGTCTCGAAGCGATGCTGATCACGGCCGACGCGACCACAACGCTAGTCATCACCGGCAACGGCGACGTGCTCGATCCCGAGGGCGGCATCTGCGCGATCGGCTCGGGCGGCGCGTACGCGCAGGCCGCAGCGAGGGCGCTCGCGGACAATACGGATCTTTCGCCGCGCGACATCGTCGAAAAGGCGCTGGTGATTGCCGGCGACATGTGTATCTACACGAACCACAACCGCGTCATCGAGACGATCGAGTAAGGACACACGATGAGCACCATGACTCCCGCCGAGATCGTCTCGGAACTCGACAAGCACATCATCGGCCAGCATCGCGCGAAGAAAGCCGTCGCGGTGGCGCTGCGCAACCGCTGGCGCCGCCAGCAGGTCGCCGAGCCACTGCGCCAGGAAATCACGCCGAAGAACATTCTGATGATCGGGCCGACGGGCGTCGGCAAGACGGAAATCGCGCGGCGTCTCGCGAAGCTCGCGGACGCGCCGTTCATCAAGATCGAAGCGACCAAGTTCACGGAGGTCGGTTATGTCGGCCGCGACGTCGACAGCATCGTGCGAGACCTGATGGAAATCGCTGTCAAGCAGACGCGCGAGACCGAAATGCGCAAGGTCCGCACGAAGGCCGAAGACCTCGCCGAAGACCGCATCCTCGATATCCTGCTGCCGGGCGCACGCACGGTCGGCTTCGGCTCGGGCCACGAAGCGAGCGGCGACGAATCGAACACGACGCGTCAGACGTTCCGCAAGCGCCTGCGCGAAGGGCAGCTCGATGACAAGGAGCTCGAGCTCGATATCGAGATGCCACAACCGGCGATGGACATCATGGGACCGCCGGGCATGGAAGACATGACCGAGCAGATCCGTTCGATGTTCGCGAATCTCGGCGGCGGCAAGAAGACGCGCCGCAAGGTGAAGGTGAAAGAAGCGCTGAAGCTCCTCACCGACGAAGAAGCCGCGAAGATGCTGAACGACGAAGAGGTCAAGGCGAGGGCCGTGCAGAACGTCGAGCAGAACGGCATCGTGTTCCTCGATGAAATCGACAAGATCGCGTCGCGCAGCGAAGCAGGCGGCGGCGAAGTCTCGCGTCAGGGCGTGCAGCGCGATCTGCTGCCGCTCGTCGAAGGCACGACGATCAGCACGAAGTATGGGATGGTGAAGACCGATCACATCCTGTTCATCGCGAGCGGCGCGTTCCATCTCGCGAAGCCGAGCGACCTGATCCCCGAACTGCAAGGCCGCTTCCCGATTCGCGTTGAACTCGATTCGCTGTCGGTGAAGGACTTCGAATCTATTCTCGTCGCCACCGATGCAAGCCTCGTCAAGCAATACCAGGCGTTGCTCGAGACGGAAGACGTGCACCTCGAATTCGCCGACGACGGCATCCGCCGTCTCGCGGAAATCGCCTACTCGGTGAACGAGAAGACGGAAAACATCGGTGCGCGCCGTCTCTATACGGTGATCGAGAAGCTGCTCGAAGATGTGTCGTTCTCGGCGGGCAACCACGCGGGCAAGAGCGTCGTGATCGACGCGACGTATGTCGATCGCGCGCTGAACGACGTCGCGCAAGACGAGGATCTGTCGCGCTACGTGCTCTGATTCGCGCGCGTCTCGTCGGCAAGCACGCGAGCGAAGAACCAGGCGAAACGGGCGGCGCTCCGCGAGGAGCGTCGCCCGTTTTCACATGCGCAGCAGCTATCTATCGAGCTCGATGCAACTGCGAAGGCATCATTGCTTGACGGGCCGCTTCGCCAGCTTGCGCTGCAACGTGCGTCGATGCATGTTCAACGCGCGCGCCGTCGCCGAAATGTTGCCGCCGTTTTCCGCGAGCACGCGCTGGATGTGCTCCCACTCGAGCCGCGCCACCGACAGCGGCACCGGCTTCTCGATGGCCTCTTCGGCTTGCAGCACGCTTGCTTCCGTTTGCAGCGCGGAGAGAATCGTCTCGACGTTCGCGGGCTTCGCCAGATAGTTGTCCGCGCCATCCTTCACCGCCTGCACCGCCGTCGCGATGCTCGCGTAGCCCGTCAGCACCAGCATTCTCGCGTCGGGCTGCAGGTCGCGCAGCGGCGCGACGAGATTCAGACCCGAGTCGTTGCCCAGATGCAGGTCGACCGTGATCTGCCCGAACTTCTGCTGATTCGCGAGGCGGATCGCTTCGTCGGCATTGTGCGCTTCGGACACCGTGAAGCCCCGGCGCGTCAAACCGCGTGCGAGGATGCCGGAGAACACTTCGTCGTCGTCGATCACCAGAAAATTCTTGTCGCTCATGCTTGTTTCTCCGTATTGGACGACGCGGCGCCGTGCCGGCCCGCGCCCGTTTGCTCGCGGGCCAGAGGCAACCGCAACACTGCGCGCGTTCCGCGCGGCTTGATTTCACTGACATCGGTGAGCTCGATCGATCCGCCGAGCCGCGCCGCCGCCGAAAACGCCAGATACAGCCCGACGCCATGCCCGCCTTGCGTGCTGTCGACGGGCGCCGCGCCGAGCACGCTGCGCAACGACGCCGGCACGCCCGGCCCCGCGTCGCAGACTTCGAACTCGATCGAATCATGCGGAGCGAGCTTCGCGGCCAGCGTCACATGATCGCGGCTCGCGCGCGCGGCGTTGTCGAGCAGGATCGTGAGAATCTGGCTGACGGCAACCGTGTCGTCGATAGAGACGTCGGCGGGCGGCTCGACCAGGCGCTCGAATTTGACGTGCGGATGGCGCAGCCGCCACTGATCGGCGAACGAGCCAAGCCACTCGTCGACACGCTGGCGGCTGCCTTGCGTCGACGCGCGGCTGCGCAGACGCGCGAGCGCCGATTTGCACAAGGCCATCTGCTGGTCGAGGATGTCGAGATCGGCGATGTAGGGCTCGAGGCCGGCGTCGGTGCGCGCGGCATCGCGCAGTTCCTCGGTGAGCATCGCGATCGTCGAAAGCGGCGTGCCGATCTCGTGCGCAACCGTCGCGGCCTGCACGCCGAGCGCCACGGCGCGCTCGTCGCGCAGCAGACGCTGTTGCGCATCGCCGAGCGCGGTATCGCGCTGACGCAGCGCGCGCGACATGCGCGCCACGAACCACGCGATCAGGCCGACGCTCACCATGAAGTTCACCCACATGCCGGCGCGGTAGTAGTCGAACAGGTTCGCGGGATTGTCGAGATTGAGCGGCACCGATTCGAAGCCGAGCACGGCATAACAGGCGACCGCGAACGCCGCGAGCCATGCCATCAGATGCCATGGCAACACGGCGGCAGCAATCGCCAGCGACGGTAGATACAGCGAGACGAACGGATTGGTCGTGCCGCCCGAGAGAAACAGCAGCGCCGACAGCGCGCCGAGATCGACCCATAGCTGCCCGAACAATTCGAGGCTCGACTCGGGCTTCTGACGCGACACGCGCAGCCACGTGAGGCCGTTGAAGACCACTTCGAGACCGATGACGAGGAGCATTGCCGGCAACGGCAGCTTCACGCCGACAAAGATCTGGACGAACGCGATCGTCACGAGCTGGCCAATGATGGCGAGACTGCGTAGCCAGAAGAGATGTCCGAGGTTGACCCGGCCGGTGAGGGTTATGCGCTGCATCCTGCAAGTTTACCTGTTGGGATCGGTCCGATACATCGCTCGGACTTCCGGAACTATAGTTTCCAGTGTCGTTTAACGTGCGCTCGCCACTCTTTACTGATAATGCTTAAAACGTCCCTTGATCCAGATCAAGTTCTTTTGGAATCCTTCCAGACATTCGTGCGTCATGCGGCCGCCGCGCAACAGCAAGGCGATCAAGCCGCGCATGACATCTGGCTTCAGGCCGCCTCTCATCTGTTTCCGACCGATCCCGACTCGGTAGACGCGATGTGCCAGCAGTTGACGGCGCGACAACGTGCCGCCCAGGCCGAATCCATTGCCCGTGCCTTCGTCGCACTTGCCCCCGGCGACGCGCGAGCGCTCTTTCGCCTTGGCTACACGCTGCAATGGATGAACCGCCACGCCGATGCTATTGCGCCGTACCGCGCGGCGCTCGCCATCGCTCCCGATTTGCACAGCCTGCGCAACAATCTGGCGGGCGCGCTGATGTCGGCCGATCCGGCGTCGACGGAGGCGCTCACGTTGCTCAGTACCGCGCTCGAACAGAATCCGGCCGACGCGAATGCGTGGATCAACCTCGGCAAAACGCACCTCGCCCGCTTCGAACTCGACAGCGCCCTCGAAGCCGAACAGCGCGCGCTCGAACTTCAGCCCGACAATCCCGTCGCGTTGGGCAATCACGGGCAGACGTTGCGGGAAGCCCAGCAGTGGGACGACGCGGAACGCTTCACATCGGCCGCGCATCGCATGGCACCGGATAACCCGTCGTACCTGTCCAATCTCAGCATGATCCACCTTCTGCGCGGCAACTATGCCGACGGCTGGCGAGAGCACGAAGCACGCTGGGACGGCTCGAAGGAACTGGCGGGAAGGCGGCCCGCGCTGCCTGGCCCCGCATGGCGCGGCGAGCCGCTCGCCGGCAAGACGCTGCTTCTCTGGGGCGAACAGGGCATGGGCGATCTGCTGCAATTCTGCCGCTACGTTCCGCTGCTCGCCGATCGCGTGCATCGCGAAGGCGGGCGCCTCGTCTGGAACTCGTTTCCGCAAATGGGCGCGCTGCTCGGCCGCACGCTCGCGCAGCACGCCGATGAGTTCACGCTGGGCGGTGGCGTCGAGATGCTGCCGAAGTTCGACTATGAAATCTCGCTGCTGTCGCTGCCCTTGCTGTTCGACACGCGAGAAGACACGATTCCGTCGACTGTTCCGTATCTGCAAGCCGATCCATCAGCCGTCGACGCATGGCGCAACCGGCTCGCGGGCGAAAAACGGCTGAAAGTAGGCCTCGTCTGGACGGGCAGCCACGGGCATCAACGTAATCCGTACCGCCGGGTCGGCCTCGAGCGTTACGTCGATTACTTCCGCGAACTCGACGACGTCGCATTCTTTTCGCTGCAACCAGGCGCAGGCGCCGATGTGGCCGCCGCGCGCACCGCGGGGCTCGATATCGCCGATCACACGGCGGCGTTCGAGACGTTCGACGACACCGCCGCGTACATCGCCGCGCTCGATCTGGTGATTACGGTGTGTACGTCGGTCGCTCATCTGAGCGGCGCGATCGGGCAGCGAACGTGGGTGCTGCTCGACGTCAATCCGCATTGGGTGTGGCTGCTCGATCGCACCGACAGCCCTTGGTATCCGACCGCGACCTTGTACCGGCAACCGCACTTCGCGCAGTGGGAACCCGTGTTCGACAAGCTGACGAGCGATCTCGCGGCGCTGGCCCGCGCGCTCCGGTAGCCGGCCTATTCGGGCGCGGCGGCCACGCCTTGCGCCGACGCGCGTTCGCGCGCGATCGCATCGGCGAGACATTCGGGGCACAAGCAGCCGGTGCCCGCCTTCAGCGCATCGGCGGGTAACTCGGGCATCGAGACGCACCAGCACGTCGACCTGTCGCCGCGCGCGCCGCAGTCGAACACGCGGCGGCAGCGCGGGCAGCGCGCGCTGGATGCTTCGGGGAATTCGGGCACTTTGGATGTGAACGGGCTCATGACAGCAGAATGAAACCGGTCGGTGACACAAACATGATGCCACTTCCGGCGAATGAGCAAAACGCCTGCCCCGTCGCGACGGGAATCGGGCCGCGCGCAGCGGTCCCGACGAACGTTCGGATCGAGTTCCATCAATCAGCACGAGAACTTCCCCGCCGGATCGCGGCCCAAAACCCTGTCCGGTGCCCGTCAGAAAGCGGTCGCTGGCCGCTCCGCAGCGCCCGTTTGCGCACTGCGGGAAAGCGGCCGCAAGCGTCGTGGCAGCACGCGTCGAAATCCCTGTTGCACCGCGCCAGTTGTGTACAATTCGGCCTTGTTTTAACCGTTTCCTCGTCCGAGCCGCCGCCATGTCCGAGATTCCCGACCTGTCCCAGATCGCACCCACGCTGAAGGCTGAAATTCTCGCCGAGGCTCTGCCCTATATTCGCCAGTACCACGGCAAGACCGTCGTCATCAAATACGGCGGCAACGCGATGACGGAAGAACGCCTGAAGCAGGGCTTCGCACGCGACGTGATCCTGTTGAAACTGGTCGGCATCAACCCGGTGATCGTGCACGGCGGCGGTCCGCAAATCGATCAGGCGTTGAAGAAAATCGGCAAGCAGGGCACGTTCATCCAGGGCATGCGCGTCACCGACGAAGAGACGATGGAAGTCGTCGAATGGGTACTGGGCGGCGAAGTGCAGCAGGACATCGTCACGCTGATCAATCACTTCGGCGGCCACGCGGTCGGTCTGACGGGCAAGGACGGCGGCCTGATCCACGCGCGCAAGCTGATGATGCCGGACCGCGACAACCCGGGCCAGTACGTCGACATCGGACAGGTCGGCGAAGTCGAGCAGATCAACCCTGCTGTGGTGAAAGCGCTGCAGGACGACGCGTTCATCCCCGTCATTTCGCCCATCGGCTTCGGTGAAGACGGTCTGTCGTACAACATCAACGCGGACCTGGTCGCAGGCAAGCTCGCCGTCGTGCTGAACGCCGAGAAGCTCGTGATGATGACGAACATCCCCGGCGTGATGGACAAGGAAGGCACGCTGCTGACGGATCTGTCGGCGCGCGAAATCGACGCGCTGTTCGCGGACGGCACGATCTCGGGCGGCATGCTGCCGAAGATCTCGTCGGCACTCGACGCCGCGAAGAGCGGCGTGCGTTCGGTGCACATCATCGACGGCCGCATCGAACATTCGGTGCTGCTCGAAATCCTGACGGAACAACCGTTCGGCACGATGATCCGCTCGCACTGAGCGCATCGCGCGTCGGTCGGGCCACCGCGTCTTTACGCGGCATCTGAGCTACAAAGTAAGGTACAAAACATCACGCGAAGCACGGCACGCTGGCCGCCGTGCTTCGCAGAAGGCATACTGGTCTTCGGTCTTTTCGCGCGGCACGCTGCGCTGTCTCACGCTTCTTCCCCGCACGCATCGCGCGGCGCCTGCTTCGCACCGCAGCCGTCGTTACCCTGCGCGCGACATATCACGCGTCACATCATGCGCACTTCCCGTCCGAAGCGTCGTCGGCCGCAGATTCACGCCGGCAATCCAGTCTGGCTGTTCGATCTCGACAACACGTTGCATCACGCGTCGCATGCGATCTTCCCGGCGATCAACACGGCGATGACGCAATACATCATCGATACACTGCAGGTGGAGCGTGACGAGGCGAACCGTCTGCGCACCGGCTACACGCAGCGCTACGGCGCGGCGCTGCTCGGGCTCACGCGCCATCATCCCGTCGATCCGCATGACTTCCTGAAAGTCGTTCATACGTTCCCCGATCTGCGCTCGATGCTTCGCGGCGAACGCGGCCTGAAGCGACTCGTCGATGCGCTGCCTGGCCGCAAGATCGTGCTGACCAACGCGCCCGAAGCGTATGCGCTCGACGTGCTGAAAGAGCTGGGCATCGAGCGGCTGTTCGAGCGCGTGATCGCGATCGAGCACATGCGGGACCAGCGCATGTGGCGCGCGAAGCCCGATCACGCGATGTTGCGCCGTGCGATGCGCGACGCGCACGTGCGTCTCGCCGATGCGATTCTCGTCGAAGACACGCGCAGCCATCTGAAGAACTATCGGCGGCTCGGCATCCGCACGGTGTGGATCGTCGGGCATTTGCCGCGTCCGAGGCGCGCGGACGGCAGCCTTGCGCGTCTGCCGGGAACGGGCCGCCCGCACTATGTCGACCGCCGGATTCGTTCGCTAAAATCATTGAGACTGGGCACCCGCGCGGGACGAGAGGCCGGCCTACAACAGGGACGACAGACATGCAGCCTATTCGCAAGCATGACGAGGACGTAACCGAAGAGCAGTCGACCACCGCGCGCGCCACGCGCATGAAGCCCGGCGAGCGGCGCGTGCACATCCTCCAGACGCTCGCCGCGATGCTGGAGGCCCCGAAGAACGAAAAGATCACCACAGCGGCACTCGCGGCGCGCATCGGCGTATCGGAGGCCGCGTTGTATCGTCATTTCGCGAGCAAGGCGCAGATGTTCGAAGGGCTGATCGAGTTCATCGAGCAGACGCTGTTCGGGCTCATCAACCAGATCGTCGCAAAGGAGCCCAACGGTGTGTTGCAGGCGCGCGCGATCGCGCTCACGCTGCTCAACTTTTCCGCGAAGAATCCGGGCATGACGCGCGTGCTGACGTGCGAAGCGCTTGTCGGCGAGCATGAGAGGCTCACCGAACGGGTCAACCAGCTGCTCGAACGCGTCGAGGCGTCACTCAAGCAATGTCTGCGGCTCGGGCTGATGGATGCGTCGAACCAGAACGAGCCAAACACGATACCGCTTCCCGCCGACTACGATCCCGTCGTGCGCGCGAACCTGCTGCTCAGCTACATCGTCGGACGTTGGCATCGCTATGTGCGCAGCGGCTTCGCGCGCGCACCCATCGAACAGGCCGACGCGCAGTTGCGGCTGATCCTCCAGTGAGTCGAGTTCAGTGATGATCGGGCATGTTAGGCCGGCGAACCCGCCGCAGCTCGCGTGTCCGTCGTTCCGCCGATTTTCCCGCGTATTTTCCGCTATACTTTGCGCTTGACCGTTTCTGACGGTCCAAATAAAGCAGTACAAGCGCGCCGATTTGCTGACTCGATTGCGGGCGCGCGAACCAGCAGATGTGATCTATCGGTCCTCGCGGTTCACTATAAATGCGGCTAAAGAGGTCGTCAGCCGCGCACATTCTTCCTCCGCGCAATCGCCGACACCATTTAGCCGCCCCATGTCAGAAGGCGGAATGAATGGAATCGATCGGGATCGTCGCTCCACAAACAATGCATTTCTCCGAGCCGCTGCGCCTGCAAAGCGGCAGCTCGCTCGCGAATTACGACCTCGTGGTCGAAACGTATGGCACGCTCAACGCCGCGCGCAGCAATGCCGTGCTCGTGTGCCACGCGCTCAACGCGTCGCATCACGTCGCGGGCGTCTATGCGGATGATCCGAAGAACGTCGGCTGGTGGGACAACATGGTCGGTCCCGGCAAGCCGCTGGATACGAACCGCTTCTTCGTGATCGGCGTGAACAACCTGGGCTCGTGTTTCGGCTCGACGGGCCCAATGAGCATCGATCCGTCGACGGGTCGCCCGTATGGCGCGAGCTTTCCCGTCGTGACCGTCGAAGACTGGGTGAACGCGCAAGCGCTCGTGGCCGACGCGTTCGGCATCGAGAAATTCGCCGCGGTGATGGGAGGCAGCCTCGGCGGCATGCAGGCGCTCGCGTGGAGCATGATGTATCCGGACCGGCTCGCGCATTGCATCGTGATTGCATCGACGCCAAAGCTGTCCGCGCAGAACATCGCGTTCAACGAGGTGGCGCGCTCGTCGATCCTGTCCGACCCTGACTTTCACGGCGGCGACTACTACGCGCACGGCGTAAAGCCGAAGCGCGGCCTGCGCGTCGCGCGGATGATCGGCCACATCACGTATCTGTCCGATGACGACATGGCCGCGAAGTTCGGCCGTGCGCTGCGCCGCGCAGAAGGCGCGGAGGACGTGTACAACTTCAACTTCGACGTCGAGTTCGAAGTGGAATCGTATCTGCGCTATCAGGGCGAGAAGTTCGCCGATTATTTCGACGCGAACACGTATCTGCTGATCACGCGTGCGCTCGACTATTTCGACCCCGCCAAGGCCTACGACGGCGACCTCACGGCCGCGCTCGCGCACACGAAGGCGAAGTACCTGATCGCGAGCTTCGCGACCGACTGGCGTTTCGCGCCCGCGCGCTCGCGCGAGCTGGTGAAGGCGCTGCTCGATCACAAGCGTCAGGTGACGTACGGCGAGATCGACGCGCCGCACGGCCACGACGCCTTCCTTCTCGACGACGCGCGCTATCACAACCTGATGCGCGCCTACTACGAACGCATTGCAGCAGAGGTGAACGCATGAACGAGCGCGCTTTCGATTATCTTGCGACGCGCCCCGATTTCCGCGCGATCGCCCGCTGGGTCGAACCACGCGCGACGGTGCTCGATCTGGGCTGCGGCGACGGCTCGCTGCTGTCTCTGCTCACCGAAGAACTCGAAGTCAGCGGCTACGGCATCGAGATCAACGATGCGGGCGTGCTTGCGTCGACGAAAAACGGCATCAACGTGATCCAGCAGAATCTGGAAGACGGCTTGCGTCTTTTCGAAGACGGCAGCTTCGATTTCGCGATCCTCTCCCAAACGCTGCAGACCATTCATCAGACGGCCGCGATCCTGCGCGAGACCGTGCGTGTCGGCAAGGAATGCATCGTTTCGTTCCCGAACTTCGGGTATTGGGCACACCGTCTGTCGGTATTGAAGGGACGCATGCCCGTGTCGAAGTCGCTGCCTTATCAGTGGCACAACACGCCGAACGTGCGCGTGCTGACGATCAAGGACTTCGAGGCGCTCGCGCCCGAAGTCGGTATCGAGATTCTCGATCGCGTGGTGCTGCACGGCGGACAGGCGGTGCGTTGGGGCGTGAACTGGCGTGGTAGTCTTGCGGTCTATCGCGTCAAGAAAAGCTAACGTCACTCAACTCATGTCGAACCCGCCACACGAGGCGCCCGCACTTACCGCTCACGAAGAACATCCAGGCTGGCGCGCGTTTCTCAACGCGCGCATGCTGATCTGCGTCTTCCTCGGCTTCACGTCGGGGTTGCCGCTCTTCACGCTCGTCTATCTCGTCCAGGCCTGGCTGCGCTCCGAAGGCGTGAACCTGAAGGAAATCGGCCTGTTCGCGCTGATCCAGTTTCCCTATACGTGGAAATTCGTCTGGGCGCCGCTGATGGACCGCTACGTACCGCGTCTGCCAGGCTGGCAACCGGGGCGCCGGCGCGGCTGGATGCTTGTCACGCAGATTCTCGTCGCCGTTGCGATTGCGTCGCTCGGCATCGTGTCGCCGCGCGATTCGATCTGGACGGTCGCCGCGCTGACAGCACTCGTCGCGTTCTTCGGGGCGAGCCAGGACATTTCCATCGACGCCTATCGGCGCGAACTGCTGCACGACACCGAGCAGGGCCTCGGCAACGCGGTGCATGTGAACGCGTACAAGGTCGCGGCGCTCGTGCCCGGTTCGCTCGCGCTGATTCTCTCCGATCATCTGCCGTGGGCGACCGTGTTCATCGTGACGGCGGCGTTCATGCTGCCCGGCATGGTCATGACGCTCGTCGTGCGCGAGCCCGAAGTGCACGGCGCGCCGCCGAAGAATCTGCGCGACGCCATCATCGAACCGTTTCATGAATTCATTCTGCGCGACGGCTGGCGCGGCGCGCTGTTCGTGCTCGGCTTCATCTTCCTGTACAAGCTCGGCGATACGATGGCGACCACGCTGTCCACGTCGTTCTTTCTCGACGTCGGTTTCTCGCGCACGCAGATCGGCGTGATCGCGAAAACGACGGCGTTCGGTGCAAGCCTCGCGGGCGGCATCATCGGCGGCATCGCGCTGATGCGCATCGGCATCGGCCGCGGGCTTTGGATCTTCGGCATCCTGCAGATGGTGTCGACGCTCGGCTTCGCGTGGCTTGCGCATGTCGGGCCGACGTCGCCGGGGCTGACCGTCGTCTACGACATCGCCGTCGCGCTGAGCGCGGCCACGACGAAGCTACTGTCGCTGCTCGGCATCGGTTGGACGGTGCAACTCGATCCGATGTCGGTTGCGCTTGCGCTCGTCTATGGCCTCGAAACGTTCGCGACGGGCCTGACACTTGCTGCGTTCACCGCATACATCGCGAGCACCACCGACCCACGCTATACGGCGACGCAATTCGCGCTCTTCACGTCGCTGGCTTCCGTGCCGCGCACGCTCGCATCAGCGGCGAGCGGCTTCCTCGTCGCGCGAATCGGCTGGTTCGACTACTTCATCGTCTGCACGGCGCTCGCTTTGCCCGGCATGCTACTGTTGTTCCGGATCGCCCCTTGGAGAAAGCAGTCGTGATGTTGTTCGCGTCACGGCGCGCAGCCAATCGATCGGCCCTGCGCGCCCGTTCCGCTCAGGCTCCTGCATATCGCGTGCTCGCGCGCGTGCATGCGTTGCATCTGGCCGTCGGCGCTGCGTGCGTGATGTTGGGCGCTGCGCCGTGGCAGGCGCGCGCCGCCGACACCGCGTCGAATGTCAGCGCGCCGCCCGCCGCGAATGCACCCTCCGCACCCGCTGCTCCTTCGGCGCCATCGGCACCGTCTGCGCCGTCAGCACCCAAGCCGGAATCGGCGGCATCCGCCGCGTCGGGCGCATCGGCGCCATCGACTACGGGCTCCGCGCCGCCGCCCGCGCCCGTCACGGCGCGCAATCCCGCGCCCGCTTCCGCGGCGTCGGCGCCGGCCGCGTTCCAGCCGAACCAGCAGTTGCGCTATGGCAACTACGCGGTGTTTCGCAATCTGATTCCATCGCCGATGCTGGAAGCCCAATCCGCTGAGGAATTCGATCAGATCGCGCGCGGCGCCGAACACATGAACCGGCTTTATCCGCCATCGGATGCGCGCGTGACTCGCGTGCAGTCGATCGTCGACAAGCTGATCCCCTTTTCGCTGAAGTGGAGCGATCGCGCGAAGAACTGGAAGTGGGACATCGCGGTGCTGCGCTCATCGGACATTCGTGCGTATTGCCTGCCGGGCGGCAAGATCGTCATTTATGGGGGCATGCTCGACAAGGTGCGCCTGAACGACAACGAACTCGGCGTGCTGCTCGGTCACGAGATCGCGCATGCGCTGCGCGAGCACGCGCGCGAGCGTCTCGGCGAACAGCAGGCCGCACAACTGGGCTCGGGGGCCATGCCGCCGCTCTTCGGCCTCGCGGATCTCGGCGAGGCGCCGCTCGGCATCGGCACGCAGCTGCTGGAAATGAAGTACGAACGCGCCGACGAAACGGAAGCGGATGTGATCGGCAGCGAGATTGCGTCGCGTGCGGGCTTCGATCCGCGCGCGGCGATCACACTATGGGACAAGCTCGCCGTCGCGACGCGCAATAACCGCGATCAGGGCTTCATCTACGTGCATCCGTACAACCCGGCGCGCCGCGCGGACATCATGAAGCGCCTGCCCGACATGCTGCCGCTGTACGCGAAGGCAATCGGCAAGACGGTCGATGCGCTGCCCGACTACGCGGGCATCGGCCGCCCGCGCCGTACGACCGCGAGCGACTGACGCGCGAGCGATTATTTCGCGAGCTTGTGGTTGTAGTCGATGGTCAGCGGCGCGTGATCGCTGAACTTGATGTCGCGGAAAATCGAGGTCTTTTTCGCGGTGGCCGCAATGCCCGGCGTCGCGATCTGATAGTCGATACGCCACCCGACGTTCTTCGCATACGCCTGGCCGCGATTGCTCCACCACGTGTATTGCTCGGGCCGCGGGTCGAGCGTGCGGAACACGTCGACGTAACCGACGTCGTCGAAGAGCTTCGTGAGCCAAGCGCGTTCTTCCGGCAGACAGCCCGAATTCTTCTGGTTGCCCTTCCAGTTCTTGATGTCGATTTCCTTGTGCACGATGTTCACGTCGCCGCACAGGATCACTTCGCGCTCCTGCGACAGCTCGGAGAGATGCGGCATGAACACGTCCATGAAACGGTACTTGGCCTGCTGACGGTCGTCGCCGCTCGACCCCGACGGCACATACACCGAAATCACCGACAGATTGCCGAAACGCGCCTCCACGTAGCGCCCTTCGGGATCGAACTCTTCGCTGCCGAATCCGATCACGACTTCGTCCGGCTCGTGACGCGTATAAACGCCCGCTCCGCTATAGCCCTTCTTCACCGCATGCTGGAAATAGCCGGTAAAGCCGTGCGGCGCGAGGAATTCCGGCGTCATGTCGTCCTGCGAGCATTTGATTTCCTGCACGCACACGACATCGGCCTTCTGCTCGCCGAACCACTCGAAAAAGCCTTTCTTGGCTGCCGAACGAATGCCGTTCAGGTTGGCGGTGATCACACGCAACATGTTTTTCCTTCGTTATGTTTTCGTTTATTCGGCGACGTGAAGCTCATTCGACTATCACGCCTTTCAGCGATTCTTTGGCGGGCGGGAATTCCAGCTTCAGCGACTCGAATGTGCGCAGCAGCAGCTCGCCGACCATCACGTTGCGATGCGTCTTCGAGTCGGCGGGTATCACATACCACGGCGCGTATTCCGTCGATGTCGCCTCGAGTGCCTCCTCGTACGCGACCTGATACTTGTCCCACAGCTTGCGTGCGTCGAGATCGGACACATCGAATTTCCAGTGCTTCGTCGGATCGTCGATGCGCGCCTGCAACCGCTCGCGCTGCTCGTCCTTCGATATGTGCAGCATGCACTTGACGATCGTCGTGCCGCTTTCCGCAAGCATCCGCTCGAAGTCGCGAATGTGCGCGTAGCGGCGAAGGCGTTCGTCCTTGTCCAGCGAGCCGAGAACATACGGCACGAGCACGTCTTCGTAGTGGCTGCGATTGAAGATCGTCAGTTCGCCGGCAGCGGGCGCCTGCGCGTGCACGCGCCACAGAAAGTCGTGCGCGAGCTCGATCGGCGTCGGCGCCTTGAACGGCACGATGCGCAAGCCGAGCGGATCGACTTCATGAAACACGGCGCGTATCGTGCCGTCCTTGCCGCTCGTGTCCATCCCTTGCAGCACCAGCAGCACGCGCTGAACGCGCTGCGCATGCAGACGCTCCTGCTGCGCGTCGAGCAGCACGCCGATTTCAGCGAGACGTTCGCGATCGGTCTCCTTCGAGCCCGTTGAAAACGGCTTCGACGACGGATCGATGCTGGCGAGAGAAGACTTCGACTTGTTGCCGTCGTCGAAAAAGGGCACACGATATCCGTCGAGACCGTTCTTCTTTGCCATTGCTGTTTTCTCCTGTTTATCCTTCACGGGCGGCACGTCACGCCGATTGAAAAGCAAACGGGCCGTTGCGCCACTTTCGATGCGACAACAGCCCGTCATGGCCCGCGCGCGATACGCTGCGCGCAAGAGCCGATCCCGCTACCGATCCCAATGCAATGCTCAGCCCAGCTTCTTCCTCAACAGCTCGTTGACCTGCTGCGGATTCGCCTTGCCCTTGGTCGCCTTCATCGCCTGACCGATCAGCGCGTTAAACGCTTTCTCCTTGCCCGCGCGGAATTCTTCAACCGACTTCTGGTTAGCGGCGAGCACCTCGTCGATAATCGCTTCGAGCGCGCCTGTATCCGAAATCTGCTTGAGCCCCTTCGCTTCGATGATGCGGTCTGCGGCGGCTTCGTCGGTGGCCTTCTCTTCCCAGATCGAAAGGAAGATTTCCTTCGCGATCTTGTTCGAGATCGTGCCGTCGGCGATACGTTGCAGCACCAGCGCGAGTTGCGAGGCCGAAACGGGGCTGTCGGCGATGTCGAGGCCTTCGCGGTTCAGTTGCGACGACACTTCGCCCATCAGCCAGTTCGCCGCGACCTTCGCCTGGGCTTTGTCTTTATCTGCGCCGACTTTCGCCACCACGGCTTCGTAGTACTCGGCCATCGCCTTGCTCGACGTGACGACGCCGGCATCGTACGACGTCAGGCCGTACTGCTCGACGAAACGCTTCTGCATCGCAGCGGGCAGTTCCGGCAATTCGCCCTTCACGCGCTCGACCCACGACGCGTCGATCACGAGCGGCATCAGATCGGGATCGGGGAAATAGCGGTAGTCGTGGGCGTCTTCCTTGCTGCGCATCGAACGCGTTTCGCGCTTGTCCGGATCGTACAGACGCGTCTCCTGCACCACCGTGCCGCCGTCTTCGATCAGCTCGATCTGACGGCGCACTTCGTACTGGATCGCTTCTTCGAGGAAGCGGAACGAGTTCAGGTTCTTGATCTCGGCGCGCGTGCCGAATTCCTTCTGGCCGAACGGACGCACCGACACGTTCGCATCGCAGCGGAACGAGCCTTCCTGCATGTTGCCGTCGCAGATGCCGAGCCACACGACGAGACCATGCAACGCCTTCGCATACGCAACGGCTTCAGCGGCGCTGCGCATTTCCGGCTCGGTGACGATTTCGAGCAGCGGCGTGCCGGCGCGATTCAGGTCGATGCCCGTCATGCCGGCGAAGTCTTCGTGCAGCGACTTGCCCGCGTCCTCTTCGAGGTGAGCGCGCGTCAGGTTGATGGTCTTTTCGTACGCCGGGACACCGGCCTTTTCGTTCGCGGGCACCTGGATCGTGATCTGCCCGCCCTGCACGACGGGGATCTCGTACTGGCTGATCTGATAGCCCTTCGGCAGATCAGGGTAGAAGTAGTTCTTGCGCGCAAAGATGCTGCGCGGTGCGATCGTCGCGTCGATCGCGAGACCGAACTGGATCGCGCGCTCGACGGCGCCCTTGTTCATCACGGGCAGCACGCCCGGCAACGCCAGATCGACGGCGCAGGCCTGCGTGTTGGCCTCGGCGCCGAACTGCGTGGCCGCGCCCGAGAAAATCTTCGAGACCGTCGACAGTTGCGTGTGCGTCTCGAGACCGATGACGACTTCCCATTGTGTTGTCATAACTCAAACTCCCGCCGGCGCCTTGCGATGCCAGTCGGTGACGCGCTGGAACGCGTCCGCCACCTGGAGCATGCGTGCTTCGTTGAAATAGTTGCCGATGATCTGCAAGCCGACGGGACGCTGCGCATTCGCGCCCGCGCCGAAGCCGCACGGCACGCTCATGCCGGGCAGGCCAGCGAGGCTTACCGACAGCGTGTAGATGTCCGCGAGATACATCTGCACAGGGTCGTCGCCCTTCGCGCCGATATCCCACGCGACCGACGGCGCGACGGGGCCCATGATCACATCGCACTTCCTGAACGCTTCCTGGAAGTCCTGCGCGATGATGCGGCGGATCTTCTGCGCCTGCAGGTAATACGCATCGTAGTAGCCGTGCGACAGCACATACGTGCCGACCAGAATGCGGCGCTTCACTTCGGGACCGAAGCCTTCCGCGCGCGACTTCTTGTACATGTCGAGCAGATCGCGATACTCGGCCGCGCGATGGCCGTAACGCACGCCATCGAAACGCGACAGGTTCGACGACGCTTCCGCCGGCGCAATCACGTAGTAGACGGGAATCGACAGCTCCGTCTTCGGCAGCGACACTTCGACGAGCGTCGCGCCGAGCGCTTCGTATTGCTTCAATGCGGCGTCGATGGACGCGCGCACGTCGTCGGCGAGGCCCGCGCCGAAGTACTCCTTCGGCAGGCCGATGCGCAAGCCCGCGAGCGGCTTGCCGGCGGCATCGCCTGAGTTGTTCGCGCCCGACCACGCCTGGCCGAGGTAGCGCGTGTAGTCTTCGTGATCGTGCGTGAGGCTCGTCGAATCGCGCTCGTCGAAGCCCGCCATTGCGTTGAGCAGCAGCGCGCAGTCGGTGGCCGTGTGCGCCATCGGACCGCCCTGATCGAGCGACGATGCGAACGCGATCATCCCGTAACGCGACACGCGTCCGTACGTCGGCTTGATACCCGTGATGCCGGAGAACGAAGCGGGCTGACGGATCGAGCCGCCCGTATCCGTGCCCGTCGCGGCGGGCGCGAGGCGCGCGGCGACGGCCGCCGCCGATCCGCCCGACGAACCGCCCGGCACGGCCTTGCGATCCCACGGGTTCTGCACCGGGCCGAAGTGCGAATTCTCGTTCGACGAGCCCATCGCGAACTCGTCCATATTGGTCTTGCCAACGCACACCATGCCCGCGCGCGCGAGACGCTCGACGACGGTTGCATCGAACGGGCTCACGTAGTTTTCGAGCATCTTCGAGCCGGCCGTCGAACGCCAGTTGCGCGTGACGAACACGTCCTTGTGCGCGATGGGCAGGCCCGTCAGCGGGCCAGCGTTGCCCGCGGCGAGCTGGGCGTCGGCGGCTTGCGCCTGCGCGAGCGTCTGCTGCTCGTCGACGTGAACAAATGCGTTCAGCGCGCCATGGTCTGCGATGCGCTTCAGATACGTCTGCGCCAGTTCGACTGCGGAGCATTGCTTCGCGTCGAGCGCGGCACGCAGTTCGGTCAAGCTTTTCTCATGCATTGCGTTATTCCTGAAAAGCGCGACGGCGCGATGCGCCGCCGTGTTGGCATCCGGCCGCCCGCCGGCAGGCCGGGCCGAAAAAAGCGGGCCGTGTTGCGCGCGCAACGTCGCACGCGTGACACAGAACCCTGTGCTTAATCACGCCTGCTCGGGCGCTTACTCGATGACCTTCGGCACCAGATACAGGCCGTCCTGCACAGCAGGCGCCGGACGCTGGTATTCATCGCGATTCACGCTTTCGGTAACGGCGTCGTTGCGCAGACGCAGCGCCACGTCTTCGATCTGCTCGATGGGGTGGGCGAGTGGCGCGATGCCCGTCGTGTCGACCGCCTGCATCTGCTCGACAAGACCAAAGAAATCGTTGAGCTGCGCGAGCGTGTGCTGGGCGTCGGCATCGGGCAATTCGAGCCGTGCGAGATGGGCGATGCGTTTCACATCGGTCAGGGTCAAGGCCATGCAATCACCGGAATAGTGCGGTCTGCCGCAACGATGAAAAACGATGCTGCGACAGCAGGTTAGGTCATTGGAGCAGGCCCTCGAAATTGGGGCCGGCGACGGCAAAAAGTGCCGCTCGTTTCCTTTAAATCAAGCAAAATTATAAGGTATCATTACGCGTTCGACCCAAACCCGGACCGACTTACCAAGGCCTTTCTGGCATTTTCAGAGATCGCTGAACGACAGATCTGCTGCCTTGCTATAGCCTCCGGTGCGTTTTCCTCGCAGTTTCATGCTTTCCACGGCCGCAACGGCTGAACGTGAGGCTGCTAACTTTATTCCGCTGCCGCCCTATGCATACGATGCGAGGCCCGGCCCCCAGCGAGACAGGATTTTGAATGTTCGGTTTTTTGCGCAGCTATTTCTCCAACGATCTGGCCATTGACCTCGGCACTGCCAACACGCTCATCTATATGCGTGGCAAAGGTATCGTTCTCGACGAGCCGTCCGTCGTTTCGATTCGCCAGGAAGGCGGCCCGAATGGCAAGAAGACCATTCAGGCAGTCGGCAAGGAAGCAAAGCAGATGCTCGGCAAGGTGCCGGGCAACATCGAGGCGATCCGCCCGATGAAGGACGGCGTGATCGCCGACTTCACCGTGACGGAACAGATGATCAAGCAGTTCATCAAGACCGCGCACGAATCGCGCATGTTCTCGCCGTCGCCGCGCATCATCATCTGCGTGCCGTGCGGCTCGACGCAGGTCGAGCGCCGCGCAATCAAGGAAGCGGCACACGGCGCGGGCGCATCGCAGGTCTATCTGATCGAAGAGCCGATGGCGGCTGCAATCGGCGCGGGTCTGCCGGTGTCGGAAGCAACGGGCTCGATGGTCGTCGATATCGGCGGCGGCACGACGGAAGTCGGCGTGATCTCGCTGGGCGGCATCGTGTACAAGGGCTCGGTGCGCGTCGGCGGCGACAAGTTCGACGAAGCGATCGTCAACTACATTCGCCGCAACTACGGCATGCTGATCGGCGAACAGACGGCCGAAGCCATCAAGAAGGAAATCGGCTCCGCGTTCCCGGGCTCCGAAGTCAAGGAAATGGAAGTGAAGGGCCGCAACCTGTCGGAAGGCATTCCGCGCAGCTTCACCATTTCGAGCAACGAAATTCTCGAAGCGCTGACCGATCCGCTGAACCAGATCGTGTCGTCGGTGAAGATCGCGCTGGAACAGACGCCGCCGGAACTGGGCGCTGACATCGCCGAACGCGGCATGATGCTGACGGGTGGCGGCGCGCTGCTGCGCGACCTCGACCGTCTGCTGGCAGAAGAAACCGGCCTGCCCGTGCTGGTCGCCGAAGATCCGCTGACGTGCGTCGTGCGCGGCTCGGGCATGGCGCTCGAACGCATGGACAAGCTCGGCAGCATCTTCTCGTACGAGTAAGCTTGTCAGTCCCCATGTCGGCAACACGCACTGAAAGGCTGGCTCCGCCAGCCTTTGTGCGTTGTGCGCGCAATCTGGCGCGCTGAAGTCTCACCCATTTGCTCACGCTCCCGGCGACCATGGAATACAGTCCGCCGCCCCTATTCAAGCAAGGCCCCTCGGCTCTCGCACGACTGATTTTCTTCGTGCTGGTGGCGCTCGCCCTGCTCATTTCCGACGCGCGCTTCAATACGCTCGAGATCGTTCGCGGCGTGCTCGGCGCGGGCCTGTATCCGTTGCAGCGCGCGGCGCTCGTGCCGCGCGACATCTTCATGGGCGCCGCCGATCTCGCCGTCACGAGCGCGACGCTGCGCAATGAAAACGCGAAGCTGCGCACACGCAATCTGCAGTTGTCACAACAGGCCAATGAAGCCGCGCAGCTCGGCGCTGAAAATGCGCATCTGCGCAATCTATTGCAGCTGTCGCAAAAGATGACGACGCAATCGATTCCCGCCGAAATCCAGTACGACACGCGCGATCCGTTCACGCAGAAGGTCGTGATCGGTCGCGGCTCGCAGCAGGGCATCAAGGGCGGATCGCCCGTCGTCAACGAAGACGGCGTGATCGGCCAGGTGACACGCGTGTTCCCGATGCAATCGGAAGTCACGCTGCTCACCGACAAGGATCAGGCAGTTCCCGTGCAGATCGTCCGCACGGGCTTGCGCAGCGTGATCTACGGCACGCCCAAGGGCGACGCGCTCGATCTGCGTTTCGTGCCGATCAGCGCCGACGTGCTCGCGGGCGATGAACTCGTGACGAGCGGTCTCGACGGCGTGTATCCGCCGGGGCTACCCGTCGCGAAGGTCGTGCGCGTCGACAAGCAGGCGGATACGGCTTTCGCGCGCGTCGTCTGCCAGCCGATCGCCCCTGTGCGCGGTGCTCGCGATCTGCTTGTCCTGCACTACGAAAGCAACGTGCCGCCGCGTCCCGCCGACGAACCCGATCCAGCCGCCGCCGCGAAGGAAGCGAAAAAGAAGAACGCGAAAGCGCCGGAGAAGGGCAAGCCGGGCGAGAAAGACGCGAAGCCGGCGCAGGCCGCATCGACGCCCGCAGCGGCGGCAGTTCCGGCAAAACCCGCGTCGTCGGTCAAGCCCGCCGGCAAGGCAGCGACCGAGAAGAAGCCGTCCGCCGAAAGGAACGCGAAGCCGCAAGCCGCGCAAGGGGCCCAGCAATGAATCGCCCGCAGTACATCCTGCAGCCCGTCAATCCCTACTTCATCGCGTTCAGCCTGGCCGCCGCGTTCCTGCTGAACATGATGCCGTGGGGACGCCTGATCGGCGTACCCGATTTCGTCGCGCTCGTGCTGCTGTTCTGGAACGTGCATCAGCCGCGCAAGGTCGGCATGGGCATCGCGTTCATGCTCGGCCTGTTGATGGATGTCCACAACGCAAGCCTGCTGGGCGAACATGCACTCGCGTACACGCTGCTCTCGTATGGCGCGATCACGATCCATCGCCGCGTGCTGTGGATGCCGATCGGCGTGCAGATTTTCGCCGTGATGCCGTTGCTCGTCGTCGCGCAACTCGTGCCCTTCGTGATCCGCCTGCTGACGGGGGCATCGTTTCCGGGCTGGGGTTATCTGATCGACGGTTTCGTCGAGGCCGCGCTCTGGCCCATCGCGAGCATTCTGCTGTTGATGCCGCAGCGCCGTCCCGCCGATCCGGACGACACGCGGCCCATCTGACGGCGCGCCGCCCACTCGCTCATGAACGCGCATCTGTGTTGCCGCCTTCACGATCGTCAGGCGGCACAATACGCGTCGGGGCAAGACGAAGCGGCGCCAAAGCCGGCTGCGCATCGGCGCATGACCGTCGAACTGAATCAAACCGCATAACCGGCAGTCCCTGCCCAACCGCATGACCGAATTCAAGGACACCCAGCAGCAGCTCACGAAATTCCGCCTGCGCGTCGCGGCGGCGGGGCTGTTCGTGTTCGTCTGCTTCGGGCTGATTGCATTCCGCTTCCTGTTTCTGCAAGTCTGGCATTACAGCAAGTACTCGCTGCAAGCCGACGAGAACCGCATCTCCGTCGCGCCGATCGTGCCGAACCGCGGCATCATCACGGACCGCAACGGCGTTGTGCTCGCGCGGAACTACTCGGCGTACACGCTCGAAATCACGCCGTCGAAGCTGAACGACTCGCTCGACAACGTGATCGACAATCTGTCGACCGTGGTCAACATCGATGCGCGCGACCGCCGGCGCTTCCGCAAGCTGCAGGAGGACTCGAAGAACTTCGAGAGCCTGCCGATCCGCACGCGCCTCACCGATGACGAAGTCGCGCGCTTCACCGCGCAGCGCTTCCGCTTTCCGGGCGTCGAAGTGCGCGCGCGGCTGTTCCGCCAATATCCGCTCGGACCGACGGCGGCGCACGTGATCGGCTACATCGGCCGCATTTCGCAGCGCGACCAGGACCGCATCGACGATGCCAGCGATCAGAACGACAGCGATCCCGATCACTATGATCCGCGCCTCGATGCGAACAACTACAAGGGCACCGACTACATCGGCAAGATCGGCGTCGAGCAGAGCTATGAAACGGAGCTGCACGGCCTGACGGGTTTCGAGGAGGTCGAAGTCACGGCGGGTGGGCGGCCCGTGCGCACGCTCTCGCGCACACAGGCGACGCCGGGCAACAACCTCGTGCTGTCGCTCGATATCGGCTTGCAGCAGGTCGCCGAGCAGGCGTTTGCGGGACGCCGCGGCGCGCTGGTCGCGATCGAACCGTCGACGGGCGACGTGCTCGCGTTCGTGTCGGCACCGAGCTTCGATCCGAACGCATTCGTCGACGGCATCGACCAGCAGACCTGGGACGAGCTCAACAACTCGCCGGATCACCCGCTGCTCAACCGTCCGCTGCACGGCACCTATCCGCCCGGCTCGACGTACAAGCCATTCATGGCGCTCGCTGCGCTGACGCTGCACAAGCGCACGCCGCAATGGGGCTTCCAGGACCCAGGCTCGTACACGTTCGGCGGCCACACGTTCCGCAACGACGTGCCGCAGGGCCAAGGGTGGATCGACATGAACCGCGCGATCATGGTGTCGAACGACACGTACTTCTACATGCTCGCGCACGATCTCGGCGTCAATGCGATCGCGAACTTCATGAAGCCGTGGGGCTTCGGCCAGATAACGGGCATCGACATCGCCGGCGAAGCACGCGGCATCCTGCCTTCGACGGACTGGAAGCGCAAGGCATACCGCAAGCCCGAGCAGCAGAAATGGTACGAAGGCGAGACGATCAGCCTCGGCATCGGCCAGGGCTACAACTCGTACACGATCCTGCAACTCGCGCACGCGACGGCGACGCTCGCAAACAACGCCACCGTCATGAAGCCGCACCTCGTGAAGGAAATCGAGAATCCGATCACGCGTGCACTGCGCGCCACCGTGCCGAAGGACGACGGACGCATCGACGTGAAGCAGTCGGACATCGACGTCATCAAGCGCGGCATGGAAAACGTGACGATGAACCCGTCGGGCACCGCGTATCAGGTGTTCCGCAATGCCGCGTATCTGTCGGCGGGCAAGACGGGGACGGCGCAGGTGTTCTCGCTGCAAGGCCAGAAGTACCACGGTCACGCGCTCGCCGAAAATCTTCGCGACCACGCGCTCTTCATCGCGTTCGCGCCCGCCGACAATCCGAAAATCGCGCTCGCGCTGATCGTCGAAAACGGCGGCTGGGGTGCGCAAGCGGCGGGCCCAATCGCGCGTCGCGTGCTCGACTACTACCTCGTCGACCGCGCGAAGCCTGGCGTCGAGGCCGCAGCCGTCACGGCGGCTGCATCGGCGACGGAAGAAACGTCGGCGCCTGTCATCGGCAGCGCGCCGCCCGCGCCCAACGGCGAGATTCAGCCCGTGTCGGTCGCGGCCGGCTTCACGGCGCTGCCGCCGCCCGCGGGCGCATCGACGCCGCATGCCGCGCCTGCATCGGATGCGTCCGGCGCGAATGCGGCGGGCGTTGGGGCCTCAGGTGCGGTAGCGGCTTCGGCAGCGGCTGCGTCGGCTTCAGGTTCGGCCGCTGTACCCGTGCCCGCCTCGGCCGCCAAATCCGCGAAGTCCGCCAAGGCGCCGCGCGGCGCGTCGGCGACTGCCGCGCCATCGGCGGCGGCGTCGTCCGTCGCGACATCGACCACGGCTGCGGCCCCCATCAAGGCATCCGACGCGCGCAAGTCACCACACAAACCCCGCCCGGCCAGCGAATCGCGGCCGGCCACCGCTGCGCCATCGCGCAACGACGAATCGCAGGCTGCCCCACGCGGTCCTGTGTCCGGCGGCATCGACGAGTAAGGAGAAAGGCATGCAAATCGACAAGCGCGCCTGGCTCGATCGCATCAAGAACATGTTCGCGGGGTTCGATCGCCCGCTCGCACTGATCGTATTCCTGCTGCTGTGCGTGGGCATCGTGACGCTTTATAGCGCGAGCATTGACATGCCCGGACGTGTCGAAGACCAGTTGCGCAACATCATCCTGACGTTCGGGCTGATGTGGGTGCTGGCCAACATCCCGCCTACGACGCTGATGCGCTTCGCCGTTCCCATCTACACATTCGGGGTCGCGTTGCTCGTGGCCGTCGCGATGTTCGGCCTGACGCGGAAAGGCGCCAAGCGCTGGATCAACGTCGGCGTCGTGATCCAGCCGTCGGAGATCCTGAAGATCGCGACACCGCTGATGCTCGCGTGGTACTACCAGCGGCGCGAGGGCAATATCCGTTGGTGGGATTACATCGTCGGTCTGATCATTCTCGCCGTGCCCGTCGGCCTGATCGCGAAGCAGCCCGATCTCGGGACAGCCGTGCTCGTGTTCGCATCGGGGCTCTTCGTCATCTACTTCGCGGGACTGAGCTTCAAGCTGATCGTGCCCGTGCTGGTCGCGGGCGTGATTGCAGTCGGCGCGATTGCGACTTTCCAGGACAAGATCTGCCAGCCGGAAGTGCAATGGCCGCTGATGCACGATTATCAGAAGCACCGCATCTGCACGCTGCTCGATCCGACATCCGACCCGTTGGGCAAAGGCTTCCATACGATTCAGGCCGTGATCGCGATCGGCTCGGGCGGCCCGCTCGGCAAGGGCTGGCTGAAGGGCACGCAGGCGCACCTCGAATTCATTCCGGAGAAGCACACCGACTTCATCTTCGCGGTGTTCGCCGAGGAATTCGGTCTGGCGGGCGGCGTCGTTCTGCTGACGCTCTACATGGCGTTGATCGCACGCGGTCTGTACATCGCGGCGAATGGCGCGACACTGTTCGGCCGATTACTGGCCGGATCGCTGACGATGGCGTTCTTCACCTACGCGTTCGTGAACATCGGCATGGTGAGTGGGATTCTTCCCGTGGTGGGTGTGCCCTTGCCGTTCATGAGTTACGGCGGCACCGCACTGACGACGCTCGGTTTTGCGATTGGTCTCATCATGAACGTCGGACGGCAGAAGCGTCTGATGCAGAGTTAATCCGCGAGTCCTACGTCCTATTCGCATAGCAAAACGGCGCCTGAAAATTGTCAGGCGCCGTTTTTTATTGAGGCTTCGCTTCGTGCGACTCGCGCAGTTGCGCGCTTAGTTGCTGATACTTGAGCCGCGCCGCCGGATCGCCTTGCGCGGCCGCCGCCGCGTAATAGGCGCGCGCAACGTTCAGATTCTGCGGAACACCATCGCCGCCGCGCTCGTAGAACGAGCCTGTCACGTACTGCGCGGTCATGTCGCCGCCCTCGGCGGCCTTCTTGTACCACACGAACGCCTGCTGATTGTCACGCGCGGTGCCGCGTCCGTCGAGAAACTGGTTCGCGAGCGCCAGTTCGGCCTGAATGTGCCCTTGCTGCGCAGCCTTCAGAAACCATTGATGCGCCTCCACGGGATCGCGCGTGACGAACTCGCCGTCGTCGTACATCTTCCCGTACACGTATTGCGCATGCGACATATTGGCGTCAGCGGCCTTGCGCAGCCACTTCTTGCCTTCTTCGACATTGACAGGACCGCCTTCGCCGTTCAGCAGCATCATCGCGTAGTTGAATTCGGCGAGACGGCTGCCGCGCTGTGCGGCCTTGCGAAATTCGGCAAGCGCGGACGTAAAGTTGCCGGCGTTGTAATCGGCGACAGCCGTTTGCGTTTCCAGATCCGACGCGGGCGGCATCTTGCTCTGCGCATGCGCCGCCGCGCCCGCCGCCAATGCGGTCAATACGACAGCGCGAGCCGCGCAACCTGCTATGCGCGCTGCGCTCAACGACACCAGCTTCATGACCGAACCTCCTGCAATGCCTGTCGCGTGGTGCGCAACAGCCACATTACGTCGGCAGCGAGCGCGATGAAACGAAAGCCTTCCGACCGGTATTGCCGCGCGCTCGCGACATCCATGGCAAAAATGCCCGTCGCGACGCGCGCCCGATGCGCAACATCCAAAATGTGCTTCATCGCGTCCTGGACTTCAGGGTGTTTTGAATCGCCGAGATGACCGAGACTCGCCGCGAGATCCGCCGGTCCGACGAACAGGCAATCGATGCCCGGTGTCGCCGCGATCTGCTCCAGATGCTCGAGGGCGCGCGTCGATTCGATCTGTACGATCGTGGCAATTTGCGCGTTCGCGTTCTGCAAATAGTCGCGTCGCATTCCGTATGCCGCTGCACGAACCGCGCCTGCGACGCCACGCAGGCCGTCCGGTCCTTCGGCTGTCGCATATTGCGTTAGCCGGACCGCATGGGCCGCTTCGTCAGCCGTCTCGATGTTCGGAAACATCAGCGTGCGCGCGCCCGCATCGAGCACGCGCTTGACGAGCCACGGCTCGACGGCGGGCAAGCGAACGACGGGCTCCGTCGGCAGATGCGCTGCCGCAATTGCGCGCAATTGCCCCGTCACGTCGATGCTGTCGTTCGGCGCGTGCTCCATATCGATCAGCAGCCAGTCGAAACCGGCGTGCGCGAGCGCTTCGGCGGCGCTGTCGCTGCCGAGCGACAGCCACATGCCGAACAGCGGGTCGGGCTCTTTCAGGCGCAGCTTGAGTGGATTCGTGAACGTGCTCATTGCGCGCCTCCGTCGCCGTCGAACGCGGCCGAGCACAGACTTGAGCGAAAGACTACGCGGCCCGAACGGCCGACGTGAAAGGTGTCGTCATTGTGGCGGGCGTGGCGCCCGCTGCAAATCGCGGTGACCGGCATGTCTCGCTCCGTGTGATTATCGAAACGATCATACCTTGACAATAAACCGTTTAGTCGCGGACCACGTCGGCCCAGCAATTCGGCGTCTCATACAGACGCACTTTGTGCAGACGCAGATTGACGCCGTAGTGCGCGTCGTAGACGTTCGCGAGAATCTCGAACGCGGCGGCCGCGAGATTTTCGACGGTCGGAATGCGGTCGAGCACGACCGTCTTGTGACCAGCCATCGAATCCAGAAAACCGCGCACCTGCGTATCGCCTTCGTAGACGAGGAACGCGTGATCCCACTTGTCGACGAGATGCTCGTTCGCGAGCGCCTTCACGTCGGCGAAATCCATCACCATGCCGCGATCGGGCGCGCCTTCCGTTTCGACGAGATCGCCTTGCAGCGTGATTTCCAGCACGTAGCGATGCCCGTGCAGATTACGGCACTGGCTGCGGTGATCGGGAATGCGGTGGCCCGCATCGAATTCGAGTTTTCGGGTAATCGTCAGCACGGCAAATCAGGGAATGTTCAGGTACTTGTGAGTCTGCATCGACAGGCGCCACTGCGGGTGGCGCTTGCACCACTCGATCGCGAGCTTCGTATTGATGTCGCGCGAAGGGCCGTCCATCGGCTGCACGAGGAAATAATCGAAGTCGAGCTTCGCGTAGTCGGCGAGACGCTGGTTCTCCTGCGGCACCACCACTTTCAGTTCGTTGCCTTTGGTCTGCACGAGCGGCGCGTCGGCTTTCGGACTCACGCAGATCCAGTCGATCGTGTCGAGCACGGGCAGCGAGCCGTTCGTCTCGATGGCGATTTCGAAGCCGGCCGCGTGCAGCGCGTCGACGAACGGCTGGTCGATCTGCAACATCGGCTCGCCTCCCGTGCACACCACGAAACGCTGATCTTCACCTTCCGGCCACAACGAAGCGATCTTCGCGGCCAGCTCTTCGGGCGTGCGGAATTTGCCGCCGTTCTCGCCGTCGGTGCCGACGAAATCGGTATCGCAGAACTTGCACACGGCGTCGGCGCGATCTTCTTCACGACCCGACCACAGATTGCATCCGGCGAACCGGCAAAACACGGCCGGGCGCCCGGCGTTCGCGCCTTCACCCTGCAACGTGTAGAAAATTTCCTTGACCGCGTACGTCATGCTGCTTCTGCCTGATGCTCCGTGAAGCCTGTTGATGTCTCTTTCGCTTAGGCCGGTTCCGTGACCTGCTCGCCGTTCAGATATGCTTCGTACCCGCGCTTGCGCAAACGGCAGGCAGGGCACTCGCCGCAGCCGAATCCCCACGCATGCAACTCCGAGCGCTCGCCGAGATAGCAGGTGTGCGTTTCGATGCGGATCAGCTCGACCAGTGCGTCGCCGCCCAGCGTATGCGCGAGGCGCCACGTGTCCGCCTTGTCGATCCACATCAGTGGCGTCTCCAGCACGAAGCGGCTGTCCATGCCGAGATTCAGCGTGGCTTGCAGCGCCTTCATCGTGTCGTCGCGGCAGTCCGGGTAGCCGGAAAAGTCCGTCTCGCACATTCCGCCGACCAGCACGCGCAACCCGCGACGATACGCAATCGCCGCCGCAATCGTCATGAACATCAGATTGCGGCCGGGCACGAAGGTGTTCGGCAGGCCGTTCGATGCCGCGTGAATCTCGATGTCGCGCGTCATCGCCGTTTCGCTGATCGAGCCGAGCACGGACAGATCGATCATGTGATCGTCGCCGAGCCGTTCGCCCCACTCGGGAAACGTGCGCGCCACTGCGCTGCGGAAACCCTCGCGGCATTCGAGCTCGACCCGGTGCCGCTGCCCGTAGTCGAAACCCAGCGTTTCGACGGTTTCGTACCGATCCAGCGCCCAGGCGAGACAGGTGGCCGAATCCTGGCCACCGGAAAACAGCACCAGGGCGCTACTCTTGGCGTCTTTGCGGGTCACTGCCAAACTCCGTGTAGGTTGATGCCGCGCACAAGCAGTGCCTGGCGGCGCGCGGGCCGGCACCGATGCCGGCTCAAGCAGTATAGGCTGCGGCTTTCACGCGCCAAGCTGCCTGGATTTATACCGCCAATTGTCCGCCAAGGAGTTTCACGCCGCACGCCGCCTCGGACCTGAAACGAAAAAGGACTTGCGAAGAACACGTGGCAAGTCCTTGATAAAACGTGATTTTATCACGCGGAGCCTTGCGCCGCTCGCGGCGCGCCGCGCGATGTCCCGCGGCGAATCGGCATATCGTCCGCACATAGGAAAAGCCCCAGGAATCTTGCGATTTCCTGGGGCCGAATCCTGGTGGCCTGGGGCGGAATCGAACCACCGACACGCGGATTTTCAATCCGCTGCTCTACCAACTGAGCTACCGGGCCAACGAAGAAGCGAGAGTATAGCAAGCGATTTTCTGTTTCTCAAGCCCTTCCCGAAAAAACTTCCAACCGAAAAAGGCCCTCTGCCTACTCGCCTTTGTTCTTGCCGAGATCGACGCCCAGCTGCTTGAGCTTGCGATACAGGTGCGTACGTTCGAGCCCGGTCTTCTCCGCGACGCGCGTCATGCTGCCGTTCTCGCGCGCGAGGTGATACTCGAAGTACGCTCGCTCGAACGCATCGCGCGCGTCACGCAGCGGAATATCGAACGAAATCGACGCTGTCTGCGCCGACAGCATGCCGCCGCCCATGTTGTCCGCGGACATCATCGGCAGCGCCGCCGCCGATGCCACAGCCGACGCATTCGCAGCCATCGCCGGCTTGGCCGCCATGCCGCCCGCAGCGGGAGACGCGCTACCGCGCGCAAGCCCCTGCTCGACCGCCTTCAGCAGCTTTTGCAGCGCGATCGGCTTTTCGAGGAAGTTAAGCGCACCGATCTTCGTCGCTTCGACAGCGGTATCGATGGTCGCGTGGCCCGACATCATGATGACGGGCATCGTCAGAAGCGCTTGCGCGGCCCACTCCTTGAGCAGCGTTACGCCATCGGTATCGGGCATCCAGATGTCGAGCAGCACCAGATCAGGTGCCTGACGAAGCCGGTAGTCACGCGCCTCCTGTGCGTTTTCCGCGACTTCCACGACATGTCCCTCGTCGCTCAGGATCTCCGAGAGCAATTCCCGGATGCCCATTTCATCATCTACCACCAGGATGGTTGCCATTTACGCTGCCCTTGTCTGCACTGTTGCTTTTGTCTTTCCCTGCGGCGCGCTGCCGTGCACCGCCTGCGGCCCGCTTCCAGGCGCCGCAGCATTGTTATCTGCGAGTTGAAGGAAGAGGATGGAAATTTGCGCGCCTTCGATTACGTCGCCTGCTTTCAGACGATTGCGTATATCGATTCGTGCGCCGTGTTCATCGACGATCTTCTTGACCATGGCAAGTCCGAGACCTGTACCTTTGGCTTTGGTCGTCACATAAGGTTCGAACGCGCGCGTAAGGATGCGCGCGGGGAAGCCCGGACCGTTGTCCGACACGGTCAATCGCACTGCGACGCTCACTTTGCCGTCTGCATCGGGATCGCCATATTCTACTGTCCTCGTCTCGAGCAACACACGGGGGTGCTCGACATCGGCGACAGCATCCTGCGCGTTCTGAAGCAGGTTATGGATCACCTGACGCAATTGCGTCGCGTCTCCGCGTATAACGGGCAAGTCCGCCATTTCGACGACAATCGCGCTCTTGCCCTCTTCGATTCCGTACAGCGTGAGCACTTCGCTCACGAGTTCGTTCAGTTGCAGATTCGCGAGCACGGCAGGTGGCGTGCGCGCATAGTCGCGGAAATCGTCGACCATCTGCTTCATCGCCGCAACCTGATTCACGATTGTAGTAGCGCCACGTTTCAATACTTCGGCATCCGACGGCGCGAGCTTGTCGGAGAGCTTCATCTGCAAGCGTTCAGCGGAAAGCTGGATCGGCGTCAGCGGATTCTTGATCTCGTGCGCGAGACGCCGCGCGACTTCGCCCCATGCGATCGAACGCTGCGCGGAGATCACGTCGGAAATATCGTCGAACACGACGACATAGCCGGACGTCTCTTCATCGTCGCTGTCGTTGCCCGCCGCCGATACGAGCCGCGCGCCGCGCGCGAGCAGCGTCAGCGGATCGGTTTCGCCCGGTATTTGCAGGGCCATCTGCTGCTGCCAGTGTCCCGTGTCGTCCTGATCGCCGCCCGCTGCTTCGAGATCGGCAAACGCCTTGCGCACCATCGCGCCGAATTCGCTCAACACGCCAATGCGCTCGAGCGACGAACCGAGCATCGACGCGAACGGCTGGCGGAAGATGCGTTCCGCGCCGCGATTGACCGTCATCAAACGAAACTGCCGGTCGAACACGAACACGCCCGCTGTCAGGTTCGCGAGAATGCTTTCGAGGTAAGCCTTCGAATGTTCGAGCGCGACGCGGTTGGCCTCGACGGCTGCACGCGCTTCCGACAACTGCCGCGTCATCGCGTTGAACGACTGCGTGAGGAAGCCGAGTTCGTCGCGCGACTTGATTTCGCGCTTCGGCGTGTAGTCGCCTTCCGTCACTTCTTTCGTGCCCTGCGCGAGCAGGAACAGCGGCCGCGCAAGCTGATTGCCGAGCGCGAGAGCAAGCATCATCGCGATGAAGGTTGCGAGAAAGAGCGCGAGCGTCAGCGTGCCGATGTACATCTTGCGCAGGCCTGTGCGCCCGATCGCCTTCTCCTGGTACTCGCGATATGCGCGCTGTACGGCATCCGCATTGCGCGCCAATGTCTGCGACACCGGCTGCGTGAGTTGCAGGAAGCGCTCAGTGGGTTGCAGCAGCGACGCGTTGGTGTCGGGAATGCGCTGCACGATGCGCAGACGCAATGCACCCTTTGCGCCGCGCGCTTTGGGATCGCCGTCCACTTCGCCTTCGATCGACGCGAAGCCGCGGCCGCGCGCCTGATCGATCATCATCGGCGTGGGCAGGTCGCTCGGCACGAGCGATGCATAGTTGCTCGTCGCCTGCGCGACGACGTGCATGTCCGGCGCCGCGCCCGACATGCTGCGCGTCGGCTCGACGATCGTCGCGTCCTGCACGCCGAACTGATCGCGCAGACGCAGCAGAGTGAGCGTCGTCCCTGCGGAATCGGCGCTCGCGAGCTGCTCGGCCATCAGACGGCCCTTGGTCTGCAGATCGGACAGCGATGCGTCGAGCATCCCGCGTCCGAGATTCAGCCCCGACGTGAGCGCGGTTTCGACATTCACGTCGAACCACGACTCGATACTGCGCGACACGAACTGATACGACACGATGTAGATGATGCCGCCCGGCACCACGCCGACGAGCGCGAAGAAGAACGCGAGCTTCGCGAGCAGCCTCGTGCCGAATTTGCCCTTGCGTAATCGCGTGACGATGATCACCACGAGCACTGCGACGATCAGCATGAAGATCAGCGCAACCGCGACATTGGCCGCATAGAGCCAGCCATAGTAGCGGTCGAAGAACTCGGTGTTCGCGCTCGCCGCCGCGAGCAGCACGAGCAGCAGGACGGCCGTGACGGCCACCGTCGACACGAGCAACCGGACGACAATGCTGCTGACACTGGTGGCGCGGCGCACTTTATTTAGCACGTTCGGTCACCGTGAAAGTAAAACGCTTCCAGTCGGAAGCAAGGTTCCAGTCGCGGTTGTTGACCGCGTCGATCTGGAACGGCTTGGGCATCAATGCGATATCGAGTTGCATACGCACCGATGCGTTGTACGTTTCTCCCGCATGAACCTGGTTGCGATCGATCACGTGCCACGACGTGACATGCTTGATGACGGCCAGCGCCTCGTTGAGCGAGGCGAAGCCGAGTTGCAGGCCGCCCGTCGATACGCGGTACTCGCGCGTGAGCGGCTGGAACGATAGTCGAATGCTTTGCGATACGCTCACCGGCTGTTCATCGAACCAGTACCAGCGCGGCCGGCTCAGTTCGAAGTCCGTTGTGAAGTAAAGCGGTATGCCTTTGTTGACGGCATCTTCGAGATTGCTGTTCAGCTCGAAGTCGAAGCGCGCGTCGAGGCTCCACCCGCTGCCGTCGGATTGCAGGGACGCGCGCTGCACGGCGATCGATTCGGCACGCGCCGGTCCGGCTGCCGTGAGGCAAAGGGCTAGCGCAATCCAGAGCGCCGCCGCGAGCCGTAGCGGAAGAAAGCGTTTGATGATCACCGTTTCTGAAAGCGCGCGTAGAAGAATCCGTCGTGGTCTAAGCTCGAACCAGTGCTTTGTCCGGCGCGGGCGCCAGCCGAAACATCGGCGGGCGCGCGGGCGACTGCTGGGAGCAGTTGCCCCGGCGCGTCCAATCGTACCGCATCCGCGTGTCGGTTTCCAAACCACTCGGCCTGCAACTCGCCTTCTTCGGGAAAGATCGAGCACGTAACGTACAGCAATTCTCCGCCCGGTTTGACGAGCGGCCACAGCGCTTCGAGAATGCGGCGCTGTTCTTCGACGAGCGCGGGAATGTCCGACGCGCGGCGCAGCCAGCGAATGTCCGGATGGCGGCGCACGATGCCCGACGCGGAGCAAGGCACGTCAGCGAGAATGCGATCGAATGGCTGATCGGCGGCGTCGTGCCATTGAGTGGGATTGCCTGCGTCGCCGATGCGCACGTGCGCGTTCAGCTTCACACGCTGCAGATTTTCGCCGATACGCCGCGCGCGCGTCGCATCGCTTTCGAGCGCGATCAGGTCGATGTTCGCGAGTTCGAGCAGATGACCCGTCTTGCCGCCGGGCGCCGCGCACGCATCGAGCACGCGCATGCCGTCGCGCACGCCGAGCCATTGCGCCGCGAGCTGCGCACCCGCGTCCTGCACGGAGACGACGCCTTCGTTGAAGCCCGGAATCCGATCGACGGGCATCGGCGCGTCAAGACGCACCGCGTGATCGCCGATCTGTGTCGCCGGAATCTGATGCTCGCGCAACGTTTGCAGATACGCATCGACTGTCGCGTGACGCGCGCTCACGCGAAGCGTCAGCGGACCCTGGCTGTTGCCAGCGGTGAGAATGTCTTGCCACGCATCGGGCCATGCTTTGCGAACGGTGTCGATCCACCAGACGGGGTAGTTCCAGCGAGCGACTTCATCGTTCTGCGCGTCGGCCAGCAGCGATTCACGTTCACGCAAGAAGTTACGCAGCACCGCGTTGACCAGCCCCTTCGCGAACGCAAACTCGCGCCGCGCGCCGATCGTATTCACGGCCTGATCGACGACCGTGAACGGCGCGTAGGCAGCGTTGCTCTCTTCATCGACGAGCAACGCGAGCGCGCAGACCAGCACGTGTCCGACATGCGGCGGCGGTGCTTTGCGCACGAGCTTCGCGACTAGCCATTCGGCCGTGCCGAGCCGGCGCATCGTTCGGTACGCGATGTCTTGCACGGCGCCACGCGACGCCGCCGCGACACCTTCCGGCAGCGACATGAAAATCGAATGCAGGGCTGCGGGCAGTGCCGCGCCCAGGCGAACGGCGCCGACCGATTGGGCTGCGCAGTCGAGCGCGAAGGCGAGCGATTCAGGCGCGAGATGCAATGTCGACAGACGGGTGTCGCGCGAACGCGGCGGCGAAATGGGACGCTGAGAAGGCTTTCGGGTCATGAACGGGCGGAAAACGGGCGCTTACGGAGGGTGTCGCGCAAACGCCACATTGTAGCGTGACGCCGACCGGGGACTGGCGCGCTGGCCTTCGACGGTCTTTCGAAGCACGTCAGCGATGGCGCGGATTTCGAGCCAGAAAAAAAAAGGGGCGAGTCCAACTCGCCCTTTTTTGCGCTCCCGTCGCGGGATGCCCTGCAGAACGATCCCAGCGTTCGTTTATTCGAAGCGCCCCGTGCGTGCCATCTCCATCAGACGCGCAATGCGCTCCTCCGTTGACGGGTGCGTCGAGAACAGGTTCTGGATGCCACCGCCCGATAGCGGATTCATGATCATCATCTGCGCGGTGGCCGGGTGCGCCTCGGCCGTCGGGAACGGGATGCCGTTCGCGTAGCGGTGGATCTTGTCGAGCGCTGACGCGAGCGCCTGAGGGTCGCCCGAAATCTGCGCGCCGCCACGGTCCGCCTCGAACTCGCGCGCCCGCGAAATCGCCATCTGGATCAGCGCGCCCGCGATCGGCGCGAGAAGCGCGACGGCAATGCTCGCGATCGGGTTTGCCGGGCGGCCATTCTCGTCGCGGCCACCGAAGAACATTGCAAAGTTCGCGAGCGCGGAAATCGCGCCTGCCATCGTTGCCGAAATGGTCGAGATCAGGATGTCGCGGTGCTTCACGTGCGCCAGTTCGTGCGCCATCACGCCGCGCATTTCACGCTCGGACAGCGCGCGCAGAATGCCCGTCGTCGCGGCCACGGCCGCGTGTTCGGGATTGCGGCCCGTCGCGAATGCATTGGGTTGTTCTTCGTCGATCAGGTAGACGCGCGGCATCGGCAGATTGGCGCGCGTCGCCAGGTCGCGAACCATCCGGTAGAACTGCGGCGCGCTCGTTTCGTCCACTTCCTGCGCGTTGTACATGCGCAAGACCATCTTGTCCGAAAACCAGTACGAAAAGAAATTCATCCCGAGCGCGATCAGCAACGCGAGCATCATGCCGCGCTGGCCGCCGATCATGCCGCCAATCACGATGAAGAGCGCCGTGATTGCGGCCATCAGCATCGCGGTTTTCACCCAGTTGAACATATCCAGAACTCCTTGCCCGTCACGCGGATCTTTATTGATGCCGCCAATTCGCGGCGAACGATTGTAAGCGAACTGTTAGATATGGACGAGCGGGAAAAATTCAATCACCGCGTTGCTGTGGCGAGCTTGATGCCAAGCCCCACGAATGCACTGCCGACGCCGCGATCCAGCCACTTCTTGACGCCCGGCTTACCGGAGAACTTGCGCGTGACGCTGCCCGCAATCCACGCGACGAAGCTGTTCCATACCATGCTCATCGCAACGAAAACGACACCGAGCGTGAGAAACGCGAAGGTCTTGTGGTCGCTGCCTGCGGACACGAACTGCGGAAAGAACGACACGAAGAAAAGCACGACCTTCGGGTTCAGCACGTTGGTCCAGAAGCCTTGCAGGAAAAGCTGGCGCAGCGACTTCGGCGCGCCGGTCGCGCGCGCAGCGCCTGCCGCCTCGGCAGCTTCCGGCTTCATCAGGATGAGCCGCACGCCCAGGTAAATCAGGTAGATCGCGCCGACGAACTTGATCACGGTGAACGCGGTCGCGGACGCGGCCAGCAGCGCCGTCAGCCCAAATGCGCAGGCGAGCGAGTGCACGCAGCATCCCGCCGAAATGCCCAGCGCCGACATCAGCCCCGCGCCGCGCCCTTGCGCGACGCTTCGGCCGACGATGTAAGCGGTGTCGGGACCGGGCGTGACGTTGAGCAGAAAAACGGCGGCGATGAAGAACTCGAAATGGGTGATGCCGAACATGGAAACCTCTTCAGGCAGGGTTGCATCGAAGATTCTAACGCTCCGGACGAAGTCGGCGTGACCTGGCCGAATGGCAGATTGCGCCGCCCGATAACCTGTCGCTTATTGTGGCTGCACGAGGTCGAAATGCTGGCCGGCAGCAAGCGTCGACCCGGCCAGGAAATCACGCACGGCGAGGCGTTTGCCGCCGGGCTTTTGCAGTTGCGCGATGCGCAGCGCGCCCTCGCCGCACGCCACGACGATGCCTTCCGGCGTCACATCGACAATTGCGCCGGGCTCGGCGTTGCGTGGCGCTTCGACCGCGCACGCCGACCAGATTTTCAGCACCGTGCCGTCGAGCGTCGCCGCGCCGCCGGGGAACGGATCGAACGCGCGCACCTGCCGCGCGAGTTCCGCTGCAGGACGGCGCCAGTCGAGCGCCGCCTCGTGCTTGCCGATCTTCTCGGCGTAAGTCGCGCCATCGGCGGGCTGAGGCGTCGAAGCGAGCTTGCCGCTGCGCTCCAGTTCGATCAGCGCATCGACGATCAGCTTCGCGCCCGCTTCGGCGAGACGGTCGTGGAGCGTCGCAGTCGTATCGGTGTCGTGGATCGGCATGCGCACTTCCGAAATCATCGCGCCCGTATCGAGGCCCGCGTCCATCTGCATCAGCGTGATGCCCGTTTCCGCGTCGCCTGCCTCGATCGCGCGGTGGATCGGCGCGGCGCCGCGCCAGCGCGGCAGCAGCGAAGCGTGAATGTTGATGCAGCCGCGCGGCGGAATATCGAGCACTTCCTGCGGCAACAGCAAACCGTAAGCGGCCACCACCATCACGTCGTGCGGCGTGGCGCGCAACTGGTCGATGGCGGTCGCAGCTTCCGCCGGAAATTTGCCGCTACGGCGCAACGAGGGCGGCTGCGCGACTTCGATGCCGTGCTCCTGCGCATACCGCTTGACGGGGCTCGCCTGCAGTTTCATGCCGCGGCCCGCCGGACGGTCCGGCTGGGTGAGGACGAGCGGCACCGGAAAGCCGGCCTCATGAATCGTGGCGAGCGCCGCGGCGGCGAATTCCGGCGTGCCGGCAAAGATGACGCGCAACGAATGGCTCATGGCGTCACATTGCGTGCGCGAGCTTTTTCATCTTGCTCTTGATGCGCGTCTGCTTGAGCGGCGACAGATACTCGACGAACACGCGGCCCATCAGGTGATCCATTTCGTGCTGGATGCAGACGGCGAGCAGCCCTTCGCAGTCGATCTCGAACGTTTCGCCTTTCTCGTTCAGCGCGCGCACGCGCACTTTCTCGGCGCGCTCGACGTTGTCGTAGATGCCCGGCACCGACAGGCAGCCTTCCTCGTTGATCTTCTTTTCGTCGCTCGACCAGAGGATTTCCGGATTGATGAACGCGCGCAGCTCGTCGTGCGTGTCCGACACGTCGATCACGATCACGCGCTCGTGCACGTCGACCTGAGTTGCCGCGAGACCCACGCCGGGCGCGGAGTACATGGTCTCGGCCATGTCTGCAACGAGCTTGCGGATACGGTCATCGACCTTTTCGACCGGCTTCGCGATCTTGTGCAGACGCTTGTCCGGGTAATTAAGAATGTTGAGTAAAGCCATGGTCCTGAAATTGATTGGGCGCCGACGCAGTTGAACACAGTCGCGCAATAGCCATTCGGCCAGGTTGTTCGCCGATCGCGACACGCACACGATAGATGGTGACCGAACCGTATCGATTCAATGCCCAAACGCATGTCGGCCGGCGCGCGCGAACGCGGCGCAGCAGTGGTTTCGGTTTATTTCGGATGATGAAAATTTTAGCATGGCGACCGCCAGGCCGGTTGCCGTGCGCGAGGACGCAAGCGATGCAGACCCTTCCCCTCACTGACGACGAACTGTCCGCCTGGCTGCGGCTCGCGCTGGCGCCCGGACTGAAGCCGGCGGCACTCCGCCAGATGCTGACCGCCTTCGGCCTTCCCGACGCGGTGCTCGCGCAACCGTTCGCCGCGCTCGCTCAGGCAACCGACGAAGCCTCCGCCCGCGCCGCCCTTACGCCGCCCGCACTGGACTTCGCCACGCAACTCGATGCGGCGCGGGCATGGCGCGAATTGCCCGGCAACGCGCTCGTCACGCTCGACGATCCCGCCTACCCGCCTGCGCTTCTGACCATGCCCGATCCACCGCCGCTGCTATATGTAAAGGGACGCATCGAGTTGCTGCATGCGCGCGGCGTCGCGGTCGTCGGCAGCCGAAGCGCGACGCCGCAGGGTCTCGAAGACGCCGCCCGCTTTGCGCGCACGCTGTCCGACGCGGGATTGACCGTGGTGTCGGGGCTGGCCTTGGGCATAGACGGCGCGGCACATCGCGGCGCGCTTCAGGGACGCGGCAGTACGATCGCCGTCATCGGGACAGGCGCCGATCTCGTCTACCCGTCTTCGCATCAAGCTCTCTCGGAACAGATCGCCGAGCGCGGCGCGATCATGTCGGAATGGCCGCTCGGCACACCAGCCCGCTCCGCGCACTTTCCACAACGTAACCGGCTGATCGCGGGACTCGCGAGCGGCGTGCTGATCGTCGAGGCGGCCATGCGCTCTGGCTCGCTGATCACGGCGCGGCTTGCCAACGAAATGGGCCGCGACGTGTTCGCGATTCCGGGTTCGATCCACGCGCCGCTGGCGCGCGGCTGCCACCGGATGATCAAGCAGGGAGCGAAGCTCGTCGAAACGCCGGAGGATGTGCTCGAAGAGTTGGGATTCGCCATACCGCCGCCTGCGCCCGTGCCCGTGCCGGCGCGCCGTCTGCAGGCGCTCCCGCAGACGCCTTCCGCCGACGATTCCGCGCGCGGCGAAGGCGATGGCGCATTGACTGCCGAGGCCAGGCGCCTGCTCGACGCGCTTGGCCATTCGCCTGCGACGCTTGAAATTCTGGCCGAGCGCACCGAAATGGACGATACGCTGCTGCAAAGCACGCTGCTGCGTCTGGAGCTGACTGGCGAACTGTGTGCGCTGCCCGGCGGCCGATACGTTCGCGCTGCGCACGGTGCGTAACGCGTCGTGCTACATTCGCGCGAAATAACCATGTCACGCCGAAGGAACCGCCATGCCCGCGTTCAACCTGGACACAGACTCAAAACGGATCGCTGAGCGCGTCAATGACCGCGAGACGCTTTTCGTTGCGTGCCTGTGCGCGGAATGGTGCGGCACCTGCCGGGAATATCGCGCGGCGTTCGACGTGCTGGCGGACAAGCATCCCGAAATTTGCTTTGCGTGGATCGATATCGAAACGCACGCGGACCGTTTTGACGACCTTGATGTTGAGAATTTCCCAACAATTCTTATCGAGGACGGCACGACCACCCGGTTCTTTGGAACGGTATTGCCGCAAGCGTCGATCGTCGAACGGATGCTCGTCGATCTGACCGCGCTGCCGGGCGTCAAGGGCGCGCTGAAAATGCGCCCAGCGTTACTTGAAGCCTGATTCGTACCCGAAACGCAACAAATCAAGCCTGTTTGCGCTGCGCGCGGCCGCGGCGGCCGCCGGATCGGCACGGCGATTGCGGAAATCGCTGCCGGACGCGGCAAAAGTCGCACGACGTGCCTTCGAAAGGCGCACCTGACAACGGCCGTCACACGCTTGCCCAATCGATCTGCGCGCAATTATGATGACCCGCTTTTTTGGGCCCAGCGATTGCCGCTGCTGCGGCGTGTGCTATAAAGCGGTCGTTAATGGGTGCCAAACCCGGGCGGGAAAACCCGAGGTACCAACCCGAATCCATCAATTTATTTTCAGTCATGTCCAAAGCACTGATCATCGCCGAAAAGCCATCCGTCGCGAACGACATCGCGCGGGCTTTGGGCGGTTTTACCAAGCATGACGAGTACTTCGAGAGCGACGACTACGTTCTCTCGTCGGCGGTCGGCCATCTGCTCGAGATCGCCGCGCCGGAAGAATATGAAGTCAAACGGGGGAAATGGAGTTTTGCCAATCTCCCCGTTATTCCGCCCCATTTCGACCTGAATCCGATCGCAAAGAGCGAATCCAGGCTGAAGGCGTTGAACAAGCTGATCAGGCGAAAAGACGTCGACCGACTGATTAACGCATGCGACGCGGGGCGCGAGGGTGAGCTGATTTTCCGCCTGATCGCGCAGCACGCAAAAGCGAAACAGCCGGTGCAGCGTCTGTGGCTGCAGTCGATGACGCCCGCAGCGATCCGCGAGGGCTTCGCGCAATTGCGCAGCGACTCCGAGATGCAACCGCTCGCGGACGCCGCGCGGTGCCGCTCGGAAGCGGACTGGCTCGTCGGCATCAACGGCACGCGCGCGATGACCGCGTTCAACAGCAAGGGCGGCGGTTTCTTCCTGACCACGGTCGGGCGCGTGCAGACGCCGACGCTGTCGATCGTGGTCGAGCGCGAAGAAAAGATTCGCCGCTTCGTGCCGCGCGATTACTGGGAAGTGAAGGCGGAATTCGTCTGCGGCGCGGGCTTCTACGAAGGCCGCTGGTTCGACCCGAAGTTCAAGAAGGACGAATTCGATCCAGAAAAGCGCGATTCGCGTCTCTGGAGCCTGCCGGCTGCGGAAACGATCGTCGCCGCGTGTCGCGGGCAGCTCGGCAATGTGACGGAAGAATCGAAGCCATCGACGCAGCTGTCGCCGGCGCTCTTCGACCTCACCAGTCTCCAGCGCGAGGCCAACGGCCGTTTCGGCTTCTCCGCGAAGAACACGCTCGCGCTCGCCCAGGCGCTGTACGAAAAGCACAAGGTGCTGACCTATCCGCGTACCGACGCGCGCGCGCTGCCGGAAGACTACCTGGAGACGGTCAAGCACACGATGGAGATGCTCAAGGAGAGCAACAACTATCTGCCGCACGCGAAGCAGGTGCTCGACAAGGGCTGGGTGAAGCCGAACAAGCGAATCTTCGACAACTCGAAGATCAGCGATCACTTCGCCATCATCCCGACGCTGCAGGCGCCAAAAGTGCTGTCCGAACCCGAGCAGAAGCTGTACGACCTCGTCGTCAAGCGCTTCCTCGCCGTGTTCTTCCCCGCTGCCGAGTACCGCGTCACCACGCGCATCACGGAGGTCGTCGGCCATCATTTCAAGACCGAAGGCAAGGTGCTCGTCGAAGCGGGCTGGCTTCAGGTCTATGGCCGCGAAACGGGCGGCGAAGATGCGAACCTCGTCCCGGTGAAAAAGGACGAGAAGGTCAAGACGGACAAGATCGCCGCACAGCAACTGGTTACGAAGCCGCCCGCACGCTATAACGAAGCAACGCTGCTCTCGGCGATGGAAGGCGCGGGAAAGCTTGTCGAAGACGACGAACTGCGCGAAGCGATGGCCGCGAAGGGGCTTGGCACGCCGGCCACGCGCGCGGCGATCATCGAAGGGCTGCTCGGCGAAAAGTATCTGGTCCGCGAAGGCCGCGAGCTGATTCCGACCGCGAAGGCTTTCCAGCTGATGACGCTCCTGCGCGGCCTTAGCGTGAAGGAGCTGACCGCGCCGGAACTGACGGGCGAATGGGAATACAAGCTGTCGCAAATGGAGCGCGGCAAGCTGCCGCGCGACGCGTTCATGCAGGAAATCGCCCGCATGACGCAGACCATCGTCAAGCGCGCGAAGGAATACGATTCCGACACGATTCCCGGCGACTACGCGACGCTTCAAACGCCTTGCCCGAATTGCGGCGGACAGGTGAAGGAAAACTATCGCCGTTTCGCCTGCACGAAATGCGAGTTCTCGATCTCGAAGATTCCGGGCGGCCGGCAATTCGAAATCGAAGAAGTCGAGGAGTTGTTGCAGAAGAAGGAAATCGGGCCGCTGTCGGGTTTCCGCAGCAAGATGGGCCGGCCGTTTTCCGCGATTCTCAAGCTCTCGTTCGACGACGAAACGAAGAACTACAAGCTCGAATTCGATTTCGGCCAGGATCAGGGCGGCGAAGACGGCGAGGCACCGGATTTTTCCGAGCAGGAGTCCGTCGGCGCGTGTCCAAAGTGCCGCGGCAAGGTCTTCGAGCACGGCATGAGCTACGTCTGCGAGAACTCGGTCGCGAATCCGAAGACGTGCGATTTCCGCTCGGGCAAGGTCATCCTGCAGCAGGAAATCGCTCGCGAGCAGATGGCCAAGCTGCTGCAGGACGGACGTACCGACTTGCTGACGAATTTCAAATCGTCGCGCACGGGCCGCAACTTCAAGGCTTATCTCGTCAAGCAGAACGACGGCAAGATCGGCTTCGAGTTCGAAAAGAAGGAAGCGAAGGAAGCCGCGGCCAAAACGGCGGCCGCGAAGTCCGCGGGCAAGGCGGCGCCTGTCGCTGACGATGCGGAGGCCGCGAATGGAGCGCCCGTGAAAAAGGCCGCAGCAAAAACGGCCGCGGCCAAGAAAGCGCCTGCAAAGAAGGCCGCCACAAAGACGGCAACGAAGACCGCGACGCGCAAGACGGGCTCATAAGGCCCGCGCGGTTCGCGCCGCAATCGTCCGCGCAACAAAAAACGCAGTCAGCCTTAACAGGCGACTGCGTTTTTTTATCTTCCGCGATAACGTGCCGCGTCTTTGCGCGGCACTTACGCCTGTTCGCTTCAACAGGCGCGCATCAGTATCGGTCCCTCGGTCAGTGCGTGGACGAGACGACGCTGCGCGAACGGTTCATCGTGCGCGTCGACGGCTTCGCGGGAATATCGGCGTCCAGCAGGCTCGACAGCGGCTCGGCGCCATCGAACGCTTCGGGCGGCATCGACATAGTCGCGGATTCCAGCATCGCCGGCGTCCGGTCCACGCCATCCTTCACCCACTGCTCGCCAAGCTGGCTGTTCGGCGTCTGGTTGAAATGCTCGACGAGGTGATCGATGAACGTGCGCACCTTGGCCGGCAGGTGACGCCGGCTCGGATACGCGATGTTGATCTCTACCTGCGGCAGACGATAGTCGCTCAACAGACGCACCAGCTTGCCGCGCGTCGTATCGCGGCCGATCAGGTAGCTCGGCAGGATCGCGATGCCCATGCCGAGCAGCGCGAACTGACGCAGCATTTCCGTGTTGTTCGCGACGATCACGTTCGTCGGACGCACGCGCACTTCGCCGTCCGGACCCGTGAACACACGCTCGTCGCCCCAGTATTCAGACGGCAGCGACAGGCACGGATGCTCCAGCAACTGCTCCGGCCGCGTCGGCGTGCCGTGCTTCTCGAGATAAGCCGGCGTCGCGCAGACGGTCATGCAGCCCGTCGTCAGACGGCGCGTCACGATGCTCGCGCTGCGCATATGGCGCGCGATCACAACGCCCACGTCAAAACCTTCTTCAACGAGATCCACCTGACGATCGACCAGCGTCACATCGGGAATCACCTTGGGATAGCGCTCGGCATACGTCTGGAGCACGGGAGCGAGGTTATGCAGTCCGAACACGACGGGCGCGACGATGCGCAGCGTGCCGACGGGCTCGTGATTGCGCGCGACGACCATCTGCTCGACATCCTCTAGCTCGTCGAGAATCTGGCGGGCGCGTTCGAGATAAACCTGACCGGATTCGGTCAGAGAAAGACTACGGGTGGTGCGGTTGAGCAGTCGGGTACCAAGACGGCCTTCGAGATCGGCGACGTGACGGGTTGCGACTGCGTTCGAAATATCCATCGCGCTAGCCGCGCGGGCGAAACTTCCGAGATCCGCCACCTTGACGAATACTCGCATCGACTGCAAATGATCCATGGACAACTCCTGCCGTATTACAGCTCCCTCGGAACAGGAAGCACACTTGGAATTTTCCTACGACCAGGGAAATCCTGCAGAAGTTGCCCAAGATTCCGGAAATTTTATAAAAATTCGAGTCAATATCTTCGAGGGCGGAATGGCTAACAGTCGATTGTTTCTATTGCCGAAACAATTTGCTGCGTTGCGTCGAAAACGTCCAAAAAGCATGAATAGCGAAAGCACCCCGTCGGCGGCGCCGACAAGGTCGAAAGCATCGTCGCGGGGCCGAGCGAGGACGTAAAAAAGCCGCCCGAAGGCGGCTTGGTCGCATGTCAGTGAACGCTCACATGACTATGCGACGAACTTTTTCTCCAGCGCGCTTCGCGTATCTTGCAGTGCCGCAGGCAGCCCGTGCTTCAGCTTGTCGAACAGTTCGGCATGCAACTCCAGTTCCTTGCGCCACGCCGCGTCATCGACGGAAATTACCTTTTCGAACTGCTGGCGGGTGAAATCGAGTCCGTTCCAGTCGATGTCCTCGTAGCGCGGCGAAATGCCGAACGCGTGCTCCTCGCCCTGCGCCCTGCCTTCGATCCGATCCACCATCCAGCGCAATACGCGCATGTTCTCGCCGAACCCGGGCCACACGAATTTGCCGTCGTCGCCCTTGCGGAACCAGTTGACGCAGAAAATCTTCGGCGCGCGCACGCTCATCTGCTCGAGCTTTGCGCCCGTTTTCAGCCAGTGGCCGAAGTAGTCGCTCATGTTGTAGCCGCAGAACGGCAGCATCGCGAACGGATCGCGCCGCACGACGCCCTGCTGGCCAGCCGCCGCAGCCGTCGTTTCGGAGCCCATCGTCGCGGCCATGTAGACGCCTTCCACCCAGTCGCGCGCTTCCGTGACGAGGGGCACCGTCGTCGAGCGGCGCCCGCCGAAGATGAACGCGTCGATCGGCACGCCCTCGGGGTTTTCCCAATCGGCGTCGATCGAAGGACATTGCGAAGCGGACGCCGTGAAGCGCGCATTCGGATGCGCGGCCTTGCGGCCCGTTTCCTTCGCGATCGCCGGAGTCCAGTCGTTGCCCTGCCAGTCGATCAGGTGCGCCGGCAGTTCGTCCGTCATGCCTTCCCACCAGACGTCGCCGTCGTCGGTCAGCGCGACGTTTGTGAAGATGACGTTTTCCTTCAGCGTCGCCATCGCGTTGAAGTTCGTCTTTTCGCTCGTGCCCGGCGCGACACCGAAATAGCCCGCTTCCGGGTTGATCGCGTAGAGCCGCCCGTCCTTGCCCGGCTTGATCCACGCGATATCGTCGCCGATCGTCGTGATCTTCCAGCCGTTCATTCCTCGCGGCGGAATTAGCATCGCGAAATTGGTCTTGCCGCAAGCCGACGGGAACGCGGCCGCAACGTGATGCTTCTTGCCTTCCGGCGATGTCACGCCGAGCACCAGCATGTGTTCGGCGAGCCAGCCCTGGTCGCGGCCCATCGTCGACGCGATGCGCAGCGCAAAGCACTTCTTGCCGAGCAGCGCGTTGCCGCCATAGCCCGAGCCGTAGCTCCAGATTTCACGGGCTTCCGGGAAATGCACGATGTACTTCGTGTCGTTGCAAGGCCAGCGCACGTCTTTCTGGCCAGCCGCGAGAGGCGCGCCGACGGAATGAACACACGGCACGAACTCACCATGCTCGCCGAGCACGTCGTACACCTTGCGGCCCATGCGCGTCATGATCCGCATGTTCGTGACGACGTACGGGCTGTCCGTCAGTTCCACGCCGATATGCGCGATCGGCGAACCGAGCGGCCCCATCGAGAACGGCACGACATACATCGTGCGGCCGCGCATCGCGCCGTCGAACAGGCCGTCGAGCGTCGCGCGCATTTCGGCGGGCTCGATCCAGTTGTTGGTCGGACCGGCATCCTCGCGACGCTGCGAGCAGATGAATGTGCGGTCCTCGACGCGCGCGACGTCGGATGGATCAGAGCACGCGAGATAGGAATTCGGCCGTTTGGCCGGGTTGAGCTTTATGAGAGTGCCGGCTGCGACCATCTGCGCTGACAGGCGGTCGTATTCCTCCTGTGAACCGTCGCACCAGACAATCCGCTCAGGCTTCGCCAGCGCCGCGATGCGCTGCACCCACTCGATCAGTTTTTGGTGTTTGACCCAGGCAGGCGCTTCGACGGTTGGTTGGCCTGCAAATGCGGGATGATTCATCGAGCTGTCTCCGTTTTGGTAGAAGAAGAAAAACGGTGCTAGCCCAGCGACGCTGCATGCGAGAGGCGGCAATTCGCGCGCGAGATTTTTGTGCGCGCGATAGTGCAGGTCGTAAGGGCCTTTGCAGCCTGTCGCTGGCACGTGAAACCGTGTGTAAAGCGGCTTGCGTGGACATGCAACAAACTGTTAAAAACTGAGGAACTTGCCCTACCGTCGTGGCTCCGTCATAGCGGGTCCTTGTACGGTACGGCATTCAATACAAGCATCATGTGGTCCAGGTCACATGATGGGACACCCAAACAGATACTCCGTTCCGCACCCGCGTGGTGCGCCGCAAAACACATACGCCATGAAGATTGCCATCCTTGACGACTATCAAGACGCCGTCCGCAAGCTCGACTGTTTCCAACTGCTCGCCGACCACGAGGTCAAGGTTTTCAACAATACCGTGCGCGGCCTGGGTCAGCTCGCCAGTCGTCTGTCAGAAGTCGACGCGCTGGTCCTGATTCGCGAACGCACCCGCATCAGCTCGCAATTGCTCGACAAGCTTCCGCATCTGCGCATGATCAGCCAGACGGGGAAGGCAGGAAGCCATATCGACATGCCGGCCTGTACCGAACGCGGGATTGCCGTGCTCGAAGGCGTCGGGTCACCCATCGCTCCTGCCGAACTGACGTGGGCTCTCATCATGGCCGCGCAGAGACGGATTCCGCAATACGTGGCAAACCTTAAACAGGGGGCGTGGCAACAATCGGGCCTGAAAACATCGGCGCTGCCGCCGAACTTCGGTCTGGGTCAGGTGTTGCGCGGACAGACGCTGGGCATCTGGGGTTACGGCAAGATCGGCCGGCTCGTCGCCGGATACGGCAAGGCGTTCGGCATGAACGTGCTGATCTGGGGCCGCGAGCATACGCGCGAAGCGGCAGTCGCCGATGGCTACGCGGTCGTGGAAAGCCGTGAAGCGCTGTTCGAGCAGAGCGACGTGCTGTCGCTGCATTTGCGTCTGCACGACGACACGCGCGGCATCGTCAAACAGGACGATCTGTTGCGCATGAAACCAACCGCGCTCTTCGTGAACACGAGCCGCGCCGAGCTGTTGGAAGAAAACGCGCTGATCGGCGCGCTGTCGCACAACCGGCCGGGCATGGTTGCGATCGACGTCTACGAAAGCGAGCCGATCCTGCAAGGCTACAGCCTGCTGCGAATGGAAAATGTGATCTGCTCGCCGCACATCGGCTACGTCGAAAAGGAAAGCTACGAGCTTTACTTCGGCGCGGCGTTCAGGAACATTCTCGCGTTCGATCAGGGCGACACGTCGAGCGTCGCGAATCCGGAAGCGCTGCAGGGCGGCCGCCGGAAGTAAGTTGCGCGCGGCCCGTTCGCGGGCCGCTGCACTGACGTGGACGCTTCAACCGTGAGCGGCTGCGTCGAGCAGTTCCGGAATTCGTTGTAGAAAATGCTCACCGTCTGCGCGGCCGAGATTGTAGGCGTGCTGCATCTGTGACGGACTCGTATAGTCCCAGCTCGAAATCGGCACCTTGCACGACGGCTGGACATACAGCCGCTGCTGCGCGCCGTGCGACACGACGAACATCCGCGGACGCGGATAAACGCGCGTCACCATCACCAGCACGTTGCCGGGCGTCGGATCGAGCGCGCCGACGGGCACGTTGTCGACCATCCCGCCATCCAGCACGGGCCGCCCGTTGCGGCGCAGGACGGGCGTGAACGGCGGCGTGCAAGACGACTGGAGAATCAGGTCCGCGAGTTCGTCGACGCTCGCGCAATCCTGCGCGCGCACGAATTCCGGATGAAAACCGAGCGACTGACCGAGCGTCGGATGCAAGGTCTTGCGGATGTATTTCTCGATGTTGTACGCGATCAGTCCGGCGGCGACGGCGCTGCGCGCGCCGAGCCAGCGCGGCACATGCGACACGCCGATGCGTATTTCAGGCGCCTTCGCCAGCAGCGAAAACTTCTCGCCGTAGATGTCGAGCAACGCCTGACGGTAGATCCGGTAGTGCGGAAACACCGACTCGCCGCGCAGCAGATTGCCCCAGTACGCGTTCTTCGTGTTGTTGCGCAGCGCGTTTTCGTAATAGCGCATCACCCAGTCGGCGTCGCGCGTGTAGAGCATGCACGCGGTGGCCGCGCCCGCCGAGATGCCCGTGATCACGCGCGGTCTGATGTCCAGTTCCGGCTGAACGATGTCCCAGAAGCCTGCTTGCCACCAGCAGCGATTGCCGCCACCGGCGAATACGACCTGATCGAACATCCGTTGATTTCCTTCCGTTGCCGAGGCGCGCTGGCACCGTCGGCGGGCGCGCAGGCTCAGTCGAGCAGCGCGTAAGTCGTGGTGGCATGCACGGCCATCTTGCCGGCCTCGTCGAACAGCTCGACTTCGCCGAACACGAGATTGCGGCCCATCCGAAGCACGCGCGCCGTGATGACGACATCGCCCTTGCGGACGGCGCGCATGAAGCTGATGTTCAGCGAGACTGTCGTCATCGGCTTGAATCCGCCGAGCGCTGCGGAAATGGCGACGACCATCGCCGTATCGGCGGCCGCCATGAAGACCTGTCCGCAGATCACGCCGCCGCTGTGCCGCAGCTCGCCCGAAAACGGCAGCGTCAGCGTGGCGCTTTCGTCATCCACTTTTACTGGGGTCATCGACAACGCCCGCACCCACGGCGCGAGCACTCGATCGAGCAACGCCCGGACTTCGTTTTCGTCCATCATGATTTCCCGTTCGGGCCACGCGGAACGCCGCGTGGCATGGTGTCGCGACATGATACCGGGACGAACGCCCGTGCGCTTCAATGGTGCTTTCGGTGACTTTCGTGCGGTTCGCTCGGGCCCGGCGACCGCGAGGCCGCGCGAATTGTTTTTAAGAAATTTGCGAGATCCGCTTGCCAAGCTGAAAAAACTCCTGCATACTCTTTCTTCTGTTGGGGCGTTAGCTCAGTTGGTAGAGCAGCGGACTCTTAATCCGTAGGTCGAGTGTTCGAGTCACTCACGCCCCACCAAGGAATTCAAAAAGGCCGGTCTAGCGAAAGCTGACCGGCCTTTTGCTTTTCCAACCGTCTCTAACCGTTCCTCCGAACGGCTTCGATTCAATTCCCTGGTACCGCCGCATCCGAAGCCGCCTTCGCCATCCGGTTTGCGCTTTCGGCTTTCGCCATCGCCTGCTTCTTCAGATACTCGACCGTTCCTTGAAACGCCGGACTCACATCCGGATACGAAGCGTCCGTGACGAAGTTCAGCCCGTTCTGCTGCGCCTCGATCAATTCCTGATACACCTGCGCGCGCGTCTTGCCTTGCGCGAATACATTCGTCGAACCGAGGGCTGCGACGGATACGGCCAACATTGCGAGCATCTTCATTGCCAACTCCTTTGAAAAACGTGCGGTACGCACGGTGACAAACCACGCGTCACCGCGATCTATTCCCGTCGATCAAAAGAATTACCAACCGCAACGCACACTCGCTCTAATAATTACGTATCACTAACTACCAAAGAAAAAAAACGGCTGCATCCAAAGATGCAGCCGTGAACGGAATAAGCAGTCAAGCGATCAGCCCGGTGTCGCGCCCGTCAATTGCGCATAGACGTCGTGGGCGATCTGCAGCATTACATTGCGATCGATGCCACCCGACACCGCATATCCGAAATCGCCGTCGACCCAATAGAAGACATTCACCGGCCCTTCCTGATACAGCTTGAACGCAGTCGTATTCGCGCTCGCCTTGCGATGGGAAATGCAAAGCGTCACGCGCTCGCCTTTGGCGTTGTGATACATGAACTGCGCGACGGGCCCATCGTCGCCCGGCAATACGCGGCCGCCGGCAAGCTGGAATCCGCTCCTGGTGAGCATTGGCGGATGCACATCGGTGCCCAGCTTGTTCGCGAGGTACTGCACGAATTCTTCCTCGTGCCCCTCGCCGATATCCGTGGGCCGATCGACGGCGGGCATATACACGACATGCGCCAACGCTGCCTTTTGCGCAAAGACTTCGGAGACATCGGCACTCACTGGTCGCGTATTCGACGAACCCTGCGACGCCCCCTGTGACGAACTCGCCCACGGTGCGGGCAAGTCCTTGCCCATGTTCGTGCCGACGCCAATCCCGATCCCCAACACCAGCGCCGCTGCCATTCCCGCGAATTGCGGCCAATTGGCCGCACTCAGCCAGCGACGCTTCTCGTGCACACGCAAGCGCGCAGGCACCGGCTCGTTCAGCACGCGGTCATAGCGCTCATGGAACATGTTGTTCAGCGAGAAGTAATCGCTGACGCGCGCGGCCAACGCAGGGTTCATTTCGAGCGCGCGCTCCACTTCTTCACGGCGCTCGTCGGACAGCGTGCCGTCCGCATACGCGTGAATGTCTTCTTCGCTGATTGGAGTCTGCTGATCGCTCATCGCACCACCTTCAGTTTTGCGCCGGACTGAGCACCCGCCATCAACGCACGCAAACGCTCGCGTCCGCGCGAAAGCCTCGACATCACCGTGCCGACGGGAATGTCGAGCGCAATCGCCACTTCGGCGTAACTCATCTCCTCGAGCCCGACGAGCAACACGACTTCGCGCTGGTCCGCAGGCAGCCGCTGCAACGCGTAATCGAGGTCGCGCACTTCGAGCGAGCGTGTCTGCTCGCCCGACACGGCGAATTCGCTTTCGACAATGCTCTCGTCGTCGACGGAAACATGGACTGCGCGCGTCGACGACTTGCGCACCTGATTGATGAACACGTTGTGCATGATCGTGAAAAGCCACGCACGCAAATCCGTTCCGGCCTGGAACATTTTCGTGCGCGTCAGCGCGCGTTCGAGCGTGTCCTGCACGAGATCGTCCGCGAGATCGCGATTGCTGATCAGCGCCCTTGCATAACGGCGCAATCGCGGCACGTGTTCCATCAACTCGTTACGGATGTCCATTTCCTCTACCCATCAGGTATCGCTCGGCACGCATTCCGCCGCGCGCGTCGCCTCTTGATGCAGAGAACACAATCTGTTGAATTTTATTCCGCGCAGTTTTCAATGGCCTCACGCGCGCGTGCAAACAGACAAGCCGTGCGTGCGTTTGCTCGGCGTGTTGTCAGCGTATCGTCAGCGCATCGGCGGCGCGCATCAGTCCGTGCGTGGTTGCGCGTCCTGCCAGCACGTAGCGCTTGCCGTCGGTGGTCCACATCAGAAGCCGCACGTCGCCAACGCGTTGCGCGAACCAATGCGGTTTGTCGGCCGCGAACGGTGCCCACGACGAGACCAGCACGACGGCGTCACCGTCCGCGTTCCGGTAGTCGAGTATGTCGATACGCGCGAATGCGTTCGGACGACGCGTCCGCGCATCGACGAGCTTTAGCCCCAGCGGCGCAAGATCGGCGGCGTGCGGATCGTTCGGCACAACCACGGCCGCTCCGCCGCTCCGCTGACCCGAAGCGCGCATCAGCGCCATCACGGCCGTCGCGTCGAGCATTTCCGTCGATACACGCGACGCAAAAAACCACCCGCTCACCGACGATACGAGCAGCGCAACGCCAAGCAACGCCACGCCAACACGCCGCAGAAAGAACCTGCGCGCCTTCGAACGGAAATCGGCAGTCTGCGCACGGTCGGCGCGCGGCGTGCGAACGCGCTGCGCAAACGCGCCCTCAAAAACGTCCCGCATCTGCATGTTCAGATGCCGGTAGAACGCGATCCGCTCGGCCTCGCGCGGCCGCGAGCCCAGATATCTGCGCACGCGCGCCGCCCGTTCCGGCGGCAGGCTGCCGTCGGCGAACGCCTGCATATCCGCTTCGGTGAGCGGCGTGTCGGTTGGCGAACGAGTGCGGGACATGACGGTTCGGTCGTACAAAATGAGGCTCCTGTTGGGCTAACAGGACCTTTGCGGACTTTATTCCATCCGCTTTCGACGATTCATTCGTCAGACGTTAGGCAAAAAGAAACGCGCCGCATGACGGAAGCCATGCGGCGCACAATGCGAAAAATGCGGCACAAAAACGAAGCGGAGAACCGAAGCGTCTTACTTCACCGAAACGTCGATATTGCCGAAGTACTTCTGCGCGAGCGTCTTGACCGTGCCGTCCGCCTGCACCTTCGCGATGGCCGCGTTCAACTGGTTGCGCAGCGCCGTATCGCCCTTGCGGACGCCGAACGCGATGCCGCTGCCGAGAATCTTGTCGTCACGGACGGGCTGGCCGACGAACGCGTAGTCCTTGCCATCGGGACGCGACAGAAAGCCCGTTTGCCCCGCAGGCGCAAGTACGAGCGTTGCATCCAGACGGCCCGCGACGAGATCCGCATACACCTGGTTCTGGTCCTGATACGGCACGACCGCCACGCCGGCGTTCTCCCAGTGCTCCTTCGCATACGTTTCCTGAATCGACGCCTGCAACACGCCGACGCGCTTGCCCTTCAACGATTCGGGCGTCGGCAGCAGGCCGCTGTCCTTGCGCGCGATCAGCTGCGTCGGCACGCGGTAGATCACGTTGGTGAAGTCGATGGCCTGGCGGCGCTTTTCCGTCGCGTTCATCGCCGAGTTGATCGCGTCGAACTTGCGGCCTTGCAGCGCGGGAATCAAACCGTCGAACGACGTTTCGACCCAGCTGCACTTCAGATTTGCCGTCTTGCAGACCGCGTTGCCGATGTCGATATCGAAGCCCTGCAATTCGCCATTCGAGCCCTTCGATTCGAACGGCGGATATTGCGCTTCGAGCCCATAGCGCAGCGTCGTCGCATCGGCGGCCATCGCCGACGCCGTCGCAAACGATGCAAACGCGCACGCCAGCATCAGCAGATTCTTCACAAGCTTCATCGTTGATCTCCTTCCCTTTATTTTCAACGCACGTTAGACGGCGTAGCGATGCGCCGATGCTGAAGCACCGGCAGACGGTTGCGCGCTTCGTCGAGCGCAGCCTGGGTCAGCGTCGCGAGAGCGATGCCGGGTTCGTCGTCGTGACGTGCGAGCACTTCGCCCCACGGCCCGACGATCATACTGTGGCCAAAAGTCCGCCACCCGTTCGAGTGCGTGCCGCACTGACCGGACGCGAGCACGAAGGCCTGATTTTCGACGGCTCGCGCGCGCAGCAGCAACTCCCAATGCGCGAGCCCCGTCGTGTGCGTGAACGCTGCGGGCACGGCGATCACGTCGGCATCGGGCCCTGCGCGATACAACTCGGGAAAGCGCAAGTCGTAGCAGACCGACAGACGCAGCGTGCCGAACGGACCAGGCACCGTGCCGATGCTCTCGCCGCCGACCATCGTATCGCCTTCCGCGTGCTGCTCGGCGCCCTGATTGAAGCTGAACAGATGAATCTTGTCGTAGCGTGCCGCGCACCGCCCCGACGGATCGAACGCAAGCGATGTGTTGTACGCGTGCGTGCCGACCTGCGGACCCTGCGACGGCCGGATCGGCACCGTGCCGCCGATCAGCCACGCATTCGTCTCGCGCGCCAGTTCCGATAGCGCGTGTTGAATCGGGCCATCGCCGAATGCTTCTGCAAGAGCGACGCGCTGCATTTCGTCATCGCCGATCCAGCAGAAGTATTCGGGCAAGCAGATCAGCGTTGCGCCTTCGCGCGCCGCCTCGTGCACCCAACGACGCGCTTCGCCGAGGTTCTGCTGGACGTCCGCGCTGCTGCTCATCTGCACGACGGCTGCCTTGATCGATTCCTGCATCATCGCGTGGTCCTCAAATGGAGCGCAGACGGCGCGCGCCTTCGATCAGCGTGTCGTCGTCCTTCGAAAAACTCAGACGGATGAGGCCGCCATCCGTGCCGTCCGTATAGAACGCCGACAGCGGAATAGTCGCGACCTTCGCATCGCGGATCAGGCGCAGCACGAAGTCGCTGTCCTTTTCGTCCGAGAAGCTGCGAAAACGCGCGAGCATGAAGAAGCTGCCTTCGCTCGGCAACAGCTCGAAGGGCGAGTCGCGCAGTTCGCGCGTCAGCAGATCGCGCTTGTGCTGATAGAACTCGGAGAGGCCCAGATAGCTCTGCGGATTCGCGAGCGCTTCGACGAACGCGTATTGCATCGGCGTATCGGCGGAAAACACCATGAACTGATGGACCTTGCGGATTTCGTCCATCAGCGCGGCGGGTGCGAGGCAGTAGCCGACGCGCCAGCCCGTCACGTGATACGACTTGCCGAACGACGACACGATCACGCTGCGCTCCGCGAGCTCGCGATGACGCGCCATGCTGTGATGCTTCGCGCCGTCGAACACGACGTGCTCATACACTTCGTCGGAGAGGATCACGATATCCGTATTGCGCGTGACGGCCTTCAGGCGTTCGATATCGGCGTCGCTGAAGATCGTCGCGGTTGGATTGTGCGGCGAGTTGACGATGATCATCCGCGTCTTCGGCGTGATTGCGGCGGACACTTCGTCCCAGTTCACGCGGAAGTCTTGCGATGAGAGCTTGATCGCGATCGGCTTCGCGCCTTGCAGACGCACGATGGGCGCATAGCTGTCGAACGACGGCTCGAAATAGATCACTTCATCGCCGGGATGCACGAGCGCGCTGATCGTCGAGTACAGCCCTTCGCTCGCGCTTGCGATCACGGTCACTTCCGTGGACGGATCGTAGTGCACGCCGTACAGCGTTTCCACTTTTGCCGAAAGCACCGCGCGTAGTGCGCCGATGCCGGCCATCGGTGCGTACTGGTTGTGACCCGCGCGCATCGCCTTGGTCACGCCATCGACCAGCGCTTCGTCGGGCGCGAAATTCGGCGCGCCTTGCGACAGGTTCAGCGCATTGTGTTCGGCGGCCAGTTGACCGATGACCGTGAAGATCGTCGTGCCGACGTCCGGCAACTTCGAGCGGGCTTGCAAAGCGCTCTGCATGAAATTCCTCCTCCTCGCTGCAATCGGCGGGCCATGCGTGATGCGTCGGTCCCGTCCAGTTTGAACGATTAGGCAACAACGCGCGCGCGAGAACAATCGAAAGTTTGTCATGCGCGGCATGCGTTTCGCTCATGCGGCGAATGCTGCGGCGCGAAGCGCCAAAGCGCGCGAAGGCGCTTGCGCTGACGGAACAAGGTGGAATGCGGACGTCGCCAGGGTAATCCCGCAGGTATGAAGAGGCGTGATGCGAGGTTGAATTTGCAGCAGCTTGGCAGAAGAGAGAGCAGCGCTCGCCACGCGCTGCCGTCACGGTCATTCGTCCATCAGACGCACTTTCACTTTCTTGCCCTTGACCTTGCCGGCGCTCAGTTTGCGCAGTGCGTCACGGGCGATGCTGCGATCGACGGCGACGTACGTCGAAAACTCCGTCACGTTGATCTTGCCAATATGCGAACCGTTGAAGCCCGCTTCGCCCGTCAGCGCGCCAAGCACGTCGCCGGGGCGGATTTTTTCCTTGCGGCCGCCGAGTATCTGCAGCGTCTCCATCGGCGGCAGCAGCGGCTGGTCGCTTGCAGGCTTCAGTCCGGAAAGCGGATGCCATTCGACGTCGCGCCCTTGCGCCTCTTCGATGCCGCCCACGCGCCCCATTTCGTTCATGCTCGCGAGGCTCAGCGCCCAACCGTCCTGATCCGCGCGGCCCGTGCGGCCGATGCGATGCACGTGTACTTCGGGGTCAGGCGTCACGTCGACGTTGATCACCGCTTCGAGTTGCGCGATGTCGAGCCCGCGCGCGGCGACGTCGGTTGCAACGAGCACCGAGCAGCTGCGATTCGCGAACTGGATCAGCACCTGATCGCGCTCGCGCTGCTCGAGCTCGCCGTGCAGCGCGAGCGCGTGAAAGCCTTGCGCGCGCAGCACGTCGAGCAGATCGCGGCACTGGTTCTTCGTGTTGCAGAACGCGATCGTGCTCACCGGCCGGTAGTGGTTCAGCAACATACCGACGGCATGCAGACGCTCGTCCTCCGTCACTTCGTAGAAGCGCTGCCGAATCTTGCTGTTGTCGTGACGCTCTTCGAGCTTCACTTCCTTCGGGTTGCGCAAGAACTGCTGGCTCAGTTTCGCGATGCCCTCGGGGTACGTCGCGGAGAACAACAGCGTTTGCCGCTCCTTCGGACATTGACGCGCGACCTTCGCAATGTCGTCGAAGAAGCCCATGTCGAGCATGCGGTCCGCTTCGTCGAGCACGAGCGTGTTGAGTGCGTCGAGTGAGAGGCTGCCGCGCTCCAGATGGTCCATGATGCGCCCCGGCGTGCCGACGATGATGTGCGCGCCGTGTTCGAGGCTCGCAGTCTGCGGACGCATCGGCGTGCCGCCGCACAACGTCAGCACCTTGATGTTCTCTTCGGCGCGCGCGAGTCGGCGGATTTCCTGCGTGACCTGATCGGCGAGTTCGCGCGTCGGGCACAGCACCAGCGCCTGCACCGCGTAACGGCGCGCATCGAGCCGCGCGAGCAACGCGAGCGAGAACGCCGCCGTCTTGCCGCTGCCCGTCTTCGCCTGCGCGATCAGGTCCCGGCCGGCGAGCGCGATCGGCAGGCTCGCAGCCTGGATCGGCGTCATCTCGACATAGCCGAGTTGCGTGAGATTCGCGAGCGCCGCCGTCGAGAGCGGCAGTTCGCTAAAGGGACGTGCCTTGTCTGTCATGTCGTTGTGCAGGCGTCAGTTATACGGGCGGCCTTCGATCTGTTCGTAGACGATCGTGCCGTCGTCGGCGTCGAAACGCTCGACATAGTTGCGGGCGCCGCACATCGGGCAGCGAAACAGCAGACCCTGCCCTTCGTTCTTGATGACGACGTCGGACTGCTCCCACTGCGCGCCGCAGCTCTGGTTGATGCAAGTAAACACGTTGATTCTCCAGCTTGATCGGTTGAGCGCGTTCCGTCGCACGCGAAGAACGCGAATGCCTGCAAGGCGCTGATCGACCGGTCCACGCAATTCAGCACGGGACCGATACAGCGCAGCCTGCTATGTCTTCGATGAGGATGGTTGATCGGGCGGCGAAGGAAGTTCGCGCATTCCGCAATTTTAACGGATGCGCGCAGACGCGACCGGCAAGAACGTGCGAGATACGTTTAGTGAGTCAACAGCGCGTTCGCGGGCGCACGAACCGTTTTGAGCGTCTCTGAAGGAAGCAAGCCGAACAGCTTGCGATAGTCGGTAGCGAACTGGCTCAGATGCCAGAAGCCCCACGCCGCCGCGACGTCCTGCACCGTGCGCTCGCCGGGCGCGGCATCGCACAGATCGCGGCGCGCGCCATTCAGGCGGATCGCGCGCAGATAGCTCGCGGGCGCGAGACCCAGCACATCCTGAAAGCAGTATTGCAACGTGCGTCGGCTGACGTGCAGATGCTCGCACAACTCGGGCACGCCGACGGGACGCTCGCGATTCGCGAGCACATAGTCGCGCGCGGCGGAGACGATCGATTGTCTGCGCGGACGCGTGGGAATCGCGACGGACGCCGTCGCGCACAGATCGAACAGCGACGACATCACCGACGCTTCCAGGTTGCAGCGGGCGCGTGTCGAAAACGCGGCGCTCGCCGTGTCGTCGAGCGCGCTGCGCAACAGCGCGCAGAATCGTGCCTTGTTTTTCGCGTCGATCGGAAGGATGCCTGTGCGCGTGGCCTGAGCGACCATGTCGGCATGTTCGACGGCGGCCGCATGCCGATGCAGCACGTCACGGCATACGACCACGCCGAAGATCGCGTAGCCGCCCGGCGTCAGCAGTTCGAACTCGACGCCGCCGCGTTGAAACGCAAGCGCATCGTGGCCGATCGCATGCGAGTCGATGCGGCCCGTGCTCGCGTCGTCGGCGGGAATGCCGAACCAGTATGCGTCCTCGGGCACTTCGCAGGTCTGACGCAACGTCTGGCTCGTCGTCTCGCAGAACACGTGCATTGCATCGAGATGCAGGCCCGTCAGCTTCCCGACGAAGCGCCCTGCCGTGAGCTGATCGTAAGTCTGCGTCCAGCCGCGAAGATTGCGCGCCTGTTCATCGGCGTCGTGCGCGACGCTCGTTTCGACGCGGCACACGGGCACGCGCGAGAACGGAGAGGAAAGGTCGGTCGTCATATGGGCGTCGATGATGAACATGCACCTGCATGTGACATTGAACAAACAAGCGGACACCGACGCAAGTCCCATGCCAAAAGAACCCTCGCCGACTTTCCATTCCAATGCACGCGCGCTGTTCATTCGGTGAACACTCGCTGGTCAAACTGCTCATGGATGCAACGCGTGCGCTGAGCAATCTCGCGCGCATCGCGTGACGTGCATCGCGACAGTGCTGCGTGCACCGGCATCGGCGACGTGCGCGCACTCGTTGGCACGCTTCTGGCGATATGCACCCGCGGCAGCAGAAGACCGCCAGCCGGGTGAAATGCCCAAACGAATACATCGACTATCCGATCATGTGAGGAGCACGCAGATGAATCACGCAGAGATGAAGTTTCTGACCACCGAGTTTCCGTACAAGAAGCAGTATGAGAATTTCATCGGCGGGGAGTGGGTGAAGCCGGCGGGCGGCGAGTACTTCGACAACATCTCGCCGATTACGGGCGAGCCGTTCACGTCGATTCCGCGTTCACGCGAAGCCGACATCGAACTCGCGCTGGACGCCGCGCATCGCGCAAAAACGGCTTGGGGCAAGACCTCGACCACCGAACGCGCGAACATCCTCAACAAGATCGCCGATCGTCTGGAAGCAAATCTGCAGCGTCTCGCCGTCGCCGAGACGATCGACAACGGCAAGCCGCTACGCGAAACGATGGCCGCCGACATCCCCCTCGCGATCGATCACTTCCGCTATTTCGCCGGCGCGGTCCGCGCGCAGGAAGGCGGCATTTCGGAGATCGATCACGATACCGTCGCCTATCACTTTCATGAGCCGCTCGGCGTGGTCGGCCAGATCATTCCGTGGAATTTCCCGATCCTGATGGCTACGTGGAAACTCGCGCCCGCGCTCGCGGCCGGCAATTGCGTCGTGCTGAAGCCCGCCGAGCAAACGCCCGCGTCGATACTCGTGCTGGTCGAACTGATTCAGGATCTGCTGCCTGCGGGCGTGCTGAACGTGGTCAATGGCTTTGGTCTCGAAGCTGGAAAGCCGCTCGCATCGAACAAGCGCATCGCGAAGATCGCGTTCACGGGCGAAACGACGACGGGTCGCCTGATCATGCAGTACGCGAGCCAGAACATCATCCCCGTGACGCTCGAACTGGGCGGCAAGAGCCCGAACATTTTCTTCGCCGACGTGCTCGACAAGGACGACAGCTTCTTCGACAAGGCACTCGAAGGCTTCGCGATGTTCGCGTTGAATCAGGGCGAAGTGTGCACGTGCCCGTCGCGCGTGCTGATCGAAGAATCGATTTACGACCGCTTCATGGAGCGCGCGTTGAAGCGTGTCGCCGCCATTCAGCAGGGACACCCACTCGACGCGAAGACGATGATCGGCGCGCAGGCATCGAAGGAACAGCTCGAAAAGATTCTGTCGTATATCGATCTCGGCAAGCAGGAAGGCGCGCAATGCCTGATCGGCGGCGAGCAGAACAAGCTCGACGGCGAACTCGCGAAAGGCTACTACGTGAAGCCGACGGTGTTCCGCGGTCACAACAAGATGCGCATTTTCCAGGAAGAAATCTTCGGGCCTGTCGTCTCCGTGACGACGTTCAAGAACGAAGAGGAAGCGATCGAGATCGCCAACGATACGCTCTACGGTCTCGGTGCAGGCGTCTGGACGCGCGACGGTTCGCGCGCGTATCGCTTCGGCCGCGAGATTCAGGCGGGCCGCGTATGGACCAACTGCTATCACGCGTATCCGGCGCACGCCGCGTTTGGCGGCTACAAGCAGTCGGGCATCGGACGCGAGAATCACAAGATGATGCTCGACCATTACCAGCAAACGAAGAACTTGCTCGTCAGCTATAGCGACAAACCGTTGGGCTTCTTCTGAGCGTCGTGCTCCTGTTGGGCGAATCGCGTAATGCGGTTCGCCCGTCTTTTTTCAGCGGATCAAATGAGAGGGGAAGCGCGATGAATGACGAAGGCGTTGCGCGTGTCGTGGCAACCGATGCGGCCACCAAACTGATCCAGCAGTTGGGCGCCGAACACGGACCGATCATTTTTCATCAGTCGGGGGGATGTTGCGACGGCAGCGCGCCGATGTGTTTTCCTTCGAACGAGTTCATGGTCGGCGCATCGGATGTATGGCTCGGCACGATTGCAGGCGTGCCGTTCTATATGAGCGAATCGCAATACGAGTACTGGCAGCACACGCAGTTGATCATCGATGTCGTGCCGGGCAACGGCGGCATGTTTTCGCTGGAACGGCCGACTGGCCTGCGATTCCTCACGCGCTCGCGCCTTTTCGATGACGAAGAGAACGCGTGGCTCGACAAGCATCCTGTGAGCCGTGCCGACGCGCTCTGACGTTGCCTTCGCGAAGTGAACGCAGTAAGCGCCCCGGCCGTGATATGACGGCCGCGCGCTTTGCTACGTTCTCGAGGCGTCCGCGATCACCGATGCGGCTTCGGCCGTTTGAAGCAGCGCATCGCTATCGTCCTTTAGAACGACACCTGTCAGCCCCAAACGGCGCGCATGCGTCAGCAGATAGTGCAGCTTGTGTGCGGCGGCTTCGTAGTCGAGCCCTTCCGGTCGCACGTTCGAAACGCAGTTGCGTTGCGCGTCGCTGCATCCGACTTTCGGCGCATACGTCAGATAGATGCCCAGGCTATCCGGTGAACTGAGCCCTGGCCGTTCGCCGATCAGCATCACAACCAGCTTGGCCTTCAGCAACTCGCCAATTTCGTCGCCCAACGCGACGCGCGATTGACGCGCGACCACGACGGGGCCGATCTTCCAGTCCGCGAGCCGCTTCGTGATGGCCAGCAACAGAGGAATCGACTGCTTGGATGCCGCAAACGCGGATAGTCCATCGGCGATGACGAAGACCACTTCGGGCGGATCACCGCTCGCGGCATTGTTCAATAGATCGCGGCTTTCGTCCGAAAGACGCCGCCCCATATCCGGACGCCGCAAATAGTGCTCGCGATCCGGCGCGGCACTATGCACGTCGAGCGACGTGAAGCCCTGAGCACGCAATTGTTCGTGCAAGACATCGGCGTCGAGTGGATGATGCACGGCGTCGCGCGCCTGCGCGTGCGAAAGATTGAACGCCAGCAACGGCGCGGTCGGCAGAGAGTTGCCTGCGCGGCCCAATGCGATGCGCGCATTCGTGAAGGCACGCAGTGCCTGCCACGCGTTCTTTTCGATCGAATCGCTCATGCGATGCCCATCCATTCGCTTGCGCCTTCGAGAAGCGGTTGACGCGCGGGCGCATTGAGCAACGCGCCGCGCGCATCGATGATCTGCATCGACTCCAGCCACTCTTCGAACTCCGGCGCGCGACGCAAACCCAGCACGTCGCGCACGTACAGCGCATCGTGAAACGACGTGCTCTGGTAATTGAGCATCACATCGTCCGCGCCGGGAACGCCCATGATGAAGTTGATGCCCGCGACGCCGAGCAGCGTCAGCAGATTGTCCATGTCGTCCTGATCGGCTTCCGCGTGATTCGTGTAGCAGATATCGCAGCCCATCGGCACGCCGAGCAGCTTGCCGCAGAAGTGGTCTTCGAGACCGGCGCGCGTGATCTGCTTGCCGTCGTACAGATACTCGGGGCCGATAAAGCCGACTACCGTATTCGTCAGAAATGGATTGAACTGCCGTGCGACGGCGTACGCGCGCACTTCGCACGTCTGCTGATCGACGCCATGATGCGCATCCGCCGACAACGCACTGCCTTGCCCCGTTTCGAAGTACATCACGTTGTCGCCGACCGTGCCGCGCTTGAGCGACAGCGCCGCTTCATACGCCTCCTGCAATAGCGCGAGCGAAATGCCGAAGCTCGCGTTCGCTTTCTCGGTGCCGGCGATCGACTGGAACACGAGATCGACGGGCGCGCCCTTGTCGATCGCCGAAATCGTATTGGTCACGTGCGTGAGCACGCACGATTGCGTCGGCACCTGATAGCGCGTGCGGAAATCGTCGATCATCACGAGCAGATTCATGATTGCCGAAAGACTGTCCGACGCGGGATTGATGCCGATCACCGCGTCGCCGCAACCGTACATCAGGCCATCGATCATCGATGCGGCGATGCCCTTCACGTCGTCGGTCGGATGATTCGGCTGCAGACGCACCGACATGTGGCCCGGCAAACCGACCGTATTGCGAAAGCGCGTGACGACGGGCCGTTTGCGCGCCGCCAGGATCAGATCCTGATTGCGCATCAGCTTCGACACGGCCGCGACCATCTCGGGCGTGAGGCCTTTCGTGATACGCGTGAGCGCGGCCGTATCCGTCGAAGTGGACAACAGCCAGTTGCGGAATTCGCCTACGGTCAGATGCGCAATCTCCGCGAATGCTTCGGGCGAATGCGTATCGATGACGAGGCGCGTGACTTCATCGCTCTCGTATGGGATCAACGCTTCGTTGAGGAACGTGCGCAAAGGCACGTCGGCGAGCGCCATCTTCGCAGCGACGCGCTCCTCCTCGCTCGCCGCCGCAATGCCGGCGAGCTGGTCGCCGGAACGTAGCGGGCTCGCCTTCGCCATCAGCGTCTTCAGATCGGCAAAGCGATACTTGCGGCTGCCGATTGTCTCCGTGTAGCTCATATCGTCTACTCCGTCGCCGCAGCTACTGTGCGGCCTGTTGCGTGTACGTCAACGCGTCTGCTGCATTGGGTGCTCGCACGCGTTCATTCTTCGAGCAGCGCATCAGCCGGCGCGACTTCGCGTTGCTGACGCGTCATCAGGAAGTAGCCATATCCGAGCGCGACGAACGCAGCGAACACGAGCGCGACGAGCAGATTGAAGTAGATCATCGTCGCGAGCGAAATCACGGCTGCCACGAGTGCGAACGCCGGGAAATACGGAAACAGCGGCGCGCGAAACGGACGCTCCATGTCCGGATCGGTGCGGCGCAGCTTGAACAGCGCGAGCATGCTGATGATGTACATCACGATAGCGCCAAACACGGACATCGTCACGATATTCGCGGTGAGCGTCTGGCCGCCGAACTGGATCAACTCGTCGCTATAGATCGCGGCAATGCCGATCACGCCGCCCGCGAGAATCGCACGATGCGGAGTCTTGAAGCGCGGATGCACTTTCGACAGCCATTCCGGCAGATAGCCCGCGCGCGCAAGCGCGAAGATCTGCCGCGAATAGCCGAGGATGATGCCGTGAAACGACGCGACGAGGCCGAACAGTCCGAGCCACACGAGCATGTGCATCCAGCCGCTGTTCTCGCCGACGATGTATTTCATCGCTTGCGGCAGCGGGTCGTTGATGTTCGCGAGCTTCGTCCAGTCGCCCGCCGCGCCAGCGAACACCATCACGCCGACCGCGAGCACGACGAGCGTCAGAATGCCCGTGACATAGGCGATGGGAATCGAGCGCTTCGGGTTCTTCGCTTCCTCGGCGGCCATCGCGACGCCTTCGATCGCGAGGAAGAACCAGATCGCGAACGGAATCGCGGCGAACATGCCGTGGAACGCGCCCATGCTGAACGTGCCGGAGCCGGACCAGCCGCCCTTCGTGAAGTTCGACCACTGGAAGCCCGGCGACACGACGCCCATGAACACCAGCAGCTCGAAAATCGCGAGCAGTGTCACGCAGAGTTCGAACGCCGCCGCGATCTGCACGCCGACGATGTTCAACGCCATGAACACGAGATATGCGCCCATTGCCGCGTGCTTCGGTTCGAGGCCGGGAAACTGGACGTGCAGATACGCGCCGATCGCGAGCGCGATTGCGGGCGGCGCGAACACGAATTCGACGAGCGTCGCCGCGCCCGCGGTATAGCCGCCCGTCGGCCCGAAAGCGTGGCGCGCGTAGGCGAACGGGCCGCCCGCGTGCGGAATCGACGTCGTGAGTTCGGTGAAGCTGAAGATAAACGTCGTGTACATCGCGGCGATGAAAAGCGCGGTGATCACGAAGCCGAGCGTGCCCGCGCTCGCCCAGCCATAGCTCCAGCCGAAATATTCGCCGGAGATCACGAGCCCGACGGCGATGCCCCAAAGCTGCCAGGTGCCGAGCGTCTGCTTCAACTCGTGATGCGTGACGATGCCTTTGTGCTGGGTTGTCGACTCTGCTTTCATCGGACGCTCCCTTTTCGAAGTTGCCAGTTGATGGACCCGCGTCGTTGGCCTTCGAAGCGGGCCCGTTATCGACGGCATCTGGCGATGGTAGGAAGCCATAAATCGAGGTGTTATCGAAAATCGGCAAAGATGAGTGCCGTTGAGTGCTCACGCGAGCGGCTCGGGTTAAGTCATCGCTGAATAATGTGGGCCGGTGACGCGTCGTCTCTGCGGTCGGCACGCGACCTGTGCGCAGGGCTTGAAAAATCGCTGCTTGCTGTCGTGAACTTTGTCGCGCCTTCTTCTACGATTGATTGCCATGAGCAACCTCGGTCGTCGTGTGCGACATGCCGCGCGGCGGGGTATGGCAGTTTTCAGTCGTTCACGCGGGCGTTCAGCGCCGTCTTAGCGCATGCCGCTTGCGCAGTATCGGAATGCCGGGACGCATCGCCGGTTCCGGCCGTCTCTTGAGGTTCAAGGAGGTAATCAAATGACGATGAGAGATGTGGTGATTCGGGATATCGCGGGCTTCGACGTGCTGACCGTCGATCACGTCGGGCCGTATATGCAGATCGGCAAGGCGTTCGAAACGCTGATGGGCTGGCTGGCATCGCGTGGACTGCTGTCCGGCGAGATGCGGATGATCGGGATTTTCTACGACGATCCGACTGCCGTCGCCGAAAATGAATTGCGGTCGAAGGCCGGTGTATGGCTGCCTCGGGCCGTCGATGTTTCAGGCGGCGGGCCGGTCAGCGTCACGCCGATTGCCGGCGGCAAGTACGCTGTGTTGCGGCACAAAGGGCCTTACGAGGATATGGCGGCGGCTTATCAGTGGCTCTATGGCGAGTGGCTGGTGAACTCGGAACACGAGGCCGCGGACGCGCCTGTGTTCGAAGAGTATCTGAACAATCCGAAAGAGACCGCGCCGGCAAATTTGCTGACGGATATCTGTTTGCCGCTGGTTTAGGAATGGTTCGTGCTCTGTTGCATTGCGTCTAAGGTCGGATGCGTTGAGCGGGAGGCGAAATGCCACGGTATCGGGATGTGAGTGGCCGATCGGGCGTGGTCGCTTACGAAACCTCTCCAAATGCCATTCTTGTCGGGTTCAAGGACGGCAAGGTCTATCTGTACGACTACGCGACCCCGGGTTGGCAAGACGTGGAAAAAATGAAGCGCCTTGCTGTCCGTGGCCGCGGTCTGTCGACGTATATCTCGCAAGTGGTTCGCGATCGCTATGCCAAGAGGTTGCGGTGAGGCCCACGGCATTCACGCGGTTGGTCCATCGGGACGGCAACGCCCTTTCATGCGCCGCACGACAAGCCCCCATGCCTTTTTATCCCTGCAACGTAGCGACCACCTTCGCTCGCATTTCCTGATTTTCGTCGAAAGGATCGTGAGGATTGCGCAAAGCGATGATGTCATCAAACCGCCGACGCACGGCGGAGAGCGCATCCGGATGCGGGCAGATGTAAAAGCGCTGCTCGCGAATGCCGTCGAAGGTCAGCTGTGCCACCTGTTCCGCGCTGACCGTGCCCGCCCCTGTGCCCATATCGAGAATAGCCTGGGCCGCCAGTTGCGAACGATGAAGCGTCCCTTCGACTCCGAGCTCTGCCGGGCGGTTGCGTTGCGATCGGTTGATACCCGTGGCGACGAAAGAAGGACACAAGACCGAGCATTTCACCCTGTCGCTCACAAGACTCAGATCGTGGTAAAGCGATTCGGTCAATGCAACTACGGCGTGCTTGGAGACGGTGTAGGTGCCAAGCATCGGCGCCGTGACCAGTCCGCCAATCGACGCGGTATTGACGATATGCCCCAGGTAATCGCGATTTTTGTCAGCAGCCGCGAGCATCAACGGCGCGAAGATGCGGACACCATGGATAACGCCGCGCAGATTGACACCCAACACCCAGTCCCAATCCTTTTCCGAACTCTCCCAGATCAGTCCGCCAGATGCCACGCCCGCATTGTTGAAAAGCAGGTTGACTTCGCCGAATGCGGCAACGGCGGCGTCGGCCAAGGCTTGCACTTCGTCGGACCTTGAAATATCGGTGCGCTTGCCGATAACCTCGGCACCCGCTGCTTTCAGCTCGTTCACGGTTGCGTCCAGCGCGTCTGCCTGCACGTCGGCCAGCACGAGCTTCATGCCGAGAGAGGCGCCCAGGCGCGCAAATTCCCGACCAAAGCCCGACGCACCGCCTGTAATAACGGCGACTTTCCCTCCGAACTGAAGCATCCTGATCATCTCCTCGTGCGTATGCAATGGGGTGGCAAGAGCGGTAAGTTCGTACGCTCGTCGCTGACCATCTCGCCATATTTCGTCATTCAGACTGTTGATCGTGATCGGCGTGGCTGCAGGGACGCCAGATCACCTATGCTGCCGCGTGTCAGTGGCAGGCGTAACCGCCGTCGACCACCAGTTCGCTGCCGGTGACATACACGGAATCGTCGCTGGCAAGATACAGCACCGCGCCAGCCACCTCATCCGGCGTGCCGCGACGCTTGAACGGAATCTCGCCACCGATGCGCGAGCGCACGGTCAGTGCTTCGGCTTCGGACAAGCGGCTCGGTGCGCCGGAAAGCAAAGGCGTGTCGATATAGCCGGGATGCAGGCTGTTGACGCGAATGGCATAGCCTTTCTCCGCGCAATGCAGCGCAACGGATTTCGACAGGAATCGCACGCCGGCCTTCGATGCGCTGTAGGCCAGTGCCGCCGGTTCGCCGCAAATAGCGGTAATCGACGACATATTGATGATCGATCCGCCGTTCTCCTTCATAAGAGCGAGACCGTGCTTGCAACCGAGGAAAGCGCTTTTCAGATTGACGTTAAGTACCTTGTCGAAATCCTCTGCGGTGCAATTCTCGATGTTGTGCGACATGACGATGCCGGCGTTATTGACCAGCACATCGAGGCGGCCTTCGCTGGCGCGGATGTGCTCGAGCACCCGGAGCCAGTCGGCCTCCAGAGCGACGTCGTGAGAAAGAAAAGTGACCGACAGACCGGTGCGTCGCATTTCGTCCTCGGCCTTTTTGCCACCGGATTCGTTGACGTCCGTAAAGTAGATCTTCGCGCCTTCCTGCGCGAGGCGCCGCGCGAAGGCGAGTCCCATACCGGAGGCACCGCCCGTGACGAGCCCGATCTTGCCCTGCATTCTCATGGCTGTTCTTTCCCTTGAGTTGTATAGCTGAAGGTGGCGACAGCGAGCAAAATCTTTCTTCGTGCCTCGGGCTAACCAGATGACGATCGCATCGTGCTCTTGCTTGACGAGGCGGAGGATTGTTCTCGCAGACGAGGGCCAATGTTAAGTCGGCGTTTCTGCCCGCGTTATGGCATATCCGGACAGGTTGTTGTCCTATTCGGAGGCTCAGCAGCTTCCCGCCGCAAACTCACTCGGATTCGCGCACGCGGTTTCGGAACTCTTTTGGGGTAGTGCCCTTCCATCGTCTGTAGGCGCGAATGAAATTCGACGCCTCGCCGTAGCCGAGCGATTCGGCTACCTGTTCCACCGAAAGCGGCCCGGCAAGCAGTTCGTCGGCCAATGCTTCGCGGACTTCCTCCTGCAACTGCCGGAAGTTCGTGCCCTCTTCGGCGAGCCGTCGGCGCATCGTGCGCGATGTCATGTGGAACTCTCCCGCCAGCGCTTCCATGTCCGGCTGCTGCGCCGGAACGGCCACGAGCCGATCGCGCAACTGGCCCGCAAGACCCGTGCGCGCCTGTCGCCTGGTCAGCATGGCCTGGCACTGCGCTTCACAGTCACGAGCGACTTCTTCACTGGCGCATGGCAACGGTCGGTCGAGGTACTCCGAGGCGTCCTTGAGTATGCGGTTCGCGGGGGCGTCAAACACCGGCGTCATGCCAAAGAGCGCCTGATACGGTGTGACGTCGGGTGGCGCCGGTCTGCGCAAGGTGACACTGAAGACCGGCAGCGTGGTATTGAGCAAATCCCGCTGGATGTTTGCAATCGTCGCGCAATCCCGATCGACGATAAATGCCCGCACATCCGCAGGAACCCTGCTGTCATCGATGATGGTTTCCACCGTGCCGCCGATTACCTTCGAGCAGATATCAGGAAACGGGTAGGACAGTTCCAGGTAGCGTGAACCCATGGCCACTGCGCTGCGCAGCGTTGCACAGCTAAGCACGGCGAAACCAAAGACCCCATAGGTGGACAACCGGTAGCGCAGCCCGGCGTGGATACCGAGACCGGAAATATGTCCGAGCGCGCCGACCAGATTGCGGATCAACTGCAGTTCCTGCTCTGCCTGAACCTCCGCGCCGGAGTCGGCAAGCTGCGCCCAGGTCAATCCCGTTCCGTTCAGGCATCGATCTGCGGACATTCCATGATCCATGCCGAACTGAAGCAGCAATCGAACACTTGGACCGTTATGGCGGGGAACGTGACTGAGGTGACGCATAGGCGGGCGGGAGAAGGGACGTCCGAATCTGATAACTAATTGTCCCAATATGCCATAACGCCGTTCGGCAAGCTTACTTAGCATTGTTACCGAGTCAACAGCCCTCGCCCTTCAGCAGTATCCCGGCCTCGGCGCACCAGAGCTTGCGAGCAGCGACACCGCCGCCCGGCGCGTGCCGGGCACGCTGTTGCGCCCGTTCTTCTCGCGTTGAAACCCGACCATGCGAATGCGGGACGGCACCGATGTGCCGGATGGCGATGTTGCCGCCAGGTTCGAGATGTGTCCGCTCTGGCAGCAGCGAGGCGAATGCAATGGCGCTGTCGACGATAAGGCTGAACAAGGGTGCCCAAAACTGTCCGCTGCGGACGGCCGGACGCAACCGCGTGTCCTGCCGACCGCTTCCGAAGGAGACAAAACATGAAACATTTCGATGCAGTTGTCGTAGGCGCCGGTTTCTCCGGCTTGTACATGCTTCACCGGCTGCGCGAGCAAGGCCTCACGGTCCGCGTTTTCGAGGCCGGCACCGACGTTGGCGGCGTCTGGTACTGGAATCGCTATCCCGGTGCGCGTTGTGATGTGGAGAGCGTCTACTACAACTACACGTTCTCGGAGGAACTGATACAGGAATGGACGTGGACAAGCCGCTATCCGGATCAGCCGTCGATCCTGCGCTACCTGAACCACGTAGCCGACAGATTCCACCTGCGCAGCGACATCCAGTTCAACACGCGTGTGAAATCGGCTCACTATGACGAGCCGACGGGCCGCTGGCTCGTGAGCACTGACGATGGCCAGACCGTATCCGCGACCTACTTCATTTCCGGAGTCGGTTGCCTGTCGTCATCGAACACGCCGGACTTCAAGGGGCTCTCGGGCTTTACCGGCGAGCACTACCATACGGGCACCTGGCCTCACCAGCCCGTGGACTTCAGCGGCAAGCGCGTGGGCGTCATCGGCACCGGCTCAAGCGGCATCCAGGCCATCCCCGTCATCGCCGAGCAAGCGAAGCACGTGTATGTGTTTCAACGCACGCCCCAGTACACCACGCCCGCGCAGAACCATCCTTACGACGACAACTATATCCGGGAAACCAAGGCAAACTTTCCGGCGATCAAGGCAAAGCTGCTCCAGTCATGGGCTGGAACGAATATCAGGCCGGCGCCTGATCGCGTGACGCTGAACGACTCGCCCGAAGAGCGCCAGCGCCGGTATGAAGCGGCATGGGAAGAAGGTGGCTGGATGAACACCGGGTACAAGGACCTGATGACCAGCGTAGAGGCGAATGAAAAGCTCTGCGACTTCGTGCGCGGGAAGATCCGGAGCCTGGTAAAGGACCCGCAGACTGCCGACAGACTGATGCCGACCTACGTGTTCGGCTCCAAGCGGCCGGTGCTCGACACCAACTATTTCGCGACGTACAACCGCGACAACGTCACGCTGGTCGACGTGAAAGCAGCGCCCATCGTGGAGATCACGCCCGGTGGCCTTCGCACTGCACAAGCCGAATACGGACTGGACACCATTGTCTTTGCAACCGGATACGACGCCATTACCGGCCCGCTGTTTCGCATCGACATTCGCGGCAGAAATGGTGTCGCGCTGAAGGACAAGTGGGAGGATGGCCGCCAGATCCGCACGTATCTGGGCATCGCCAACGCCGGCTTTCCGAACTTCTTCATGATCACCGGTCCTCAAAGTCCGTCCGTGCTGACCAATATGGTGTTGTCCATCGAGCAGCACGTCGAATGGATTTCCGACTGCATCAGGCACCTTCGCGAGAACGCCATCGGTTCGATCGAAGCCACGCCGCAATCGGACGCGGACTGGAGCCAGCATGTGCGCACCGTTGCCGACAGCACGCTGTTTCCGCGCGGGGAATCCTGGTACAACGGCGCCAACATCAAGGGCAAGACGATGCCGTTCCCGATCTATGTCGGCGGCGTTCCGGCCTATCGCGAGATTTGCACCAAGGTGGCCGCGAACGGCTATGAAGGGTTCGTGTTGACGCCGGTGCCTGCGGAGACCGTGTGATCATGGCGCTCGATCCACAAGCGCGAGCTATCCTCGATCTCATGGCGGCGGCGGGAAACCCGCCGCTCGAAACGCGCACGCCTGAAGAAGCACGCGTCGCGGCATCGCGGCTGCAGGCACTGTCCGGCACTCCAGAAGACGTTGCCAAGGTGGAAAATCGCACGATTGCAGGGCCGGCAGGAGAAGTCCCCGTGCGCATCTATACGCCGCAAGGCGACGGGCCTTTTCCGGCATTGGTCTACTTCCATGGTGGCGGCTGGGTCATTGGCAACCGCGAAATCGTGGACGTCCCTTGCCGCCGCATCGCAAACCGCGCGGGATGCGTGGTGATATCAGTAGATTACCGGCTCGCGCCTGAACATAAGTTCCCGGCCGCCGTGGAAGATGCCTACGCCGTTACCGCATGGCTGGCTGCCAACGGCAGTAAGGTTGGCGTCGATGCCAGCCGGCTGGCGGTCGGCGGAGACAGCGCGGGCGGCAACCTGGCAGCAGTCGTCGCTCTGATGGCCAAAGACAAGGCAACGTTCGCCCTGCGTCATCAGGTGCTGCTCTATCCCGTCACGAATCACGATTTCGGCACCCGCTCGTACCGTGAAAACGGCGACGGTTATTACCTGACGCGGGCCGCGATGCAGTGGTTCTGGGACCACTACCTGGGCGATACGCGGAACGGCCGGCATCCGTACGCGTCACCGATTCTGGCCGACGATCACCGCGGCCTTCCTCCGGCTCTGGTCATCACCGCTGAGTATGACCCGCTGCGCGATGAAGGCGAAGCGTACGCGCAACGCCTGGCCGAGGCGGGCGTGCCCGTCCGTGCTAAACGCTACCCGGGCATGATCCACGGATTCTGCTGGATGCCGGGTGCAATCGAACAGGGCGTGCACGCACTCGACATGGCCGCGGCTACGCTGAAAGAAGCGTTTGCCGACTGATTCGTTCCCATTCGAACGTGTTCCGGTTCCTTCGGCGCACCTGTTGTGCGAGTCGCGCGAGTGGTGGCGTCCCGAGTGGGCGAGCCACGCTTGAGTTGTGAAAGCATCGACCGTATACCTGTATTCACAATATTGACAATTTCAACATGCGCCCGTCGGGTGTGATGGCTCACAACATGAAAGCTGTTCTGCTCTGTATCACCGCAAGTGCCATGTTCCTTGCGAACAATCTGGCATGTGCTGAGAACTATCCTGATCCTCAACTCACCGCTGTGACGACGCCGGAAAGCATCGCCAGGTCCAAGGAGATCGACGCCTATGCGCTGGGTGTTCTGGCCTACGAGTGGGGCTACCCTCTGGTGCGCATGGAAAGGGTGATACGCACCTATACCGATGTGCCGGCGAACAAGCCTGCCACCAGTTATCGCGCGCCGTTGAACCAGATTGGCTGGGCCACTGAACTTGCCACGCCAGCAGCGAAAGACATGCCGACGGCCAATAGCGATACGCTCTACATGAGCGCGGTCGTCACGCTGACCGAGCCATATGTGCTGAGCGTGCCTGATACAGCAGACCGCTACTATGTGATCAATGTGTTCAACATGTATCAGGACTGCGAGCACTATATCGGGCGCAGGGCGACTGGCACCAAGGCCGGGCGATTTGCGCTCGTTCCTCCGGGCTGGAAGGGCACGCTGCCGCCTGGCGTCACGCCGCTCAACGTGACGACCGACAAAGTCTGGCTGTGGGGGCGCATCCACGTAAAGCAGAGCGAGCCGCTGGAACCCGTAAAAGCGCTGCAGGCAAAGTTCGACCTTCGACCTCTCAGCCAGCTCGGCGACGCGAGCCATGCGGCACGAGCCGAAACATTGCCACCGCTTCCCTCTATCGCCGGAAACGATCTGGGATTCTTCGTGCATCTTGGTTACGCGCTCCAGCACGACCAGATCAAGAAGACGGATGAGGCGCTGGTTGCGCAGTTCGAGCGGATCGGCTTGACCCGCCAGGGTTTCGATCAGAAGTCGCTCTCGCCCGAGCAGATCGCCGGGCTCAAACGGGCGCTGGCCGACGCCCCGCTCGTGGTCAGTGCGTCGATCACCACGGTGGCGAGCAAGCGAAACGGCTGGGACTGGCTGCCGATCGATGACTTCGGATACCACTACCCGTTGCGTGCATTGGTCGCGGGGCCGTACCTGGGAGGCAACGCGTCGAAAGAAGCGATCTACCCCGTTCGTTTTACCGATTCGGAAGGCAAGCGCCTGAATGGCGCCAACAGGTACGAAATCACGTTCGACAAGGCGCCGCCCGTCGGTGCGTTCTGGTCGCTCACGGTGTACAACGCGGCGGACAAGATGCTCGTCGAGAATCCCATCCATCGTTACAAGGTGGGATCGGATACGGCTGGCCTCGTCACCAAAGCCGACGGTTCCTTCACGATCCCAGTGCAGCACGATGCGCCGCAAGGCCCCGACAAGGCGAACTGGCTGCCTGCGCCACAAGGCGATTTCTACTTGATCCTGCGGATGTTTCAGCCGGGTGAGGAAATCCTTGGCGGCGCCTACCCGTTGCCTCGGCTTCGCACGGTGAAATAGCGCAAGCAGGCTTGCTCCGACCAGGGCAATCAACATCTGACACAGGATTCCCATGTTGCGAACACCAAAGACTGTCGCATTGGCATTGCCGCTGGGGTTGGCTGCGCTTCTGAGCGCAGCAACTCCATCTTTTGCCGGGCAGACTTCAATGCCATCGCCACAGGCGAGCGCGACACCGGCTGGACCAGACGGAAACACCAGAATCACGGAAGCCTATGCGCGGCTCGTTGCGCGCGACGCATATTTCTGGTCCTGGCCATTGGTCAATATGTATAACCGGCGTCTTGCCTTTCAACATGCGCCGGAGCCGGGCCTCATCGGCGGGATTCTGCCCGTCGCGCCGCTCAACCACCTGTCGATGGCGCACGACTACATCGAACCGCAAGAGCGCGACATTGCGTGCCCGAATCAGGACGTCGTCTACGGCGTGGCCATACTTGCACTCGACGTGAGTCCCGTTGTGATTCAGGTGCCGGACTTCGGCAAGCGCTTCTGGGTGTACCAGGTGGGCGATATACGCACCGACAGCTTCGCCCGCATGGGATCGATGTACGGCACGAAAACCGGGTTTTATCTGATCGTCGGGCCGAACTGGCGAGGCAGCGTGCCCAAAGGCATCACGCGGGTATTCCGTGCGAATTCAGAAACTGCCTTCGTCGGGCCGCGCATATTCCAGGCGGATACGCGCGAGGACAGGCAGGCGGTGCAGGAGGTGATCCTGGGCATCGATGCGTATCCGCTTTCAGACTACGACGGAAAGATGAAGCGCCGCGACTGGCGCGCGCTGCCCACTTTCCCGAAGCGCGCGACAGCGGACAACAAGGGGGAGGTGCGTTGGGTCCATCCGGAAACGATCTTCGACGAGTTGCCGGCTGTGCTGCGCGACGCGCCGCCTCTGGCGGGAGAAGAAGGGCGTTACGCGCAGACGCTCGCGGTGATCGCAGCCGCGAACAAGGATCCGGCGCTTAAGAAGGCGATGATCGACGAGGCGCGGAAGGCGGAAGAGGAACTGATCGATCCTCTGCTGCAGTTTCGCAACTGGGGAGTCCAGTTGCCGTACAACTGGAGCACCGTCGATAACGGCGCACGCTTTGGCACGGACTACTTCACGCGAACGGCAGTGGCAAAGTCGAATATTCTGGTCAATGCCCCCAATGAGACAAACTACTTCTATCAGGACCTTGACGCGTCGGGTGCGCGCCTGAACGGGAGCAACGCTTATACCGTCACCTTCGAGAATGGTCGTTTGCCACCCACACGCGGTTTCTGGTCGATGACACTCTACGACGAGCATCACTTTTTCTCCCCCAATGTACTGAACCGGTATTCGCTCGGCACAAAGAACAAGGGGTTGAAATACAACGCAGATGGATCGCTGACACTCTATGTGCAAGCCGATTCGCCGGGCGCAGGCAAGGAAGCCAACTGGCTGCCCGCGCCGAAAGGTCAGGATTTCTCGCTCTTCCTGAGAAACTACTGGCCAGGCAATGCCGCCATGCAAGGCCAATGGTCACCGCCGGCTGTTGTCAGGATGCCTTGACGATCACCATTTCCATACACGCTCATTGGGTCGAGTCTTGGGTTTGAGCGGTTGATCTGCTCTATCCACACAAGGGAAAAAGCCGCTGCAAACCCTGTTAGTCGAACACGGTGGTCCTTCCACTGTGACGCGACTAAATCCCGCCCTGCTCGATATCGAAGACGCGCCCTGGATTGAGCACGCCTTTCGGATCGAGCACTTGCTTGAGCGAACGCATCACGTTCACTTCGGCAGGCGATCGAGACACACCGAGCCACGGCTTCTTTTCGATCCCGATGCAGTGCTCGGCCGACGCCGCACCACGCAACGCCTGCAACGGCGCGTAGACGAGCGCGTCGAGTTCGGCGCGCCGCTGGGCGTCCAGGTCTGGAACATTCACCGCGAGATGCACGTTGCCATCGCCGAGATGCCCGAAGGCCCACAAGCGCGCGCCTGGCCAACGTTCCGCGATCATAGACCGGAGGGTTTCGACGAAATGTCCCGTGTCGGCGAGACGCAGCGAAATGTCATATGCGACGAGCGGTCCGAATCGGCGCAACTGCGCGACGTCATCACGTAGCGCCCACAACGCCGCACATTCGCGTTCGTTTTTGCAGAATGTCGCGTCGACTACGATACCCGCGTCCAGCAGCGTACCGAGCGTGTCTTCGAATCGATCAGGCTGATGATCGTCTCCGACACTCGCCTCCACCAGCACATAGAACGGATAGTGCTGCGGCAACGGCGCTCGTGCGAGCGCCGGCGGCGTAGTCACCGCATGGTAAAAGTCCTGCCACATGACTTCGAAGGCAAGGAGGCGGCCGTCCATTGCATGATCGATCTGGCGCAGCAGCGTACAGACGGCCGCGAAGTCCGGAACCGCAACAAGCGCCACCCGTCGTCCCGCAGGAGGCTCGCACAGCCGCAGCACAATCCGCGTCACGATGCCGAGCGTGCCTTCGGAACCGATAAAGAGGTGTTTCAGGTCGTAGCCCGAGTTGTTCTTGACCAGCGCGTTCATCGAATCCAGGACGGTGCCGTCCGCCAGTACGACTTCGAGACCGCGCAAGTTGTCGCGCATCATCCCGTAGCAGATCACGCGATTGCCTCCAGCATTGGTCGCCACCATGCCGCCCAGCGTCGCGCTGCCGCGTGCGCCGATGTCGACCGGCAACAATAGCCCCGCCGCCGCGACCGCGTTCTGCGCTTGCTCGAGTATCACGCCCGCTTCGGCGACCAGCACGCGCTGCGTCGTATCGACCGCCTCGATGCGCTGCATGCGCTCCAGTGACAAGATCACTTCATGCGCTTGCGCATCGGTGCCGTGCACGAGGCCCGTCAGCCCGCCATGCGGTATGACGGACACCCCCGCTGCGTGGCAGGCGGCCAGCACGGCGCTCACCTCGGCCGTGCTGGCGGGACGCACAAGAACGCGTGCCTGTATCGATGTGCGGCTGCCCATACCGACATGGCGCGCACGCACATCGTCGTCCAGCAAAAGGCCAGACGAACCGACGATCTCCCGCAGTACATCGATCAGCGTAGCGAGCGCCTCGCGCGCGTCAGCACGCGGCTGTTCATTACCCAGCGTTGCCATGGTTGATCGCCCTCGCATCAGATGATCAGTTCGATCAGGAATGGACCCTTGCGCGCATTAGCCATAGTGAACAGTTCGGCGAACTGCGCCAGCGTGCCGGCGCGCGCCGCTTCCACACCCATGCCGTTAGCAATCTTGACCCAATCCAGATCCGGGCGCCCGATGCTGAGCATGTCCAGGGCGACCTGGCCCGGTGTCGCGCCAACACCTGCCAGTTCGCCGAGCAGAATCGCGTATTTCCGGTTCGAAAGCAGCACCACCGTCACATCGAGATTTTCGCGGGCTATGCTCCACAGCGCTTGCGGCGTGTACATCGCGGAGCCGTCGGCCTGCAATGCAACGACGCGGCGACCGGGTGCCGCAACCGCCGCGCCGAGCGCGAGCGGCAGGCCATCGCCGATCGCACCGCCCGTCACCTGCAACCAGTCGTGCGGCGCCGCGTGCATGGTGCCCGGATAGAAGGCATGACCGAACGTGACACTCTCGTCGACCACGATCGCCTGCTCGGGAAGTCGTGCACAGAGAATCTGCGCCACCGACTGTGAGGTAATCGGCCCGTCAGGAAGCTCATGGCTTGTGGGAGCCGAGTGAGGCGCCGAGATTCTCGGCACGTCTAGTTGTGCCGCCAGCTGCGCCAGCGCATCAGCAAGGTCCTGCTCTGCCCTGGCCAGCACGTGGACCACGGCATCGTCGGGATACGGACGCGAGGACTTGCCCGGGTACGCAAAAAACGTCGCCGGCGCAGGTGTGCCGACGAGGATCAAATGGCGGATTCCGTCGGTCCTGGCCCGAGCGGGATCGCCATAATACGGCAGCCGTTCGATTGGAAAGCGCCCACGGCCGCGCGCCACGCGCGCATTGGCCGTCGTGCACAAGAGACGTGCGCCGGTGGCGGCAGCAATGCTGTGCGCGTCGGCAAGCGGGGCCTCATCGAGCGCACGCCCTGCAAGCAACAACAAGGTCGGCTCGCCGGAGCGCAGCACGCGAGCGATTTGCTGCACGATATCCGGCGTTACCTTCGGCGCCGGGATCGGACCAAGTGGCGCAGCCACCTCGCCGCCCTCGTTCCAGCAGGCATCGGAAGGCAATATCAGGCTCGCGACCCCGCGCGGTTCTGCACAGGCGGCCTGCACCGCGGTGGCGGCCGCCGCGCCGACCGAAGCGGCTTCCGTGACCGTGCGCGTCCACACCGAGACGGGACGCGCCCAGCCCTCCGTATCCGACGTAAGGGGCGCATCAAGCGGCCGATGATAAGTCGCCTGATCGCCGACGATATTGATCACCGGCGATTGGGCGCGGCGCGCGTTGTGCAGGTTGGCGAGGCCGTTGGCGAGACCTGGCCCGCAATGCAATAGCGTGGCGGCGGGCTTCTGTGCAATGCGCGCGTAGCCATCGGCGGCACCCGTCACCACGCCCTCGAACAGGCCCAGCACACAACGCATTCCAGGAATCCGGTCGAGCGCCGCCACGAAGTGCATCTCGCTTGTACCCGGGTTGGCGAAACAGGTGTCGACGCCACATGCGAGCAGCGTTCTCACGAGGCTCTCTGCGCCGCTCATCGTCGCGGCCGTGTCGATCGGCTGCGGGTTCGACATATGCATGTTGTCCTCAGGGTGTTATCAGCGGTCGGCATTGATGCTGCGTCATCGGCGATGCGAAGCTGACGGTGAAATGGCAAATCCGAATGGGGCACGCTATGTCGATCTTCGAGAAATCCGATTGCCCCAATTCCATAAGCGTGTGCTCTCCAGCTGCGAGACCATTCGCGGGAGCCAGCTTCAGTACCTGCTGATCTTATTAGGCATGGCTATTCAATGCCCGCGGTAAATCTCGGGCGGTCGTGCATTCCGTTACAAAGCGGCGCACATGTGCGGCGACGGTTTCCGGCACCTCTATCGGCACGAAGTGGCCAATTTCAGGCAATTCCGAGTATTGCGCCGTGGGCACCAGCGCGTGCAGCGCTCGTCCCATGGCGATGTTGGCGATGGGGTCGGCGTCGCCCCAAAGAAACTGAACCCGCGCGCCCTCCGCCTGGATCGCTCCGACCCAGCGGTCCGTGTGCAGATACCGTTCGCGCACATAGCTGTAGATGTTCGGTATGCGAAGGTTGCCGTTCTTATGGACAAGAAGTTCGGTCATGACCTGCGCATCCTCCGCGCTTACGGCCTCGGCGTTGCCCATGTACCTCTTCAGATGTTCGACGTATCCGGACGCGAAGCCGGCCGCGATTCGCTTACCCTCGTCGAGAGTGGCGGGATTCTCCAGTGTCTTCTGGGTACTCGTCAGCGTCGCCATGCCCTTGAGGATGCTTCCGTTCAGAAACGTCGAGCTACGTACATCAAAGGAAAGGCGCCCCTCCTTCTTTCGCGCAAGCAGCTCCGCATGAACACTCGTACCCACATCGTGGCTGACCAGGTGAACCGCCGTAACGCCGAGTTTCTTGAGCAACGCTTCGACGACGTCGGCTTGCTGAAAGAGCGAGTATCCCCACGCCTCCGGTTTGTCGGACAGTCCGTATCCAATCTGATCGAATGCTATGCAGTCAAAGCTGTTCGCGAGACAGGCGACTGTGTTTCGCCAATCGAAGCACGACGTGGGAAAACCGTGGATGAAAAGAATGGACTCACCCACGCCACACCGGTGAATGAAGACCCTATGCTCATCGATCTGAATGAAGTTGCCGGAGCTTTGCCATGCCGTGGTTGCGGCTGAGAAGGAAGATTCAATTGTCATTTTGTATTTCCGGGTGTGAGAAGACATTGTCCGATTCGTGCTGATCACATCCAGTGACCGTGCGCTGGCGAACCTGTAAGGGAGCGGCGATCAGGCAACCAAGGATCATCAGCGCCCCAGCCATGCTCAAAGCCAGGGAAAAGCTCCCTGTTTGAGTCCGCACGAGGCCGAATAAATACGGTCCGACAACACCACCCAGGCTGCCTACTCCATGAATCACGCCAATACCCACGCCGAGCCATGTCGGTGGCAACACCTCGGAAGGCAACGCCCACAACGGTCCGAAACGGCCAGCCAACGCCCCTGTTGCCACGGCAAACAGGCATATCGTCGCCAATATGCTTCCGCCATCGAACCGTATCAGCAGCAGCGCGCAACCCGAGATCATCGTCGCGCCGATCATGTGCCACTTGCGCTCCCGTCGGAGGTCAGAGCTTCTGGCAACCAACGTCATCGTGAGCATGCCAAGGACAGCGGGCAGAGCGGCCACCAGTCCAACTACCCCAATAGGAAGCCCCGCTTCTTTGAGGACGGTGGGATACCAGACGTGAATCCCCCACTCCCCCACCAGGGCAAAAAAGTTGTATAGCGAAAGCAGGATGATGAATGGATGCCACATGACCGACAGGAGGGACTCTTGCACGGCAACAATGTCGCCAGTTTCCGCGTCCAGCGTTCGGACGAGTTGTTCGCGCTCTCCGCTATTCATCCAGCCTGCCTGTCGCGGGTGGTCATCGATGGCCCACCACCACACGATCACCCATAGCAGGCCCGGTATCCCCTCGATGATGAACATCCAGCGCCAGGTCGAGTGCGTCAAAATGAGCCCGGAAAGCGGACCTGTGATAATCGGCGCAATCACAAGGCCCAGCAGAATAATCGCGTTGGCACGTGCGCGCTCCGTACGAGTAAACCAGGCGCGGATCAGGACCAGCACACTCGTCAGCAGACCTCCTTCCGCGAGTCCCAACATGAACCGGTTGATCGCCAATTCGCGTTCGGTCGTGACGGACGCCGTGGTCAACGCAATGACGCTCCACAGCAGCATCAAAATAAAGATGACTTTCTTCGGGCTCCACAGATTTACGATTCGCCCGATCGGCACCTGCATGACGAGATAGCCCCAGAAATAGGCGCCTGCAGCGCGACCAATGGCGGTTGGAGTCATGCCAAGCTCCTCTCGCATCGAGGGAATGGCCATGCCCAGATTGCTCCGGTCGATAATCGCGAGGGTATACATGACCATCGCGACGCCAAGGATGCGGACCCAGCGGTTGCCAAACGAAAAACCAGGATTCACGACGGGCATGACCTCTCCATTTGAGCCGGATTCAGATGCCATTCTCTGCCCGGCGACCGACAATGAAAGCCGGGCCATATGCCGGCTTCGCTGCACTTTCCGGGCGCGACGCGGACTTGATGCTTACCCGCCTGAGCGAACGAATTCCGATGCGATGTTTTCAGGCACAGGCGTATAAGATTTTTCGGTAATCAGATTGGCCGTCACCTTTTCGGGACCGCCAAGGCTCTGGATCAATTCACGCTGCGCGAGATTTGCGCGCTTGTCGGCGTCTTCAGGGTCAACGATGCCGCGCAAGATCCGCTCTAGTTCCGTGACCACCGATGCATAGCTCGGGTCATCAGCAAGGTTGGTGCGCTCTTCCGGATCGTCCTCGAGGTCGAACAGTTCCGAGGAAAAGCCGACGTAATAGATGAGCTTGAAGCGCCCCTTGCGAACCATGTAGGACGCGGACGGCGACCCGCCGGCATGGTATTCGCTGAAGGCGATGCGCTCGATGTCGTCCGACAGGCCTGCGAGGTCGAAAAGAGATTTCCCGCGTGTCGCATCGCCTTCGAGGGACAACCCCGCCGCTTGAAGGATCGACGGATGCGCGTCGATCAGCGTGACGGGCGTATTGCACACTCTTCCAACGGGAACATCCGGACCAGCCACGATAAGCGGTATAGCGACGGCTTCCTCGTAGTGGTTCGATTTGCCCCAGAGGCCGCGAGCACCGGCGCTTTCGCCGTGGTCCGAGGTATAGATGATCCGTGTCGAATCGGCGAGGCCGGCCTGTTGCAACGCGCTCAGCACGCGCCCGATCTGCGTATCCATGAAACTGCAGAGTGCAAGATATGCCGCGAAGGCCTTTTTTTGCTGCTCGACGGTAGCGCGCCCGGAGGCAGCGAAGCGCTGCAACCAGGGATGAAGCTGGAAGCCTGATCCGGCCGCAAGTTTGCCCTCAGGCATCTCGTCGATCGGATAGAGGTCGAGAAATTCCTTCGGTGCGCATAGTGGATAGTGCGGCGTGACGAAGCTCACAAACAAGACCCAGTTGCCATCTTCGTTCGCGGCACGCTGCAACCAGTCGCACGCGACGTCGGCGATTCGCCGATCGTATCTGGTGTACTCGCTTTCGCCTTCGGCTGCGGACATTGGAATGCTCGCAACATGGCGGGCCTCTGACACGAAATCGGGAAATTGCCGGCGGATGGAAAGGTGCACCATGCCTATGCCATCCTTGATATGCATAGGCAAATGCTGACGATCAAGTCCAACCGGATCGCTCTGCTTGCGATAGTGGAGCTTTCCGATGGACTCCACACGAATCCTTGCCGCCCGGAGACGATGCCCCCAGCCCTGTATGCGGCCATCGTAGGCGATGGAATTGTCCCAGTACCCGATTTCATTGATGTAACGACCGGTGGCGAAACTCGCGCGCGCCGGTACACAGATCGGACAATTCGTGTAGGCGCTGGTGAAACGGGTTCCTCGTGCTGCAAGCACATCGAGGTTCGGCGTTTTCGCCAATGGATGACCTGCGCATCCGAGCATCCTTGCGTTGTGCTCGTCCGCCATCAGTATCAGTACATTGCTCGGCTTCATGTCCGCGTCACTCCCGTTTCAGGTGTATTGCTGAGGCCGAGTCTGTATGATCCGATCCGTGGCAACAATGCCATGTCCGGCATAAAGTCATTACCATTAGGAATGGGCCAATGGAAACCCGTGACCTCGAATTTATCCTCGCCGTCCACGCTCATGGCGGAATTGGTCGTGCCGCCGCAACTCTGGGAATTACTCAGCCGGCGCTGACTAAAGCAGTGAAGCGCCTCGAGGCAGAAGTGGGCTTGCGCCTCTTTGAGCGTAGCGCACGGGGTGTGAGTCCGACTTCAGCGGGCGCGCTCTTTATCGAACGGATTCGGGCTATCCACCGGGACTACGAAGATGTGCTCACGCAAATGCGTGCGATCCAATCGGGGACGCAGGGCATTTTGAGCCTCGGCTATTCACCCTCTGTTCCCGACACGATAGTGTTGGACGCCTGTCGCCAGTTGATCCTCGATCGTCCAGCAGCCCAGATTCGTCTCCGCCGGATGCTGGCGCCTGATCTTCTTGATTTACTTACGGAAGGATCACTGGATCTGGTGGTGGCCCCCGTGCCAAACCAGCGCGCAGCGGAGTTCGTTGTGCGGGAGCTTTTTACTGATGTGCTCACCGTCATCGCCGACGAGAAGCATCCGCTGTTACGCAAGCGGAAGCCAAAGCTCGCTGATCTGGTTGGACATGACTGGCTTTTACCAGGCTCTCATGTCGCCGTGCGGCAACACGTAGAAGCCGCTTTTCGTAAACAGGGCCTACCGCCACCTGTCTTGCGGATCGAGACAGATTTCAGCAGTCGCTCGTTCATTCATCTCGTTCGGAATACGAAATTACTCGGCGTCGCAAGTGCCGCACCGAAGCTGATGACAGTGGGGATTCGGCCGATCAGGTTGGACCCGCAAGAACTGGATCTGCGAAGGCACATCGCGATCTTGTCCAGAGCCGGAGCCTATATGTCACCATTGGCGCGGCGGATGATCTCCATTGTGGAACAGCATTCACGAGGAGTCCGCCCCACTTTGCGAGGCCGGTCAGAATAAACCGTGTCGCGGGACCAAAGGCGATTTGATCCCTATGAAATGAGTGCCGGCCGGCGCGGCGCGTCCGCCCCTTCGAGAGCGATGTCCGGCGAACGGATGCCTGCGGGCACTGACCGCTGATCAGGCACCGAGCAGGCTACGAGCGGTTCTCCGCCGCTTGAGCAGGACGCTCGAACGTTCGCCGCAACTGCAATCACACACGACAAAAACTCAAACGTCGATATTCCCCGCCCGCAACGCATTGCTCTCGATAAACGCCCGGCGCGGCTCCACCTCGTCGCCCATCAGCGTCGTAAAGATCCCATCCGCCGCAATCGCGTCCTCGATCTGCACGCGCAACAGACGTCGCACGTTCGGGTCCATCGTCGTTTCCCAGAGCTGTTCGGGATTCATCTCACCGAGTCCCTTGTAGCGCTGCTTCGAAATGTTCCGTTCTGCATCGGCGATCAGCCACTTCATCGCGCTCTTGAAGTCGCCCACGGCCATGCTGCGCTCGCCGCGCTTGATTACCGCGCCCTCGCCGATCAAGCCCTTGAACGTGTTGGCGGTATTGACCAGTTGCTGATAGTCGGCCGTCAGCTGGAATTCTTCGTCGATGACGCTGACCTTCACATTGCCATGATGACGGCGCTCGACGCGCAGCGAACGCAGTTCGCGCACCGGGTCGTACATCGCGATCACGTTGATCTCTGGCTTGAGCGGATCGTCACGCAGTTTGGCTTCGAGCGCGCGAGCCGATGCTTCCGTCGATTGCTCGCTCGACAGATCGATCGTCGCGCCATCCATCACGGCCTCGAGCGCAGCTTCGTCGTAAAGCTTGCTCAGACGATCTACGACAGCCTGCGCGAGCAGATAAGAACGAGCCAGTTCGCCCAACGCATCGCCTGCAATCGGCGTCGCGCCTTCAGACGAAATAAGCTCAGAGCCATTCAGAGCCAGGCGCAGCATATGCGCGTTCAACTCCGCCGTGTCCTTAAGATAACGCTCGTCCTTGCCCGCCTTCACCTTGTACAGCGGCGGCTGTGCGATGTAGATGTACCCGCGCTCGATCATCTCCGGCATCTGACGATAGAAGAACGTCAGCAGCAGCGTGCGGATGTGCGCGCCGTCGACGTCGGCATCCGTCATGATGATGATGCGGTGATAACGGAGCTTGTCGAGGTTGTAGTCGTCCTTGCCGATGCCGCAACCGAGCGCGGTAATCAGCGTAACGATCTGCTCCGACGACAGCAGCTTGTCGTAACGCGCCTTCTCGACGTTCAGCACCTTGCCGCGCAACGGCAGAATGGCCTGGAATTTTCTGTCGCGGCCCTGCTTTGCCGAACCGCCCGCCGAGTCACCCTCGACGATATAAATCTCAGACTTGGCAGGATCTTTCTCCTGGCAGTCTGCTAGCTTGCCCGGCAGACCGACGCCGTCCAGCACCCCCTTGCGTCGCGTCATCTCGCGCGCCTTGCGGGCAGCGTCGCGCGCACGCGCCGCATCGACGATCTTGCCGCAGATGATCTTCGCGTCGATCGGCGTTTCCAGCAGGAATTCTTCGAGCGCCTTCGCGACCACTTCTTCCACGGGCGCGCGCACTTCCGACGAGACGAGCTTGTCCTTCGTCTGCGAGCTGAACTTCGGCTCGGGCACCTTCACCGACAGTACGCACGACAGCCCTTCGCGCATGTCGTCGCCGGACGTCTCGACCTTCGCCTTCTTCGCGATTTCGTGATCGGCGATGTATTTGTTGATCACGCGCGTCATCGCCGCACGCAGGCCCGTCAGGTGCGTGCCGCCGTCGCGCTGCGGAATGTTGTTCGTGAAGCACAGCACGTTTTCGTTGTAGCTGTCGTTCCATTGCATCGCCACTTCGACGCCCACGCCGTCCTTCTCGCCGACGATATGGAAAATGGTCGGATGCAGCACGGTCTTCGTCTTGTTGATGAACTCGACGAAACCCTTCACGCCGCCGACGAACGCGAAATCGTCTTCCTTGCCCGAGCGCTGATCGGTGAGACGAATCCTCACGCCGTTGTTCAGGAACGAGAGTTCGCGGATACGCTTCGCCAGAATGTCGTAGTGATATTCGACGTTGCCGAAGATCTTCTCATCGGCCATGAAGTGCACTTCGGTGCCGCGGTTTTCGGTGTCGCCGAGAACGGGAATCGGCGACAGACGCTCGCCGTCCACTTCTTCGATCACGCGGTTCTGCGGCACGCCACGGTGGAATTCCATGAAGTGCTTCTTGCCGTCGCGGCGCACAGTAAGGCGCAGCCATGACGACAGCGCGTTCACGCACGACACGCCCACGCCGTGCAGGCCGCCCGACACCTTGTAGCTGTTCTGGTCGAACTTGCCGCCCGCGTGCAGCTCGGTCATCACGATTTCGGCGGCGCTACGCTTCGGGTCATGCTTGTCGTCGCGCTTGATGCCCGTCGGGATGCCGCGGCCGTTGTCGGTCACGGAAATCGAGTTGTCGGCGTGGATGATGACCTGAATGTCGTCGCAATGACCGGCGAGTGCCTCGTCGATCGAATTGTCGAGCACCTCGAACACGAGGTGATGCAGACCGGTCCCGTCCGACGTATCGCCGATATACATACCCGGCCGCTTGCGCACGGCTTCCAGACCTTCGAGGATCTGAATGGACGAGGCGCCGTAGCTGTTATCGGGTTGCGAATTGTTCAGTTCAGTCATGGATTTCTTCCGGTTCTGCGTTACTGCTTCGTTGCTGCTCGAGGCTTTTCAAAACGCCATAAAAACACCAAAGGGGCGCTGCGCCCCTTGATGTGTTCTTCGTGTTGGACGCGTCAGATGCGCATCGGCATCACCACGTATTTGAACTGGTCGTTCTCGGGAATCGTGATCAGCGCGCTCGAGCTGGCGTCGCCGAGGCTGACTTCCAGCATGTCGATCTTCAGGTTCGCGAGCACGTCGAGCAGATACGTGACGTTGAAACCGATGTCGATGCTGTCGCCCTGGTAGGCGATTTCGAGTTCTTCCTGCGCTTCTTCCTGGTCCGCGTTGGTGGACATGATCTTCAGCTGGCCTGGTTCGACGATGCAGCGCACGCCCTTGAACTTGTCCGACGTCAGAATGGCCGCGCGTTGCAGCGAGCGCTGCAGTTCTTCGCGGCCGATCACGAACGTGTTCTTGTGCGACTTCGGAATCACGCGCTGGAAGTCCGGGAACTTGCCTTCGACCAGCTTCGACACCAGTTCGACGCCGCCGAACGTGAACTTCACCTGTGTCGGCGCGATATCGATCTTGAGCACGTCGTCGATGTCTTCCAGCAGGCGTTGCAGTTCGAGAATCGTCTTACGCGGAATGATCACTTCCTGGCGCGCGAACGAGCCTTCGATCTTCATCGACGAAAAGGCGAGACGGTGACCGTCCGTCGCGACGGCCATCAACTGATCACCATCGACCACTAGCAGCATGCCATTCAGGTAGTAACGGATGTCCTGCTGCGCCATCGCGAAGTGGACCATGCCGAGCAACTGGCGGAACGTCTTTTGGGGAACCGCGAGGTTCGCACCGAAGTCTTTAGCTTGAGCGACCGTCGGGAATTCGTCTGCAGCGAGCGTTTGCAGCGCGAAACGGCTCTTGCCGGACTGCACCGTCAGACGCTTGTCGTTCAGCGTGAGCGTGACCTGCCCGTCGGGCATTGCGCGCAGAATGTCGAGGAGCTTTCGCGCCGCGACCGTAGTGGCCACGGACTCGCCGCCGACGCCGAAATCGGCATGCGTGGTGATTTGCAGTTCGAGGTCGGTGGACAGGAACGAGACGTCCGGGCCGTTCTTGGTAATCAGCAAATTGGCGAGGATCGGCAACGTATGACGGCGTTCGACAATGCCGCTCACGGTTTGCAGCGGCCTGAGGAGGTTATCGCGTTCGGTCTTGACCAGTTGCATAGAGTTCCTTCGTTGATGTGTCGGCCTGCGCGCCTTACCCGGCAATGTTGAAGCGCGCGGCCCCGGCCCCCCGCCGGCGCCGTACTGCGCCAGTCACGGCGTGAAATCCCGCCCGCTTTTGCCGGGCGGTTAAACCTGTATTGTGCCTGAAAATGGAAGCACTTCCCTAAATTGGGGGTGACTCGCGCAATAAACAGATTAATTTTTCCGACAGGTTCGAGGAACCCTTCGGTCAGATCCGGCCCCTTACCCCGTTCAGCCTTTCAGCGTCTGTTCCAGCACGTGCAGCTCGTGGTTCAATTGCGCGTCCTTGCCTCGCTCGTCGGCGATCTTGCGCACCGCGTGCAGCACAGTCGTATGGTCGCGCCCGCCGAACAGCTCGCCGATTTCCGGCAGGCTCTTCTGCGTCAGCTCCTTCGCCAGATACATCGCGATCTGGCGCGGCCGCGCGATATTGGCCGGCCGCTTCTTCGAATACATATCGGCGACCTTGATGCTGTAAAAGTCGGCGACCGTCTTCTGGATGTTTTCCACCGAAATCTGCCGGTTCTGCACGGTCAGCAGGTCTTTTAGCGCCTCCTTGGTCAGCTCGATCGTGATTTCGCGGCCGTGGAACTTCGAGTACGCGAGAATCTTGCGCAGCGCGCCTTCCAGTTCGCGGACGTTCGAACGCAGATGCTTCGCAACGAAGAACGCGACGTCCTCGTTCAGACTCACGCCTTCCGACTGCGCCTTGCGCATCAGAATCGCGACGCGCATCTCAAGCTCGGGTGGCTCGATTGCGACGGTCAGCCCGGAATCGAAGCGCGAGATCAAACGGTCGTCGATACCTGAGATTTCCTTCGGATACGTATCGCTGGTGATGATCACCTGAGCCTTGTTGGCGACCAGCGCTTCGAACGCGTAGAAAAACTCTTCCTGCGTACGGGATTTGCCCGAGAAGAACTGAATATCGTCGATCAGCAGCAGGTCGAGCGAGTGGTAGTAGCGCTTGAAATCGTCGAACGCCTTGCGCTGATACGCCTTCACCACGTCCGACACGTACTGCTCCGCGTGGATGTAGCGGATGCGCGCGCCGGGCTTGTCCATCAGCAACTGGTTGCCGATCGCGTGAATGAGGTGTGTCTTGCCAAGACCCACGCCGCCGTAGAGAAACAGCGGGTTGTACGAAATGCCGGGGTTGTCGGCGACCTGGATCGCGGCAGCGCGAGCCAGCTGGTTCGCCTTGCCGGTCACGAAGTTGTCGAAGGTGAGCACGGGGTTCAGCTTCGAGCGCTCGTACATCGAGTCGCTCTCGCCGCTCGCCGCTGGCGCGGCAGCACCCGGACGCCACGTGCGGCGCCCCGCCGCGGCCTCGTTCGCGTCGAGGCTGGGCAGATCGAGGTCGGCGGCATCGTCGGTCAGCTGGGCTGCGTTCGTGGGCGCGCCGAGGCCGCCCATGCCGCCCGCGCGGGCCGAATGGGCCGCTTGCACCGCGCCGACGGCGGCATCGACGGCCGCGGCGGCGCTGTTCGCGCCGACCGTCGACGGCCGCAGCGGCGCGGCAGGCACCGTGCGCACACCGGCTTTCGGATCGAGGACGAACTGGACGTCAACGGGGGAATGCCAGAAGTCGCGTGCAAGGTCGGTGATGCGACCGGAAAACTGGCTCTTGACCCAATCCAGCTTGAAACGGTTCGGCGCGGCGATGCTCAGGGTATTCGCATCGATGTCGAAGGCGACCGGGGCCAACGGTTTGATCCACGTCACGTACTGCTGGGGCGTCAATTCGCGCTCCAGCAGGGCGGAACAGTGTTGCCAGAATTCGTTCATCAAGTTGCTATCGTTATGTTTGCGACGCTTTTCCGCCGGCGCTCTGGTCGCGGGATACGCGACGAGGCCCGAAGCTGCCAGGCGGAAAAGCCCCAGACGCTTGTGCCACAAAGGTTTGCGGGGTCAAGCGGGCCGGGGCGGCGTGCAGGATTCTTGGGAAGTAAGGCGAGATTCTACCGCCAAAACGGCAGGCCAAGTGAGTTATCCACAGGGCCTGATCAAACAACACCCAATGACGCCCCCTGTGGATCATCTGCCTAAGCTATTGACGAGTCAGAGAAAACCGGTTTAAATAACGGGTTCCGCGAAAACCGATTTTCGAACCTCCGGCCATTGCACTTTCAGCGATGCTCGCGCGGTTATTTCTCAAACAAGTGAGAGCAACATGAAACGTACTTACCAACCTTCCGTGACGCGCCGTAAGCGCACCCATGGCTTCCGCGTTCGCATGAAGACCGCTGGTGGCCGCAAAGTCATCAACGCACGCCGCGCGAAGGGCCGCAAGCGCCTCGCCATCTAAGGCAGGCAGAAACGCGGTCAAGCCGAGTGCGCGCTGTGTCCGACACCCGTGACGCTGCGGGAACGGCAGACGCGCCGCATCAGAACGTCGTTCCGTTGCAGGCGTCCGCAGCCTTTCCCAAAGCCGCAAGGCTGCTGAAAACGGATGAATTCTCATCCGTTTTTCGTTTGCGCCCGTGGCGCCGCACGGCACACTTTGTCGTGTACGCGCGGCCGACAGGCAATGAAGCGCGCCTCGGCCTCGTGATCGGCAAGAAGTACGCGCCGCGCGCGGTCACGCGTAATCTGGTGAAGCGTCTGGCGCGCGAAGCATTTCGCGTGCGCCGCGCGGAATTTGGCGGCTGGGACGTGCTGCTGCGTCTGCATACGAAATTCGACCGGAAGGCGATGCCCAGCGGATCGTCGCCACCGTTGAAAGCGTTGTGCCGTGGTGAAATCGACGTGCTGCTCGACAAGGTGGCACGCGAAATCGCCCGGCGCGAGGGGGCGGCAACGCAACGGGCGGACACGCCGCCCACCACGCCATGACATCCGCACAGCCTCGAAGCGCCGCTGCCGTCCAGCGCTTCACAACGGGCGGTGCAGTCCTGCCGCACTGGTCATGCAAACGGTACTGATCGCTTTGCTGCGTTTCTACAAGATTGCCGTGAGTCCCATGCTCGGCAGTCGGTGCCGCTTTTATCCCTCCTGTTCGGATTACGCGCGCGAAGCAATCCAGTATCATGGCGCCGCGCGTGGTACTTACCTCGCCGCAAGGCGCCTGTGCCGCTGTCACCCGTTTTCGGCGGGCGGCATCGATCTTGTCCCGCCTCCAACTCCTAAGAAGCGCTGACGCGCTGTGCCATCGACACTGAGACAACGCATGGATATCAAACGCACCGTCCTATGGGTCATCTTCTTCATGTCAGCTGTCATGCTGTTCGACAACTGGCAGCGCGACCATGGACGCCAGTCGATGTTCTTCCCGAGCGCAACGCAGACGAAGACGGCGAGCACCGCCGCGCCGGGCTCGTCGACGACGGGAACCCAACCCGCCGAGCTGCCGCAGACGAACGCGGCCGCGCCGGAATCGACGGTACCCGCCGCGCAGCAGGCGCAGCTGGTTTCCTTCACCACTGACGTTTATCGCGGCCAGATCGACACGCGTGGCGGCACGCTGTCGAAGCTCACGCTGTTCAAGCCGGGCGAGGACAAGCAGCCCGCTCAGGTGATCACGCTGTTCGACCATACCGCCGATCACACGTATCTGGCGCGCACGGGCCTGCTCGGCGGTGACTTCCCGAACCACACCGATGTGTTCACGCCCGTTGCCGGTCAGCCGACCGACATGACGGGCAACACGCTGAAGCTGTCGTTCGAATCGCCGGTAAAGGGCGGCGTGAAGGTCGTGAAAACCTACACCTTCACGCGCGGCAGCTACGTGATCAACGTCGACACGAAGATCCAGAACGTCGGCTCGACGCCTGTCACGCCGACCGCCTACATGGAACTCGTGCGCGACAGCCAGCCCGTCGAGACGCCGCGCTTCTCGCACACGTTCATCGGACCGGCTGTGTACACGGAGCAGCATCACTTCCAGAAGATGACGTTCGGCGACATCGACAAGAACAAGGAAGACTACGCGAAGTCCGCCGACAACGGCTGGGTCGCGATGGTGCAGCACTATTTCGCGTCAGCGTGGATTCCGCAGCAGGGCGTCAAGCGCGACATGTACGTCGAGAAGATCGATCCGTCGCTGTATCGCGTCGGCGTCAAGCAGCCGCTGCAGACGATCGCGCCGGGACAATCGGTCGACGTGTCCGCGCGCCTGTTCGCCGGTCCGGAAGAAGAGCGCATGCTCGAAGGCGTCGCGCCGGGGCTGGAACTTGTGAAGGACTACGGCTGGGTGACGATCATCGCGAAACCGCTCTTCTGGCTGCTTGAAAAGATCCACAGCTATGTCGGCAACTGGGGCTGGGCAATTGTCCTGTTGACGCTGCTGATCAAGGCCGTGTTCTTCCCGCTGTCGGCGGCAAGCTACAAGTCGATGGCGCGCATGAAGGAAATTACGCCGCGCATGCAGGCGCTGCGCGAGCGCTTCAAGGGCGATCCGCAGAAGATGAACGCGGCTCTGATGGAGCTGTACAAGACTGAGAAGGTGAACCCGTTCGGCGGCTGTCTGCCCGTCGTGATTCAGATTCCGGTGTTTATCTCGCTGTACTGGGTGCTGCTGTCGTCGGTGGAAATGCGCGGCGCACCGTGGATCATGTGGATTCACGATCTGTCGCAACAAGATCCGTATTTCATCCTGCCGGTGCTGATGGCCGTCTCGATGTTCGTTCAGACAAAGCTCAACCCGACGCCGCCGGACCCGGTCCAGGCCAAGATGATGATGTTCATGCCGATCGCGTTCTCGGTGATGTTCTTCTTCTTCCCGGCGGGTCTCGTGCTGTACTACGTCGTGAACAACGTGCTGTCGATCGCCCAGCAGTACTACATCACGCGCATGATGGGGCAGAAGAAAAAGGCAGCCTGATCGGGAATTGGGATCGGACGTCGAATGATCCGATCCGAAGCCTGTAGAAAAAAGAAACCGCCCGGTTAGTGCCGGGCGGTTTTTTTGTGTCTGCGCTCTTCTTACGAGTTGTCGGCGTCGCCGTAGAGTTGCGCGATTAGCTCCTGCACGAGATAGCGATGATGCGGCGTCAGCGATTCGATCTTCGACGCCAGCTCAAGCGTCTCGGGCGAAAGCGGATATTTCTCGCCGCGCACCAGAGGCTTCGGGACATTTCTCGTCGATCCGCTCGGCGAAGGTCCATAGTGCAGCCAGTGGACATCCACTTCGAACCATTCGGCGAGCGTCCGAAGCTTGTCGTCGGTTGGAATCGTGCGGCCGCTCAGCCACTTGTGTACCGTCTGAGGCGAGACGGGCTGGTCGCCGTGATGGCGCAGATTGAAATGCAGCGCGAGATCGGTCCCGCCCTTGAGCTTTTCCGGGGCGCGTCTCATCGCGAACTTCAGTCGCTCGGCAAAGGCCGCTTTTTCTTCGAGGGTTGGCATCCGCAAATTGTGCAGTCCGACGCGCTACAGGTAGACAACCGTACACGCTACATTTAGCGTGTCCTAGATTTGCCTATCTCGTAGCAGCACACGATCGGATTCGTCCCTTTGAAGATTTTTAAGCCCGTAAAGCCTTTGTACGTAAGGATGAAACTACATGAACAGTCAGAATTTTTCCATATCGATACTGAACGCGGCTTAGCTCATATGAGATAAGCTCTGGCTCGCGGTCTGAGCGAGTGCAACGCATTGTCTGCGCGAGGCCACTTGGAGCGCGCGTTACAATGCCAGGCGTTCGGCGCGCCATTCGCGCACGTTTTTTTCCGGCCGTTTTCTCCCGCTTCTCCCGTTCTCCACCATGCTCGCCACCGATTCCGATCCCATCGTCGCCATCGCAACTGCCCCCGGCCGAGGCGGGATAGGCGTCGTGCGGATTTCGTTTGGCCGCGCAGGAGAAGCGGCCGCGCAACCGATGATGGAGGCGCTGACAGGACAAATGCTCGCGCCGCGTCATGCCAGCTATGTTCCGTTTCTCGACGATGGCGGCAACGCACTCGACCGCGGCATCGCGCTGTATTTCCCCGCACCGCATTCCTACACGGGCGAGCATGTGCTCGAACTTCAGGGACACGGCGGTCCCATCGTGCTTCAGCTGGTTCTGCAGCGATGCATCGACGCGGGTCGCGCGTTCGGCCTGCGTCTAGCGGAGCCGGGCGAATTCACGCGGCGCGCGTTCCTCAACGACAAGCTCGACCTGGCTCAGGCCGAGGCCGTCGCCGATCTGATCGAGGCGAGCACGGAAGCGGCCGTGCGATCGGCGGGGCGTTCGCTGGAGGGCGCGTTTTCGCGCGACATTCACGCGCTTGTCGAAGAGGTGATCACGCTGCGAATGCTCGTCGAGGCGACCCTCGATTTCCCCGAAGAGGAAATCGATTTTCTCGAAGCGGCAGACGCGCGCGGCAAGCTCGCGCGCATCCGCGACCGTCTCTCGCTCGTGCTCAGCGAAGCGCGACAAGGGGCGCTGCTGCGCGAAGGTTTGTCGGTCGTGCTGGCCGGGCAGCCGAATGTCGGTAAATCGTCGCTGCTCAACGCGCTCGCGGGCGCCGAGTTGGCCATCGTCACGCCGATCGCCGGCACCACGCGTGACAAGGTCGCGCAGACGATTCAGGTGGAAGGCATTCCACTGCATGTGATCGACACGGCTGGCTTGCGCGAGACGGAAGATGAAGTGGAAAAGATCGGCATCGAGCGAACCTGGGGCGAGATCGAGCGCGCCGACGTCGTGCTGCATTTGCTCGACGCGCGTTCTGGCGTGACGCCCGACGACGAATCGATCGCCGCACGCTTCCCGTCAGCCGTGCCTGTCGTACGCGTGCTCAACAAAACGGACCTGACGGACGTCGCGCCAGGCGTGGTTGGGCTGAACGGCATCGGCGATGCCGACTTGTGCGAGGTTCGGCTGTCGGCAAAGACGGGGCACGGGATCCACCTGCTGCGCGGCGAACTGCTGCGCATTGCGGGTTGGCAGGCCGGCGCCGAGAGTGTCTATCTGGCACGCGAACGGCATCTGATCGCGCTTCGAGCCGCTCAAGAACATCTGAGGCTGGCCGCTGAACACGCCGACCAGAATTCGCAGGCGCTCGATCTTTTCGCAGAAGAACTGCGGCTGGCTCAGGAGCAGTTGAACTCGATTACGGGTGAGTTCACCTCCGATGATCTGCTGGGTGTGATTTTCAGCAGGTTTTGCATCGGCAAATAGGCAAGACACGCGCTTGTTGATCCTGGCGTCGTGGTGCCATGCTGCAAGGTCGCTATCCCCAGTCGACAAGTTCGATGGCAAGTGCATTTTTGGGTACACGACAGGGTAAACTGCAGCTTCAACGTGCCCTGTGTACCCAAATCAAGTCGATGCCCAAGCTCGCGACACCACTCAGCGAATCCCAGATCCGCGCCTTGCAGCCACGCGAGGCGCGCTACAGTGTGGCCGACGGCAAAGGCCTCATCCTCGAAGTCATGCCGACCGGGAAGAAAGTGTGGCGCTTTCGCTATACGCTGAACGGGCATCGGCAACCGATGGTGACGATCGGCGACTACCAGTTGATGTCGTTGCGCGTCGCCCGGACGCGGGCGCTGAAATACGCGGAGATGGTTGCGAATGGTCTTTCGCCCGTATCGATGGCGAGGCAGGATCGAGGCGCCGAAAAGCGCGTCGACATATTGCGCGATGCCGCCGAGCTTTACGTGGCTTCCGAAATCGCCCGCAAGTCCGACGAGTATCGGCGAACCACGCAGCGCGCGCTTGATAAGGACATCCTGCCCGCGATTGGGCACAAGGCGTTCGCGCAAGTCACGACTGAGGATATCCAGTCGATCTGCGACGCCATCAAGCGCCGTGGCTCGCCACAGATGGCGCTGCACACGCGCAATGTCGTCAAGCGGCTGTACGCATTCCTGATCGCACGGCACCTCGCCGATGCCAATCCCGCCGAGTCCATTCCGGCCCGGACAATCGCCAACCAGGACGGCCGCACTCGTATCCTTTCCTCCGACGAGATCGGCGTCTTGCTGCGCGCCATTTACACCTCGGACATACGCCGGCCGTTGAAGCTAGCCCTGCATCTGCTCGTGCTGACAATGGCCAGCAAATCGGAATTGATCGAAGCGACGTGGCGTGAAATCGATCTCGACGCCGGTATCTGGACAGTTCCCGCCGCGCGCGCCAGCAACGGTCGCGAACGCCACATTTATCTTTCGACGCAGGCAGTAACGATGCTGCGCGAGTCGCGCGAATCGAAGGCGAGCCGCACGTACGTCTTTCCGTCGACTCGCGGAAACGAGGATCGCCCGATTGCAAAGGGCACGTTGAATCAGGCGGTCAAGACGCTGGGACTGAAAGGCGAGCATTTCGTGCTGCACGATCTTCGTCGCACCGCTTTGGGCCACCCTTGTGCCTTAATGCAGTCGACTGTGGGCTGGAGCGGTCAAGGCGAATCGGATAACGCTCCTATGCACGACCGTAATGGACGCGATCCGACTCAACACGAGATGCAACTGTGGGCGGATTTTGTGGATGCGCAGTTCGCCGAAGACGCGCAGGCATCGGTGAGATTGCCTCGAACGATCGACGTCAAATAGCTGACGTGACGCTATTGGTACACAGAATAAATGACCACGCCTAGCGATCCGCGTGTGCAGCCGTAGACACCAGATTACACGAGGTTTTAGTGTGAGTAGCTCTAGTGTCGCGAGTTAGAAATTCGTAGACAAAATCGCTTGACGCTAGCGAGGATGTCGTCGGCCGATTTGGTCCAGTTGAAAGGTCTCGG